>NZ_PTIS01000007.1 GCF_002934235.1 Clostridium algidicarnis DSM 15099
GGCGTTATAGATACTGTAATTCGTGAAATACCTTTATCCGCTTCCGCGGTTAATAAAAAGGGTACGAAATCTAAAGAATATAAGATACATACCGCACCTATTCCTTATAGTGGAGCCGCGGTTACTTTGGGAAGAAAAGTAATACAAAAACTTTGTGGATTAAAAGGATTTGGAGATCTTAGCTACAATTAAGAATAAAAATGGGCATGGTAAATTATAAATATCTCATGTAAAATAATGGATAATAAATTAAACAAAATAGTTGCCCACTTTTACTTGACTCAAACCTATAATACAGAAAACTTTTTAACTTTACATAAATGTGTTAATATATATAGTATATATTAAGGATTATAGGTGAGATTTATGGATGAATACATGGAAAAGTATATAAACTTTATAAAAAGTAAAAATTTATCTAAAAATACTATAGAAGCTTATAGTAATGATTTAGAGAAGTTTTTTGCATTTTTAAATAATAGGGAAGAACAATTTAATGAAGTTGATGAAATTTTAATTATGTCTTATGTTCAACAACTTATAAAAGAAGGTATAGCTAATTCTTCCATAAATAGAAATTTGGTTACTCTTAGAAATTTCTATAAATTTTTATTACAAAAACATCTAATAATAGAATCTCCAATGATAAATTATGAACTACCCAAAATAAAAAGAAATCTTCCTGAAATACTTACAATAGAGGAAATGAACACCTTGCTAAACTTACCGGATACAGCAACATATAAAGGTGTAAGAGATAGAGCTATGCTAGAATTAATGTATGCAACAGGTATTAAAGTTACAGAACTACTAAATTTAAGAATTTTTGATGTAAACCTAAACATGGAGTATATGGTCTGTAAAGGCTCAAAAGAAAAGGAAAGAATAATACCACTAGGAAGTGTAGCCATAAGATATGTTAGGGAATATTTAGATTTAAGAAAAACTATAAGTAATTCAGAAAGCTTATTATTGTTCTTAAATTCAAGAGGAAATAAGATGAGTCGTCAAGGATTTTGGAAAATAGTTAAAGCTTATGCTAAAGAAGCTGGCATTGATAAAGATATAAATTTATATACATTTAGACACTCTTTTGCTGTTCACCTTTTACAAAATGGTGCAGATATTAAATCAGTACAGGAACTTTTAGGTCACGTTGACATATCTACTACAGAAATTTATTATTCTATAACTAAAAAGAATAAATTAATAGAAGTATATAAAAAGGCTCATCCAAGAGCTTAAGGACCTAAAATTAAATAAATAACATATTGAAAAACAGTTATTAATGAACTGATACTTCCAAAGTAGACAATCTAATTAATTAAAAATAGATTATCTACTAGGAGGTATTTTTTATTTTTTTTAAAATAATTTCATTTATAGTGATAATAATTCGAATTTAGGAAAAAATAAGTTTAAAGGAAGGAGGAATTACTATGAAAATACAGAAAATCAAGATATTTTCAAGCTTAATTTTAATACTTAATTTGCTTATGGTAAATGTTCCTGCAGAGGAAAAAGAATTAAATAAAGATATAAAATCAGAGGGATTGAATATAGAAGCTAAATCCGGATTATTAATGGAGGTGAGTACAGGAAAGATTATTTTTGAAAAGAATTCTAAAGAAAAATTTGCACCAGCTTCTGTTACGAAGATAATGACAATGCTTATAGCTATGGAGGAAATAGATAAAGGTAATATAACATTTCAAGATAAGGTTACAATAAGTGAAACCGCAAAAAAAATGGGTGGTAGCACTATGTTGTTAGATACAGGAGAGGTAAGAACAGTAGAGGAAATAATAAAGGGTATAGCTATTGCCTCAGGAAATGATGCAGCAGTTGCTATGGGTGAATTTCTAGGTGGTACAGAACAGGCCTTTGTTAACATGATGAATGCAAGAGCCTCTAGCCTCGGAATGATGGATACTACATTTAAAAATTGCACTGGACTTCCGGAACAAGGACATTTGAGTACCGCGTATGATATATCAATAATGTCAAGGGAGCTTTTAAAGCATTCTGATATATTAAAATATACAGGTACATATATGGAGACCATATCCGAAGGAAGAAAGTCACCTATAGAGCTTGTAAATCATAATAAATTAGTAAGATTTTTTGATGGGTGTGATGGATTAAAAACTGGTTATACAGAAGAAGCTAAGTACTGCATATCTTCAACTGCATCTAAAGATGGTGTAAGGGTATTGGCTGTAATAATGGGATCACCTACCTATAAAATAAGAAATAAAGATGCTAGTATGCTTATGAATTATGGTTTCTCTAAATTTGAGAAAAAAAGTATTGTGGAAAAAGATGCAGAAGTTGATAAAATAGTTTTAGATAAAAGCGGAGAAAGATATTTTATAGCAAAGGCTAAAGAAGAATTAAATATTATAGTAGAAAAGGGTCAAAAAGTTGAAACAACAAAAGAATTGATAATGGATGAAGATAAAAAAAGTTATAATAAAGATGATGTAATAGGTCACTGTAAATATTATGAAGGAGAAACTCTTTTAGGTGAGGTTGAGATATATACAGACAGAGAGATTAAAAAATCTACTTTAATAGATAATATTAAGTATAACTTAAAGAATATATTTGAAGGGGCAATTTAAAAATATGTAATAATATTTCCCTTTGAATTAACGAGATACAAAAAATAGATTTATTCACCTAAACATATCTAAATTTAATATATTAAGAAAGAGTTTTTAAAATATATATACTTATATTTTTAGAAACTCTTTTTTGCATTTAAGATATAAAGATGACAATATGCAAAGGCTATAATATAATTAATAGGTACTACTAGAGAGAAATTATAAGAGGTGGATTCTATGGAGGGTTTAAATATTAAAATATCAAATTTTGAAGGTCCTTTTGATTTGTTATTACACCTAATCAAAAAGAACAAGATGGATATTTACAATGTAAAAATATATGAAATTACTAATCAATATATAGAGTATATTAAAGAAATGAAAGAATTAGATCTTGAGATAACTTCAGAGTTTATCGTTATGGCTGCAACACTTATAGAATTTAAATCAAAGATGCTTCTTCCCAAAATAAAAAAAGAAGAGGATGAAGATGAAGAAAGGTACAAAGAGGATCTATTACAAAAGCTAATAGAGTATAAGAAATTTAAGAAAGCCTCTATATATTTTAGAAAGTTAAAAGGTGATACAGGGGAAATGTATGCTAAAATGCCAGAGGTAATTGGAGAAAAGATACCTAAAACCAATGAAGAACTCTTAAAAAATGTTACTATGCTTAATTTATATAATTTATATAATGACTTAATATTAAATTACAAAAACAAAAAGAACACTAGTAATGTTATAGAAACACAAATACCTTTAGATAAATACAAGGTAGAAGATAAGATACGGCATATACAAGAAATTTTATATAAAAATAATAATATAACCTTTTATGAGGTAATACTTGCTTGCAACTCTAAACTAGAAGTTGTTGTTACATTTTTAGCATTACTTGAATTAATCAAAGAAAGGTCTATAAATGTTACTCAAGGGGATAGTTTTTCTGAAATTTACATAGAAAGGATTATATTAAATGCATAATAAAGATTTAAATCAAATAGAATTTGAACAAACATCAAAAAATATATTATATACTTCAGTAATAGAATCATTGCTCTTTGTTAGTGGAGAACCTATAGATTTAGGGTATATTTCAAATATTATTGAATGTAGTAATGGCTACACAAAAGAGCTTTTAAATTTTATGATAAAGGATTATGAAGGTGATAAAAGAGGTATAAAATTAATACATATAGATGGTAAATATCAACTTGTTACTAAACCTGAAAACAGTGAATATATCCAAAAAGTATTAAAGGGAAGTTCACGTCAGTCACTATCTCAAGCAGCACTTGAAAGTCTTGCTATAATTGCATATAAACAGCCTATAACAAGGATTGATGTAGATGAGATAAGAGGTGTTAAAAGTGATAGTGCTATACAAAAGTTATTAGAAAGAAATTTAATAAAAGAAAATGGACGTTTAAATGTTCCAGGAAGACCTATACTTTATAGTACTACTGTTGAATTCTTGAAACAATTTAATATAGAGACACTTAAAGAGTTACCATCACTAGAATCATTTTTAGATGAGGTAGCAAGTACAGAAGAAACATAATTGTATAAAGTTATAAGTGTAATTTTAAGTTAGGGAAATATAAGTCTTCCCTAACTTAAAATAATTACATCATTAACCATAAGGCTAGAAGATTTTTTATTCTTCTTTACACTTTTTGTTATTTAGCAAATCTTTCATCATGTCTATTACCTGCGGAACGGTATCTACTATCTTATCATAGGTATTATCTTGATCTACGGATAATAGTCTTAAGCAATCATTTCTTAAAACTAAGAATGCCACAGGTTTAATGGATACTCCAGCCCCTGAACCGCCTCCAAAAGGGAAATTAGTTGTATCTTCTCCACTGTTTTTTTGGCAGGTAGGTAAAAATTCAGATCCACCTGAAGCAAAACCAAAAGATACTGTTGAAATAGGTAATATAACACTACCATCTTTCGTTTCAATTGTATCTCCGACTATGGTGTTTACATCTACCATATCTCGAATGTTTTCCATAGTAGTTTTCATTAAATTGTCAATAGGATGATTTTCCATAATGATGCTAAGAGTGTAATCACTCTTTAGCTTTCACCTCCTTAATTGATTTCCTATACATAAAAAGTATATTAATAACTTGTGCCATATTTATGTAAATTATGCACCTTATTTTTAGATGTAAAATAGTTTTATTGAAATTTGGCACTATTTTTAAATTGTAATGCTTTATTTTAAATATATTTTGTAATAATGAATATAGTATATAAAAAAATGAGTTCAAGGTCCCATAGGATATAGCAGTAAGTGAAGCATCATTAGACCCATGTTCTATATAAGTATCTATAGATATATTACTTTTAAAATTAGAGGATTTATATCTGCTTAAAAGATTAATATATTTTATTTTATTAGACTTAATATTTTTATGTAAATTTTGTTTTCTTTGATTATGTAAATTAATAGATTTGTTAAATAATTTAATGTGAACTTTTTTATCTTTCACTTCTAAGCTTATTTTTAAGGGGATGGGAATAAGTGCAAGTATAATTAAAAAAGAAAATATAATTAAACATTTAATAAACATGATTTGTCCTCCAATCAACAACATATCTTCTATTATTGCCAATAATTCCTCTTTTAAGTATATATATAAAAAATTAATTAGTATCAATGTTAGGTTATTGGAAATACTAATTTAAAGCTTATTATATGGAGGTATGTATTTATGAGAAAAAAACAATATTATATAGCCAAGGTTTTAGTAGTATTATTTATAACTACCTTATTATTTAATACTAAAACTTTAGCAAAAGTAAATTCAAATGCTTTGAAAGAAATTAGAGTTTCAGCACTATCCGTTGTAGCCATTGATGCTAAAACAGGAAGTGTATTATATGATAAAGGTTCTCATACAATATTACCAATGGCTAGTACAACAAAAATAGCTACAGCTTTAGTTGCATTAAAATATGGAGATTTAAATAAAACAGTTGAAATAAGTAAAAATGCTCAAAATGTAAAAGGGTCAAAGGTTGGCTATAAAAAAGGTGAAAACATTACAATAAAAGAGCTCTTATATGGACTTTTATTTAGATCAGGAAATGATGCAGCTATAGCTATATCAGAAGGCGTTGCAGGCTCTGTAGATGGATTTATTGAACTTATGAATGAGTATGCACTTAATATAGGACTTTTAGATACAAGTTTTAGCACACCTCATGGCTTAGACAAAGAAGAGCACTATTCTACGGCTTATGATTTAGCTCTATTAACAGTTAAGGCAAAAGAAAATGAAATATTTAGCAAAATAGTTTCTAGTAAAAGCGTAAAAAAAGATGAAATGAAATTCACAAGAGACTACAATAATATAAACAAATTACTTTGGCAAATTCCAGAAGCTAATGGAGTGAAGACAGGATATACAGGAAATGCAGGTAAATGCCTTGTATCATCTATATCCTATGATAATAATGATGTAATAATTGTAGTTTTAAATTGCAACGAAAGATGGAAAGAAACTAAAAATATTTATGACTATGTTTTGAAAAAATATGAATATAAAAAAATGTTTTCAAAAGATGATATAGTGAAAGAAGTGGAAATTAAAGATGGCATAGATAGCGTAAAAGCATATATAAAAGAAGATATAATAATTCCAATAGAAAAAGGTAAAAGTGAAGATGTTAATATAATAGTTAATAAAGATATTAAGGCACCCATAAAAAAGGATGATATAGTAGGAAGCATTATAATAAGGTCACAAGAAAATATAATTTATGAAGGAATAATATATAGTAAAGAAGATGTCATAAGTATATCAAACTTTCAAAAATTAAAGGGTAAACTATTTAAGTAATCTTAAAATTAATAGTTTTAGTTGTAACATATATTATTTAAATAAATACTTTAATAATATAGAAAAGTATTTATAATATTCTTTTTAAACAGGAAAGGATGGTATATATGAAATATGAAATAATAGATTGTATTGATGCAGGAACAGAATTTTGTGCTTAATACATAAAAATGCATCATATATACCATAAAAATTTATTTGTAATTTATTTCTAAGCTATGATTTTTCTCATCAAAGTAAATAGATTCTATAAGTCCTCTTAATATATACTTTTTTTCCTCTAGGGTAATATAATCTTTAAACATTGATAAATTAAGCTTTTCTTTTGAAAAAAGATTTAATAGATAATTATTTTTTAAATGCATCTTTCTAGACAACTGTTTGTATTTTAAATCGTTAATAGAGGTCTCAAGTTCTATTATCTTAGGTTTAATGTGTTTTGAAAGTTCAGGACTTAAGGATAATTCATCTAATAAGTTTTGTATCTTTATATTTTTATATTGTATCTCTTTATTAATATTAAGAGAATATAGGGAGTAATCTTTTAGCTTTATAGTATTAAAAAGAGATTCAATAAGTTTAGAGGTATCTATTAAAATTTTATTTATATCCTCTATCAGAGCATTTTCTATTTCATCAACTCGTACATTTCCATTATTACATAGCTTGCCTTTTGATTTAGATTTGTTTTCACAGACATAATATAAGATTCTCACATTAGAATTAGCCAAAGTATGTCCATGTTTAATATACATATTCCCGTTACAATTAGCACATTTTAATATACCAACTAAAAGGGCTCTATTTGACGTGCCTTTAGCTGGAGGTGTTCTTGCATTAGTATCTAGTAAACTTTGAACTTGTAGCCACTTAGGGCTATCAATTATGCCGTTATGATCACTTATGGAGGCTACCCACTCTGATCTATCTCTTTTTTGTGTTATATTTTTAGTCTTATTATAAATTAAAATACCATGTCCATTAGGATTTCCAAAAACATTTATATTATTAGCACTTAAATAATCTAATACCTTAGGAGAACTTTTAACATATACCGGAGACCTTAATATAATTTGAACCCTTTTAGCTGTCCAATTAATACTAGATTTTGCAGGTATAAGATTTTCATTTAGAAGATCTTTGACCTTATTTAAAGATCTTTTTTTTTCATATAAATCATAGATAAGTCTTATAGTTGTAATTTCACTTTCAATAGGGGAGAGCACATAAGTTTTCTTGTTAATTTTGTTGTTATCATAAGAAGTTTTACACTTACTTTTATAACCTAAGGGAGTTTGACCACCAAGCCACTGACCTGATTTTGCTAGCAAAAGCATGTTATCTGAAACCCTTTGAGCAGTAGTCTCACGTTCTAGCTGAGCAAAGATAGAAGCTATATACATCATAGCCTTACCCATAGGAGATGATGTGTCGAATTGTTCTTTGATGCTAACAAATTGTATATTTAATGTATCTAATTCATTAATGATGTTTGTAAAATCATACAAGTTCCTACTTATTCTATCTAATCTATAACAGATTATAAAATTAAATTTATGACGCCTAGCATCCTCTAGCATCCTTTTAAATTCAGGCCTCTCAGTATTTTTACCAGAGAAACCCTCATCTTCATAAATAAATATTTCATCTACAATTTTATCCTTGCAGTAATCTTTGCAAAGGTTAATTTGGTTTTCAATAGAATCTCCAGTGTTAGTTATTCTTGACTTTCTTGAATAAATAGCTACTTTCATAATATTTCACCTAAAACAATAATAATAATATAGTATTCCATTTAATATATAAAGGTTCATGTGTAAGTATTAAAGTCTTAAAGGAGGGTTCTAATTTGAAAAAAAAGATAGAAAAAGTTTTGGTTAATAATTATAAAGAGGAAGCGTGTAGAGAAACTTTACTAAATAATCTAGTAGAAATTATATCCTTAAAATTAAATAATGATGATCTTGAAGTATTATATAATAGCTTTAATGATGGAAATGAAGACAAATTAATATAAAAATGCTATAATACCTAGGAAAAAGAGAGGTGTTACAATGAATAATATAGCTGGAGAAGGTTGCGATATTTTAGTGCCTTTTAATGAGAGAAAGCCATTAAAAGACATAGAGAAAAGTCTTATAAAGACATATAAAAAGCATGTTTGGTCTAAATTTATTAAGGCCATAAAGGAATATAAATTGGTTGAAGAGGGAGATAGAGTTGCAGTTGCTATATCAGGAGGTAAGGATAGTCTAATTATGGCTAAGCTATTCCAAGAGTTACATCGACATAGTGACGTAAACTTTGAACTTCGTTTTATTGCTATGGATCCTGGGTATCATGATAATATTAGAGAACTACTAATAGATAACTGCAATTACTTAGAAATACCTGTAGAAATATTTGATTCAGGTATATTTGATGTAGTTGATAAGATAGCAAAGGATTACCCTTGTTATATGTGTGCAAAAATGAGAAGAGGTGCCCTTTATGCTAAAGCTAAGGAATTAAACTGTAATAAGCTTGCTTTAGGCCATCATTTTAATGATGTTATTGAGACGACTTTATTAAATGTTTTATATGCGGGCAATTTTAGAACTATGCTTCCGAAACTAAAGGCAGCAAACTTTGAGGGGATAGAACTTATAAGACCACTATATTATGTAGAAGAAAAATACATACAAAACTTTATTCAAAATAGTGGCATATGGCCATTAAATTGTGCTTGTATGGTAGCAGCAAAAAAGATAGGAAATAAAAGGCACGAAATAAAAGATCTTATTGAAAATTTAAAATTAACCAATAGAGATATAGATAAGTCAATATTTAAAGCTGCACAAAATGTAGAGCTCGACTCTATACTAGGATGGAAAAAAGACGGAGAAAGTCATTCATATTTAGAATTTTATGATATGTAAATTTATAAAAAAGGAATTCCTAGTATGTAGGAATTCCTTTTTGAATTTAATACTCTGAGTATAATTAACAAATAAACACAAAGCTACAATGTAATTTCCTGGGAAATTATTAGCTAAAATATTTCTATGATTTCCAAAGAAAAACCTTTTGAAATATTTTCATAATTTTCCTAGAAACAATCAACTGAAATATTGGTGAAATTTTATTTGAAACATTTAATCTATTTAGAAGTTAAATAACCTTCTTCTTTTAATAACTCAGCAGTTAATACAGCTCCACCTGCTGCACCACGAAGGGTATTGTGAGATAAACATACAAATTTATAATGGAATAATGGATCTTCTCTAAGTCTACCAAGGGTTATTCCCATACCATTATACATATCTCTATCTAAATTAGTCTGAGGTCTGTCAGCTTCTTCAAAATAGGTTAAAAGCTGTTTTGGAGCAGTAGGTAAGGAAAGTAACTGTGGCTTTCCTTTAAATTCTTTCCAAGATTTTATGATATCATCCTTAGTAGGTTTTTCTTCGAAAGATACAGAAACTGTAGCTAAATGTCCATCAGATACAGGCACTCTTACACATTGTGCGCTTATTATAGGAGAGGTAGCTAAATTTATTTTGTTATCTTTAACATTTCCCCAAATTTTAAGAGGTTCCTTTTCACTTTTCTCTTCTTCTCCACCTATATAAGGTATAACATTGTCTAATATTTCTGGCCAATCTGAAAATAATTTCCCACTACCAGAAATTGCTTGATAAGTGCTAACCATTATTTTTGTAGGCTTATATTTTAGTAGTGCGCTAATTGCAGGAACATAACTTTGAATTGAACAGTTTGGCTTTGTTACAATAAATCCTTTAGTTGTTCCTAGTCTTTTTTGTTGAGCTTTTATTACCTCAAAATGATTTGAATTTATTTCCGGTATTATCATAGGAATATCGTCAAACATTCTATTAGCAGAATTATTTGATATTACTGGTGTGTGTGCTTTAGCATAAGCTTCTTCTAGCTTAATTATATCCTCTGTATCCATATTTATGGCACAAAAAACAAAATCTACAGATTCACTTATTTCTTTAACTTCATTTATATCTTTAACAATAATTTCTTTTACCTTGTTTGGTAGTGGGAGATCTAACTTCCATTTACCATGCACCGCATCCTCATATCTTTTCCCAGCGGATTTTTTGCTAGCAGCAATTTCCTTTATTTCAAAGTAAGGATGGTTTTGTAATAATGTAATTAATCTTTGTCCTACAAAACCGGTTCCCCCGAGTATACCTACTTTTAATTTACTACTCATAAGACACCTCCATAATATTATATAGCTTTATTATACTTTCATATATTATATATGTACACACAGGCAGCTTAATTTATTATAAAATATTAAGTTCACCATAGATTATAATATTTAAAATCTGCATTAGGGTTTATTTTTTAAGGGTTTTAATATATACTTTTATATATAATTATAGTTTTAAATGGGGGAGATTATGTGAGCAATTTATGGGGAGATGTAAAAAAGATTGAAGAGGATATAGAAACCTTAGAAAAGTTTAAAATTGATATTTTAATGATGATAGACTTTCCACTTTGGAATAGATTAACCAATGCCATGGAAGGGGTATGTAAGTGTTATATAAATTTTATTAAAAATGAAAATGAACTTGGAATTTTAGAGGATTTATATGACGAGGAGAAATATAGACAGATTAGAAAACTTGAAATATTAAATGATATGGAAGAAATAAAGTCAAATATTAAGGTTTATATTAAAGATAGAAATGAAATTTTAAAGGACTTTTCCGAGGAAAAGATAAAAGAATTTCAAGATGTATACATAAAAATATCTGAACTGGACCAAAAAAGATTCCAAATAATGCAGCTAATAAATATGAAGTATGAATAAAGAAAAGAAATAATTTAGTTAAAATAATATGGAATGTCTTAATATATAAAAAGCCTATATCTTATTTTACGTAGTAATTTAGGATATAGGCTTATGTTTTTTTATGATGCATTTTTATGTATTAACCTTGTCCTTGCCATCTAGCAGAGTCGGGAGATTGTATTATATGTTCACAACTTTCCGGAAAGCATTTTTGCGACTGCATTAATTGGAAAGGAGTATGTATTTATCAAGAATATCATGATAATAAAGATAAGGTAAATGAAGATAGGAAGGAATTTACCTGTAAGATTTTAAATAAAAAGTATTTAGAAACGAATGTTATATCTCTTACTATATTAGTATCTCATAAACTAGCTCAAGATCTTTATGCTGCTGGCAGCTATGTATTTATGAGAAATCCTGAAGCTATTAGCTATTACGATACGCCTATTTCAATTATGGATGTAAATTTAGAAGAAAATACAATAAAAGTAATTATAGAAATAAAAGGTATTAAAACTAAAAGCATAGAAAAATTATCAGAAGATGAAAAAATTATAATAAGAGGACCTTACTGGAATGGAGTATTTGGACTTAAAAATATAGCAAAAACCACAGAAGGTCATTCATTAGTGGTATGTAGTGGTATAGGAATGGCACCCATGATACCTGTAATAAAAAAACTATATTCAAATGGAAATAAGGTAACAGTAATATTAGATAAAGCTGGATACAAAAATATTTTTATAGAAGAAGATTTAAAAAAGTATGATGTAGAATTAATTGAATGTGACTTATTAGTATCAGGGGAGCTTACTAAAGAGGCTAAAGGTATTATAGAAGAATTTATAGAAAGTAAATCTATAAATTTAATACATTGTTCTGGGGCAAATATTTTAATATTTAAATTAATAGAGCTTAATAATAAAAGAATTAAATTATCTTGCTGTAATAATGCTAAGTTGTGTTGTGGCGAAGGGGTTTGTGGAAGTTGCACTGAAAGATATGAGGGCCATAAGAAAAAGAGATTATGTAAGGTTCAAGCAGAACCAAATAGTATATTTGAGGGGAGAAGACTTATATGAAAGTTGTAGTTATTGGAGCAGGTTGGTCAGGTATTGCAGCAGCTATAGCTGCTAAAAAGGCAGGAGCAGAAGTTACACTATTAGAAAAAACAGACCTTACCTTAGGCCTTGGAAATGTAGGGGGCATAATGAGAAACAATGGTAGATTTACTGCCACAGAAGAATTAATAGCAATGGGAGCTGGAGAGCTTATAGAAATAACAGATGGAATATCAAGACATAAAAACATAGAGTTTCCGGGTCATAAAGATGCCTGGCTATATGATGTGAACAAAATAGAACCCCTAGTTAGGAAACACATTGAGGACTTAGGCATAGATTTAAAGCTTATAGCTAGAGTTTCAGACATTGAAAGAGAAGGAAAAAGGATAATGGGTATCTACTTAAGTGATGGTACTTATATTAAAGGAGATGTTTTTGTAGAAACTACAGGATCTACAGGCCCCATGGGTAATTGCTTAAGATATGGGAATGGATGCTCGATGTGCATATTAAGATGTCCAGCCTTTGGGCCAAGGATAAGTATAAGTGCTAGAGCTGGTATAGATGATTTACAAGGAGAGAGAGAAGATGATGTATTTGGAGCTTTTAGTGGCTCTTGTAAGTTAGCTAAAGAAAGTTTATCAGAAGAAATAAGAGAAAAGCTAGATAAAGATGGGGTAGCAGTTTTAAAAGTTCCAGCAGAAGATGTGCATTTAGATAAATTAAAATCTAAAGTATGTCAACAATATGCATTAAAAGAATTTGCAGAAAATATAGTTCTACTAGATACTGGTGAGGCAAAACTTATGACTACCTTTTATCCATTAGATAAGCTACGAAAAATAAAGGGCATGGAAAGTGCTAAATATATAGACCCTTATGCTGGAGGAAAAGGGAATTCCATAAGATATTTATCAGTGGCACCAAGAACGGACGATATGAGAGTAAAGGGCATTGATAATTTATTTGTAGGTGGAGAAAAGTCAGGACTTTTTGTAGGGCATACAGAAGCTATATGTACAGGTACATTAGCAGGATATAATGCTGTTAAGTATGGACTTGGAATGCCTATGCTAATCTTACCTAGAAGTACGGCTATAGGGGATATAATAGCCTATGCAAATTATAAGATGACAACTAAAGAAGGTAGAAGGAACAGATATACCTTTGCAGGAGCAGAATACTTTAATAGGATGAAAGAAAACAATTTATATACTACAGATATAGAAAGCATACAAAATAGAATAAAGAAATTAAATTTAGATGGGATATTTAGCTATAAGCTAATTTAACTTAGTTTAATAATATAAAAAGGTGGAGATTTAAGTCTTCGCCTTTTTATTTATACTTAAGATGAAGAAGATATGATTTATACATGGACTATGATGGTAAATTATCTCCATAGCTGTTATTTTAGCTGATTTAGTATCCAGCGTTTTATTCTATTATAACTACTTGAAAAGGTGAGAAAGTGAAGTGGTTTCTGGTAAATAAAAAAGACACTTATTTAAGTGTCTTACAAAGAATGTTTAGCTCTAATTCTTTTAAGAATTTTAATATCCATTTCATGAGATCCAGTAGTGTCTTTAATAACATCAATAGCATCTATAACATCATTTACAGATTTTGAAGTATTAGTGATAGCAAGTTCAATAACATCTAGTCTTTCACCTAGAGTTTTACCATCTTTATCTTTAGCTCTGTCAAGTTGTTCTGAAAAAGATGATTGAACTTCTGCAAGAGTTTCAATATCAGTTTGGATTTTTTCAAGTATTAAGGAGTTATTATTTACTTGAGATTTTATTTCAGAAGTAGTTTTTTCTAAGCCTATAAAACGCTCATTAAAGTCTGCGTACATTTTTTCAAGTAAATCATAAATTTTATTTTCCATTAGTAACAACTCCTTTTATAGTAGTAATAAAATTATATCACAGAAGGCTAATGAAATCTACTTTATGAACTTAGAAGTTTGAGTCAAGTAAAAGTGGTCAACTATTTTATCCGATGGCTACCATCCGTAACACCCCTATCCTTTTCAAGGTGGGGGATGACGGCTGCTACGCCCCTTTATAAGTTATTCTAGCCTTTGATGGAGAGATGTATTGCTTATAAGCAAACTCCACCTGAGTCTAAGAATCATTTGATTAATATCGGAAGCGGATAAAGGTATTTCATGAATTACAGTATCTATTATATCTCTACGATATAAATATCTTTTTTGCCAACTACAATTAAAGTATACTTCCTAGTTATATTAAATCCACTAAGTATTATAAGACTTACTACTGTCATAAATCGTGGTTTCAGCTGCAGATATTAAATATATAATTTATAATATACATTAGAATCCTAAAACCACGTAGATCTTCTTGATACTAACAATTAAAAAACAAAAGCGAAACAATTTAAAAAGAATAGTGGAAATCAAGATATAAAATTTGCACCACTAGAGTTATTAACTTATTTTAAAATTACTTTTGATAGTATTGATAAATACATCATAAAAAAATCAAATGTTTTTTGTTAATAATAACTATAATTAAAAATAGGGAGGAAAATAGTAATGATATTTTGTAAAACAGGAGAATTAATTATTCGTAGTTTGGAACACACAGACAAGAAGTTTCTAGTAAAATGGCTTTCAGATAGCAAGGTTCTTGAATATTATGAAGGAAGAGACAATATATATGATGAAAATATGGTGGAAAAGAAATTCTATACTAGTAGTAAGAAAACAAGATGTATAATTGAGTACTTAGATGAGCCTATTGGTTATATCCAATTTTATCGTATTGGTGAAGAGCAATATGAAGAATATGGTTACACCGATATTCATAGCATTATTTATGGAACAGATCAATTTATTGGAGAAATTAAATATTGGGAACAAGGCATTGGAACAATGTTAATGAAAGAAATTATAAGGTTTTTAGTAACAGAAATGGATGTGCAGAAGATAGTATTAGACCCGCAATCTAGAAATAAGAGAGCAATTGCCTGTTATGAAAAGAGTGGGTTTAAAAAGATAAAAATACTTGCTAATCATGAATTGCATGAAGGAGATTTACAAGATTGTTGGCTAATGCAATATAATAACCTTATTCAAGAGGTGAAGTAGAAAGATTGGCTGTAGGTCTTAGTAGACTAGGAAAGAAGAGAGGTTCTGATACTAGGTATTTTGCTCATCATTCTTCTGTGAGTAAGGATATGCGATTAACAGCAGAGAAATTTGCAAAAAGTAGCAAAGGAGAATTATTCACTATATGTTGCACATCTACTTTGGAATTAGGAATAGATATAGGCTCAGTCGATAGTATAGTCCAATATAATGCTCCACATTCTGTAGCAAGTTTGGGGCAGAGACTAGGAAGAAGTGGTAGAACTACAAGAGAAAATATATTGCATTTTATAGCTACAGATGAATGGTCTTTATTGCAAGGATTAGCGGCAATATCTCTTTATGAAGATGGTGTGATAGATAGATTTGATCCTATAATAAAGCCTTATGATGTTTTTGCTCATCAAATAATATCTATTCTTTTAGAAAATACAGGGATGCCCTTTGAAGATGTAAAAGATATAGAATTAGTGAGTAAAAAGATATATGTAACGAGAGCTGTAGATGGTAATCCACCTATGTTTTCAGGGGGTAGTGGGAACATAACCAATGAAATAAGATCTAGAATGAAAACTATATTAGAAGATCGAAGTTATTGGATCGATTATAGCGATAATATAAAAAAAGTTTTATTAAAACTTTCTAAAGAAAATTTAAGATATGAAAAATTTCAATGGACAGAAGAGAATGATAAAATTGGACTTAGGACATTTCAAAGTACAAAGATAAATAGGACTTTGCAACTTTTACTTAATATGCCAGGCAAGGTGGAAATTACAAACTAGATGATAGGACGACTTTTATAAGTGGGTGTAATATAAAGGAAGATATAAATAGAGTAATAGAAAGAAGTTTTAATGAAGAAGTAATATTTAGATATTTAAAAGATAGTCCAGAAATAGTAGAGCTATATTTATCCGATAATAAATATAGAAACTTATTACCAGATGATTTAAAAATCAAATATATTATTAAGAACAAATTAGGTTTAGAAGGAACAAAAGCATATTTAGGAATTTTATAAGAGGAATGATATATGCAAGGGATTTAAGAGATGAAATTAAAATCTTAATTGTTGATGATGACGTTGATTAATTGAGAAGGATAATTAAATTTAATTTATGAACTTAGAAGTTTGGTTAAAGTTGAAATACAAAGATTTAAGGCCTATAATAAGTGTAAACCTAAACACATTATAGAATTCATAAGATATCAAATTTCATACAATATATTAATTAAAATGTATTGATTAAAAGGGGGTATAAATATGTTTTTTAAAACTACTTTAGAACATGAAGAGCTAAGGATGAAGGTTAGAGCCTTTGCTGAAGCAGAGATCAAACCTATTGCATTTATGTTAGATCAGGAAAATAAATTTCCATCAGAAGCTATTCATAAGTTAGCTGATATTGGGATGATGGGAATTCCTTATGGTAAAGAGTACGGTGGAGCCGGACTTGATATAATTAGTTATGCCATTGCTGTTGAGGAATTGTCAAGAGTTGATGGTGGTACAGGTGTAATTCTTTCAGCTCATACATCTTTAGGTGCATACCCAGTGTCTGCTTACGGAACAGAGGAACAAAAAAAGAAGTATTTAGTTCCAATGGCAAAGGGAGAGAAGATTGGAGCCTTTGGTCTTACTGAAGAAAATGCTGGAAGTGATGCAGGTGGTACTGAAACTACTGCAGTTTTAGAAGGAGATTATTACATATTAAATGGTGAAAAAATCTTCATTACTAATGCAGGTGAGGCTGAAACTTATATTGTTTTTGCAATTACCACACCAGATATAGGCACTCGTGGTATTAGCGCGTTTATTGTAGAGAAGGACTTTGAAGGCTTTACCTTTGGCAAACATTACGACAAAATGGGTATTCGTTCTTCTGCCACTGCAGAGCTTATATTTAACCAAGTTAAGGTCCCTAAGGAAAACTTGCTAGGTAAAGAAGGAGACGGTTTTAAGATTGCTATGGCTACTTTAGATGGTGGACGTATTGGTATTGCAGCTCAAGCTCTTGGTATAGCACAAGGTGCATATGAAAATGCACTAGAGTACTCAAAAGAAAGAATTCAATTTGGTAAGCCTATTTGTCAGCAACAAATCATCGCTTTTAAGCTAGCGGATATGGCTACAAAGCTTAGAGCAGCAAGACTTCTTATTTATAGTGCAGCAGAGATGAAACAAAATCATGAGCATTATAGCATGGAAGCAGCTATGGCAAAGCAATATGCCTCTGATGTTTGCCTTGAAATCGTTAACGACGCTCTTCAAATATTTGGGGGAAGCGGTTATTTAAAGGGTATGGAAGTTGAGAGGGCTTATAGGGATGCTAAAATTTGTACAATATACGAAGGAACTAACGAGATTCAGCGTCTAGTTATATCATCTCATATAATAGGTAAGATGCCAAAAAATGAAGATACAAGTAGATCTTCTAAAAAAGTACCTGCTACGGGTTATCGTAAGCAAGTAATATTCAAGGAAAAAACTCAAAAAGAATCAGTTGATGCTCTTATTAAAGCTCTTAAGGAAGATGGCTATGACTTTGCCGTTGGAATACCTCTTGATACTCCTATAAGTAAAGCCGAAAGAGTAGTCAGCGTAGGCCTTGGTATAGGGGAAAAAGAAAACATGAAGCTTATAGAAAAGCTAGCAGTGCAAGCTGGTGCTGCCATAGGTTCTTCTCGTCCTGTAGCTGAGACCCTTAAATATGTACCATTAAATCGTTATGTTGGTATGTCAGGTCAAAAGTTTAAAGGAAATCTTTACATTGCTTGCGGAATTTCAGGTGCAGGCCAACATTTGAAAGGTATAAAGGATGCATCTACAATTGTAGCTATAAATATAGACCCTAATGCGAAAATTTTTAAGAATGCGGATTATGGTATTGTTGGAGACTTGATGGAGGTTCTACCATTGCTCATAGCTGCTTTAGATAATGGGGAAGCAAAAAAAGAAGCGCCACCAATGAAGAAGATGAAAAGACAGGTTCAAAACAAAGTAAATTCAACATTAAAACATCATGTTTGCAAGGGATGTGGGTATGAATACAATCCTAATGTAGGTGATGCTGAAGGTGAAATAATTCCAGGAATATTATTTGAAAAGATACCTGAAGATTGGACTTGCCCTGATTGTGGTGAAGAAAAAAATATGTTTATAGAAGCTTAATTATTATTATAAGTAAACATAATAATGTGCTTTAGAGAAGGAGGATTTAATTTATGCATTGTGTTAGAAAAATAGTAGAGGATCTTTATTGGGTTGGTGGCAATGATAGCCGACTAGCTCTTTTTGAAAATATTCATCCCATCCCACGAGGAGTATCTTATAACTCATATTTACTTTTAGATGAGAAAACTGTACTCTTTGATACAGTGGATTGGTCAATTTGTAGGCAGTTTCTTGAAAATATTCATGAAGTTTTAGGAGATAGGACTTTAGATTACTTGGTAGTAAACCATGTAGAGCCAGATCATGCGGCAGGTATTGAAGAGCTTATTCTTCGTTATCCCGATATGAAGATTATATGTAGTAACAAAGCTTATTTATTTATGGGTCAGTTTGGATTTAATGTAGATGGTAGGGTAATAGAAGTTAAAGATAAGGATGCTATGTCATTTGGGAAGCATAATCTTATATTTATGTCTGCTCCAATGGTACATTGGCCAGAAGTTATGGTAACATTTGATACTACCAACGGTGTTCTATTTTCAGCTGATGCATTTGGAGCTTTCGGTTCCTTAGATGGCAAGTTGTTTAAAGATGAAATTAATTTTGATTCTAATTGGATTGATGATACTAGACGATATTATACAAATATTGTAGGTAAATATGGGCCACATGTTCAAGCCTTATTAAAGAAGGTTAGTAGTCTTGACATTAAGATTATATGCCCATTACATGGTCCTGTGTGGCGTGACGATTTAGAATATTTGCTTGATAAATATAACAAATGGAGCCTTTATGAACCAGAGGAAAAAGGTGTAATGATAGTTTATGGAACAATGTATGGTAATACAGAATCTGCAGCTTATAACTTAGCAACAAGGCTTGTAGAAAAAGGAATGACTAATGTTGTTATGTATGATGTTTCAAAAACTCATGTTTCATATTTGATTTCTGATATATTCAAATATAGCAACTTGGTTCTTGCATCTGTAACCTACAACTTAAATATTTACCCACCAATGCTAGATTATATAATGGATATGAAGGCATTAAATATTCAAAAACGTAAAGTAGCGATCATAGAAAATGGCTCATGGGCACCTAAATCTGGAAAGCTTATGCGTGAACATTTAGATGGGATGAAAGAAATGACTATTTTAGATAATGAGATGTCAATTAATTCCACCATGAAAGAACATGACATAGATTCAATGAATGATCTTGCTGATAGTATTATACAGTCAATAAAGTAATTTTAGAAAAGGCCTAAATTTATGCCAGCTCATTGAGAGAATTCCTGGGCTGGTATTTTTTATGCATTGATATGGCTATTAATATTAAAAGTGAGTAAAATAATAAAAATAAAATTGTATGGTAATTTGCAGTTAACTGCTATACTATTTCTATATAGAATTAAATTTGAAGGGGGATTTTATGTTTAGAGAAATAGATAGAAAAAAGAAGTTGTTGGATAATAAAAGGCCTCTTCCACCGTACACCTTAAAAAGCATAAGGGAAAACTTGCTTTTAGAGTGGACATACAATTCTAATGCAATTGAAGGAAATACATTAACCATATTAGAAACTAAAGTGGTTTTAGAGGGAATAACTGTAGGGGGCAAAACTTTAAAAGAGCATTTAGAAGTTATAAATCATAGAGATGCAATTTTATATGTAGAAGAAATAGTTAAGAATCAAGAGCCACTTACAGAATGGCAAATGAAAAATATTCATAGACTTATATTAAAAGGAATTGATGATAATTATGCAGGAAATTATAGAGATCAACAAGTTATAATTTCAGGGGCAAAACATACTCCACCAGAGTCTTTTTTAATTAAAGAACAAATGGAAAATTTAATTAAATGGTATAATGATAGTATAGAAATGCATCCTGTAGAAAAGGCCGCTATGCTACATATAATTTTTGTTGGAATACATCCGTTTATTGATGGAAATGGGAGAACTTCAAGATTACTCTTGAATCTAGAACTTATGAAAAATGGCTATCCACCTATAATTATCAAAGCGGAAAATAGATTAAAATATTATAGTGCATTAGATAAGGCACATACTACGAATAATAGTAAAGATTTTATTAATTTAGTCATTGAAGAATTAGATAAAACCTTGGATATATATTTAAAATATATATAACAATTAGATGTGTATTTTATGAGTATAAAATTAAACTTTTTTAATGAAGCGCTCTATCTTCGGAATATTCGTAAAACATCTATTAAGGGAAGCCCTCAATGGCTTCCCTTAAAAATTATCATATTATCAACACTGTTATTAAACATAGCCTAAAAATAAAGCTAGACAATGATTTGAAATATTGTCTAGCTTTTACCTTTACTTTAATTACTTGTTTTAGAATTTTTAAAGTGTAATTCTCTCATTCCTTCTACTTCATCACAAATGGATTTTAAGTTACAACTGTGACAATCAAGGTTCATGTTACTTAACACATGATTTAATGTAAGTGTAATTTTATCCACTTTTTCTGCATTTGATGTAAGCTGCTTAAATATCGGCATGTCAGAAGTAATGAAAATAACTTTTACAGCTTTAACTAATGGGTTTTCTTTATATTTGTTAATAAAGGCATTACCTACATTTTCAAAGGAGATGCTGCTATTTATTGCGGTTTTCGCAATTCTAACTTGCTCTCGTTTGTCCATGGTAGAAGCTCTCATCATATAACCGTCTAAATTCATGTTATATTTAATGAATTCTAGTTCTTTAATTGCTTTATAAGCGGTATCATCATCCTCTAGATTATTTATTTGAAGGAAAGCTAATCTAGCAAAGGAAACATCACCGTTTATTTCACTTAAATCCTTACCGTATAGCAAAATTTCATCTTTTTGAATAAAACTTTCTAAGGTAGTTACACATTGAAAATTAACTGCAGGTTTATAGCTTCCACCTAGTTCAAACTGAGAATCCTTTTTTAAAATAAGTTCATTTAAAGAACCCATGGGCCAGGCATTGTCCTTTGATACTGCTAAGCTTGTAGGGGTATAGGGTGACAATAAATCAATGGTATTTTTTATAATGCTATCATAAAGTTCCATTATAAACTTGTATCCTTTTCCATACTGTCAAATCTTTTGCCTAGGTAAGAATACATTTTAGCTACAAGCTTCATATCAAGATTAAAGAAGTATACTATAAAAAGTAATACTAATAATGCAGCCGGTATAATTAAAAACAACCATAGTAAATTCATATTAACTCTCCTTTGCTAGACCTTTTTGACGTGCATACTCTGCTGCACCTAATGCTCCCATAAGTTGTGGGTCAGTTTTAAGGTCTATAACTTTAAGCTTTAAAACATGTTCAATAGCTTTCTTTAAACCAGCATTTTTAGCACATCCACCAGTTAGTGTTATGCTATCAGTAGCACCAGCCTTTTTTGCCATAACAAAGCAACGTTTTGCAACAGCTAACTGTATGCCAGCAGCAATTTCTTCCCTAGGTTTACCTTCACCAACTAATGTTATGACTTCACTTTCAGCAAAAACTGTGCATTGTGCAGTTATAGGAATAACATTTTTTGCAGATAGGGAAAGCTCGGAAAACTCTGAAAGGGTTACTTCAAAGGCATTTGCCATTCCTTCAAAAAAACGTCCCGTTCCAGCAGCACACTTATCATTCATAGCAAAGGTTTTAACAGTACCATCTGTGTCTATAGATATACCCTTAACGTCTTGACCACCAATATCAATAACAGCTTTAACAGTAGGGTTCGTAACGTGAACTCCCATTGCATGGCAGCTTATTTCTGAAATGTTTTCTTTAGCTTGTGGGACTCTGTTACGACCATAGCCTGTACCTATTAAATAACTTAGATCATCAAGGCTTGTAAGCTTTGCCTCATCTAATGCTTCTTTTAGACTTTGCTTTGCACTTTGCTCTGAATTCATTTTGCTTTTTGTAATACTATTACCTACAATTTCACCATTTTCATCAATAATAACTGACTTTGTATATGTAGAGCCTACATCGCATCCACCAAAATATCTTTTAATTTTAAACACTCCCTTTACCAAGTTTTTTCATCATCAAAATCAACTAAAGTTGCGTCAACAGGTTCTTCTCTAAAGACTGTTTGCATATACCTATTAACCTTGCTTCTCATTTCTTTTCTAGAAATTGTTCTAGGATCCATCAAGTCATGCTCGATCCAAATTAAGTGAATACCACGTTCTCTTGCTTGGTCTTCAAAAAGTCCTGTAAGACCTGCCATAGTTTTGCAAGAAATATGTGCAAACATTAAGACCATATCTGCATTGAATTCTTCGCAAACTCTCCAAAGTTCATCAAGAACGTTTGCATAACCACCATTAGTATGTCTTCTCATAGTCATTCTTTCATAGGTATGCGCTATATCTTTTAAGGATTCTTCTTTATCTTCAGTATTGAAGAACTTTGTAGATACTAAGCTTTCCATATCAATTAAGACATTTATACCCCAACAATTTTCAGCCCAAGTTGCAAAGTTACTATAATAATGAGCTGGAGGTGACCATACTATTGCACGATGTCGCATTACATTAGAACATTTTTCTTTGTTTTTATATGCTTTTAACATAAGTTTATTAACTTTTTCATCTACATCTAAAAATCTTTTATCCATACTTCCTGGAACAAGGAAGGCATACATTCTATAAAGGGCAAGGTTTGCACCTGTTATTTGTGGGTAGTTTGTTTTATTAATTTCCCACTTTTCAAGCTCATATTCAGCTTCCTTATTGTATTGCTTCATACATCTAAAATAGTTGTCCCAATCAAATGTCTCACCTGTATTATCTTCAATAAACTTAATACAATCTTTAAGATCTTGAACTGCATATTCTTCAACCTCTTTTTCAAGGTATCTAACAGGAAGTGATAGGTTAAAAGTTGGAAGTTTAAAGTACCTATCTTGAAAAGAGCTTGCCATAACTGAACCATCACAAGGCATACTACTTGTAACATAGCACTTACCCATAATAGGATACTCATCAACAATTGATACACCAGCCTCACAAGCAGGAAGGGGACATACATCTGCAGGTAAACCGTAGTTTTCAATAGCATCAAGATAAGGAATCATACTTTGTTGGTCAATAACTGAGCATTGAAAAACAGGGGCTAATTGGGATGGAATACCAAGTAAGTTTGGAAAGCCTGCCATAAGGTGCATAGGCATCATTTCATCAAATAAAACAACTTTATCTGAAAGATTATTTTCTCCGAATCTTTTATCTGCTTTAAACATATTTGCAATAATTACTGTGGTATTTTTAATTACTGTATTAAAGTGTAGATGATTAATACGTAAGGCTGTGCCACGTAATCCCATAGAGTGTCTATCAATAAATGCAGGTGTTGTAAGATAAGATGACATCCACCTATAATTAAAGATAGCTTTAGTAATTCTAACGGGAGCTCTAAAAATAAACCTAGTTAAATCCTTCCATGTTATAAGCCAACGCCAAAAATCATACATAGTATCTTTAACGCCACGCCATTCACGGCGTTTTAGATACATTTCCCCTGTGTATAAATCACCGATTTTAGTCATTGTATTTAGCCTCCTTTTGCTTTTGCAAAGCCTTTATTTCAAGACTTTCAACAAATGCTTGAATTCTTGTTCGAAGCTGTCCTGATGTTCTTGACATATATGGACGATCAAGGGATAAAACCGGATAGCCATATTCAGTAGTCATTACATGGCTTCCAAGAGCACGTTCATAACCCCAATAATCACAAAACTTAATTTGCTGATATATAATACCATCAGCCTTGAATTTAGTTGCATACTGATGGACCATCTCTCGTCTTTGATCAATTTTTTCTCTACTCATGTACCTTGGGCACTGACTTTGATCAAGATATTGTCTACAAATTGAGGTTAATATATCGTCTCCTTCTTTAAGAACAATTTCTTGTCTACCAGGGAAGGAGCCAAAGCAAAATCTATCAGCAACTATAAGCGCTCCAGAATCCTCTATAAGAGAGGTAAGACCCGGGTCATCGATTTCACTTCCAACTAGTACTACTCTTGCACGGAAATTTTTGGTTTCATTAGGTTCTCTTGTTTTAATTTCTAAAAGGGTTTCACGAAGCTTATCTATAATAAGATATTTTGGACAACAGTAGGTGATTAAATTAAGTATATGGAACTCATAACCTGTTATACGTGGATTTTCTTCTGTTCTAAATTCACCTATTTCAGTTATGATACGGCAAACTTCATTGTGAAGGCTAACAGCCTTTTTAAGTGATTCATCAGATATATCAACACCAAAGTTTTCACTTAGAGGATCTAACACCTTAATTTTAAGCTGTTTTACATAATGTGCAGTAGCCTTGTCGTCAACCTTATAGGGAACATCAATATGTGATATAAAAAAGTTCTTTTTATCAATAAGTTTTTGAACTTCAATATTTTCCATTGTACGATTCATTTGGGCACAGGCATCAACTCCTGCAATAGCATCAAGGAAGTTATAGCCACCCTCAATTGCACGTTCTAAAACAGCCCTGCAATATTCACAGGTGTAGTTTGACATATAGTAAGTTGCAATATCTAAAGAACCTGTTTTTGGTGCTCGCATACGTAAAGAAACACAATTATCAACATTTAAAAGTACCTCTGGCATATGAAAACAGGTATATCCAATTGCAAGCTTACCTTCGCTTGAAGCTTGTCTTACTAAATCGTTATTTGCCTCATCCAATAATCCTTCAAAATAATATAAATATTTTAAATCTTTCACTGTTAGTCTCCTTTATAAAATATTAAGTTTAGTTAGTGCCTTCTTTGCACCAAGAACTACATTAGAATCCTCTGGAAGATTAAAGACGCTTTTACCTTGAACATCAAAAGATGCAAGATTTTTATCATCCTCAATATATGAAAGTACAGGAATATCACCAGTATCAACGTATTGTTTTAAAGATAAATCAGAAATACGATTAACTATTATGCCAACCTCGTCATACATAACCAAATCATCAGCAACCTTTTTTATTGTTTGGACAACCTGGGTTCCTTTTTTACTTGGATCTGTAATTAAAATTAGGTGACTTACCTTTTCCATAACTCTGCGGTTAACTTGTTCAATGCCAGCCTCACCATCAATAACTACATAATCAAATTCTTCAGATAAAATACTTATAACTTCTTTTAAGTAGGAATTGATCTTGCAATAGCAACCAGTTGATTCAGGTCTACCTATTGCTAAAAATGCAAATCCGTCTTGTTCAACAATAGTGTCAAAGATCTTAAATCTAGCATCACCCAAAAGTTCAATTGCATCCTTGGTATTTCCATCTTCAACAGTTTCTATAATAGATTTTCGTATATCATCAATTGTGTGTTCAGGTTCTATACCTAAAGCAGTGGAAAGACCTACAGCAGGGTCTGCATCAATGGCTAATATACGTGAATTAGGATAAGCTGTAACTAGGTTTTTCACTATAGAAGCGGATATGGAAGTTTTGCCAACTCCACCTTTACCTGCTACAGCGATTATTTTAACTTTCTTCTCCATTAGTAATCCTCCTTAAATTTATTTAAAGTAGTGAAATATTTATATACGTATAGCTAAATTATAAGCTGCCCTAGTTGCTTCAAGTATTCGTCCTGCGCGAGAACTATCACCGATATTATATAATTCAGAAGCAACATTTTCTTTTTGTGCTTCAAAGTAAGCACCTTCATCAGCACGTCCACCCATAGCTAAAATAACAAGATCTGCATCAAGAGATACATCAGAAGTTTCATTACCTAGTTTCTTTAATAATGGGTTTGGAATATTTGTAGGCAAAAGTGGTGTCCAAGTGTTATATGGATTAGGAACAGTGCTTGAAATATTCTTATTAATATTAACTTTGTTTTCATCAAAGGATACAACCTTGGCACAGTTAATAAGTTCAACATTTGCCTTATTTAAATAATGAATTAAATGTCCACGGTTTGCAGTACAGACACCTTGCATAAAGTTATCTTGCATCTCTACAACCTTTACATCAAGTCCGTGCTCATATTTAAGCCAGTATGCAGTTTCACAGCCAACAACTCCACCACCAACTACAACAGCCCTTTTAGCATCACCCATAAGACTTGGATTAGATAATAGATCAGTTGCTTGAACAGTTTTGACCTTTTCTATGCCAGGAATCCTTGGAAAAATACTTTTTGTACCATAAGCAAAAATGACAGAATCATATTTTTTATCCTTTAACCACTTAGTCGTAACTTCAGTATTAAAGGTAACTTTAAAATTAGGCATTTCTTTAGCAGTATCAAGTTCATTTTTAAGATAATTTAGATAATTCTCAACGTCAAATTTTATCTTAGGCACACTACCAGGAGCTACCTTACCACCTATATCAGAACCTTTTTCAAAAAGTTCTACATTATGTCCACGTTTTGCTGCGGTTATTGCAAATAGAACACCAGTAGGACCTGCACCTACAACACAAATATTCTTAATCTTTTCTGCCTTAGCAGGTATACTTGGCATTACATCTTCAAAGCCTGTACGTGGATTCACTGCACATTGTGGATGACCACCTTCAACAAATTCATTAATACAACCTTCCTGACATCCAATGCAAGGAATAATTTCCTTAACGTTACCTGCATAGGCCTTGTTGCACCATTCAGGATCAGATAGTAATGGACGCGCAAGCATTACCATATCACAATCACCATTTTTAATAGCTGTTTCAGCAAGATCAGGATATCCAAGCTTTCCAACAGCTACAACAGGAACCTCTAACCCAGCATTAGATTTAATTTCCTTTGCCTTAAAATGTTCCTTAACAATACGTGAAATATCAAGGAAACAACCTGCAGGCATACCAGCTGGAGGGTGTGGAAGCCACCAATTATCATAACAACCAAGATCTACGTCAAACATATCTACACCGGCCTTAACCAAATTTTCCATATAGCCTAGGGTATCTGATATAGTTCTTCCGTTTTTAAATTTCTTTAAAGATTTTATATTATCCATGTTAGACCCATAAGTTTCATTAAGTGCAAGAGAAAGGTCAATACGGTACATGATAGGGTAATTATTACCAACCCTTTTTCTTATTTCATTTACAGCATCAATACCAAAACGCTGCCAGTCAGAATAAGGTCCCATTTTACGACGGTTAAATGCAGGATTTGTAAGTTGTTCTAAAAGATATCCTTCATGTCCATGAAGATAAACTCCATCAAGTCCGCATTCTTTAGCATCAGCAGCCGCTTGTCCACAGTTTTTAATGATTTTTTTAAGTTTTGAATCTGATAATCTTAAGCAAGGTATTTGAGGAACATAAAAGTTAGGATTAAAAGATGCTGATACAGGAAATTTCTTCTCATTTAATAAACAAGCAGGAGGGCCAACACGACCAAGTCCTGGGGTAATTTGAATAAAGATTTTACTTCCATAGGCATGAACACCTTGTGAAAGATCTCTCCAACCTGAAAATACTGTACGAGAGCGATCTATACGTGGAAACATAGTATTTTTACCCATCTCCGTTAAACTATTATCAATACCATGACTAACAGGAATTAATCCAGTAGTAAGTAGTCCTGTACCACCTTTTGCACGAGCAAAGAAGTATTGAAGCATTTTGTCATTTGGTCTACCTGTTTCTTCACACATATTTAAGTTACCCATAGGTCCCATTACAATACGGTTTTTTAGTGTAATATTATTTACTCTAATAGGAGAAAACAGTGAATTATAAGGATACATATCCTTAGTCATACGAGCAGTACCACCTGCTTTGTTTTCACAATCTTCTTGTACCCAGTTTCCATAACTATTAATTAGTTTTTCAATTTCCTTGTCCTTTTTCAACACATTCACTCCTTAATATTATTGTACCTTATTAGTTTTTATTGAAAGATTACAGCTTAAAGAAATGTAGGTGATTTGTGATTATTCTTTTACAATAGGGCTTTAATTCGTAAGACCCTTTGTTTTGGCACCAGTTATAAATAACACCACGAGAAATTAAAAGTAGCTCAGAGGAAATACTTTCAGCACTTTGAGACTTTGTTATAACTCCTAGCTCCTGGGCATCTTCAACTAATGACTGCAATCCGTGAGGCAGCCCACGGGAAGACTGTAAAAAGAAATCAGCGCCTTCTGTAATTTGTGATTTATAAACTTGAGTCATTAAATCGATACCATTGTAAATAGCATAATCCATTTGATAATCAATATATTCTAGTAATCTTTCAATAGGATCTTGGCTTTTTAATTTACCTATGATATTTTCTTTGAAAAAGTTATCACATTCTCCGTAACCTTCAATGATAAGACCTTGTTTACTTTTAAAGTGATGATAAAAAGCACCAGTAGAAACTCCGGCTTTTTTACATATTAAATCAATATTGAGTTCATCATAACTATACTTTTTGCTTAAATCTTTTGCTACTTTCATTATGTGCTCTTTTGTGATCTGCGCTTGCAGCTGTCTACTATTCAAAAATCCTCCTCCTATTAATATAAGTTTATAACTTAATAAAATTTGTTCACCAGATTAACTATGTAAATAATAAGTGGTTGTAAACGTTGTGACATGTGACATAGTTCATTCACCGAACTAACTATGTTAAATATATCATATTGATAAAAAAATAACAACAAACATTTAACACACTTTATGCTTATATACAATATTAGTTCAAAAAACTTTTACTATATTTAGAATTAAACAGTGAATAAATTATGAAGTTGTGACCATTAAAGAGGAAACCTTATAAAAATAGAATATTAGTTGATGATATATTGTAAGTTAAGTATAATTTAGAAAAGTGTATTTATTCATACAACATAGTTTTGATGTAAAGTTATAAGAATATAACCAAAAATAAATAAAGCACAAACCATATAAATAATATAATTATAAGAAGGGTGGAATTTTAATTGATTAAAGATTTAATATTAAAAAACAGAACTTATAGAAGATTTTATGAAGAAAAAAGCATTTCAAAAGAGGTTTTAATGGAGCTTATTGATCTAGCAAGAATATCATCTTCAGGTGGTAACCTCCAAAGCCTTAAATATGTACTATCAAATACAAAAGAGAAAAATAAATTAGTCTTTGACAATATAAAATGGGCGGGATATCTTAAAGAGTGGAACGGTCCAGAAAAAGGAGAAAGACCAGCAGCTTATATAATCATGGTTCAAGATAAAGATATTAGTAATAATTATTTTTGGGATCATGGTATAGCAGCTGAAAATATACTTTTAGGAGCAGTAGAAAAAGACCTTGGAGGTTGTATGTTTGGCTCAGTTAATAAGCTAGAGCTTTCTAAAGCTTTAAGTTTACCTTCAAATTATGAAATATTAATGGTAATTGCATTAGGTACCCCAAAGGAAAATGTAATCCTTGAAGATATAGATTTAAAGGGAGATATTAAATACTATAGAGATGGAGAAGGCAATCATTATGTGCCAAAAAGAAAGCTTCAAGATATAATTTTAGATATTTAGGAAACTAATAATATAGATTATAATTATTATGTTCTTCTTAATTAAGAACAATGCATAAAGAAAAGAGGAAAAATCATGTCAGAATGTATATTTTGTAATTACAATAAATCAGAAATAATAGCAGAAAACAAATACACCTTTGCTATATTAGATCACTTCCCAGTAAATGAAGGTCATTGTTTAATAATACCTAAGAGGCATTTTATGAACTTTTTTGAGGCAAGTGAAGAAGAGGTTAAAGCCATATATAGCTTACTCCATGAAGTAAAAGAGATCTTTGATATACAATATGAACCAGCAGGATATAATATAGGTATTAATGTAGGATATCATGCAGGACAAACTATAAACCATCTACATGTGCACTTGATTCCAAGATATGAAGGGGATGTTAGTAATCCAAGAGGGGGTATTAGGAACTTCAAAGAGGCTTTAGTGGAGTATGATGGTTAATTGAAATTAAAAGAAACCTTTAGCTAGAAGGTTTTATAAAGAACCATTAGAAAAACTATGAAGTTAAACAAAAAAATGGTTACATGAGTAACCATTTTAAATATACTGTGGGTATATTTTTATACTTTATAAGTACATTTTTAGCGATTACCTACTAACTTGTCCCATATCGATACTAATATGGTGATAAATATAATTATTAAAATTAAATTAATAATTACAGTTGTTCCATTTGGATTGTTAACCATTGTTGTATATATTTTGGTGGAAATAATTTTATAATTACCTACAAATATTCCAATTAATAAATTAATTAGAATAGATATTTTCTTGTTGGTTACTGAGTCTTTTCTGCTATTTTCCATCATTTTCTCCTTTCATTGATATTTTAAAATAATTTGGGTAGTTGCAAAGTGAAAACCGTTTCTACAACTACCCAATCTCAAAGAAAATGACTTAAACAACATAACGCTCAGTAAGTTATGTGGTGCTTACATTTGTAGATGTTGATATTTTGATTCTACAAAAATAAAATGTTTTCTGATAGTAAAATGACACCTCCAATCGTAAAGTTTGATCTTCTCATTCTTAATAATCAAATTAAATTCCCTTTGATAGTACTAGATCGCTTAGTATACCACAATTGAATATAGATGGAACACTAAGAAAATTAGTTTAAATCATACCCACAAAAACAGTATACCACATAATGGATAATATACCAATGATGTATTTAGTAACAAGGATGCTTATATAAAATAATTACATTTAGAATCAGTTAAGAAAGTAGAATCAGTTAAGAAAGTGCTAAAAGATATTATTATTTGTGTATGGAAATAGTAACGGAAAGTATTCAAGATAATATTAAAGGGTTTGCAGACATTGCATTTATATAAAAACGTATCATAGCTTTTGCTTTGATATAAGTGAACTACCACAACGTATAGAATTGGATATAGTCTTAATTTATAAGCCTTTAGCATTTTATAAATTCTTTAATATACTTTTATGATGCACTAATATTTTAAGAATTAGTAATGTAAAAATTAAGAATATATACATATTTTTTTGGGCAAAATATGCCTAATTGATGTATCAATATTAGTATAAGCTAGATTTAAAGGGTATATGTACACTTAAATCTAGCTTAAATTCATCTAAATACTAATTGCAATATTTAGATAAGTTAAACTGTATGATGCAAATGATTTGAAGGCTAATTCACAGAAAACATTTTCATGAATATACACTGAAAATTGAGACTATAGTGTAAATATATTTATTTTAAATTACTTCAAATAAGGTTATTAATGGAGATTTAAGACTGTAAATAGGTAACCATTTAGATTAAGACCATTAATATCATCAAACCTTGTTGTAGCAAAGTCTAGCTATGATAAGCTTTGTTTTTAAAAAGCTTATGATAGGAATAGAATATATGAATGCACAAATGTATACATGCAGGAGGTGGTTAAATGGACTTTGTAATAAATAAAATTATTGATATTGACAAGGATGCAGAAAATTATCGGAGAAATATTACGGAGCTAATAGAGGAAAAGCAAATGGAACTAGAAGACTCAATTAAAGCTATGAATAAAGATTGCGACGAAGAACTTAAAAGGATAAAAACAAGGATACTCTCTTCTAGTATTAGTGATGCTGAAAATAAGGCTAGAGACATAAAAATTGAAAAAGAAAAACAGTTAAGTGTTATTAAAGAAATATATGAAAATAACAAGGTTAAGATTACAGAAGAAATATTCAATGAAATAATACATTCCCTTTAGGAGTGATATGGATGGGAAATGCTGCTAAGTTTACTGCGGTAAATGCTAAAGTAAAAGCATTAAAAGGAAAGATGCTTAAAGAAGAAGACTTTTTAAAATTACTTCAAAGCAAGGATTTGAAAACTGCTTTAATGTACTTAAAAGAGAATACTAGGTATGGAGATTTGCTTCAAAACTATGATTTTAATAACATTCATAGAGGGTATTTAGAAATTATTTTAAATAAATATTATACAGAAGTATTTAATAAATTCATTAATTATTTTAATGGCGAATATAGAAAGCTTATCAAAAACTTGTTTTTAAAGTGGGAAATTGAAGACTTAAAAGTAATTATAAGAGGTAAATACATAGGTAGAGACAAAGATGTTATTGAAAGCAAACTTGTTGCTGAAAGTAGTTTAAATACTATTGATTATGAATATCTCTTATCTTCAAAATCAACAGATGAAGTAATAGACAGATTAAAGGGAAGTATATATTATGATGGAATAAAAAACTTAGCTAATGATGTTTCAGAAAAAGGGCTATTTAGAATTGAAACAGAACTTGATTTTGTGTATTTTTCCATTTTAAGAAAAGAGTTAAAACACTTAGATAAGCAAAACAAAGAAATCCTTAAGGTTATAATTGGATTAGAAGCTGATTTATCTAATTTAAGCTGGATATATAGAGGTAAAAAGTTTTATGATATAACGCCAGAAGAATTATTTAACTACACAATTTATGATGGTTATAAGCTATCCTCAGAGGATATTAAAAGCTTATGTTACACTAAAAATGTTGAAGATTTTCATGATGTAATAGAAAAAACACGTTATGCATGGATTTATGAAGCTGATAATTCAAATACTATCGAATTTAGAGAAAAGGAATTTCAAAAGAAATATTTTAGTAAATTTATAAGAGAAAATAGATCAGATTTTAGTGTGGTTATAAGTTATTTAATTTTATATAGGATAGAAATAAGGGAAATAATCTCTATATTAGAGCAAAAGAGGTATGACATGGATGATAATGATTCAAAAAAGTATATAAATATTAAACATTGATAACAGGGGGGTGAATTCATGTCCGTAGAAAAGATGTATATGGTAAATATGATTGGATCCTTTTTAGATTTCGAAAAGCTTACTAAAAATTTGGCATTAGAAGGATACATTCATCCAGTGAATGCTCTTCAAGAAATAGATTCTTCAGATTTTTCTCTAGAGACATCAGAAGATAATATAGAAGCTTTGATGGATGTAAGTTATATTAGACCTTATATCTATGATAGGGAGTTTAGCTTAAATTTAAAACATTTAGAAAAGCTAGAAGAACAAAGAGCACATTTTAATATACCTAAAGAAGATTTTATGGATGTAATTTATGATTATGAATTAATAGAAAAGGAAACTGAAGAACTTTATAGTGAGTTTGATGAATTACATAAAGAATATGAAGCCTTAAATGAAAGGGCTCAGTATCTAGAAAGTACTCACCAAGCTTTTGACTTTTTAAAAGATGCTTCTTTTAAGTTAGAGGATATGTCGCATATGAAAAACTTCAAGGTAGGATTATACAAAGTAAATAAAGAAAATATGAATAAAATAAGAGCTAATTATGAAAATATACCATCTGCAGTTACCACTGTTCATAAAGAGCAAGATTTTATCATATTTATATCCTTTACTCCAAAACTTTTAATTTCTGAGGCAGAAAGAATTTTTAAATCAGCTAATTGTGAAGAAATACTTTTACCCTATGAATATAAGGGTACTCCAAAGGAAATTATGCGTGGACTTATATTAGAAGAAGAAAGTAATAAATCTAAAATAGATTTATTAGAAAATAAAATCAAAGAATTCTTAATAAGTTCTTCCAAAAAGATAAGAACCTTAGAAAATAGCTATGAGTTAGAAAAAAAGTCTCTACAAATAAAGAAGAATGCTGCTCGTACTAATGAGTTCTTTTATTTATCGGGATGGGTTCCGTCTACTTATATGGCTGAACTTGAAAAATTATTAAGTTCCTTTGATGAAGGAATAATATTCATTAAAAAGACACCAAACGAAATAAATAATAAAGATATAATACCACCTACTAAATTAAAAAATAATCCCATAATTAAACCCTTTGAAAGTATAGTTCAAATGTATGGCATACCTACATATACAGAAATTGACCCAACTATGTTTCTTGCTATAACATACACTATAATGTTTGGTGCTATGTTTGGCGATGTAGGCCAAGGTGCAGTACTTTTACTTGGAGGACTCTTCTTAAAGTATAAGAAAGATAGGGGAAATCTTGGAGGTATTTTATCTAGAATAGGTTTAAGTTCTATAATATTTGGATTCTTATATGGAAGTGTATTTGGATCTGAAGAAGTAATTAATGCTTTATTAATTAGACCAATGGAAGATATAAATGATATTTTAATATGGGCAATTATATTTGGTTGTTGTTTTTTAATAATTGGATTTATATTAGGAATTATTAACAATGCTAAGAAAAAAGATATAGAACACGGTATATTTGGTAAAGATGGTGTAGCTGGTTTCTTGTTTTATATAGCTGTTTTAACTTTAATTGTAAGCAAAATATTTAAAAAAGAGCTATTACCTACTGGAGTATGGGTTGGATTTTTTGTTTTGTGTCTAATCTCAATTTTATTAAAACAACCATTAGCTCATTTGATAGAAGGGAAGAAACCTTTATTTGTTGATGGTCCTAAGGATTATTTCATAGAGGCAAGTTTTGAAGTTATAGAAACTTTACTTTCTATGTTTTCTAATACAATTTCTTTTATAAGGGTAGGAGCATTTGCTCTAAACCACGTAGGTCTTTTTGTTGCTTTTTCAGCTATGGCAAAGATGACTAAAAGTGGTGTAGCATCAGTATTTATATTAGTTTTAGGAAATATAATTATAATTGGCTTAGAGGGTCTTATAGTATTTATCCAAGGATTAAGACTTCAATATTATGAGCTATTTAGTAAGTACTATGAAGGTGCAGGAATTCCATTTGAACCAATAAAGGTAAAATTTAACTAAATCAAAAGATAAAACTAAAAATAATTTTAAGAGGTGTAATTATTATGATGATATTATTAACATTAACATTTTGCGTTGTTGTAGGAACTTTAACTTATGGAATTATCCAAAAGGGAAAAGATGAAATAAGCGGAAAAGAAAAAATGAGAAAAGCATTAAAGGTAAATTTAAGTATATTTGTACCAGTTGTAACTGCAGCTTTAGTTATGAATATACCAAGTATAGCTCACGCAGCTGAAGCTACTTCTGCTGGTGCATCAGGACTTGGATATTTGGCAGCTGGTCTTTCTACAGGACTTGCTACAATTGGAGCTGGATATGCTGTTGGTTCTGTTGGTTCTGCGGCACTTGGAGCTGTCTCTGAAGATCCTAAAATATTAGGTAAAACTCTTATATATGTTGGTCTTGGTGAGGGTATCGCTATATATGGTCTTATAATTTCTATAATGATACTTTCAAGATTGTAATTTAAGGAGATAATCATGAAAAGTTTTTTAATAAGTGACAATGTAGATACTATAGTTGGAATGAAAATGGCTGGTATAGATGGTATAGTACTAAATTCAAAACAAGAGATTTTAGATAAAATAACAGAACTAAAAAACGACAAAGAAATAGGAATTATTATAATAACTGAAAAGATAGGTCTTTTAATACAAGATGAGGTTAATAAGCTTAAGGTTTCAAAAGAAGGACCCTTGCTTGCAGAGATACCAGATAGACATGGGTCTATTAAGGGTAATGATGCAATAGTTAAGTATATAAAAGAATCTATTGGACTTAAGATATAGGAGGTTAAATACATGACCACCATTGAAGATAAAATAAGCTTGTTTTCAAAGATAATATATGAAAAATTAAATGAAGAAAAAGAAGAAAAGTTAAAAGCATTTAACGAAGAGGCAGAACTTAAAATAAATACTGAAAAAGAGAAAATTTCTCAAATCAAAAAGGTTTCTGAAAGAGAAATAATAAGAAAAGCTAACGTTAAAGCAAGTGAGATTATTGCAAAAGAAAATTTAAATAAACAAAGAGAGATGTTACGGCTAAAGGATGGTATTATAAAAACCACTATAGAAGAAATAAAAAATAAACTCTTAGACTTTGTAAATTCAAAAGAATATGAAGATTATCTTATGAGTACAGTAACAAAAAACTTAAGACTATTAAGTAAAGGTGAATATTATTTAATAGTTTTAGATAGAGATTTTAATAAATATGAATCTCAAATAAAGGCTACCTTGAAAGATTTCTTAGATAAGAAGATTGAAATTAAGGTATCTAAAGAGGACTTTATTGGAGGAATTATGATTAAAGATTTTGAAGGAAGATTTAACATAGATAATAGCATATCTGCAAAGCTCGAAGAGAGTAAAGAATTAATAGGTATTAAAGTTATGGAAATGCTTGATTAGGAGGTGAAATAATGGAAGGAAAAATTATTGGGGTAAATGGACCAGTAGTAAAAGCTGAAGGTATGAAAGGCTTTAAAATGAGAGAAATGGTTACTGTAGGTAATAAAAAGCTCATAGGAGAGGTCATTATACTAGAAGAAGATATTGCTACAATACAAGTTTATGAGGAAACCGGAGGACTTAAAATAGGTGAAGTTGTGGTTTCTACTGGAAGCCCTTTATCACTTAAGCTAGGACCTGGTATACTAGGGAACATATTTGACGGAATAGAAAGGCCCCTAGAAAAGATAAATTCTATGTCTGCTGGATTTATACCTGAAGGAATAGGTCTTATATCATTAGATGAAGAGAAGATATGGGATACAACTGTAATTGCTAAAATAGGAGATAACTTAATAGCCGGAGATATCTATGCAACTGTTCAAGAAACTCCTACTATACTTCATAAGTTAATGGTTCCACCAGAAATGTATGGAAAGGTAGTAGCTGTAAAAGAAAGTGGTAGTTATAATATAGAAACTGTCGTGGTTACATTAGAGAATGGAGAAAATGTTCATGAACTTAAATTATACCAACAGTGGCCAGTAAGAACGCCAAGACCTGTAAAAGAAAGAAAAACTATATTTAAACCATTAATAACAGGTCAACGTGTTATAGATATTTTTTTCCCTATAGCAAAGGGAGGAACCTGCGCTATACCTGGAGGATTTGGAACAGGTAAAACTATGACTCAACATCAATTAGCTAAATGGTCTGATGCAGATATAATAGTTTACATAGGTTGCGGTGAAAGAGGAAATGAGATGACAGAGGTTCTTGAAGATTTCCCTAAACTTATAGATCCTAGAACAGGTCTAGCACTGATGAATAGAACTGTGCTTATAGCTAATACGTCTAATATGCCAGTAGCAGCTAGAGAGGCTAGTATATATACAGGTATAACCTTAGCTGAATACTTTAGAGATATGGGCTATCACGTAGCTATAATGGCAGACTCAACTTCAAGATGGGCTGAGGCCTTAAGAGAAATATCTGGAAGACTGGAAGAAATGCCAGCAGAAGAAGGATATCCAGCATATTTACCTTCAAGACTTGCAGAGTTTTACGAAAGAGCAGGTTATGTTGAAACACTTAATGGCAATGAAGGATCTGTAACGGTAATTGGGGCCGTTTCACCAGCTGGTGGAGACTTTTCAGAGCCAGTTACTCAAAATACTAAAAGATTCGTTTCAGCATTTTTAGGTCTCGACAAAAAGCTAGCTTACGCAAGACATTATCCTGCTATTAACTGGCTATCAAGCTACAGTGGATATATTAATTTATTAAAAGATTGGTATCAGGAAAATATAGCTGAAGACATAATAGAACTTAGGGCTAAGATGCTAAAGATTCTTTATGAGGAGGATAAATTAAGTGAAATAGTAAAGCTTGTAGGTGAAGATGTATTACCAGATGATCAAAGGCTAGTAATGGAAGTGGCTAAATGCTTAAAAGTTGCTTTCTTACAACAAAATGCCTACCATGACCTTGATACCTATGTGCCTTTAGAAAAACAATATAAAATGCTAAAAGTAATTGAAAGTTTTTATGATGAGGGTAATAAGGCCGTTAAAATAGGTACACCTATATCAGTTATTATAGATAAAGATATAATGGAATCCTTATATAAAATGAAATACAATGTTCCAAACGATGATTTTTCTATTATAGATGATTTAGAAAGGAATATAAAAAGTTATTTTGATGAAATAATCAAGAAATATAAATAGGAGGAATTGAAGTGAAAAAAGAATATTTAGTTTTGGATAAGGTTCAAGGTCCTCTAATAATATTATCAAATGTAGAAGATGTAGCTTATGATGAAATAGTAGACATTATAGTAGATAATGATCATAAGAAAAAAGGCAAGGTAGTTCAAATATATGGAGATAAAGCAGTGATTCAAGTATTTGAACCAACTACAGGTATATCAGTTGACAATACATCAGTACATTTTAGAGGGGAGTCATTTAAAATTCCACTATCTAAAGATATCCTAGGGAGAGAGTTTAATGGCATAGGCGAACCAAGAGATAATGGTGGAGAAGTATATTCTTTAAATAAATATGATGTAAATGGAAGACCTATGAATCCTGTGGCAAGGGAATATCCTAGAGATTATATTCAAACAGGAATATCTTCAATAGACTGCCTAGCTACACTAATAAGAGGGCAAAAGCTTCCTATATTTTCTGGAAATGGTATGTCTCACAATGAATTAGCGGCTCAAATAGTAAGGCAGGCTAAAATATCAGGGGATAACGCAGATAACTTTTGTATAGTTTTTGGAGCTATGGGAATAAAGCATGATGATGCTAATTTCTTTAAAAAGAGCTTTGAAGAAGCTGGGGTTTTAGAGAAGGTAGTTATGTTCACAAACCTTGCAGATGACCCTATAGTAGAAAGAATTATAACACCAAGATGTGCATTAACTGCTGCTGAGTATTTAGCCTTTGAAGAGGGGATGCATGTACTTGTAATACTTACGGATATTACAAGTTACTGTGAAGCTCTTCGTGAACTATCTTCCTTAAGAGAAGAGGTTCCAAGTAGGAAGGGATACCCAGGATATCTATACTCTGATTTAGCATCACTATATGAAAGAGCAGGCATGATGAGAGGGGTAAAGGGTAGTATAACACAAATACCTATACTAACTATGCCTAACGATGATATAACTCATCCTGTACCTGATTTAACAGGATTCATTACTGAGGGTCAAATAGTTTTAAGTAGAGGTATACAACAAAGGGATATATATCCACCTGTAAACATACTACCTTCCCTCTCACGTCTCATGAAAGATGGTATTGGTGATGGATACACAAGAGAAGACCATGCAGATGTTTCTAACCAAGTATTTGCGGCTTATTCAAGGGTCCAGGACATAATTGCTTTAGCCCAAGTAATTGGTGAAGATGAATTATCAGATACAGATAAGATATACATGGAATTCGGTAGACTTTTTGAAGAAAAATTCTTAAAACAAGACTATGCTGAAAATAGAAGTATGGAAGAAACATTAGACTTAGCCTGGAGTATATTAGGTATAATTCCAAGAAACGAGCTTGATAGAGTATCTCCAGAAATGCTAAATAAATATTATAAAGCAGTGGTGAAGTAAGGTGGAAAATTTTGCTCCAACTAAATCTACATTAATATCAGCTAAGGCTTCTTTAGAATTTTCGAAAAAAGGCTTTGAATTGTTAGATAAAAAGAGAAATGTTTTAATAAGAGAAATAATGTCCTATGTTTCAAAGGCATATTCACTTCAAGAAGACATAAATTCAACCTTTGCAAAAGCTTACGAGGCATTAAGGGATGCAAATATAAACTCAGGTATACTAAATGTAGAGGATGTAGCTATGGCTATAGATGAATCTAAAGATTATGAGATAATATTTAAAAGTGTTATGGGAGTAGAAGTACCAAAGATAATATTTGAGAAAAAGAATATTACCACTAAATATGGATTTTATAGAAGTTCACCTTCTATAGATGAAGCTGTACAGGAATTTAATAAGGTAAAGTTTTTAACCTATGAGCTAGCAGAGGTAGAAAATGCAATATACAGACTGGCCATAGAAGTTAAAAAGACACAAAAAAGAGCCAATGCATTACAAAATATACAAATACCTAAATTTGGTGAGATAGTTAAGTTCGTTACAGAGGTTTTAGAAGAAAAAGAAAGAGAAGACTTTTTTAGACTAAAAGTTGTTAAGAAGAAACACAAAAAATAGAAATCATTAAAAATATCCCACTAAGATTTTAGTGGGATATTTTTTTTGTATTTAAAAAAGTTCTACTAAATTGTTTTACTAAACTGTATTGAATGAAACTTATACCAATGATATTATAGTATAATAAGGTATTAAAAGATTATAAAATAGATCAAGATATACGAAGGGGGTTTTGTTAATGAATATAAAAGATAGAATTAAACTGTTAAGAGCTGAAATGAAAAAAGATAAAATATCAGCATATATTATTCCAAGTAGTGATTATCATCAAAGTGAATATGTAGCTAAATTTTTCAAATCTAGAGAGTGGATATCAGGATTTACGGGCTCCGCTGGAACTATAGTTATAACTGAAAATAAAGCAGGACTCTGGACTGATGGTAGATATTTCATACAAGCAAATAAAGAGTTAAAAGACAGTGGTATAGACTTGTTTAAGATGGGAATACCTAATGTACCAACCTATGATGAGTGGATCTTATCTGAGTTAAATGAGGGAGCTAAAGTTGGATTTGACGGAAGAACTATATCTGTAAGTCAATACAATAAGATGGAAAAAGAATTTAGAATTAAAGAAATAACTATTGAACATAATTGCAAATATATAGATAAAATTTGGGAGGATAGACCAGAGATACCTAGCGGAAAGATGTTCAAACATGAAGTTAAATATACAGGTAAGACTGCTCTTGAAAAAATAAATGAAGTTAGAGATATATTAAAGAAAAAAACTGCAACAGCTTACTTTATATCATCTGTAGATGATATTGCATGGTTATTTAACCTAAGGGGATCAGATGTTGCAAATAACCCCGTATTTTTATCCTATGCCCTTGTAACTTTAGAAAAAGCAATATTATTTGTAGATAAAAACAAGGTAAAAAACCTTGATTTAAGTGATTTCCATAAAGATAATATACAAATTGTAGATTATAATGATGTTGAAACAATAAAGGATTACCTAGACAGTAAGGATAAGGTTTCAATAGATTTAGATAAGACTAATATATATTTATACAAGATAATTGAAAGTAAATGTAGTATAATGTCCAATTCAAATATTACAACAGCGCTTAAAGCTGTTAAAAATACTGAAGAAATAAAGAGTATGAAAAATAGCCATATTAAAGATGGTACTGCTATGGTTAAATTTATATATTGGCTTAAAACAAATATAGGTAAAGAAGAAATAACTGAAATATCAGCAACAGATAAACTTGAAAGTTTTAGGAAAGAGCAAGACCTCTTTATAGAACCAAGTTTTGATACTATAGCAGGATATAAAGATCATGCTGCTATGATGCATTATAAGGCGTCAAAGGAAAGCCAATATGTTCTAAAAAAAGAAGGATTATTTCTTGTGGATTCAGGTGGACAATATTTAGATGGTACTACAGATATTACAAGAACAATAGCTATGGGACCATTAACAAAGGAAGAAAAAGATGACTTTACCTTAGTATTAAAAGGGCATATAGACCTTAGTAGTGCTACATTTTTATATGGAACTACAGGATCAAATTTAGATATACTAGCAAGAAAACCAATGTGGGATAGATTTATAGACTATAAGTGTGGAACTGGTCATGGAGTTGGATTCCTCTTAAATGTTCATGAAGGACCACACAGAATAAGTACAGTACCAAGTGATGTAAGATTAGAACTTGGTATGATTGTAACAAATGAACCAGGTATATATAGAGAGGGCAAACATGGGATTAGAACTGAAAATGTACTTTTAACTGTAGAAAAAGGTGAAAGTGAATTTGGAAAGTTCTTTGGATTTGAAACTATTTCATACTGTCCAATTGACTTAGATGCAATAAACCCAGAACTTTTAACAAAGGTTCAAAAAGATTGGTTAAATAATTACCATGAAATGGTTTATGAAAAGATATCTCCAAATCTTAAAGAAGAAGAAAGAAAATGGCTTTATTCAGTTACTAGAAGTATCTAAAGATACATTATTAATAAAGATAGAAGTATTAACAAAAAGAAGTCTTTGCAGATTAACTTGTAAAGACTTCTTTTTTGCTTTATTAAAGTCTTTTATGGTTGTAACAAAAAACATGCTGTAGGAATATAATGAATTAGACATAAAAAAGTTGGAATTTGAAGGAGAGATGTATATGAGTCATAAACACAAGTGTAAATGTAAATGTTATTGTACACCATGCTGTACACCCGTGAATACTTGTTGTAACACCGGAGGAAACTCCTGCAATCCTTGGAACAACAATCAATGTGGTAATTCTGGAAATAACAATAATATACTTTGGTTATTAATATTACTTGGAGTATGTAGATAATAAAGGGGCTGTGGCACTAAGAAATTAGTGCCACAGCTTTTTGTCTAAAAAAACAAATCTCCAATTAACTTATTAAATAATTAAAACTTTTAATATAGATTTAGAACACCTTAGCTTTTTAGGGCGTTTTATTTAAGATCGTTGTTATATCCAGCATTTTACCATATGATATACATAATAATTATTATGTAAAGTAAATTTCTAATGTAAACTAAAAAATTGATTTTATTCAAAATAACAAATATACTTAAATAGATAAATAAATAATGGAGTTGAATAATTAATGGAAGAAAGATTACAAAAGTACATGGCAAGATGCGGTGTTGCATCTAGAAGAAAAAGTGAACAATATATATTAGAAGGTATTGTGAAGGTTAATGATACAGTTATTAATGAACTAGGATTTAAAGTGGATCCTAAAAAGGATAAAGTTTATGTAAATGATAAATTAATAGAACCTGAAAAGGATAAGGTATATATAGTTCTTAACAAACCTGAAGGATATGTTACTACATTGAATGACGAAAGAGGAAGAAAGACTATACTAGATCTCGTAACTGTTGATGAAAGAATCTTCCCAGTTGGTAGACTTGATTATGATAGTTCTGGTCTTTTGTTTCTTACAAATGACGGCGACGTATATAATAAAGTAATACACCCAAGAGAATCTATTGGTAAGACATACCTAGCTTTAATTGAAGGAGATTTTAGTAATTCAGAACTGAATAGCTTTAGGTCAGGCCTAGAAATAGATGGATATATTACTAAAAGAGCTAATATAGAAATAAAAGAAAGTTATAAAAATAATTCTTCTTTAGTAGAAATTACAATATATGAAGGCAAAAACCGCCAAATAAGAAAGATGTGTTCCGCCTTAGGTCATGAAGTATTAAAACTTCAAAGAGTTTCAATTGGTGAAATAACATTAGAAAACATAGAAGAAGGTAATTGGAGATACTTAAATGAAAAGGAATTAGATTATATAAAAAGTTTATAAGGAGATTTTTATATTTATGTTTAACTATACAGCAGATATAAGTGTACTTTCACATAACATAATTAGAGATAATATAAAGAATTTTGATATAGCTATAGATGCAACTTTAGGAAATGGAAAAGATACTGATTTTTTATCAAAATATTTTAAAAAGGTGTATTCTTTTGAAATACAACATATAGCCATAGAAAATTATAAAAATAAAGAGATGCAAAATGTGAATTTAATAGAAGAGTCTCATGAATTTATAGATAACACTATAAAGAGTAGTGTAGATTGCATAATTTACAACCTAGGATACTTGCCTGGAGGAGATAAAAATATTACTACTAACTGTAAGTCTACATTAATCAGTATAAAAAAAGGACTTGAGCTATTAAAATCACAGGGTATTATGGCTATATCAATGTATAGTGGTCATGAAGAAGGAAAAAAGGAAAAGGAGGAGATACTAAAATATGCCTCTTCATTAGATAAATTAATATATGGTTCAATGCTTCATGAAACACTTAATCGAAATAACGCGCCCTCTCTTTTAATTATAGAAAAAAGATAAAGTTAAAAGTTAAAAGAAAAATAAAAATTTAACATTAAAATGATTTTGTTTATTGTTTAATTCTTCATTAAATGATAAAATGAAATAAATACTTCATTTTATTTTAAATGTGAAGAAAGGAACAGGAATACTTATGGAAGATAATCAAGACTTGATGAGAACTATCCAAATGAAATTTCCAAGATTAAGTAAGGGTCAAAAACTAATAGCGGAATATATACTAAAGCATTATGATAAGGCAGCATTTATGACTGCAGCCAAACTTGGTTCTAGTGTTGGAGTAAGTGAATCTACTGTGGTTAGATTTGCAAATGAACTTGGATTTAGTGGTTACCCAAACCTTCAAAAAGAATTACAAGAATTAATTAAAAATAAATTAACCACAGTACAAAGGATTGAACTTGCAAATGATTTTATAAGTGAAGAAAATGCACTTAAAGGTGTATTAAAAGCTGATATAGAAAATATCAGAGCAACACTTGAAAAAATCAATCATAAAACCTTTGAAGATGTAGTTAACAATATTTTTAATGCTAAAAGGATATACATTATAGGTCTTAGAAGCTCCACTGCCTTAGCTGAATTTTTAGGATTTTATCTAAATGTTATTTTAGATAATGTAAAAGTTGTAGGTAATGGTATTAGTGATATATTTGAACAAATAATAAGAGTTGGCGAAGGAGATTTAGTTATTGGTATAGGATTTCCAAGGTATGCTAATAGAACAATTGAATCTTTAGCCTATGCTCAAAGTAGAAACGCTAAAGTTGTTGCTATTACTGATAGCTTGCTATCACCATTAGCCTCACAAGCAGATTATACATTAATTGCTCAAAGTAATATGGCTTCATTTGTTGACTCTTTAGTTGCACCTTTAAGTGTCATTAATGCATTGATTATTGCTGTTGGACTTAGAGAAAAAGAAAACATTTCCGATACTTACAACAGTTTAGAAAAAATATGGCAAGAGTATGAAGTATATTCTTATAAAAATATTGATGATAGATATTAAACTTATAATCAAACCTTTATTTAAATAAAGGTTTGATTAATTTTAATATCAATAATTGCAAAGTTGAGAATCTTTATAATTAAAGAAGGAATAAGATGCTTCACATAGAATATAATACATTGTCAGAAAGTTTTATATTCAAAGATAATGTGACATGCAGAATTACATTCATTTTAGGGGGGTATTATTAATGACAAATGAAACATTAAGTCCTAAGAAGTATATTGAACAGGTAATTGTAAACGTTAAGAGTAGAAATGCTGGGGAACCAGAATTTATTCAAGCTGTAGAAGAAGTATTAGAATCATTAGAACCTGTTTTAGAAAACCATCCAGAATATATAGAAGCTAATCTTCTAGAAAGATTTTGCGAACCTGAAAGACAAATAATGTTTAAGGTGCCTTGGGTAGATGATCAAGGTAAAGTAAATGTTAATCGTGGATTCAGAGTTCAATTTAATGGAGCTATAGGACCTTATAAGGGTGGACTAAGATTTCATCCATCAGTTTATTTAGGAATTATAAAGTTTTTGGGTTTTGAGCAAGTGCTTAAAAATTCATTAACAGGACTTCCAATAGGTGGAGGTAAAGGTGGAGCTGATTTTGATCCAAGAGGAAGATCTGACGGAGAAATTAGAAGATTCTGTGAGAGCTTCATGGTTGAGTTATATAGACACATAGGTCCTGATGTAGACGTTCCTGCAGGAGACCTTGGAGTTGGAGCAAAAGAAATAGGATATATGTATGGATATTATAAGAGAATTAAAGGCGCATTTGAAAATGGAGTTTTAACTGGTAAAGGCTTATCTTATGGTGGATGTATAGGTAGACCAGAAGCAACTGGAGCTGGTGTAACTTATTTTTGCGAGGAAATGTTAAAACATAATGGAACTACTATAAAAGGAAAAACAGTAGCTATCTCTGGATTTGGACAAGTTGCTTGGGGTGTTTGTAAAACAGTTGCAGAACTTGGTGGTAAAGTTATCACAATATCCGGACCAGATGGATATGTTTATGATAAAGATGGTGTTATAACAGAAGAAAAGATTAATTACTTATTAGAAATGAGAAATTCAGGAAGAGATAAAGCTCAAGACTATGCTGATAAATTTGGTGCTAAGTTCTTCAAAGGTGAGAAACCATGGGGAACTAAAGCTGATATCATAATACCATGTGCTACTCAAAATGATATAAGTTTAGAGCATGCAAAACAAATAGTTGATAATGATATAAAATTTGTATGTGAAGCTGCTAATATGCCATGTACAAATGAAGCTCTTAAATATTTCTTAGAAAAAGGATTAATAGTTGGACCAGCTAAAGCTGCTAATGCTGGAGGAGTTGCAGTATCAGCTCTTGAAATGGCACAAAATAGTATGAGACTTGCATGGACTGCTGAAGAGGTTGATGTTAAATTACATCACATAATGAAGGGTATCCATGACAATGCTATGAACGCAGCTGAATCTTGTGGATTCGGATATAATTTAGTAGCTGGTGCAAACATAGCTGGATTCTTAAAAGTAGCAGAAGCTATGATGCTTCAAGGAATTTACTAAAATATAATAAAAAGCAGCTAAAACTCTTTGAGTTTTAGCTGCTTTTTTTAGTTTTATTATAAAGTAGATAATTTATAAATTGACAAATATTTTATCAAAGTCTATCATTAAGCTAGTTAAATATAGTTATGAACTAGGAGTTGAACATATGAAAAAGGTTGTAGTAATAGGCGCAGGCCCTGCAGGGTTAATGGCCGCATTAAAAGCTTCCGAAAATAATACAGTTTATTTGATAGAAGCCAATGAAAAGATAGGGAAAAAATTATATATCACAGGCAAAGGAAGATGTAATGTTACAAACGCTAAGGACATAAGTGATTTTTTTGATTACATCCCTGGAAATCCAGAATTCTTATATAGTTCCCTTTATACATTTAATAATTTAGATGTAATGAATTATTTAGAATCCTTAGGCGTACCTCTTAAAGTTGAAAGAGGGGATAGGGTATTCCCAGCCTCAGATAAATCTTCTGATATAATTGCAGCTTTTAATAAAGAGCTCATACAAAAGAATATTAAAATAATTTTAAATTCAAAGGTTAAAGATTTTTTATATACCAATAAATCAATTACTTCAGTAGTTCTACAAAGTGGAGAAGAAATAAAAGCTGATAATTTTATATTGTGTACAGGAGGTGTATCTTATCCGCAAACTGGATCTTCAGGTGATGGATATAGATTCGCAAAAAAACTTGGGCATAATATAATTAAAGCAAAGCCTTCTTTGGTTCCTATAGAAATTAAAGAAGAATGGATAAAAGATCTTCAAGGACTTTCACTTAAAAATGTTGAACTAAGTGTAATTAAAAATAATAAAACGATTTTCAAAGAATTTGGTGAGATGATATTTACACATTACGGTATCTCAGGACCTATAGTTTTAACCTCCAGTAGATACGTAAATAATAAGGAATCATATAAAATTAAAATAGACTTAAAACCATCCTTAGATATTAGTACCTTAGATAATAGAGTCCAAAAAGATTTTATAAAATATATAAATAAGGATTTTAAAAATGCATTAATAGATCTATTACCAAGTAAACTTATAGATGTTATAATAATGCTTAGTGGGATTTCTCCTGAAAAAAAGGTAAACACAATTACAAGAGATGAGAGACGGAGTCTAGTTAACTTATTAAAAAATATAGAAGTTAATGTAAAGGGGTTAAGGTCAATAGATGAAGCTATTGTTACTGCAGGTGGTATTGATACTAAGGAAATAGATGCCTCTACAATGAAATCTAAGATTATAGACAACTTATATTTTGCAGGTGAGGTCATAGATGTAGATGCCTTTACTGGAGGTTATAATGTACAAATAGCTTTATCAACAGGGTATCTTGCAGGAAGCAAAGTAGGTGAAGTTTAATGCTAGCAATTAGAGGTGCTACTACAATTGAAGATAATGAAAAAAAATATATAAAAGAATCAACTATAGAACTTATAGATACTATGATAAAAAAGAATAATCTTACAATAGATAAAATTATATCTATTGTATTTTCCTGTACAAAAGATATAACTAAGGATTATCCTGGAAAGTATCTTCGTGAAGCTCTAGGATTAACAAGTACTGCAATTATGCACTTTAATGAAATGGAAGTAGAAAAAGAAAAGTACCTACCGCTATGTATAAGGGTCCTTGTATTATACGATAGTCCTAAAGCTGATGTTAAAGATATCTATCCTATATACCTAAAAGGAGCTACAAACCTTAGACCAGATTTAAACAGAGTGTAACAAGTTTAAATTCTAAGTGTTTTAAAAATATAAACAGCAATTATTAATATAATAGAAAAGGGGAATTGTTTTGAGATTATCAGTAGCTATAGACGGGCCTGCAGGTGCAGGGAAAAGTACCATTGCTAAATTAATAGCAAAAAAGTTTAATCTTATGTATATAAATACAGGGGCTATGTATAGAGCTGTTACATTAACTGCTATTACCAATAATATTAGTTCAAAAGATACTAAAACATTATGTAACTTAATAGATACCATGGATATGAACTTTAAAAACGATAGATTAATATTGAATGGTAAAGACATAGAAGATGAAATAACGCATCCTAATATAAGTAAAAATGTATCTGAATTTGCAGCCTTACCTGAGGTTCGACAAATGTTAGTTAAATTGCAACAGGATATGTCAAAGCAATATGATGTAATCATGGATGGTAGAGATATAGGTACCGTGGTTCTTAAAAATTCACCCTTTAAATTCTTTCTTACAGCCTCTCCTTCTGAAAGAGCTAAGAGAAGATATATAGAATTAACTAACAAAGGTTTAAGTGTGGAATATGACGATATATTAGAAGATATATTAAAAAGAGACCATCTAGATACTACAAGAGAGAGCGATCCTCTAAAAAAAGCAGAAGATGCTATAGAGATAGATACTACAGGTCTTGATATAGATGGTGTTGTAAATAAGATTTCTCAATATATAAAGTTTTAAAAGGAGATAATAATGGGTGCTAAAATAATAATATCAGAAAACTCAGGATTTTGCTTTGGAGTAAAAAGAGCTGTGGAAAAAGCCTTACTTACTCAAAAAGCCTTAAATAAGCCCATATATACACTAGGGCCTCTAATTCATAATGAAAGTGTTATAAGTCACCTTAAAGACCATAAAATAACCCCTGTAGACATAGAGAACCTATCTTCCTTAAAAAAAGATGATACTATAATCATAAGATCTCATGGTATATCTAAAGATGTATATATAACGTTAAAAGAAAAGGAACTTAATATAGTGGATTTAACATGTCCATTTGTATCTCATATACAAAAAAAGGTTAATAAATATTATGAATTAGGTTACTCTATAATAATAGTTGGAGATCCGAATCATCCAGAAATCAAAGGTATTAATGGATGGTGTGATAATAATGCACTTGTATTTAAAAATGGTGATGTAACTAGCTCTTTACCTAAAAAGGTATGTATTGTAGCACAAACTACAGAAAAGCAAGAAAACTTTGAAAAGGTTATGTATGTAGTTTCTAAAGAGTGCAAAGAATTCTTAGCATTTAATACTATATGCTCAGCTACAGAAACTAGGCAAAAAGACGCCTTTAATATTTCAAAAGAATCTGATAAGATGATAGTTATAGGTGGTAAGAATAGTTCTAATACAAATAAGCTATATGAAATATGCAAATCAAACTGCAAAGATACCATACACATAGAAACAGCAAAAGAATTACCTTTTGACTTTTTTAAGGTGCCTGATTCTACTGTTATAGGAATTACAGCAGGAGCCTCTACACCAAGCTTTGTTATAGATGAGGTACTAAATAAAATCAGTGAAGAAAAACATCTTTAATCTTAAATATCACTGTGAATATTTAACCTCTAATTTTAAAATACTTTCAAATAATAAAACCTCATTAAGATGGATTGCTATAATTCTTAATGAGGTTTCACCATTTATGTCATAAAATATTAATATATAAGTATATTTATATAGATTATAATATTCTTATGAGGTGAGATAATTGTTAGAAGACTCTTCTAATAGTAATATTAAGATATGGCCTAAAGAAAAGAAAATGATAGAACAATCTATGAATCAATATGGATTCAATATTATAGAGGTGCAAAAGGTGAGAAGTGCCTATAAAGTTATATGTGAAGAAGGCACCTATTGTTTAAAACGGATGAAAAGTGGCAGATATAAAGTAAAAAACGGATTTATATTAGTGCAAGAGCTAAATAAAATAGGATTTAAAAAGGTAGCAAAATACATTAAAACTAAAGATGGCTATAACTATGTTAAGTATAGTAAATACATCCTCTATTTAACGGAGTGGATAGATGGTAAAGAATGCAGTATAGATACTACCCTAGATGCCGCTGAATGTGCTTTACTGCTAGCAGAGTTTCATAATGCAGTAGAAAAGATAGATATATCTAATCTTAAAATAAAAAACAATTTAAAAAACTGGCCAAAGGTATTTTTAGAAAATCTTTCTGATCTTGAATATTACAAAAGGATAATAGAACGTAAAAGACTTATAAATGAATTTGATAAAACTTATCTTAAATATATAGATATTTTATACCAAAGGGGAATGCTTTCATTAAATATACTTCAAAATTCTGAGTACTATGCTGTATCAAAAAAAGCAGAATATAACAAAACCTTATGTCATGATAGTTTTTATTATCAAAATATTTTAAAAGCTGAAGATAGTTATTATATTGTAGATCTAGATAGTATAATCATAGATTTAGAAGTTAATGATTTAGGAAAGTACATAAGAAGAATTATGCATAAAAGTGAATTTAAATGGGACTTTAATAAGGCAAAACCTATAATAGAATCTTATGTAGAAGAGAGACCCCTTACGAAAGAAGAATTAGAAATAATGCTCGCCCTAATTATATTTCCTCACAAGTTTTGGAAGCTTGGCAAAAAAAGATATGTAAAGCATAAAAATTATAGTGAAATGAAATATATGAAAAAGTTAGATAAAATAATACAATATATAGACATTCAAGAACTGTTTATAAATGACTACCTAGAGTATATAGAATCTATGTAGTTACATTATAATTTATTGACTTAAATTGAACCATGTATTATACTAATTTTGTTAAATAATTAAGGATGATGACGAGGTAATTATGTATAACTCTGTTAAACTTTCAGGAAAGAATTATGATATATTTAAAAACATGTTAAAAGACTCTAAAGAATTTAATGAATTAAATAAAGACTACCATTTCCATTACAATAGTTATAATACTTTTGAAAAGATTCATATGAAATCTTCTACTTTATTGCTTAAAGATGATACGGGTTATATTGGATATATGTGGTATAGCCAGTATGAAAGACATGATTATGTTATAAATGATATGTGGATTGATAAATCTTCTAATGTTGTTTCTATTAATAATTATATAAGTAATTTTAAAAAAGATTATAACTTATTATATGAGTGTAAAAAAAACAATTACAACTATGAATTATTGGAATGTTTAGGATTTATTAAAGTTGAATCAAATAAAAATTTAACAATAAACTTAGATAGTCCTTTTGAATTTAATATTTCAAAAGACTTAAATTTTGAGATACTTAAAGAGGGGAGTCAAGAATCTTTAAGATGCTTTATTCAAAATAGTATATTCCAAAATAAAGATAGAACACCTCTTATAGTTGAAGATATAATATTCGATGAAAATCAAGATTATTATCTTAAATCTTGCAGTGTATTTTTAAAGTATCAAAATAATTATATAGGTTATGGTCAACTAATTTTAGACAATGATGAGGTAACCATAGTTAACTTTGGTCTTATACCAAACTTTAGAGGTAAAGGCTATAGTAAGATTCTTTTAAAAAAGTTATTAAACATAGCTTTAGAGAAAGGTTATGAAAGAGTATCTATAAAGGTTTTAGAAGACAATCTAAAAGCTATAAGTTTGTATAAAAGCATTGGGTTTACATTTAAAGAAGAGATTTCAACCTGGGGATTTAATCATACTGTGATTTAAAAAAATGGCAATGTTTTCAACAAGAAACAAAATATTTCAAAGTTATTTTTTGACTAACTATCTTTTTCGAAAGTAGTTAGTCAAACTATAGTGATAATAAAAAGGAGGGTGTACACCCTCCTTTTTATTAAAAAATACTTTTATATTTTTCTAATCCTTTAGATAATATCATCATGGCTTCTTTTAGCTCATCAGAATTTATACAATAAGATATTCTAATTTCATTTTTCCCAAGTGAAGGCGTTGCATAGAACCCTTCTGCTGGAGCTACCATTACTGTTTTATTATCATATTCAAAATCTGTTAGCATCCATTTAGAAAAATGTTCAGCATCTTCAATAGGAAGCTTTACAATTACATAAAAAGCTCCTGTTGGTTTCTCACAAATCACACCTGGTATAACACTTAGATTATCATATAGTATATTTCTTCTATTTTCATACTCTTTTGTAACTCTTGAAAAGTATTCTTTAGGAGTATTAATCAAACTAGCGGCGCCGACCTGTTCTAAGGTTGGAACACAAAGCCTTGATTGACACAATTTAAGTATTTGGTTTATAAGCTCTTTATTCTTAGAAGCTACTAAACCGATTCTAGCACCACAAGCACTATATCTCTTAGATATACTATCTATTAAGATAACTCTATCTAAGATATCAGTCATGTAGAGTGCAGAAGTGTATTTTAGATTATCATATACGAATTCTCTGTAAACCTCATCAGCAATTAAGTATATGTCTTTCTCCTTAGCTATATCAGACAACATTCTTACCTCATCATAGGTATAAACAACCCCTGTAGGATTACCTGGGTTTGATATTAATATAGCTTTAGTTTTAGGTGTTATTTTTTTTAATATTTCCTCTTTTTTAGGTAGGTGAAATCCCTCTTCTGCTCTAGTTAAAAAAGGTACTACTTTAACTCCCGCAGCTTCACTAAACCCATTATAATTAGTATAAAAGGGCTCTGGAATTATAATTTCATCACCAATATCACATATTGCCATCATAGCAAATAATAGAGCCTCACTACCACCATTAGTTATTAATATTTCGTCCTTTTCAAAGTTTATATCCCACTGTTTATAATACTTAATAAAACTATCAATTAATATGTCCATTCCTTGAGAGTTAGTATATTTTAGTACTGTTTCTTTAAAATTTGCAATAGATTCGAAGAATAATTCCGGTGTTTCAATATCTGGTTGACCGATGTTTAAATGAAATACCTTTTTACCTTTAATTATAGCATCATTTGCATAAGGAGTAAGTTTACGAATAGGAGAAAATTGCATTGACTGGATTCTTTCAGAAAATATCATATAATAACCTCCTTTTAAATTAGAAAATTATTTAATTAAAAGGCCCTTCCCATAAATTTAATCTACAGGAAAGGCCTATAAATTACTATAAATTACTTGTAATATTTTTTTAGAACTTCTGCAAGTTTTTCTATACCTTCTTTTATCTTTTCTTCAGACATGTTTGAGTAATTTAATCTAAAGTAATTTTTATTTCCGCCATTAGGGAAGAAAGATGCTCCTGGTACAAAAGCAACTTTTAATTTCAATGCCTCTTCTAGTATCTTAGCTGCATCTAAATCTTCTCTTAGCTCTACCCAAGTAAATAATCCTCCCTTAGAATTTGTGAACTTCACTTCTTTTGGGAAGGTATCTTTCATAGTGTTAATCATAACATCTCTACGTTTTCTATAAACTTCTATTATAGTTTTTATATGCTCATCTAAATCATATTCTTGCATATAAGCAGCTACTATTCTTTGGTCTAATGTACTAGACTGAAGGTCTGCTCCTTGTTTTATAGTTACATATTTTTGTATTATATCCTCATGTGCACATATCCAACCAATTCTAAGTCCTGGGCAAAAAGTTTTTGAATATGTTCCAAGTTGAATTACAAATCCGTCCTCATCAAAGCTTTTAATGCTAGGATAAACCTCTCCATCAAATATTAATTCACCATAAGGACTATCTTCAAGTACTGGTATATTATACTCTGCACCTATCTTAGCAAGTTTCTTTCTTCTTTCTATACTCATAGTTCTACCTGTTGGATTTTGGAAATCAGGGATAGTATAAATAAATTTAACATTTTTATTCTCTTTTAATGCCTTTTCAAGCTCCTCAATAATCATTCCATCATCATCCATAGGTATCTCTACAAATCTAGGCCTATAAGCTCTAAACGCATTTATTGCCCCTAAATATGTAGGACTTTCACAAAGGATTACATCTCCTTCATTAACAAATAATTTAGCAGAGAATTCTAAAGCTTGCTGAGAACCACTACAAATCATAATGTTATCTAAAGTAGCATTTATACCAGCTGGCTTTAACCTTTGCTCAATTATAACTTCTCTTAAAGGATTAAATCCTTCAGTAGTACTGTATTGTAGTGCAGCTTGACCTTGTTCTCTTATAACCTTTGAAGCTATTTTCTCCATATTTTCTAAAGGAAATAACTCAGGAGCAGGTAACCCCCCTGCAAAAGATATTATTTCTGGTTGCTGTGTTAGTTTTAATAGTTCTCTGATTGCTGAAGCTTTAATTTCGCTCATTCTATCTGAGAATTGAATATTCATAAAAGCACCTCCAAAATATATTACGTCCACTTATATAGTTCTACAAGGCAATTACTTTTCCTCTTTTATTATATTCTTAGGAAGCATTTATTTCAATTTTTCAATTATTTAAATAAATCTTAATTAACCAAGAACTTTTTTACCCAATTTATTATTAAATTATGAATATATATAAGGCAATATACAAAATATAACTTCAAAAAAGCTATGAAGTTATATATAATGTAGTAAAATGATATTTTCGTGTTATTGAAAACAATATTTTTGAAAATAGTATAATGAGGAGTAGAAGAAATAATGAAATATTATATAGAAACTTTTGGTTGTCAAATGAATGAGGAAGATTCAGAAAAACTTTCTGGAATGCTAAAAAATATGGGTTATGAAAAAACTCAAGACAAATTAGAAGCATCCATTATTATATTTAATACTTGTTGTGTAAGAGAAAATGCAGAACTTAAGGTTTATGGTAATATAGGTGCATTAAAAAATATAAAGAAAGAAAACCCAGATTTAATTATAGCTGTTTGTGGTTGTATGATGCAACAAAAGGGTATGGCAGATATGATTCTTAAAAAGCATCCCTTTGTTGATATAATCTTTGGAACACATAATGCTTATAAGTTCCCAGAGTACCTAAATAGAGTTATTCAAGACAAGGTACAAATAAAAGAGATAATGGATAAAGAAACTAAAATTATAGAGGGGGTACCTATAGATAGAGATAGTGACACAAAAGCGTTTGTAACTATAATGTATGGCTGCAATAATTTTTGTACTTACTGTGTAGTGCCTTATGTTAGAGGAAGAGAAAGAAGTAGAAAGCCTCTAGATATAGAAAATGAAATAAAAGATCTAATTTCAAAGGGCTATAAAGAGATTACCCTTTTAGGACAAAATGTTAATTCCTATGGAAAGGAATTAGATGAAAAGATTACATTTGCTGAGCTTTTAAGACGTGTTAATGAAATAGATGGAATTAAAAGAATAAGATTTATGACATCTCACCCAAAGGATCTATCAGATGAGGTAATCTATGCAATTAGAGACTGTGATAAGATATGCGAACAAATACATCTCCCTGTTCAAAGTGGCTCTAGTGACATATTAAAGAAGATGAATAGACATTATGATAGAGAAGATTATTTAAATATAATAAAGAAGGTAAAAAAAGAAATCCCAGGTATATCAATAAGCACAGATATAATTGTAGGATTCCCTGGAGAAACAGAAAAGGACTTTGAAGACACTTTAAGTCTTATAGAAGAAGTAGAATTTGATTCTGCTTATACCTTCATTTACTCAAGAAGAAAGTATACACCAGCAGATATGATGGAAGATCAAATAACTAATGAAGAAAAGCACGCAAGATTTAATAATCTAATGAAGATTGTAAATAAAGTTGCTATAAATAAAAATAAGAGCTATGAAGGCGCAGTTTTAGAAGTTCTTGTAGATGGTCCTAGTAAAAATGATGATACTAAGCTTTGTGGAAGAACTCGTACAGGTAAAATAGTTAACTTTGTAGGGGATACAACGGACATAGGTGAATTGGTTAATGTTAAGATAACCAAAGCTTTATCTTTTTCTCTTAATGGAGAGAAAATTTAAAAAGTCTTAAATATTTATACTAAGACCTTTTAAAATCAACACTAAGGAGGAAATAATATGGCACTAACGCCTATGATGCAACAATATTTTGAGATAAAAGAACGTTATAAAGATTGTATATTGTTTTTTAGATTAGGTGACTTTTATGAAATGTTTTTTGAAGATGCAAAGTTAGCTTCAAGGGAACTAGAACTTGTTCTAACCGGAAGGGATTGCGGTTTAGAAGAAAAGGCTCCTATGTGTGGCATCCCGTATCATGCATCAAAGGCTTATATAGGTAGACTAATAGTTAAAGGCTATAAGGTAGCCATTTGTGAGCAAACAGAAGACCCTGCAGAGGCTAAAGGTATTGTTAAAAGAGATGTGATAAAGGTTATTACCCCTGGTACCTTTAATGATAGTAGTTTTATTGACGAAAATAAAAACAATTATATAATGAGTATTTATGGGGATCATAAAAATATATCGCTAAGTATATCGGATATTTCAACCGGAGAATTTTTTAGCACAGTATTTAGCTTAAATTATGATTTGGTTATAGATGAACTTTCTAAATTCCGACCTAAAGAAATAATTATATGTGAAGACATCGAAGAAAGCCTTGATGTTAAAACAAATATTTTTAATAATATTGTTATAACTAAAAAACCTATAAATTATTTTACTAATAATTCTTATGAAAATGTAAAACTTCAATTCCCAAATAATAAAACTTCATTACAAGAGGAAATAGTTTTTTCTGCTAGTGGATTGTTAAATTACATCATGGATACACAAAAACAATCATTATCTAACATAACCTCTCTAGAGGTTTACGATGTTTATGAATTTATGTCTATAGACGTAAATTCTAGACGGAACTTAGAACTTACAGAAAATATAATGGATAAAAGCAAAAAGGGATCTTTACTTGGTATATTAGATAACACTAATACAGCTATGGGTAGCCGGATGCTTAGACGATGGATAGAACAGCCCCTTATAAGTAAGGTGCTTATAAACTATAGATTAGACGGTGTAGATGAGCTCTACAAAAACCTTAGACTTTTAGATGATATTAAGTATTCCTTAAAAGATATCTATGATATAGAAAGAATTATAGGAAAAATTTCTAATAAAAATGTAAATGCTAAGGAATTACTTTCATTAAAAGCTTCCTTAAAGAAGCTTCCAGATATAAAAAGGCTATTAAAAGATTCTAAATCTAATATATTAAAAGATATAAGTAATAATATAGATGAATTAGAAGATGTCTATAATCTTATAGATGATTCTATAATAGAGACACCTTCATTATCTTTAAAGGAAGGTAACTTAATAAAGGAGGGTTTTAATTCAAAAATAGATGGCTTTAAAGAAGCAAAATCTAAGGGAAAAATGTGGATAGCCTCTATGGAAAGTAAAGAAAGAGAGTTCACTGGAATTAAGTCTTTAAAAATAGGTTATAATAAAGTATTTGGTTACTATATAGAGATAACTAAAACTCACTATGATTCTATTCCAAAGGATAGATACATAAGGAAACAAACTTTATCTAACGCGGAAAGATTCATTACTCAAGAGTTAAAAGAAATTGAAGATCAAATTTTAGGTGCAGAAGAAAATCTTATAGATTTAGAATACAAATTATTTGTAGATATAAGAGATAAAATCGAAAACCATGTTGAAAGAATGAAAACTACAGCAAGGCATATATCCACTATAGATTGTCTTTATTCTTTAACTAATGTAGCTCTAGATAATAATTATGTACGTCCAATTATAAATGATGAGGACTATATAAATATTAAAGAGGGAAGGCATGCCGTTGTTGAAAAGGTAATAGAAAAAGGTAGGTTTGTAAGTAATGATACCTACATGAATACAAATGATGATCAACTATTGCTTATTACAGGCCCTAATATGGCAGGTAAATCAACTTATATGCGTCAAATAGCTGTTATAGTATTAATGGCACAAATAGGCAGCTTTGTACCTGCTGATTATGCAGATATAAGTATATGTGATAAGATATTTACAAGGATTGGTGCATCAGATGATTTAGCTGGTGGTAAGAGTACCTTTATGGTTGAAATGTGCGAAGTTTCTAATATACTTAAAAACGCTACAAGTAAAAGCTTGATTTTATTAGATGAAGTGGGTAGGGGGACTAGTACTTATGATGGGCTTAGTATAGCATGGTCCGTTATAGAATATATTTGTACAAATAAAAATTTAAGGTCTAAAACTTTATTTGCAACTCACTACCACGAGCTAACAGTACTTGAAGATAGCCTTAAGGGCGTAAAAAACTATTCAGTTTCTGTAAAAGAAATAGATAATAGCATAGTGTTCTTAAGAAAGATATTACCTAAAGGTGCAGATGAATCTTATGGTATAGATGTAGCAAAACTTGCAGGCCTTCCAAAAGAGGTTATAAATAGGGCAAGAGATATCCTTTTAAGCCTTGAGAAGGATTCTAAGAGTAAAAGGATATCGAAGGAAAAGCATTTAGATAACAAAAAAGATCTAGATGGTGAAAAGATTCTAGATAATGAAAAAAATTTAAAGAGCAATTCAAATAATGAACTTGAAATCAATGAAAATATTGATAAAGAAGACCCACTTAAAATTAATAAAGATTTAATTAAAGAAGATAGCCATCAACCTCTGGATAAAAAGGATATATATCAGATAGGATTTAAAGACTTAAAGAAAGAAAACTTTATGGCAGATATATCTGAAATTGATATACTAAACATGACTCCTTTAGATTGCATGGTTAAACTTAATGAACTGGTTAAAAAAGCTAAAGATATAGATTAAACTTAATAAATTAGATAAAAAAATTAAGGATATAAATTAATAAAAGGTGGTGATACCTTTTGGATAGAATTAATATTTTAGATGAAAACACCTCAAATAAAATTGCAGCAGGGGAGGTTGTTGAAAGAGCCTCTTCTGTAGTTAAAGAACTTTTAGAAAATAGTATAGATGCTAAGGCAAAAAATATTACAATTCAAATAGAAGAGGGTGGAGAAACTTTAATAAAAATAATTGATGATGGTGTAGGCATACATCCTGATGATATAAAAACTGCCTTTATACCTCATGCTACAAGTAAGATTTCAGTTATTGAAGATATATACAATATAAACACTCTAGGATTTAGAGGAGAGGCTTTAGCTAGTATAGCAGCGATCTCTAAGGTAAGACTATCTTCTAGAATAACCTCTAATGATTTTGGTGTAGAAATTTTTGTATCTTGTGGTAAGATTGAATCTATAAAAGAAGTTGGATGTAATGTAGGTACAACTATAGAAGTAAGAGACATATTTTATAACGTGCCTGCAAGAAAAAAGTTTTTAAAGTCTAAAACAAGAGAAACCTCATTGATTAGTGAGATTGTAAGTAAAATTGCCCTTTCTAATCCAGAAATATCTTTTAGTTATTATAATAACAATAAAAAATCTTTAACTACTTATGGAACCTCTAATCAGCTAGATAGCATAAGAAGTATTTATGGTAAAACCATAGCTGATAACTCTATATATTTTGAAAATCATAAAGATACCTTATCTGTATATGGATATATAGGTACCGAGGAGATAAGTAGAAAAAGTAGAAACAACCAATCTATTTTTATTAATAAAAGATTTATCAAAAATAGAACTATAACCACTGCTGTAGAAAATGCTTATAGAAGCTTTTTGACTATTAATAAACATCCATTTTTCATAGTGTTTATTGATATTTTTCCTGAATATATTGATGTTAATATACATCCAACTAAGGCTGAAATTAAATTTAAAGATGAAAGAATCATTTATTCTTCTGTGTTTAATGCAGTCCATAATAAATTAAAAGATCATCTAGAAGGCAGCTTTTATTTACCCGAGGAAAAAAATAAACCAAGTATTTATGAAGGTTCTCCTTATGAAAAGATAAACTTTCTAAAAGAGAATTCAAACTTTGTTCAAAATTCAAGTGAGCCTAAAAGTAATGACTATAAATATGGCCATGATGATTTACCTAGTATACAAAAGGATGCTTTTAATGATACTAAGGGTTCTGTAAATCAAGATGATGTTATGTTAAATAAAGAAGATATAACTGTGGGAACTATAGATATTCCAGTAGATTTAAAAAGCCACGATCTATCTAGATCTGAGATTCAGTTAGATGAAGATAGCTTTAAAAAAGATAAACTTCCGCCGTTAAATGTAATAGGTCAATATAATAAAACCTATATATTAGCAGAATATGATCATACACTATATATTGTCGACCAACATGCAGCACACGAAAAAATATTTTTCGAGAAGTATAAAAAAGAAATTGTAAATTCAAATGTCATAATACAAAGCTTACTTACTCCTTGTATTTTAGAGCTTAACTATGAGGATTTTGGATATTATATTGAAAATAAAGAACTGTTTTTAAAAAGTGGATTTCATATAGAAGAATTTGGTGAAAACACCTTATATATTAGAGAAGTTCCTTATATATTAGGTAAACTAGATGTTAAAAACACATTTTTATCTATATTAGATGATATTAAAAATTTCGGTACAGGAAGTACGGATGTTGTAAAGTATAATAGAATTGCAACTATGGCATGCAAGTCTGCCATAAAAGGAAATGATAAACTATCTTTAGATGAGATGAAATCATTATTAAAAGAGCTTTCTACAATAGAAGAGCCTTTTACTTGCCCTCATGGTAGACCAACAATTATAAAATTTACTAATTATGAATTAGAAAAAAAATTTAAAAGGGTACAATAGTTTATGTTATTCCACTCTAGCATAAACCATTTAATTAAGGTGATCTAAATGAAAGACAAATTAATAATACTCACAGGGCCTACAGCAGTTGGTAAAACAGATTTATCTATTAGGCTTGCTAAGAGTATTGATGGAGAAATAATTTCAGCAGATTCTATGCAAATATATAAGGATATGGATATTGGATCAGCTAAGGTAGAACAAAGATTTCAAGAAGAGGTACCACATCATTTAATAGATATAATATCTCCAATGGATAGTTTTACAGTTTCAGAATATAAATCTTTAGCCACTGAAAAAATTAAAGATATCATTAGTAGAAAAAAGATACCTATAATTTCAGGTGGTACGGGCCTTTATATAGATTCTATTATATGCAACTTAGATTTTACTGAAGGAAACAAAGACATTGATTATAGAAATTATCTAGAAAACTTAACAAAAGAAAAAGGGAAACAATATGTCCATGGTATGCTTAAGGACATAGATACAGAAAGTTATGATAAAATCCATCCAAACAATTCGAAAAGAGTTATTAGAGCATTAGAAGTTTACCACATTACGGGAAAACCCTTTAGTTCTTTTAAAAGAGATAATTTATATGATGTTCCTTATGATATATATTATTATGCCCTTACTATGAATAGGAAAGATTTATATGATAGAATAAATAAAAGGGTAGACATTATGATGAAGCACGGGCTTTTAGAAGAGGTAACTAAGTTGAAATCCTTAGGCTGCAGTGAGAACTTACAATCTATGCAAGGAATTGGATATAAAGAACTACTAAAATATCTTAGTTTAGATACTAACTTAGATGATGCTATAGAGGATATAAAACAAAATTCTAGAAATTATGCAAAAAGGCAACTAACTTGGTTTCGAAAGGACCCAAGGGTTAAATATATGGATAAAGATATATATTCAGATGAAGAAATATTAAATTTTATTACTAAAGAAATAAAAGGTTAATAAGGCGCTATATATTATAAACTATTAATCTATACAATCTAAAGAGGATATTTTCTATATTTATAGAATACTACCTTAAAGATATTTTGGAGGATGAGGATATGAATAAATTAACAAATAACTTACAAGACATATTTTTAAATGAATCAAGAAAAAATAATGTACCCGTAGTTATGTACCTTACTAATGGATTTCAGCTAAAAGGTATAGTTAAAGGCTTTGATAATTTTATTATTATACTTGATTCAGATGGTAAAGAAATGCTAGTATATAAACATGCGATTACAACAATAACCCCGCTAAAACCAATTTCATTTAATAACACTGAAGAATTCAATAAATAATTTGTTTGATTTTAGGGGTTAATAGGCAACTTAGTTGCCTATTAATTTATTGTATTTACATATAAATTTAAAATTCGAAGGAGACTAAATAATGCTTGACGCTACAAAAGAACTATATAAATCTAATTACGGAATAAGCGATAAAATCTTAGAACTATATGAAATGACTTTAAAAGATATAGATGATCAATTTAAGATGTATGATGAGATAAGAGAATATAATCAAACAAAGGTTTTGATGGCACTGCAAAAAGAAAGAATAAGCGATATACATTTTACTAATTCTTCAGGTTATGGTTATGGAGATATAGGAAGAGACGCACTTGAAAAAGTTTATTGCAGAATATTTAATGCAGAAGCTGCCCTTGTAAGACCGCACTTTGTAAATGGTACACATGCCATAGGTACAGCACTTTTCGGTAATTTAAGACCTAATGATACTATGTTATCTATTTGTGGTACCCCTTATGATACTCTTCATGGGATAATTGGAATAAGCAACGAAACAAATATCGGTTCACTTAAAGAGTACGGAATAAATTATAAACAAATAGATTTATTTGAAGGTAAGGTTAACTTTAAAGCTATAAAGTCAGAGCTTGAAACTGATAAAAGCATAAAGCTTATACATATACAACGTTCTACAGGTTATGGCTGGAGAAAATCATTTTTAATTTCTGAAATAGAAGAAATGATTACTTTTATAAAGGACATAAGAAAAGATGTAATTGTATTTGTTGATAATTGCTATGGTGAATTTATAGATACAAAAGAACCTACAGATGTTGGTGCTGACTTAATGGCCGGTTCATTAATAAAAAATATAGGTGGAGGTATTTCTCCTACAGGAGGCTATATAGTTGGAAAAGAGGAGTATGTTAAACAAGCATCCTTTAGACTAACTGTGCCAGGGATAGGAGGGGAGTGTGGGTCAACTTTTGGAGTGATGAGACAATTGTTTCAAGGCCTTTTTCTGGCTCCACATATATCTATGGAAGCAGTAAAAACAGCTGTATTTGCCTCAAGACTTATGGAACTTTCAGGATTTGAGGTTATGCCAAAATTTGATGATAAAAGAAGTGATATAATACAAGCTATAAAGTTTAATGATAAGGATATTTTAATTAACTTTTGCAAGGGCATACAACAAGGATCACCTATAGATTCCTTTGTGGAATGTGAGCCATGGGAAATGCCAGGATATGAAGATCAAGTAATCATGGCTGCTGGAGCGTTTATTCAAGGATCCTCCATAGAACTTTCAGCAGATGCACCTATAAGAGATCCATATATAGCTTATCTTCAAGGTGGATTAACCTTTGATCATGGTAAGCTTGGAGTTTTAATAGCACTGTCTAAAATAATGAAATAATAAAACAATAAAAGCACTATAACTTTAGTGCTTTTATTGTTTTCTAATATCTTCTATATATTCCTACTAGTTTTCCTAAAACAACACAGTCTTTTACTATTATTGGGCTCATACTCTTATTCTCTGGCTGAAGTCTTATAAAACCATCTTCTTTAAAAAATCTTTTTATTGTAGCTTCGTTTTCTATTAGCGCTACAATAATTTCACCATTGGTTGCAGTTTCACCTTTTTCAATAATGGCCAAATCGCCACTATGTATTCCTGCATCAATCATGCTATCCCCACTTACCTTTAATATAAATAAGTCCTTATCATGTTTTACAAAGTTCATAGGCATAGAAAATGTATCTTCAATATTTTCTACAGCTAAGATAGGTAATCCAGCAGTAACTTTTCCTATGATTGGGATATCAACCATTTCCTTTTTAGACATGGATAGTTCTAATATTTCTAGAGCTCTTGGTTTTGTAGGATCTCTTTTTATAAAACCTTTTTTCTCTAATCTTTTTAAGTGTCCATGAACAGTAGAAGTCGATTTTAATGACACTGCCTCACATATTTCTCTTACTGAAGGAGGATAACCTTTTAATTCAGTATAGCTCTTTAAAAATGCGTATATTTCTTCTTGTTTTGAATTTGCTTGTTCCGTCATTAATAAACACCCCACAATCTTAATTAATAAAATTATTATACCATATAATCTCACTTAATTCAAACCTACGTTCTTTTAATTTGATAATATTTACAAAAAGTTTTCTTATGCTATTTTTCATTATTTTTTTAAAATTGATTTTTAAAATCTTTGTGTTATAATATAATACTAAAGTTTAATATATTGTAAATTTAAGATAGAGGTGATTACTACGGATAAAAATAAAAACAAACTATCTAATTATGATTCTAGCACAGAGGATGATATGTGTGACTTAGATCCAAATAAGATTTGTGACAATTGCTTTAAGTGTTTAGAGGAAAACATCTCAGATGTACGTTCTATAAATATGGAAGATCTAGAGAACTATGTTTTAGAAGGGGAAGAGTTTCCAAAGAACTTAGCGGACTTAGAATATGCGCCCAATGAGAATAAGCCTAATTATGAATCTGATGATAAAAACTTTAATTTAGAAAATATAAATGATCCATATATAGAAGAAGTGGACAATAAAAAAGTTTATTTTATAGAAGATTTAGAAAACGTAAAAAGTATATTAGATAACGAGTCAAATTTTAATTCATTAGCAACTGAAGCCTATCCAGGATTAATAATATTAAAAGGAAAAGAGTAGGGGATACGTAAGTAAAAAATAAATTATATACTAGTTAAAAATTAAATTTTACAGAGGTAAATTGAAATTCAATTGCCTCTGTAATTTTATTTTAGATTTTAAAATAATATTATAGGTATAAATGGTCATAAGAGTTCTATATTTTTCTTTAAAATCATATAGTTTCGTCTTGATTTAAAGGATTAGATTTTACTGCTTCCCTCAATCTTTCGTCATCTACGTGAGTATATATTTGGGTAGTAGATATATTTTCATGGCCTAATATATCTTGAAGACTTCTTATATCTACATTACCATGCTTGTACATTAAAGTTGCTGCAGTATGTCTTAATTTGTGAGGAGTATACTTATCACTATCTAACCCCGCTGCTTTTATATGTTTTTTTACTATTCTTTCAACGCTTCTTTTATTTATCCTATTATTTTTCGAACTTATAAATAAAGCATCCTTATCACTTTCTGCAACCTTTGATGCATCTCTTACTTTTAAATAATCATCTATAGCACTTAATGTGGTTTGATTTAAATAAACCGTTCTTTCTTTATTTCCTTTACCTATAACAGTTAAAGTATCATCTTTAATTCTAGAAATATTTATACCGCATAGCTCTGAAAGCCTTAATCCGCAATTTAGAAATATGGTTACTATGCAATAATCTCTCTCATAATTCTTTTCACTTTTATCCATTGAATGTAGAAGGGTGCGGCTCTCACCAAGGGTTAAGTATACAGGGTTCCTTTGATTTATCTTTGGAGATTCTAATTCTGTAGCGGGATTTTCATTAATGATCTTAGCCTTATTGTTAAGGTAATTAAAAAAAGACTTTAAGGTGGCTACTTTTCTAGCTCTAGCGTAATTTCCATTATTTCTATGTTTTTCAGTAAATGATATAAATGCATATAAATCAGTTAAAGATATTTGTTGAAGTAACGCTTTATCTACATCATTAATAGGTATATCCTCAAATTCTAAATCATCACTTGAAAGGCCTTTGTATGCTTTTATAAATCTTAAGAACATAGTTAAGTCAACTTTGTATGCTTCTATAGTATTTATTGATTTACCTTTAATAGTTTCTAAATAGCTTAAAAACGCTATAACAGAAGGGGGAAGATCTTGATTATAAATACTCTTTATGTCATATTTCATGATTATCACCTAAATTTCATATATTATTCCTATATATATAGTTTACCTTACTTTTATAAAAAAGTAAATAACGTCGCTAAATATACATTTAGCGACGTTATTTGTAGGATTTTAATTATTTAACATAAAAATCATGTTTTTATGTTAAAATCTAATAAAACTAAAGGTATCAAGTATGTTTCCACCACACTTGATACCTTTAGTTAAGAAATCAGAATATACCAAGGCAAAAATCGTGAAATTGGTTTTATACATTAATTTCAGTTATGCCACCAATTAAATCAGAATTATTTTCAAGTATAGGTTTTACCTTAGATTGAATAAAATCAGTAACTTGACCTGGAGCTCTTCCTATGAAATTTTTAGGATTTATAATTTTTGTAATTTCATCTTCAGTAAAAGGGAAGCTTTTGTCATTTATTATTCGATCTATTAAATCATTATTAAGTCCTTCTTTTTTAACTCTACTTGCCGCATCCATAGAATGTATTCTTATTCGTTCATGAAGTTCTTGCCTATCTCCACCTTTTTTTACAGCTTCCATTAATATGTTTTCTGTAGCCATAAAAGGTAATTCGTTAATTACATGAGATTCGATTATTTTATCATAGACCACTAAGTTTGAAGATATATTTGAATAAAGATTTAAAGCTCCATCCAAAGCTAGGAAAGCCTCAGCTATAGCTATTCTCTTATTAGCAGAGTCATCTAAAGTTCTTTCAAACCATTGAGTCGCAGCAGTTATTGCAGGGTTTAAAGAATTCACTATAACTAGCCTTGATAGGGCACCTATGCGCTCAGATCTCATAGGATTCCTTTTGTATGCCATAGCCGATGAACCTACTTGAGTCTTTTCAAAAGGTTCTTCCATTTCCTTCATGCCTTGGAGTAATCTCAAATCATTACTAAACTTATAAGCACTTTGAGCAATTTCGGAAAGTGTATTAAGTACTATAGAATCTATTTTTCTAGGATATGTTTGGCCAGTAACATCATAGCTTTCTTTAAAATCAAATTCTCTCGCAACTAAGGTGTCTAATTTTTTTACCAACTCTTCATCATTATTAAATAAATTCATAAAGCTTGCCTGAGTTCCAGTAGTTCCTTTTACCCCTCTAAACTTTAGTGAATCTATTACATATTGTAAGCTTTCTAAATCTATCATAAGATCTTGAATCCACAAAGTCGCCCTTTTTCCTACTGTTGTAAGTTGAGCTGGTTGAAAATGTGTAAATCCAAGAGTAGGAAGCTCTTTATATTCTATTGCAAATTTAGACAAAGAATTTATTATATTTAAAATCTTCTTTTTAATAAGATTAAGTGCCTCCTTCATTATTATAAGATCCGTATTATCTCCAACAAAACAGCTGGTAGCCCCTAAATGTATTATTGCTTTTGACTCTGGACATTGCAGTCCATAAGCATAAATATGGCTCATAACGTCATGTCTTATTTCTTTTTCCTTAATTATAGCATCTTCATAATTTATATTATGTATATTTTCTTCTAATTTTGAAACTTGATCTTCAGTTATATCAAGTCCGAGTGCCCTCTCGCTTCTTGCTAATGCCACCCATAACTTTCTCCAAGTAGTAAACTTATACTCTTCAGAAAATAAATAGCTCATTTCCTTAGAAGAATACCTGCTATTAAGTGGTGTAGAATATTGGTTTCTCATAATTACCTCCATACGAACGTATTTGTTTTTAATTATATCATTATTCGTATTATATCATATTTATTTAAATAGTTCTATTTTAGTTTTTAATTAATAAACTAATATTAGATATTATAAGGAGGATGCTATGTATAAATTAAATATTTTTGATAAGATATCATTCATATTAGTTATAATAGGATCAATAAACATGGGTTTAATCGGAGTTACTAATACTAATATATTCTATTTGCTTTTTAGTTCTTTTGACTTTATAGAAAGGCTTTTATATATTATCATAGGAATTTCAGGCTTAAATCTTTTAGTTTTTATTTTTAGAACTAGATTAATAAGTTTTAAAGAAAAATAAAAAGATACTCCTTTATGGAGTATCTTTTTATTTTTTTCTTCTTATTCTTCTAATGATTTAATTAGCTTAACTATTTCTTCTACTGCATGAGTTTCGTCGTCTCCTGACGCCATAACTGTAATTGTAGAATCCTTTGTTACGCCAAGAGATAAAACTCCTATTAAACTTTTAACATTAGCTTTTTTCCCATTAAACTCTATGCTCACGTCTGATTTAAATGAAGACGCCTTTTTAACAAGCAATGTAGCAGGTCTCGCATGAAGTCCAGTGCTATTTTTAACGATTACCTCTTTTGAAATCATTATATTCACCTCTTTAATTCAAATTTTAATTAGCTACTATATTATATCATGTTTATTTCATAGTTCAAGGTTTTAAAGTAATATCCATAATTACATCCCCTACTTTATAGGCTTTATAATTAAATGATATGTTGGAAATAAGTTCTGAATTCGTTATTACCATAGGTGTTGTAGTTGATGCATACTTTTCTATATATTCTCTATCAAAAAATAAAATTTTATCTCCTACATCGACATGGTCTCCTTTATTTACATAATAGGCAAATCCTTTACCGTTTAACTTAACAGAATCTATCCCTACATGTATTAATACTTGCAGTCCCGAATCTGTTTTTATAGATAAAGCATGCCGTCCTTCATAAATCAAAGTTATTTCTCCTGATACAGGAGCGTATAAAAAATTTCCTTTTGGTTCTATGGCGATGCCTTCACCCATTATCTTTTTATTAAATAAATAGTCGTTCACCTCAGATATTGGTTTTACTGCACCCTCAACTGGTAGATATAATTTCAAATTCTTTTCCATAATAACACTCCTTATCTAAAGTTCATACTATCAATATAACACTAAATCATCTTTTTAAAACAAACTGTTTAAATTATCTTAGCTATAAATGTTTCTATTCTATCTAAACCCTTATTTATATTATCTAAAGAGGTAGCGTAAGATAGTCTTATGTAATTACTAACTCCAAAAGCGTCCCCTGGTATAACTGCTACTCTTTCTTGTTCTAGAAGTAATCTTGAAAAATCTAATGAATCCTTTATAACCTCATTATTAATCTTTTTATTTAGTAAATCTTCTATATTTATCATTACATAAAATGCGCCATCTGGATTTATTGCAGATATACCTTTTATCTTTTCAATTCTATTAACCATATAATCTTTTCTATTGCTAAATTCCTTTACCATAAAATCCATAGTATCTTGATTCCCAGAAATAGCTTCAACGGCCGCATATTGAGCTATGGAGTTAGGGTTAGAGGTTGTATGGCTTTGTATGTTAGACATAAGCTTGATTATCTCTTTTGGGCCAGCAGCATATCCAATTCTCCATCCAGTCATTGCATAGGATTTAGACACACCATTTATAACTATAGTTCTATTGTAAGCATCTTCAGATACACTAGCTATGCTTATATGCTTTTTGTCTCCATATATTAATTTTTCATATATCTCATCAGAGATTATTATTATATCATTTTCTTTACAAAAGTTAGCTATAAAAACCAATTCTTCTTTACTGTACAAAGTTCCTGTAGGATTATTAGGACTATTAATTATAATTGCCTTTGTTTTGCTTGTTACTGCACCTTTCAATGATTCTAAAGTGTACTTGAAATTGTTTCCTTTTCCACTATTTACGTATACCGGTACCCCGTCTGCAAGCCTTATTAGTTCAGGGTAGCTCACCCAGTATGGTGTAGACACAATAACTTCATCACAAGGGTTTAATATAGCTTGAAATACATTAGCTAAACATTGCTTTGCACCTGTGGATATGATTATTTGTGATGAATCATAAGAAAGATTATTATCTTTTTTAAACTTTCCAACAATAACATTCTTAAGTTCAATAATTCCTGATGCTGGTGTATATCTTGTTAATCCTTTTTTCATAGCTTCTATAGCGGCATTTTGAATATTTTCTGGAGTATCAAAATCAGGTTCTCCTGCTCCAAAGCCAATGACATCTATACCTTCTGATTTCATTTTTTTAGCTTTAGCCGTAATGGCTAAAGTTAAAGATGGTTCTATTTGTTTTGCTTTTAAAGAAAGTTTCATTTATGTTTCCCCCGTTTTAAATATATTTTGTGTTTATAATTTTATATCTATAAAAAATCTAATACAATTTGAAACCCTTTACTAAACTCATTATAGCAAAAAACAAAATGATTTCGTAGTTGCAAGTCCTTTTATAATTACCTACATTGGATAATTAATTTGATTGCAGTTCTCTCTTCTCCATCAATTTCAATATCTGTAAATGCAGGCACACAAATAAGGTCTTTACCACTAGGAGCCACAAACCCTCTCGCTATTGCTATAGCTTTGATTGATTGATTAACAGCTCCAGCTCCTATAGCTTGAATTTCTACGGTATCTTTTTCTTTTAATATGGCCGCTAAGGCCCCTGCTACAGAGTTAGGATTAGATTTAGTAGATACTTTTAATATTTCCATTAATTTTACCCCCTAAATATAAAATCATCTATTGCATTTAAACAATAATAGTTAATACATCTCTATAACTACTATAATTCTACACATATGTAAAAAGTCCTTTCTATATAGCAATATATTTAAAAATAAAATACACCTTGCTAAAGCAAAGTGTATTTTATTTTTGTGTAACTATTTAGCATAATCGATAGCTCTAGTTTCTCTTATTACATTAATTTTTATTTGACCTGGATATTCTAATTCGCTTTCTATGGTTTTGACTATATCCCTTGCCATTTCAATAGCTCCAGCGTCATCAACTTGATCAGGCTTTACAATTATACGTATTTCTCTTCCCGCCTGTATAGCATAAGATTTTTCTACTCCCTCATGACTATTTGAAATCTCTTCAAGCTTTTCAAGACGTTTAATATAAGTTTCTAATGTCTCTCTTCTAGCTCCTGGTCTAGCAGCAGATATAGCATCTGAAGCTTGAACCAATACTGCTTCAAGAGATTGCATTTCTACATCACCATGATGAGCTGCAATAGCATTAACTATTATAGCAGATTCATGATACTTTTTAGCCATGTCTGCTCCTATTAGAGCGTGTGGCCCTTCTATTTCATGATCCAAAGCTTTCCCAATATCATGTAATAATCCTGCTCTTTTAGCAATAGTAGGATCAAGTCCTAGTTCTGATGCCATAAGCGCAGCTAAATAGGAAACCTCTATAGAGTGTTTAAGTACATTCTGACCATAACTAGTTCTGTATTTTAGTCTTCCTAAAAGTTTAATCAATTCAGGATGTAATCCGTGAACAGCTGTCTCAAAAGTAGCTTGCTCACCTTCTTCTTTTATGTCATTTTCTACATCTTTTTTAGCTCGTTCAACCATCTCTTCGATTCTAGCTGGATGAATTCTTCCATCAACAATTAGTTTTTCTAATGCTATCCTTGCAACTTCCCTTCTTATAGGGTCAAAGCAAGATAATATAACTGCTTCTGGTGTATCATCGATAATTAAATCTACACCTGTCAATGTCTCAAGAGTTCTTATGTTCCTACCTTCTCTGCCTATAATTCTACCCTTCATTTCATCGTTAGGTAAAGCTACTACATGTACAGTTGATTCAGATACATGATCTGCAGCACATCTTTGTATAGCACAAGTTATTACCTCTCTTGCTCTTTTATCTGCTTCATCTTTAGCCTTAGATTCAATATCTTTAATCATTAATGCAGTCTCATGTTTAATTTCTCTACGCACTTCTTCAAGTAATATCTGCTTTGCCTCTTCTGCAGATAATCCTGAAATTCTTTCAAGTTCTTGTCTTTGTTGTGAATATAAATCTTTCACTCCGCTTTCAAGTTCTTCCACTTGTTGAGCCTTTTTACTTAAGTTCTCTTCTTTTTTCTCTAATGAATCACTTTTTTTGTCTAAAGTTTCTTCCCTTTGGATTAGTCTTCTTTCAAATCTTTGTACTTCATTTCTTCTTTCACGAGACTCTTTTTCAAAATCACTTCTTAATTTGTGAACCTCTTCTTTAGCTTCTAAAATTGCTTCTTTTTTTAAGTTCTCTGATTCTTTTTTACTGCTAACAAGTATTGCTTCAGCCTCTTTTTCCATATCTAGAAGTTTACTTTTAGATTCTTTTATTTTATTATGGAATAGAATATATATAGCAATGCCAGCTAATGCTAGTATAACAATAGTTATTAGTAAAATTTTAAAAGTTGAATCCATGTCACAACACCTCCTTAATTTCTATGTGAATTTAAGCTTTAGTCAACCTATCTCATAGAAAAGGTGTTTAATTCTTTTTTATAAATACTATTTGATTATATCAAACCAGTATTTGTCTATATTATATTTTAAATTCAAATCTATGTCAAGATGAATTGATGCATAAAAACTGCAAGAACTATTCTTGCAGTTTTTAAAAGTACCTTTATTTTTTCTGTTTTACATTTTTTGATTCATCATCTTTATTTGAATCCACTGTTTTAGATTCTTTGTTTACCGATTTAGCTTTTTCCGCGTCCACCTTACTCAATGGCAAATTAAACTTTTCTCTTATAAGAACTTCTATTTCTTTCATAAGTTCAGGATTTTCTTTTAGGTATTGCTTGGCATTTTCTCTACCTTGACCAAGTCTAACATCCTTATAAGAAAACCAAGATCCACTTTTTTGAACAATATCTTCTTTTGAGCCTATATCTAGAACGCTACCTTCTTTTGAAATTCCACCATTATACATGATATCAAATTCAGCTTGTTTAAAAGGAGGCGCTACTTTGTTTTTTGTAACCTTTACTCTAGTTCTATTTCCAACCACATCATCGCCTTGTTTAATTGAATCAATTCTTCTTATATCAAGTCTTACAGATGAATAGAACTTAAGAGCTCTTCCACCTGGAGTAACTTCTGGACTACCAAACATTACTCCAACCTTTTCTCTTAGTTGATTAATAAATATAGCTACACATTTTGATTTATTAATACTTCCAGAAAGTTTTCTTAATGCTTGAGACATAAGTCTTGCTTGTAAACCTACATGAGAATCTCCCATTTCGCCTTCTATTTCTGCCCTTGGAACTAAGGCAGCTACAGAATCCACTACAATTACATCAATAGCTCCTGATCTAACTAAAGCTTCAGTTATTTCCAGTGCCTGTTCACCAGTATCTGGTTGAGACACAATTAAATTATCTATATCTACTCCTAGTCTTTTAGCATAAGCTGGGTCTAATGCATTTTCAGCATCTATATAAGCTGCCGTTCCTCCATTTTTTTGTGCTTCTGCAACTACATGAAGGGCAACAGTAGTCTTACCAGAAGATTCTGGGCCATATATCTCAACAACCCTTCCCTTAGGTACCCCACCTATTCCTAGTGCAATATCAATATCTAAACACCCTGTAGAAATAGAGTCTACAGTTAGTAAGCTCCCACCACCTAGTTTCATTATAGATCCTTTACCAAATTGTTTTTCAATTTGAGTCATAGCAGTTTCAATTGCTTTTAATTTTTCATTATCCACATTACCCATTAGGGTCACCAACCTTCCCGAACATTAGTTCTATTATATTATAAGATAGAATATTCCAATAGTCAACATCTATTAATTAATAAATTTAAAGAAATGTATACATTTAATTATTACCATATTTTACTTTCTTAATCAATATATCATTTATCTATGCTTATAGCACTCTTATTTTTTATAAAATAATCTAAGCCCGATATTATAGTTATAATTACTGCAAGATATAAAAATATCTCAGGTGCCCAGTTAAAAAATCCTTTAAGTAAATTGCTATTATAAACTTTATCTGTAAGTTCTGGTTGAGCTGCAATATTTACTTTTAATAGCAATAATATTATTGCTATTATTTGAATAACAGTTTTAAGCTTACCCCAATAACTAGCTGCAATTACATTTCCATCTGAAGCTGCAATAGTTCTAAGCCCCGTTACTGCAAATTCTCTTGCGATTATAACTATTGCAGCCCATGCAGGTACTATTTGATATTCAACTAAGGATATTAGAGCTGCGGTAACCAAAAGTTTATCAGCTAAAGGATCCATAAATTTTCCAAACTTAGTTATCTGATTCCTACTTCGTGCTATGTATCCATCTAATTTGTCGGTCAGTGCAGCTATTATAAATATAACTGTTGCTATTATTGTGCCATAAGGTATATCTTGTACAGTTATAAATATAAGAAATATGGGTACTAAAAATATTCTTACTATTGTTAATTTATTTGCAAGATTCATTTAAAACAACTCCCATTAAATCATATTCAAGACAACTTTTTATTTTAACTTTCACTATATGTCCATTTTCTAGCGGAATATCACTTTCTATGATTATAGCTCCATCAACATCTGGAGCCATTTCGGTACTACGGCCGTAATAAATTCCATTGTCGAATCCTTCAATAATAACATCATATACTTTGTTTAGCTTCTTAGAGTTAATATAATTAGACACATCTTTTTGTATTAACATTAACTCCTCCTCCCTTAAAAGTTTAACCTGCTCTTCAATTTGTTCTTCCATAATGGCAGCAGGAGTACCTTCTTCTTGGGAATAGGTAAATACACCTAATTTATCTAACTTATACTCTTTTACAAAAGTTTTTAATTCTTCGAAGTTTTCTTTAGTTTCACCAGGAAATCCCACTATAATTGAAGTTCTTAAAATAATTTCTGGGATATTAGATCTTAACTTTTCTATAACATTAATTACCTGCTCTTTATTAGTTTTTCTACCCATACGTTTCAAAATATCACTACTTATATGTTGAAGTGGTATATCTAAATACTTACAAACCTTTTTATTATTCTTAATTTCCAATATAAGCTCATCAGTAATTTGTTCTGGGTAACAGTAAAGAACTCTTATCCACTCTATTTCTTCAATTAAACTAAGCTTTTGCAATAGTTTTGGTAACATCTTTTCATTATAAATATCCTCACCATAGCGAGTGGTATCTTGGGCTACTAATATAATTTCTTTAACACCACTTTTAGCTAATCTTTCTGCTTCATCAAGAACATTTTCTAGCTTTCTACTTCTAAAACTTCCTCTTATTTTAGGTATTATACAATAAGTACAAAAGTTATCACAGCCTTCTGCTATTCTTATATAAGCAGTATGACCTTGTGTTGTTATTATTCTTTCACCTTCGTTTATATTTTGGTTACTAAAATTAAAGCTTGTTATTTTTTTATTGTCTTCCATAAAGTCCTGTATATATGAGATAAGCTTATCGTAATCATTAACACCCATTAAAATATCTATTTCAGGTATTAATTCTGTTATGTCTTTTCCGTACCTTTGAGTTAAGCACCCTGTTGCAATTAATAACTTGCAATTGTGCTTTTTCTTAAATTCTGCCATCTCTAATATAGTATCAATAGACTCTTGTTTTGACTTTTCAATAAATCCACAGGTATTTACCACTATAATATCTGCTTTTTTAGGATCATTTGTAATTTCATATTGGTCGTTTAATTTGCTTAAAATTATTTCGGAATCAATTCTGTTCTTATCGCAGCCTAGACTAACCAATCCTACCTTATATTTGTTCAAAATTCTTCCTCCTAGTCGTTTAGATATACACACTAATTTTAAATCTTCTTTAACTATTAAACAAGGGCTTTTATATATTTTATAGTATGTCTTCTCTTGATAATAATACTTCTCTTGGTTTACTACCATCTTTAAGCGAAATTACATTTTTGGCCTCTAATTGTTCCATGATTCTAGCTGCTCTATTATATCCTATCCTTAATCTTCTTTGAAGTAAAGATGTAGATGCTTGTCCTGATTCAACTACAATTCTTATAGCTTCTTCTAAAAGTTCATCTTCATCTGTAGATGAACCACTACTTATTTCTTCATTAATATGATCTAATATATTTTCTTCATAACTTTCTTTATTTAATTCTTGATTCTTTATAAAACTTACAACTCTTTCTACCTCTTCTTCTGATATAAAAGCACCTTGAATCCTGATTGGTTTTGATTCGCCTACAGGATAAAATAACATATCACCTTTGCCAAGTAATTTTTCTGCTCCAGCTGAATCTAGTATTGTTCTAGAATCAATTTGACTTGACACAGAAAAAGATATTCTAGAAGGTATATTAGCCTTTATAACTCCCGTTATAACATCTACAGATGGTCTTTGGGTTGCTATAACTAAATGCATACCAGCAGCTCTTGCCATCTGTGATAGCCTTGCAATATAATCTTCTACATCATGGGGACAAACCATCATAAGATCTGCAAGCTCATCTACAATAATAACTATCCAAGGAAGCTTTGTATCAATCTTTTTCTTGTTAAATAATTCATTATAAGTTTCTATATTACGAACTCCGCACTCTGCAAATAGCTTATACCTTCTAGTCATTTCATTAACTGCCCAGTTTAAAGCTGCAGCTGCCTTTTTAGGATCTGTAACTACAGGTATCAAAAGATGTGGTATGCCGTTATATACATTAAGTTCTACCATTTTAGGATCTACCATAAGTATTTTTACTTCTTCTGGTGAATATTTATATAATAAGCTTATTATAAGTGCATTTATACAAACACTTTTACCAGAACCAGTAGCTCCTGCAATTAGTAAATGTGGCATTTTGGTCAAATCAGCTACAACGCAATTTCCACCAATATCTTTTCCTAAAGAAAAGGCTAAGTTTTTGGTGCTCTTTGTAAATTCTTCTGATTCTACAACTTCTTTTAAAAATACAGATGTTACATCCTTATTTGGCACTTCAATACCTACAGCTGACTTACCTGGAATAGGAGCTTCTATTCTTACTCCACTTGCAGCAAGACTTAATGCTATATCATCTGATAAATTAACAATCTTACTTACCTTTACGCCAGGGCTTGGTTGAAGTTCATATCTTGTTACAGATGGACCTTTTGTAACCTGAATTACCTTTGCCTCTACACCAAAACTATTTAAAGTTTCTTCTAATTTAGATGCACTTGTAAGTAAATCTTTTTTATCATCTTTATTAAGCTTTAAATTAGCATTTATGTTAAGAAGATCTATTGATGGAGCTTTATACTTTACATCTTTTTTATTATTTTCTATTTTTGATGATAGTTCTTTATTAATAACATCCTTAACATCATTATCTAAGTTATGTTTAGAACTTGTTTCTTCATATGTATCAATAAGTATGTCTTTGTTTTTATCTTCTACTACAGGTTCGGAATCTAAAGAAGAGTTTTTCATAAAATCTAATATCTTAATTTTATTGTTTATACCTTTAATAAACTCTTCCTTATCCTTCATTGCTTCTGGTGAGGTTTCTTCTTTATATATCTTTGACGTATTGCCTTTATCAATAGATTTCAAGTTTTTAGTTTTAGTTTTAGCTTTATGTTTAAAATTATTTGCAAAATTATAAAAGGAAAAATTAAAAATTATTATTATACTTATAATATAAAGAGATATAAATACTAATATAGACCCTGTTTTACCTATTAACTTGTATAAAGGTACATCTATTGCATAAGCAATAATACCACCATGAAACTTATTGCTAGTATTAATTATTGTTTTAATACCTTCATAAAAGCTTTCTTTGTAATACTCTTCTATGTAAATAATTTGCACAAACAATATGGAATTAATTATAAATAGATAACAACCCAAAAGCCTTCTATTTAGAGAATCTTTCCTTAAGATTATGCTTATTCCATAGAATATAAAAATTAAGGGTACACAATAAGTCCCAATACCTATTAATGCCCAAGATAATTTATTTAAAGCTTGTCCCAGGATCCCTAGAGAAGAAGTTAAAACATTTATAAATAAAAATATTCCTATGGTTATAAATACTATACCTATGATCTCTTTTCTAAATTCTTCATCATATTCTTTATCTTTAGTTTTCTTTTTATTTGCCATACTTTTCACCCCATAGTTATATTCTACGAAACAAATAAATATCCCTCTAATAGTACTTAGATAATAATAAACCATAGGAATAAGCCTATGGTTTATTATTACTCTTTACTATCAATTAAGGATCTTAATTTTCCAATAGAATCTTTTATTCCACCGACTTCCTTTATAAGACCATACTTTACAGCCTCATCTCCAACTAGTATTGTTCCCATGTCATTTAATAATTCGTTGGTTTCCATCATAAGTTTTTTTAGTGTTTCTAATTCCATGTTTGAAGTCCTTAAGATAAAATCATTTACTCTTTCTTGCATCTTATTAAAATAATTAAAAGTTTGCGGTGCACCAATAACTAATCCATTCATTCTTATAGGATGAATTATCATAGTAGCAGAGGGTGATATAAAAGAATAGTCCGCAGCAGTAGCTAAAGGAACACCAATTGAATGTCCGCCACCTATAACTAATGATACTGTTGGTTTACTTAATGTGTTTATCATCTCTGCTATAGCAAGGCCTGCTTCAATATCACCACCTACAGTGTTTAACACTATCAAAACGCCCTTAACCTTATCACTTTGTTCCATTGCTATAAGTTGGGGTATTACATGTTCGTATTTAGTGGTTTTACTTTGAGGTGGTAATACTCCATGACCTTCTATCTGACCTATTATAGGTAACACTTGAATTTCTTCGTTGAAATCTGAAACCTCAACTTTACCTAATTCTTTAATCTTACTCATTTCACTTTGTACACCATTTCGTTCTATATCTTCGTCTTCTTCATACTCTTCTTCATCATTATTTTTAATAATCATATACATACCTCCATATATGAATATCTTGTTCATATATGGAGTGTTTTATACTTGTTATTTTAAAAAGTTTTTATGAAGTAAGTTAATAGCTCTCTCTAGGTCCTTATCATATATTAAACACCATATAGTAGTGTGTGAGTCTGCTGTTTGTAATACTTCAATATTAGAATCCTTAAGTATCCTTAATATTTTAGCCATTACACCTGGTACACCTTTTATTCTATTACCTATAATAGCAATTTTACTACAACCTTCTATAAAGGAATATTTTAAATCTGATTTATCCATTATATCTTTTAGCTTTAATAAGTCTTTAGCATCAATAGTAAATATTTTTTCATTTGGAAAAACATTAATTAAATCAATACTTATATGATTTTCCGCTAATACTTCTAGTACATTGCCATAATCCATATTATCTTTGTTTTCGCTTAGCATCAATTGAACTTGAATTCTATTTGTCATATGCGTTATGCCTGTAACTATTGTACCTTCAGTTTTTTCTCCTAAATTATTTATTAAAGTTCCCTTACACTTACTTAAAGTATTTTTAATTTTTATAGGAATATTACCCTGCATAGCTATTTCTATAGCCCGAGGATGTATTACGTTAGCACCTTGATCTGCAAGTTGAAATACTTCATTATAGCTTATACAGTGTATTAGATTAGGTTCCATGACTATTCTAGGGTCAGCAGTCATAATGCCATCTACATCTGTATAAATTTCTATTTCTTCAGATTTTAGCGAAACTCCAAGTAAAGATGCTGTAATATCGCTTCCTCCCCTACCAAGAGTAGTAAAAAAGCCCTCTTCATTATATCCTTGAAATCCTGTAATAACGGGAACTGTATCATTTTTTAGTAGATTTAATATATTTTTTGTATCAACTTTAATCATAGAGGCATCATTATATATATCATTAGTAATGATCCCTGCCTGACCTCCTGTTAAAGGTGACGCTTTTATTCCCACTTTATGAAATTCATCACACATAACAACGGAACTTATTATCTCCCCACAAGACATAAGTAAATCTGTTGCTAAATGATTTTCACTTTTAAATGTATCTGTAACTAAAAAGCGGAGACTATCTGTTGCATAAGGCTCACCCTTCCTACCCATAGCAGAAACCACTACCACAGGGCTATAACCTTTTTGTTTTGCCTCCATAACCTTTTGAACAACTAACTTTCTTCTATCTATAGTTGATACAGAGGTACCACCAAATTTTTGAACTAGTATTTTCATAAACTCATCCTCTCAAAAGGGTATTTAGATATTAAATAAATATTAACCTATATTTTAGTCTTTTTAATAATCTTTTCTTCAATATCTATTATTATAGTTTTAGCACCTATTTTTTTAACATAATCCCAGGGTATTTCATAAAATTCTTCATTATTAAAGAAATTAAATTTCCCCTTAGAATTATGTATTATTAAAACTTTAAACTCACCATTTGTATCAATAATTATATCATTATTACCTAAATAATTGTACTTTTCTCCGTCATTAATATTTATAATTTCATATCTTTCCATCTCACTATAAAGCTTAATATTATCTCCCATAATAATAACCCTCCAATAATTTTATAAATTGTGCTTTTATAATTTATGAAATTATTTATATCTTTATTACTATAAGAAAAATAGATTATAATACCTCTTTAATATTAAGTCCTGTACCTTTAGCTAATTTATCTATATCTATATTCCCTACAAAAGCAGAATTCAATATACCGCCTTTAAAACAATTATCAAAAACATCTTGTATTGTATTGTTATTTATTGAATCTATTTTTTTTATTATATCCTCTGGAGTATTTACTTTATTCAAAAATAGAACTGATTTACCATTACTAAACATTCTACTACTAGTACTCTCCAGTCCCAGCATATAACTTGCTTTTATTTGAATCTTACTTTTAGATAACTTTTCTTTTGTGATTCCAGTTAAAATAAACTTTTTAAGTTCTTCATTTATAACTTGAATGGCCTCTACACCTTGTTTTGGATTTACTCCTGTGTAAATATTTAGCGCCCCAGTATTATTATATGATGAAGTATAGGAATAGACACTATAACATAATCCTAATTCTTCTCTTACTTTTTGAAATAATAAGGAAGACACCCCACCACCAAAAACATTATTTAAAAGAAGTAATGTATATATATTATCTTCTCCTAAAGGTATTCCCTGAAGTCCTAAATTTATATGTAGTTGCTCTATTGGCTTTTTCTTACACAAATGATGATTTAATATATCAGGAGAGGAATAAGATACCTTTTTCTTATTGTTAAATTTCCAGTTACCAAAATACTTTTCTACTAATTCTTCAATTGAATCAATTTCAAAATTACCACATATAGATATAACTGCATTTAAAGGTGTGTAGTAGTCATCCATATATTCTTTAAGCATATTGCTATTAAAAGAGTTAACGGTGTCTATATTGCCTAGAATAGGGTAGGATAAAGGATCCTTTCCCCAAGTAGAAATACTATGAATATCAGAAAGCACATCTTCTGGTGAATCTTCACTCATATTTATTTCTTCAATAATCACTTTCTTTTCTTTTTCGATATCTTTATCCTCTAACTTACTATTTAAAATCATATCTGATAATATATCAAGACTTAATTCCAAATTAGTGTCTAACGTTTTAGTATAAAAGCAGGTAGCTTCTTTCCCTGTAAAAGCATTCATTTGTCCCCCGATGTCTTCAATTTCTTCTGCAATTTCTTTAGCGGTTCTTTTATATGTTCCTTTGAACATCATATGTTCTATAAAATGAGAGATTCCGTTATTGTTTAAGGCTTCATTTCTTGATCCATTTTCTACCCAAAGACCTACACTTACGGATCTCACATAATCTATCTTTTCTACAACGATTCTAAGACCATTATTAAGTTTAAATAACTTATACATAAAAAAACCTCCGTAAAAAATAAAAAGGCTTTAAGCCCTTCTATTTTTATTTATCATCATTATTTTCATTATTCTTTTTATCTTCAGTATCTTTTATTGCATCTCTTCTAGATAAATTTACCCGTCCTTGGTTATCAACTTCTGTAACCTTTACTAGTATCTCATCTCCTACAGATACAACATCTTCTACTTTATTTACTCTATTTACATCTAGTTTAGATATATGAACCAGACCTTCTTTGTTAGGAAGGATTTCAACAAAGGCTCCAAATGCAGTTATCTTAGTTACTTTTCCAAGATAAATTTCGCTAACTTTGATTTCTTTTGTTAAGTCCTCAATAATCTTCATAGCCTGCTTACCACTAGCCGCATCATTAGATGTTATAAATATTGTTCCGTCTTCCTTTATGTCAATCTTAACACCGGTTTCAGCTATTATCTTATTAATAGTTTTACCACCAGCACCTATTACGTCTCTTATCTTATCTGGATGTATACTCATATTGTATGCCTTAGGTGCATACTCAGAAACTTCATCTCTTGACTCTGATATACAATCACTCATAACACTTAAAATATGTGTCCTTGCTTTTTTAGCAGCATCAATGCTGTTTTTGATACACATTTGTGATATACCTTTTAGCTTAGTATCAATTTGTATAGCTGTAATACCAACTTCTGTTCCGGCAACTTTAAAGTCCATATCCCCAAAGAAATCTTCTATACCTTGGATGTCTGTAAGAATTTCTTCTTGTGATAGGTCTTCGCTTGTAACAAGTCCTATAGCTATTCCAGCTGCTGGTCTTTTTATTGGAACTCCTGCATCAAGTAGTGCAAGTGTGCTAGCACATACGCTTGCTTGTGATGTAGATCCATTAGAGCTTAATACTTCTGATACAACTCTTATTGCATACGGGAATTCTTCTTCTGATGGAATTAGAGGCTCTAATGCCTTTTCTGCCAAAGCACCGTGACCAATTTCTCTTCTTCCAGGTCCCCTTAAAGGTCTAACTTCTCCTACACTGTATGATGGGAAGTTGTAATGATGCATATATCTTTTACTTTCTTCTTCACCAATACCATCAAGTATTTGAACGTCACCTAATGCTCCAAGTGTTGCAACACTCATAACCTGGGTAAGTCCTCTAGTGAAAAGTCCAGTTCCGTGAGTTCTTGGAAGTATATTTACTTCTGCGCTTAAAGGTCTTACTTCGGTAAACGCTCTTCCATCAGGTCTTTTCTTTTCTAAAAGAATCATATTTCTAACTGATTTCTTTTGGATCTTATATATTATATCAGCAATATCTGAGCTGCTTTCAGGATATTTTTCACCAAACTTAACATTGATTTTATCCTTTATTTCAGATATACTTTTATTTCTAATGTCTTTATCTGTTATATGCATAGCTTCATTTATCATATCAGTGCTAAAGCTTCTTATTTCGTTTTCCATATCCTCATTTACTTTATGTAAAACAGGAATAATTTTTTCTTTACCAAACTTTTCTCTAGCTTCTTCTTGGAATTTAACCATTTCTTTGCACTTTTCAAATCCAAATATTATTGCATTATACATAACATCTTCTTCAATTTCTTCTGCTCCAGCTTCGATCATTATAACCTTATCTTTAGTGGCACACACTGTTAAACTTAAAGTGCTAGATTCTCTTTGTTTAGATGTTGGATTTAATATGAATTCTCCGTCAATAAGACCAACAGATACTGCACCTACTGGATCTACGAAGGGAATGCTAGATATGCTTAATGCTGTAGACGCAGCATTAATTGCTAGTATTTCTGGGATATTATCTTTTTCTACAGACATAACTGTACATACTATCTGTACGTCATTTCTATAGCCTTCTGGAAATAATGGCCTTAAAGGTCTATCTATAGCTCTACCATGTAGGATAGCTTTTTCTGAAGGTCTTCCTTCTCTTTTTATAAATCCTCCTGGTATCTTTCCTGCAGCATATAACCTCTCTTCATATTCAACACTTAAAGGGAAAAAATCTATACCCTCTCTAGGTTTTTCTGAGGCATTTACATTTACTAATACAACTGTATCTCCATAACTCATCATTATTGCAGCATTTGATAACATTCCAACTTTTCCATACTGAAGTTTTAATGTTCTTCCTGCAACTGATGTTTCAAGTATATGGTTCATACAAGTACCTCCTTTCGATTAAACATATTTTATTTTACTTTTTAATTTAATATTTTAAAATAATAGAGCGGTTAAACCGCTCTAAGATTACTTTCTTAATCCAAGTTTTGCAATTAAATCACGATATCTTTGGATATCTTGTGATTGCAAGTAATTTAAAAGGCCTCTTCTTTGACCAACCATCATAAGTAATCCTCTTCTTGAGTGATGATCTTTTTTGTGAACCTTTAAATGTTCTGTTAATGAGTTTATTCTTTCAGTTAAAAGCGCTATTTGCACTTCTGGAGAACCAGTATCTCCTTCATGTCTTGCGTGTTCTTTAATTATTTCTTCTTTTCTTGCCTTTTCCATGTTTACACCTCCAAGTATTTATCCCCTATATCCAAGATTTAAGTTGGCGTTCTATAATCGTAGATATAGGTTCCCAACAGTCATTATAACAAAGATTTTAACTGTTGTAAATTATTTTCTATTTATATTATATATTTTTTTGGCTCTAGCATTATCCTCATCTTTTTTCAATTGTATCTTTAATTCTTCTAAAGATGAAAATTTTATTTCTTCTCTTGTTTTTTCTATAAAATATAATTCAATTTCTTCATCATAAATCTCTTTATTAAAATCTAAAATATAAGTTTCTATAGTTAGTTTTTCACCATTTAATGTGGGGTTATTACCAACACTTGTGATACCCTTATATATTTTATTATCATATATAACATTTGTATAATATATTCCTATGGCTGGAATCACATAATTATAATCAAGTTTAAGGTTTGCCGTAGGATATCCTATTTTCTTTCCTACCTTTTTACCATGCTCTATTGTGCCTCTTAACATAAAGGGATCTATTAAAAGCATGTTTGCTTTTTCCACATTACCATCTTTAATAAGTGATCTTATACTAGAACTACTTATTATATTTTCTTCTGTGGTTTGTGGCTCTATGATTACGAGCTCTACTTTATACTCTTTACATAGTTTTTTCAAAAGTTCTACATCTCCAGCATTTTTATGCCCGAATCTGTAGTTAAAGCCAATTACCATACCTCGAACATTATACCTTTTATAAAGATCTCTAAAAAAATCTTCAGGTGATATTTTCATAAAATCTTCATCAAATTTAACTAAACAAGTTATATCAACGCCCATGTTTTCTAGTAATTGAAGTTTTTTCTTGTTATCCATAATAAGTTTAGGCGCTATTGCTTTATTTACCACTGTAAGTGGATGATTTTCAAACGTATAAACCATACTTTTGATATTCATTTCTTTTGCTTTTTTAATAGCTGAATCTATTAGCCTTATATGACCATTATGTAAACCATCAAAGCTTCCGAGAGCTATAACTGTTTCTTCTTTTAAATCATTATTAAAAAAATCAATTATTTTCATAATAAATACCTCTTATATCAATAACTTAACTATTTTAAACCCACTAGTAAATTTACTTCCGATACCTATAAAAATTAAATTGTTATAAACCTTATAAAGCTTATTTTCTATCAGCGCTTCTTTAGTTAATGATGGATCTTTTATTGAAACACCATTTATAAGAAGACTTGAAAATTTATCACTTACCTCTATAGTAGGATAATCCAATACAGCCTCCATAGGTAATAGATATTCCTTAATATTTTCCTCTGTTAATTCTAACACATTTATAGATTTAGATTTCACAAAGTTTCCTGTAGATTCTCTCTCTAATTTAGACATCATAGCACCACAATTTAATAGGCTTCCAATATCCTTACATAAGCTTCTAATATAGGTTCCTTTTGAACAAACAACTTTAAATGTTACAAAAGGTATATTAATTTCTTCTATCTCAATACACTCTATGTTTATCTTTCTTTTTTCTCTTTCTATCTCTATTCCTTCACGAGCTAAATCGTAAAGTTTTTTACCATTTACTTTAAGAGCAGAGTACATAGGTGGTTCTTGATAGCTTTCTCCTATAAATGATTCTATAACAGTTCTAATATCTTCTTCTTTAATATGTTCTGTAGATTTCTTAGAAGTAATTTTACCTTCTCTATCGTAGGTATCAGTTTCTAATCCTAATTCTAGTTCCACATTATAAACCTTAGACTCGCTCATAAGATATTCAACAATTTTCGTTGCTTTTCCTACACATATTGGTAGTACACCTTTAGCTAAAGGGTCCAAAGTTCCGATATGCCCCACCTTTTTTTCTTTACTTATATGCCTAACTTTTCTTACTGCATCAAAGGAGGTCATTCCTTCTGGCTTGTAAATATTAATAACCCCATTCATTATATCAACTCTTTTTCTAAAATGTTTATTAAAGTCTTTTTAGCCTTTTCTATATCATGAACATCTCTTAACAAAAGTCCAGATGCCTTTTCATGTCCGCCACCGCCAAAAACTTCAGCTATAGCTCGTACATCAACTTTATCTTTAGATCTTAAACTTATCTTTATACCATCCTCTACTTCTTTTAAAAATGCTCCAACTTCAATAGTATCTATTTGCATTTGAAGGGATATTATCTCAGAATTATCTTCTAATAAAGTAGATTGCTCCTTATTCATAGCAATAATTGCTAATTTATCATTTAAAAACAGTTCAACCTTCTCTAATAGCTGACCATAGAGTTTTAACTTCCTAAGTGGCTTATTTTCAAATATAGTTCTATGAATTAGTGGAAAATCAATACCAGTTTTTATAAGCTTACCTGCAATTTCATGTGTACTCGCAGTTGTACTTGAATACTTAAAAGAACCAGTATCGGTTATTATTGCTGTATATAAACATTTTGCAATATCTGTATCAATAACTACATCTAAGCTTTTTAAAAGAGTATAAACTATTTCGCCTGTAGCAGCTGCCGTAGTATCAACATAATTAATATCACCATATTTACTGTTTGAAAGATGATGATCTATGTTAATGACAGGATTAATTTTAGATTTATCTATTTTTCCAGAAATTCTTTCTACATTTCCACAATCTAACACTATTACGCAATGAGTATTCTTCTTAGGGCAACTAACATTATCTTTTATTTCTTCGGTATTAGGCAGAAACCTATATATACCAGGAACTTTGTCCCTTGATATAATATAGGCTTCTTTACCAATTTTTCTTAGTCCAAGCATCAATCCAAGAGCACTACCTAAAGCATCTCCATCTGGTGACTGATGATAAGTTATTGCAATAGAATCTGAATTTAAGATACTTTCAACAATTTTATTCATTTTTATTTTCCTTTATCTTTTGTAGTAAGGATTCTATATGCATTCCATGTTCTATACTTGTGTCTAGTTCAATCAAAATTTCTGGGTTATGTCTGAGGTTAATCCTCTTACCTATTTCTCTTCTTATAAATCCAGAAGAGCTTTTTAGTGCCTCTAAAGTTTCCTTTTCTTCCGTCTCATTCCCGAAGATACTAATATAAACTTTAGCATATTGTAAATCTTTGGTGACATTAACACCTGTAACACTTACCATAGCATTTATTCTAGGATCTTTAAGATGATTTCGGATTATATCACTAATTTCCTTTTTCATCTCTTCGTTAATTCTTCCACCTCTGTAATTAGCCAATACAATCCCTCCTCTTATAATTTATCTTTTTTTATTTCTTGCATAGTAAAGGCTTCTATTATGTCGCCTTCTTTAAGGTCATTATATTTTTCAATACTAAGTCCACATTCATATCCTGTATTCACTTCTTTTGCATCATCTTTAAATCTTTTTAATGATGCTAATTTAGATTCAAATATAACTATTCCGTCTCTTATTATTCTTACATCACTACTTCTTGTTATTTTACCCTCTGTTACATAACAACCAGCTATAGTACCAAGATTAGATACTTTATAAATCTGTCTAATTTCAGCTTTCCCAAGTACAACCTCTTTATATTCTGGTTCAAGCATTCCAATCATTGCTGTTCTTATATCTTCAATAGCATCGTAGATGATTCTATAAGTCTTTATATCCACATCTTCTTTTTCTGCTAGAGTAATTGCATTTCCATCTGGTCTTACATTAAATCCAATTACCAATGCATTTGAAGCTGCTGCAAGACTTATATCAGTTTCTGTAATAGCACCTACTGCTCCATGAAGAACTCTTACTTTAACAGTTTCTGAAGATAATTTCTCTAAGGATTGTTTTATGGCTTCTACAGAACCTTGCATATCTGCTTTTACTATAACTCCTAGTTCTTTTATTTTTCCTTCTTGAATTTGACTATATAAGTCTTCTAAAGATACCCTATGATTTGCTTGAAGGTATTTTTCTTTATCCTTATCTTTTCTTGTTTGAGCCATATTTCTAGCTGTCTTTTCATCTTTTACTTCATGGAACCTATCTCCTGCTGATGGTACTTCAGAAAGTCCTAAGATTTCTACTGGAATTGAAGGTCCTGCTGATTTAATGTTTTTACCCTTATCATCAAACATAGCTCTTATTCTTCCATAAGTACTACCAACTAATATAGCATCTCCTACATTTAAAGTACCATTTTGAACTAACAATGTAGCAACTGGTCCTCTTCCTTTATCTAATTGGCCTTCTATAACTGTACCTATAGCTTTTCTCTTAGAGTTTGCTTTTAATTCTAAAATTTCAGAAGAAAGTAATACCATTTCAAGTAATGTATCTATACCTTCCTTTGAACGAGCCGATACAGGAACACATATAGTATCTCCACCCCATTCTTCTGGAACTAAACCATGATCTGAAAGTTCTTGTTTTACTTTGTCAAGATTTGCTGAAGGTTTATCCATTTTGTTTATAGCAACTACCATAGGAACATTAGCTGCTTTACAGTGATTTATAGCTTCTTTTGTTTGAGGCATTATTCCATCATCTGCTGCTACTACTAATATTACAACATCTGTAACCTGTGCTCCACGAGATCTCATTGCTGTAAAAGCTTCATGACCTGGAGTATCTAAAAATGTTATCTTTTCTCCACTTACCTCTACAGTATAAGCTCCTATGTGCTGAGTTATTCCGCCTGCTTCATTTTCAGTTACCTTTGCTTTTCTTATAGCATCTAATAAAGAAGTCTTACCATGATCAACGTGTCCCATTACAGTAACTATAGGAGGTCTTTTTTCTGCTTCTGTATCTTCTTCTATATTTACTTCCTCTAATTTTTCTAATTCCTCTTCTTTTAATACTAGTGTTATATCAAGCTTTTCAGCTGCCTTTTCTGCAGTTTTAAAATCAATTTCTTGGTTTATTGCTGCCATTACTCCACTAAATATTAGAGCTTTTATAACCTCCACTATAGGTTTATCAATCTTCTCTGCAAAATCTTTAACCGTGATATTATTTCCTATTTCTACTATAATCTTATCTTCAACTGAATTTTCTTCCATATTTGAGCCTTCCTCTTCCGAATATCGAGGACTCTTATCGCCTCTTTTATTCTTAAATTTAGATTTTTTAACTTGTTTATTTATTTCTTCTGAAACTATTTCTTCATATTCTTCTACTATATTCTTTGACTTATTTTCTTCATTAGCTTTATTAGTTTCTTTATCTTTTTCAGCCTTTGCTCTTTCTTCAATCAACTCTTTTATTAAATTAGCCTCTTCATCCTCAATGACACTCATATGATTTTTAACTTCTACGTCAAATTCATCCATTAATGACTTTATAAGCTCTTTACTTGTAATTTTCAATTCCTTTGCTAATTCATAAATTCTTATCTTTGACAATTCATTCACCCCCGAAATTAATTTTTTAAAAGATTACGCATAATTTATTATTTATAAGAGTCCATTAATTTATCACTCATGTTTTTATTTAATACTGCTAGAATATTTATTTCTTGCCTTCCAACACTACTTCCAAGTTCTTCTTTTGAGTAACATTCAATACACTTTATACCTTTTTCATGGCAATATTTTAAAAACTCTTTTCTACTTTTAGGAGAAAGATCCATTGACAATATAATCAGATATATTTTCTTGTTTTTTTGTATAGCTTCTTCACATCTATTATATCCTTCTAGTAAATTTCCTGATCTCTTTACTAGACCTAAAAATTGCAAAAAGCTATCTGTCATTTATTACCTCTTGTTTTAAAGTTTCATATATGTTTTCATCAATATTAGTTTCGAGATTTTTATTTAATCTTTTGTTTTTAAAGGCTTTTTCTAAGCATGATGAACTTTTACAAATATATGCGCCTCTACCGGATTTTTTGCCAGTTAAATCTACAGAAACTTCTCCTTCAGGACTCTTAACAATTCTAATCATTTCTTTTTTTGGATTCATTTCCATACACCCGTTACACATTCTTAGCGGTATCTTTTTAACTTTCATATCACAACACCTCTTTATGATTATTGTGAAACACTTGACATGCTTTTAATATCTATTTTCCAGCCTGTAAGCTTAGCTGCGAGTCTTACATTTTGGCCTTCTTTACCTATAGCTAAAGACAATTGGTTATCTTCTACTACAACTTGAGCACATTTAGTGTCCTCTTCTATTTTAACATCTACTACCTTAGCAGGACTTAATGAATTAGAAATATATTCTTCTGGAACCTTGCTCCATTTAATTATATCTATTTTTTCATTTTTTAATTCGTTTACTATTTTTTGAACTCTTATACCTTTAGGACCAACACATGCTCCCATAGCATCTATTGCTTCATCTTTAGAGTAAACTGAAATTTTAGTACGTGCACCTGCTTCTCTTGCAATACTTTTAACTTCTACTATGCCTTCATATATTTCTGGAACTTCCAGTTCAAATAATCTTTTTATAAGTCCTGGGTGAGTTCTAGATACAATTACTTGAGCACCTTTTGTGGTATTTTTAACTTCTACTATATATAACTTTAATTTTTCATTAAAGATATACTCTTCACCTGGCATCTGCTCATTAGGTCCTAGCACTGCTTCTATTTTTCCAAGGTCTACAAAAACATTACCCTTATCTTTTCTAATTACAGATCCTGTTATTATATCAAATTCTTTTTCTATAAACTCATTATACACTATATTTCTTTCGGCTTCTTTTATTCTTTGTACTACTACTTGTTTCGCTAGTTGAGCCGCCACCCTACCAAAAGTTTTAGGTGTAACTTCTATTTCTACTGTATCACCAATTTCATAGCGCGCACTTAATTCTTTTGCATCTTCTACTGAAATTTCTATTACTTCATCTTCGGTAATTTCCACTACAACCTTTTGAGCATAAACATGGATTTCTCCTGTTTCTCTATTCATAGTAACCCTAACATTTTGTGATGATACACCAGAGTTCGCATAATTCTTCTTGTAAGCAGCAACTAAGGCATCCTCAATTGTAGTAAAAAGCATATCTGAACTTATACCCTTTTCTTTAACTATTTCTTTTAATGCATCTATAAATTCATCATTCATCTTAATAGACACCCTATATCTCCCCTTCTATATTCATAGCTTTAATTATATCTCTTGGTATACTTAAAGCTTCATCTTCTATTGATAAAACTATATTTTCATTATCAAAACTTACTAAAGTACCCTTATATAATTTATTATCATTTAACTTTTTATTTAATCTAACTAGAACTTCTTTATTAATACTATCCCCATAATGTTTTTCTGTATGTAAACTCCTATTTAGTCCTGGTGAAGATACTTCTAGATAATAAGATTCTGCGATTGGATCCTTTTCATCAAGCATAGTGCTAATAGGTCTACTTACCTTTTCACAATCTTCCAAAGATATGCCATTTTCACTTTCAATATATACTCTTAAATAATTTTCTCCATCATCTTTTACGAATTCTAAATAATACATTTCATAACCTTTATCTTCTACTATTGGTCTTATTAATAAATCTAAGTTTTCAATTAAAGGATTAAGTTTCATTTTACCCCTCCTTTTGTTTTGGTACATTAATCTTTATTTTATGTACTTATACTAACTTTATTCAATATAGTAGTCTATATTGTAGTAAAAACGCAACAGACGTTGCGTTTTACCCATACACAAATATAAAGAGCGGGTTTTCTGACCCACTCTGTTTGAAGCTAATATATTAAGTAAACTTTACAATAATATATTATCATAATAAAAAGTTTATTACAAGCAGTTTTTTCAAATATGGTGGTTTTATAAGGTAAATAGACTTAACTGATTAGTTTCAGGAAGTCCCCTTAAACATCCATGCACACTTAAAGTCTCTATAACTGTTTTTGAAACCTTTGTTCGAGTCCTAAGATCTTCTTTAGAAATAAACTCCCCATCATTTCTAAATGTAGCTATGCTTTTAGCTGCATTATCACCTACACCTTGAAGTCCATTTAAAGGTGGCCTTATACCATCTTCTTCAATTAAAAATTTAGTTGGGTGTGATTTATAAAGATCTACCTTTAAAAAGGTTATATTTCTTTTATACATTTCATAAGAAAGCTCTAATATGGTTAAAAGTCCTTTATCTTTTTGAGTTAGGTTATTTCCAAGCTTACCAATTTCATAAATCTTAGCTTTTATAACTTCTTCTCCTTTTATAATAAGATCTGCATCAAAGTCGTCAGCTCTAACAGTAAAGTAAGTGGCATAATAAGCTTCAGGATAATATACTTTAAAATAAGCAATTCTAACTGCCATCATTACATAAGCTGCAGCATGGCCTTTAGGAAACATATACTTAATTTTTTCACAAGATTCTATATACCAATCAGGAACATTGTTTTCCTTCATAACCTTTATATCCTCTTCTTTAAGCCCCTTACCCTTTCTAACCTTTTCCATTATAGTAAAAGCTATTTTAGGAGGTACGTTTTTATGCATTAAATATATCATTATGTCATCTCTAGTAGATATACAATCCTTAAGCGTTGTAAAGCCTTCTTTTATATAGTATTGTGCATTATTAACCCATACATCAGTACCATGAGAAAGGCCAGATATTCTAACCAAATCAGCAAAGGTTTGTGGCTGAGTATCAATTAACATCTGCCGTACAAATTTAGTACCAAATTCCGGCAGTCCATAAGTTCCAACCTCGCATCCTAACTGCTCTTTTGTTAACCCCAAAGCTTCTGTAGATGTAAATAAGCTCATAACCTTTTTATCGTTTAAAGGAACGCTTTTAGGGTCTATTCCTGTAAGATCTTGAAGCATCCTTAAAACTGTAGGATCATCATGACCTAAAATATCTAATTTAAGCAGCCTTCCACTAATAGAATGATAATCAAAGTGCGTAGTTATTATATCTGTACTATTATCATCTGCTGGATGTTGTATTGGAGTAAAGTTAAATATCTCATTATCCCTTGGAACAACCATTATTCCACCAGGATGTTGCCCTGTAGTTCTTTTTATTCCAGTACACCCAAGTGTAAGCCTATCTATTTCAGCTTGAGTTACCATAATATCTTTTTCTGCTAAATATTTTCTTACAAAGCCATAAGCAGTTTTTTCTGCTATAGTTCCAATAGTTCCCGCTTTAAATACATAACCCTTACCAAATAATACTTCTGTATACTTATGGACTACAGCTTGATATTCCCCAGAAAAATTTAAGTCAATATCTGGTTCCTTGTCTCCTTCAAATCCTAGAAAGGTTTCAAAAGGAATATCGTGGCCATCTTTTATGTATAGACTTTCACATATCTCACAATTCTTGTCTGGTAGGTCTACTCCCGAACTTATAGATCCATCTAAAATAAATTCACTATGTTTACATTTAGGGCATACATAATGAGGAGGCAATCCATTAACTTCTGTTATATCACACATAGTAGCAACTAGTGATGAACCTACAGACCCCCTAGACCCTACAAGATATCCATCTTCTAAAGATTTAGCTACTAATTTATGAGCAATTAAATAAAGCACAGCATACCCGTTACTTATTATAGAGTTTAATTCTTTATCTAATCTTTTTTGAACAACTTCTGGTAACTCATCACCATATAAATCATGAGCTCTTTTAAGAGTCATGGTTTTAACCTCTTCCTCAGCACCATCTATTTTAGGTGGAAAAGTTTCATCCGGAATAGGTTTTACATATTCAATAATATCTGAAATCTTTTGGGTATTATATATAACTACTTCTTTCGATTTTTCTTCCCCTAGATATGAAAATTCTCTTAACATCTCTGTGGTTGTTCTAAAATATAATGGTGGCTGGTTATCCGCATCACTAAAACCTTGCCCTGCCATTATTATTCTTCTAAAGACTTCATCTCTTGGTTCAAGAAAATGTACATCTCCAGTAGCAACCACAATTTTTCCTTTTTTCTTTGCAAGCTCGCATATTTTTTTATTTATTTGAATTAATTCTTCTTTATCTTTTACTCTTCCATTTCTTATTAGAAACTCATTATTTTCTAAGGGCTGAATTTCTAAATAATCATAAAAATCTGCGATACGCTCTAATTCTTCATCATTTTTACCCTCTAGGATTGCTCTATAAATTTCTCCAGCTTCACAGGCTGATCCCACAATTAAGCCTTCCCTATATTTGGATATTAAGGTTTTAGGAAGCCTTGGATGCTTAAAAAAGTTATCTAAATGAGCTTCTGATATAAGTTTATATAAATTTTTAATACCTACCTGGTTTTTAGCTAATAAAATTATGTGGTATGTAGGTTGTTTTTTTATATTTACGTTTTTTAAAAACTCATCATTTAAATCATTCAAATTAAAAATCCCTTTTTCTTCTAAGTCTTCTATACCTTTTATAAGAATATCCGCTGTAGCCTTTGCATCATCTATAGCCCTATGATGATTATCAAGGGATATTCCTAGATGTTTTGCAACTACATTTAATTTATATCTTTTTAGTTCTGGATATAAAAACCTTGCAAGAGGTATTGTATCTAGAACAGAATTATTTAATTTTATATTCATATCTCCACAATTTTTTCTTATAAAAGATATATCAAAAGGTGCATTATGTGCTACTAGTACAGCATCGCCGGCAAAGTTCATAAACCTTGGCAAAACATCTTCTATATAATCACTATCCCTAACCATATCATCAGTTATACTTGTTAATTCAACAATTTTTGAAGGTATTATTCTTTTAGGATTTACAAATTCACTAAACCTGTCTATTATTTTACCTTCTTTAATTTTAACCGCACCAATTTCAATTATACTATCATTTTTACTAGAGAATCCTGTGGTTTCAAGGTCAAATACCACAAAAATATCTTTGAAATTTTGTCCTTTTTCTTTTTCAACTATTGGTATACCATTGTCTACTAAGTATCCTTCAACACCATAGATGATTTTTATACCATGTTTTTTACCTGCTTCCATAGCTTCAGGATAAGCTTGAACTACACCATGATCTGTAATGGCAATTGCCTTATGTCCCCACTTTGCAGCTCTTTCTACCAATTTACCAATAGGTGTTATAGCATCCATAGCACTCATAGTAGAATGCAGGTGTAATTCCACCCGTTTTTCATCATTGGTATCCATTCTCTCTATCTTAGGAACCTTAACAATATTTCTTACCATTATAACTATTTCTTTTGCATAAGGATCATTTGTAACTTCACCTTTTATCTTACAATGTAATCCTGTTTTTATATTTTCCAATACTCTTTCTGTATCCTTTGGTCTTAGAAAACACTTAACCGTAATAGAACTCGTATAATCTGTTAAAGCAAATGTTACTATTTTTTTACCCGTTTTAGTTTCAATTACCTCACTTTTAAAAATGTCGCCTAAAACAGTCACCACTCCAGAAGTTTGATCTAAAGATTCAATAGGCACACTATCTTCAGTAATGTTTCTTCCAAGTATTACATTTTCATTTGAATAATCATTACCATTTTCATTATACCTAGTACTTTTATTAGCAGTACTTTGTTTAGATGGTTTTTTTGTTATATCCACATTTTTAAATGCTTTTTCTATCATAGTTATATTTTCTTTTTGAGTTGATTTTATATAATCCTTCTCTTTTAGACTTTCATCATAAATTATATCTATTCCACATTGTATTCCAAAAAGACCTTCTATACTATTTTTCATAAATTCATTAAATTTACGTCTTTTAATCATTTTGCACATAAATTCATTACCATAATGTATTTCTATTTTGTTACCATTTACACTTTTTTTACCTGAAATTAATATATCTTTAAATACCGGCATCTTGTCTACCACATCTGTCATTAAATCAACCCAATGTGTTGTTATTACATCTTCTAATGAAGCATTTTTAATATCTTTATAACAAACTAATTCTATATTAAAATTTAGTCCTAATTCTTTTTGTATTATTGACTTAATTTCTTTTTCTTTTGATACATCTAATTGATAAGGTGATTTTAATATAATCTTTAAATTATTGCTTTTTTTATAAAATTGAATCTTTAATAATTCCATGTCTTCAAATATTTCTTTATCGAATAATCCTTTTTTTAAAACAGGAGTATCTTGAGTTATATCTATACTCATTTTTCTTCCGTTACCAAAATCTTATAATAATCTATAAAGTAGTTATGAATTTAATATTAATTATAAATTTTGGAACAGTTCACCTCCTTTAATATGATAGTAGTTAATAGAAAGTATGTAGGATTTAACCTACATACTTTCTATTTCTTTTATTAGTGCTTCTACGAGTTCATTTTCTTTTACTTTTTTTATTATTTCACCTTTTTTAAATATTAAACCTTCGCCATTACCTCCAGCAATGCCTATGTCTGCTTCCCTTGCTTCTCCAGGTCCATTAACTACGCAGCCCATAACAGCAACTTTAATGTTTTTATCTAAATTAGAAATCCTGTCCTCAACCTGTTTTGCTATATTTATAAGGTCTATTTGAGTCCTACCACAAGTAGGGCAAGATATAAATTCAATTCCACCTTTAATTAGTCCAAGTGATTTCAAAATTTCTTTACCTACCTTTATTTCTTCTAAAGGATCACCAGTAAGTGATACTCTTATAGTATCTCCAATACCTTCCGATAACAGTGCACCTATTCCTACAGAGGACTTTATGCTGCCTCTCCATATAGTCCCTGCCTCTGTAACACCTAAATGAAGAGGGTAATCTGTGGCTTTTGACATTAATCTATAACTATCTATCATCATAGGTACATCAGAAGACTTAATAGATATAACAATATCATTAAAATTAACCTTTTCTAATATACTTATATGACTAAGAGCACTTTCTACTAATGCCTTTGATGTAACTTTCCCATATTTAGCTAAAAGTGTTTTATCTAAAGATCCACTATTTACACCTATTCGTATGGGTATGTCTTTTTCCTTAGCCTTTTTTGCTAATAATTCTACCCTATCTAAACTTCCAATATTGCCAGGATTTATTCTTAGGGCTGATATACCATTATTTATAGATTCTAAAGCTAATCTATAATCAAAATGTATGTCTGCAACTAGAGGAATATCAATTTGTTTTACTATTTCCTTTATAGCTACTGCAGCTTCCATATCTGGAACTGCACATCTTATTATGTCACATCCTGCTTTCGTTAATTCATTAATTTGAGCTACTGTGGCTTTTATATCTCGAGTATCTGTATTAGTCATAGATTGAATAGTTATAGGAGCATCTCCTCCTACATATATATTTCCAACCTTAACTTTACGAGTAGTTTTTCTATCCATTTTATTCATCTCCTAAAAACTTATAGGGCGTAATATGTCCTTTATAGTTACTAATATCATTATCACTATAAGACATGAGAACCCAATATAATTTAATGTGCCTATTATTTTATCACTTATCTTTTTACGAGTTATAAGTTCTATAAACAATAAGAAAATCCATCCTCCGTCTAAAGCTGGGAATGGTAGCAGATTAAATATACCTAATTGTATACTTAAAAACCCAGCAAAAAGCAACAAATTCCATATTCCAGATTTAGCTGCTGCACCGGTTGCCTTGATTATAGTAACAGGTCCTCCTACATCATTTAATGTAGCCTTTCCTGTGAATATAGTTTTTAAAGCTCCAAATGTTTGATTAATTAATGACTTACTTTGTAACACTCCATAATTAACAGATTGAATGAAATTCGGTTTTTCCATTATGGCAGGTGATATACCTACAGCATATTTATTTAATTCTTCATTAAATCTAGGGGTTATAATAAGATCTTTAATTTCTCCACTTCTTTCAATTTGTAAGTTTATATTTTCGCCCTTTCCTAAAGATACACCCATAGCAAAATCTTCCCATGTTGAAATCTTTTTTCCGTTAAGACTTTTTATATTATCTCCAGAAATAAGTCCTGATTCCATAGCAGGTGAGTTATCAATAACTTCATTTATCTTAGGTAACACAAAGCCATTATTCATAGCTATAATTGCAAATAAAAGTAAAGCTAGTATAAAATTCATTATAGGTCCTGCCGCTATTACACTTATTCTTCTTAAAGGAGATTTAGATGAAAATGCTCTTTCATCATTTACATTATCCTCTTCTCCAAGCATTTTTACATAACCACCAATAGGCAAGGCCTTTATAAGATATTCTGTTTCTTTACCCTTAAACCCAAAAATTTTAGGACCCATTCCTAGTGAAAATTCTTCAACCTTTATTCCATTAAGCTTTGCAATGGTAAAATGTCCTAATTCGTGTCCAACTATAAGCATACTAAATGCTAATACAGCCCAAACTATATACATATATTATATTCCTCCTAATTATATTTTAAGTTTATATATGACCTTACTTCTTTATCTGCATCTTTTATGTTTTTTAAATTTAATTCTACATTAAAATTAAATTTTCTCATGCATTCTTCTATTATAACAGGTATCTCTAAGAAGTTTATTTTCTTACTTATAAAAAGACTAACGCATACTTCATTTGCAGCATTTAATATAGTTGGCATAATTCCTCCCATTTTACCTGCTTCAAAAGCTAAACTTAAACATCTAAATGTGTTCATATCAGGCTTTTCAAAGGTTAAAGGTTTTAAAGAAAAAAAGTCTAGTGTATCTACTACAGCTTCCTTTCTCTTTGGATAATTTAAAGCATATTGTATAGGCAGCCTCATATCTGGATTACCCATCTGTGTAATAACAGATCTATCTTTAAATTCTACCCCAGAATGTATTATACTTTGTGGATGCACTACCACATTTATGTCTTCATAGTCCACATTAAATAAATGATGTGCTTCTATTACTTCTAAACCTTTATTCATAAGTGTTGCTGAATCAATAGTTATTTTGCTTCCCATTTTCCAATTAGGATGATTTAATGCTTCTTCCAATGTAACCTTTTTTAAATCTTCTATGCTTTTCCCTCTAAAAGGACCTCCAGATGCAGTTAAAATTATTTTATTTATTCTATTCTCTTTATTTCCTTGGATACATTGAAAAATCGCACTATGTTCTGAATCTACAGGCAGTATACTAACATTATTTATTCTGGCCTCTTCCATTATAAGGTCCCCAGCTACTACTAGAGTTTCTTTATTTGCAAGTGCTATATTTTTACCAGATCTAATAGCTTTAAGTGTAGGTTCTAGCCCTATCATTCCAACTATAGATGTAACTACTGTATCAATTTCATCTAAAGATGCAATATAATTTAATCCTTCTATATCATTTAATAATAAAGTTTTCTTTTTTTCTTTATCTACAAATTGATTAATTGCTTTATAAGTTTCATAATCATTCACTACCATATATTTAGGCTGGAATTCTTCTATTATTTCAATAGCTTTTTCATAGCTTTTATTTAAAGATACTGCTACAAGATTAAAATTGTCCCTGTCTTTTTTAATTACATCTAAGGTTTGCATACCTATAGATCCTGTAGCTCCAATTATCGTGATATTTTTCATTAACCTTCCTCCTAAGTTTTAACTAAATCTTAGTATATAATTCTTATAAAATTTAATATACCATATTTATTCTTTTATATAAAGTAAGTTTGTTAAACAGAGTAATTATTATTATTTTATTAATATATCTTTTTAATTATTCCTTTTGGTAATTTTTATAATTTAAATTTTTAGTTTACGTTTAAATTTAGATTACATAATAATTGTTATGTAATCTTTATCTTTGAATAAAAGAAATTTATCAAAAGAAAGCTGCCTTTTAATAAATTTCTTTTATTATTCTTTGTTTTAATATTCATCGATTTCATTTTCTGTTATTACATCTATTCCATTATTTATAAGCAATTGTGCAGTTACGCCATTACCTTTAACTAAGGTTTTATCAAAATCTCCGTTATAAATTGTATTAAGCCCACAAGATGGACTTTTAGATTTTAAAATAGCTTTTTTAACATCAAAAGTTTTTGCTATCTTTAAAGTCTCTTCTGCACCTTTTATAAAGTAGCTTGTGAAATCTTCACCCTTTGATGACTTAACTTTACACAAACCATTCAACACCTCTTTACCCGTCCCCTTATATATCTCACAAGGGGTTCTTGGTGTCTTAAGCCCACCCAATTCTTCTGGACACACTAAAATAATTTGGTCTTCTTTAAAAGCATTAATTATTTTAGCATTTTCGCTAGATTTTCCATCATATCTACAATTTACGCCATAAAGGCATGCACTTACTATAATCAAAAAACTCACCCTTTACTACTTTAATTGTACCATGGTTACCCCATCGCCACCTTCTCCATATTCACCAAGCCTAAAGTTTTTAACATGAGGATGCCTTTTGAGCATGTCATTTATAGCCTTTCTAAGTACTCCTGTACCCTTTCCATGTATAAGAGAGACTAATCCAAGACCTCCTAAGTACGCCTCATCTAAGTACTTATCAGCATTATAACAAGCCTCTTCAGAATCTTGACCTCTAAGATCTACAGATGCACCTACACTTTTTAAATTTAAATTAACTTGTTTTTTACTATTTCGTCTTTCTTTTGAGCTTTTATTATTATTTATTTTTCTAAGGTCTTCGAGTTTAAGATTTATCTTCATTATACCTGCTTCAACTTGGACCTCTCCCTTATTATCTGGATTTGTAAGCACTATAACATTTTGATTTAAAGATGGTACAAATACTTCTTCTCCAAGTTTAACACTTACTAATTTTTCACCCTTATGTTCTTTTGGTATAAGTGTGGTGCTTTGTTTATCTAATTCCTTAGCTAATTTATTTCTATGTTCTTCTATATCTTGTCTTGCCTTAGAGGAATACCCCATTTTTTCAAGTTCCCTAATGTTTTTTAATATAGCATCTGCTTCTTCTTTTGCATCTTTAAGAGCAATTTTAGCCTTTCTTTTGGATTCTTCTAATATCTTTTCCTTTGAAGTTTCTAAAGCTTGAAGCTTTTGTTCATATTTTTCCTTTAGCTTTTCGCTTTCTTCTTTTAATAACCTAGCTTCTCTCTCAAATTTATCTGCATCAACACTTTTAGATTGTAAGCTTTCAATTAAATCCTCAAATTCTAAACTATCTTTTGATATAAGCTCTTTAGAGCTTTGAATAATATAATCAGGAAGCCCAAGTTTTCTTGATATCTCAAAGGCATTAGACTTTCCTGGTATTCCAATAAGTAACCTATAGGTGGGTCTTAATGTTTTAACATCAAATTCTACAGATGCATTCTCGACGCCCTTAGTATTAATAGCATAAACTTTTAGCTCGCTATAATGAGTAGTTGCAATTATTTTTACATCCTTAGATTTAAGATCCTCTAATATAGACATAGCTAAAGCTGCTCCCTCTGTAGGGTCTGTACCAGCACCAAGTTCATCCAAAAGCACCAAAGAGCCTTTATTAGCTTCCTTTATTATGCTTACTATATTAGTCATATGAGATGAGAATGTAGATAAACTTTGTTCAATGCTTTGTTCATCTCCTATATCTGCAAATACTTCATCAAAAAAGTTAATAGAAGAATTATATGCAGCTGGTATCATAACACCACTCATAGCCATTACATGCAAAAGGCCAACTGTCTTTAAAGTTACAGTTTTCCCTCCAGTATTAGGTCCTGTTATAACAATTGAAGTGAAATCTTTACCTAAATATATATCTGAGGGTACAACTACCTTTGGATCTATAAGCGGATGTCTTCCTTGTATTATATTGAAGCTTCCATCTTCGTTTACCTTTGGCTTTATAGCATTTATTTCACTTGCATACTTAGCCTTTGAAAAAATGAAATCTATTTCCCAAATAATTTGTGCATTAACTTTTATAACTTCAATCTTTTCATAAATTTTAAAACATAATTCATCTAGTATTCTTTCAATTTCTGCTTCTTCTTTTAACATAAGCTCTTTTATATCATTATTTAAATTTACAAGTCCCATAGGCTCTATAAACAAGGTGGCTCCTGATGAACTCTGATCATGTACAAGCCCTGGAACCATACCCTTATGCTCTGCCTTTACTGGTATTACGTATCTATCCCCTCTTACTGTATAGAGATTTTCTTGTAAATATTTAGAGTATGTTTTTATTAAAGAGTTAACCTTATCTTTTAATGAACTATTTTTATCTTTTAAACTTCTCCTTATGGTGTATAAAGTATCACTTGCCCTATCTGAAATTTCTTCATCACTAACTATAATTCGAAATATTTCCTCTTCTAAATATTTTAATGGTACTATACCCTCACATATATTTTCAAGCATAGGAAAAGATTCTTCTTCCACCTTCCTATTTACATAATCCTTAATACCTCTGCTACACCTTAACATTTGAGCTATTTTCAATAAATTAGTGGCTAAAACTCCACCACCTTTTTCAATCCTTATTAAATAATCTCTAACATCATATAAACCATAAAATGGTGGTGGCCCTTTTTTCACCATGCTATTTAAGGCCTCTTCAGTTTCTTTTAAGCTTCTATTTACTTCATATACATTAGTATATGGCACTAAATCATCTATAATATCTTTTGCAGCTTTAGTAGATGCATATCTTTTAATTTCATCTTTTACTTTGCTAAATTCTAATATCTTTAGCGCTCTGTTATTCATAAGTGATCAACTCCTCTTTATCTACAAACTATTTTATTTAACCTTTAAAACAGCCTAAACTAATTAATCTACTCCCCTTTTATAATGCCCTCTAGTATAATCTGCCATGCCCTCTAATAGCTCTTTATTTTTTAATGTGGATAATACTGAAATTACTTTTTCATAATCTTCATCAATAAAATCTAGCCTAAAAGAATCTGCTCCAAACCCTTTTAACTCTTCTATTTTATCTATTAGATTTATAGGTACTGTATTATATATATGACTTCTACAAAACTTATCAGTCTTAACTAAAAAGTCCATGTTCTTCCTGTCCCTTAGTACATACTCACCCTCTAAACATTTTGGTTTATTATTAGAGGATATGTTTCCTAAAAGCCCACACTTATTTACACTTCCTATGGGACAATATTCACTTACCATAAGCTCAGGTTTTCCATAAACAAATACTTGACAATTATTTCTCTTCTTTTTAAGCACTTCTTTTATTTCTTTTCTATTAAGTTCTATGCTTATACAATTTAAGTTTGTAAATTCATCCATTACGTTTAAAGCCAAATTATTATATAAATTTAATTTATAACTTCCAATTATATTAACACTATTTTTAAATCTGTTTATTATTCCAAGATTTGATGTAACAATTCCTGCTATATTTTCTTTATTATTTTCAATAAAGCTTACTATAGAATTAAATTCTTTTCTTACTATAGTAGGAATCTCTATATATACTTTTGTATCCTTAGCTATTTTAGAAAAATCTATGGATGTTATACACTTAATTCCTCTAAAATAAGGATTTATAATTATATCTTTAACATTGCTATCCATTGCAGCTTTTAACTGCATAAGAGTATTTACACCTACCATTATTTCTGGTGCTTGTTCTATCTTTTTCTCTTTTAAAATATAATTGTTTTCCGCTACCTTATCTCTTCTATAGCCTTTTATTATTTCCTCTTCTAATTCCCTTAAAATATTTCTTCTAATTTCATTTATTGCAGAAATAGGAATAAACCCTTCTTCATAAGCTTCAAACTTTATATCAGATATTTTTAATACGTTATCTGAAGACTTTTGAAGGTTTTCTACTATCTTTTCCTTAGTTAAAGGTCTATTTTTAGCTTTTTCTACAATGGCGCCTTGTAATGTTTGTACCTTATCTTTATAGGTAATCTCTAAGGAAAAAGGCTTCCCTATTTCAAATATCACCTTAGCTTTTATTGAAATATTTGTCTTTTCCTTGTAATACTTTTCGTAGCCTTTCATTAATTCTATATCTAAAGTTTTAAATAATTCCCTTGACTTTTTATATTCTGAAGGATAAAGCATAACCTTTTCCCCAATTTTAGCTCCTAACACCTCTTTACCCTTTAAAATTATTTTAGATATAGTAAATCCTTTATCATCATATCTTATTCCATCTTTTAAATTTATATTTTCTTTTAATGTTATATACCCTTCTTTATCAACAATACCTATGGATATGCCTGTATTTTTAGGATAATTATAAGACATCATATCTTTTCCCTTATTTCCATAAAGATATGCCTTGGAAAATCCTTCTCTGTTAAATAATTGTAATAGCTTTTTCTTTTCCTTTTCTAAATTTCCTTTTTCCTTATTTTTTAATATATCATCTATAGCATTTTTATAAGTTTCTACGACTCCAGCCACATATTCTGGCCTCTTCATTCTTCCTTCAATTTTTAAAGAAGATGTTTTGGTATTTATTATGTCTTCTAAATCTTCTAAGGTACACATATCTTTTGGGCTTAATAAGAATGCACTCTTTTCTTCTTTAGTATCTTTATTAATTAAAGTATAGGGCATTCTACAAGGCTGAGCACATCTTCCTCTATTTCCACTTCTACCACCAATAATGCTGCTCATTAAACACTGACCTGAATAACATATACATAAGGCGCCATGGATAAACACTTCAGTTTCTATATCTAAAGTATCTGATATATACTTTATCTCTTCTAAAGATAATTCTCTTGATAGTACTATTCTTTTAAAGCCTAAATCCTTAAGACATATTGCACCATCGCCATTGTGTATTGTCATTTGAGTAGATGCGTGAATTTCAAAGTCTTTGAATCTATCTTTAACTATATAAGGTATTGATAGATCCTGAGTTATAAGTGCATCCACACCTATTTCATATAAAAAACCTATATATTCTATCACTTCTTTTAATTCACATTGTTTTATTAACGTATTTAATGTTATATAAACCTTCTTTTCATTTAAGTGTATATAATCTACGGCTTTTATCAATTCTTCGTTATCAAAATTAGTTGCGTATGCTCTTGCTGAAAATTTGCTTCCTCCCATGTATATAGCATCAGCACCACTTTTTATAGCAGCATATATACTTTCCATACTACCTGCTGGAGCTAAAAGTTCCACTTTTTGCATTTTTATCCTCCTAGTTTAGCTCATTTACGAAATTAGAGTGCTGACATGGTCAACACTCTAATCTTGTATAGGCTTATGTTTTTACTTGACTTTATCTGCTATTAATGGATTCTTTTCTTTTTTTATTTTTACTAAATCAATTTGATTTTCTAAAAGTCTATGTTGCATATCTATAAGTTTATACTTAGCAGATTGTAGTTGAAACTTTAGTTCCTTGTTATTTACCTTAAGTTCACGGTTTTCTTTTAAATAGCCTTTACTATTTTCTTCCAAAGTCTTGTTTTGATTCTTTAATTCAATTACTTCTTCCTCATCAATTTTATCATGAGTTTCAGATTCTAATAAAATTATCTTATTTTTAAGTTCATAATTATAATTTTCCATATGAATCAACTGTTTCTTAAGAACTTCTAGTTGTTCTGTAAGCTCTAGCTCTCTTTGTTCAAGTTTTGATATGTTTTCTGTGAGACTTAAAAGTTTAGATTGAGTTTTAAAAACATCATCTACTACATTCATTGCTGTTAAAATAGATGCAGATGAAACGCTTAACTTTTTATTATTATCCATTAAAGCTTTTAACCTTTTATCTACATAACTTGCAATCTCATTTAAGTATTCTTCATTTTCTTCGCCTTTTAAGTTATAATCTATTCCATTTATTTTTATAGTGATCACATTCATGCAAAACACCCTCTTAGATAAATTCATATTTTAATTAATATATATTTATATTCTATCACATAATTTACTTTCAGGAAATACGAAATTTTACCTTAATTTACACCCTAACTTATATTCTAATGCTCTAACTATCTTATCATGTACTTTATTTACTTCATTATCTGTAAGGGTTTTTGTTTCAGATCTATAGGATATAGCATATGCAACACTTTTTTTGCCATCCTCTATTTGTTTTCCTTTGTATACATCAAAAAGATTAATGCTTTCTACTAAATTCCCTCCAGTATTTTTTATTACTGATTGAATTTCTTGAACAAAAGTATTTTCATCTACTATTAAAGCAATATCCCTCGTAACTGCTGGAAACTTTGGTAACGCTTTATATCTTTTAATTATATTAGCATTTTTATATAGTATATCTAAATTTATTTCAGCTATATAACATTCAGTATCAATACCGTACTTTTCAGTAATATTAGGATGTACTTCTCCTAATATTCCAGCGCATTCTTTACCTATAAATAAGTTAGCTGTTTTACCAGGGTGAAATGTTGGATTTTCACTTTGTCTTTCATAATGTGTTTTTTCTATTCCTAAAGCTTCCACTAAATTTTCTATAGCACCTTTTAAATTAAGATATTCTACTTCACCATATAGGCCTATCACCAAGGTATTTCTTTCTTCTGGTAAATCCTTATTAGTTTTTATATATACATTTCCTATTTCAAACAAAGAAACTTCTTCATTGTTTCTGGAATAATTTCTAGCCAAAGATTCCATCATAGATGGAATACAAGTAGTTCTCATAATACTATAATTTTCACCTAAAGGATTTTTAATTGATATTGTATCTCTTAAAACATTTTCTTTAGATACATTAATCTTATCAAAAACCTTAGGGCTAACAAAAGAATAGCTTATAGATTGATTTAACCCACTATTAAGAAGTACTGATATAGTTTTATCATCTAATTTTTGCTTTAGATTTTTGCCATCCTTTAGGGTTACAGTTTTATTGAATGTAGAAGGTATATTATTGTAACCATAAATCCTTGCAACTTCTTCAGCTACATCTTCTTTTATGTTTATATCTCTTCTAAATGTGGGAACATTTATTATTAACATATCTTCTTTTACTAAAGTCTTTAACTCTAGCCTATCTAAATATCCTTTTATATCTTCTTTGCTTAAAGATGTTCCTAAAAACTTATTAATCCATTTATAATCTACAGCTAGTTCTTTTTCCAATACTTTATCTTCGTAGTAATCTATAGTTCCACTTATAATTTCGCCAACCTCTAGCTCTTCTATTAAGCTACAAGCTCTATCTAATGCTATTTTTGTTAGATTAGGATCTAAATCCTTTTCGAATAAGGAAGAAGACTCCGTTCTAACCCCTAACTTTTTAGCATTTACCCTTATATTAGTTCCATCAAAGTTTGCACATTCAAGTAATACTACCTTTGTATCTTCTTTTATTTGTGAATTTAACCCCCCAATAATTCCTGCAAGAGCAATTGCTCTTTCCTCGTCTCTTATAGTTAAAACATTTTCGTTTAAATCTCTTTCAACTTCATCTAAAGAAATAAACTTTTCTTCTGATGTAGCTCTTTCAACTATTATAGAATTTCCTTTTATATACCTCATATCAAAAGCATGCATGGGCTGACCTAACTCTACCATTACAAAATTTGTTATATCCACCACGTTATTTATAGGTCTAATTCCAGCCTCTAATAATCTTTCTTGCATCCAAGATGGTGATGATTTTATCTTTACATTTTTAATAGACCTTGCCATATATCTTTTACATAATGAATCCTTTACTTCAACCTTTATCATATCTTTAATATTTTCTTCCTCTGAAACCTTATAATTTGTATTAGGCATTTTGTATTTTACATCAAGAGTGGCTGCTGTTTCTCTTGCTATACCGACTACACTCATACAATCCGTTCTATTTGAGGTTATTTCAAAATCTATAATTGAAGTATTTAAACCTAATACCTCTTTAATATCTTCTCCAACTGGTGTATCTGTAGGTAATATCATTAACCCAAGAGCAGTGCCTTCTTCTGCAAGTCCTAGTTCTTCTTCTGAACACATCATTCCATTAGAAGGTATTCCTCTTAATTTACCCTTTTTTATCTTAAGTCCATTAGCTAAAGAAGCGCCGTGAAGGGCCGCTGGAACAATATCTCCCTCTTTCATATTTTTAGCCCCAGTAACTATTTGCAAATATTCATCCTTTTTTATATCAAGCTGACAAATAACAAGTTTATCTGCATCTGGATGTGGTTCAATTTTAACTATCTTTGCTGTTACTACATTTTTAATTTCATCTCCAGTTGTTATAACCTCTTCAACTTTTGATCCCGAAAGAGTCAACCTATCTGCTAATTCATTAACATTTATATCTATATCTACATAATCCTTAAGCCACGTAAATGGTACTTTCATCCACTATTCCTCCTCGATTAATTTTTTTAATATGTTTTTATTAAAATCTTTTAAATTAAAATTCTTTTAAGAACCTTATATCACTTTCATATAACAACCTTATATCATCTATTCCATACTTTAACATAACCATTCTATCTACTCCAAAACCAAAGGCAAATCCACTATAAACCTCAGGATCTATACCACAGTTTCTAAGCACATCTGGATGTACCATTCCACCGCCTAAAAGTTCAATCCAGCCACTATTTTTACAAACATTACATCCCTTACCCTCACATACAAAACATGTAGCATCCATCTCTGCTGAAGGTTCTGTAAATGGAAAGTGATGTGGTCTAAATTTAGTTTTAACATTGCTTCCAAACATCTTTTTAGCAAATATATCTAAGGTTCCTTTTAGATCTGCAAAGGTTACACCCTTATCTATAACTAGCCCCTCCATTTGATAAAATATAGGTGAGTGAGTGGCATCTACAGCATCAGATCTATAAACCTTTCCTGGAGAAATCATTTTTATAGGCGGTTTTTGATTTTCCATAACCCTTACTTGAACTGGTGATGTCTGAGTTCTTAAAACCACTTTTTCATTTATGTAAAAAGTATCTTGTTCACTTCTAGCAGGATGATTTTTAGGTATATTAAGAGCCTCAAAATTATAGTAATCAAGCTCCACTTCTGGACCTTCCTCTATTGAAAATCCCATAGACATAAATATTTCTTTCATGCTTTCTAATGTAAGGTCTAAAGGATGCCTTTTACCAATTATCTGTTTCTTTCCTGGAAGTGATATATCTATAGTTTCTTCACTTAATTTTTCTAATCTTTCTGTTTCTTTTATGTTTTTTGCCACATTGTTTATATAAAGTTCTATTGATTCTCTAACTTCGTTTGCTAGCTTTCCTATTATGGGTCTTTCTTCGTTAGGTAAGCCTCCCATTCCCCTTAATATACCAGTAAGTTCACCTTTTTTACCTAAATACTTAATTTTTATTGATTCAATATCATTAGTAGAATTAACTTTCTTTAATTCTTCTATTGCTCTTTCCTTTATTAGCTTTAAATTTTCTTTCATCTTATTTTCTCCTTTCTATCTTTGATAATTATGGGTAAATAAAAAACCGTCCCAAAAAAGGGACGGAATATCCGCGTTACCACCCTAATTAGTAGTTTGCAACACTACTACCTTAGTTAAATTTAACGGTTTTATCCGCTAACTACTACTTATATTTCACAGTTAGTGCTCCAGAGTGAACTTCAATATAATTATATTTAAAGAGGCTTTCAGTCTTTGACCCCTTCTCCCTGAAAATACATTCATGAATATCTAACATCATATTTTATATTTACTTTCTCTTTCATTGCCATTATTTATTTAGTTAAAATCATTATACATACTAATTTAAATAAATTCAATACTAGAATTTATTTGTCTTATAACTTCAAACATCATTATAGAGGCTGCTATAGATACATTTAAAGATTCTGCGCCACCTGGCATAGGTATTTTAGCTTTAATATCACTTAATTTATAAATATCTTCACTAATTCCATTACCTTCATTTCCAACGCATATAACTAGATTTTTAGTTAGTTCTATATCATAAAAGTTTTCTTCTGTATCTAAACTACTAACTAAAAATTTAAACCCTTTAGCCTTTAGTTCATTTATATATTCAGACCTCTCATCTTCTATTATTGGTATATAGAAAATAGAACCCATAGTAGATCTAAGCACCTTAGGATTATATAAGTCTACTGTTCCTTTAGTTAATATAACTGCTTTTGCACCACTTGCATGGGCAGATCTTATTATAGTTCCTAAGTTACCAGGGTCTTGTACCTTGTCTACAAGAATATAAAACCCATCTGTAATATTAAATTTTTCTTTAGTTATATTACAAACCGCTATTATTCCTTGGGGACTTTCTGTATAACACAAGGATTTAAAAATATTATCCTCAACTATAAAAACTTTTTTTTCATTTATTAGATTATTATCTAATAAATAATTATATTTATCCACATAATTTTTACTTATAAATAAGGAGTCTGTTAAATAACTTTTATTTAAAGCTTCCTCTACAAATCTAAGACCTTCTACTATGAATTTTCCCATTAAGAGTCTATATTTTTTTTCATGAAGTTTTTTTACTTCTTTAATTAGCGGGTTATTTTTACTTTCAATTAGGTTCAAAGCTCTTATACCCCCTACCTTAATCTACAGATATAGTACTTTCTAGTCTTGACAGATCATCCTCTGCACCTATAACAATTAATACGTCCGTAGGTTCAATTATATCTTCTGCCATTGGAGAAATATTGATTTCATTTTTCTTTCTTACAGCCATTATATTAATACCATGATTAGCTCTAACATTTAATTCTGATAATGTTTTACCTGCCCACTGTTTAGGACATTTAACCTCAATTATACTGTAATCTGGTGAAAGTTCAATATAATCCAATATATTAGAAGAAACTAGGTTATGGGCAACTCTCATCCCCATATCCTTTTCTGGTAATACTACTCTATCTGCACCAATCTTATATAGTACCTTTGCATGTAATTCACTTTGACCTTTAGCTATTATATATTTTATTCCTAGCTCTTTCATCAAAAGAGTAACCATTACACTAGCTTGAATGTTAGATCCTATAGTTATAACAGCTACATCAAAGTTTCTTACACCTAAAGTTCTTAATGCATGTTCGTCTGTAGCATCCATTTGAATAGCGTGGGTAACATCATCTGATATTTCCTGTACAACATCTTCATTCATATCTATTGCTAAAACATCATGACCCATTTCATAAAGAGTTTTAGCAACAGATGTTCCAAATCTTCCAAGCCCAATAACTACATATTGTTTATTATTCATAACTCTCACTCCTATCCAACCATTATCTTTTCTTCAGGATATCTAATTGCATTATTTCCTTTTTTATTCGTCAAAGCTAAAACCACAGTCATAGGACCTACTCTTCCAAGATACATAGTTAATGCTATAAGCACCTTCCCTATTGACGTAAGCTTAGTTGTAAGCCCAAGAGTTAGCCCCACCGTTGCAAACGCTGAAGTTACTTCATATAGTAAGTGTTCAAAACTAGCTCCAACTTCTGTTATAGAAAGTATCATAGTCACAACAGTAACTAATGCAAGTCCAAGAGTAGTGACAGCAAAAGCTCTATAAACTATTTCTTTAGAAATCCTTTTATGGAAAACCTCTGTATCATTTCTTCCTCTAATTACAGAAATTACTGTCATAAGCAAGATTCCGGCTGTAGTAGTTTTTATACCTCCTGCTGTAGATCCAGGGGAACCTCCTATAAACATCAAAATTATAGTTAAAAATTTACCTGCTGTACTCATAGCGTCTGTTGGTATAGAATTAAGCCCAGCGGTTCTAGGTGAAATTGATGCAAATATAGAAGATAATACCTTCCCTTTAAATGACATACCCTTCATAGTTCCAGGATTATTAAATTCAAATATAAACATTAATATACTACCAGCTATTATTAAAAATAATGTCATTGAAACTACTACCTTTGTATGCAAAGATAGCCTTTTAGACTTCTTATAATTATATAACTCTGCCCAAACAGCAAAACCTAATCCTCCTATGGCTATTAATCCTGCTATAGTAAGTATTATAACAGAGTTATTAGCATAACCTGTTAAACTCGAAAAGTTACCGATCAAATCAAAACCAGCATTACAAAAGGCTGATACAGCGTGAAATACACTATAGTATATTCCCTTTCCAACACCAAACTCTGGTATAAACTGTGTGGATAATAAAAGGGCTCCAGAAAATTGAACTGATAAAGTAAATATAAGTAAATATTTAGCAAGCTTTACTAGTCCTTGAATATTAGAAGCGTTAAGTGCCTCTTGTAATAATAATCTTTCTTTTAATGTTATCTTTTTGCCCATAAGTAATGCTATTAAAGTAGCAAAAGACATAAATCCAAGACCACCTATTTCAATTAATAACATTATAACAGTTTTTCCAAAATAACTCCAATGTGTTCCAGTATCCACAGTAATTAGCCCTGTTACACAAACTGCTGATGTAGATGTAAATAAAGAATCCAGGAAATTAGTAACCGTACCATTTGAAGATGATATTGGTAATGTAAGCATTACAGCACCTATAAATATAACTATTGCAAACCCTATTGCTAATATCTGTACTGCATTTAGACTTATCCTTTTTAAAAAGCTTATTTGCATTGTTATCACCTCAAAAGAATTTTTATATTATCATCCAACATATAGTAGCATTATCTTATAAGATAATGCTACTATATGTTGGATTTAATATAAATAAAAATGCGACTATAGTCGCATTAATATAATTATTTATTATGCATTTATATGTTGTTTAGCTACTGCTACTAAATCTGAAAAAGACTCAGGATCATTTATAGCTATTTCTGATAACATTTTTCTATTTATATCAATTCCAGCTAATTTGATTCCATTCATAAATTTTGAATATGAAAGTCCATTCATTCTAGTACCCGCATTTATTCTTGCGATCCAAAGTTTTCTATAGTCTCTCTTCTTAAGTTTTCTTCCTACATAAGCATTTCTTTGTGCTCTTATAACTGTTTCATTAGCAGTTTTAAATAACTTACTCTTACCACCGTAATATCCTTTTGCAAGCTTTAATACTTTCTTGTGGTTTTTGCGAGAATTTACTGCTCTCTTTACTCTTGCCATGTTATAAACCTCCTATCGTGTGATGTATATTATAAATATGGTAATAATTTTTTCATTGTTTTCTCTTGAGTATTTGATACATATCCTGTTTTTCTTAAGTTTCTTTTTCTCTTAGGTGATTTTTTAGTTAATATGTGGCTTTTGAAAGCCTTAGCTCTCTTTAGTCTTCCACTTCCTGTTAACTTAAATCTTTTTGCTGCTCCTCTATGAGTTTTCATTTTTGGCATTATAAGATCCTCCCTCCAGAATTACGCTTTTTTAGGTGCCAAAACCATAGCCATGTTTCTTCCTTCTAGTTTGGCAGGCTTCTCCACTACGCATATATCTTCCATTTTTTCCAAAAAACTTTTTAATATCTTATTTCCTACATGAGCATAATCAGCTTCTCTGCCTCTAAATCTTACGGTTACTTTTACCTTATCCCCATCCATTAAGAAACCTCTAGCTCTTTTAGCCTTTATAGAAATATCATGTTCTTCTATAGTAGGGCTAAATCTTATCTCTTTAACATTAACAATCTTTTGCTTTTTCCTAGCTTCTTTTTCTTTTCTGGTTTGTTCATAAAGATACTTGCCATAGTCCATAATTTTACAAACAGGTGGGTTTGCATTAGGAGATATCATAACTAAATCAAGTTCTCTTTCTTCAGCTATTTCTAATGCTTCTTTAGATGACATAATACCTAATGGGCCATTATCATCATTTACCCTTATTTCTTTTTCTCTGATTTTTTCATTCATAATTAAGTTTTTATTAATACTTTTCACCTCCATGTAATTCAAAATATATAAGATCTAAAAAAGACGGCATAAATGCCGTCTCAATTAACAAATCAACTTTATATATTAAAGTTAAGCTTAATTACCTTACTAGCAATGCTGTAAGGTGAGAAACGGCTGTTTCTTCTTTACTACGTTATTCTAACATTATATTTTTATGATGTCAATAAAAATATAATGTTAGACATTAAAATTTATATTTTTAAATATTATGTGGAAAATATAAGTGGTTTCCCCTTACATTCATTGCATCCATCACATATTTCCACCCTATAGGTAAATACTTTATTTATAGTTTCAATAAATTCTTTATTTAAGCAGTAAGAAATTCCATGAATTATTATAGAATTTGGCACATTTGTTATTAGCCCGCTTATTATAATATCTTCAGTATTAATTGAGGGGTCATTAAATTCATTTTCTAATACATCAGCTACAAAGGTGTTTAATATACTATTACCTTTATCATCTTTTACATCATAAGTGCCCTCTTTCGATATTATTATATTAACCTTATCTATCTTACTTTCTTGAATATCTACAAAGTATTTAAGAAGCCTTATAAATTCATTATATTCTCTTTCTATCATATAATTCTCTACAACCTTATTGGATATATCCTCTATATCTACCATTAAGTCCTTAACCCTAAATGTAATATATCCATCTATATTAATCTGCCTATTTTCTTCTAGGCAGGATTTAATTTTTAGTAATATATGATTTTTTCTGTTTTCATAGTAAATGCTTGTTTCTTCCTTTAGGGAGTTATTATATTTTAATATATCAATTATTTGTTTTTCTATATCCTTTATTTCTTCTTCATTTAAAAAGAAATAATTATCTAGAATAAAATTATAAATATCTTCTTCACATATAAGCCTTATTATTATATCATATATACAATCGCTTATATAATAATTAACCTTTTCCACTAGCGATTCACTGTATATTTTATCATCACACATTATTTTAATGAAGTGAGTATTGTTATTTTGACTTTCACAAATACCAAGATTAATGTCTTTATTTTTAAAGATTTCAACTACATCTTGTATATTTGGTGCAATATCTAAACCACTTTCATAAATTATAGTAAGTAGAACCATGATATCACTCCCTTCTTAAACATAGTATGTGTTTTAAACTAATGTATATACAAAAATTTTATAACAAATATCGACATATCTATAAACTACATAAATATATCTTTAAACACATTACATTGTATCCAAAATAACAATTTTAAAATACATAATAGAAAGTAGGTACAAAATGAAGGTTGCTATAGTAGATTTTAGGATTTCCAAAGAGGAGATTAAAAGTTTGGAAGGTTTAAATATAAAAGTTTTAAAATGTCCTTATTACAGCGGGGTTTATGAGGCCATATGTGGTCATCCTGATATACAAATTAATATATTATCTAAATCTGATATAATGGTCCATCCTAAAATTAATGAAAACTTTATAAAAGAGCTTTCTAAATTAGGATACAATGTACATCTTTCATCTAAGGACATTGGATTTAATTACCCTGAAAATATAATATTAAATGCCCTAAATACAGAAAGATTCTTTTTGCACAATCTAACTTATACAGATAAAAACTTATTGAATTATATAGAGGATAAAAAGCTTTTAAATGTATCTCAAGGTTATACTAAGTGTTCTACTGCTATAATTTCCAAAGAAGCTTTTTTAACTAATGATATTAAAATAAAAGAATCCTTAGAATCCTTAGGCGCAGACGTATTATTATTGCCACCTGGAGACATAGAGCTTCACCCATTGAATTATGGATTTATAGGTGGCACTTGTGGTCTTATAGACAAAAACACACTGGCCTTCTTTGGAAGCTTAGATAAGTATATTTATGGAGATAAAGTTAAAAGCTTTTTAAAAAAGCATAATATAACTCCATTTTATTTAAAAGAAAGCGCTTTAACCGATAGAGGTAGCTTATTTATAATAGAAAGTAAATATCTATAACTTCATTTGACTTTTTAGTGTGCTTTCATTTTAATATAACTATGACTATAATTAAATAAAAAAGATATCTATAAATATAGATATCTTTTTTATTTATGGAAGACTTAATAAGTTTTATCTTTTAGTTCCTCTATTATCTTTAATAACATTTCTTGATCCTTTTTATACTGCTCTTGCTGGCAGATAAGAAGATCAATTTTATTATGTAAGTCTTCTACTATTATCTCTGATTTTAAATTAACAAGATAGTCATTGGAAGCTGTTAATCTATCTTTTTCTGTTTGACGATTTTGTGACATCATAATTACGGGGCCTGTATCGCTGCAAGACAAGATAAAATCAGATTTAAAAATACGAAAGGGTAATCATGAAAAGAATTGTTCCTTTAAAAATTAAAAGACCTTAGATAGATAACTATCTAAGGTCTAAAACATTTATTAACTAGATAATAGTAATGTTTTCTGCTTGTGGTCCTTTAGGTCCTTCAACTACATCGTAAGAAACTTTTTGTCCTTCTTCAAGAGCTTTGTAACCTTCTACATTTATTTGAGAAAAGTGTGCAAAAACATCTACTCCGTCGTCTCCTGTGATAAATCCAAATCCTTTTTCTGTGTTAAACCATTTAACTGTTCCGTTCATATATTGTGTACCTCCGAAATTTTATTTTTCTTAAACTCTTTGTATTCGTATTTTACTACTTACTATTAAATTTAAGCTATTAATTAATCATAGGCTAGTTTGCTACATAAATCAAGCTATTTTTAATTATTTTTTCAATTATTTAAAAATTAGTTGAAATTGCATCCTATATCAGTCCATATCTTACATAATATGTTTTCATTTTACAACTAGGCTAAAATATATCTAACAGCTTTTCTTTTTTATATCTTACTTCTAAAGAAACTACTCCTATTAAAACCATAGCTGATATAAATCCAAATACCAAAAACCTAGGTATATCTATGGAACCAATTCCAAGCATTATAGTATTACTAGTTATTATTTTGCTTAAAATTATTACTATTAAAAGTGATATTCCTGTGAAAGTTATATATCTATGCGATTTTCTTGATACGTAAGAAATTATAAGGGCTAAGGCAAAAGCTAAGATATATACAATAATAATTGATAAAATAATATATTGAATTAGTGTTAAATCAAACCAATTAGCCCCATATTTAAAACAGGAATTTATGTTTGAATTATAAAAAAGCTCTACAGTATTTTGTCTTGTTAAAAACAAAGTAAATAGTATACTTAATTCTAAAGTAACCATTATAAACGCAGATATTAATACTGCAGCTATTTTATCCTTATATAATCTTCTTCCTCTTCTTGTAGTATACTGAAGCACCTCCATATTCACCACTTCATCTTTAGTAAATATAGGTCCTAAAATAAATATTATAGATACTATTACAAGTAAAGTAGTATTAATTATAAAACTGTTATAATTATCAAATATAAACCAAGGTAGAATGTCATTATTTACTTTAGTTTTGTTTATTTCTGTTAATCTATCTTTTTGTGCTCCGCTTTCAATATATGAATTATTATCTTTATTTTCAAAATTATCAATAAAATATCCCATAGATCGGATCTTTGAAAGTGACTCTTCTATCTCTTTAAAAGATATGTTATTAGATAACTCATCCAGCTTTTTAACTTCCCCTTTTAGATTTGAATTAAATTCCTGGAATTTGTCATAACTATCAGCCCCCAACTCCTTAGCATATTCATTTTCCTTAAGATAATTATCAGCTTCTTTTTTAAAATTCAGTTCTAAATTTTTAAGATATCCTAAGTCCTCATCCTCTAAATGATTACCTTTTTGCTTTATCATCTCTTTAGCTATTGTATAAATCTCTTCGTCTCCACGACTAGGAAATAGATTTATTTCAGAACTTATAAACATGTAATACATAACAAAACTTATGATACATAGAACAAATATACTTTTTATATTTAAAATCTTTTTAACTTCATTAAAAATAATTCTCATGGTTCCCCCTAACTTATACATTGCTTTTTAAAGCTTTTTATTGAATACCACATAACTATTATCATTATAATGCTCCAATTGATTATAGTTATTAGCTCATAATGTTTAAAAATAGTTAATCCCCCGCTTTCCATAAACCTAAGTTCTAGATTGAAAATCAAGGTAAAAGGTGTAAATGCAGAATAAATCCTAAATCTACTACTACCACTTATAAAAGATGGTAGCATAAATCCAATACCGCTTATAATAAAAAAACTAACGAATCCTATAAAGCTATTTTTTATAAATCTTCCAATTACAAAAGCTATACTAGTAAAAAGCAAAAAACAACTGTAGGTTAATAATATCATCAACATTAAATACTGTTTAACTGTTAAGTTAAACCAACTCATATAAAGGTTCTTGCCTCCCGAGTAAAAAAAACTGCTTATAGATGTATTCCAAACCCTACTATAATCATATACAAAGAAAAATGTTATCAAAACAATAGTTAAAAGCACCGTACCTAAAATCAAAACAGCTACTATAATAGCTTTTAATTTATCACAAATTAAATTTCTTCCTCGCTTTGAGCTATAGGCTACTAAGCTAGTATCATTCTCAAATTCATAATTCATAAAAAAGGTGGCTATCAGTGGTATCAATATCATCATCTGAATAATAATGTTTCTAAGTATGTCCTTATACAAAAATCCGTGCATATCATAGTTCTTACCATTAAAAAATAGATACATTTGCTCTTCATTTTCTTTGATTTGTGTAAATCTATTATTAAACTTTTCAAACCCTTGTTTAGACATCTCTTCGGCTTCACCGGATAAATTAAGAAATTCAATAGATTTTCCAGAGATCTTAGTGATATCAGTATTATTATAACTTTCAATAAGGTTTGGTATTGCCATATAATAATCTTCTATTTCACCAGTAACTTTTATTATTTGCTCTTCATCTTTATTATATTTCTCTTTATAAAAAGCAGCTTTATCCTCATTTAAATAATCTGAAATAGAATTATAGTTTTTTCCTTCTTTTTTATTTATTATTATAATAGCTTCATCTAGGTTTTGCTTATAATACACTTTAAATTTAGCCATCATTTCATCATCAATTTTATATCCTACTTCATCTACAATATTATTTAAAACACCTAGATTATTTCTAAGTTTATATCCATTAAAAACTGTAAATAAATCAAATGCTAAAAAAACTAAAAAAACTACTATTACTATTGGAGATTTGAAGATCTTTTTTATTTCGTGTTTAAAGATTTCACTACAGTCTAACATCTATATACCCTCATTGTATTGATACAAAAATACGTCTTCTAGGTTAGGACTAACAAGCTTCCAATCTTCATTTCTATCTGACTCTTCTATAAATCTAAGCTTCATCCTGCCATTTTCCTGTTTTTCTGATAATGAAATATGGCATTCTCTAAACCTTCTAACTTCTGAAAAATCTATTTCCGTTTCATATACCTTACCTTCAAGAGTTCTGCAAATGTTCTCTACAGTGTCCTTATATAATATCTTCTTATCTTTAAGCATAATAACTTCGTTCGCAATAAATTCTATGTCACTAACTATATGAGTGGATATAATCACTATTCTATCCCTACTTAAGTCTGTTAATATATTTCTAAATCTTACTCTTTCCTTTGGATCTAGACCTGCGGTAGGTTCATCTAAGATTATGATTTTAGGATTATTTAATAAAGATTGCGCTATACCTACTCTTTGTATCATACCACCCGAAAACTTCTTCATCTTTTTATTAGCTACATCCTCTAAGGCTACTAAATTTAACAAATTTTCTATGTTAAATATAGCTTCTTTCTTATCTACTCCCTTTAGTGCTGCTAAATAAATTAGAAATTGCTTTGGTGAATAGTTTTTATAATAGCCAAATTTTTGTGGCAGATAACCTAAAATACCTCTATACTCTTCATCTAAAGCTATAATATCAGTGCCTTCATAAAGAATTTCACCCTTAGTTTGGAATATAAGTGTAGTAAGAAGCTTTATTAAAGTAGTTTTTCCAGCTCCATTCGGAGCAAGTAATCCATAAACCCCATTTTTAAATTCTAGATTTATATCCTCTAAAACAATATAATCATCAAAACTTTTAGTTAAATTATTGATTGTAAGCATTTTTAAATTTCTCCTCTCTTAACCTTTATAAGCTTTCTTAAATTCTTTATATATATTATTGCCGTTATAAAAGTGATTATTAGATGAATATATAAGGGTATTTCATCTAATAATTTTATAGGTTTATTAGTAACATCAAATACCATTAGCATAGGTGAACACAACCATAATGACATTATTAAGTACTTATATGACCTACCTTTAAAATTTATTAAAACTAATATATATAATGTAGAAAATATAAACAAGGCTGATATGGACACTATTATAATCTCCATCACATTGAAATTTCTTTTTACCAAAAACATAATAACTACAATCAAGGTGTTTATAACCATAGCTACTATGCTAAAAATAAACATTCTTATAGCTGTGATATTATAAAAGTTATATTTACAAGTAGCCTGAAGTTCGTAAATTCCATGAACTCTACTACTTATAAAACTATAGGAACAAATAAAAAAGTAAAAAATAGGAGAAGTAGAAAAGGTGTAAACTTTGAGCCTATAATCAAAATATATTTCACCGCTGTTACTCGTATTGAATTGTAAACCAAAGAAGCTAAAGGCTAACACTAAAAGTATAATAATAAATATTAACTCACTTTTATCATGAAATATATATTTAAAACCTAATTCCTTTCTAATAGCTTTCAAATAGGAAAAGAAACCCTCTTTTCCTTTTAAACCTTTGTCTAAAATTTCATCCATATTGATTTCTAAATCACTCATTATGAGTTTCCTCCATATACATTATTCTAATCTTTTTTAGCATGCTATAATACTTCGTTTTTACAGTAGATTCATTTAAATCCAAAGCATTTCCTATATCTTTAAAGGTCATATCAGCAAAAATCTTCATTCTAAAAATTTGCTGAAGATTAGCTTCAAAATTATTAACTATAACTAAAATATCTTTTACTTTTTCTCGTTTTATAAAATCATCCTCTATATCCCCTTTAGCCTTAAGTTCTATGCAATCTATAGTCATTGAGCTTGTCCATTGTTTATAGTTTTTTGACCTATAGTAGTCAATTATTTTATTACTAGCTATCTTATATATCCAAGTTCTAAAAGAACATCTTTCCACATTATAATTGTCTATAGACCTAATCATACTAATAAAAATCTCTTGGGTTATATCTGCCGCTAATTGTCTACAGGAGGTTTGCTTAAAGACATAGCCATAAATTTCACTATAATAGCCTTTGATAAGTATATTAGCAGATTCTCTGTGGCCTTTTTTTTGAATGTTTTTTATAAGCTTCAGTTCATGGTCTAGCATCTTTACCTCCTTTTATAAATCTACTGTATATATGTTTCTTTATTTAATACCGGTACATACTAGTATTCGTAATCCCTTTAAAAATAGTTTTAAAAAACTTGTATTTTCTTATCTTTTTGTTTTGATATATTATAAAACCCTATCACCTTTATTATAAAGGCACTACGCTATCATTTACCATCATTAGCCCTTAGAGAATTTATTAATAGATGCGATATTCGTGATACAACAAAAAAAGCCCTTGAAATCAAGGACTTTACATTGTATCACAATATAAGTGATTTTATGGAGGCGCCACCCGGATTTGAACCGGGGAATAAAGGTTTTGCAGACCTTTGCCTTACCACTTGGCTATAGCGCCTTATTGGAGCGGAAGATGGGATTCGAACCCACGACGTTCACCTTGGGAAGGTGACGCTCTACCACTGAGCCACTCCCGCAACATATTTTTTTGGTGGCTAGACCAGGAATCGAACCAGGGACACGAGGATTTTCAGTCCTCTGCTCTACCGACTGAGCTATCCAGCCACTTTATGGCGACCCAGAAGGGACTCGAACCCTCGACCTCCGGCGTGACAGGCCGGCACTCTAACCAACTGAGCTACTAGGCCATAAATTAGAATCCCTAATTAGAGTAAAGTTTAAACTTTATCAAAAACTTAGAATTCTAGTCCAATATCGTCACTATATAAAACTTAGTCTTAAAAGACTTATGTATAAATATAGTAGATATAGGATAAAAATAAAATGGTGGGCACAACAGGGCTCGAACCTGTGACCCTCTGCTTGTAAGGCAGATGCTCTCCCAGCTGAGCTATGCGCCCTCAACCATTTTTATTATAATACTATTATTAAAGGTTGTCAATATATAATTTTACAGTTGTTTGAGTCAAGTAAAAGTGGGCAACTATTTTGTTTAATTTATTATCCATTATTTTACATGAGATATTTATAATTTACCATGCCCATTTTTATTCTTAATTGTAGCTAAGATCTCCAAATCCTTTTAATCCACAAAGTTTTTGTATTACTTTTCTTCCCAAAGTAACCGCGGCTCCACTATAAGGAATAGGTGCGGTATGTATCTTATATTCTTTAGATTTCGTACCCTTTTTATTAACCGCGGAAGCGGATAAAGGTATTTCACGAATTACAGTATCTATAACGCC
>NZ_PTIS01000008.1 GCF_002934235.1 Clostridium algidicarnis DSM 15099
ATGGATAATTTATGTATTGGGGAGATGTTTTTGCATCTCCTTTTATTTATATAGTTTTTTATACTAGTTCTGCCTACTAAAATTATACTCTAACGAAAATATTATATGATTATGTGTTTTTACTTGAAAGTATATTTTGTATATGGATAGTTAAATATCCAATTTCACCTTCTGGAAACTTTACATTATAATCTTTATAAACCATATCTGCTAATTTACTTGCAAGATCATAAGTTTCTTTATAGTTTTCTTTAATACTTTCAATTAAAATATTTTTTATATTAATTTTATTTCTTGATCTTTCTAGAGCAAATCTAAGATGAGTAAGCATTCTACAATATTCTAAGCTCTCTTTATTTAAATCTATATTAATGTTTTCTTCAATAAATGTTATCATATCGGATATTATAGATGTATCTATTGATGATTTTGAAACATCTTGATTGTTAATAGAAGCATGAATATGCATTGCAATAAATCCAATTTCATCCTCTGGTAAGTTTACATTTAATCCATTATTTATTGTTTCCCATACTTCTTGTGCTGCTTCAAATTCTCCTTTATAAAGAAACTTTATTTCATGCAATAACACATTTTTAATCTCTATACCACTTTCTAATCTTTTTAAAGCGAAACCAATATGATCCGGTAGCGTAATATGTATCTTTTCATTTAATTCTTTATGAAGTTTCTTAGAAATACTTGCTATAGCTTCTTCAGTAATCCCTATTATATTTTCATCTACGATGTTTGATAAGTTCTGAAACTTTTCCCTATTATAGTTATCTACAAGAAAAAACTCCTTTTCTATATTGTTAACATTAATTATACTATCTCCAGATTTAATTCCAAATCCAATTCCTTTTCCAATTAAGATACATTCTTTATTGTCTTTGGTGCATAAAACCACATTATGATTAAAGGGTCTTAAGACCTTATACATTTTTCTACCCATTATTGCGCCCCCTCACCATAGTATATTAAAACTTACCACAGTAATATCTAAATGTGCCTTTTTCTTTATTATTTTTTCTGTATAATTATGAACTGTCCCCTATTTTCTATAATTGTGAACTGTCCCCCACCTTTTCCTTGTGGTTTTTTATAAATTTATCTAAGTACACTTTTACCACTGCTACTATTGGGACGAATAAAACCATTCCGATTGGTCCATACAGTCCACCACCTAATGTAACTGCGAATATTACTAAAAATGGACTTAATCCAACTTTCCCACCTATTAGCTTTGGATCTAGATACCACGCATCAAATTGCTGTAAAACTAGCAAGAAAATTAGCGAAACAGTAGCTTTTATAGGACTAAAGAACACATTTATTGTAAATGCTGTTACCATGCCTATAAATGGTCCAAAGTAAGGTATCATATTAGTAATTGCAACAATAACCGCTATAAGTAGGGCGTAAGAAGACCCTATAATACTTAGTCCAATAAGAGCGATTACTCCTATAATTGCTGAATCTATGGCTTTAGTTCCAACATATGCTCCAACCATATTGTGTAGATTTCTTGTTAAAGATAGTATTTTAATACTATGTTTCTCTTTTAAAAGTAAATAGCACATCTTTTTAAACCAACTAATTATCTTTTCTTTATCATACAATATATATATGGATATTAAAAATCCAAATACCCACTTTATAAAGGAGCTAGTAAAACTTATCGTTTTAGACAACATAGAATTCAAAAATGACATACTAATATTACTTACTTTTGCTAATATATCATCGAATTTGAAACTTGAAAGTGTTGATGAATTAAGAACATCACTTAATCTACTATTGTTTATTAAATTATTAAACCACTTTTGGGTTTCTTCTGCAAAATAAGGTGTGTTTTTTATTATATCAATAATACTATTACTAATTTTAGGTATCAAATAGATGCTTGTAATAGTTATAATACCTATTATTAATAAATAGGTTAGCAGTATGCTAATTCCTCTTTTAAGTTTAAATCTTTTTTCAAAAAATTTCATTATTGGATTCAATATATATGCTATTATAAATGCATATATAAAAGGAGATATTATAGCTATAAGCTTAGTAATAGCTCCAAAAAAATACGCATAATTATCTATAACTTTTATAAGTACGTACGCTGCAACAATTGAAATTACTAAATTAAAATACTTTTTCTCTTTGTACTTTTTAATATTCAAATTCTAAGTTCCTTTCTTAGTAAAATATATTATATATTTTATTTTATTTAAATCTTCTTTTTTAAACAGTTATCTTTTTCTTTTAAAAGTCGTTATTTGCTTGATCTACATTTATTACTCCAAGATCTATTTTTATTTTAATATTTCCATCACCTTCATTTTTATTAAAGGTATTCACACTGATTTTTTTATCATCTACGGTTATTTTACCCTTAGATGCTTGCAAATCCAATTTACTCTTATTTCCAGATTCTAATTTTATCTTACCATTATTACAATTTATATCTGCTTCATTTATTTGGCTACTTTTCACATCTATAGATGAAATATTTGATTCTATATTTAACTTTTCAATATCGCCTAAAATATGAGCCTTTATGTTATTTGATGATATATTAATATTTCTAGTATCTTTAATATTAATGTTACCATTATTAACATTTAAGCCTATAGATTTAAAATTATTTAATATGAAGTTACCGTTATTATTATTTATTTTAAGATTTGAATCGCTCATATCATCTTCATTTTTTATTTCAGCATTATTAAAATTTAAATTTATGTTACTACTACTCGGAACATAAATAACAAAGTTTATAGCCTTTATTTGATTATCATCTAACCTTACATATATTGTGCCATCTTTATCCTCAATCTTTATTCGATAGATATCATCATAATAATTATCAGACACATTAATATCTCCAACTATTCTAATACTGTCACCTGTGGACCTTTTTAAAGTTATTTTTGCATTTACTCCATCTATCTTTATATTTTTATTTAAACTATAAAGTTCCTGGTCTACATTTATTTTTCTTCCATCACTATATTTATCTATGTTAAATTCTTTGACTTCAGCCTTATCAAAGCTTTTAAATTCATCAATAACGTTAATCTTAAATCCATAAAACCCTTCCATAATTATAAAAATTATTATAACAATTATTATTCCAAAATTAAATGAATGACTTACCTTATCATGTTTTTGTTTTCTGTTAACTAAAAGATACTCTATTCCAAGTATAATAAATATTCCTGGCCAAAACTTAAATATAGTCATTGACATAGCAGGATCTATTTGTTTAATAATCAGTACAGCACCTAAAAATATCAATGATAACGCTAATGTAAATGTACCTACCTTTTTCATTTATTTCACTCCTTACCCACTTAAATATTTATTATATTCTATTATAAATATATCACACTTTAATGTATTTGTATTTCAAAATATATATAAATTAATACCATTAAATATAAGTAAATCAAAAAATAGCTTGTATAAAATAAGCATTATACAAGCCATTAGATTAATTCAATAAATTATATTCTAGGTTTTTTATATATCATTTACATAACTTCCAATAGTTCTTCTTGGTTTTTCTACATACCTTTCCTTTTCTAACTCTTCATCTGCCTCCACTTGTCTTTCATCCATTATAGAAAGTCCAGTTTTTAAATAGTAAGCACCAGTAATTGCTGAAATTATATCTGCTGCTGGATAAGAAATCCATGTTCCTTTAACTCCAAATAATCTTATGAATATAAACAGTATTGGAATGAAGATAAGTAACTGTCTATATATTGACAGAATTAATGACAATCTTGCCTCTTCAATAGCTTGATAATAATATATAGCTACAAAGTATATACCGACACAAGGAAATATTGATATTACAATCCTAAAGTCCTTTACAGCCTCTGACAATATATCTGCTTCCTTTATAAAGCTTCCTAAAACCGGTGTTGAAAATACCATCATGCTTACCCAAACCACTATAGACGTTAAAGTAACTGCTACAGTTGACTTTTTTACTACTTCTTTAACCCTTTCATAGTTCTCAGCTCCATAGTTATATGCAACAATAGGTTGCATTGCGGATGTGATTCCAAGCATTGCAATATACATAAACATAGATACCCTTGAGACCACACCAACTATAATTATTGCTGTATCCCCATGAGCACTGAGTACATTATTTAATATAACCGCTACAACAGCATCTGATATTTCTATTATAAATGTAGAAAATCCTATAGTTATTATAGATTTTGTAATATCGCCTTTCAAATTTAAACTTAAAGAAATATTAAAATTCTTTTTTATCTTTAGAAAATGATAATACGCATACGCTGCCGACAAAACTTGTGATGCTACTGTTGCAATTGCTGCACCTTTAACACCAAGTGGTATTGCAACAACAAATATATAATCTATAATTATATTACAAACTGCACCTATAGATATAGCTATTAAGTTAGCCCTTGAATTACCTAATGCAATTAATATATATCCTATTATTACAGTAAAACTCTGAAATATTCCACCTATTATTACAATACTAATATAATCATTTGCATAAGGATATATAGTATCTGTAGCTCCTAAAAATTTAATTATATTACTTTTAAAAATAAATATAAGTGCTATTATAATAGACATGCTTATTAACATTAATGTTAAAGCATTTGCTATGATATGTTTTAGTTTAGATTGGTCTTTTTCTCCAAGTGCTCTAGCAACCGCCGTTGATGCACCTACAGCTATTAAAAGTCCAATGGATATCATAAGTCTTTGCACTGGAAAAGCTATAGTAAGTCCTCCTATTGCTGTGGCTCCTATAGCCCTTCCTACAAACATGGTATCCACCATATTATAAAGTTCTCCTACTAATAATGATATTATTGCTGGTATGGCAATCTTTAATAATACTTTTGTAATATTGCCCGTGGCGAATTCTTCCCCACTTTTGGCAATAGACTTACTGCTTAATGCCACACTAATCACGTCTCCTTTTAATTGATTGTTATAAATTTCTTGTAATAGAGACTTAATTTTGCATAAAAATTAAACATTAAAATCAATAATTTTCATACGGTATTATGTATTCAATATACAATCTTTAAATTTATATTTTAATATATACTAATATTAAATTTATATTAAAATATAAATTCACATTAAAACTCTATACTATAATTGTATTAGAAAAGAGCACTTAAGTACACTCACTTAAATGCTCAGAATAAAGTACTATTTTGCTTTGTTTGAAAAGGAGACTTATATGCAAATAAACAAAAAGCCACCTTAATAATCGTATTTTTGTACCCTTTTAAGTTCAAAAAGTGTAGCTCCATACCCTTTTACCTTACTTACTATGTTAAATACGGAACTCTTTTTGGCAAAATTGAAAGATATGTTAGGAAAAGATGCCTTTTTAAAAAGTTCTAACTCTTCATCATTTATTCTATTTGGTTTTCCAAAACTTATCCAATAGTTGTATACAGATCCTATCGATTCATTTATCTCATATTTAGTTATAGTATAATCATCTATTAGATTTATTATATTAATAGAAAAGTTTCTTTCAGCTATATTTTTACTTCCTCTTCTTTTTAGAATATCATGAAAAGATATTATTTTATCTATATCTTCATTATAAGTATAAATTAATATTTGAATATCATCTCCAGATTTAGTTACAATATACCCTTCACCTTTTTCAATTAAGGTATTACCAAGTTTAGCTAATAAATAATAAGCATAATATGAAGGTTTTCTTATTCCATTTTGGGTTATTATACCGTTATCCCCCATAAATATTTCATTATTTAAATCCTTATCAAAATCTGTTTGATCAAATGCCTTAAAATAAAATCTATTGCCATTTAAAGAGTTTTCAATTATATGAGGTATCATATAAGAAGTATCATATATAGCATCTCTATTTGTAACATCCATTTTTACATTTATTAATTCGAAGTGGCACTCTAAAAGCTCTTTTAATTCTCTAATGTCTTCTAATTGATCCATGGCCTCTAAATCTTCTAAATTAGAAAGTTGAATTCTCCACTTACCCACCTCATAATCTCCATAAAGTTCTCTAAAAAACTTTATAAAACTTTTAAGTGCGCTAACTCCTTCTGAGGAAAACATAGCTTTTTCTAATACTATAAAGGGCCTTAAATTAATAGACAATAAAAATGCTATGACTCTTCTTACTTCTTGCCAATTATAAAAATCACTATATCCTATAGCAACTCCCATTTCTTCTGAAAAAACCTTATCTATTAATGCATATTTAAACTCTATATCATTTTGTATTGATGTAATAAATGTTCTTTGCTTTTCTTTTAATAAATCCCTTGAATCACCAAGGTTTATGAAATCATTAAACTCTTCTTCAAAATCCTTCCCCTCTGATGATGCATCTACATTTAATTTAAATATTCTATCCTCATAATTAAATCTATCATAATCTTCAAGATATACTAACATATACTGTAAGGATTCATTTAAATCTAAGACTTCAATCTTCTTCATATTTTCTAAAACTTCTTCATCTACCTTATACTTTTTTCTATACTGAAAAGGCGTACATTCATAATGCCTTTTAAAATGCTTATTAAAATATCTTATATGAGAAAACCCAAGTTCATCCGATATTTCTGATATAGTTTTATCAGAATCTAAAAGCAACTTTACAGATTCTTCAACTCTAGTTAAATTTAAAAAGTCCTTAAATCCATACCCTACAGTGTTTTTTATTTCATGGGAAAGATAGTAGGAACTCAAATATTCTTTCTTTGCTATATCCTGTAGACTTATCTTATCTTTGTAGTTATTATATATATATCTAACAATTCTATCGTACCTTTCAAATTGTTCACCATTTTCCTTTAAATCTTCCTTTTCATATATTAATTGATGAAAGTTATTTATTAAATGATATAAAAGTTCTACTAAAGTATCATCTATATAATCCTCATACTTATCTCCTTTTTGAATAACCTCACACAAAATTATAGATAAATATCTTCTAAGAATATGATATTTTTCATCTTCTTGAGCACCCTCTTCTGAAGAGTTTGTATAAAAAAATACACTTCTTATATCGTTAAAATATTTCTCGAAAAAGTTAGGGTCTATTTGAAACATTAAAACCTTGTTAGAATCTCCCATACTTTCGTAGCTATGAGCTTCATCACAATTAATTATTTCAAGTTCTCCTTTTTCTAGTTCATATATTTCCGTTTCTATTGTTATCCTAAGTTTACCTTCAAGCACATATAAAATTTCTACACAATCATGCCAATGTATTGGATAACCTTCTATATTAAGCAAAGAAACATTTACTGGAGTTTCTTTTAAGTAACTTATATATTCTTTTCTCATTTTTCCTCCTGTATACAACATCTTATATATTAATTTTATTCATATCTATTATACTATAAAATCTTAGTTCATATGAAATATTAGGTAACAGCGTATCTAAAATTAAGTATAATCTATTTATATTGTGATTTTTACATTATTCTACTTATTAAAAGTATTTTCAGCAATATATTTCCCGGGAAAGTACTTTTTTATATAAAAGCTACGATAACCATTATTCTACATTATACCTTTTTATATACCAACTTTTCATTATTTGGGTTAAGAATATATAGCACATTATTATAACTGACAATATTAAATAATAGGTAACTGGTAATTTAGTAAATCCAAAAGCAGATGCTAGTGGTGAGTTAATTAATATTATTCCAGCTGCTACTATTAGTAGTGAAGTTATCGTAAGTGGCTTACTTGCTCTACTTTGTATAAATGGAATTTTATTTGTTCTTATAACATGAATTATTAGTGTTTGGGTTATAAGTGATTCTAAAAACCACCCTGATTGAAACAAAGCTGGATTATCAAAAGCATGAAATCCATATAACATTATAAAATAAGTAGCATAATCGAATATAGAACTTATAGGACCTATATGGAATATATACCTTTTTATTTCTTCTATATCCCATCTTCTTGGTATCTTTATCCACTCTTCGTCTACAGTGTCTGTAGGTATTGTAGTTTGAGAAATATCATATAATAAATTATTTGTCAAAACTTGAATTGGAAGCATTGGTAAGAACGGTACAAATATACTTGCACCTATAACACTAAACATATTTCCAAAATTAGAGCTTGATGTCATCTTTATATATTTAACTATATTACCAAATATCCGTCTTCCCTCGAGCATAGCCTCTTCTAATACTAATAAATTATTTTCTAAAAGTATCATATCTGAAGATTCTTTTGCTATGTCTACGGCTGTATTTACAGAAATGCCTACATCTGCTACTTTAAGAGCTGGTGCATCATTTATTCCATCTCCCATAAAACCAACTACGTGACCTTTCTTTTGAAGGGCTCTTATGATTCTTTCTTTATGCATTGGTGAAAGTTTTGCAAATATTGTTGTATTTTCTGCCTTAACTTGTAGTTCTTCGTCAGATAGCTTATCTAAATCACTACCAAGTAGCAATGAATCTGCTTTAAGATTTACTTCTTTACATATTTTTCGAGTTATAATTTCATTATCCCCTGTTAACACCTTCACATCTACATTATATTTATGGAATTTAGCTATAGCCTCTTTTGAGGTGTCCTTTGGTGGATCTAAAAATGCCATAAAGCCAAGAAGTGTTAAGTTCTTTTCATCTTCTACAGAATATTCCTTTTTATCCGCATTTCTAACCTTATAAGCAATTGCTATAACCCTAAATCCATCTTCATTTAAAATTTTAACTATAGAGTTTGTTTCCTCTATCATTTCCCCCTTAAAGGTTTCAGTTCCATCTTTTGTTTCATAATTATTACATAGGCTTAAAACTTCTTCCACAGCCCCTTTGCATATTAAAACATCTTCCATCCTTTTATTCCTTACAACTACAGACATTCTTTTTCTCATAAAATCAAAGGGTATCTCATCTATTTTTTCATACTTTCCATCAATATTAAAATCTTCTCCATCTAATTTATGTTCTAATATGGATTCATCCATCATATTTTTTAATCCTGTTTGATAAAAACTATTTATATATCCATATTTCAAAACTCTACTACTATCTTCCCCATATATATTTAAATACTTTTCTAATATTACTTTTCCACAAGTTATAGTTCCTGTTTTATCTGTACATAAAATATCCATAGCTCCAAAATTTTGCAAGGCATTTAATCTTCTTACTATTACCTTTTTCTTAGACATTGCAATAGCACCTTTAGATAAATTAACTGTAACTATCATTGGAAGCATCTCTGGTGTTAATCCAACCGCCACTGCTATTGCAAACAAAAAGGAATCAAACCAATTACCTTTTACAAATCCATTTATTAAAAAAACTAAAGGGGCAATAATAAATATAAGTTTTATCATAAGCCAGACAAACTTATTTATTCCCTTGTCGAAATCTGTAATTTCTTGTTGTCCGCCAAGCTTACTTGTAAGTTTACCAAAGTAAGTTTTATTACCTGTATTTAAAACTATTGCTATTGCTGTACCACTTTCAACGTTAGTACCCATAAAGCATAAATTAGTATTTTCAAAATCATTATCATATTCTTTATCACTTACAATCTTTTCAACAGGCAAGGATTCACCTGTAAGTGCAGATTGATTTACAAATAAATCTTTAGATGTTATTATTTGTACATCTGCTGGTATCATGTCCCCTGAAGAAAGGTGTATTATATCTCCAGGTACTATTACCTTAAGCGGAATCTCATTTGCTTTTCCATCTCTTATAACTGTTGCTGTGGTTCTTACCATAGACTTTAATTGTTCTGTTGAATTATCCGCCCTAACTTCTTGAACAAACTTTAAAACTACACCTAAACTCACCATTACTCCCATTACTATAGCGGCCTTATTATCACCACTTAAATAGGAAATTAAAGCTAATGCCATAAGTAATATTACAAGTGGATTTTTTATATTTTCATATATTCTTTTTATTATAGTAGGTTTCTTTTCACTTTCTAATTCATTAAATCCATACTCATCTAATCTATCTTCTACTTCCTGTTGTTTTAATCCCTCTAAGGAACTATTAAGTTTTTTTAATAATATCTCTGTATTTTTATTTTCAAAACTATTTAACATCTCTTTTAATACCATAGTAATTCTGTTGTTAAAAATCTATAGCTCCTATAATTTTCATAAAATTATAATCTTTATAAGATCTCAAAACAATTATGAATGCTGTAAATTACGCCTCTCACTTTATAATGTTATAATCTTAGTAAAATTTTAATTATATAAATCATATAGTTTCTATAGGAACTTATAGATATCCTACAACAGTTCACCTCCTTTTATTAGGCATCACTATCCTCTCCTAGATGAATATCCGGAAGGGGGTCTATGCCATCTGATTGATTTTTACTTTTTTCATTTTCACTATTAATAATACTTTCTCCCAAGAATACTCACCTCCTTAAAATAGAAAAATCTCTTCACCCAGCGGATGAAGAGATTAAATTGCTCATGAAAAATAAAGACTACTTCATTCGTTGAGCTTTAGCACTATATAACTTTGGCTTTGTTTTAAAACATACCAGCTACATTAAGTAAAGCCTTAATCGACAGTACTTGCTAACCCGTTGGCGTCTCTCGACATTTCTGGGCAGTAGCTTATATTTATATAGTAACCTCACCTAACAATTCTATATTAATTTTTATTTTGTATAATTCATTTTTACTTCTTTATAATAAGACTAAGATTTTTAAAAGTCAATCATTAACCTAAATAAACATTATATTTACAATTAATATAAGCTATGCCTTATACTAATATATTAGGTTTTTTTCTTTCTGTGATTACTTTATTGATTCTCTCTTAGTTTTGTTTACGTCCATTATCTTTTTTACTATGTAGTCATAGCCTTTAGGTGAATGTGGTATTAAACAATTTGAACAATCCTTTATACCATTGATATCATTTTTATTTCCACCACAATCTTCTAAAAAATAAAGTGGACAATAGCAAAACAAGCAGTTAAATTCTTCTTCATTTTTAACTTTGTGACATGGAAAATACTGACACCCATCATTTTTAAAAAACCTATAATTATTATCCATACAAACTCCCCCTATTTTAAACTACATCTTAAAATTAACTTATATAAATAAGTTGTGTCTATAGTTTCTAATTAATAACCTTATTTTAGCTTGTTTGTTAAGAACTTTATAAAGCTATTATATATTAATATCATTAATATAACTTAAATATACATATGGAAATTTTTAAAGTCAACCTTTTGTCCAAACTTTTAAATCTATCTTTTACCAATTCTAAGCTTCTAAACGAAGTATATCCTGCATACTTAATATGCTTTACATCATTTATATTCCTATTTTTAAGTTTATTAATAAAAAAAGTCCTTAATATCCCTATAAATTAAATATTATTTGTTATAATCTAAATAGAAGAACTTAAACATGAGGAGGCCAACTTTATATGGAACTAAAAAAGATTAATGGAAATAGCTATTATATACCCTCTGGTACTAACATTGGAGTATATACATTTAAAAATAAAAATTGCATTCTTATAGACACAGGTATAAATAACACTTCTGCTAGGAAAGTAGAAGAAGCTTTAATAGAAAATAATCTTCACCCTAAATATATAATAAATACTCATAGCCACCTAGATCATTGTGGTGCAAATAATTACTTTTTAAATAATTATCCCGGATGTATAACCTATGCTTCTTTAAAAGAAAAGATTTTTATGGAGAATCCTGAAATTATGCCCTATGCATTATTTTCATCCTACGCTGCTAAAGAACTAAAGAAATCTAATACACCTATAAATGTTGATGAAATATTAGATTATGGTATAAATAAAATTAACGATGAAAAAATAGAAATAATTTCACTAAAAGGTCACTCTATGGAACACATAGGAATAATAACTCCTGATAAAGTATGTTATCTTGGAGATTCCATATTCAGCGAAGAAATCATAAAAAGGCACCCTTTTCCTTACCTATATAATATAGAGGAATCATTAAACACTTTAGAATATATAAAGACCTTAGATGCTGACTACTTTATGGTAAGCCATGCAAAAATCATCTATTCTAAAGATGAAATAATAAATCTTGCAGATATAAATATAAAAAACATAAACAAATATATAAATCAATGTTTAGAACTCTTAGATCAGCCTTTAACAAGGGAGGACCTCTTAGAAAGCATTGCATTATTAAATGATATAGATTTAGGTTTTAATGAATATTATATAAATTTAGGTGCTACCTCTGCCTTTATAGCTTACTTATATAACAAATCATTAATCCATCACTCTGCAGAAGATGGCAAGCTATATTATTTTAAAAAATAGTCTGTTTATTATCAAAATCATCAACAAAACATTGTATAAACTATAAATACTTGTGAACTGTCCCCAAGTATTTATAGTTATGAACTGTCCCCTATATTCCTTATATTTTTTTAAAAGCTATTGACTTAATATTCTGAATAATATATAATTAGTTTAACAACATGAATTAGCAAAACTATCCTCTTCATATTCATAAATCGATTGTAGGAGGTGGTAAAATATTTATAAAGTAATACTTCTAGAATATTAATAAGAAGAGAGGTGAGACCACCAGAAAATTAAATTTCACAAATAAACCGCTTAAATTTGTTTTCCTCTTTGCAAAGGGTTAATTATAAATATAAATATAACCGTTAAGTAATATATAAGAGAGAATAACAAGTGAATCGAAGGAAGGAGACCCTATATTGACAGACACAGAAAGTAGTCCGCCAAAAAACAATGAAAGTTAGAGTGCTTACTAAAGGTATTTATATATATAGTAAGCACTCTAACTTTTTAATTTTATCAACTCATATTCAATAACTTTTACTACTCAGTATTTTAATACTGAAATATGTGGGTAATAAACTTAAAATAATACTTGGAGAAAATCTTCCTTGGTAACATTTGATATATAATTAGACATATCAACATCTTTTAAAGATTCAATAACAGCAGCCTTTTCATGTTTTATTCCTTTAAGTTTATCTTCTAAATTTCCTATGTCTTCTTTACCAAAGAAATCTCCATATATTTTAATTTCATTAATAACTCCAAGCTTTACATCAACATTACATTCTACTGTTCCACCTTTAAACTTCTTTTCTTCTTTAAAATTATACTTAGGTGACTTACCAAAGTTCCAATCCCAGGTACTGTACTTTTCTTCTCTAAGCTTTTCTATAGTCTTTATTTCTTGTTCATTAAATTCTTCAATCTTTGCCCCTTCTTTAATAGCTAAGTGGTGAAATATTTCATCTTTAAATTCTAATACATCCATAGGATTATTTTTAAGATGATCACTTATATTTGTAACCCTGCTGCTAATGGATTTTACGCTTTTATCTGTAAATTTAATAGGTTTTGAAATAAGGGCTTTACTTAAGTCGGACATACTAGAAGAAAATAATAAGGTTCCATGATGCATTACCCTATTCTTGTACTTACACTGAGCATTTCCTGAGAATTTCTTACCTTCTATCAAAAGGTCGTTTCTTCCTGAAAACTCAGCCTTAACTCCAAGTTCACTTAAAACTTCAATTATTGGTTCCACGAACTTTTGGAAATCATTAAAACTTTGTCCATCGTTTACTATAAAGGTGAAGTTTATATTTCCAAGATCATGAAATACGGCTCCACCTCCTGTAAGTCTTCTAACTACCTTTATATTATTTTCTGTTATATAATCTAAATTTATTTCAGAAAGGGTATTTTGATTCTTTCCTACAACTATACAAGACTCGTTTCTCCAAAGCATAAAATATTCCTCATCAGTATGCTTTAATAAATATTCTTCTGATGCTAAATTAAAATAAGCGTCTGTATTTAAATTATTTATATATCTCATGAAATTTCTCCTTTGATTTTATGTAAGATTTTAATAGTTATTATGATTTATTAAAAATATTTATGTATATAATATTTCAAAAAATATCTACTGAATAAAATATATCCAATCTTTTGTCTTTTATTTTTTGCCCTTTATCCATATCTAATGTCTTTTATAACTAAAATCCACATACCCTTAGGTTACTCTAAGAATATGTGGAAGCTAGTATTATTTCTCTCATAACATCATAAGTTTTTTTATTTTCTAGGAGGTGCTATATGAATTGCTTCTTTTTTGAGTCCTAAAGCAGCTTCATAAAATGCTTCGCTTAATGTTGGATGTGCATGAACTGTCTTCTTTATATCCTCTACACCAAGCTTATTATTTATTGCAAGTGCACCTTCATGAATTAGGTCAGAAGCATGTGGCCCCATAATATGTACTCCTATTATGGTATCATCTTCTTTAAGTGATAGTATTTTAATGAATCCATCTCCTTCTCCAAGAGATAATGCTTTTCCGTTAGCACCAAACATAAATTTACTTGCATTATATTCTAGTTCTCTTTTTTTAGCCTCATCTTCAGTAACCCCAACTGAAGCGATTTCTGGGAATACAAATATGCAATCTGGTATTATTGCTTCATATCTTTTATTTGTAAGTCCAGCTATATGTTCTACTGCATAAACTCCTTGACTTGATGCAGCATGAGCTAAAAGTGATATACCGTTCACGTCCCCAATGGCATATATCCCCTCTATATTAGTTTTAAGATTCTCATCTACCCTTATTCCCTTTTTATCCATAACTATTCCTAATGATTCTATATCCAAGCCTTTTACATTGGCTCTTCTCCCCTTAGAAATCAATATTGTATCTGCAGTTATAGACATTTCTCCCTTTTTACCCTCAGCTTTTATTACAAGTTTTTCGCCTTGTCTTTCAATAGATTTTACATCTACTGATGATTGAACTTCTATGCCTTGTTTCTTTAGATAAGCAGAATATCTTTTGGTAATATCACTATCTACAGATGGAAATATTGTTGTTGAAGCTTTAATAACTTTAACCTTAGTTTTCATAGCATTAAATATTCCAGCGAATTCTAATCCTATTACGCCTCCTCCTAAAACTACTAACTCTTCTGGTATTTCCTCAAATTCTAAAAGTTCATCACTAGTTACAACACCTTTTTCCTCAATACCTTTTATGCTCGGCATGTACGGAACAGATCCTGTAGCTATTATAATATTTTTAGTTCTAATATTCTGCACACCATCTGCAGTCTTAACAGTAACTGTATTTTTATCCTTTAAAGTAGCTTCTCCAGAAATAACTTCTACCTTATTAGCTTTTAAAAGTTGTTCTACTCCTGATACTAGAGTATGTACAATTTTATTTTTTCTATCTTGTACCTTTGCTACATTTATGCTGTAATCAGAAACATTTATTCCAAACTCATCTATATTTTCTAATATATTAAGTATTTCAGCATTTCTATAAAGAGCTTTTGTAGGTATACAACCTCTATTAAGACAGGTACCACCTAGCTTATCTTTTTCTACTACTGTAACGTTAAGTCCAAGTTGGGCTGCTCTTATTGCAGCCACATACCCACCTGGACCTCCTCCTATTACAATTATATCCTTATCCATTATACACATATCCTCCTAATTCTCTTTACTCCATTTTACAATTGGAGTTCTTGCAGCCTTTACCTCATCTAGTCTTCTAACTGGAGTATTGTGAGGAGCGGTTTTAAAGATTTCAGGATCTTTTTCTGCTTCTTTAGCTATTTTAATCATAACATCAATAAACTCATCAATAGTTTCTTTGCTCTCAGTTTCAGTAGGCTCTATCATAAGCGCACTATCAACTATAAGAGGGAAATAAACTGTTGGTGGATGGAATCCATAATCTATAAGCCTCTTTGCAATATCAAGGGTTGAAACCCCTGTTTCTTTATTTTTTATTCCTGCAAATACTACTTCATGTTTACATACTTTATCAATAGCTATTTTGTAGTAGTCTCTTAACCTTTCTTTAATATAGTTAGCATTAAGTACAGCTACCTCAGTAGCTTCTTTTAATCCATCACTACCTAAAGTTAATATATAAGTATGAGCTCTTACTAAAACACCAAAGTTTCCATAAAAATTCTTTATCTTTCCTATAGAATCTGGCTTATCATAATCTAAGGTAAATGCATCATTTACTTTCTTAACTGCTGGAACAGGTAAGAACTTTTCTAATTCTTTCTTAACTCCAACTGGTCCTGATCCTGGTCCTCCTCCACCATGAGGGGTAGAGAAAGTTTTATGAAGATTCAAATGACATACATCAAATCCCATATCTCCAGGTCTTGTAAGTCCCATTACTGCATTTAGATTAGCTCCATCATAATAAAGTAATCCACCTGCTTCATGAACAAGATCTGCTATTTGTCTTATATCTTTTTCAAACAAACCTAATGTGTTAGGATTTGTAAGCATAAGACCAGCTATCTCATCATTTAACACCGCTTTTAATGCATCAAGATCTACAGTACCATCTTTATTTGATTTTATTTCTACTATATCAAATCCAACTACTGTTGCACTAGCTGGGTTAGTTCCATGAGCTGAGTCAGGAACTATTATTTTATTTCTCTTTTTATCGCCTCTACTCCTATGATATTCTTTAATTATCATAAGCCCTGTAAGCTCTCCATGAGCACCAGCTGCTGGCTGAAGAGTAAATGCATCAAGCCCTGTAATTTCGCATAAATTTCCTGATAGATTATACATAAGTTCTAGAGCACCTTGTATTTGATCTTCTTTTTGATAAGGATGAATCCTAGAAAAACCATTTAAAGATGCCATATCTTCATTTATCTTAGGATTGTATTTCATAGTACAAGATCCTAGTGGATAAAATCCCATATCTACACTATAATTCTTATTAGAAAGAGCTGTGTAATGTCTTACTACATCAACCTCACTAACTTCTGGCAATTCTATTTCACTATCTCTTAAAAAATCCTTTGGAAGTAACTCTTCAAGGTTCATATCTGGAACATCTAACTTTGGAAGTGAATATGCTTTTCTTCCGTTTTTTGAAAGTTCAAATATTAATTTACTATAATCTTTCACCTATATCACCTCCATTACCTTAACTAACTTATCTATATCAGATTTAGTTCTTTTTTCTGTAACACATAAAAGCATAGCATTTTTATGATTATCGTAGGCTTTTGTTACATTGTAGCCACCTAATATTCCCTTATCTTCAAGACCTTCATTAGCTTTATCTACATCTTTTTCTAAAACTACTGCAAATTCTTTAAAGAATGGTTTATCTTTAAATAAAGGTTTTACCTTACCAGATTCAATCAATTTGTTATAAGCATAGTGGGATTTTTTTATGCACTGCTCTGCTACTTCTTTAATTCCTTGTTTTCCAAGTGTGGACATATAAATAGCTGCTGATATAGCATTCAATGTCTGATCTGAGCATATATTTGAAGTTGCCTTTTCACGTCTTATATGCTGTTCTCTTGCTTGAAGAGTAAGTACAAAACCTCTTTTTCCATCTACATCTTCAGTTTGTCCAACTATTCTTCCTGGCAATTTTCTCATAAGCTTAGAAGTTGCTGTCATAAATCCTACACAAGGTCCTCCAAAGTTTATATTTTGTCCTAGCGCTTGTCCTTCTCCCACTGCAATATCCGCCCCTAGTTTTCCTGGGCTTTTAAGTATACCAAGTGAAATTGGATCCACACTCATTATGAAAAGTGATTTATTGTCGTGTATTATTTTTTCAGCCTCACTAACATCTTCTATTATTCCAAAGAAATTAGGACTTTGAATTAACACTCCTGCAGTGTCTTTATCTATAAGACCTTTTAAACTTTCTATATCTGTAGTCCCATCTTTTTCTTCTATTTCAACATATTCTACATCTCTAAACTTTAGGTAGGTATCTAAAACCTTTCTTGTTTCAGGATTTACTGTTTTAGATATTAATACCTTTTTCCTTCTAGTTGATACAGATGTTAATATTGCTGCCTCCGCTGCTGCTGTAGGGCCATCATACATTGATGCATTTGCTACATCTAAGCCTGTAAGCTCGCAAATCATACTTTGAAATTCAAATACTCCTTGTAATGTTCCTTGGCTTATCTCTGGTTGATATGGAGTATAAGCTGTATAAAATTCAGATCTAGATACTAAATGCTTTATTACTGATGGTACATAATGGTCATAAGCACCTGCCCCTAAGAAACAAATATAATCATCTATGCTTTTATTCTTTCTTGCAAGTTCACTAACCTTATTAGATACTTCTATTTCAGAAGCTGACTTTTCAATTTGAAGTTCTTTATTTAATAAAACGTTTTCTGGAACATCTATAAAAAGATCTTGCATAGTTTTAACACCTATGGCTTTAAGCATTTCTTCCTTATCTTGGTCTATATTTGCGATATAAGGATACATATTTTACCCCTCCTTATTACATAACTCCTGATAATTTTCAGCGTCTATTAATTCATTTAATTCTTCTTTATTAGTTACTTCTACACATAATAACCAATTATCATATGGATTATCATTTAAAATACTAGGGTCATCTACTACTTCTTCATTAATTTCTAAAATCTTTCCACTAATTGGCATAACAGAATCTGAAGCTGCCTTCACTGATTCAATAACTCCAAACACTTCTTCTTTTTCAAATTCACTATCTATTTCTGGTAATTCAACAAATACTATAGATCCTAAAGAATGTTGAGCAAAGTCTGTAAGTCCTATATAAGCTTTATCCCCTTCTACCTTTACCCAATCGTGATCCTGTGTGTATAATAATTCCTTTAAAACTTTCATATTTAATACCTCCTATTTACTTTTAGTTTGTTTATTATAAAACTTTTTACTTATTATAGTTGCCTTTAATTTTCTATTTCTTACTTGAATAAATATCTCTTTACCCATCTCTGAATTTTCTACATTTATTAATGCACAGCCGATATTTTTCTTTAATGTTGGGGAGAAATATCCTGTAGTAACTATTCCAATTTCTTTTCCATCTTCATCTACTACATTATATCCATGTCTTGCAATTCCTCTATCTGTCATTTCAAATCCAACAACTTTTCGCTTTAAACCTTCAGCTTTTTGTTTTTGTAAAACATCTTTACCTATAAACTCTTCTTTATTTAATTTAACAAAATATCCAAGTCCACCTTCTAGTGGAGTTATATCTTGAGAAATCTCATTCCCGTATAAAGGAAGGTTTGCTTCGAATCTTAAAGTGTCTCTAGCTCCAAGTCCTATAGGCTTAACCCCATCTTCTTTTCCTTCTTTTAATATTTCATCCCATAAGGTTACAATTCCTGAAGGGTCCATATATATTTCAAATCCATCTTCACCTGTATATCCTGTCCTAGATACTAAACAATCTATACCTTTAATTTTAACATTTCTTTTAAAATAGAAAAATTTAATATCTGACAGATCTACATCTACCATTCTTTGAAGTATTTCTTGTGCTTTTGGTCCTTGAAGTGCTAATTGAGCATATTTAGGTGAAACGTTTTCTATTTCTATATCAAAACCTTCTTTGTTGTCGCAAAGCCATTTGAAGTCTTTGTCTGCATTACTAGCATTTACAACTAAAAAGTAATCGCCCTCATCAAATTTGTATAATATTAAATCATCTACTACTCCACCATTTTCATAACACATTAAAGTATAAACAACTTGGTTATTTTCTAAGATGCCTATATCATTTGTCATAATATATTGTAAAAACTTTAACGCATCCTTACCTTTTACTGTAATTTCTCCCATATGGGAAACATCAAATAAACCTGCATTATTCCTTACGGCTTCATGTTCTGGGATTATTCCTTCAAACTCTACTGGTAAAAGCCACCCAGCGTAATCAACTGCCTTGCCACCGTATTTTTCATATGAGTCAATAAGTGGTGTTTTCCTTAAATTATCCAATATTAGCCCCCCTATCATTTGAAATATATTATAAATAAACTTGAATTAACAAATTTATATAAATATCAAACTTACTAAGAACTGAAAATACTATAATAACTTGTTCTTTAAGGCTATTATAAAGTTTCCTATAGAAAATTTCAATACATTTCACTGTTAATTACGAATTTTTCGAATGTTTAATTGATTATATTTTTTTACAAGATGCTCTAACTCATTTATGTGCCTTGATTCTAAGTACTTTAATTGTTCTCAACGTACTTTACTAAAAGTTTCACATTATTTTCTATAGCTGAAAAATGTGTTCTTTCATAGTGATGTGTAGAGTCTACTCCAGGTCCTATACATGCAAATTTAAAATCTCCACCTTGAAGTATAGCGTGAGTAGCATCTGAACTATAAAAATTAAAAACATCTACCCTGTAATCTATATTATTTTCTTTTGCTATGCCTGAGAGTTTACGTCTTAATTCATAATCATAAACACTCTTTCTATCTTTAGCTGCAATGGTTACAGCATACTCTGAAGACTCTTGCCCCTTTCCTACAGGTGCAATATCAATAGCTACCATTTCTTTAACTTTATCTGATATATTATTGCCTGATACTCCATGTCCCATTTCTTCATAATTACTAATATAAAATTTTGTAGTACAACATGGTGTTATTTTGTTTTCTTTTAAATATCTGCATACTTCAAATACCATTGCCACTGCTAATTTATTATCTAAATATCTAGATTTAACAAATCCACTTTCTGTTATCTTTGTTCTCGTATCCATATAAATAAAATCGCCAACATTTATACCAATATCTAATACATCCTTCTTACTTTCAACCTTTTCATCTACTCTTATTATCATATTATTTTCATTTCTACTTAAATTTGAAACTTCTTGTCCATGTATATGAGTAGATGCAGTTCTAGGCATAACGGATCCACTTATATCCCGTCCTGACTCAGTTATTATATGACAATTCTCTCCTTCAATAGAACCAAAGCACCCTCCACCTATTCTTTTATATTTAAGCTTACCATCAGCTTCTATTTCCTTTACCATAGCTCCTAATGTATCCATATGAGCAGATATTATTATTTCTTCTTCGGTGTTTTTACCCTCTAACGTAGCAATTAATGCACCTTTTTTTGTTATAACTGTTTTCAATCCTAGCTTTTCAAAATCTAATCTAGCTTCCTCAATAGCCATTTTCGTATAACCTCCAGGGCTTGGTATCTCCATATACTTTTTCATCATATTAAGCAAGTATTCCATATCAATATTCATATTTATTCCCCCTATAATTATATATTACGGTTTTAATTATATCACAAATATTTTTTACATAACCTTACCTTAAATGCTTATAGTGTAAAGTATCTTTACACTTTGTGTAATAAAAAGATAGTCTATATTTTGCAATATTAAAAAATGGGGTTATAATGAAAAAAGGAGGTGTTTATATGAAAGTAATAAAAAAGAATGGTAGAATTGAAGATTTTGATGAAAAGAAACTCGGAACTAGCATATTAAATGCTGCTTTGGATGCCAAAACCAACTTAACTCAAGGTGATATAAATAATATAACCAAAGAGATTTATACAGAACTAAAAAAATTCCGTAATAAAGAGACTTCCAGTTATGAACTATTTGCTTTAACTATTACTATTTTAAAGAATCAAGGTTTTAAAAACTTAGCAAAAGAATATGCAAGTTATTCAATAAATTTTTAATAAAAGCAGCCTAATAAATGAAATTAGGCTGCTTTTATTAAAAACTTATATACAATATATAATTGACACCTTTTTAACAATCCTCATCTTTTGTCGAATAATATGTAATTGATTATTATATAACAAACTAAATATTCCATAATCTTTTATGGTCTCTTTCTATTTGTAAAAAAGTATATTATACCAAATGCTACAGCCGACATCATAACAGCTACAGTTATATAAAATCCTTGTGGATGATCTAATAATGGCATAAACTTAAAATTCATACCAAATATTCCTGATAATATACTAGCTGGAAGTAGCATCACCGTTATAAATGTTAAAAGTTCCATAGTCTTATTCATTCTATTAGAATATATTGAGTTATAAATATCTATACAAGAATATATAGAAGACTCAACATTTTCAGCTAGATTCAATGTATCTTGAAAAGAAAAAAATAATTTATCATAAAGTTTAATATCATTAAATTCATCTTCAAGATAAACTAGTATAGACTTATAATAATTAGTACATCTTTTAATCATATATATTTTCTTCTTATCCTTTAGAAGTGATTCAAGTTGTATACTATCCTTAGCAACAGCATCTTCGAATCTAATTTCCACATCATCTTCTAGCTTTATTAACTTCTGGTCATAACTTAACATAAGGAACTGAAATAATGACAAAAACACAGTTTTATAATCTATTTCCTTATTCCTGCTTATCTTTTCTTCCATAAATTCTATGAACCCTTTTTCTTTAAAATATAAGGATACTAATCCATCTTCAAGCACAGCCTCAACTCTTTTTTTATTTAATTCATCTACATAAGGCATATTAATAACTATCTTATTTTTATCTTTTATCTCTATGTCCCTACTAAAATTAATATTTGAACTCCTTTTAGTGAACATATCTTCATATACGTCTGTTAAATATAATACTGCATCTCCACTTTTTATTTCTTTATATCTTTTATCTTTTTCTATTTTACCATCTTTATATAATACTATACCCAAATTAACCCCTCCTTTAAACTATTATAATTAATTAAGTTATATATTTAAAACAGCGTGGATGCAATAATTACTTTAAATATATGTTGTATACTATTATAATGTATTTAAGAATAGTATAATAGAGTAACTAAGGAGGATTTAAGATGACTGATAATAAAGATGATAGAATTGTTGATTTTAATGAACTTAAAAATAAAGCTAGGGAAAAGGATATAGATAATTTTGAACAATATATATATGATCTATACTATTCTTTATCTCAAGGCGAATTATCTATAACAGCATTTTCTTCAAAAATCAAAGAATATATGGACAAGAACTCCATTTCTTCTGAAAAACTTTTTAACATTCAAAAAGAAATGATGAAAAGATATGGTTTAGATCCTGAAGATATAGAAGCTCAAATGAAAAGTTTAGGTCTAAACTTTTCTGAAATGCCAATAGAGTCGGATTATGAAAATATAAGGAAGGCTATAGGATTTAATGAAAAATATAAGAACAGCCTAAATTCAAAAGTGGTTAGTACCTATTCTATATCCAATAATTCTAATAATGTAGATATAATCTTAGATAAAGAAAATGTAATTCTTAGAAGCAGTAATGCCATAAACCTTAAAGATTTAGAACTAAATGACTTTTTATGTTCATATAAAAAGGTACTAGAAGATAAGCCTTTAAATATATCTTTATGTGAAAATATAAAAACTTATGAATATTAATTAAAAGCGACCCTAGGGTCGCTTTTTTATTATACTCTATTTACTTTTTAAACTTCAACTAAGTAGTTTTCTTTAGTCTCTACTTCTTTTTGTATCTTTTCTATAAAGCTATCTAGTGATGAAACACCTTCATCCCCATTTTTTCTACTTCTAACTGAAATCTCATTATTTTCCACTTCTTTTTCACCTACTATTAATAGATAAGGCACTCTTTCCATACGTCCTTCGCGGATTTTGTAACCAATCTTTTCAGCTCTAAAGTCAGTTTCAACTCTTATATCTTTTTCTTTAAGTTGTTTTTCAACTTGTTTTGCATAGTCATGGAACTTCTCAGATATAGGTAATACCTTAACTTGTACTGGCGAAAGCCATGTTGGGAATGCTCCAGCAAAGTGTTCTATTAATATACCTATAAATCTTTCAATGCTTCCAAATACAACTCTGTGTACCATAACTGGTCTATGCTTTTCTGAATCTGCACCTATATAGGAAATATCAAATCTTTCAGGCATTTGGAAATCTAATTGTACTGTTCCACACTGCCAAGTCCTTCCTATACAATCTCTTAAGTGGAAGTCTATCTTAGGACCATAAAATGCTCCATCGCCTTCATTTACCTTATATTTAAGCCCGGCTTTATCTAAGGCTAGCTTAAGACCATTTGTTGCAAGTTCCCAGTCTTCATCGCTTCCCATAGAGTTTTCTGGTCTAGTTGAAAGTTCTACAAAATAATCAAATCCAAATTTCTTATAAAATTCATCAATTAATTTAATAACATCTACAACTTCATCTGTAATTTGGTCTTTAGTCATGAATATATGAGCATCATCTTGAGTAAAACATCTAACTCTCATAAGTCCGTGTAAAGCACCTGAAAGTTCATGTCTATGAACAAGCCCAAGCTCTGCAAGTCTTATTGGTAACTCTTTGTAAGAGTGCATACCATCTTTATATACTAATATAGATCCAGGACAATTCATAGGTTTTATTGCAAAGTCTTCTTCATCTATCTTTGTAAAATACATATTTTCTTTATAGTGATCCCAGTGTCCTGACTGATGCCATAAAGATTCGCTTAATATAATAGGAGTTTTTATCTCATCATATCCTGCTTTTCTATGAACCTCTCTCCAGTAATCTTCTAAAAGATTTCTTAGAACCATTCCTTTAGGATAAAAGAATGGGAATCCTGGACCCTCTTCATGCATCGCAAAAAGTCCTAGCTCTTTACCTATCTTTCTATGATCTCTTTTTTTAGCTTCTTCTAACATATTTAGGTATGCCTCAAGCTCGCTTTGTTTTGCAAAAGCTGTTCCATATATTCTTTGAAGCATTTTCTTTTTTTCGTCACCTCTCCAATAAGCTCCTGCAAGAGACAACAATTTAACTGCTTTAACCTTTTTAGTAGAAGGTACATGTGGGCCTGCACATAAGTCTACAAATTCACCTTGCTTATAAAATGATATAATGGAATCCTCTGGCAAATCTTGTATTAATTCAACCTTATAATCTTCATTTTTATTCCTCACATACTCAATAGCTTCTGATCTCGGAAGTTCAAATCTTTCTACTTGTAAATCTTCTTTTATTATCTTTTGCATTTCTTTTTCTATCTTTTCTAGTATTTCTGGTGTAAAAGAAAAGTCAGCTTCAAAATCATAATAAAATCCATTTTCTATAGCAGGTCCTATGGCTAATTTAACCTCTGGGTATAACCTTTTAACTGCTTGAGCCAAAATGTGAGATCCAGTATGTCTTAATGTCCATTTCCCGTCATCATCCTCAAAAGTTAATATTTCAAGTTCACAATCTTCATTTATCTCAGCCATAAGTTCAGATCTTTTTCCATTTATCTTAGCTGATAATGCTTTTTTATAAAGACCTTGACTTAAACTTTTTGCGATTTCACTTACCTTTGTTCCTTTTTCAACCTCTATAATACTTCCATCTTTTAGTGTAACTTTAATCATAATAATCCTCCTTCTTTAATCTATATTAATTTGTTTAAACTTATTTTTTTATAAAATAAAAACTCCTCCCGAAAAATGGGACGAGTAAACGCGTTTCCACCCAAATTGGCAACAAATTTTTAAAAAAATTTGTACCCCCTCGAAACTATTAACGCTAGTACACGGAAATGCTTACTATATATTTCAGCACTCTACTCAGAGATGGTATTCGGTTGATTTTATTTAAGAATACTTTCAGCCAAGGTATCCTATCTCTTTAAATTTCTATCCAACCTACTGTTCTCTTCACTGTATTTATATTTTTAATATTGTACAAAATTATATCATGTTATAGCATAATGTCAATACTATTTATGTAAATAAATAAAAATATTTAATATTCAAATATTAGTTAATGAAAAGTCACCTCATAAATACATGGTACATGTCTTAACAATACGATAATATATTTTCACATATCATACTTAAAAAAATTGAGGATTCCATTTAAATTTTCAAATGGAATCCTCAATTGTATTAAGATATATTTTTAAAATGGCTTAATTAATAGGTTAAAAAGTAATTTCATCTGGGTCAGGCCCAATTCTTTTTTCTTTGTTCAAAGAAGCTATCTTTTCCATATCCTCTAAAGAGATCTCAAAATCAAATATCTCTGTGTTTTCTTTTATTCTACTTTTTGTTACTGATTTGGGAATTGCTACAACGCCCATTTGAATATCCCATCTTAATGTAATTTGTGATATGGTTTTATTATATTTAATCGCAAGATCTTTCATAAGATCTATTGAGAAGACTTCACCCTGCATAAGTGGTCCCCAGGCTTCTACCTGAATATTATTTTTTAGACAAAAATCTAAAACCTCTTTATTTTGAAGCTGAGGATGAAATTCAACTTGATTTACCATAGGACATATATTAGCTTTTCTCATAATTTCATTTAAATGATGTACTTTAAAATTACTAACCCCTATAGCTCTTATAAGCTTTTCATCGTAAAGCCTTTCTAAAGCTTTCCAGGTTTCTTTATTTAAATTTTTGGGCCAATGTATTAGGTATAAATCTAAATAGTCTGTTTTAAGTTTTTTAAGGGAAGCTTCAAAAGCTTTAAGGGTACTATCATAGCCATGATCCCCATTCCAAACCTTACTTGTTAAAAAAATCTCTCTTCTTAAAACATCACTTTCTTTAATTGCATTTCCTATTCCCTCTTCGTTTTTATACATAGATGCAGTGTCTATATGCCTATATCCCACATTTAATGCTTCTAATATGGAGGCCCTAATAGCATCATCCTTCTCAATTTCAAAAGTACCAAATCCTAAACAAGGCATCTGTATACCATTATTCAACTTAAAACTTTTAGTCAAAGTTTTCATCTTATACCTCCTGATATGTTACATGCTTTTTAAATATATAGCTTTATTATATAAAATCATTAATAAACAAACTATAAACTTATTACATTCAAGGTTATAGTATGTATTTATTATAACATAGATAATTAAATAAGCATTATATTTTTTGTAATTTTGTATCTATAGAATTGTAATCTGTACTAGCTTTTTAATGTTATTTGAATCAAAGCTTAAAAATTTCATTATTTTAATAGCTAAAAAACACTATATAGTAGACTTTTTAATATCTACCACATAGTGTCTCTTATTATATATGCTGTTTATAATCAACTTTATAAATCATTACTTTTCATAACTTATAAAATTCATTAAAATGCTTTATTCTTCAGGAGTTAAAACTTCTTCTGTTTCATCCTCATCAATTTCTTGTTGTTTTGCTGAAGATATTAATGCTACAACTTCATCTTTGTCATCAAGAACTTCAAGATTAGAATCTATTATTATATCGCTTACGATAATTTTATCACCCAATTCTTTATCTTCTACATCTATTTCAATTCCCTCTGGCATATATTTCATCTTACCACTTAACTCTAATTCAGTTAGGTAATTTTCAATCATTAAGTTTTTACTTTCAATCATTCTTTTACCTGTAAATGTAATTGGTACTTTAATCTTAATTTCTTCATTTTCACTTATAGATTGCATATCTATGTGAATAAGTTTTCCAGTAGCTGAGTCTCTTTGAATTTCTTTAACTATACACCTTGTGCTGGAATTTCCAATATTAACTTTAAATCTAGATGTCTTTGTGTTATCTTTTAGTAATTTATTTAGTTCAAGAAAATCAAATTGAACAGATTTTGCTTCAAAATCTTGTCCGTAAATTATTCCTGGTATGAAGCCCTCTCTTCTTATTTTTTTTGCATTTGAGCTTCTTTCTAAAGCTAGTATATTATCTACTGGCATCTAATCTACCCCTTTCTTAAAATAAATTCAAGTAGACCAGTCATCTACAGTCATTTATACGTTTAATTGTATACCTATGGCTTTTTATGTCAAGCTTTAAGAGGCTTTGTTTATACTTTGTTAACCCTTTGTTCAAATAATTATCTTAAAATTTAGAATTTTTCACATATTTCTTTTAAAAAAAGCCTTGTTTAAAACAAGGCTTTTTAAGTAAAATATTTCTTATATAAAATTTAATCAAATCATAATAAATATGAGTCTAAAAATCACTTTATATTAAAGCTACCACTTCTATTTCTACAATAGCATCTTTAGGTAATTTGGAAATTTCTATACAAGATCTTGCTGGTGGATTTTCTTTAAAATAACTTGCATAGACTTCATTCATATCTGAAAAGTCATTTAAATCTTTTAAAAATACTAGAGTTTTAACAACCTTGTCCATGGATGTTCCAGCTTCTTCTAATATAGCCTTAACATTTTCAATACACTGGGCTGTAGCATTTTTTATATCTTCAACTAATTCATTGCTTTTTGGATTAATTGGAAGTTGTCCTGAAGTATAAATAAAGTCACCTGCCTTTATAGCTTGTGAATAAGGTCCAATAGCCCCTGGAGCCTTCTTTGTAGATATCACTTCTTTATTCATTTCTATTCCTCCTTGTATGTTTTATGTATAAATCTTAGACTAGTTAATAGCATTTTAAACCTATTAGTACCTTCAAGTCTCTTTGCCATATCACTTAGTCTCTAGTATTATAATACATTTTAATTCCTTTTATTTCAACTTTTAATTCATGTACCTCCTTAACTTTATAGATAAAAGCTTAATTTAAGGTTGTCTATTTATATCATCAAAGTCTTCTTTAATCCACTGTATAAGAGGTCTTTTAATTGGACTTTTATCACCTTCATTTATGTAAATTAAGCTCTTATATCTTCCTGTAATCATGGACAAGTGATCTATTGAAAGTCTCCCTATATTAGTTGGAGCCAAATTAGGTGATATTACTTTTGAAACATTATCTTCACATTTATCCCTAGGTGAAAATACTATAAACTTTCTACAACTTAAAGGTCTTGCTTTGTATACACTACAAGATCCATCTTTATTTAAAAACATACAAGGTATATCTTTTAAAGCATATTCATAATGCAGATTGTCTAAATCTTCTTTACTTAATTCATAAGGTCTTGAAGTAGTTTCTACCTGTTCTTTAATTTCTTTTAACTTTGTTTTGTAAATATTTATTTCATCATGGCTTTTATTGTCTACAACATATCTTCTAATATTTTCAGCTTCAATAGCTGTAAGGTCTATATAAAGACTGCAACAAGAGGAACACCCCTTTTTACAAGGAGCAAAATCTACAAATTGACTCATTCCTTTATTAACCTTTTCATATATGTTATTTAAAATTTCTATGGATTTACTAATGGTTAAAACTGATTGTCCTTCTAAATCAAAAATATTATACATAGCATAATCTGTTATCTCATCATAGACTTCCATATTAAATGTATGATTAAATATTATGTCTTTATCTTCATAATTTTTTCCTAAAGTATAATACTCTTGTTTTTTTAATTTACAACAATCCTCATAAGCTTTACCACTATTACAAAGACAAAGGTTTTGATCTTTAATCTTTACCTTTTTTTCTTTCATAAGAATACTGCCCAACTAACTCACTCCTAAAGATTTTTTAAAGCTTTTATATTCCCATTTGGAAAGCTTATTATATTCTATCATATATTTAAATAATATGTCTAATATTTACACATAAAATGGAACTCATTGTATTAAATCCCTTGTGATTTCCAGTTAAATACTATGTAGCTATTAAAATGCAATACACTTTAAATACAAAAGAGATATTAATTACTTTTAATTTAAAGTAATTAATATCTCTTTTATAGCTTTAACTTTGTAATTAACTTATTTAAGAAAAACTATACTTCAGCCTTTCTTTAAAATTACTAAATCTTTATCTTTTCATTGCAATAACCATGCCTGTTATATATGGTATGAGCCATATAACCCATACTACCAAGCTAAACTTATGGAAGCTTTTTGCACCCTTTTCTCTTTTTTTATAGATAACAACAGTAGCCCATATTGCATGTATTAACATCAAAGCTAAGGCTGAACCTCCAGTTACAGAGTGTAGATTAAAACTAGTACTACCACTAAGTTTTTTCATAAGAGTTGTTCCAATTGTATCAAAAACAAAGCCTATCCAAAAAAAACTTAAATGCCATGTTTTTAATTTGCCTTGTATCTTTTCACTCCATACTCCTATGGTATAACAAACAAGCGCTAAACTTATAGAAATTATAGCTGCTACTAACATAATACCCTCCTAAACTATTTTTATTTGTCTTCCTTACAATTTTCATCTAAAACACTTTTAAGTATATCTAACCCATTTATTATCTTTTCCATATCCTCTTCCTTACATATTGAAAAAATAGTATCAAAATACTTATTTATTGTTCCACGCATAGTTTTAGTTATATCTTCACCTTTATTTGTAAGTGCTACACTCACTATTCTTTTGTCTTCATTAGATCTATTTCTTTTTACAACTTCTTGGTTTTCAAGCCTGTCTATAATGCCAGAAACTGTACCCTTAGTAAGAAACATTTTTTCACTTATTTCACTAACATTAAGAGGCCCCTCTATTGAAAGCAGCTTTATAAGTAATATTTGAGGCGTAGTAAATCCACTATTTTTAAAATTATTACTTATATTATTATTAAGCTTTAAATTGATTTCTCGTATTAAACTTGCAATTTTAATACCTTGAGGCTTTTTCTCCAATTAAATCACTCCATACCATCTTTTTTATGAAAAAAGTCAATAAACTCATTTACCATTTAAGTACTATTACTTTTTAATTTTAACCCTTACAAAAAAATGAACTATAATTAGTTTCTATGCAAACTAATTATAATTCATTTTTTTATTTAAATCAATATTTAATCTACTATTATAAATTACATCAAAATCACAGTTTAATATTAATTTTTTCTTTATGAACATCATAACTATAAAAATCTATTTAAAGTTCTCTATGATGTAAGCCTACTATGCTAGATACTGGTACTGTAAATACTATTCCTGTACCTGGTTCATTAAGCTTTCCTACTTTAATTATTTCATCCATTATCTTTTTACTATTTTCTTTTTCGGAAAGTATAATTATAACCTCTTTAGAGGGTTCTACATCTAAATTGAAAAACCTTTTCCCTTCACTTTCCCCTGTTCCTCGTCCATAGAAGGTTGTAGCACCTTTTGCTCCTACACTTTTGGCACTTTGAATTAACTTGTGAGCTCTTCCTCTATCAACTATGACTATAATAGCCTCTACTTCAAACATAAAATACCCTCCTTAAAACTTTACTATAATACCTAATAATAATACAGCAATTATAGGAGTAATGGAAGCTAGACCTATTATACCAAATCCATCAATTAAAGGGTCGCTGCCACTTATTACAGAGGATAACCCTATAGCTAGTGCCATATTTAATGGAACCGTAACAGGACCTGTAGTAACTCCCCCTGAATCAAAGGCTATACCAGTTATGCTACTTGGTGCAAAATAAGCAAGAATTGATGCAAGCAATACCATTGGTATTATTATATGAGTATACGGAATATTATACATTATCTTTATCATACCAAGTGATATACCTATTCCAACACCTGTTGCTACTGCATGAATGAGCCACTTATTCTTCATAGTTCCAACTGAAAGTTCCTCTATTTCCATAGCTAAGGATGCTAGTGCTGGTTCTGCAAGTGTTGTGGTATATCCAAGTATAAATGCAAAAACTATAACTAGTAGCTTATTATCTAATAGTGGTAATTTAGATCCTACAGAGCTTCCTAGTGGCATAAGTCCAATTTCTAGCCCTTTTATAAAAATATATAACCCAACAGTACTTAATAAAATACCTAATATAAGTGGCTTAATATCGCCTATAGGACTTTTAAGTACAAAAATCTGAAATATTATTAAAAATAAAGATACCGGTATTATATCTTTAGCTGTTAAAGCCAGTCCTTTTAAAATGTTTAAAACCAAATAAACCCCTCCCAAAATGTCAAGTGTTATCATATTTAATAAACAAATAAATATCATTAAATATGGTCATTTTTACGGTGAAACATCTTTATATCTTACCATATCCTTTTAATACGCACCTTATTATAACAAGCTAGTCTAGTTATATCAACAAGTTACAATATTCTTAATACTTTGTTAACCTTTTAAATATCTTATACTTAAAACATATAAACATTAAAACACCATCTATTCCCCATTGTAATGCAGTAATCCACCATACTGCTCTTATGCTATATTTTAATATATACAGAAAATAATATATTAAAGGAAGTCTTATAAAAAAAGCAGTAAACACAGATATATAAAAGGGTGTTTTGGTATCTCCAAGTCCCTTTAATCCTCCTGCAAAAACTAAGGATACAGCAATAAGAGGTTGTTCTATCGCTCCTATAGCAAGACATTCCCCTGCAAGATAGGCTACCTTTAAGTCACCCTTACCCACAAAAAACTTAACAAGAAAATTAGGCATAAAAAGAAATAGTAGAGAAAAGCTGCACATCATAATTAAAGCATAAAATGCACATTCAAAGGCAACCCTGTTAGCTTCTTTTATATCCCTTTCCCCTATTTTAATTCCAACAAGAGTAGTTGTAGCAATACCAAAACTAGTACCAGGCATAAAAGATATAGATTCTATAGTATTTGCAATTTCATTAGCTGAAAAATACATACTTCCTGAGTACATAATTATACTTGTACATATAAGCCTACTTATGCTATAAGCTGCCTCCTCAAAAGAAGATGGAATAGATAGCTCTATTATTTCCTTTGCTATACTTAACGAAAACTTAAGATTCTTAAATAAGATATTAAATTTAAATCTATATTTTCTAACCATGCAAATACAAAATATAAAACCAGCTATATAGGAAATTAAAGAAGAAATAGCTACAACATTTATGTTTATGTGGTTTTTAAATAGAATAAACATAAAAATATAATTTAGAAATATTTTAGTAACAAATTGAATCAAAGAGCTTAGTAATGGAATATAACTATATCCATAAGCTATAAACATGGCATTTATTAAGCTAGATATTATATAAAAAAACATAGCTACTGCATTTATCTTACTAAAGCTCAAAGTTATATATAATAAATCACCTCTAGCTCCCATTAGATGCAATATCTGATTTCCAAATAAGAATGTTATGGCAGTTATAATTAAACCCATAAACATCCCAATCATAATTCCATTATAAGAAAAAAGAGATGCTTTATAACTATCTTTAGCACCTATATACCTTGATATTATTGATATCATACCTATTGATATACCATTTATAATAATTATATTTATAAGAATTGTAACCATAGCATTACTAAGGCCTAATATATTTACAGCTTTATTTCCTGCATATTTTCCTACCATCATCATATCAAAAATAGACATGAAGGTATAAACTACCATCTGACTAATTATCGGAAGCGATACACTTAAGACGTCATTTTTTTTATTCATAAAAAACCTTCTAAGAATTGTTATTAGTTATAAGCATTTCCTTATATATCACTAAATACTTATAACTTTTATCTATATTAAAGTGTATCTTTGGAAATACTATATTAGAACCATGTTTAATGCTGGAGGGATTTATTATGAAAAATTTTTCTAAGATTTTAACTATATTTTTAATTTTATTTTTTACTATGTTTAACCTTTCAAAAGCTAGTGCTTCTAACGAACAAAAGGTAAGCGATGAAACAAAAGAAGAGATTGAAGAAGTAATAAACTCTATATATAATTCTAGATGTATGTCCTTTTTAGATGGTGATCTTTCAGTCCTTCCTAGCCATTTTGACACCTCAAATAAATTTGGAAGGTGGTCCCTTGAGCATGAGGTTAAGAGGATAAAATATCTTAGGGACTGGGCATATAAAAGAGATATGATCTTTACTGATGTAAGCTCTCAATCTACAATAAAAAGGATAAGTCCTACTAATAAAGGTTTCAAAATAACATTAGATGAGTACTATAAATTTAAATATACTTACAAAGATGACGATCTATTAACTGAAAACATATTTGGTGTAGGATTACTACATTCATTAGAGATTATAAAAAGAGAAGATAAATTTGTAATATATAATGATTGGTATACTGACTGTTTCGAAGATGCACTAAAGGCTTATTCTGGTGAAATAAAAGAGGATATTCATATTTCAAAGTCCCCTTTTGATTTTAAAATACCTAATTATGATAAGCCTAAACCTTCTTATCCTAATGTAAAAAAGGGTCAATACCATAGATTAGAAGCTGTAAATTATGCTGATAGATATTGCGGAATACCCTGGGCTATTGGTGAGGGTAAACGGTACAATAAAAAATACAAAAACTTCACTGGAATTGGAGGTAACTGTACCAATTATGTATCTCAATGCATAGGTGACAAGGAGGAGGGTGGTGGATTAAACTTTGATGGCACTTGGTTTTGTGTTTATAACAAAGCTGAAGGTGCTAATGGTAGTTCCGCCTTTGTAAATGCAGATGCTTTTAAAAACTATCTTATATATAGCGGCAGAGGTACCTTAATAAAAAAAGGCACATTTAACACTCTTGCAGCACCTTCCAACACTAGTGCAAATGGAGAAGTTTCAAAACTTAATCTCGGAGATGTAATTGCATATGCCAAGGGCAATGATATAGATCACTTTGCCATAGTTACAGATTTTGATTCTCATGGATATCCTTTAATAAATTCCCATACTACAGATAGATATCACGTTCCTTGGGATTTAGGTTGGGGAGATAAAAATATAAGTTTTTATTTAATTCATATAAGATAGGCCCTTAACGCATTAAAAATAGCACACTCATAAAGATACAAATTATGTACAGTAAAGGCTAAAGAACTTTGGATAAATCCTCCAAGATCCTTTAGCCTTTCATCTATATTTAAAACTATTTATTAGATTTTAATTTAAAGTAATTTCCTTTTATAATATTATGAGAAACCCAAAATCCATCTAATATGTGCGCTTTTTCCTCTTCTTTTACATCTCCAACTATACTATTGTCATTTAAGAGAGCATAGTTTTTGTTAGTATTTACAAGAACTTTTCCTACAGAGGAATTTTCATATTTATCTTTGTCCACACCTAAAAGATAGGACAAGGTAGGTAGTATGTCTATTTGGCCTCCTATGGTATCAACAGTCTCTCCCTCAAATCCTTCACTGTATATTATGAAAGGAACCTTTGGGTGCTCTCCTGCTATCCATGGATAGCTATCCTTAAACATTGAAACATCTTCCACACAATACTTGTTTAGCCCACCATGATCTCCTGTTATTATTACTATAGTATCTTTAGTTAAATCTTTTTCTTTAAGTTCATTTATAAAGTATTCTATTTCTTTATCCACATAATTTACACTTTGAAGATACTTTTCCACCATACTACCACTTAAATCTGAAGGAAGATTTAATCTCCATTCCTCTCTTGGCACATATCCAAACCCAAAATGTGAATTTAAAATTACACCATGGCCATAAAATGGCTTTTCCATCTGTGTTATATTATCTAAAAATGACATTAATATAGTCTTATCTGATATACCACCAAAATAATTTACCTCTTCAGGCTTTATATCAATAGCTCGTCTATCTAAAACCGTATCAAACCCCATATTTTCTGTAGCAATTTTGAAATTCCAATTACCACCCTTCTCTCCGTGAAGCAATAAGGAATTATAATTATAATATTTTAATATTTTAGGTAGAGATTCATACTCAGTATAAGGATTTTCCCAAAATGTACTTTTACCCCTTATAGGAAATAACCCCGTATTTGTCATAAGATCTGCATCAGAACTTACTCCTGAGTTTGTTTGATCATAAAAATTTGGGAAATATAAACTACTTTTAATCATCTTATTCAAATAAGGAGTAATCTCTTCCCCTCCAATAGATTGATTTATCATAAAATTTTCAACTGACTCAGTTTGAATTAAGATAATATTTTTCCCTTTAAAGATTCCTTTATAATCATTTTCAGGAATATCCTCCTTATTTACATCAAACCATTTCTCAATATCATCTGTCTTCTCTTTTGTAATTTCAGATCTTTTATTTCCCTTTAAATCATCATAAAAATCAAATGCAATATATCCTAAAGGTGAAGTGTCATATATGCTACCAAATGGTTCCCAGTAATGAGTTATAAATCCTACATCATCCACTTTTTCCTTAACATCTAGCATCTTATGCAGGTAATTTGCACTAAATATAGCCACAAGAAATACAAGTAGGAATACTGGTATTCTTCTTTTTTCTCTATATAATAAAGCATCCCTTTTGTAATACTTTATAATAAATGGTATGTCTACTAAAAATATTATATCTATAGGTCTTAGGTATTTATAAAAATTTAATATCTCCTTAAAGCTTAAATTTCCATGTTTTAAATAATTTATTGTTATAAATCCTCCTATAGATCTAGCCGTTATAAGATCTACAATCATAAGTAATGAAAATATAATATCTACAGTAATATAAAACTTTAGTCTACCCTTTTTCTTAAATAAGAATGCAAAAGATAAGATTATAATTATTACTAAAGAATGTGTAAAAATCCTCATCTTTCTTGGGTCCATAAATTGTATTATAATATCTTTATTAAAAACATTTATATTATCACTGTGGATAATAGATAACATGAATATATCCTTAATTAATATAATAGACCAAGTTAATATAAACATATAATCCACATTTTTATTGTTCTTATTAACATTATTAACAACAGATCTATTTTTTTCTTCTTCTAGCTTACACTTATTCATAAAATTCCTCCTAAGTTAGATCTAATATCACTCATAATGATATTTTATGTACTATATAATCATTTTTACTTTAAAGTTCTTAAATTAACTCTATACTTAAACGAAAACAATCCACAGCTTGTCTTATTTCTTTAATGCAGCTGTGGATTATTTGTTAAAAATTAATTAGTTTAACTATTTTACTAAGAAACTTCATTTGTAACAAATTGAGCGTTATATAATTCGCTATATATTCCATTTAAATTTAATAACTCTTCATGACTTCCGCTTTCTTCTACACCATTATCAGTTAAAACTAATATTTTATCAGCATTTTTTATAGTTGATAATCTATGTGCTACCACAATTGTAGTTCTACCTTTGCATAACTCTTCTAATGACTTTTGTATCATATACTCTGTAGTATTATCTAGGGCTGAGGTTGCCTCATCTAATATAAGTATTGGTGGGTTCTTAAGAAATACTCTTGCTATGGATATTCTCTGTTTTTGACCACCTGATAACTTAATACCCCTCTCCCCAATAAATGTATCATAACCTTTTGACATTGACATTATAAACTCATGTATATTAGCTCTTTTAGCTGCTGTTATAATATCCTCATCACTAGCTTCTTGATTACCATATAAAATGTTTTCTTTTATTGTACCTGTAAATAAAAATACTTCTTGTTGTACAAGCCCTATGCTGCTTCTTAAATCTTCTAAGCTTATATCATAGATACTTTTATTATCTATTAGTATATCCCCAGAATCCACATCATAAAACCTTGGTATTAAGTTACATAAAGTTGTTTTACCTCCACCAGAAGGACCAACTAAGGCAAGCGTCTTACCTGCTTGTATTTCTATATTCAAGTTACTTAAAATATATTTATCTTCATATTTAAACGATACTTCCTTAAAGTCTATCTTCCCTTTAACATTATTAAATTCTATTGGGTCTTTCTTATCTTTTTCAGGTTCTGCATTTAATATCTCTATGTATCTCTTAAATCCAGTCATTCCATTTTGATATTGTTCTACAAAGTTTATAAGTTTCTTTATAGGTTGAGTAAACATCTTAACATACAATATGTATGCCATAAAATCTCCAATATTTATCTTTCCCTGATAAGTAAAATATCCACCAACTATTAAAACTACGTAATCTAATAAATCTGTACAAAATCCAAGGCCTGAATGGTATTCTGCCATAGCCTTATATGCTCTTTCTCTTGCTGCCTTAAAATTTCTATTTCCTACTTGAAATTTTTTAAGCTCATGATTATGACTTACAAAGGCCTTTGATACTCTTATTCCAGATATGCTATTTTGTAAACTAGCATTTATATCCCCTGTTTTCACTCTAGTTTCCATAAAAGCCTTTTGCATCTTATTCTTTTTAACAAAAGCAAATATAAAAACAAAAGGAACAAATGCAAAAACTATTAAAGTTAAAGGTGTATTTATTGTAATCAATATTAAAAACGAACCTATTATCATAACTATAGATATAAACAAGTCTTCCGGACCATGATGTGCAAGCTCTGATACATCCATTAAATCGTTAATCATCTTAGACATAATATCCCCTGTTTTGTTGTTATCAAAATAATCACAAGGAAGCTTTTGAAGGTGTTTAAACAAGTCCCTTCTCATATCTGCTTGCATTCTTACACCAACTACATGTCCCCAATACTGCATAAAGTAAGTGCAAGCAACCTTAACTATATATATAACTAAAAGAGCTCCTGCAAATATAGTTATCATCCTTATATTTTTATTTGGGATGCTATCATTTACTAATTTTCTTGTCATCATTGGATAAAACAAATCACATAAAACAGCTATAATAGCAAATAGCATATCTAAAAAGAAAAGTTTTTTATAAGGCTTGTAATAACTTACAAATTTTTTAAACACTAAAACACCACCTCAATTTTTATAATTGAACACTCTACTTATATTCTGTTATACTTTCTAAATCTAAATTAGAGCACTCTTCAAATCTATTTACCATATTCCCGTTGAATTCAACCCTTTCTAAAAACATAGAAAGTGGTCTTACCCATATATTCATCTCTCCATATTGTGGCTGGTAAACCACCATATCTTCAAGAGTTTCTGAATGTGTAGCTATATATATTACTTTATAATAATTACCTTTAAAATGTTTATAAAAAGTCCCTGGTTTAATTTTTCTTTCACCACACATATTTAAAGCTCCTTTATTAGTTACTTAATATTTTCATACAAAATTCTGTCACACTTTAGTTTGTTACATTGATAGCACTATCTTCTCATTATATTCTACCACATTATTATTTTAAATTGTATATGGCAATAGTTAAATCATACAAATCTGTTTCGTACCACATTTTTTTTGCATTTTCAAATTTAGATATTTTAGATATTTTAGATATTAATGAAGCTAAATTAAACTAAACCTTCTTTGTTCGGCAAAATCTGCTAACACATTGAAAATTATCCCTATTTTACACTAATATTTATATTTATTTTTATTTAATATTAAATAATATATTTACATTTTCCACATAATATATTAATATTAAATTTGTCTATTTTACAATCTTGATGTGCTAAAGTGACTTTTGTTTATGTATAAACATAAATATCGAAGTAAAATGGCATAATATAGATTAGAAAAGGAGTTTATAATGAAATTATTTCAAAATCTTATGGATGAAACTTTAGAGGTTGAGGACTTAGAAGAATTAGAATCAGCAGCAGATCTTTTCCAATTTGGAGCTGAAAAAGGATATTATAACAAAAGACAATCTGATGAATTCAACAAACGTTACTGGGATATAAAACACAGATTTTTAGCTAAAGAATTAGCAGAAAACATAAAAATCAATAGATTAGATCTTATTAACATAATTGCCAATGCACCTTTAGAAATTAAAAATGATAGGAAAGAACTATCTATTTATGTAAACGGGCGAATTAAAGCTTTAAAAGGAAAAATAACCGGCTTAAGATAGGCCATGTTTATTCTTTCAATTTAATTATATAAAAATGAAGGACTGTGCCAAACCAAAAGTTTTATACAGTCCTTCAACTTTACATAATTTAAAAAATATAATTATACTTTTCTATATTCAAATCTACTTATATGCTTATATACTTATAAGTCTTACTACACTTTCTGTAGCTCTTTCTATATTTTCTTCACCATTTTCTAAAGCTTCTTTTAATGTTACTATTCCTGGAACTATGCCTATAATGGCTGTTATTCCTTCTTTATATAGCTTTTCTCTCTCTTTACAACAGACCTTCCCTGCAAAGGCTACTACTGGTATGTTGTGTTTTAGTGCTGTTTTAGACACCCCAATTGGAGTCTTACCAAAAATAGTTTGATCATCTATGCTTCCCTCGCCAGTAAATACATAGTCTGCACCTATCATCTTCTCTTCTAAACAGGTATGTTTTATAACTATATCCACACCCTTTAAAAGCTTAGCATCTAAAAACGCCATAAGTCCTGCACCAAGGCCTCCTGCAGCTCCAGCTCCTGAAACCTTTGCTATATCCTTATTAAGTAAATTCTTAATTATATTTGCATAATGAGTAAGGCTCTTGTCAAGTACCTCTACCATATCTTTTGTGGCTCCCTTTTGTGGCCCAAATATATAAGATGCACCTTTAGGTCCTATTAATGGATTATTAACGTCGCAAGCAACTTCTACGGTAACATTCTTTAGTCTCGGGTCTAGGCCTTTAAGGTCTATACTTTTTAAATTTATAAGGTATCCCCCTCCGTAAGGAAGTTCATTTAAGTCTTTATCTAAAAGTCTTGCCCCTAAAGCTTGAACCATACCCGCACCACCATCATTGGTTGCACTTCCTCCTATACCTATAACTATGTTAGTAGCTCCCTTGTCAAGAGCAGCCTTTATAAGCTGTCCTGTACCATAGGTTGTTGTATAAAGCGGATTACGTTCTTCCTTTTTAACAAGTTGAATACCACTGGCACTTGCCATTTCTATAACAGCAGTCTTTCCATCTCCAAGCATTGCAAATTCTGCCTTTACAGTATTCAAAAGAGGTCCCTTAACATCTATTTCATACAATGTCCCCTCTGTTGCATCTATAAGTGACTGTACCGTACCTTCCCCTCCATCTGCCATAGGTACATGGATACACTCTGCATCAGGCATAACCTTTTTAATACCTCTTTCCATTGCCTTAGCTACGCTTTTTGCGCTCATACTCTCTTTAAATGAATCCGGTGCTAAAACAAATTTCATAAATAATCCGCCTTTCTAATAGTTATTAAAGTATTTTTACAAGATAATTAATTAACATTTTATTATATAAACTAATATTCTTTGGGCTACTTATTTAAGTAATCCAAATATGATAGTAGATACTATTGTCATAGTAAGTCCTACTAAAGATTCATAAGGTATAAGTTTAAGCCTTTCTTTCATATCCATAAACACACTACCCCCAGTTGCATGGAAGAAGCTTCCGTGTGGAAGATGGTCAAGCACAGTAGCCCCTGAATGAATCATAGCAGCTGCTGATGTTGGTGCTATACCAAGTTCCAGTATAGTTGGTCCAAAAACTTGGCTACCAACAGCTGTACCCGAAGTAGTTGATGCAGTAGCTCCTGACATTAATATACCTGCTACAGGTGCTAATAAGAAAGCTGGAAGTCCTAAAGTTTGTAGTCCATTAATTATTACATCCTTTAACCCTGAGTTAGCTATTATTCCTGCTATGGTACCTGTTCCTATAAGCAATATAGCAACTCCACTCATTTTACTTAATCCTAAAATAGAATATTTGTTTAAATTCTTTATTTTACCCATACACAAAGCCCCTACAGCTCCTCCAACAGGTAATGCAATAAGTGGATCTATGTTAATTTTAAATAATGGTCTTAGTGAAAGCAGTATTATAGCAACTAAAGGTCCTGATATAGCCGCTATAAAGCTTGGCTTATCTTCAGATGATGTTTGAATTTCTTCATTAATTATGTATGATCCTTTATTTATAAGTTTTTTAGCAATTATACAGGTAACTATAACTCCAAATATGGCAGGTATAATCCCAGCTGCCATAACTGATGTTAATGGTATCTTAAAAGCATCCGCTGCTGCTATAGCGTTAGGATTTGGAGACATTATATTTCCAGCTTTTCCTCCACCTATCATTGCAATTAATATAGATGATCTACTAAGCTTTGCTTTATTTGCTATAGCAATTGCTATTGGTGCTACAGTTATTACTGCAACATCTATAAATACGCCTACACAAGTAAGTACTAATGTTGCAATTGTCAATGCTATAAGTGAATTTGATTCACCTACCTTATCTACTATAGTTTCTGCTATTTTAGCTGCTGCTCCAGATTCTATAAGTACCCCTGCTAAAACTCCTGCTGTTAAAATTCTAAGTATAGCTGGCATTATTCCCTTTGCCCCATCTATCATAAGTGTTACAGTTCCAGTAAGTCCAGCTCCGCCTACAAGTCCCCCTACTAATGCCCCTAGAATAAGACCATAGGCTGGATGAACCTTTTTAATTATAAGTACAATTGCAACAATTAATGCTACTATTGCACCTAGTGCTGTTACTCCCATAGATATACCCCCTATTTTTTATATATTTAATATTAATATATCAATTGTAACCCTTTGCATTTCATAAATCATCGTCATATTGTTAAAATTTCAGTTCATATTATGGTGCATTCGCCCTATAATATATGTAATTATTAATTTAAGTGACGCTCTAAATCTTCGATTTAGCTAGCGGAACTTACTCCTACGTAGAGTAGTGCAGTAGGAGTTTCCTTTAGTTTATGATACTATTATTTACCTTCATTACAATCTAACTTATAAATTGTATAAGCACTAAATAACTGAAACAAATCTAAATAATTCTTAGTATTCTTTCCTGTAATGTCTTGTATCTTTTGTAATCTATAGTTTAAACTATTCCTATGAATATGAAGAGCTTCTGCTACTAAATTTATTTCACCATTTAAATTTATATATTTATCTAATGTATTTATTAGGTCAGACCCAGTGCCTCCCTCTATAAGTTTTAATATAGGCTCTAAGATCTCTTTTTTATCTCCACCTTCATATATCCTATGAATAAGCACAAAATCCTTATAATTGTAAATATATTGATTAGGTTTAAGCCTTTCTCCAAGCTCAATTGATTTGAATGCTTGATTTACAGACAATCCAACTATCTCTTGTTTAAACCCAATACCTATATAAACATTATCTATTAAAGATGATATTCCTTCAATTAACTTATCTAAGTTTTTGTTAAACTTTATAAATAGTACACAGATTTGAGGATTAAGTCTTATTAAATATTCATCTTTTGATATCTTAATCCTTAATTTGTCGAAATTAGGATCTTTTACTGAATCTATGGACTTTACAATTACAGCTACCCTTTCTATATTAAGATTTATATTTAAGGCCTTTGCCCTTTCTTTAAATACTGCATCATACTCTTGATTTAAATAAGCCCATTGGTGTAGAAATTCATCCTTCAATCTTTCTTCCATTCTTTTTTCCTTGAAAGTGTATTCCTGACTTATTAAAAGCTCTGCAGTTATTTTTACAAGCTCCGCGAAAGATCCTACAACTTTTGGATCGCCGCTTATACCTATAACACCCATTATCTCATTGTTATAGTATATAGGCATATTAACTCCAGGCTTAGCTCCCCCTGAAGACTTATAAACTTCTATTAGTATTCCTCTTTCTATAGCTTCAAATGCTCCCTTATGTACCTTACCCACCCTTAGGCTGTCTCCACTAGCTATAATAATGCCTTTACTATCCATAATATTTACATTGTAAGGTATGACCTTCATCATCCTATCAACTATCCGCTGCGCAAAATTATAAGTCAACATAATACTTCATCCTTTCCATAGCTTTTGCATATATCTACAACTTTTACAAGTTCCATGTTGCTCTCCCCTTTTCCTATGACTTATATATTTAAGATATCTCTTATATATTAAATGATAAAGCATTATTATTACAATTCTATAAATATTATTATTACAACTTTGTAATAATAGATTCTTTACCTTGTATGTAATTAATACAAAGTGTACTTCCTAAAATCACATTGACTTTTATGAAAGTTATGTATAACATTTATAATGAAATACGTGAAAATACTTAGTAAAAGGTTAGAATATTAAAACTTCTATAACTTTTAAATTAGCTAGGAGTTTTTTAAAGGTGTTTTGAAAATAAAAGACTGCAAATAATATTATTTGCTTTGGAGGTAAAAATGGCTAGAAATCAAAGCGTTAAAGGGAACTTTAATTACAACAATATAGAAAAAAAAGATAAGAATTTTATGTACAAAAACCTTGCTAGAAGTAACTGCTATAATTGTAACTTTTCAAACTCAAATTTTGATTATGTGAGTTTTAGAGGTGCGCATTTTAAGTCTAGTGATTTCTTTCAGTGTACTTTTAGATGGGCTGAATTTATTGGTGCTAACTTAAAGGGAAGTAGTTTTAAAGATGCTATATTTGAAAATGCTATATTTGATTCAGTAAATTTAGAGGCAGTTAACTTTAAAGATGCAACCTTTATAAATACTGTATTCTTATCTACTGATGTAAAAAAGGCTAAAAATTTAGATAGGAGCAATCCTAATATCAAGATCTTTGATGAGATGCCAGATATAAAAATAAGTGAAGATTTAAGAATTGCCACTGAAAATGTAATGACAAATGCCCATGTAAAAGCTGCTAGGATTTTTGATACAAAGGATGGAGACCTGAATTTATTAAATTTAATGATTTTATTAGAATACTTTGATGAAAAGACTTTAATTGAAGGCTTACGTAGAATTCAACTTGAATTAGATAGAGATTTTCATACATTAAGTTATGTAATTAGACTTTTAAAGGATTCTAAGATAGATAAACCTTTATAGTACCATTATAACCATCAGCCTATTCCCCGGTAGCATTGTGGTGTATAAAATTTAAGAAATATAGATTCTTGCTTTACCCTATACCTATCTCAATACATAAAAGACCTATAAGACTTTATAACGTCTTATAGGTCTTTTTATATTTAAATTATAATATTCTTATTTTGCTTGATCTGCCCAATCTGCTGGGTATGTTACATACATAAACTTTGAATAATTTGGAACTGTAAAGTGAATTGTAGATGCTTTTGGTATATATATTATATCCCCTTTATTTCCTACAACCTTTTTACCGTTTATATCTACTTCTAAAGTTCCTTCTATTACATAGTCTATTTCATCATACATTAATGTCCACTCAAAGCTAGTTTCTTTCATTTCCATGATTCCACAACCAAGTCTTGGACTTTCTTCTACTGATACTACGTCTTTTAAGAAAACTTGGTCTCCAGCGTGTCCTGTATCAAATTTTTCTGGCTTAACTGTTTCTGTCTTTATTGACATGATACCACTTTTTGGTTCTATGTCTCTTGACATTTCAGGCTCAGCTTTTTTAGATACATCCCCTAATTTTTCTGTTATTAATTTTCTAACTATTTCTTCTATCATTGCTTCATTTAAATTTTCCATTGTAATCTCTCCCTCATAAGTTTTTATTTGTGTGATTTTAAAACCTACTAGACTTATAATTTAATATCTTCTATAAGTCCAGTGATTTCAAAATCTCTATCTTATATAATATTTAGATTTATATTAAGCTTTTTTAGTTTCTCCAAGGTTTTTAGTCATCATAACTGCTACTATTACTGCAGTTACACCACCTACTAATTTACCTACTATCATAGGAGCTATAAGTTCTGGATTAACTCCTGCTGCAAATCCTAGATGATCTCCAAATACGAAGGCTGCACTTACTGCGAAAGCAACGTTAATTATCTTTCCTCTTTCGTCCATATCCTTCATCATTCCAAACATTGGTATACTATTTGCAAGTGATGCTATCATACCTGCTGCTGCAACATCATTAATCTTAAGTAATGATCCAACTTTCATAAGAGGTTTCTTAAATACTTTTGTTATAAAGTGTACTAGAGGATACGCTCCTGCAAGTATTACAACAATATCACCAACAACACTTAGTCCTTCTTCTATTGGTGCCATACCTTTTATTAAAACAAGTCCTGTAGTCTTTTGTAATACAGCTGCTACAAGTCCTATAGTTATAACTATAGTTATAAACTTTCCAAAATAAGTGAATCCCTTTATCATTCCGTCTGGTGCAAACTTAAGTCCTATAACTATAAGTAATGCAACTATTATTATTGGTGTTAAGTTTTGAAGTACAACTAGTGCTGGAAGTCCTGATAGAAGTCCTCCTACGAAAGTTCCAACTGGTACTGTTATAATACCTGCTAAAACACCTTTAGCTAAATATTTTTGATCTTCTTTTTTTATTATTCCAAGTGCTACTGGAATAGTAAATACTATTGTAGGTCCCATCATTGCTCCAAGGATAAGTCCTGCAAATTGTCCTACTGCTGCATTTTCTGCAAGTTCTCCTGCTAATTGATATCCGCCCATATCACAAGCAAGTAAAGTTGTAGCAAACATTGATGGATCTGCTCCTAATGCTTTATAAATTGGTACTATTACTGGTTTTAATACATTTGCTAAAACTGGTGCTAAGCATATAGCTCCTACCATTGCTAAAGCAAGTGCTCCCATAGCCATAAATCCTTCTTCAAACTGTTCTCCATATCCAAACTTATTTCCTAAAAGTTTGTCTATAGCACCTATAACTAAAAATACCATCATAATATATACAATAATTTCATTTATTCCCACTTATTACACCTCTTTTTTCATATTTTTATTTCTATAAATACTTATGTATTCAATTTTAAAATGCCTCATTAAATTTAAAGGTTACCTAAAAGAATTTCATTAGGTGAGGGGATCACTGAACTATGAACTATTTTATTAGGGTTTATATTAGCTTTTGCTGACTTTATACCTTCTTCAACACTTGATACGGAACCATTAATTATAAAATAAGCCTTTCCTGCAATACCGTTTCCTAAAACCAATTTAACAATCTGAGTATCTGAGGCCTTTAAAGCTATGTCCAATGCCTTTAATGCTGATGTAACATTTAAAAACTCCATTATACCTATGGCATTAAAATTTACTACAATAGGTCTTTTCTTAAATGCCTTTATAATTTCTTCACTAGCATTTGGTATAACGGTATCTTCAACTAATTTCTTTTGATCTCCAGCCTTAGCCTTTTCCATGGCTTCTTTAACCGCTTCTACATCACCTGAAATTATGGTTAAAAACTTTCCAGGGCATATATGTTTAATCATCTCTACATCTACAAAGGATGCCTTTAGAAGTACATCACTCACTTCGATACCTCTTGATATACTACTAAATTCTAATATTCCTAAAGCTTTTTTCATACTTTAAATCTCCATATCTTTTCTTACTTTTCAAGTTCTAGTGTATCTATAATGCCTACTATAGTAGCATCTATTGGTGCTTTCTTTTCTCCAAGGACATGCCTTGCAGAGCTTCCTCCAACTACAATAACTTGATCCCCTGACCCTGCTCCTACAGAATCCACCGCTACAACCATATCTTCAGTAAGCTCGCCTTTATAATTTAGCTTTCTTACAACCAAAAATTTAAGCCCATTAAGGTTCTCATCTTTTTTAGTTGCCCATAAGTTTCCTGTTACTTGCCCTATAAACATATTCAGCTCCCCTTTCCCCTCCTAAGAGTTTCCTTAATTTTGTATATTAGTTTTTTATTTTAACCTTCTATTTTAATATCAATATTGTTTATTCTTGCAAAATCTTTTGCAAGTGGAGTTACTATAGAGCCCTTACAAATCAAAATTTCATTTAATCCTTCTTTTTTTAAGTTTCTGATATCACTTTCTGATATTAACTTTTTATTTAATACTGAACTTAAACACTTATTATTATCTGAATTTCCTATGTTACAGCTTTCCTTAACTAAAGATTTTCCTAAAACTTCAATATTATTGTTTTCTTTAGTATTACCTAAGACAGCTCTTAATGATTTAAATTCTATGCCAAAAGATACTAGTTTATCTTTATAATTTTCAAATATTTTTAATAATGCTTTAGGTGATTTACTTTCATGCTCTTTATACTGTAATCCTTTTTCTAAAGCATATAACCTTTTACCTTTTAAAAGCATATCTATAATCATTTTTTCCTTAGGTGAATTTCCATATCCCTTTGATATATTAACTAATTCGTTATTAGAAAGATTTTGTATTAATATAATTTCATAAGAATCTACATCTTTCATAGTATCTATATAATCTACTGACATTTCATTTTGCTCTATTTTTCCCTTAACTACTTGGCATGAGTTCTTAGTCTCTTCTAATATTAATACTGTTTTTTTATTAATACTACTAGTTTCCATCATAAACTTAATTCTTTTCATGACTTCTTTAGTTATATTCTCTACTAATTCTTCGTTATTCATAAGTTCAACTCCTTTCATTAGATAAATTATTGTTTATCAGCACAATTAATTGCAATTCCTAAAGGAGTAACTAAAAATGGATTTAATGGTTTAATGGTTTCTATGCCTGTTTCTTTTTGAATTACTTTTTCAAAATTCTTTAAACAACAGGTACCACCAACTAAATAAATTTTATCTACATTGAATGCTTTTATATGTGTGTTAATAATAGATGCTACCTTTTGAATAACAGGAGTTACCATATGAAATATCTCTTCTTGATTTTTAGTACTCTTTTTCTTTTCTTCTGCCTCTTCAAATGGAATCTTATATGCACCTGCAATTACCAAAGATAACTGTGTACCTCCTGTAGCTTCATCTGCGGTATATATAACCTTTCCATCTTTAAATATGGAAAGGCCTGTAGTACCACCACCTACATCTACAACTACTCCATTATCAATTTGTAATACAGCATTTGCAGCTGTTGGTTCATCTTCTACAGATATAACTTCCATACCCGCACCTTCAACTACATAAGAATGAGTCTTTATGTCTCTTTCATCAGTTCCCGGTGGCACAGCTATTGCAGCCTTTGTAAGTTCGATGCCTATTTTATCTTCAATTTTTCTTTTAAGCTCTTTTACTATTTTAGTAGCTCCAATAAAATCTACAACTAAGCCATCTCTAACCACTTGTGCAAATTGCATTTCGCAGGCTACTGGCCTTTTTTTGTCATCTAAAACTACTATAACAATATACGCTGTACCTAAGTCTACACCTACATAAAGTTTTTCATCTCTGTTAACTTTTCTTGGTTTTTTTATTGAGCTTTCAACTTCTTTTATAATGGTATCAACTCTACCTAAATTCATCATAATTAACCTCTTTATTTAAGTATTTCACCACGAATATTCTTAACAAATCCGCATGCATTTGCCTCATCATAGTCTATGTGAATTACTGTACTAAATTTATCACTTACTCTAACGGCTACCTCATCAAAAATTAAGCTTCTATCACCACTCACTTTAACTTTAATAATATCTTTGTCCTTTACTCCATATTTTGCTGCATCTTCTGGAGTTATATGAATATGTCTTTTTGCAACTATTACACCTTCATCAAGTCTTATAGCTGCAGTTTTAGTAGCTAAACTTACAGCTGCACTTTCTTTTGTAGATCCTGACATTCTAACTGGAGCATTAACTCCTATTGAAACCGCATCACTTTTAGAAAGTTCAACCTGTGTTGTTTTTCTTATAGGTCCTAATACAGCAACATTTTGCATTACACCCTTTGGTCCTATTACAGTTACCTTTTCTTCGCAAAGATACTGTCCTGGTTGGGATAAGTCTCTTGCTTTCTTTAGTTCATATCCAGGTCCAAATAATGTATCAACATCCTTCCTTGAAAGATGAACATGTTTTCCTGATGCTTCTATTAGTATACCCTTATCTTCTTGTTTTTCTTTTAATCTTTTTAAAACTTCGGCTATTATATAATTAACTTCAATATTTGATATTTCCATTTTCTTCACCTCTTATTTGTACTTTCCAGAAACGACCTTACACATCATGACATAAAAACAACTACTAAGCCTATTCATGGCTAGAGCTATATCATTTCTTGAAAGTTCACCGTCCTCATTTTTAAATGCATTAAAGGCTACTATCTCTACTTCTCTGCTTTCAGTTCTTAATCTATTTAATTCTACAACTACGTCTCCCATTTTATAACTTGGATATATTATATGATCAGTGTTTAGATACTTTTTAGGATCATGAGAATACGCTCTTAACTCTTTTTCAGAGAGTCCTATAAGATTAACCATTGGCAATGGTTTTTCTGTCACTTCACATTCTAATATCTTTCTTACGTAATCTAAAATTTCTTCTAAATCCTTTAAAACTAACTTTTCATCTAAATTTTTACATAAGATTTGTGCTCTTAATATTTTAGATTGTAGTGAGTCAAGTCTGCCCCTTAAAACTATTCTCCTATGATCTTTACATACTAGCTTATTTCCATTAAGCTGAGTCATATGCTCTGGCTTATCTTCAAAAAATCCACCATCTATATGTTCATATCTAGGATTAAATGTTTTTTCTTTAAGTTCTAATGCATTTGAACTTTTAATAGTCTCATTAACTTTTATATCATTGTTGTAAACTAATTTTATCTTTTTGTCTTGTAAATATTGCTTCGCGGATGGGGTTATTATAACTCCCTTTTCCACTATATACTCACTGACATTTTGATTTTTAAGTTTACTTCTAAGTGTACTCTCTGTTAAAACACTCATTATTTCACATCCTTTATAAGATGTTTTATTATTATTTTAATCATGCCCATGACCAATAAGATATAAGTTCATGAGCATGATATAATAGTTTACAAAATATTTTTTATATTTTTATTTTATAATTCGGATTTTGGAAGTAAAACTTCAACTTCACTATGTGGTCTTGGTATTACATGAACAGAGATTAATTCTCCAACTCTTTCAGCAGCAGCAGCTCCTGCATCTGTAGCAGCTTTAACAGCTCCAACGTCACCTCTTACCATTACTGTAACAAGTCCTGCACCTATTTGCTCTTTACCTATTAAAGTTACATTTGCAGCCTTAACCATTGCGTCTGCAGCCTCTATTGCCCCTACTAATCCTTTAGTTTCTATCATTCCTAATGCGTTCATATTTGCCATTTTGAATTCCTCCTAATATTTATTATTATTTTTTGTTATTTATAATTTATAATCTTAAGAAAGTGCTGATAGTTGTTCAACAACTTTTCTTATTATTAGCTCTAATTGATCCTTAGACATTGAAGTTTCATTTGAATTAACTTCTGAAGTAGTACCTGTAATCTCTTCTTGCTCTTTAACTCCAAAAGCAACTCTTTTAATGTCTAGTAAGTTTAAAGGTCCTATATTGTCAGAAGTTGAACTTCCTCCAATAGCTCCACAACCTAGTGTAAGTGCTGGGACAAGATTAGTTGTTGCTCCTAATCCTCCAAAAGTACCTGAAGTATTAATAAGTAATCTAGATACTGGCATTCTAAGTGCAAAAGCTTTTATAACTTCTTTATCTTCTGTATGAAGTGTTGATGTGTGTCCTTTTCCTTCATTCATTAATATTTCTATACAAAGCTTAATTGCTGCCTCTAGGTTATCTACTGTATAAAAAGCTAATATAGGTGTAAGCTTTTCTCTTGAGTAAGGGTTATTTTTACCTACTGTATTTTCTTCAGAAATTAATACTCTAGCACCCTCTTTAACATTAAGGCCAGACATTTCAGCAAGTTTTTTTACACTCTTACCAACTATTTGTGGATTCATAGTTCCATTAGCTCTTAGTATAAACTTCCCAAGCTTTTTGGATTCAACTTCATTTAAGAAGTAAGCTCCTTGTTTTATAAGCTCTTCTTTAACAGCTTCTTTCATGCAATTTTCAACAACTATTGATTGTTCTGATGCACAAATTACTCCGTTGTCAAAAGTCTTACTATCAAGTATTCTTTTAACAGCTAATTTAACATCTGCTGATTTATCTATAAATGATGGTCCATTTCCAGGTCCAACTCCTATAGCAGGTGTTCCTGAACTATATGCAGCCTTTACCATTGCTTCTCCACCTGTAGCTAATATAAGTGCTGTATCGTTATGTTTCATAAGTTCTGTAGTTGCAGGAAGTGAAGGCATTGTTGTAACCCCTATTAGTCCTTCTGGTGCTCCAGCCTTAGTTGCTGCATCACTTAATATTTTTGCTGTTTCAACAATACAATTTTTAGCATTTGGATGTGCTGAAATTACTACAGAATTTCCTGATTTTATTGAAATCAATGTTTTATAAATTGTTGTTGATGTTGGATTAGTTGATGGTATAAGAGCTGCTATGACTCCAAGTGATACACCAACTTCAAAGTACTTATCTACATCATTTTCTTTTATTATTCCAACTGTTTTTAAATCTTTTATACTTTCATAAACTACTCTGCTTGCAAAAGTATTCTTTACTACTTTATCTTGCCATATTCCAAATCCAGTTTCTTCATGAGCCATTTTAGCAAGTTTTACAGCTTCTTTTTCAGCAGCTTCTGCTACGGCTTTAACTATTGAATCAACCTTTGATTGAGAAAATGTTTTGTATATATCATGGGCCTTTTTAGCCTTAGATATAAGTGTTCTTGTTTCTTGTAATGATAATAAATCTTTATCTAAAAGTTCCATATCTCATACTCCTCTATTTCTCATTAAGAATAGCTTTTATCAGTTCATCTTTTTTACTAAACTTAATTTGTTTTTTAGTCAAAGAAAACTTGTGATTTTCTTTTAATACTCTAGCCATAGTCCTAAGCTCTTGAACTTTTAATGCCTCTAATTGCTTTTCTGACATTTTTATAATTTCTTCAACTTCAAACCCTTGGTTCAAGCCTCCATCTTTATTCTCTAAATCTTCTTTAATAACTATCTCTTTTTTAATGACTTCTTCTGTCTTTTCTTGCTTCTCAGTCTTTTCCAAGTCATTTATTTGCAAATCATCTGTTTCTTTTGATTTATTTATAGATTCTGTTACATTCTGAACTTTAGAGACTACATGAATATTTTCTTTTTCTAAATCTTTTACTTGATCATTATGATCTTTATAAAACATATCTAAAACCTGATCATCGGTTCTAGCTATTACATTGGCACTTCTTAAAGTTCCTATCCTATCTATTGCTATGCATGCAGCTTCCACTGCAGCTTTTACAGATGATACATCTCCTGTAATTATAACGGTAACTATTCCACTGCTTATAAATTCACAGCTAACAAGCTCTACATTGGCAGATTTCAAAGCTACATCAAGGCCTTCTACAGCAGCAACAAATCCATAAGTTTCTAAAAACCCCAAGGTGGATTTATTCATATCTTTCACCTAATCTTAGTATTCTTTAGGGTTTTCTGCTACAAATTTAACTGCTGATGCGAAAGCTTCGCAAGCTGCCTTACATGCTGATTGGCTTCCTGTTAAAAGTGCTCCACCAAAGTTAGTTTCAGATGGTGGACCAAAGAATGCCTTAAGATCAACTGCTGCTGCTTTCATAGCTGCATCTAATGCATACATTGCTTCTAGTGGTGGAGCTATTAGATAAGCTAATGCTTCGCCTTCTTTTATTCCTGCTGTCTTAGAAAGGTATGAACCTGTTCTTGATATACATTGTGCATAGTATGGAATTGAGTCATCATCATTGGCACTATAAAATGTAGCAACACCACTTTCTATAAAGTCAACGATTGTATTAATTCCACTTCTAACTTCTGCTGGGCTAGGTCCTGCTAATATTCCTATAACTTCACCTGCAAGTTTACTATTAGCATTTGCAGCTCCTGCATATAAGGATTTAGCATAAACTACTTCAACCTCTACAGATTTAGTAGCTTCATCTAAAGCTGTATAAGTAACATCATCACAATCTGATGTTATGATTCCTATGCTCTTATGTTCTGGTTTCAAATTAAGTTCTCTAGCCATATCAGCACTTACATTAGGTATTAACTTAACGCTTAATACTGATGGACGAAGTTGATCGTTTTTCATAATAATATCCTCCTTAGGTTATAATTTTAGATCGAGTCCACTTGCTTTTTTCTCTAACATAAGTTTTATAATATCGGCTATATAAGCTCCAGCTTCAACTGCAGGAGTACCGCCTCTATGTATGTTAGATACAACTGTTCTTCTTGATTCTTCCATACCAATTGTTCCCTTGTAAGCTATATAAGCACTCATACTTTCTGCTGTTACAAGGCCTGGTCTTTCTCCTATAAGAACGCAAGTTACATCTGCTCCAAATTCTTCAGAGATAACATCCATAGCTCCAACTCTTCCAAGCTTTACAAAGAAAGGCTTTCCTACAGATATTCCGTATCCTTCAAGTCCTTGTATTAATGCAGGTAATATACTCTTAACATTAGCTTCTATAGCTTTTGAACTTAGTCCATCAGAAACATATATTTGCACTTGTGGATTTCTCTTATAAGATTTTAACTTATCGAGCTCTTCCTTTGAGATCTTTCTTCCAAGGTCTGGTCTAGTTATGAATTCATCTTTAGATGAACACATAGTTTTAACTATTTGAAGATCCATATCTTCCAATACCTTTTCATCAACATCTGTAAATACAGCATCTTGAGCTGCAGCATGGTCTGCTCTAAATCTGAGTGTTGTTTCTGTCTTGTATCTTGCCCCTGCTCTTCCAACACCAAGTCTAGCTGGTGTATGCTTTTTCATTTTTAGATATCCTTCTCTATCAGCTGGATTCTTTACTAAAAGATTTGTTCTAATATCAACCTCTGTAATATCTGGAATCATTCCATCTTCAACTACAGTTGCTGTTTCTAAAATCTCTTTAGCTATACCTTCTGCACTTGATCCTTCTTTTGTAGTCATCTCAACTAAAACTTGTTCTACTAATCTTTTTAAATCACTTTCTGAAAACATATTCTTACCTCCTTTTACTTTTTAAGAAATACAGAAGCATCTCCTGCTCTTGCTGTTAATTTACCATCTTTTATAAATTCCCATTTTTCTAACCAAGCTTCAAATTCAGCAATTGGTCTTTTATTTAACAATTCTCTTAAAGCTGCTGTTTCATGGTATCCTGTAGTTTGGTAGTTAAGCATTACGTCATCTCCATGAGGTATTCCCATAAAGTAGTTACATCCTGCTGTAGTTAACAATACTGCTAGGTTTTCTACATCATTTTGGTCTGCCTTCATATGGTTTGTATAACAAACGTCGCATCCCATTGATATTCCTGTAAGCTTACCCATGAAGTGATCTTCAAGACCTGCTCTTATAACTTGTCTGCTGTCATATAGATATTCTGGTCCTATAAATCCAACAACTGTATTAACTACAAAAGGATCATATTTTTTAGCAAATCCGTAACATCTAGCTTCCATTGTCACCTGGTCAGCACCAAAATGTGCTTCTGCTGATAACTCTGAACCCTGTCCTGTCTCGAAATACATAACATTCGGGCCAGCTGCTGTTCCTTGTGTTAATGCTAACTGTCTAGCTTCTTCTATTAAGTCTGCTGTAATTCCAAATGCTGCATTTCCTTTTTGAGATCCTGCAATACTTTGGAATATTAAATCTGTTGGAGCTCCTTGTTTTATAGCTTCCATTTGAGTTGTTACGTGAGCTAAAACACAGTTTTGTGTTGGTATTTCATATGTTTGTTTTACCTCTTCAAATTTCTTTAATATCTTAACTACACTTCCAACTGTATCATCAACTGGGTTTAGTCCTATAAGTGCATCACCAATACCAAATGTTAATCCTTCTAATAAAGAAGCAACTATTCCATCTACATCATCTGTTGGGTGATTAGGTTGTAATCTTGCAGATAATCTTCCATCTTCACCTATTGTAGTATTACAATGAGCTGTTATTTTTATCTTCTTTGCTGCATATATTAAATCTAAATTAGACATAAGCTTTGCAACAGCTGCAACAACTTCACTAGTAAGTCCTCTTGAAACTCTTGTTATATCAGCACCTGTTGTGTTTTCATCTAAGATCCATTCTCTTAAATCTGAAATTGTCCAGTTTTTGATTTCAGCATATATCTTTTCATTTACTGCATCTTGTATTATTCTTGTAATTTCATCCATTTCATAAGGAACAACTGGGTTGTTTCTTATATCTGAAACTAAGAGATGACTTAATACAACCTTTGCTGCAACTCTTTCTTGAGCTGATTGTGCAGCTATTCCTGCTAATTTGTCTCCGGACTTATCTTCATTAGCTTTTGCTAATACTTCTTTAACGTCCTTAAACTGATACGTTTTTCCAAATAATTTAGTTTTAAGTATCATTTTGTTCACTCCTTTTAATAAATTTATGAATTAAATACTAGGGTTTTTATTACTACTGGGACTACCTTACCATTTACTAATGGTTTTCCAATATCGATATAATCTCCATTTTCTACCTTCACACTATCTATGCATATTACATTGTTCTTCCTTCCAAGTTGTGCATAAATGGTTTGCCCTAAAACTTTCGCTATATCATTTTCTACAATTACAAACAACGGATAATTGCTTTTTATTAATGACTCCATTCCCTTTATAATTGAAGCTGCTAAGTTTTGTATATCTATAAAAGAAGGATTTTTACTCCCTTTTAAAGCTAATGCTATTAATTGACTTTCATTTTCTATATTAAACCAACTTATTTTTTCTCTTACTGCCTTTTCTATGGATTCAAATCCTTGCTCTTCATCACTCTTTGACAGTTTCAAAATAGGAAGATTTTTTATTGGAAAGACATCCTCTGTAGTATAAGTAATTGTGCTGCCACTAATATCTGTGGTATGTGATCCTGCTCCAACTACTGTAGCTCTTATAGTTTCAAGAGCTGGTTTTAATTTTAAGTTTGAAAGTATACTGGATTTTTTTATTTCTTCTCCTAAAATTACTCCCATATCTCCAAATTTAAAGTAGTCACTGTAATCTTCTTTGTATACATAATCTGCTACTCCACCTGAAAATGTTATATATTCTATGTTGTAACCATCCTTTAGTCCCTTATTGGTTTGAAGATAGTCATACATCTTACTTCTTTCTTTTAAACAAACAGATTCTTCTAAGATTCCAACCATTCTTTGTGCTATCTTTCGAAGCTTATATATGTCTGCTTTATCTCCAACTTGAACTTTTACGCCTATAGATTCTGCAAGTTCTTTAATTTTAGGATATATATAATATATTTCTTTGGTATCCATATCTATTTTAATAAGTCTACCGCCTATATCCATGCATCCTGTATCAACAAGTTCTCCATTTTTAAATAGTGCTAAGTTAGATGTTCCTCCACCTATATCAATATTTACAACATAAGCATTTTCTTCATCTGATACCTTATCAGCACCAGCTCCTCGTCCTGCTATTATTGATTCTAGGTCAGGTCCAGCTGTTGCCACAACAAAGTCTCCTGCAAATCCACTTAATGTTTGAAGTACATCATTAGCATTTTCTTTCCTTGCAGCTTCTCCTGTTATTATTACAGCTCCAGTCTTCACATCATTTATGTTTACTTTAGCTTTTTCATATTCACCCTTTATTATCTCTTTTACCTTTTCTTTATCTATTTTCTTTTGAGTAATAAGTGGTGTAAAATAAATTTCACTTCTATATATTATTTCTTTATCTACAATATTTACTCGTGGAACTGAAAAATTACTAGCTGTATTTTCAATTGTAATATGAGTAAATACTAACTGTGTAGTAGACGTTCCTATGTCAATACCTACGCTTAAAATTTGTTCTTTCATATCGTTACCGCATATAACTTTAATTATTATAATAATAAGTTAAGTTATAAGTTACGGGCTTCCCCCTTTCTTGTTTTTTATAAACTAAGGCCAAGGTTGGATATACTATTGGTAATGATCTTAATTTAAGGGTAATACAATTTTATCTTTCCCTAAAGAATGAGTTATTAAACCTACTGTCTTAGATAAAATAAAGCCCAGAATATTCATTAGCATATCTAAAATTACTTTTAAATATTTTCTAATAAATATTCTGGGCTTCATTGCCTTCTATAACCAAAAACCACTTTGTCTTTGGATTTCCTAATTTAATTTTTAAAATCAAAAGTCATGGTTGTTCCATTAGAGTTAGATTGAATATCAAGCTGTCCTTTTAACTTATCTGAAATTAAACTATTCATTATCATAAGACCTAAACTAGTTTTTGGTGCTTCATCTACTTTAAATCCTACGCCATTATCTATGACAGATATTTTTGAATAGACATTTCCTTTTTCTACTTTTATTGTTATCTTTCCAGTTTCCCTACCAACAAAAGCATGCTTTAAACAATTTTGAATAGATTCATTTACAATTAATGATATTGCTGTAGACTTATCTGAACTAATAATTAAATCATCACCTATAACCTCAATTGCTAAATCCAACTTTTCACTTTTTTCAAAGCTTATCATATAAGATTTAATCTTATATATAACATCTTTTATATTAACATCATCAATGCCTTCTTTTGCAAGCATTTCATGAGTTATTGCTATGCTTAAAATTCTATTTATACTATCATCTATAGCAGATCTAAACTCTTCGCCTTGAATCCTTCTTGATTGAAGTCTTAAAAGGCTTGCTATAGTTTGAAGATTATTTTTCACTCTATGATGTATTTCTTTTATTACCACAGATTTTAAAACTAATTCTCTTTCTTTTTCCTTTAAATCTGTAATATCTTTTATAAGCATTACTACCTTTAAAACCTTACTACTTTGAACTATATACTTTACCTGGAAACACATTTCTCCAATATCTACTTCTTCTACTTCTATAGACTTACCAACAATTAGCTCATCTATAGTATACTTTGATAATGATAAATTGGAAAAGTCCATTCCAACTAATTGTTGATGATAACCGAGCTTTTCGTACAGTTCTTCTGCTACTGGGTTTTTGAATCTTAATACTCCATTTTCATCAAATACAAGTATAGCATCATCTATATGATATGTTATATTTCCATCTTCATACTTGCTCTTTTTACTTTCTATTTGCGATAGTAATTCTTCATTAGTTTCTGCTAATATAGCTAGCTTTCTACTTTCTTTTGTGTCTTCTGTAACATCTTGTTCTGAAATAATAACAGCAATAACTTCATCTTTATGATTCTTTATAGCTTCAACATTTTGTTTTACAATTATATTTTCTTGTGTAGTTGCTTTAATATCTCTTGAAGGCATCCCCGTTTGCAGTGTTCTTAGTACAGCAGGTTCATTTTGCCTTATGGCAAGCTTCCCTACAACATTTTCTTTGTAAAATGATGTTGCATCTCGATTTTTTGCACTAGCAATTACTATTGCAGCATCTTTTTCATTTTTCACCATACAATCTATAAACACGTCAGCTTTTGAAGAATCAGCTACAAATTGGAGAGTTTTAGCTATGCTCTGTATTATTTCAATATCATCTTCAGTTAAAGAAGTATACTTTAAACACATTTCTCTTATTTCATTCATATTCATTCCTACTTTTAAGCTTCTTCTTCGCTAATTATTATTATTCTAGCTACTTCTTCCATGGTTATTCTCTTTTGCATACTAATATCTCTTATATTTGTATAAGCATCATTTTCAGAAATATTATTTTTTGCCATGAGTATGCCCTTGGCCTTTTCTATAATTTTTCTTGACTCTAGCTTCTTTTCTAAAACTTTAACATCTTTTTTTATCTTTTTGATTTCCTTATGTCTTGATAAACAAACTTCTATAGTTGCAACTAAAGATTTATTGTCTATAGGTTTCACTAAATAACCGATAGCTCCAACTTCTTTAGCTTTTTCTATAAATATTTTATCACTATAAGCGCTTAATAATATTACCTCTCCTGCAAGCTCCTCTTTTAAGATTATCTTAGTGGCATTTAAGCCATCTAAAAGTGGCATCTTTATGTCCATAATTATTAAATCAGGTAAATGCTTTCTTGCAATCTCTATAACATCAAAACCATCTGAGGCTTCAGCTACCACATCGTAGCCTTCTTCCTCAAGCATTTCCTTCATATCCATTCTTGTAATAGGTTCATCATCGGCTATTACAATTCGTTTGTTCATGGTCTTCCACCTCTTTTAATAAACATCTATAGGTTATTTCTTTAAAACCATTTTATCATAAAAATCTTAATTGCACTCTAAAAATCTTTTTAATTCCTCAATTTCTTTTTTTTCTGCAGCATTTACACAAAATATTTTTTCAGCTCCTGCTGTAATTAAAAATTCTTCAGTTCTTTTTAGAGACTTTTCATCCTTACATAAATCAATTTTAGTACAAATACCTATAACTTCCTTATTAAACATACTACCAAAGCCTGGTGGAAAGTTACTTGTGTCATTGCTTGAGTCCTGAACTAATGCAATTACGTCTGCTTCTGCTGATGTTACTATTAGTGCATTGTAATATACTCTGTTATCTAAATACTCTCCTGGAGTATCTATTATATAATCACCAAACTCTATAGATTGCGTCTTTTTATATCTTATGATTTCATCTATTAAAGCTTGACTTAATGTAGTCTTTCCAGCTCCTATAGATCCTATAAGCATTATTTTTTTCAAACTATTTCCTCCTAGGATTTTGTTATATCAGTGATTGTGAATTTTAAAACATTTTTAAGTACATTACAGACTTCTCTTAAAGCTGCCTCTACACTTGAAACATCTCCAAGCACCACAAGTGATCCGCTAAATCTATCAATAAATCCTATTTCAACTCCTGCTGCTTTAGTAGCAACATCTGATGCTATTATGGCTGCTTCACTTGGAGTTATTGTTAGTATTCCTATTGCTTCTGCATTTTCTTCACTAAGTCCCAACTTTTTGTATATTGATTTATTAGGATGTGCAATTAAGTGAGCTAAAGTAACCTGTTTACCAGGAACATATTCCTGAATAACTCTTTGTTTCTCTTCCATCTTTCCCACTCCATTCCATTTAAAGACATAAAAGCTCCTTAAAGCATTATTAATGCATTTTAAGGAGCTTCATTGCTCTAATTATAATTGTACGCCGTTGCACAATTAATGTTTGTTTAACTTATATTTAAATTATAATAGTATCTACTTTAATTGTCAAATGTTTTTGAAAACCTTTTTCAAGTTTATATCACAATTATTTTCCTTCGTAGACAGCATTAAATAATGTGTTAAATTCTTCTACTGTTGGCTTTCTAGGGCTTGTAATTGTACAACTATCATTTAAAGCTATTTCTGAAAGCTCTTTTAGATTGTCATCAAAATCCTTTTTGCTAATATTAACCTCTTTAACGCTATATGGTATGCTTAAAGTTTTCTTTAAAGAATTTATAGCTCTTACTAAAGATTTAACGCCTTCTCTAACATTATTGCTACTTGTAAGATTTAAAAACTTAGCAATTTGTGCATATCTTATTGCAGTATCACTATATTGAGTTTTATTATCGAATCTATTTTCAGAACTTAAGTCTGCATTAAATTCTATAACATAAGGAAGTAATATTGCATTTGCTTTCCCATGAGGAATATGGAATCTTCCACCTAGTATGTGAGCCATGCTATGATTTATTCCAAGTGAAGCATTTGTAAATGCCATTCCTGCTATACAAGAAGCGTTATGCATTTTTTCTCTTGCCTCTAGGTCATTTCCATTTTTATATGCTTTTTCTAAATATTCAAATACTAACTTTATAGCTTTTTCTGCTAAAGCATCACTAAAATCTGAATGTTCAGTAGATACATAAGCTTCTATAGCATGAGTTAGAACGTCCATACCTGTATCTGCTGTTATAAAATTTGGAACACTTTTTACAAGAGTTGCATCTAATATAGCCATCTCTGGAACCATAGACTCTTCAACTAATGGATACTTAACATTATACTTTTTATCTGTTACAACTGAGAAAGATGTAACTTCTGATCCTGTACCACTAGTAGTTGGTATAGCTATAAGCATAACCTTTTTGTTTTCTGATACATTGTTTAATCCTTTATTTATAAGATCTCTAAAGTGACTTATAGCCTTTGCAGCGTCAATAGCTGAACCTCCACCTAATGCAACTAGAGCTTCTGGTTTAAATGCATCCATAGCTTTAATTCCTTTTGATATTGTTTCAAGTGGTGGATCTGGAACTATGTCAGAAAAGATTTCATATTCAATATTTGCAGCATCTAAATTTTCTGTAACCTTAGTTACCATTCCTGATGTAACCATAAATGGATCGGTTACAATGAACACCCTTTTACATTGAAGTTTACTAAGCTCTTCAAGCTTTCCAACTCCAAAATAAACATTAGGCCCTACTTTAAAATTACCCATACTTTCACTTCCTAAGTTTAAATTTTATTTTTCTTTAGTTTCTTTAGTTTCTTTAGTTTTAACCTTATTTATTCCTTAGCCAGCTTTATTTAAATTTATATTTTTATATAAAAATATAAAAACCCCCTAAGAAAATTCTTAAGGAGCTTCATCACTCTTTATAATTACACGCCATTGTGTAACTTTATCTTTATTATCTTTTTAAATTGTATACCCTTAACTTATAATTTTGTACATATTCATTTTATAACTTTAAAATATTACTGTCAAGGTGATTTGAAGTTGTTCATATGGATAATACTAAGTAATCCTCTATTAAATCATACTTATCACTTTAGCTCATAGTAAGTATCTACTTTAATTCCATTACCATCCTTATCCTCTTCCCTAAAGATTTTGTTAAATACTATAGAATTGCTATTATTAAATTCATATCCATATGCCGCTAATTCCTCATCCACCATATCTATATACACTTTATTTTTTCTATCAAAAATATAACGTGATGAGTGTCCACCGATACTTATGAATATATATTTATCCGTTATTTGAACTTCACCTGTAGCAAAGTAACCATATCCTTTATAAATTTCATTATCTTTATATATAAGTTTGCTTAACTTATCCACATCTAGGTCATAAATTAATAAATCATCCTCAAGCTCTTCACCTGGCTTTTGTATTGATATAACTATAGTATTATCCTTAATAGCTCCCGAGTTTACAAACATGTCCTTTGTTACAACCCTTTTTTCTTCGGTTTTAATATCATATAAATACAAATCAGAGTATTTATAAAAGTTTCTTCCGTAATCAACAAATGTTCTTAACTTCGTCCATATTATCTTGTCACCATCAGTCTTAGGATGATTTAACAGCTCATTTTCCACCTCTTCTGAACCTTCAACTTCTTTAAGCTTATTTTCAGATAAGTTATAACTCATTATCTTTGTTATTACAGCTCCATCTTCTCTCTTATCTGTAGACCTATAAACAACTATATCATTTGCTATTGAAATTCTTATAGGATTATATATTTCATCCGCCTTCAATTCAAATTCATCTTTAGTATATTTAGCTTTATCAATTATTATGACCCTACCATCTTTTATATTTTTTGCTGCTACAAACCAATTGAACCCTTGGCTTAGATTTTCATTTCCTACAGCTTTGTCCTCATCTTCAATCCAAACAACCCATTCTCCATGGTTTGAGACCTCATATAGATAGTTTTTATCATCAATAACTTTACAAACCTTTTTCGCCTCTTTTGTTTCTAAATTATAAGAGTATATATTCTTACGATCATCTCTACGGGTCACCGCTATTTCACTTTCATTAATTTTTCCCCTATATGATAAATTTTCATCTATCACTACCTTTTTTACATAATCATCCTCCGTCATATTCCGAATGGGATAATCTAGTAATTCATGCTCTACTTCTTTGGATTCTATATTATCTTTTTTTTCATTATCCAAATTATTTATACCAGTATCTTTCTTGCAAGAAATAAATAGTGTACTCATGAGCAAAACAAGAGCCAATAGCTTTTTAAATTTCATATATGCATTCCCCTTTATATTATTTGTAATACTATACCATCGCACCCCCTTAATGTCAATATATTCTTATTATGTAATATTACTGTCAAAATGTTTTAACTATATTGGGGACAGTTCACAATTAACGATACGATGGGGACAGTTCACAATTTTAATATTTATGGGAAATTTAATATAACATATATTAGCAAAATGTTATAATAATAGTAGTTCGTATTTTTCAGCATATTTTTTAATGTGAAATGGAGGTTAATTAATGTCCTTAGTACAATGTTCTAATGTAATAAAGAACTTTCAAATGGGTAAAGTACAAGTTGAAATTTTAAGAGGGGTTAGTTTAAATATTGAAAAGGGAGAATTTGCTGCTATTATTGGCGAATCAGGCTCTGGTAAGTCTACTCTTTTAAATATTTTAGGGGGACTTATGCCCTTTGATAAGGGTGAGGTATCTATAGCTGATACTAATTTGCATAATTTAAACGAAAATCAGCGTGCGCTTTTTAGAAGAAAAAGTATTGGATTTATATTTCAATCTTATAACCTTCTTCCACAATTAACAGCCTTTGAAAATGTTGAGATGCCTTTAATTTTTACTGGCATGTCTAAGGTAAACAGAAAAAAAACTGTTCTAGATATTTTAGAACATGTAGGTCTTAAAGATAGGATGAATCATAAGCCATCAGAGCTTTCAGGGGGACAGCAACAAAGAGTTTCAATTGCTAGAGCCTTAGTTAATAATCCTTCTATAATTCTTGCAGACGAACCCACAGGAAACTTAGATAGTAAGACAAGCGTTGAAATCTTAGATTTACTGAAAGGACTTAATGAGTCGTTAAATATGACCTTTGTAGTGGTTACTCACTCTAAAAGGGTTTGTGATTATGCTGACAGCATAATTAAAATGAAAGATGGTCTACTAGAATAATTATTACAGGAGGTTTATATGAAAAAGACTTTTATAAAAATTACTTTAGCCTTAGGTCTTGCTTTATCCATTGGTATTAACACTATTCCAGCCTTCGCTGAAACCCAAGGGGGAATTCCCGGAATGCCAAGTGATGGAGCAATCCCAAACAGCATGCAGCAAGTACAAACTCCAATCCAAGGTATACAATCCAAAAAGCTTATTATATCTGAAGTTACAACAGACCCTGCTTTTATAGAACCTGGGAAGGAATTTACCCTTAATTTCAAGATACAAAATAAATCTTCAAATAAACTTGAAAATATCGCTTTAAGTATATTAGGTATTGAAGGTAAAAATGTTCTTGAAGGATTTTCCCCTGTTGGAACTACAAATGAAATCTATTATGGAGGATTAAACAAAGGCGGAACTGGAGAAATATCCTTAAAACTTATAGGTTCTCCATCCATTAAATCGGGAATATACAACTTTAATATTAATTGTTCATTTAATGAAAGTGGAAGCTCCCCAGTAGAAATAAATAAGGTTTGTGGAATAATTGTAAAAAACACTTCTAATATGATGATTACTGAATTCAAACCTTTAGAAAATGGAAATGTAACTGGAAGCTTTCTAAATGCAGGTAAAGGATCTTTAAATAACGTTATGGTAAACATCACAGCTGGCGATAAAAATATTTCAAAATATATAGGGGCCATGGAAGCTGAAGTTGAGGAAAGTTTTGATGAAGCTCTTGGAAGTTTTGAATCAGATACTTCTGGTAATGTAGTCATTAGCTTTAATGATGAAATGGGCATAGAAAACAAAATAGAAAAACCATTCACAATTAAAGGTACTAATGTAGTAACTGCTTCAAAACCAGCTTCAGAAAAAAAGTGGTCTTTTAAATCTGTGTTTAAAAAGCTTTTTGGACTAGGTTCTTAATATGCGTCTTACAGATTTATTAGAAATGATCTGGAAGAATCTTTGGAAAAGGAGAAGCAGAACTATATTTACCATGATAGGTGTTATAATTGGCTCTGTAGCCATATTTACCATAATATCCCTTGGAAATGGTTTTAAAAAATATATAACCGATGAGATTGGCTCTGTGTTTGATACCTCAGTAATCTCAGTATCTCCAGCCATACCACCCTCAGCTTATGGGGCGCCTGTAACCCCTGATGAAAAAAAGCTAAAAACTAAATTAGATAAAAAGGCCATAAAAGATTTAAAGAGCTATTCCTTTGTTAAATCAGTTATTCCAAAACTTAATGACTACGGTAATATAGAATATAAAAAGATTAGCACCGGTGCTAGTATTACTGGTATGCCTATGAAAGAACTATCTAAAAAAGATGATCTTTTAGTAGGCCGCTATCCAACAGATAATAAAAATGAAGCAATCCTTGGATATAAAATGGCTACTCTTCTTTTAGACTATAAACCTACTGACAAAGTGGATTCAAAGGAAATTGAGTCCTTATTAAGAAGATCCTTTAAGTTAAATATCTCTAATAATGGAATGATGCCAGGTACTAAAGACTCTTCTAAAAAAGAAGATGAACATATTATAAACTTAACTATAGTTGGAATATCTAAAGAAAATGCCATGGATGACTTTACAGTTAAAGTTCCACTAAGCACTGTAGAGGATATTAAAAAATGGAAGGCCTCTAAAACTCAAAATGATGATAATAAAGAAGAGGGATATACCAGTGTAGAGGTGGTTTTAAAAGATACTAATAAAATAGATGAAGCAGAAAAGACTCTTAAAGAAAACGGATACCAAATAAATTCTTTTAAAGAGATACAAGGCAGCATAGGAAAGCTTTTAGATGGTGTTAAAATAATATTAGCAGCCCTTGCTGGAATTTCCTTATTAGTAGCTGCCTTTGGTATAACAAATACCATGAACATGGCTATATATGAAAGAAAAAAAGAGATTGGTATTATGAAAGTAATAGGCGGAAGTGTTAATGATATAAAGAAAGTATTTGTAGGAGAAGCTTGCACTATCGGTCTTATGGGTGGAACTATTGGACTTACCCTAGGATTCATAGCTAATTTTCTTATAAATATGTTAGCTAATGCCTTTATAACTAAAGGACAAGTTCCAAAAATAAAAATAGCATCTGCGTCGCCAGGTCTTATTCTATTCATATTACTCTTCAGCACCCTAGTTGGCTTCCTCTCAGGAGTAGTCCCTGCTTCAAAAGCAGCAAAACTAGATGTTATAAGTTCTATAAAAGAAGAATAAACGTATTGGAATAAAAAGGAAGCACCTCTGGGGTGCTCCCAATTAAAGGGAGTACCCCAGAGGTGCTTCCTTTATTTTACTGGTGATACGGATGTTGCAGGCGGTACTATATTCTTTATTGAGTTTGACCCAATAGCTAATATAAATCCTAAAGTCCATACTATGATTACAACTGCTGCACTCTTTTTCTTTGATATGTTTCCAATAACTGCAATACCTATAGCTATTAAAACCATTTGCCATAAACCGAATACATTAAGCTTTGTAATTAAAATATCAGCTATTGTCATATTTGCAGTGGCTTCAGCAATAGCTGCTAAATCTAAAGGCTTATTTGCTATAATATCATAAATAGCTTTTATTATTCCACCTATTAGTACTGGAAAATATGATATTAAATAAACCCCTACCATTTGACGATAAGTTGCAGTGCTCTTAAATATCTTAGCTATTAAAAAATAAACTAAAGACATAAAATACACGGCTATTATCGTTACAATTATCGTGGTAATTACTGCTGAAATAGGTGATGTAAAAACTCCTGCTAATTTCTGAGCCGTAGCTGCAGTAGCAGGATCCACCCCTTTAACTGATTCACTTACAGCTCCACTTAGTTTGTCCTTAGAAGCTATTGCTAAAATAAGCGCTGTGATAGCAGAGCATACCACCACAATAAGAAGCCTAATGCCGTAACTTTCATTATCCTTATAATACTCAAAAAGTTTCTCGGGACTCACAAAAAAATTCTTTACCTTTTCCCCCAGTGTTAACTTTAAAACTGGCACATTATCTACTGAATTATTATCTTCCATGATTATCCCCCTTTTATTTACTATTACCATTTTATCACATCACTATGCTAATTTCCATAATTTTAGTCACTTGTATGGTAGATTTAACATTTAATTAAATGACCTCCAAAAGTCCCCTTTTAAATCAATTATATTAATAATATCTTTGTATAGTATTTTAAAAGTAGGAAATCCTGCAGAGTAAGGCCCAATATCATAAGGATAAAAGTAAATATATAGTCCATCTTCTGATACATAAAATGCTTGATCTTCTTTTATTCCAGTATAAGAATACTTAGGATCATTTTTTATTTGGTATCCTATTATGTCACTTAGAACTTTTACGTAATTGCTATGCTTTTTAAATAAATCTTTTAGCTCATAGAAGGCTCCTGTAACTAAATTTATATGAGCATATATCTTAGTTGGCATACCATGAGCTGCTCCAAAAGGGTAATTATATCCATTAAACTCTAATACTAATAGTTCCTTCTTAAAAAATTGTACCTGAAAGTTTCCAACATAACTATAACCTAATTGAACATCCTCTTCTACCTTCTTTACCTTTGATAAAACCTTAAGCTTATCATTAACCTGACTTTGTAAAATTCTATCTCCCATGCCTTCAATTCTTGGGTAATAAACTAGATAATCCTTATTAGGCTTATACTTTTCTTTTACAACCTTATATTGCTGATTTAAATGAATTACTAAATTTTCTTTCCATAATAAGATACCTTGTTTATCAAAATAGGAAGTTATATAATCCACAAATGCCATTATAAGATTATTTTGTAATGTTAAAGTCCCGCTGCCACTTACTACAGGTAAATCTTTAGCTCTCTTACCCTCTTTATCAATAAAAAAGGTTTCCTTGTCATCATAAACAGAAGCAACTCCGCCTTTATAATTAGAAACTCCGTAATAAATAAACTTTGTAAGCGCATTACCATCTGTATCATAAATAGCATATTTTGAACCTATATAAGGTGAATTTTCATCTATTGGAATACCGACAGCTACCCTGCTTTCTCCTATTGAAATTATAGAATTATACTGAGGTTTTATTATATAAAAGCCAAGTTTATCTATAAGCCCATAATTGTTTTTAATATCCTCTGAATTATTTACTATAGCTCTTCCAAAACTAAAGTCATCTGCATAATAAAATTGTGGTTTTATAACTACCTTACCATTTATATCAATATATCCATATTTCCCATCCTCATTTTCCTTAAATGCTAGGAGTCCATCACCTAAGCTACCTACAAAGGCATAATTGTATTTACTTAGTATAATTCCATCAATATTTATTAAAGCATACTCATTTTCTTTGATCTTAACTACAGCCTTTCCATGTCTAAAGTCATTTACATATTGATATTTTGCAGGTATAACTTCTTTCCCTTCCTTACCTAAAAATCCATAAAGAAAGTCATTATTAGAAGATTCGATATTAAACTGTGCTCTTCCGTCTTTAAAGTTTCCTATATAGCTATAAGTCTTATTTGTTAATATCTTTCCCATTTCATTAATTATGTTAAACCCTTTATCATCCATAACTGCAGCCCTATTATTTGAAAACTCGCCTATAAAATTATATTTAGGACTTACTATATAGTTATTGTTATAATCTATAATTCCATAAAGACTCCCTACCCCGACAATAGCAAGTCCATTATCTTGGAAACTTGAAGCTGAATCGTAATAAGGCTTAATTATGAACTTACCACTTTCATTTATATAACCCCACTTAGTTCCACCTATCATGTTCAAAGGTGCTGGATATAAATTCGCCCTTATTATTAGAGGCTTATTATCTTCTGTAATTACTATTTCAGCCCCTATAGGTAAGTACATTTTTATAAAATTGATTAAACTTATATTATACAAAATAATACACCTTTCATATAGTACTTCTAAAAATATTATATGAAAGGTGTATCGAGTAAGTTACCATTAGCCCTTTATAATAAATACCTAAATTATCTTTTCATAGCAAAAGAAGTTTTCCTCTCTTCCTTGAAATCGTAGTATACCAGCATATTTGTAGCCACACTTTTCAAATAACTTTTGTGCATTTGGATTTGAAAACATGGTATCTGTCTTTAAATAATTTATGTTGTTTTCTATAGCTAAGCTTTCAGCAAACTTCATAAGCTTATAAGCATTCCCTCTTCCCCTGTATTTACAAGCAATAGCTAATCTATGTATTATGTACGCCTCCTTGTCTTTTGACCATTTTATGTCTTTATATTCTATAGGCTCATCCTTATTAATACATGCAAATCCTGAAACCCTTCCCTCTTCTTCTATTACATATAGTTCTTTATTTTCTATATCCTTTTCAAAATCCTTGCTTAAAGGATACTCATTATTCCATTGATGATTATTATTTTTATCCATATCTACAATTGTTTCCTTAACGATATCCATAATTTCATTCATGTCTAAAATAGTAGCAAGCCTAATCATTTTATCCCCCTAACCCTTTTCACTAAATCTATTACTTTTTCTTCAATTATATCTCTAACTCTTCTAAATTCATCTAAAGATTGCCCTGCAGGGTCATCTAGCCCCCAGTCTTCTTCTATTTTTGAATTTACTACTGGACATCCTTTTATGCATCCCATGGTTATTACAATATCTATATTCTCTGGTATACTTTTAAGTGTCTTTGGATATTGTGTTCTTATATCCACTCCCACCTCTTCCATAACCTTAATTGCATCAGGATTTACAGATTCCACTGGTATAGTACCTGCACTATATATATTTAAAATATCAAAGCCATACTTTTTAGCAAATCCTTCTGCCATTTGACTTCTGCAAGAGTTTCCTGTACATATAAATGCTACAATTTGTTTCATATGAAGCCTCCCAACATTATTTACAGTTACATGGGCTTTTTGAGTTTATATCACATTCCTTTAAAGTCTCACAGGTTATCCCACTTTTTCTATACTCACTTAACTTTTCTAAATCTTTATTATAAATATCTATACCTTTTAATTCATTATTAATTAATTCTTCTAAAAACTTATAATCAGTTAACATTTCTTCATTAATTTTATAATAAACCCATTGAGCCTTTTTCTCATAAGAAACTAAGTTTAACGCGCCGAGTTTATTTAAATGCCTAGATGCATTAGATTGATTTATATCTAATACATGCTCTATTTCTCCAACACACATCTCTCCATTTTTTAATACATTTAGTATTCTCATTCTATTTTCATCTGCTAGTGCTTTTAGTATTTGTATTAAATCCATTTTATTCTCCTATATGATTATTTTCTTATTAAACAATAACTTTCTTTGGTAATTACGTTATCTTTGTATAATTACGCTTTCTTAACATTAACATATTTTCTTACTATAATTACATTGTCTTAACGAAATTACATTTCTATAATATAATTCTACTTATATTATAACATTATTAACCTTTAATAATGTAGACTTCTATGCATTGTCATATTTAAAATACTTCCTTGTATTATTAGCTATTCTAACTAGAACAAGCATCACTGGAACTTCCACTAGTACTCCAACTACAGTTGCAAGTGCTGCCCCAGAATTTAATCCAAATAGTGAAATAGCTACAGCTACAGCAAGTTCAAAGAAATTGCTAGCACCTATCATTCCTGCAGGAGCTGCTATACTATGTGGTAATTTCCATGCTCTTGCCCATCCATAAGCCACTCCAAAAATCAAGAAGGTTTGTATTATTAGTGGAATTGCAATTAGAACAATATGAATTGGATTATTTAATATTGTTTCTCCTTGGAAGGAAAATAATATTATAAGTGTTAATAAAAGTCCTATTATTGTTACATTACTAAACTTTTTAATATATACATTTTCGAAATAATCTAGTCCCTTTTTCTTAACTATTATAACTCTTGATAGGTACCCTGCAAGTAGCGGTACTACAATAAACAATATAACGGATAAGAATAATGTATCATAAGGTACAGGTACATTGCTAACACCTAATAAAAATGCTACTATAGGTGCAAAAAGTACTAATAATATCAGGTCATTTATAGCCACTTGTACTAATGTATATGCCCCGTCCCCCTTAGTCAAATAACTCCAAACAAATACCATGGCAGTGCAAGGTGCTGCACCTAAAAGAATAGCTCCCGCTAAATAACTTGTAGCAAGGTCTGCTGGTATAATAGACTTGAAAACTACCTTTAAGAAAAACGAAGCAATTATATACATAGTAAATGGTTTTATAAGCCAATTAGTTACACAGGTAACAATAAGTCCTTTAGGCTTTTTAGTGGCTCTTACTATACTTGAAAAATCTATTTTAAGCATCATTGGATATATCATAAGCCATATTAATATCGCAACTGGAATAGATACCTTAGCATATTCAAATTTACTTAATGTTTCAGGTATTATAGGTATAAATTGTCCTATCATAACCCCAAGTACAATACATACAATTACCCACAAAGTTAGATATCTTTCAAAAAAACTAATGCCTGAACCACCTTTACTCTTTTCCATACTATCTCCTCTTTTCTATTTAATTAAGTTTACTAATTCTTCACCTTTTATTTCTTCACTTTTCCAGGGTATTACAACGAAGTTACCCTTTGAGATTTCATCTACTTTATTTATCCATTGTATTTCACTTGAGGCTTTGGTTTTAAGTAAGGGACTTTTAGTATTAGTCATAAATAAGCTGGAATTTATTATCCACCATTTATTTTTGATTCCAGCTCTTTTTAAATCTTTTTCAAGTCTCATAGCCTCATATACTGGGGTTGCTTCTGGAAGAGTTACAATTACAACTTCTGTTTCATCTTCATTTCTAAGCCTTGGCAATAGATTTTGAACTGAGGATGGTATATCTCCCTTTGATCTTTGTATTTCTTTATTATAGCTTTCAGTAGAATCTAATAATAATAAGGTATGTCCTGTTGGTGCAGTATCTATTACAACTACCTCTTCTTCCGCCTTTTCTACTATCTCAGCAAAGGCACGAAATACCGCTATTTCTTGGGTACATGGTGAACGTAAGTCTTCTTCTATATATTCAATATCTTCTTCACTCATAGTTTCTCTAGATTTTTTTAATACCTCTTCTTTGTATTTATTAAGTTCCTCTTTTTCATCTATATTACTTAATGTTATTCCTAAATCTTCATTTACCACAAATTTTAAATGGTGTGCTGGGTCTGTAGTTGCCAAATGAACCTTTACACCTTTTCTTGAAAGTCCAACAGCAATAACTGCCGCTAAGCTTGTCTTTCCTACCCCTCCCTTCCCCATAGTAAATATGACCCTTTTCTTTGAAATATATAAATCATCAATTAATTCTTTAAGATTTGGTATGTCTTGTCTTTTTAATTTACCTTCTTCAGTTTCTAAATAGTTTTCCTTAAGCATCAGCCTTATATTCTTGACCCCTGTCATGCTGTAAGATCTTAGTGGAATTCTATAAGTTTCCATATCCTTTAAATAATCAGGTATATTTTTTAATGCTTCTTGTTGTTTTGAATATAACTTATTTGATACATCATCATCTTTTGAGCCTTCGTCTAGCTCTAATATCCCATTTATAATCATCATTTGATTATTAACACCTAAATCTCTAAGCTCTTTTGATGCCCGCTTTGCTTCCTTAAGTGGTGAATATTCTGCTCTAGCTATTAATATTAATTTAGTTACCTCACCATCTCCTAAAGTTTCTACAGCCTGTTTATACATATCCTTTTTGCTTTCTAATCCAGATAGTTGTCCTAAACAAGAGGCTCCATGAGTACTCTCGCTAATAAAGTCACTCCATGCTGAAGGTAGTTGCAACATTCTTAAAGTATGACCTGTTGGGGCTGTATCAAAAATTATATGATCATATTGTCTTTGTATATCCTTATCTGTTATAAATGTTGAAAATTCGTTAAAAGCTGCAATTTCAACTGTACAAGAACCGGATAGCTGTTCTTCCATGTTATTTAAAACTGTTTCTGGAAGCTTTCCTCTATAAGGTGCCATTACAGATTCTTTGTACTCCCTTGCAGCCTCTTCTGGATTAAGATTCAAAACCACAAGGTTTGATACTTCTTTTATAAGCGTTCCTTTATTATCAAGGTCTATACCAAATACATCTTGAAGATTGGAAGCTGGATCTGTACTTATCAAAAGCACCTTTTTCCCTTTATCCGCTAAGCCAATAGCTGTAGCTGACGCAATAGAAGTCTTTCCAACACCGCCTTTACCTGTGAAAAACAAGTACTTAGGTAATTTTATATCATTAATATTAAATACTTTAAACATCCTAAAAGCCTTCTTTCTTTATATGTTTAGTAGACTTATCCATCCTTTGTATTTTAATTTTGTTTAAGCTTTCTTTAGTTTCTCCTGACCAATTAAAAAACTCATCATTTGTGGGATATTCTTTTACCTTAACTATTTCTCCATCCACTAAAGTTATTGGTAAAATATTTGCACCCTTATCCATTAAATATTCATTAACCTTTTTATTATCTATAAAGGCCTTAGCCTCGCTTGAAAGATTGTATCTTTTTATATCAATACCTTTTTTACCAAGTTTATTTACAATAGTTGCAACTCTTAAAAGATTCTTATCTATACTTGGTCCACAAACTCCTGTAGAACAGCACATAGCTGGATCAAAAATTTCAATTTTACTCATCTTTAAACCACTCCTTTTAATATATCTCACAGCTTACCCTAAATGAATTAACATTACTCCTTTAAGGTAAATGTAAGCTTATATGATTACATTACTATATACTCATATACTATTCGTTATTACTATATTTGTCAACTATCTAGTTAATTATTTTTAATTACTTTAACTTATATAATTACTTTTAATTAAAACTTTTTAATAACAAGAATAATAAGCGTGACATAGGGCTAATCCAATTAAAAGTTGGGTTTTATTATGATTAACATAGGTTTTCTTTATGCATTATAAATTCAATTTAATTTATATGAGATTAATTATAGGATTTAAATGAAATTTATTATATAATGTAAAAGTATATTTTCTAGCAAATAGTCAAATACTTAATATAAAGGGAGATTTTAAATGGAATGCAAAACTAATATAGATGATAAAAAAGCATCTTTGAATTCAGATGAAGAGAGTTTGAATAAATCATCTCTAGATTCAAATGAAGAGGCTTGGAACAAAGAAACTTATGATGCCTGGGTTAAAAGATTAGGCTCTCCGAAAGATGCAGCAAAAAAGATTAAAGAAAACCCAACACATAGTATATCTACACTTTACCATAAATTTGGAGACTTAAAGGGTAAAAAGGTTATGAACCTTATGGGCTCTAACGGTAATAAGGCTGTAGCTTTAGCCTTGCTTTTGGCAAATGTAACTGTGGTAGATTTTTCAAAGGGAAATAAGCGTTACGCTTTAGAACTTGCAAAAGAGGCAGGGGTTAACATTGAGTATATCTTATCAGATGTACTTAAACTTCCTGAAGATAAGATTACTTCTGATTATGATATAGTATTTGCGGAAATGGGGATACTTCACTATTTTACAGATTTAAAACCTTTTTTAAATTTAGTACATAGGCTTTTATCACCTGGTGGCATATTTATTATAAGAGACTTTCACCCAATTTCCACCAAGCTCATTAGCTCAAAAGGTTCCACAGCAAAAATTCGTAAACATAAGGTAACAGGAGATTATTTTGATACTTCACTAGAAGAAAAGTCCGTATCCTATTCTAAATATTTAAATGACACTGATGAACCCGAAAAGGTACTCCTTAGGAAATGGACCATTGGTGAAATAGTAAGTTCCGTTGCAAAGGAAGGCTTTATTATTAAAAGCTTAGATGAAGAACCTAATTTATCTTCTGAAACTTTTGATAAAGGCATTCCAAAAACCTTTATTTTAGTGGCCGAAAAAAGCTTTTAGACCCCACATTATTTTTTACCTCTAACTTTATATGGTATAATTTAAAATTGAAGGCTAAAAAATATGATTTGAGGGTGATAAATTTGTTAGTTCCAAAGTCAATTACATGTCTAAAAGGTTATACTAAAGAGCAATTTATGAAAGATTTTAGTGCAGGAATTATAGTTGCAATCATTGCACTTCCACTATCAATTGCTCTAGCCATAGCCTCTGGTGTTTCTCCTGAAAAGGGATTATATACTGCAATCATTGGTGGATTTATAGTTTCACTTCTAGGTGGTAGTAGAGTACAAATCGGTGGGCCTACAGGTGCTTTCGTAGTTATCGTGTATGGCATTGTCCAAAAATACGGAATGGATGGCCTATTAATTTCAACTATTATGGCAGGAATCTTCCTTATTCTTATGGGACTTTTAAAACTTGGTGGTCTTATAAAATATATTCCATCTTCTATAACTTCTGGCTTTACTAGTGGTATTGCCATAGTTATTCTGTCTACTCAGGTAAAAGATTTTTTGGGCCTTACTATGAGCTCAGTTCCTTCAGAGTTTTTAGCTAAGTGGACAGCCTATATTAATAGTATGAACACTATTAATATTCAAAGTTTATTCATTGCCGTTTTAACACTTCTAATAATTATTTTCTGGCCTAAAATAAGCAAAAAGATACCTGGAACCTTTGTTGCCATAATTATCGCAACAATAATTACCATGGTATTTAATTTGAAAGTTGATACTATAGGAAGTCAGTTCGGGGAGCTATCTTCTGCCTTACCAAAACTTGTAGTACCTAATGTAAGCTTTGAAATGATAAATCAGTTAATGTTGCCAGCTCTAACTATTGCAATACTTGCAGGGGTTGAGTCTCTACTATCAGCAGTAGTTGCAGATGGTATGATTGGCGGAAAACACCGTTCTAATATGGAATTAATAGCTGAAGGAGTAGCTAATATATTTTCAGGCATGTTCGGTGGAATACCTGTTACTGGAGCTATTGCAAGAACTGCAGCTAATGTTAAAAATGGAGGTAGAACTCCCGTAGCTGGAATAGTCCATTCTTTTGGTATTTTGATTATTATGCTGCTATTTATGCCTTATGTAAAGTTAATTCCAATGGCATCTTTAGCTTCTATACTAGTTCTTGTGGCCTATAACATGATGGAATGGGAAGCCTTTAAACAAATCTTCAAAGCACCTAAAGGTGATGCTTTAGTGTTTATAGTTACATTTATTTTAACTATATTCTTAGATTTAGTTGTAGCCATAGGAGTTGGCGTTGTTCTCTCTTCATTCTTATTTATGAAAAAGATGGCAGAGGTTACAGATGTTAAATACATAGTAGATGATATTAATGATAATGAAGTATCAGATGTTATAAGAAATGTGAAAACCCCAAAAGATGTTTCAATTTATGAAATTAGTGGACCTTTTTTCTTTGCTGCAGCAAATAAATTTGTAAATGCAGTAAGAGAAATGGGTACACCTCCAAAAATATTAATAGTAAAAATGGAAAGCGTGCCTTTTATAGATGCTACTGCATATCATTCACTAGAAATGTTATACGATCTTTGTGAAAAACATCATACAAAACTTATAATACTTCAAATACAAGAAGGACCTTTAAAAGTACTTGAAAATTATGGTTTTACAAAGCTTCTTGGTGAAGATAACTTTTGTAATGATATAGATGGAGCCATTGAAAGGGCTAATACTTATATTAACTGTCAGTAAATATATATAAACATATAACACTAAAAGTCCACAGCTTAACTATTTAATTAGCCTTTGCTGTGGACTCTTTTACATACTTAGTAAGGTCAGTCCATCAATCACCAATTCCGCTGACTTTATGAAGTACCTTAAATATCATTCTTTTATTTTACCTATAAAATAGCAAAAGGACTGTAATATTAATCACAGCCCTTTAATTCATTAAATAAATCTAATTCCCTTAACTCTTCTATACTTAAAGCTTTCATAAAATTTTCCTTTACTAAGCAGTTACTTTATCTTCCATGCCTAATTCATCTGTTTCTTCACTAGCTACCTTTTTACTTTTTCCATAATTTTTGAATACTGCTGAACCTAAAAGTCCTGCTATAGTTCCTCCAGCTATTGCAAATGCAATGGCTAAAATTACTTTTATAGGATCATTAAATCCAAAAGGTGCTAAAAGTCCTGGTATTGGAGATGCTGTTCCTGGTGCATTATTTATAATTTTAAAATATGCTGCTGCGAGTCCTGCAAGTCCTCCACCTAAAAAGTTTGAACAATATATTGGTATTGGATGTTTTGTTATAATATGAGCTTGTGTTAAGGGTTCTAACATAACAGCTATTACATTGCTTTTATTTCCAAGCTTTAGCTTTTTAAATATAATACCGTTTGTGAAGGAACCCCCAACACAGGCTATTGAAGCTATACCCATTGCTAAACCTTGAAGTCCTATCATTGCAGTAAGTGCCATAGAACTAAGTGGAGATGTACAAGTTATCTTCATTATTCCACCAAGTAAAAATCCCATTACATAAGGTGATTGCTGTGCTGCTGTGGATATCATTTCTCCTATGCTAATCAATGTTGAGTTTACTATTGGATCCACTCCTAAAGCTATAACTCTTGCTAAAGGTGCTATTACAAGTGCTCCAACTATGGTATCTAATCCTTCTGGAAGTTTCTTCTCTATAATTGGTGCTACAAGTCCTACTATATATCCAGCAACAAATCCTGGAAGTATTCCATATCCTCCAAGAGCCACTCCTGCTACTACTGCATATATAGGATTAACCCCCATTGCTATTGGAACTAATATAGCTGCTGCAACTCCACCCATGGAGCCTGAAGATTCTCCTACCTGTCTTAAAAAACTTAAGTTTAAAAGATCACCACTTATATACTTATGTATTGCCTCTACAAGAAAAGTTGCTACTGCTGCATTTGCAAGTCCCGACATTGCTTTATTTCCTTTTGGCGCCTTAAAACTAAAAAGTGAAAATAAAGCTAGTGTAAATAGTAACAGTCCTATACCTATTATTATATCCATCATAAAGCTCACTCCTTTAAATTTTTAATCAAAACAATTCAAATTTATTAATTATTCTGATTGTAACGCTTTACCTTCGTAAGGTTTCAAGGAGTTTCAAATTGGTATTTATAATGTGCTATATAATATTCTTATAGGTACTATTTGTTAATATAATAACGAATTCCTTGTAAAAACTTCTTTAAATTAACTTTGCCTCTTTCTTTACCCTTACCCCTTATGAAATCCATTTCCTTTTTTATTTCATCAAAGCTAAAAAGTGAAGTAGAAAACTCTGCAAAAGTCTCATTCATATAATCTTCTATTCCAAGGCTAGCAAGATTTGTCATAGCTCTAAATGCAGTTCTTCTTATTCTTTGTTCTGTAGATTTAGGCTTAGAGGATATCTTTTTGAAAAATTCATTTAAAGTTGTTCTATCTAAAATGCCATCATGTTCTATCATATATGTTAAAGCTCTTATTATATCTTCTTCTCCGCCTTCGCTTAATATTCCTATTTGCTTCATAATAACTTTAATACTATCTTCAACATTTGACATAACTTCTTCATTTTCGTCAAAGCTCTCTTTGTTATTTAATTCTGCTTCATTTATTTTAAAATTATCAACTTCAAATAAGGTTTGTATTTTATTTAACTTTTCTCTCATAACTATATCATTTATTACTCTAGACAAAACTGCTTTAACTTCCATAGCATTTATAGGTTTATTAATAAAAAATTCTATGCCACTTTCATAAGCCTTTTCTATCATATCCTTTGATGTTACTTGAGATATCATAATAAACTTTATATTGTTATATTTGCTTCGTATTTCTCTAATTACTTCTATTCCATCCTTACCTGGCATTAATAAATCAACTATAATAATTTTAGGTTTCTCTCTATCTATTAATTTAAAAATATTAGTACTATCTAAATCCTTATTTTCTATTACCTCACCTATTTTTTCATGTTCTATTATCATAGTTAATATTTTATGTATATTAAAATCATCATCTATTATAAGTATTTTCAAAAAATCACTCCTCTAGTTCAGATTGTGGGATTAAAATAATAAATTCTGTACCTTGATCCTCTATAGAAGTAAATTTAACTGTTCCTTTTAACTTTACTTCTATTATATCTTTTACAATGCTAAGTCCAAGTCCCCTATTAATACTTCCAGTTTCAAAGTTTATCCTGGTAGAAAATCCTGGACTAAATATATGTTCAGCATCCTTTTTTGAAATTCCCCTTCCATTATCTATAATCTTAAAGGCATGATATTTTTCATCTTCTCTTTCAACTATGTAATGAATTAATTCTATATTTCCATTATAACTTTTTGATAGACTACTTGAATCTATTGATATTCTTTGATCTATTGAGTCTATGGCGTTATTTATAATATTCCTAAATATAGAAATTAAATAATAATGCTTCATAGTGTTGAAGTTTTGTCCTTTTTCTATATGTAACTTTATATTTTTATCTTTAAGTGAAGGTTCCATAATTTCACCTATAAGCTCTAGAACATCATAAAACTCCATAACCTTTTCATCAACCTTATCATCAGTTATCTCTATAACCCCTCTTGATATAAGTGCTATTTGCTTTTTTATTTCATGTATATCCTTAGCTATTTCTACTGCTTCACTCTCCCACTTTGGATACTTTTTAAAGGACTTTATTTCATTATAAAATTTATAGGATTTACTCATAACTATTTCAACGTTATCCATAGTCTTTTCCATTAAATATACTTCACTTTTCATCCTTGAACTAGCCATGACAAGGTTCATATACCTATCTTTATGTTCTTTTTTCAAAAGCTTTATACTGTATCTATTCATGAGATTTAATATAATCCATATGAAAGATGATCTTAATATTGCAACTATACCTAGACCTATGTATATTTTTATACCAACTACCTCTTTTAAAAGATAAGTCCTCACCATCATTTCTGAAATGTTAGCAAAAAGGTCACAGATTATGGTATAAAAGAAAAGTTTATTCACTGTTTTTATCCTCTTATTAAATATTAAATAAAAGATAACATAACTTGTGTAAAATATAGTCTCTGGAAAGTAATTAATTAATCCTTCACTAAAATAATGAAGTACTCCTCCAGACTGCAGAAAATATATAAATGCTCTTAAAATACAGACAAATACCCCACAAAACATCCCCGTCTTTAACTTATCTTCTGTATCTTCTTCATAAAAAATTATTATTAGTATTACTATACCAAAAGATACATTAAAGTTTTCTACGAATATCCCCATATAAACCTGTGAAAATAGCGCTGCAATAGCTGCTATGAATATAATATTTTCTTTTAGCTTAAAACCTTCCTCCATAAAATCCATCCTTTTATATGTATTATATAAATATTTCGACATTTTTATCTGAAAACCTTTTATCTTTATAAAGTTATGTTACATAAATAACAACCTTAACCATGATTATATTATATTTATAATTATAAAAAAAGCATGTATTTAAAGATAAAATCTAAATACGTGCTTTTAGTGTATTTAAAGACAAAATCTTAATACATGTTTTTTTATATGATTATCCATATAAATCTTTAAGTGAAAGATGAATATAATGTTCACTGATACCTATTTTTTAAATAATTTAAATATAACACCACATAATATTCACTTCTAACTTTAAACTTTACCTTAGTTGCCTTGTATGATTTTAATAATAAGTTCTGCTGTACCTACATTATATCCACTGGTGGCATAAATTCCATTTATATACTCTTTTGAGTGTTGCACAGTTTTTAAGCCCTCAGCTATAAGTATCAATGGAAGTTTATCCGGATCTAGATACATTCTTCTAGCAATATTATTTATATTCTCTTTAGAATTATCAAAATAAGTTTTAATATTTGGTATTAGTTCATAAACCTTTTCTAAAGTTTTATTTTTAAGAGCCTTAATATCTTTTAAGATAAATATAATGTTAGCTTTTATATCATTAAAATCTTTATAGTTATTTATCATTTCATTTAATATATGCTCTGTTGGTTCCATGCCTTCTTCTATCCAAATAATAATGCACTTCTTATCCTTTACTAATTGATGAAGATTAACTATATTATCATTTTTATCTTTAATACTTAAATCATCAATTTCATAATTTTCCATCATATCTGATATTTTTATATCTCTAAGGTTTATATCTATAACCTTAGTTTCTTCAGCTCTAAGGTTAAAAGTATACTTTTTCACAAATACACCCCCATTAGGAAGCCTGTTTGAAGTTAATATTCTATAATCACCTGAATTTAAATTTATATTAATATTGTCATTACCTTTTATATTCTGATCTAAATTAAGGGTTTTATAAACTCCATTTTTTAATGTGGCTATAGATAGGTTTTGAAAGTATTTTAATTCTGATTGACTAACATTATTAATTATAACCTCTTGTGTAATTAATTTAGCCTTATCTTCTACTTTTATAAATCCGTTGTCATAATATTCTATGGCTAAATCAATTTCATTTATTCTGGCAGGTATTCCTATACTTCTACATATTGCAACAAACAAAATTTTCTTTGACATTAAGCTTCCAATCCCCGCATTAAGCAAAGCTACTGGTGTAGTATATAGTTCTTCGTATTCATATTCTTTAAGCTCTTTTATATCTTGTTTTACATAATTCCATATTTCTATAGGTTTTTTTACAAAACTTTCTTTTAAATTATTATTAAAATACTTTATTATAAACTCTCTGTAATTAGTTATGGATTCTAAATATATTCTAGGACAAAGTACATAGCTAAAATATATTTCTTTTGGATAATCTCCAGTAAATTCAACTACATTATTAATATGCCCAGTTAAAATATTAGCTTTACTATCTATATAATCTTTTTTCTTAAGGCAGCTTAATAAACTTATAGCTTCTTCAAATTTGTGGCTATTATAACTCCAGCGCAAGAATTCTAAAATTTCATTATAATTTTCCATGGAATCCAATAATATTTCTTTCATCTTAGAATTATATTTTTCTATATTATCTATTGATTTTAAAATATTTTTTGTGGTCTTTGTATATTTTTCTTCTCTTATGGTATTACATTTTGTTACCCTTTCCTTATGTTGAAGTTCCTCATCCTTAGTTATATGCGCATATACAGCCTTTTTATCACTTGGGGGAATTATATCTATATCCTGTCCATTACTTATTTTATTTCTATTTTCTAAATTTATGTATTCTTCATTTATATTTTCATTTGTTTTGTTTAAGATTTCTTTGTTGGTTTTTATTGTATCCATTTCTTCTTCACTATAAACAAATTCATTAATATTAAAAGTTATTTCATCTAAATCTTTTGTATTTACTACTTTGTACATGAACTTTTTATCTTTTACTACATGAATTACCACAGTTCCAAGTCCTATATTTATGCATACTTTTCCACTTTCATCCGTATTTAATATAGCTATATTTGCAAATTCAGAATAATTTAGTATTTGAAATGTTACTTTTGCATCCTTTATGGGCTTATTTCTAAAGTTTAGTACTTTAACAGTGATTTTCTTTGACCTGGCATAACTTCTAATATTATTTATAGTAGTTACTACCTTATTGTTTGAAATTACATCCTCATCTTTAAAATATCCAGAAAATATTCTACTATGAATTATCATAGCCCTAGAAGCTGCTGATGTAAACCATCCTTTGTCTAGAACCTTTTCTGGCTCACAAGCTCCAAGATAATGCCATTCTCCATCACACCACACTTCCACCCAGGCATGGTTATCATCACAATGGGCCCACCTTGGAGTATATATCTGCCTTGCTGGAATTCCTACACTACGAAGAGCTGTAACTGTAAATGTTGACTCTTCTCCACATCTTCCATATCCACATTTTAACAAGGTTAGTGGTGATGCTGTTCTTTCATCTGTAGACTTGTATGTTACCTTCTCTGCACACCAATAGTTAACTTCTAAAATTGCTTCCTCCATGCTTTTATTTGTCAATTTATAATTTAGCATGTCGTAAAATGTCTTTCTACAGTCTTCTATTTCTTCATTGTTTACACGATAATGAACCACATAATTTAAAAATATATCTTCAGGTATTTTATATGTCCAAGTACAAGTCTCTCTTAAAAATATTGCATGTTTAACATACTCATAAAAAAGTTCGAAATCATAACTGAAAATATCATGTACATTCATAGAAGCATATAAATATTTAATCAAAAACCGCTCCTCTTCATTGCATAATGAGATTTTATAAAGTATATCTTCTTTTTTTTCGCCACATATTTCTAACATGTCACAAAACTTAGAGTTTGCATATTCTTGAACCTCATTTGTATATACCATATACATCTACTCCTTTTCCAAAAATAAATAATACATAGATGTTAACCCAGCCCCTGTAGCCCCTTTGGATTGGTATTCATAAAGTGGAGTATCTACCCAGGCAGTACCAGCAATATCTAAATGTATCCAAGGCATATTTTCCACAAACTCTTCAATAAAAAGTCCTGCTGTTATGGTTCCACAATAGCTTTTACCCATGTTTTTAATGTCTGCTATGTTACTTTTTATCATATCACGATGTTCATCACATATAGGAAATCTCCAATATTGTTCGCCTGATTTATTGTAGGCTTCTTTAAATTCCTTGAAAAACTTATCATTATTTGTCAAAACTCCTGCTGTACTAAACCCTAGGGCATTACCCACAGATCCTGTTAATGTTGCTATGTCTATAATCTTAGAGGCACCTTCCTTTTGAATGGCATAGGTTACAGCATCCGCTAAAATAAGACGCCCTTCCGCATCTGTATTTAAAACTTCAATGGTTTTCCCTGACATTGAACCTATTACATCCCCTGGGATAAAGCTTTCTCTTGAAATTCTATTCTCCGATGCTGGTATAACTCCAACTACATTAGCCTTTACATTGTTTTTTGCTAAAGAATATATAGCTCCTGCAACTGCAGCCCCACCGGCCATATCTCCCTTTATACCTTCCATAGAATTAGAAGGTTTTAAGCAATATCCTCCAGTATCACAGGTGACTCCTTTACCTACAAGTGCAGTAATATCCTTGCTACTAGGATCAGCTAAATATCTAAGTACAATAAGTCTTGGAGGATTTCCACTGCTTTTCCCAACTGTATAAAAAGCCTCCATACCAATATCTTTAATGTAATTCTCATCGAAAACTTCTACATCCACTGCTGTATCTTCATGAATTGATGCTATTGTTTCAGCCATAATTATAGGAGTTAACATATTTGCCGGTGTATTAACTAAATCTCTTGCAAGCATAACTCCATCAGAAATATTAGTTCCAAGTCTTATTTCTTCTACTATTTTTTCCTCATTGTAGCCTTCATAACCTTGAATGAATATATTATATTTTTCTTGTTTTTTTGATGTTTTATAATTCTTTAACTCATAAAGCCCTAAGTTTATGCCAAGTACCACCTCTGTTATACATCTAACGTCATACTCTTTTAAAAACATAGAAATATCTATAGCAATATCTTCTACCTCATATTTTTTAATCTGTTTTATACTGTACGCCACAATATCTTTAATCTTATTAAAACTAAATTTTGATTTTTCACCAAGGCCTACATATAATAATGAAACGCCCCCTTCTTCAATAAAAGGAATGCTTGTCTTATACTTTTTATAAAAAACCTTATTAACTTTTTCTGGCAAATCATTTAAGTTTCTATTTGTATTTATACTTTCATCTTCATAAACAAATACAATCTTAAAATCACATTTTTTAAGTTTATCTACACTTATCATAAAATCACTCCTAGTTAATTTTAATAGTTCCCTTTATATGGGGGCACCTCTGAGGTGCTCCCATATAAAGGGAGTACCTCAGAGGTGCAGCCAATTTATGGAATAACGGTTTATGATATTTAATAATCTTTCTGCTTACTTCATAAATTAATATTCTATTGAAAACATATTATGTCCTTCTATTTTATCTACATTAAATATTATATAACCATCAGTGTTTGTGAAATCTATAGGTTTTAACTCAGGTACCATTTTTACTGCCTTAACCTGTTTTTCTCCAACATATAATTTAAACTCTAAATTATAAAGTGGAATAACATCTTCTATTGTATAGATATCTTCTGAACGTTTCTCTGTTATATAGTGTAGGACATGAAGTATGTCTCTATTATAGTCTGCTTGTCTATTTATAGCTGTAATAACTGTAGAGGGTCCGTTATGATTAACAAGCTTGTGATCTAAAAGCATTTCTATAGCATCTTTTATAATTGACTTGCACCATCTAGCACAATTTTTTCGATATATCTTAAATATAGGATGTGCAAAATATATGACATTTCCTTTTCTAGTAGCTGCTGGATATCCAATTTTTCCTGAAGAGGGGGTATGTTGATGTGAGCAAAAGGTCTTACCCTCTCTATTAAAATAAGGTTCTATAGAATTCATTAAAACTTTTGCGTCATTAACCTTAGTTTTAGCTCCTCTTAAATACATAACATATTCTTCTTTATATAAATCTTTTCCTATAACATCATTAGGTAAAATAAAATCTCTATAATACTCTGACTCACCTTCATAAGAAATTCCATATAGACTACTATCTTTATTTTTATCATCTATTAAAGACTTATTAGTTCCAATTACTTTACCACCATTTTTAATATATTCTAAAAGCTTTGACTCTAGTGTAGACATAAACTTTATATCATCTGGCAATATAATAAGTTTATATTTTTCAAAATCAAATTTACTATCTATAATCTCAAATTGATAGGATAATTCTTGAAGCATCCTTACTGTTCCTATTAAAGCATTTGGAATGCCAAGGTCATGATCTTTAAAAGAGTAAAATTCTTCAGGGGTTAGTACTGCTATTTCTGATACTGGCTTTGCACCTATGCAATAATCTTCCTTTTCTTTTACCTTTTCATAAACAGAACCTATTAAATCATAAGCTGCTTTAGACATCTTTCCACTAGGATGAAGCTGATCTCCTATAGAACATCCAGCCCCTAATGCCAGCATATTAAAACACTCAAATTCTAACGCTGCCTTATTTTTTAGAGAATGAAAGTCTCCCCAATAAGTGTGAAACTTTCCTGTCATACCTATTATGTCTTTCCCTAAATTTCTAGCATACCTAACCGTTGCTGGAAAATGATCATAGCCCCAACCACCACTAGGCAAAGATTCTAATTCTAAATGAGTATATTCATCTAAGGACTTTTTAGAATTTGGTCCTATATGAGAGCTATTATAAAATATACTTGCCTTTGGAGCTCTAGAATTTATAAATTCAGTGATTTCCTTTTTAAATTCATCTAACATCACTATAGAATACTCAATTCTACTATCCTTAACCTTTGAATCAAAACCTAAAGCTTCCATCTTTTCTACACAACGTTTACAATTACAATCTACTTTAAAAAGTATATCCATAAAAAATCCATCTATATTCTCTACACCTACAACATCTATAATATCTTGAAGGTGGCTTTTAAAGTATTGTCTATAGTCACTATTTAAACAAATAGTATAATAAAAATGTGGCTCTTCAACTCCTTGGCTATTAATAAACTCACCATTTTCATCTATAGCTAGCCACTCTTTATGTGTTCTTGCAATATATCCATCCCACTGAACAGTTGTATAAATAGGCACTTTAATATCATTTTTATGACAAGCTTCAATTTGCTCTAATAATAAATTATGATTAGTTAAATTCGGATGTATAAGCTCCGGTGTATTTTTAGAAGGGTAATATAACCACCCATGATGACATCTTGCAAAACAAGTAATCGAATTTACGTTTGCCTTTTTTAAAGTAGCTACAAACTCCTCTTTTTTAAAATCCTTAGCCACATCTTCTATATATTCACTGCTATGAAAATCTAAATGGACTTGTCTATACCTTAATTCATTCATATGAAAATCCTCCTATAATTTATTCTTTTACAGCTCCTGCTGCTAGTCCACCTTCAACTTTTTCTTGGAATAATAAGTATATGATAAGTGGTACTACAACTGTAATTACTATAGCTGCCATTAAGGGTCCATATTCAGATCCCCTCTCACCACTAAAATTTAAAAGCCCTAATGAAATAGGCTTTAATCTATCATCATTTATAAATAATAATGGGAACAGTATATTGTTCCAAGCTCCTAGAAAATTAAATATTGATATGGTAGATATTGCTGGTACTGATAACGGCAATATAATTCTAGTGTATATTTGAAAATATCCTGCACCATCTATAATTGCCGCCTCTTCTAGTGATAAATTAATTCCCTTCATAAAGTTTGTTAATACAAATATGCTAAAAGGAAGTGAGAAGGCCACATATAACAGTACAAGTGCTACTAAATTATTTTTAAGTCCTAGTCTCCCAATTAAATAGGAAACAGGAACAAGTATTGTATGCATTGGTATCATCATACCTAACAAAAAGAATATTGATATATATTTATTTACCTTAAAATCAAATCTAGCAAGTACATATGCAGCCATAGATGCTACAATAGCAAGAATTATAACTGTAGCTAACGAGATCATAATACTATTTAAAAAATATTTACTCATATTAGCTTCTTTCCATGCTACTATATAGTTTTCATATCTAAAAACTTTAGGTAAGCTAAATGGATTGCTAAATATTTCATTATTTTGTTTTAAAGATGAAATTATAGTAAACAACATTGGGCATATAAATACTAGGGACATTATCCCTAGAAATGCATATAACCCTATTTTATTATTTATCCTTTTATTTGGATTATACTTTTCTCTTTTCATTATTTACCCTCCTCATATTGTTTTCTTTTATCCATAATAAAATTGCTTCCTATGGTTAAAATTAAAGCAATCACAAGTATAATTACCCCTATTGCGCTACCAATTCCATAATTATCATATCTAAATGCTTGATAATACATAAGTGTAGTTGGAAGATTTGTAAGTCCATTAGGCCCGCCCTCAGTCATTACAAAAATAAGATCGAATACTTTTATTGACCCTATTATATCCATAAGTATACACATACTTAAAATTGGTTTAAGCATTGGAATAGTTATATGAAAGAACTTTTTAAAAGAGGTTGCCCCATCAATAGATGCCGCTTCATAAACCTCTTCTGGTATAGTTGTAAGACCTGCCATCAATATAACCATATAATATCCAATACCAGCCCATATGTTTACAAATATTATAGTATTCATTGCAGTTGCTGGGTTTATAAGCCATCCTTTTGCAAGATTCATAAATCCCATAAGTTCTAGAATTTTATTTAAAGAACCATTTGGCATAAATATAAAATACCACAATAATCCTACTGCTGTTAATGGAAATATAGTCGGTATAAAGTACATTACCTTGAAAAATCTGTATCCTCTACATTTGGTATTTATAGCAACAGCTAATAGGAGTGCTATTGGTGTATGGAAAAGCACACTGAAAAATACCATCTTAGTCATGTTTTTTAAAGACAACATAAATGCTGGGTCTTTAAATACTGAAATGTAGTTTTTAAGTCCTACAAAGTTTATAGGTGTGCCCATAATTCCTTTCCAATCAGCAGTCGAAAAGTATATGGCTCCAAACATAGGTAATATAAGAAACACTATGTAAATTAATAACGCTGGCACTAAAAAAAGTATTACTTTAGATTTATCTTTTTTGTTTTTTAACTTAATCAAATTAATATCCCCCTTTTTAAAGGTGGTTCCAAGGATAAATCCTTGGAACCTTTATAACTGATTTATTCATATTTATTTAGCCTTACCTTATTTTGACTTGTCTATTTCAGCTTGTATTTCTTTTGCTGCTTCCTCTGGTGTCTTTCCGATAAACATACTTACGATTGAATTTCTAGTTCTATCTTGCATAGATGGAAGTGGGTCAAAATCAAATACATCTACTGCTATTCCTGTAGAAGTTGCACCTAAATTCATATTATCTAAAAACAATGAGGAAACTTTTGATTTATCAATTTCTATATCATTTCTTGGAATAAGAAATTGTGATTCTTCTGCAAATGTTTTTGCAGCCTCAGCTGAAGTTAACATTTTTAGTAATTCAACTGTATATTCCTTTTCTTTACCTTCAAGCTTCCCATTAACCATATAGGGACTTAATATTTGCATATCATCATTTTTAAATTCAGGTTTTTCTTCAAAATAAGGGAATTTAGCTACTTTTATAGATTCAGTATATTCAGTTTCACTTGGATTTGTAAATTTACCTAAGTTCCAAGGTCCAGTAATAATCATAGCAGATTTTCCTTGAAGAAATTCTGTTAAAACTATATCATCGCTAATACCAGCAGAATCTTCACCAAAAGCTTTCATATCATTTAATTCTTTTACAAATCCCAATGTTTTAACTACTTCTGGATCTGTCCATTTTGCATCCCTAGTGCCCAATTTTTTTGCTGCTTCTGTGCCCATCCATTTATAAAATATCTGATCATGAAGGTGCCCTGCCATGTAGGTAGTTTTAGCTCCAAGTGCAATTGGTGTAACTTTGTTATCACTTAATTTTTTTATGGCTACTTTAAATTCTGTCCAAGTTTCTGGAAACTTTTCTATACCTGCTTCTTTAAACAGCTTTTCATTGTAATACACTCCAACAAGTCCCGACTCCATAGGAATTCCATAAGTACCCTCATACCCCTGAACTTGATAGTAACTAAGAGCTCCCTTAGTAAATCCTTCTCCCCATTTTGGATCTTCTTTTAAAATTGGGTCCATATCCATTAACAATCCACCTTTAATATAGTCTCCAAGGTTAGCTACCCCTTGAATTCTGAATATATTTGGAAGTGTCCCTGATGCTAAATCGGTTTTTAATTTATTGTTAAATGATGATTCTTCTCCTTGAGATTCATCCACCACAGTTACATCTGGATGCTTAGCTTCAAAATCTTTTATAATATCTTTATATATCTTTACCTGATTAGATGTACCTGCCATTCTAGTTAGAAGCCTTATTTCTACTTTATCTCCATCTTCTTTACCAGTGCTTGTTCCTTTGCTTCCACACCCGACTATTCCAATACTAAGTGACGCTGCAAGTAATAATGCTAATACCTTTTTCATTTTTTTCCCTCTATCTTTTTTTATTTTTCATTTAAAAAATGTATCTACTTTATTTTTAATAACATTGTAGGTGTATATTTATTTGTATAATGGTCCATAAGCCTTACAAGCCCTAAAATCAGCACTTTCTATTTCTGTAGCTAATGTAGTCGGCTCTTTTTTACCATTCCAATCAAAGGATGAGTTTAAAATAGCTTCTGTAAAATCTCCATTAGGTAGCCAGTCTGTCCACATTCTTTGACCTTGAAATCCTCCTAAAATAGCATTTCGTCCCATATCTTCTTCAAAAAAGCCTAATTCTTTTAACCTTGGATTGCCTATCATGATATCTTTACAGACTAAAGTCATTTTAACTACAAACTCCCACTCTTCTTTTTTCTTTTCAGTTGAATGTCTTTTGTCCTCTGTATTTAGCTCATAACCTTCTTTACAATTTTCCTGCACCCACTTAATTGCTACTTCATATTCCTCATTATCATAAATTTCATTATTTATTCTTCTTAATATCTCAGTCATGTCTACCCATTCAGCTCTTATTCCAAGATACTTTTGAAAAAATTCTGGATCACAGAAAGATCCCATTATTCCCATTGCTACTGAACCTAAATTAACATATGATTTATTTTTCATAACGCCTACTGCTATAGCACATTTCCCAAATCTTAATATTTTTTCTTTAACGTCTTCTGGTATTTTTGTATCATCTAAATCTTGTACATCCTTACCGTATATAGAGAATGCTGGTAGTCCCTTTTGTGCGTATGCTGCCATTACAGCTGCTAAATAAACAGCCCCCGGTCTTTCTGTTCCATTGAATCCCCATACAGCCTTTATAGTGAGTGGATCTAAATCCATAGTTTCACTTCCATAACACCAACAAGGTGTTACAGTCAAAGTTGCACAAACGTTTTCAGTTGAAAATTTTTCAGCACACTTTGAGGCTTCGTAAGATCCTCCAATGGTGGTATCTGAAATCACGCACTCTAACTTAGTTCCATCTGGATACAACAAGTTTTCTTCTAAAAACTTTGCTGCAGCTTTAGCCATGTTCATCGTTTGATCTTCCAGCCCCTCTCTTACACCTCCCCAGCGTCCATCAATAGTAGGCCTTATCCCTATTTTAGGATAACTCATATTATCTCCTCCTATAACTTATCTTCTACCTTTTCAATTATACTTTTATATTTAATATAGTTATCATTCCAAATCTTACTTTTACATGGAATATATTTATCTATTTCAAAGGATTCTCTGACTATATTTCTTCCTTCTTGAAGGTTTTTAATTTCACCTTGTGCAATTAATTGAACTACTATGTTGCCTATAGCTGTTGCCTCAATTGGTCCTGCAATTACTTCAAGTCCTAAGGCTTCCGCCGTCATTTGACATAATAATTTTGACTTAATTCCACCACCCACCATGTGTATCAATTTATACTCTTCTTTTATACATTCACTTATTTGTTCATAGGTATATCTATATTTAAATGCAAGACTTTCATAAATACACCTAAATATTTCTCCATGAGTTTTAGGTATGTACTGACCTGTACTCTTTGCATAATTTTGAACTTTTAGCGGTATATCACCCGATAGTTGAAATTCATCTGAGTCAACATCTATAAAGCAGGTGAATTCATCAGCCTCATAAGCAATTTTTTCAATATCACTATAGCTGTAACTTTTACCTTTTCTTTCAAAATACCTCTTTGTCTCTTGTATAAGCGAAAGTCCTCTTATATTTTTTAGAAACGTTGTGGTACCATCCACTCCAGTTTCATTTGTAATATTATACTTCATGGACTTTTCATTTATTAAAGGTTCTTTTAGTTCAGTTCCCAAAAGAGACCAAGTTCCACAAGATATAAATATAAAGGGCTTTTTAGAAGGCACAGCCACAACGGCACTTGCTGTATCATGCCCACAAACAGCAATTACAGTTTTTATATTTATCTGAAGTTCCTCTATTAATTCATCTTTAATAGTACCAATTTCTGTTCCTGATGAAATAATTTCAGGGAATATATCCTTATTAAATCCAAGCTTATTTATAATATATTGATTCCATTTCTTATTATAAGGATCAAATATTTGAGTTGTTGATGTTATTGTATTCTCCGATTTTCTTATCCCAGTTAAAAGATAGTTAAATAGGTCTGGCATCATAAGAATAGTTGTTGCATTGTCAATAATTTTCTCTTCTTTTGAATACTCATAGTAAAGTTGAAACAAGGTGTTTATCTCCATGATTTGGTTTCCGGTTAATGTATATAGCTTATCCATTGTTATATCTTGAGATACACTATTTATAATTCCTATAGTTCTTGTATCTCTATAATGGACAGGATTTCCTAATAAATTTCCATTCTTGTCTATAAGACCATAATCCACTCCCCAAGTATCGATTCCAATGCTGTCATATCCACCTTCAGCTTCACCCATCTTCATAGCCTTTTTAATTTCACTAAATAGTTTTTCTAAATCCCAATACATCCTCTCACCTTTAATAATAGGTGTATTTTCAAATCTATGAATTTCTTTAAGCTTAATCTTATTTCCATCAAAGGAACCTAATATGCCTCGACCACTAGAAGCACCTAAGTCAAAAGCAAGAACATTTTTTAACATCTACGCTCCTCCAATTCACCACTAATTAATTTATTCATCTTTAGCTTTAAGGAGAGTGTTAATATGTTTTCAAAAGAGAGATCTGAGGAAATACTTAATATACTAAAGGTAAAAAAGCAAGTATCTACAAGCTATCTTTGCGAAAAATTATATTGCAGCGTAGCAACTATAAGACGAGACTTAATAGAACTTGAGAAGGCGGGCCTCATTAAAAGGTTTCACGGAGGAGCTTCTTTAGTTCCAAATTTCAACATAGAATATTCTCATATGTTTAGAGAACTTGAAAATCAACAGGAGAAAAATTACATATGTAATCTTGCCTTAGATTTTATTTCTGATGGATATGCATTGTTTTTAGATTCAAGCAGTACTGTAGGAAGCATCTGCCACCTTCTTAAAAATTATAATAATATAACCGTTGTAACTAATGGAGTTAAGACAGCCTTAGAATTAGTTCAACTAGATTCAATTACCACCTTCATAGCAGGTGGACAGCTAAAAACTAGATCAACCTCTATAGTAGGAGAATTTACAAGCAACTTTATTGATAATTTCAAAGCAGATCTTTCTATAATTTCTTGCAGAGGTCTAGATGAAAATGGTGCCTATGAAGCTAGTCAAACGCAAGCTTTAGTAAAGCAGCATATGATTAGAAATTCAAAAAGCACCATACTCTTATGTGACAGTAGTAAGTTCAATCACTCAAACTTTTATAAGCTTGATTCCTTTGAAAATATAGAAGCTATTATCACTGATATTGAGCCTTCTTCTAAAATATTAAATAGCATTCTATTATCTGGATGTGAAGCAATATATTAAACACCATTTTATGGATGCACCTCTGAGGTGCTCCCATAAAAAGGGATCACCTCAGAGGTGCATCCAGTTCAATCCATTTATACCACAACCTTTGATTTAAAATAATGAATTCCTCCTATGGTGTCTGCTATAATCCATCCTATAGGAATTGCCCACCATATACCTTTAAGTCCAACTATAGGTGCTAAAATATAGGCAAGTACAACTCTAATTCCTAGAGAAATAACTGAAAGCACTATGGACACTTTCACATGACCAAGTCCACGATATAATCCATAGAACATAAATAAATATCCAATAAAACAATAAAAAAGCGATACAATTCTTAAATAGGTTACACCAATAGCTATAACCTGTATCTCTGATGAATTAACAAAAATAAGCATTAGCTTATCTGCAAATACTTTAACCACTATTGTAATAAATAAGCAAAACACAGTAATAAGGATTATAGAAAATTTAATGCCACTTTTAATTCTTTTATTCTCTCCAGCACCTTTATTTTGAGCCACATAGGTAGAAAATGCGTTACTAAAATCTTGGACAGGCATATATGCAAAAGAATCAATCTTTACTGCTGCAGCAAAAGCCGCCATGGTAGTCGCTCCAAAAGAATTTACTAAACCCTGTATCATCAAAATACCAAAATTCATAATAGATTGTTGCATGGAAGTAAGTAATGAATAGCTTGCCGTTAATTTAAATATCTCTTTACTAAATTTGATTTCATTAATCTTAAACTTTAAAAATCCTAGATTCTTTATACAATAAATGATACATAAAATAGCTGACAAGGCTTGTGATATGATTGTTGCTAGAGCAGCCCCACTAACACCCATATCAAAGTAAATCACAAATATAAGGTCTAATGCTATATTTATAACTGCAGCTACTATAAGAAAATAAAGTGGTGCTTTAGAATTACCAAGGGACCTCAAAAGTCCAGATGCCCAGTTATATAAGAATGTAAAAAATATTCCACTAAAGATAATAATCAAATACTTTCTTGTATCTTTACATAACTCTTCTGGTATATTCATAAATATCAAAATGTTATCCACAAAAACTATTGATAATATGCTAATTACTAAGGATATTATCCCAATAAAGATAAAAGATGTGGACATAGTTGTTTTTAAATCTTTAATATTTTTTGCTCCAAAAAATTGAGCAAATACTACAGAGGTACCCATACATAATCCTAATAAAATGGATGTAATGAATACCATAACAGCAAAAGATGAGCCTACTGCTGCTAATGCATTTGTTCCAATAAATTTACCTACAATAATAGAATCTACAATATTATAAAGTTGTTGAAATAAATTACCAAGGATCATAGGAATAGAAAATGCTACTATTACCTTAGATGTAGACCCCTTAGTTAAATCTTTTATCATAATTTATGTCACTCCTAATGCAAATTAAACTTTAAATTTGTTCACTTCTACGTTATACATATTCATACTAAATCTTTATCACTATGTGCTATAATTGTACCATCTTTTCTTATCATAAATCCATTATTTCTATTTGTATTAGATCATTACATACCTTTTCCACTTCATGTATCTTAGCTACAAATTCGTCACATAGTAAATTACTTAAACAGGTAGCAATTTTAGCCTCTGCTTTTAAAATTTCAATAGCATAGCTTTCTGCATTACAACTATTCATTCTATATGGAATACTCAAAATCAAAGCCCTCCCTAATTTTATTATATGAAGCCTACTTATGATGTTAGTGTTAACATCATAAAGTAAGCTCCACTAATATCTATATCTTATAAACTAATTTTAGCAACTTTTTTTTAGAATTACAGTCACATAATTCTCTTGGATCGATACCTAAATCAGCTGCTCTTTTTTTAGCAGAAGCTCTAACTACAGCAGCTATTGAATTTTCTTTTGCTGTATATCCGCACATTATATCTTTAAATAATCTAAGCTTTTTATCAATGTCTTCTTCATCTTTAAGGTCTGGAACAAGAGTATTACAAAATAAATCTGCCATACATTGAAGTATTGCAGCTTCCGCCTCTATTAAAGCATCTGTATTTTGCATTTCAGTTAATTCTGAATGGGTTACTGGAAAAGCCCTATTATAACTACCTCCCTTTATATGATCTAATACTTTTTATATTATCTTATAATTTGTTTCCCACTATTATATTATCATTCTTATCAAAACTTATTACATTTTGTAGTTTAAATCAAAAAAATAAGAGACCCCCAAAACATAGGAAGCCCCTTACCTTTTATTTATTTCATTATCTTACATATATCATTTGTAAATTCTACTGGGTCATTAATTGGTAATCCTTCAATTAATAGTGCTTGAGTATATAGTAAATTAGTATATAAATCTAATTTTTCTTTATCCCCTTCAAAAGCACTCTTTAAAGCCTTAAATACATCATGATTAGTATTAATCTCTAGTATCTTATCTGCCTTTATTTCTTGATTATTTGGCATGGAATTTAATATTTTTTCCATCTCTATAGATATTTCACCATCATTAGAGAAACATACTGGATGATGTTTTAATCTTTTAGATGCTCTTACCTCTTTTATCTTTCCAGATAATGCTTTTGTCATATATTCAAAGAGTTCTTTATTCTCCTCTTTTTGTGCTTTTTCTTCTTCTTTTTCGCTTTCCTTAGTTTCAATACCTAGGTCATTGCTAGAAACTGATCTAAACTCTTTTTCTTTATAGGACATAAGCATTCTAATTGTAAATTCATCCACATCATCTGTAAAGTATAATATTTCATATCCTTCTTCTGCAACTAATTCAGTTTGTGGAAGCTTTTCAATTCTTTCATTAGATTCACCTGATGCATAGTATATATATTTTTGACTTTCAGGCATTCTAGAAATATATTCATCTAAAGTTACCAGCTTTTTCTCTTTAGAAGAATAGAACATAAGTAAATCTTGTAACATTTCTTTATCTGCTCCAAAATCATTGTAAACACCATATTTTAGTTGTCTACCAAAGGACTCATAGAACTTTTCATACTTTTCTCTTTCATTTTTTAATAAAGATACTAACTCGCTTTTAATCTTATTTTTAATGTTTTTTGCAATAAGTTTTAGCTGTCTATCGTGTTGAAGCATTTCTCTTGAGATATTTAAAGATAAATCCTCTGAATCTACCATACCTTTTACAAAACTAAAGTAGTCTGGTAATAAGTCTTGGCATTTATCCATAATAAGTACTCCACTTGAATATAGCTCTAACCCTTTTTCATATTCCTTTGTGTAATAATCATAAGGAGTATTTTGTGGAATAAATAATATTGAGTTATATCTAACAGCTCCATCTACAATTATATGAATATGCTTTAAAGGCTTATCATATCCGTAATGCTTTTCCTCATAAAACTTATCATAATCCTCTTCTTTAAGCTCACTTTTATTTTTCTTCCATATTGGCACCATTGAGTTAATAGTTTGTTCTTCTATATACTCTTCATACTCATCTTCAGTACCTTCTTTTAACTTAGTATTAGTTATATCCATCTTTATTGGGTATCTTATAAAATCAGAATACTTTTTAATGATTTCTTTTAATCTATATTCATCTAAGTACTCGTCATAATTTTCATCTTCAGTATTCTCTTTAATCTTTAATATTATTTCAGTACCAACAGAATCCTTTGTACAAGGCTCTATGGTATATCCTTCAGCTCCTTTAGACTCCCACTTGTAAGCTTCACCACTATCTAAAGATTTACTAATTACAGTAACTGTTTCAGCTACCATAAATGCAGCATAAAAACCAACACCAAACTGACCTATAATGTCATGTCCATCCTTAGAATCATTTTCCTTCTTAAAAGCTAAAGATCCACTTTTTGCTATAACCCCAAGGTTATTTTCTAGCTCTTCCTTTGTCATACCTATACCAGTGTCAGTAATCTTTAATATTCTATTTTCCTTATCTGCTGCTATCTTTACATAGTAGCTTTCCTTATCAAAGCTTAGACTATCATCTGTTAATGCTCTGTAATAAATTTTATCAATAGCATCACTAGAGTTAGATATAAGTTCCCTTAAAAATATTTCCTTATGAGTATAAATTGAATTAATCATTAGATCTAGCAGTCTTTTAGATTCTGCTTTAAATTCTTTTGTTTCCATGTAATTCTCTCCCTTCAGAATAAAAACCACGTAACAAAAAATGTAGCGCAGTAAAAAATATAGTATAGAAACTCTTTAAGCCTTCAAAATAAATAGTAAATGTATTAATAACACTTTCACATTACACAGTTATTTCCTAAGATCACTTAGACCATAGCGCTTAAATAGTCACTCTATTATTAGCACTCTATAAGAGTGAGTGCTAACTCCTAATACAGATATACCATATTTTATTTAACATGTCAATATTGAAATGAAAATGTATGAATAATGTCTTATTTATTTATCCGATGCCTACCCGCTCTAATGTACCTCCTATGATTATGTCCCAATTTAAAAAATATATTACAATTAACCTCACGAATAAAAGTGAAGTGTAATATTAATTTTCCTAAACCTTTATCCGATGGCTACCAGACCTAACACCCCTATCCTCTGCAAGTTGGGGGATGACGGCTGCTACGCCCCTGGATAAGTTCTTCTAAGACTTTGATGGAGAGATGTATTCCTTATAAGTAAACTCCACCTGAGTCTAAGAATCACTTGATAGTCCAGGAAGCACCAACTGCTCATAACTTTTTTTATCCTCAAATTTATGAAGATATTCAAAGCATTGGTCCACACCAAACAAAATATCATTATCTGCACATACGTCCCTAACAATATTCATTAATTTCTCATTGTCAGCACTAGTTAATTCATAGGAGTAGCCATACCTTTCTATATACCTATCTTTCATACCGGGAAAATATTCATCCAGTTTCTTATAAAAATATTCCCGATTTCCCTCTCTCATAGTAACTCCCATACCAAAACAGATAATGCCATGTACTTTCGCCTCTACGCAATACTTAAGAATGCCTCTTATATTTTCTTCTGTATCATTTATAAATGGCAAAATGGGACTCAGCCAAACTACTGTTGGAATTCCATTATCACGCATAACCTTTAACACTTCAAACCGTTCTTTTGTAGTACTTACATTGGGTTCAATAATCTTACACAAATCTTCATCATAAGTTGTAAGTGTCATCTGAACTACACACTTTGTCTTCTCATTAATATCTTTCAGTAAATCTAGGTCTTTTAAAATTCTTACAGACTTAGTTTGTATAGAAAGCCCAAATCCATAAGTATTAATAATCTCAATACACTTCCTAGTATTCCTAAGGCTTTCCTCTAAATGAATATATGGATCACACATAGCTCCCGTAGCTACCATACATTTTTTTCGTTTTCTACGCAGTGCATCCTCCAATAGCTTTGGTGCATTTGTTTTTACTTCTATATCTTCAAAATCATGATTAATCTGATAACATCTGCTCCTAGAATCGCAATAAATACAACCGTGCGTACAACCACGATATATATTCATCCCATTCTTTGCAGATAAAATCCCCTTTACCTCTACTTCATGCATAATGTTCTCCTACAAATCTTATCTTTGTTCTCATTGCGCTTTAAGTTACCTCGTATAATTCTACGAATTTTAACCAACCATATATACCTATTATACATTTACGTCCTCTGAGTTATCAATATAAAACAGATGTTTAATTAATACTACACAAAAAAGAACAGATTATTAAATTCTCTGTTCTTTTTTGACCTATTATTATAAACTTCTAATATAGATTTATCTTTAAGTAAGGTGTATCGTAATTTAAAAGCTTACCTAATTGCTATAAGTGAACTTACCCCACCCAAAAGGGGAGTGGGGCTTCCTGTTTCTTCTATCTATAAGAACATTATCATTGATAGAATAAACATGAATATAACTCCACCAATCATTGGCACCGATGTCCTTTTCACAACGTCTAGAGCACTTTTCTTTACAGATCCTGCTACAATTACGGTAACTGCTGCCACTGGTGACACTGCTCTCATTAGGTTTCCTGCAAGTCCCATTGGAACTGAAATTGCAATAGGGCTAATTCCTGCTGCCTCTGCTAATGGAACCATTAATGGAATCATTGCAAAGAATAAGGCTGTCCCACTACCTGAAAGCAATACTATTAGCATAGATAATGCTACCAAAATTAGTGGAAGAACTATTCCCATACCTGTTCCTTGTGTAGAAGTCATAGCTTTTTGTAAAGTGCTAATCAATCCAATTGAATTTAATCCTGCTACAAATACACTTGCTGCTACTAATAATGCCACAATTGAAATTCCACCTGCCATTCCTTTAAAGAAGGCTTCTGTTTCTTCCAAAACCTTTTTATCTCCCTTGTGTCTAATTAATTCGCAAATAATTGCAATGATAAAACTTAAGATTGATGCTACCTCTACTGATAATGCTGATGATGAACCTGTGAAGTAAACCATAATCAATAATAATATTGGTAGTAATGGTAGTAATGCATATACTGTTTTAAACAATGCCGATCCCTTAATTTCACTAACTGCTTTTATTTCAACCTCTTCTTGATCCAAGTTATTTATTTGTTTTTTATCCATAAACTTTTGCCAGAAATAATGTAAAGCTGCCATGAAACCTAGTGTAGGAATTGAGATCATAGCATGATATTTAAGCACATAATCTGTTACTGTTAATCCTGCATATGCTGGGAATTTTGCTAATTCCTGAGCAATTGCAACATTATCACTTCCAAGAGGTGTTGGCATTACTGTTGCTGTTGTTGCAATAACTGCCGCTGCTGTTAATGTACTCATGCCTGACCTTTTTAAAACTGGAAATAATGTAGCTAATAATATAATTGCTAAGTTAGAAGCACTTGGAATTACTAAAGAAAGTAAGTTACCTAGTAAAAATACAATTGGAACTAATATATAAGTTGATTTAATTTTACCTATTGGTTTTGTTAAAACACTTACAGTAACATCATTTGCTCCTATTTTACTCATATAAGCTGAGTATCCGCCTAAGATCAAAATGATAAATCCTGCCGCTGATAAGGTTTGTTTAAAGATATCTGCTGTGGCTTTTAATGGGTCAAGTAGTATGAGACCTGTAGACTCAAACTTTTTAATTGCTATACCATTTCCCATTGCAATGGAAATATACATTAATATTATACCAATAGCAAATAGGGTTATTTTTATATCCATTTTCTTTATTAGCATGTATATTACTAAAGCAATTGCAATAATAGCTGTCCCAATCATTATAAAATTGTTCATAATAAATTCCTCTCCCTTATATTTATTTTATATACAGTTTTTAATTGAGCTCATAAACCATTCTTTAAATATATTTGGATTTATGTCTGTACATACCTTTGCATTTGGCGCTTTTCCTAGATATCCTTTTAAATCAACTATAGTGCAACCCATAGTTAAGTTACTTTGTGTTTCAACATCTATAAATGTTTCTGTTATCTCATACATTTCAGGACAAAGTATATAAGCTATTGCACAGCTATCATACATTTTTAATCCTGTTTTAAAGCTTCCGCCTCTATACTTTTGGAATAATGAATACATCATGTGGCCAGTTTTTCCGAAGGTTTTAATTTCTTCACTATCCTCTGGGTATACTAATGCCTTAAGTCCCATATCTAATCCTGCCATCACTAGCTTTACTCCACTCATAAATACAATTTTAGCTGCCTGTGGGTCCGTTGCTATATTAAATTCACCCATAACTGTCTTATTGCCTCTTGTCAAAGATCCGCCCATAAATACAATTTCGTCAATATTAGCTTTAACTTCTGGGTACATTTTTAATAACACTGCGATATTTGTAAGAGGTCCAATAGCCATTATAGTTATTGGAGTTTCACTTTGAAGGATAGTCCTTCTCATTGCCTCAACTGCATGCTCTTTTAATAAATTACTACGACATGGCTCTCCAAAGTCATATCCATCCATTCCCGATGCACCATGAACATTTTTTGCATCATCAAACTTTTCTAGTAAAGGCTCTTTAAGACCTTTTGCTACAGGTATGCTTTTCTCAAAAAAGGTCAATAGTTTTAATGTGTTCTCAGTTACTAAATCAAGACTAACATTCCCAGCTACAGTTGTAATAAGTTCTACATCTATTTTATCCGAAAATAGTGCTATTGCTATTGCTATTGCGTCATCAATACCTGGGTCAGTGTCTATTATTAATTTTCTTTTGTTCATTGGGCTTCAGCCTCCTTTATATTTGGACAATTTATTAATTTTTTATTTATGTTTAAAAATTTATTTGCTTTTTAAGTATATTAAAATATTTGTTAGCCTTTTATTTATTTTCAACAAATTTATTGAATTTTTATTTGTTTTCAAAAAACTTATTAACTCCCTCAAGAGTTGGAATAGATATTTGAGCTCCTTCTCTTGTAACAGTTAGAGCAGAAACCTTTGTTGCATATAATAAAGCCTCATGTAAAGTGCTACCAAATGATATCTTTGCTACTAAAGCTCCTATAAATGAATCTCCTGCAGCCGTAGAGTCAACAGTCTCCACCTCATATGCATTTATCCTAATTATTTCATCTAAGGTTACAGTTACACTACCTTTTGACCCTAATGTAATTATAATGTCTTTTGCTCCCTTATCTTGAAGGATCTTTGCTGCCTTTTCACACTCCTTGGAGTTATTAGGATATATATCCGTTAACAGCTTACATTCACTTTGGTTAATAATTAAGATATCTATATGTTTATAATACTCATCTTTAAATAGCTTAGCTGGTGCTGGATTTAATACTGTTACCATTCCAATACCTTTTGCATACTCTATTAACTTAAGAGTCATATCTACGTTGTTTTCAAATTGAGTTACAAATATATCTTCTTTACTTGCAAGTTTATCTAAGTTATCCTTTGCAAAATTAAAGGTTAAAGCGTAATTTGCACCTGGATTTAAAATTATTCTATTATCATTTTCATGGCATACAATCATCGCTATACCCGTAGGTTGATTTTTATGTACTTCAATACCATCTGTATTAATTCCATTATTTTTTAAAGAACTTAGCACTTCAGCTCCAAAAGGATCATTTCCAACACTTCCTATAAATGATACCTCTGCATTTGATTTTACTGCTGCAACTGCTTGATTCCCACCTTTGCCACCTTCATTTAGTAAAAAATCATGTCCTTGAATAGTCTCTCCCTTACTCGGCATATTATCAACTTTAATTGTGAGATCCATATTAAGACTTCCAACTACAATAACTTTTCTCATACTATTTATCACTTCTTTCTCTTTAAGCAAATCATACCTGCTCCAAATCCTTCACTTGGCCTTTGTACAAACCCAAATCTTTCATAAAATCCTTCTGTATTAGGCATAGCCATAAGCCCTATATAAGCATTTTCACAGCAACATGATTCTATATAATCTAATAAGTTATCTACAACCATTTTTCCTATCCTTTTACTTCTATACTTAGGATGAACCACCACATCTTTTATGAAAAATACAATTCTTCCATCTCCAACTACTCTTCCAATAGCAATAGGATTTTCATTATCATATATAACCACACTATAAATCGTGTTTTTTAATGCTTCGATAATATCTTCTTTATGATATTGTTGCATATTTGCATACTGTCTTAAGTTGTTATATATATCCCATGTTAAGCCATTTTTGCATATTTTCATTCTGACATCTCCTATGGTAAAACGTTTTATCATTATGAAATATAATATCATCAGGTGTAACCGTTGTCAATGTTTTTTATGAATTTTTTTGATTTTCTTCGTGAAATATAAGATATTTTTTATTTTCTATATTCAATTGTATTTAACAAAAATCACCCAAATAATATGTTATACTTATTTGGGTGATTAAAATGAAAATTAAGTTAAAAGATATTGCTAAAGAGGCAAACGTATCTATAACCTCTGTGTCTTTAGTTTTAAATAATAAACCTTGTAGAATCTCTAGTGAAAAAAAAGATTTAATTAAAAAGATTGCAAAAGATAATAATTACACTCCAAATATTAATGCAAGAAGCCTAATTACAAATGAAACCAAAACCCTTGGACTAATTATTCCTGATATTGAAAACATATTTTTCTCAAGGCTTACCAAAACCATTGAAACTTATTGCAGGCAATTTGGATATGCTTTGATTATAGTAAACTCAAATGATGAATATAAAGAAGATCTTTATTTGTTGGACCTATTATTAGCAAGAGGTATAGATGGTCTTTTTATTACTATTTCTAATTCCGCATATAATAATAAAGAAGAGGTATGTTTAAGGCTAAAGAAATTAACCATACCCTATATAATGATTGATCGGGTTTTCGATGAATTAAACTGTAATCAGGTGTATTTCGATAATGTAAAAGGCTCTTATCTTGCAACAAAGCATTTAATTGAAAATGGACATTCTAAAATTTCTTGTATTACAAATTCAATTTATTCAAAAAACACTGTATCACGCTTTGAAGGCTATAAAAAAGCAATGCAGGAACATGGTTTAGAAATAAAGAAAGATTACATTATTGAAGGAGATTATCGTATGCAAAGTGGCTATAATACTGGCGATATGATAATCAAAAATCACACCACTGCTGTATTTGTTACAAATGATATGATGACCCTTGGACTTCTTAAACGATTAAGCGAAAAGGATATAAAAGTTCCTGAATACTTGTCTATTGTAAGCTACGATAACTTATTAAATGACTTTATCCTGGGTCCAGGCATAACTTCTATTAATCAAAACATTTCAAATCTAGGAAAAACAGCTTGTGACTTGATGCTTAGCCTTATTAAAAATGAAGAAACAGCAATTAAAAAGATATGCTTAGATCCTGAGCTAATTATAAAAAAAAGCGTTAAAAATATAGTGTAACTTTTAAAAATATGTAATATCCACCAAGACATTATCTTGTAATTAGAGTATTCCTATTTTTGTTTCCGAATATATTAACAAGGATTTACTATAAAATTTACTTTACTTTTGTAAAAAAGATGTAAAGTGCTCAATGGTAGAAACATGCGAAGTCGTGTTATTTATGTTGTATGTAATTAATGGCATTAATTAAGTTTATTCGGATCGACACAAGCTTATACTAGGAGGTTTTTGTTATGAAATATAAATACAAAGAATTAACAATAGAAGATTTAGATTGCTTAATAAACAAATATATAATCTACTACAATGATGAAGGTGGCAAATGGACATATGATTTAGCTAAGAAAAGACTTGAGCAAATATTTTTGACACCATATTTTTACGGTATTGGGCTATATGATGAATCTGAATTGGTAGGATTTGCAGTGGGCTGTTTTAAATACTTTGACGATGTTCTGCTTTTTTATTTGGAAGAAATACTAGTGTTTAGAGAATATCAAAACAAAGGATTAGGAACTAAAATATTACAAGAACTAGAAACCTTAGTAAAGAAACAAGGTGCACAAAAAATAGACTTATCTACAACCTTTGAGGATAAACACCAAAGATTTTATTCTAGACTCTTTTATAAAAAGTCTACTTTTCTTATTCCTATGTATAAAAAGATTTAAGACTTAAGACACATTCTTCTTAAATTATTCCACAAATGTAATCTATTAAGAAGTTATAAGGAGTAATTAGAAATGAATAATTTTAACCAATTTAATATAATAAAAGAGATTTTACAATTTGAGTATGAAAATAAAATGATTTCTAAAGGAAATAATTTTCCAAAGCTTAATATAAATGAGTATAATCTAAAAGATATATGTATATTACTACACAATAAAATAGAAATTAGTGAAATAAGTAGATATTTCGGGTGGTCTCAAAAGGAATTATCTGATAGATTAGAGCTATTATTAAAAGAAGAACTTATTATAAAGAAACAGAATGAGTATATTCCTTATTTAATGGTTATTTCATTGGAAGAAGGGAAGAAATTAAATGAACAATTAGATAAAATCGCGTATAACGTTATAAAATTGATTAAGGATAAATTTGATGAGATAAAGAAAGAAACATATAAATTTGAATGCTTTAAACAATTTAAGTTTAATGAAATATCTCTGTTTATTTTGAGTAATGTTGTATTAGACTCTATACAAATAGATAATGTAGAAAAGTTATTTTTGAAATCTGAAAGAACAAGCCGAAATGGTATGAACTACTATTATTCATTACAAGAGAAATATAACCATACTGAAAAAGAGTCATTAGGCATATACGGAAATATGTTTAGATATTATGGAGATATTGCATTTGGGCTTTATGGTAATGAAAGAAATGGAATTAACTTTCATACAATTGATAACCTTTGTTTGGAAACATACTTTGGTAGTTTTAATTTTAAAAGTGTAAATGATTTTAAAGGATACTTATTGAAAGAACTTTTAAAGTGCTTTAAGAAAAAGGATTATGAACTAACTGAGAATCTTGTAAGTGGATTTAATGATTTGGGAATAATGAAGGGTACTAAAATTAATATTCCAGTTTTAAATAAAGATGATTATTATAAATTAAATGATATAGCTAATATTATAAAGGATGATTATATAAATATTTTTAATGAAAATTATAAAAGTATCCATTATAGCTATAATAATTCTGTATATTCAAATGAAATATCTTTTGAAGAATATTTCATTTGGTGGTATCACCTACTATATTCAAGAGTAACGGACCTATTAATTGGAGCTCACATAATTGACATACCTAACACAGGTAATTTTAGTTATGTAGTGGGGAATTATAAATCATGAATAAAATCAAAGATGAACGTTTAGTTTTAAGAAATTTAAAAAATATTCGTATTGCTTTTTTGTTTCAAACCCTTGGCATAATCACTATTTTATGTAAAGAACATTTTATGGATGGTAAAAGTTTTTCAGATCTTCCATTGTTTCTTGTATTTATTTTAACTGGTGTAATAATGAGCTTTCTTAGTATGGGGATTTCAGTAGATAATGAAGTTCCAGAAAAAAGCTCTATACTTAATTCTTATAAGTGGATTTTAATACTTTCTATTACGGTTGGTGCTTTATTTACATTTATATCTCTAATGTCTTCTAATGAAATACCTTTTACTCGTGCTTTAATAGGAGGATTAATAGTATTTATATGCTTTTTGGTAGCATTTTCAGTCGGATATTTTATGAAGAAAAAACGCTCTGATGGGTTAGATGATTAGTATAATTTATTTTAAAGCCTATTATATTTATAAACTACGTCTTTATAATTATAATAAAAAACTATTTATTAGAGAACACTATATTATGGAGGTGTTTTCATGAATGGCAATGTTGAATTTTTAAATTACATCCACCAAAATTCTGGAATGGGAACAGATACAATAAAACAACTAATTGGTATATGCAAAGATGAAGAGTATAAAAAGGTATTACACTCTCAATTAGCTGAGTACAAAATGATTCACTCTGCATCAGATCAAAAAATAAAACAGTTTAACAAAGATTCTAAAGATATTAATGTCTTTTCTAAGGTATCTAGTTATTTTATGATCAACCTAAATACACTATTAGATAAAAGTCCTTCCCATATTTCAGAAATGCTGATTCAAGGTAGTACCATGGGTATTATAGATATCACAAAAAAGTTAAAGGAATACCCTAATGCAGATAAAGAAATCCGTGATTTAGCAAATAAGCTCTTAAAACTTGAACAAAATAATGTAGACCAATGCAAAAAGTATCTCCAATAACTTATCATTAAATTCTGTTACATTGTATTTAAATAATCCTTTACTTATAGTTTGGGATTTATAAAGGTTTAGACCACTGAACCCGAATCAGTGGTCATTTTTTTGTCCATTTTATTTCTTCTTGAAAACATTGTTATCTTTATCTTTTATTTCACTTTCAGAAATAATTTCAAATTCCAAACTTAATCCATCTTTGTTAAATATTTTTATATTATTATCATTTTTTTCAACTTTTACATTTTTATGAGCACCCATATCATATATCTCTTCATACTTTTTGCCTTTTTCGATGTCTGTCTCATTTATATCTGGCTTTACGTTTATGTCTATAGATAATGAATCACTTGTAAATTTTAAAGCTAATAATTTATCACTAGATTCCCAGGTAGTATTTGAAAATTCTTTAGTAATGTTTTTATTTGAGCAAGCAACACTAAGAGAAAAAATTATCAAACATAAAAATAATAAGGTTTTTTTGCTTAATTGATTAATCATACTAAACACCTCTCCCTTCAAATCGCAAACTTGTTTTAATAAAAGAAATACTTTTCATAATATCCTTTTTAGTGCTATCTATTTTATTATATGATATAAAGTTTGAAATAGTTGTCGAAACTTGTCCGAGATAAATAATTTTCACTTTCTAAATTAATTTAAAAAGCCCCTTTATTCTTTTTCTTTTTCGCTCTCTAACATTAATATTCTTTCTTTATTAGTATCTAACTCTTTTGCTATTTCTAAAATAGTATACGTGAACTACCACCACTTATAGAAGTGGATGGCTTCTTGGTCAATATCTCTAATGAGACAAGTTTACCCAAGCTATCAAGGTCAGAACCGCCCTCCTTTAATTTTAAGATAGTGTTAACACTACCTTTGTTTTATTTATTTCAATCCATGCTACTGCAAGGGCTTGTTCTATTTTAAACCTAAAAAACAATGCACCCCTCTTTTCTGATATAATTGTTGTATCGAATCCAACAAAAATCTCCAAAAAGGAATGTGTCATCATAAGTACAATTATATCAATATTAGTTACATATAATCGACTATTACTTTCACAAATAAATGAATTACTTATTTTCATTGCGAAAAACATACCTTTAAAGGCTACAAAATATGATATAACAAGCCCTAAATACAAAAAGCTTACTAATGATATGATACGAAAATAAAGTTAATTAGGAGGTACTTATGATAAAGAAATCATTAATAATAGCAGTATCAGGTGTTACAGCCGGTGGAAAAACAACCATAATAAACGAACTTAAGAAAAAAATGAAAAGTGCTAAATCACTTCATTTTGATGATTATGATTTTGAAGGAGAAGTTGATGATTTTCATCAATGGGTGATGAATGGAGCAGATTACAATGTATGGAACTTAGAACCACTAAAAAAAGATATATTGAAATTCATAGGAGATAATGAGGTTCAATATATTTTATTGGATTATCCATTTGCATATAAAAATGATTTGATTAAACCATTTATAGATTGTGCGATTTTCATTGACACTCCTTTAGATATTGCAATGGCAAGACGTGTGTTGCGTGATATGCTTAATGCTAATGGAGATGAAATCAGGGAAGATATGAGTTTTTATTTGAAATATGCGAGAATTGCATATGAAGAAATGCTAAAGACTATTCTGCCAAATTCGGATTATGTTATAGATGGCAGTATGCATTTAGGTGAGATTGTCAAACAAGTTATGGATATAATAAAAATAAATTATGAGAGCAAAACGAATAAATTTAATTCGTAATGTTCATAAAATGTGCACCAAATTGTAATTAAAAAATAATAGATAGACTACATTCTTTATATGTAGTCTATACTCAATAATTGCAGCGTGTGTTACACTAGATATAAGAAGGAAGAAAACAATAAGGAGGCATTTATGAATATAGAAAAACTTATAAAGCAACTTGGTAAAGCACTTGCGTCAATGGTTATGCAAGAAGAGGTTACAATGTATTAAAACATTGATTTTGGAAATGTGAATTCATTAACTATTCTACCTATAACATTAAAAAATCTTATCCTTAAAGGAGAGTACAATAAAGCGGAAAATGTTCTTTTCAATGAGGTAACAAAGCATCCATCAAAAGAGGTGTATAGTATTGCAGAGGATTTTTACAATATACTGCTTTCTAAAAGTGATGATGAATTAATAAAGAATAACTTTTCAAAATGTGAAATTTATCAAGGACTAAAAGATATCAAAAATATAATTGAAAAGTCTAAGTTAACGAAATTTTAAAAGTATACACCCCTGATCCATTGATACGTGCTTCTAATTCCACTTCATATTTGCCATTATCATCTGTATGCGTAACAAAAAGGTCCTTTTATAAAAACACTTAACCTTCCCCACATTCTTTGAAGGTTTTTATAATCTATTATTATAAAGTAGATCATCTATAAATATCCCCCTAGCTTGAAGGGCTTTAATGTCTATAAATCCACATCTCATACAATAAGATTCATCGCTACTAGCATCCTTTTTTAGCCAACCTATGCCACTATAATTTAAGCAATAAGGCTTGTCTTTTAATGTATATTTAAATGCCTTTATGTTTAACCTTTGATGGCTTATATTATAGTTTTTGCAGTAATCTAGTAATTTCCCATAAAACTTATTATAATTTATCCTAAGAATATATGCTCCGTCTTCATTAACATAGGTATCATAATCTACCTTCCAAAGTAGTACTTTATTAAATGCCATGAGGTTCATAATCTGGAAGAACTTCTCGAAAGCTATCTCTCTCATTATTGGATTATCTTCTCTAAGATTTGTCCCCCTCATTACAGAATCATTTTCTACTAGGCTTGCCCCACCAACTACTGAATTATTTAATATTAAGCTTGCTTTCCCTGTTATAGAATTACCTACTTTTGAACCTTTTTCTTTAACTATAGAGCTACCACCCTTAAAATTTCTATCTAACATTATAATTTCCTCCTTATATATTAATAATTTTTCTATGTTAATAATGCTTTCTACAATTAATAACTTTTATATATTAATAGCTTTATATATTGATAATCTTTTATATATTAATAACATTTCTAAGAGCCTACACTTTGATATTCCCCACTCCACTTCATTTTTACTGTGCCTACAGTACCATTTCTATGTTTACCTATTATAAATTCTATTAAATCTTTATCTTCACTATCTGGATTGTAGTATTCATCTCTATATAAAAATATAACAAGGTCTGCATCTTGCTCTATGGCCCCTGATTCTCTAAGGTCCGACAGCATTGGCCTATGATTTGATCTAGATTCTGGAGCACGTGAAAGCTGTGATAATACAACTATTGTTATATCAAGTTCCTTTGCTAAAAGCTTTAGTTGCCTTGATATAAAGGATATATCTAAATTTCTATTTTCCTTAAGCCTACCTATTTCTATAAGTTGAAGATAGTCAATAAACACCACATCCAAGCCCTTTTGAAACTTAATTCTCTTACATTCTGCCGTTATGCTCCTTAGTGTATAAATATCATTGAACATATGAAAGTTTGATTTAGATATTTTGTCACAAGCTCCTACTATTCTGCTCCACTGATCATCCTTTAACTTTCCAGTTTTTAAGGTCTTCATAGGTATAGTAGCTGAATTTGATAAAATCCTTTCAACGGTTGGTAACTGACCCATCTCTAAATGGAAAAATGCTACTTTAAGATTACTTTTAATTGCCATATTAAGGGCCATAGTAAGGCTTACCAAGGACTTACCCATAGATGGTCTACCTGCTAATATATTTAAATTATGCCTTTCAAAACCTCCAATAAAATTATCTAAATTACTAAGACCTGTTTTTAAGGTTAACCCTTGATCCTCACCCTTTAATCTTTTTTCTAGAATCATTAAATAGTTTTGAAGAATAATGTCCATATCCTCTACAGTTTTTTCCTTATTGCCAAGATTAATAAAGGAACTTTGGAGACAATCAACTACATCAAAGTACTTCTTCTCACCATTTGTCAAACTCTTTAAGGCAACTTGAAGTTCTTTTATAACCTTTCTATTATTAGACTTTTCTTTTACTATATTTGCATAGGATTCTATAAGTGAGGAGCTTGTCCCACTAGCTACTAGTTCTGAAATGTAGCTTATTCCTCCTATTTCCCCTGAAAATGAGTTTAGACTTTCAAACAAGGTTATAGGAGTTATATTTTCATTTTTACTATAAAGTTCTAACATGCCCTTATAAATGATTTTGTGACTTGTTATATAAAAATCTTTGATAACTTTTCCTTTGAGTGATCTTTTATTATGTCAATATCTTCAAACATAGTATCTAAAGAGAACTTGGTGCTTTTACAAAGCTCATAAAACTTAGATAAAAAGCTTTTACTCTTTATTCTTTTAACAAAACGGGTGAAATTCTCCTATCCTCTGCAGGTGGGGGATGAATAGCCCTTATTATTTTAGGTTCGATACATAAAATAATAACCTTTTGACATAATACTATTAATGACTAATTATGAAAAGGGGTGATAAAATGCTAAAGGCTTATAAATTCAGACTATATCCAAATGAAGAACAAAAAACATACCTAGCCAAAACTTTTGGATGCACTAGGTTTATCTATAATAAAATGTTAGCTGAAAGAATTAAGTCATATGAAGAAAATAAGGATCTAGATATTAAGTCGATAAAATATCCTACACCAGCACAATACAAAAGTGAATTTGAATGGCTAAAAGAAGTTGATAGCCTAGCACTGGCTAACGCTCAAATGAATTTAGATAAAGCATATAAGAACTTTTTTAGAGATAAATCTGTTGGATTTCCGAGGTTCAAGAAGAAATCCAATACTAATAACTACACAACTAATAATCAGAATGGTACTGTATCCATTGAAAATAACCATATAAAAGTACCTAAACTAAAGTCTATGATTAAGATAGAGCAACATAGAAAGTTCAATGGACTGATTAAGTCTTGCACTATATCACAAGTACCCAGTGGTAAGTATTTTATATCTATATTAGTTGATACTGAGATTGCTCAGTTACCTAAAATGGATAATAAAATAGGTGTGGATCTAGGCATCAAGGAATTTGCAATAACAAGTGATGGGGTGTTTTTCAGTAATGCTAAACACTTAAAGAGATCAGAAAAAAGGTTAGCTAAACTTCAAAAGGATTTATCAAGAAAACAAAAAGGTAGTAACAATAGAAAGAAAGCAAGGTTGAAAGTTGCTAAATTGCATGAGAAAATATCAAACCAAAGGAAAGATATGCTTCACAAAGTAAGTACTCAATTAATTAACGAAAACCAAGTTATAGTCATTGAGGACTTAAAGGTAAGTAATATGATAAAAAATCATAAATTAGCAAAATCAATAGCTGATGCTAGCTTCGCAGAGTTTAGAAGAATGCTCACTTATAAAGCAAAATGGTATGGTAGAGAAATCATAATAGCACCATCAAATTATGCAAGTAGTCAGCTATGTTCTAACTGTGGTAATAAATCAAGTCAAACAAAAGACTTATCCTGCAGAATCTATATATGTGCAGTATGTGGAATGATAATGGATAGAGATATAAATGCTGCTAAAAATCTACTAAAACTAGCAATATAATAAAAGATATATTGTTAGAGAGGTCGGTGCGACCTTGATAGCTTGGGTAAACTTGCTACAGTATTAGTATTGACCAAGAAGCTCACACCTCTTAGGTGGAGAGTAGTTCACTATCATGATCTCCTCAGTCTTTTCATCATAAAGAATCTTTTCATCAGCTACAAACTTTTCAATCAATTCCATTACCCTGCCATTACTTAATCCTGTCTCAAATGCAGCTACAGGAAGAGAAAATGAGTAAATACCACATTGACTACTACCTGGATTATTCATTAAGTATTGGTAAAAACTCTTTTCCTCAAAGGACAACTTTACAATGAAATTATCCCTCCAAAAATCCACCATAATGCTTCTATACTTTGCCATACTAAAACCTCCTTAATAGTAACTTCTCTAATCATTAAGTATGCAAAACTTAAAGAAGTTACACTAAGAATTTAAAATTAATTATATTTGTAGTTATATTTACAGTATCCAAGTTGTAAATATTGAAAATTATAAATAAATAGTGAAAGTAAAAAGAACTTACCTCACCCCTAACATCTGAAATTCTTATATTAAAACAGCAACAAAAAAGAGACCCTACTAAAATAATCAAAAGATCATTTTAGTAGGGCCTCTTTTTGCTCTTTAATGTTAATTTTCATAGTTATTATTATTCTTAACTATAATATTCTTTATTATTCATATTGATATTTATATTATTATTGTTATTTATATTATTATCTTTATTGTTATTCTTATTTATATTATTTTTATTTATATTATTATTATTATTGTCATTGCCCCTTGTGAGGGGCTTATATTTTTTATATTTATGTAAATTTTAGATAATATGTAATCTGAGTGTGTTGCATATTTCCTAACAATACTATATATTATTACTTAGTAATATATTGTAAAACTTGAGATTAATTTTATTTAATTAGAATATTAATAGGGGGGGATAATCATGCCTATTCAACCAGTAATTCATACAGATAATTTACTATTAAGACCATTTGAAATATCTGATTCCAGTAGGGTAAAAGAGCTCGCTGGAGATTCAAAAATAGCAACAACAACTCTCAATGTTCCACATCCCTACGAAGATGGGATGGCAGAACTGTGGATTAATTCACATAAAGATATTTTCATTAATAAGAAAGGAATTATATATGCAATAATAAAAAAATACAGTAATGAACTAATAGGCACAGTAGCACTAATGATAAACAATATTCACAGAAAAGCAGAATTATCTTATTGGATTGGAGTTCCTTACTTTAATAAAGGGTATTGTACTGAATCATCTAAAGCTCTTATAGAATATGGGTTTAAAGAGCTAAATTTAAATAAAATATATGCATTATGCATGGATTCTAATGTAGGTTCTTATAGAGTAATGGAAAAGATAGGAATGAAGTATGAAGGCACTCGTAAACAAGATGTTATAAAGAATGGAGTACCAAAAGATTTAAAAAGTTATGTAATTTTAAAAGAAGAATTTAATAAAAGGGCTATATCTTAATATAATATTAATAAATTTATATGAACTTTTTAAAATACTGTTCAATATAAAAGATGAAGTCATTTATAGGTTTATCTCCTACAACGCCTTCATCTTTTAATATCTAATTTACCTTTTTCAATGCTAAGCCTCTTTTTTGTTTAATTTTAATCTAACCCAAAATCCTCATTTATCATGTGGATACCCTCTTTCAGAGCAGTACATTTTCTCTGAATTTTGTCTATATCCAATTTCTCTAGAAAACCTTTTTCCCCTTTTATATAATGTTGCCTTCTTGTTCCTTTTCTAAAAAGTCCTTGCAATTCTTTATGTGTAAGCCTTTCTGGATTAGAATATGTTCTCTGTAAACTATCTGTATAGGACAAACCAATATAATCACATATTCCTTCTAAATCATAGAAAAACCAGCTCTCTATCATTATTATAGCTTCAATATTTTCTATTTTCTTAACTTGTTTCTTATTTAAAGCTTTTTTTATTGCTTCACCATCAAACTCGGAAATATCACTTTTCATACCCTCTCTATCGGTAAAAGCATATACATATATGTCTAAACCTTTATTTTCTTTTTTATTTAAAAAGTAACCTAGCTCGCTTGCTATTCTTTTATTGATATTAGTTCCTGTTTCTAGGTTCTTGGTTTTATTCGGTACTCCTCTTAAGTACTTAAAAAAGATTCTTTTATAAAAAAGCTCCTCTGTATCCCCTTCATAAAATATATAAGCAAGTTTTTTACTTTTACCCAAAGTCTTATTCATAACTTATTCCTCTGTATATAAAAATATATCACTAAAACTCGAAAAGGGTCCTGATAACTTTTTAATTAATTCCTTTTTATTCTTAACTTGCTCTATAAAAGCTTCACCGCATTCTTTATTACTTATTATACTTACCTCATTAATCTTAACCATATTTAATAATACTGGTGAGTGAGTAGTTATTATCAGTTGTATATTATAAAAATCATTCTTTATTAAATTTATCATCTTTTTTAGCAGCTTAGGATGTATTGAATTTTCTAGTTCTTCTATTGCAATAATAGGATATTTATTAGATACAAGATAAGTTACTATATTAAGTACAATAAGTGTTCCATCTGAAAGTTCATTTATGTCACTTTTTTGTTTATTTTCAAAGGTAAATGTTAAGTTCTTCAAGTCTTGTGCAATATTAATAACACTGATACTGTTTATCTTAAGTACATCCATCAGTATTTCTTTATAATACTGAGCCTTTTCAGATTTTAATATTTTATCAATTTCCTCAATAAGTGCTAGTGATACTATTCTTCCATTTTTAATTACTGAATTTTGTTTCTTTATTGATTCTCTTATTACATCTGGTGCACTATATATAACGGGAGTTTTACATAATAAAAATATATCATCTATTCCCTTTTGAATGGGTTTATCAAAACTATCTTTAATATCCCTTATCTTGCTAATAAGTGATACCAATGCCTCGAGTCCATCTATTTTTTGTATCTTAGGTCCTTTAACTTTTCTTACAACTGTATTTTCCCTTTCAAAAGCAGTTATCATTGGACCCGTAGAACTTATTTTCTTATATTTAAATATCTCTTTATTTACATATCCAGTATCAATATCATTATTCCCAATTACTACCTCAATAAGGTATGAGTATCTATACAGTTCTTCGTCTACTTCTTCATTAAATTCTATTTCAATAGAAATAGGTTTTCCTTTAAAATTTGTGCAATGAGATACTATTTTATCATTATCTAACTCTCCTTTAATTAAAAGTTGTTCCTTTAAATCCTCACTTCCAGTTAAAAGTACATTTAAAAAAGAAAATACTTCTAATAAATTGGATTTACCACTATTATTTGCTCCTATCAATACATTAAAATCTTCTAAAACATATTCACAATTTATTAAATTTTTATAACCATTAACCTTCATATTAATTATCTTCATAATACCCCCCCATTTCATAGCATGTTAACCTAGTTCATCATATATTATCGCCATATATTATCTTAACTATACCATTATATATGCCCTATTACAATAATTCATCAATATTCAATTAAATAAAAACGGACAGGTATATCTGTCCGTTTTTTTATGACTATTTATCCCATGGCTACCATCCGTAACACTCCTATACTCTTTAAGGTGGGGGATGACGGCTGCTACGCCCCTGCATAAGTTCTTCTAGCCTTTGATGGAGAGATGTATTCCTTATAAGTAAACTCCACCTAAGTCTAAGAATCACTTCATCGGCCTTCTCTTTAAATATATACTATTTTGCTAGCTTATCCATAATAGCCATTATTTCATCAATTTTTTCTTCCTCATTACCTACTTCAAAGGCTTCTTTTACACAACCTCCAATGTGGCTTTTAAGCACATCTTTATTTATGTTACGTAGAATGGCTTGAGTTGCCATAAGTTGATTTGAGATATCAATACAATATCTGTCTTCCTCAACCATTTTCAAGATACCATCTATCTGTCCCCTTGCAGTTTTCAAAAGACGTGTGGTCTTTACCTTGTCTGCTTTCATAGATGCCACCTCCTTATAATGTTTATTTTAGTTATATTACTTCTATTATTTAATTTGAAAGGTATAAGTTTATTAGCTAAATAAGCCCTTTTTTTCTTTAATGGAAACAACTTTAAAATCTACTTCTTCTATGGCATCTTTAAATACTTGATCCTCTATATCATTTTTTAAAGTAACTACTGCACTTTTCTTTTTAAGGTCTACTTTAGCATCTACACCTTCAATAGCATTTAATGCCTTTGTAACTTTAGCCACGCAATGTGCACAATTCATACCTTCAATTTCTATTATCTTTTTCATAATTTAAATCTCTCCTTTTAATATATTTAGCGTATTAAAACGCAGTTTATAATTTTTATATTTTTATATTTTTATATAAAGATTATATACTATCCATCTATATTTATTAATTTATATTTTTATATTTTGGTTTAAAGAACTTTAATCTCAAAGCATTAGATACCACAAACACTGAACTCATACTCATAGCTGCTGCTCCAAACATTGGGTTAAGCTTTAAGCCAAAGGCTGTGTAAAATACTCCCGCTGCAATTGGTATACCTAATACATTATAGAAAAATGCCCAAAATAAATTTTCCTTAATGTTTTTAATTGTGGCTTTACTTAATTGGACCGCTGTAACAGCATCTAATAAATCACTCTTCATTAAAACTATATCAGCAGATTCAATAGCAATATCTGTACCTGCACCAATTGCAATACCAACATCGGCTCTTGCTAGAGCAGGTGCATCGTTGATTCCATCACCAATCATTGCAACCTTTTTACCACTTGCTTGTATATTTCTAATTTCTTTTTCCTTATCCTGTGGTAGTACTTCAGCAACAACTCTATCGATATTTAGCTGTTTTCTAATTGCCTCTGCTGTTTTTTTATTATCACCTGTAAGCATCACTACATTAATTCCCATAGCCTTAAAGTTATCTATTGCTTTACGACTTGTGGCTTTAACTACATCTGCTACGGCAATAATTCCAAGAAGATCTTTATCCTCTGCAAAATATAAGGGTGTTTTACCATCCATAGCAAATTCATCTGAAGTACTTTTAAGCATCTCTACATTAATTTCTCTGTCCTCCATCAATGCTAAGTTACCTGCAGTATATTGTTTTCCATCTATTATACCAACTATACCTCTGCCTGAAATAGAATTAAAATTATCAACATTTCTAAGTGATATTCCTCTTTCTTTAGCTTTTTCTAAAATAGCTTCTGCTAATGGATGTTCTGAAAAGCTTTCAATTGATGCGGCTATTTGTAAAAGTCTTTCTTCACTTTCCGAGCCTTTTGTAATTATATCTGTAACTACTGGTTTTCCTTCCGTGATTGTACCTGTTTTATCAAGAACCACCGTACCTATAGTGTGAAGACTTTCCAAAGCCTCAGCTGATTTAATAAGTATTCCATTAGATGCGCCCTTCCCTGTTCCAACCATTATGGCAACTGGAGTTGCAAGGCCCAAGGCGCAAGGACAAGAAATTACTAATATTGCAATTCCTATAGACATAGCAAATTCAAAAGGCTGTCCTAGAAGTAACCACACAATTGTAGCAATAACAGCTATACTTATTACCACCGGCACAAATATTCCGCTGATCTTATCTGCCATCTTTGCAATAGGTGCCTTAGATGAACTAGCATCTTCTACTAGCTGAATGATTTTTGCTAGAGTTGTATCATCTCCAACCTTCTCTGCCTTAAACTTGAAAGATCCTGTTTTATTTATAGTAGCGGCTATAACCTTGTCCCCTATATTCTTTTCTACCGGAATACTCTCTCCTGTTAGAGCTGATTGATCCACAGATGAGCTGCCCTCTATTATAATGCCATCTACTGCTATACTCTGGCCAGGCCTTACAATTATTATATCATCTATAACTACATCCTGAGACGGAATTTCAACTTCCTCACCATTTCTAATAACCGATGCAGTCTTAGGGGTAAGATCCATTAGTTTTGTTATAGCCTCAGATGTCCTTCCTTTTGCCCTAGTTTCTAAAAACTTACCCATAGTTATCAAAGCTAGAATCATTGCAGCGGACTCAAAATACAAGTCCATTGAATATTGATTTACCATATCTAAATTATTATGTCCAAGCCCATATCCTATTTTAAAAATTGCAAATATGCCATATATTAATGCTGCCCCTGACCCTATAGCTATAAGCGAATCCATATTAGGCCTTCCATGAAATAAGGTCTTAAAACCAACTTGATAATACTTACGATTCACATAAACAACTGGAATTGTAAGTAACAATTGAATAAAGGCAAAGGTTATTGCATTTTCTGGTCCCATGAGCCATTTAGGATGAGGAAGATTAAGCATATGCCCCATAGATACATACATTAGTGGAATTAGAAATCCAAAAGAAATAATTATACGACTTTTCATTTCCTTTAGCTCTTCCTCCACTGGATTTACTGATTTTTCTATTCTTTTAGAGTCACTTGATCCACGTACAAATATAGAAGCATCATATCCAGCATCATGAACAGCCTTTATTATAGTGGTACTATCAATATCAGATTCTTTATACTCAACTGACATACTATTTGAAAGCAAATTTACATTCACAGTATCAACACCTGAAAGTTTTTTAACTGCCTTTTCAACACTAGCAACGCAAGATGAGCAAGTCATACCTGTTACATTAAACTTTTGATTCATATCATCACCTCATTATTATTTTAATACCATACCCCCCGTGGGGTGTATATATAAAGCTTACATCCTTAATTTTAGTTTGTCAATAACTATTACAGTATAAATAACGGTTTAGGAGTATCTAGGACATTATACCTATATTTATATGTTTTAATTTTTTGTCAAAAATGATATAATAAAGCAATAATCAAAAATAAATTGTCACATATTAAGAACTTATAAGTTATATTTAATCAAAATAAACCTTGAGATTATTACTTATAAGTTATATAATGTGTATAGGAGATAATAATGGGGGAAATAATTAAACTAGTCTATCCTGAAAATTTTAATATAAACAATATTTATATATCTAAAGATTGTGAATCTGATTTAAAAGACCTTCTTAAAGGAAGCGGTATAGATAATAAATTCATTTCTCAATTCAGACAAAGATTAAAATTTCTTGAATCATATGGTAGAAATTGTATTAAGAAAGCTGATTGGTTTGAAAAATTGAAAAATGCAAATGATATGTATAGCATGAGATTTAAACTACCTAAAAACATTCGCATTATTTTTACAATACAATGTGATAAGATATCAATTCTACTCTGTTCCTTTGATGAAAAGAGTGATAAAGTAAAAGGTAAAAATAGCTATACTCAAAATATAGAAATAGCAATGTCAAGACTCAAAGATTTAAGATAACAAAAAATAACTTCTCAAAGGAGATGGTATATATGACACAAAAAGATATGATTTCTGCCATTGATTTTATAAATGAATATGCAGATGATACAACAAAATTGAGATTTGAACTTGATGACCTCTTATATGATATATCTTTAAAAATATTTGACTATAGAATGCAAAATGATTTATCTCAAAAAGAGTTAGCTAAAAAATTAGAGGTAACTCAAGCCATGGTATCAAAGCTAGAAAGCGGTCAATATAATCCTACTGTTGAACAATTGTGGAAAATTAGCAAAAGGCTCAATTTAAACCTTGTAGTCTCTTTACAAACAAAAGAAGATGATAAAACAGAAGTATGGGATACCCAAGAATATAAATTAGGTAATATTGAAGAAAATAAAAAGCTTATGGAATGTTCTTAATTAGAATCTAAATATAGAAATCAAGGAGAAAAGCTATTATGAACGTTAATGAAATTAGTTCAAAGTTTCAATTTTTAGGGAATAGGATTGTGGAGTTTTCTATTAAAACTGATAATTCAAGCCCTGGCAGACTTCACATTAATACCGACATAGATTATAATGTTAAAAGTATAAAAGAAAAAGAGGATCTCTATCTTGGCTTCCTAGAATTAATAATAAATATTCAAGGAGTAGCTACTAATGACACTTATCCTTTAATAGTTAATTTAGTTATAGAAGGTTGTTTCACAGCTAATAAAGAAGATTTAGATATGAATACCTTCAAAGATATGGTTGAAAAAAATGGATTAGTTGCACTTTCTCAAATTGCAAGATCTTATCTAATAAGCGCAACTTCATTATCTGGAATTAATCCTCCAATAAAATTACCAATGATAAATGTATTTTCATTAATCAAGAAAAAGAAAATGATTAAAAATGCTGAAGATGCTTAAACTAAATAAAAGATGAAGATATGCATAGGATTTACCTACAGGTCTTCATCTTTTTTGTTACCTACATTTTTGTCCTTTAATTTTGTATTTTGTAACAACTAACTTTGCTAATTTATAACCCATGTATCCCTCTCCTAACTATTAATTCCATTCTTAAACTTATTTTTCAACAACCCCACTTGCTGATTCAAATTTTAAAAACCGTGTTCCTTGAAAAGTTAAGCTTCCCCATTCATGCTCTGGTACACTTCTAAAAATACGTCCTCCAACAGTAAATTTAAGTTCACTTTCAGTATCTAGTTCAAATATCAACATTAAAGTCTCATTAGTTGTCATAACTCCATTAGCATCTGTTTGAGTATGCACATCCCTCTTTTTCTTAATAAGTTGTGCTTTAGTAGATATAATTGGCGATTTCTCATTTTTCATATATGTCCTAATACCATTTAAAATTATTAAAGCAAATATAGCAAAAAACAATATTCTAAATCCATACATAGTAAAACCTCCAAAATCATTTATTATTCTATATCCTCTTCTATTTATCTCTTTATTTTCCTTCTATCATATTGGTTTTTAGATAAATAATTTAAAACCCTGCACCCTCTCGCTTTATATGAGAATGTGCAGGGTTTATTTCTTAATTTAATGAATTATTTTTATTAAAAAACAACTTCTATATTCTTTCTATCCTAAGACTTAATCAATACACTCCATAAGTTCTAGAACAATTCCATCTGGATCTTTAAGATATACGGCTTTACTTTTTCCAAAGCCTTGTGATGTTAAATCAAAGTATTGAGGCTCTGATAAAAACTCCACACCCTTTGATTTTAGTGTTTCATAAGTTTTATCAATATTTTCTACATAAAAGCATAGTTCAGAAATAGAAGTTTGATTTAGTTTATTTTCTATTACCTTTGCCTTTTCTGAAACAAATTCAATAAGTTCTACTGGTGGTGCCATAACCTCATCACTACCATTTAGATATGCTACTTTAACACGGCAATTCTCTAATGCAAATAGTTTATCAGTAGCTTCACCTTCCATTACCATTTGTCCATCATACTTTAGTCCTAATACCTCTTTATAAAATTTAATTGATTGTTCTATATTTGATACTGTTAAACCCACATGGGCAATATTTCTTAACATAAAATACCCTCCATTTAAAATATGATAGTGTTAACACTATCGTTGTTTTATTTATTTCAATCCTTGCTATTGCAAGGGTTTGTTCTATTTTAAACCTAAAAAAACAATGACCCCCTCT
>NZ_PTIS01000009.1 GCF_002934235.1 Clostridium algidicarnis DSM 15099
AGAGGGGGTCATTGTTTTTTTAGGTTTAAAATAGAACAAACCCTTGCAATAGCAAGGATTGAAATAAATAAAACAACGATAGTGTTAACACTATCCAAATAAAATGGGAGAGGATAATATGAAATTACCTCCTTTAAAAATTGGAGATTTAGTAGCAAGAGTGCCTATAATTCAAGGTGGAATGGGAATTGGAGTATCAAGATCAAAATTAGCTTCTGCAGTAGCAAACGAAGGTGGCGTTGGTATTATATCTGGTGTACAAATAGGATATGATGAACCAGACTTTGAAACTAATAATAAAGAAGCAAATATTAGAGCATTGAAAAAACAAATAAAAAAGGCAAGAGAAAGTACCAAAGGTATATTAGGAGTTAACTTTTTATGTGCAATGAATGATTATAATGAATTAGTAAAGGTAGCTATAGAAAGTGGTATAGATTTAATTATATCAGGAGCGGGACTCCCTATATCGCTTCCTAAAATAGTGGAAGGGTCAAATTGCAAGATAGCACCTATAGTATCTTCTGCAAAGGCAGCTAATATTATATGCAGTTTATGGGATAAAAGATATAATAGAATACCGGATTTAATAGTTGTAGAGGGGCCAAAGGCAGGAGGACATTTAGGATTTTCATTAGAGGATTTAAAAATAATAAAAGAGGAGGACTTCGAAAATATAGTAATAGAAGTTATAAGGGTTATAAAACCTTTTGAAATTAAATATAATAAGATTATACCTGTGGTTGTAGCAGGCGGAATTTTTGATGGGAGAGACATAGCAAGATTCATGAAACTAGGAGCAGCAGGAGTTCAGATGGCTACTAGATTTGTAGCTACAGAAGAATGCGATGCAGATATAAGATATAAGAACACCTATGTAAATGCAAAAAAAGAAGATTTAGAAATTGTAGTTAGCCCTGTGGGAATGCCAGGAAGAGCTATAAAAAATGAGTTTGCTTGTAAAGTTATTAAAGAGGGTAAACAACCAATAAATAAATGTTATAAATGTTTAAAGCATTGCAATCCTAAAATTGCGCCTTATTGTATATCTAATGCATTAATAGAAGCGGTAAAGGGGAATATAGATAAGGGGCTTATTTTTACAGGGGAAAATTGTACTAGAATAAATAAAATTGTTAAAGTAAAAGATTTAATTAGTGAACTTTTGACAGAGGCAGAGCTTAATTATATATAATTAGATCTTATAAAATTTTAACAAGTGCTTTGAAAGTCAAAGTATTTGAGTGTCAAAGCAAATGGAGAGGTGAATAATGAATAAATCAATAAGCACAATTAATGAACTTTTAGTTGAAACTTTTAATGATATTTTAACCATAGAGCAAAATGCTATTAATAGTGGTGCGTTTAAAGATATTTCAGTTACAGAAGTACACACTATAGATGCTATAGGAATGTATGAACCAAGAACCATGACTGAAGTTGCAAAAGAGCTAGATATAACTGTAGGGACACTTACTATAGCTATAAACAATTTAGTAAAAAAAGAATATGTAGAAAGAAAAAAGTCAGCAGAAGATAGAAGGTTAGTAATGGTTCAGCTAACTAAAAAAGGAAAATTAGCATATAGGATTCATGAAAAGTTTCATTCAGATATGGTTAAAGCAACTATTGAAGGATTAACAAAAGAAGAAGAGGAAACCTTAGTTAAATCCTTAGAAAATCTTAATAGCTTTTTTAGAGAAAAATATAACTTGAAAAACGGGAAAAAGAGGGAATAGCTATATGAGTGAGGTAAAGATAATAGGTACAGGAAGTTATATCCCAAAGGGAATTACAACTAATGATGATTTATCAAGGTGGGTAGATACTAGCGATGAGTGGATTTCAAGTAGAACGGGAATAAAAGAAAGACGATTATCCATAGGAGAAAATACATCTGAATTAGCATCTAAAGCAGCAATAGATGCTCTGAAAGATGCCAATATGAAAGCAGAAGATATAGAATTAATTATTGTAGCTACTATTACAGGTGATAGCTTTACACCTTCTACAGCTTGTATGGTACAAGAAAGTATAGGTGCTTTTAATGCAGTAGCCTTTGATATTTCGGCAGCTTGCTCAGGATTTATATTTGGACTTAATACCGCTTATCAATTCATAAAAGCTGGACAGATGAAAAATGCACTTATAATAGGGGCAGAGGTTTTATCTAAAATAGTGGACTTTAAGGACCGTAATACTTGTGTATTATTTGGAGATGGTGCAGGCGCAGCTATTCTTAAAGCTTCAAAGAAGCAAGGTATATTATATAATAATATAGGATCTGACGGAATTAATGGGAAGGAATCTTTAAATTGTACTGCTGTGCAACTAAGTAATCCTTATACAAAAGTGGAAAAGAAAGAAGAAAGTTTTATATCTATGAATGGTAAAGAAGTCTTTAGGTTTGCAGTAAAAATTATCCCTAAAAGCATAGAGCAAATATTAAAAGATACTAATAATAGATTAGAAGATATAAAATATATAATTCCACATCAAGCAAATTTACGAATTGTAGAATTTGCAGCAAAAAAGCTAAAAGTAGATATAGAAAAGTTTTACGTAAATCTAGATAGATATGGAAATACATCAAGTGCAAGTATACCTATAGCATTAGATGAAATGAATAAAAATGGTTTACTTAAAAAAGGAGACAAAATAATACTTGTAGGATTTGGTGGTGGACTCACCTGGGGATCAACCTTAATTAAGTGGTAAAAAATAATTTATAAAAAAATGGAGGGCTTAATAATGATTTTTGAAAAAATAAGAAAAGTTACATCTGAGGAATTAGGAATAGAAGAGGATACTATTAAAATTGATATGTCATTTCAAAATGATTTAGGTGCAGATTCTTTAGATCTTTTTCAAATAATAATGGAATTAGAAGAACAGTTCAATATACAAATAGAAGATGCAGAAGATATAGTAACCCTAGAAGATGCTGTGAGTTATGTTAAAAGAAAGATTGAACAATAGGAGGAGCAAAATGTTAAGGTCTATATTTTGTAATATAGTTGGAATAGAATATCCTATAATACAGGGCGGGATGGCTTGGATTGCTGACAGTAGTTTAGCAGCGGCGGTGTCGAATGCAGGAGGACTTGGAATAATAGCAGGAGCTAATGCGCCTGTAGATTATATAAGAAATGAAATAAGAAAGGTTAAAAGTCTTACAGATAGGCCTTTTGGAGTAAATATAATGCTTTTAAGTGATAATGCAGAAGAATTAGCTAAGGTTGTTTGTGAAGAAGGAGTTAAAGTAGTAACTACTGGTGCAGGTAATCCTGGGAAGTATATGAAGATGTGGAAAGAGCATGATATAAAAGTTATACCCGTAGTAGCATCTGTAGCATTAGCAAAAAGAATGGAAAGAAGCGGAGCTGATGCCATTGTAGCTGAAGGTTATGAAGCAGGTGGGCATGTAGGCGAACTTACAACTATGGCACTATTACCTCAAGTAGTAGATGCAGTTGATATACCCGTAATAGGTGCAGGGGGTATTGGTGATGGAAGAGGAGTTGCAGCAGCATTTATGCTTGGAGCAGAAGGAATACAAGTAGGCACTAGATTCTTAGTTGCAAAGGAGTGTACAGTACATCAAAATTATAAAAATAAAATAATAAGTGCAAAAGATATAGATACAGTTGTTAGTGGTAGAGCGACAGGACACCCTGTAAGAGTATTAAAAAATAAACTTACAAGACAGTTTAAACTTTTAGAAAAAGAATGTGTACCCATTGAAAAATATGAGGAGCTTGGCAAAGGAGCCCTTCCAAAAGCAGCAAAAGAGGGAGATGTAGATTATGGTTCTGTAATGGCAGGACAAATAGCAGGACTTATAGATAAAGAGCAAAGCTGCAGGGAAATAATAGAAGAGATGTTTTCAAAGGCAGAAGAGACAATAAATAGATTTAAATAAAGCTTGGAGGTATCTTTTATGAAAGTAGCATTTCTTTTTGCAGGTCAAGGGGCACAATATGTAGGTATGGGAAAAGAACTATACGAAAAGTATAACATTGCAAGGGAAGTATATACTAAAGCTGATTTGGCATTAAATTTTAATATAAGCAATTTGTGCTTTGAAGGACCCATAGAAAGTCTTAACCAAACTAAATATACACAACCTGCAATACTTACTACGAGTATAGCTATACTAAAAGTTTTAGAGCAATTTGAAATAAAGGCTGATGAGGTTGCAGGATTAAGTCTTGGAGAATATTCAGCTCATGTATGTAGTGGAAGTTTAAATTTTGAGGATGCAGTAAAGCTTGCAAAAAAAAGAGGAACATACATGGAGGAAGCTGTACCAAAAGGATTAGGAACTATGGCTGCTATTTTAGGGCTAGAAGGTGAAATATTAAGACAAATATGTGTAGATTGTAGTAGCTTTGGAATAGTTGAAGTGGCAAATTATAACTCTCCAGGACAAATTGTAATTGCTGGAGAAGTAGAAACCGTAAAAAGGGCATCTGAAATGGCCATAGAAAAAGGAGCTAAAAGGGTTATTCCACTTAAGGTTAGTGGACCTTTTCATACATCTATGTTAAAGGAAGCTTCAGAAAAATTATCAAAAGAGCTTCAAGGCGTTAAAGTTAATACTATGAACATTCCTGTGGTAACAAATGTAACAGGGTCATATATAAATAAAAAAGAAGATATAAAAGAATTTTTGATAAAGCAGGTAAGAAGTTCTGTTAGATGGGAAGATACTATAAAAACCATGGTTAAAAATGGAGTAGATACTTTTGTAGAAATAGGGCCTGGCAAGGCACTTAGTGGATTTGTAAAAAGAGTAGATAGAAAAGTAAATATAATAAATGTTGAGGATATAAAGTCTTTAGAAAAGGCTATAGAGTATTTTAAATCTTAATAAGGTGAGGAGGAAGGGTATGCTTAAAAGAAAAACAGCTATAGTTACAGGGGCAAGCAGAGGTATAGGAAGAGCAATAGCCCTTAATCTTGCGTCGCAAGGAGTAAATATAGTTCTAAATTATAGAAATGATGTAGAAGCAATGCAGGAAGTAATTAAAGAAATAGAAGCAAAGGGGGTAAGGGTAGTAGCAATAAAAGGGGATGTAAGTGATTTTAAACAGGCAGAAAATATAATAAAAGCTGCTACTGAAAGTTTTGGATCTCTAGATATCTTAGTTAACAATGCGGGAATTACTAGAGATGGTTTAATTATGAGAATGAAAGAAGAAGATTTTGATAATGTAATAGCTGTGAATTTGAAGGGCGCCTTTAATTGTATAAGGCATGCCAGTTTAGTTATGATGAAACAAAGAAGTGGAAAAATAATAAACATAGCATCTGTAGTTGGAATAGTAGGAAATGCAGGTCAATCTAACTATGCAGCATCTAAAGCTGGGATAATAGGAATTACTAAGTCGGTTGCAAGAGAGTTAGCTTGCAGGGGTGTTAATGTAAACGCAGTAGCACCGGGATTTATAGAAACTGATATGACAGCTATTTTATCAGATAAGATTAAAAGGGTCATGGAAGAAGGAATTCCGTTTAAAAGACAAGGCAAGGCTGAAGAAGTGGCTAATGTAGTAAGCTTTTTAGCTTCAGATATGGCAAGTTACATAACAGGACAGGTAATAAATGTGGATGGTGGAATGGTTATGTAATTTTAAAGGGATTTTGTGTAGTATAAAAATAATAATTTAAAGCATATAAAGAGAAGGTGAAGTATATGAAGAGAGTAGTTATAACTGGTATGGGTGCAATAACACCTATAGGAAACAATGTTAAAGATTTTTGGGCTTCAATAAAAAGAGGCCAATGTGGAATAGATTTTATAAAAACTTTTGATACTTCAGATTTTAAAGTTAAGTTAGCAGGAGAAGTTAAAAATTTTAAGCCTGAAGATTATATAGATGCAAAACAAGTAAAAAGAATGGATAGGTTTTGCCAGTTAGCAATGGTAGCCTCAAAAGAAGCAGTAGAAGATTCAAAGTTGAATTTACAAAACATAGACAAAGAAAAATTAGGGGTTATAGTTGGATGTGGTATAGGTGGTATGAGTACTATAGAAACTCAAGAGGAAAGACTATTAAACAAGGGACCGAGTAGAGTATCTCCAATGTTAATCCCTATGATTATAAGTAATATGGCAGCTGGAAATATAGCTATTGAATATGGAGCAAAGGCTGTCTGTAATACAGTAGTAACAGCCTGTGCGTCAGGGACTAATGCTATAGGTGAAGCCTTCCATAGTATTAAGTTAGGTATGGCAGATATTATAATAGCAGGGGGAACGGAGGCGGCTATAACACCATTATCAGTGGCAGGATTTATATCACTTACAGCTTTAACAAAAAACCAAGATAAAAATAAGGCATCTATTCCCTTTGATAAAAATAGGGATGGATTTGTAATGGGAGAAGGAGCTGGTATGGTTGTACTTGAAAGTCTTGAAAGTGCAGAAAAAAGAGGAGCGAAAATATATGCAGAAGTAGTAGGCTATGGTACTACTTGTGATGCCTATCATATAACATCTCCAGCACCAAACGGAGAAGGTGCAGCTAGAGCTATAAAGATGGCATTAAAAGAAGGAAATATAAAAGCAGAGAAGGTATCATACATAAATGCACATGGAACAAGTACACCATATAATGATAAATTTGAAACAGCAGCTATAAAATCGGTTTTTGGAGAAAAAGCTTATGAAATACCTGTAAGTTCAACTAAATCAATGACAGGACATTTATTAGGTGCAGCAGGAGCTATAGAAGCAATAATTTGTGTAAAAGCTATAGAAGACAGTTTTGTACCAGCGACCATAGGCTATACAACACCTGATGAAGAATGTGATTTAGATTATGTACCGAATAAGGGTAGAGAGAAAGAATTAGAGTATGTACTTTCTAATTCACTAGGATTTGGAGGACATAATGCAGTGCTTCTATTTAAGAAATGGAGTGGGAGGTAATTAACATGGATTTTTCTAAAATACAAGAGCTTATAAAGGCAGTAAGTGAATCTAGCTTAACTAGTTTTGAATTTAAGTGTGATGGAACACAGATAAATATGAAAAAAGAATGTGAAAAAGTAGTGGTTAAAGAAAAGCCACACTTAGAAGCATTAAAAGAAGATATAAAGAAAATAGAAATTCAAAACTTTAAAGAAGAGGATAAAAGAGAAGATAAAACAAAGGCAGCTATTGAAGAAAATTATAATGTAGTTAAATCGCCCATTGTAGGAACATTTTATAAATCCTCTGGTCCAAAGCAAGATCCCTTTGTTAAGATTGGCCATAAGGTGAAAAAGGGAGAGGTACTTTGCATAGTAGAAGCTATGAAACTTATGAATGAAATTGAAAGTGAATTTGAAGGTGAAGTAGTAGAAATACTTGCAAAAGACGGTGAAATGGTAGAATACGGTGAGCCTTTGATTAAAATAAAATACAGTTTATGTATTAATGCATAAGCTGTATTTTATTTAAAAGTAAGCAGTGTTTTAGCATAAGGTTCATTAAAAAGGGAACCTCAAAATTAATAGTAAGGAGAGAAAAATGTTAGATATAAAGGAAATTCAAGAAATAATTCCTCATAGATACCCAATGTTACTTTTGGATAGAGTAGAGGAGCTAGAACCTGGTAAAAGAGTAGTGGCTATAAAAAATGTAACTATAAATGAACAATTTTTCCAAGGGCATTTCCCAGTAGAACCAGTAATGCCGGGAGTACTTATGATAGAAGCATTAGCTCAAGCAGGAGCTGTGGCCATTCTTTCAATGGAGGAATTTAAAGGTAAAATAGCATATTTTGCAGGAATAAATAAAGCTAAATTTAGAAAAAAGGTAGTACCAGGAGACACATTAAAATTAGAAGTGGAAATTACAAAATTAAAAGGTTCAGCAGGTGTTGGAAAAGGAGTTGCATATGTTGAAGGTAAAAAGGCAGTAGAAGCTGAACTTATGTTTATGATTGGATAATCTAAGTTTTCATTTAAGAGGTGATTAAATGTTTAATAAAATATTAATAGCTAATCGTGGAGAAATTGCAGTAAGAATTATAAGAGCTTGCAGGGAAATGGGAATAAGAACAGTTGCTGTTTATTCCGATATAGATAAAGATGCGATTCATACCCAATTAGCAGATGAATCAGTTTGCATAGGATCTGCTAAAGCAAAGAATAGTTATTTAAATATGCAAAATATATTAAGTGCAGCGGTACTTAAAGGAGTTCAGGCCATTCATCCAGGCTTTGGTTTTTTATCTGAAAATAGTACATTTGCACATATGTGTACAGATTGTAATATTAAATTTATAGGTCCAGATCCTGAAACTATAGAAGAGGCAGGTAATAAATCTAGAGCAAGAGAAATTATGATAAATGCAGGGATACCTGTAATACCAGGCACCGAAGGCGTAGTAGAGACAGTAGAAGATGCCCTAAAAGAAGCAAGAAAAATAGGCTATCCGGTAATGATAAAAGCATCTTCTGGTGGTGGTGGAAGAGGAATACGAATAGTAAGAAAAGAAGAAGAATTAAAGAATGCATATGAAACAGCAAAGACAGAATCAAAGGCAGCCTTTGGAGATGACAGCTTATATATAGAAAAGCTCATAGAAAATCCTAAACATATAGAATTTCAAATATTAGGAGATAACTTTGGGACCATATTGCACTTAGGGGAGCGAGATTGCTCAGTACAAAGAAAGAATCAGAAGGTTGTAGAAGAAGCTCCTTCAGCTATAATTACAGATAGTCTTAGAAAACAAATGGGTGAGGTAGCAGTAAAAGCAGCTAGAGCCGTTAATTATAAAAATGCAGGAACAATAGAGTTTTTGTTAGATAAACATGGTGAGTTTTATTTTATGGAAATGAATACAAGGATACAAGTGGAGCATCCAGTTACAGAAATGGTTACAGGTATTGATATATTGAAAGAACAACTAAGTATAGCTAGTGGAGAAAAGTTAAGTTATGATCAAAGTCACATAAAAATACAAGGTCATTCCATAGAATGCAGAATAAATGCAGAAAATCCAGACAAAGGTTTTATGCCATCTCCAGGAAAGATAGAGCGGTTATATGTACCAGGGGGAAATGGAGTAAGAATTGATAGTGCAGTATATGAAGGCTATACCATTCCTCCAAATTATGATTCCATGATAGCTAAACTTATTGTTCACGGAAAAGATAGATTAGAAGCTATAAGTAAAATGAAAAGAGCCTTGGAAGAATTTGTAATAGGAGGGGTAGATACTAATATAGATTTCCAACTTAAAATATTAAACAATAAAAACTTTGAAAAAGGTAAATTTGATACAAGTTTTATAGAAAAAGAAATTTTAAATAGGAAATAATGAGGGTGAATTAAATGAATTTATTTAAGAAGAGGAAATATATAACTGTAAGTAACCTAAATTTAGAGAATAGTAAAGATAAGGCGCAACAGTTAGAAAATACTTCTAATATTCCAGAAGGCATGTGGGTTAAATGTGAAGGTTGCGGTAAAGTACTTTATAAAAAGGACGTTGAAAAGAAAAATAAGATATGTATTTATTGCGGTTATCATTTTAGAATGACACCTAAAGAAAGAATAGAATTAACGATAGATAAAGGAACCTTTGAAGAATTTGATAAAGATATGAAGGCCTCGAATCCTCTTGATTATCCTAAATATGAAGAAAAAATATTTAAAATGGAACAAAAAACAGGTAATAATGAAGCAGTAGTAACAGGAAAAGGTAAAATACAAAATGAAGATACAGTAATTGCTGTAATGGATAGTAATTTTATTATGGGTAGTATGGGTACAGTTGTAGGGGAAAAAATAACTAGAGCTGTAGAATATGCAACTTTGAATAAACTTCCAATGGTTATTTTTACAGCTTCAGGTGGAGCAAGGATGCAAGAAGGAATATTTTCACTTATGCAAATGGCAAAAACCAGTGCAGCTTTAGGAAGGCACAATGAAGCAGGACTTTTATATATTACCATACTTACAGATCCAACTACTGGGGGGGTTACAGCAAGTTTTGCAATGCTTGGAGATATTATTTTAGCAGAACCTAATGCCTTAGTAGGATTTGCAGGAAGAAGAGTTATAGAACAAACTATAAAACAAGAATTACCAAAAGAATTTCAAAAGGCAGAGTTTTTATTACATCATGGATTTGTAGATAAAATTGTAAAAAGAGATGAATTAAAAGAAACCTTAGGTAGAATTATAAAATTACATTCAGATGGAGAGTAAAAAGTGGTAAAGAATTGATTATATAAATATAGGCATTATATGGTGGTAGGTTTATGTAGAAAATATAATAGTAATAGGAGAAGGTGAATTTTATGGCTAGCTTAGATGCAGAAACAAGGATTAAAAAATTAGAATATGCTATTGAAGAGCTAAAGCAAAGTTCTATTAAAGGAAATATAGATTTATCAATGCAAATTTGTGAAATGGAAAAGAAGTTAAATAAAATGAAAGTTAATTTATATGAAAATTTATCACCCTGGGAAAAAACTACTATTTCTAGAATGGTAGAAAGACCTACAGCATTAGATTATATAGAAAGAATCTTTGAGGGATTTATTGAGTTCCACGGTGATAGAAACTTTGGAGATGATAATGCAATTGTAGGTGGAATAGCAAAATTAAATGGAATTCCTGTAACAGTAATCTCACAGCAAAAAGGAAGAAATACAAAGGAAAACATAAAAAGAAATTTTGGTATGCCGAGCCCTGAAGGGTATAGGAAAGCTTTAAGACTTATGAAACAAGCTGAAAAGTTTAAGCGTCCAGTAATATGTTTTGTAGATACTAAAGGAGCCTTTTGTGGTATAGGTGCAGAAGAGAGAGGGCAAGGAGAAGCAATTGCAAAAAACCTTATAAATATGGCTGAACTTAAAACTCCAATAATATCAATAATTATAGGTGAAGGAGGAAGTGGAGGAGCACTTGCTATGGCAGTTGCCGATGAGGTGTGGATGCTTCAACATTCAATATATTCAATATTATCTCCAGAAGGATTTGCCAGCATCTTATGGAAAGACCCTTCCCGTGCGAGAGAGGCAGCAGAGGTCATGAAAATAACTGCTGAAGATCTAAAAGGTTTTGGAATAATAGACAAAATAATAAAAGAGCCCCTAGGTGGAGCTCATAAAGATATAGATAAAATGTCCCAAAGACTAAAAGATAACATAATAAAATCTATTTTAAAATTAAAAAATAAAGATATAAGTAATTTAGTTCAGGAAAGATATGAGAAGTTTAGAAATATGGGAACAAATAAAGTAGTTGATTAAAATTAAATGTAACCCATAAGCCCTCGCACTGAAACCTCCTCAGATATCAAATATTCTTTAGAGCCATCTTTATATTCAACGAGTAACCGTCCATCATTAGTAATATCAATGGCTTTTGCACAAAGGCAAGAGTCTTTTTTTATAACTTGAATTTCCTTCCCTAAAATAGCGGAATTTTCCCTACATATATTAAGAGTTGTGTCCATATTACAATCCTCTAAAAACTCATCATAAAGTATCTCAAAGTTATCCAAAATACTACACAAAAGTCCTTTTCTATCTATAGCATTTTTACTTTCTATTTTAAGTGATGTTGCAATAGATCTAATATCATTAGGAATTTCATCTTCATCTAGATTTACATTTATACCAATACCTATTACTAAATAACTTATTCTATTTAGCTCAGCGCTCATTTCTGTAAGTATGCCACAAACCTTTTTATTGTTTAAAACTATATCATTAGGCCATTTTATTAAAGACTTTATACCTAATTTATTTATTGACCTATGAATTGCAGCAGCTACTATCTGAGTGATTTTAACAGCATTTATAGGATCTATATTTGGTCTTAAAATAATGGACATCCATAATCCCTTATGTTTAGGAGAAATCCAACTCCTACCAAGCCTTCCACGCCCAGCAGTTTGCTCTTCACTAATGACAACAGTCCCTTCTGACACACCCTTAGAAGCAAGCTTTTTTGCTTTAGTATTAGTAGAATCTATAGAATCAAAGTAGTAAACATTCCTACCTATGTATTTTGAAGATAGATCTGATTTAAAATCCTCATAACTTAATGTTTCTTCCTTCATAATTTACCACCTTATAATTGTTATTTTGTGTTGTATATTTATTAGGGCTGACATATGAATAATTATAACAGAAAACAAATAATTAGTATTAGAACTTTCAGTATTTTATTTAATTTAAAGAATATTTGTAATTGGGGTAATTTTCGTTTAAAATATGGTATAAAATCATAGATCATGTTATAATTTGGTATTACATATACTGAGTAGTACAATTTTATAGTGAAGTTGGAGGAATACTACAAAGTATAACCGTATATTAGTAGAAATTTTATGAAAATTAGGGGGAGAAGACATGGATGAATTTAAAATTCTTAAAATCAAAGAAAGCGTTTTCGAAAACAATGACAAACAAGCAGATTTGCTTAGGGAAGACTTAAAAAGAGATAAGACATTCTTGCTTAATTTAATGTCATCACCAGGTTCAGGCAAAACCACAACCCTTGTGAGAACAATTGAAGTATTAAAAGATGAAATGCGCATTGGAATTTTAGAAGCAGATATTGACTCAGATGTAGATGCTCATGCAGTTGCAAAGACGGGTACAAAAGTAATTCAATTGCATACAGGAGGCATGTGTCATCTTGATGCAGATATGACTAAACAAGGTCTATTAGGGCTAGGTACAAAAGACATTGATTGCGCTATATTAGAAAATGTAGGAAACCTAGTGTGTCCAGCAGAATTTGACACAGGTGCATCAAAAAATGCTATGATTCTGAGCATTCCAGAGGGAGATGACAAGCCTTTAAAATATCCTTTAATGTTTTCTATTGTTGATGTTTTATTAATTAACAAGATTGACGCCATTGATTATTTTGATTTTGATTTAGAAGCCGTAAAAGAGCGTGTCAAAAAATTAAACCCAAACATTAAGATTATACCAATTTCAGCTAGAACTGGTGAAGGTATTGAAGAGTGGGCTCAATGGCTACGTACTGAAGTTAAAAATTGGAATGAATAATATAACCATTGCAAAACTAAAAAATTGGGGGTAAAAGATATGGTTAATGAAAAGGTACTAGATCTTGCAAATAAGATTAGTAGGGTAAAACGTGGTACAAAATCAGAAATTAAGCCTGAACATCCAGAATACAAAATTTTAGAACCTGTTGTTACAGAAGAAATGGCAGAAACAGCACTTTGCCTTGAACTACGTAAACCAAAGAGTGCTAAAGAAATTGCATTAGAGTGTGGTAAATCTTTAGAGGAAACCGAGAAACTTTTATGGAAGTTAGCTGTTGACGGTGTAGCATTTGTAGGGAAAATTGATGGAGTTGACAAGTACTGGCATGATATTTGGGTTCCAGGACATATGGAGATGATGGTTAATAATAAGGAAAATGTAAAAAAGTATCCTCAAATTGCTTGGGCTTTTGAGGAATATGGAAGAAAAAAAGGACCTATGGCAGCGGGAATGTTTCCTGTAGGTGTAGGACCTATGCGAGTTATACCAATTGAGACATCAATAGAAGGGGAAACGAGAAGAGCATCCTATGAAGAGGTTTCAAAATATCTTAATGAAAATACTATTTTCTCAGTTTCGGATTGCTCCTGCCGTACATCAAGAGAAGCCATGGGAGAAGGGTGCGGTCATTTAAAGGAAGATATGTGTATTCAGATGGGACATGCTGCTGAATACTATATTCGTACAGGTAGAGGACGAGAGATTACTCGTGAAGAGGCTTTTGAAATTATTAAAAAAGCTGAAGAAAATGGCTTAATGCACAGTATACCAAATACAGACGGTCCAGGAAAAACTCATGCTATTTGTAACTGTTGTGGGTGCTCATGTTTTGCACTAAGAATTGCAGGTATGTTCATTAATAATGATATGGTGCGTTCAAATTATATTTCTAGGGTGGATCAAGAAAAGTGCGTTGCCTGTGGAGAATGTGTTGAAGTCTGTCCTGTAAATGCATTGAAATTAGGTCAGAAATTATGTTCTAAAACCCCAATAATTAAAAAAGAGAGAGAGGATCTCCCATCTAATACGGAATGGGGACCAGATAAGTGGAATGAAGACTATCGTATTAATAGAGAAAATGTGATGGACACTGGAACAAGTCCTTGTAAAACAAATTGTCCAGCGCATATTTCTGTTCAAGGATACATTAAGCTAGCATCTCAGGGAAGGTATAAAGAAGCTCTTGAACTTATCAAACATGAAAATCCATTCCCAGCAGTATGTGGACGTATATGTCCAAGAAAATGTGAAACTGAATGTACAAGAGGGGATATTGACGATCCAGTTGCTGTAGATGAAATCAAAAAGTTTATTGCAGAGCAGGATTTAAATATGGAGAATCGCTATATACCAAAATTGAGACATGAATATGGGAAGAAAATTGCCATTATTGGTTCTGGACCTTCAGGTCTTTCTTGTGCTTACTATTTAGCAATTGACGGTTACAAGGTAACTGTATTTGAAAAACAAAAGGCTCTTGGAGGCATGCTTACACTTGGAATACCATCTTATAGGCTGGAAAAAGAAGTAGTAAATGCAGAAATAGATATTTTAAAAGAATTAGGCATAGAATTTAAAATGGGTGTTGAAGTAGGTAAAGATGTAAGCCTTAAAGATTTAAGAAATCAAGGCTATGAAGCATTTTATCTTGCAATTGGTGCTCAAACAGGTAGGAATCTTGGTATAGAAGGTGAGGACGCAAAAGGGGTTATTACCGGAGTTGACTTTCTTCGAGAGGTAAACTTAGGTAATGAAATAAAGCTTGAAGGTGATGTTGTTGTAATTGGTGGAGGTAATGTTGCAATAGATGTTGCAAGAACTGCTACAAGGGTTGGATCTTCAAAAGTTGACATGTATTGTTTAGAAAGCCTAAAAGAAATGCCAGCTCTTGAAGAAGAAATTGAAGAAGCGGTATCAGAAGATATTGTAATCAATAATTCTTGGGGACCGAAAAGAATCCTTCAAGAAGATGGTAGAGTTACAGGTATAGAGTTTAAAAAATGTATCTCAGTTTTCGACAAAGATGGAAGATTTAGTCCTGTGTTTGACGAAAATGAAATTAAGATTATAAAGACTAATAATATCTTAATTTCAGTAGGTCAAGGAATAGATTGGTCAAACTTGTTAGAAGAAAGCAAGATAGAACTTAATGCAAATAAAACAATAAAAGTGGATTCATTCACTCTTCAAACAGGGGAAATGGATGTATTTGCTGGTGGAGATGCAATGACAGGACCTAAGTTTGCTATTGATGCTATTGCCTTAGGTAAAGAAGGCGCAATTTCAATACATCGTTATGTTCAAAAGGGACAAAGTTTAGTCAACGGACGTGATAGAAGAGAATATCATGCCTTTGATAAAGAAACCTTGAATCTTGAAGGATATGACAATATTCCAAGACAAAAGGTAGATCATGTAGATGGCGCTAAGTCTAAAGAATCTTTTAAAGATTTACGTAACACATTTACACAAGAACAAATTGAGCTTGAGACAAAGCGTTGCCTTGGCTGTGGTGCTACAACTGTAGATGAATACATGTGTGTAGGCTGTGGGGCGTGTACAACTAGATGTAAGTTTGATGCAATTTCACTTGTGAAAAAGTATGACGCTGAAAGTGTACCACTTGAAAAGCTTAAACCTATAGTTCTTAAAACTATGATTAAGCGTAAAGGTAGAATTACAGTTAAAAAGGTTAATAGGTTTGTAAATGGTATCTTTTCTTAAGATAGAATAAAATAAAAGACAAAAGGGGACGTTAAGTTCCCTATAGTCTTTAAATTTAAAAGTATAGAGGTGATTTCATTGCATGAAGTAGGAGTTTTAATTGAAGTTGTAAAGAAGGTTGAAGATATCGCAAAAACAAATAGACTCACAAAAATTGATACATTAGTGCTACAAATTGGAGAGCTTTCCTCAATGATTCCAAGATATATAGAAGCGTGCTACCCAGCGGCAGTAGATGGAACGTTACTTCAAGATACGAAATTGAGAATTGAGATATTGCCAGGAAATTGTATTTGCAAAAGTTGCAATAAAGTATTTAATTTGCTTGAAAATAATAGCAAATGTCCAAATTGTGAAGGTGGATACTGGGATTTATTAAGTGGAAAAGAGTTTATGATAAAGGAAATAATTGCTTACTAAATAATGTAAATATAAAGCAGTCCTTAAATTATTAAAGTTTCTTTGATATCTATAATAATTTCATTAATAATTTCCTTTATTTCAAGATTTCTTGTGCCAGGAATAAAAATATTATGTTTTCGTAGTGGAATGATATATTTAATACAATCCATTTTAAAAATAGATTGTGTTATGGATGCAGATATTTCACTATTAACGCCACCATTGCATATAACTCCAATGGGTCCTATGATACAGTCTATATTTTGTCTATCACAAAAAGAACATATGGCCTTTTCACCAGTAATACCAACGTTAGCTCCAGCTCTAACCATGTTAGATGTAGCAATAGTGTTAGTACCTAAACCAATTATGTAGATTTCTTTTGGAATTTCTTTACGGATCCTTTTGATAACTGTTTGTCCTAGTCCTGCCCCTTGAGCATCAATAACTGCGATTTTCATAATAAGCAAAGCCTCCAAGTAATAATATTAAAAAGTAATGAATGGTTAATTGTACTAATATTTTGTATAATGTAATTATAAATGCAAAATACAATAAAGTACAATAGAATAATTTATTGGAGTGTGTAATAATGAAAATAAAGAGAGTGACACAAGGGTTAGATGGAAATGAAGATTGTAGTGATGAAATTAAAGAATTATTAAATAAAAAAAGGGTGTATATGATAAATATAATGGGCTCACCGGGAGCTGGGAAAACTAGTCTAATAATTAAATTAATTAATGAACTAAAAGATGAGTATAACATAGGTGTTATTGAAGGGGACATAGCAGGACAAATTGATGCTGAAAAGATTGATGCATTAGGAATTCCAGTGGTTCAGCTCAATATTGAGGGTGATTGTCATATTGAAGCTTTGTCAATTAAAAACATTATCCAGTATTTTAATTTAGATGAAATAGATCTTATTTTCATTGAAAATGTGGGGAACTTAGTTTGCCCTGCAGAATTTGATGTAGGTGAAGATTTAAAAATGGCTATTTTAAGTGTTCCAGAAGGAGACGATAAGCCAGAAAAATATCCTTTGATGTTTACCATAACTGATGCAATAATAATAGGTAAGTATGACATGATTGAACACTTTGAATTTGATGATAATAAGGTAGAAATTGTTACTAATAGTTATAATCCAAGTGCCGAAGTATTCAGAGTATCTACAAGGACAGGTGAAGGAATAGAAGACTTAGTTAAGTATATGAAAAGAACAATTAATCTTAAGAAAAATAAACATTAGATGAACTATAAGGTGAGTTTATTTGACAGAAATACCAATATGATTTAAACTATTTTAAGTAAGGCGAATCTTACTTAAAGTGTTAGCAGTAAAAATATCTTTCTTAAATTTGCATAATTTAATAACTATTAAGATTAAACCACGAAGGTTTTAGCCTCTTTTTTTAGTTTGAAGAAGGAGCTTAGTTTTTCGTGGTTTTTATATTTTTATCATGGTTAAGGGAGGATATGATTTGTGAATAATATAACTTATGCAATGAAAAAAGGAGTACAGTTTATTTTAATTATATTTTTGTTGTCTATAACTGTATTTTATATGGCAAGGCTATCACCTGGTGACCCTTTAGCATCTTATTATGGAGAAGGTGTTAAAAGGATGAATACTACACAAAAACTAGAGGCAATGAAAAGACTAGGATTAAATGAACCTATATATAAACAGTATATTAGCTGGTTATCAAATGCTGCTCATGGAGAACTTGGGATATCCTATAAATATAAGCAAGATGTTGTAATAGTGATTGAAAACGTGTACAAAAATACAATTATTCTAGGTGGACTTTCTTATGTTCTCACTTTTTTGTTTGCTTTGCTTTTGGGTATATTTTGTGCATTACATGAAGACAAGCTTATTGATAAAGTTATCTGTAAAGTAGGTATTGTAACCACCTCTATTCCACCATTTTGGATAGCGCTGGTGCTTATATTAGTTTTTAGTATTAATTTAAAAATATTACCTTCAAGTGGTGCATACGCAATGGGTCAATCGAAAAATTATATAAGTCGAATGGAACATCTTGTACTACCTTTAACTGTTATGATATTAAGTCACCTTTGGTATTATGCATATATTATTCGAAATAAGCTGGTAGAAGAAATGAGACAGGATTATGTACTATTATGTAAAGTTAAAGGCTTAAGTAAAAAGAAAATTATTTATAAAGATTGTTTAAGAAATATTATGCCCTCTTATGTTAGCCTTATGGCAATGTCTGTACCGCATATTCTAGGAGGAACTTATGTTGTAGAAAAGGTCTTTTCTTACCCAGGGCTTGGAACACTTTCTTTTGAAAGTGCTAAGTATCATGATTATAACATGCTTATGGTGCTCTGCCTTATAACGGGGATATTAGTTGTTTTTTCAAATATTATGGCAGAGGTTATTAATGATAAAATAGATCCTAGAATGAAGCGTAGTGGGGGTGAGGATGAATGGAACAAAAATGCAGTGACTTTGAAATAGTTGGAGAAAGTTATCTTTTAGAAGAGATGGATATTGACAAGAGAGAAGGTTTTAAAAAGGATTTAAAGGGGAAACCTTATATATCTATTGGAGTACTTTTTCTAATTGTATTAGGCTGCATCTTTCCAAGGGTAATGACGAATTTAGATCCTACTTATATGGATCTTAGCAATATTAATGTGGCTCCCAATGGTACTTTTTATTTTGGTACAGATTCATTAGGTAGAGATATATTTACTATGATTTGGTATGGTGGAAGGGTGTCCTTATTTATTGGAATACTTGCCACGTTTATATCAACAACTATTGCGGTTATATATGGAAGTATCAGTGGTTTTGCACCGCAAGTTGTAGATGATATGATGATGCGGTTTACTGAAATAGCCATTAGCATACCATCCATTTTAATAGTGATTTTTATTCAGGCAATGATAGGACAAGCAAATCCAGTATCTATATCCATTGTAATTGGAATTACTAGTTGGATGAATATTTCTAAGATAGTACGAATCGAAGTAAGGCAACTTAGAAATAGTGAATATATTTTATCTGCAAGATATTCTGGAGGTAAGTTCTTTTATATTTTAAAGAGGCATTTGCTACCAAACTTTATTTCATCAATAATGTTTATGGTAGTAACCAATATCGGAAGTGTTATTGCTACAGAGTCGACTTTGAGCTTTTTAGGAATAGGACTACCTATTGAAATTATATCATGGGGGAGCATGCTCTCTTTAGCAGAAAAGGCATTATTATCGAATTATTGGTGGATTATATTGATTCCAGGTATATTTTTAGTAATGACATTGGTGTGCATTACTAACATAGGAAATTATATTAGGAAGAAAAATAATAAAGAATTTAGTAATTTATAAAGATATAAAGTGAAATATTAATTGCAATATTGTAATTTAATATAAATTAATTTTACTATATGAGGAGGATAATTATGAAATTTAATAAGTTGATGATTTTAGGTTGTGCCTTGACTATGAGTATGTTTTTAATGGTGGGCTGTAATACCGAAAACAAAATATCATCAAAGGAAAAGGTTTTAGTTTATGGAAGTGGAGACTATTCAAGTATTAATCCAGCATTATATGAGCATGGGGAAATTAATTCTCTTATTTTTACTGGCCTTACATCTCATGACAAAGATAACAATATTGTTCCCTCACTAGCAAAAAGCTGGGACAATGATAAAGCTACAAATACATATACATTTAAGTTAAAAGACAATGTTAAATGGCATGATGGTAAAGCTTTTTCTGCAGAGGATGTAAAATTTACTCTAGAAACAATTATGGATCCTAAAAATGATTCGGAAATAGCATCAAATTATGAAGATATTGAAGAAATTGAAGTTGAAGATAAAAATACAATAAAAATAAGATTAAAAGCACCTAATGTAGCAATGCTTGATTATTTAACAATAGGTATATTACCAAAGCACCTTTTAGAAGGAAAAGACATTGCAACAGATGAGTTTAATCAATTTCCAATTGGAACAGGTCCTTTTAAAATGGAAGCTTGGGATAAAGGACAAAGTATTACTCTTGAAAAAAATAAAGATTTCTACGATAAGGAACCTGAAATTGATAAAATAGTTTTTAAAATTGTGGAAGATACTAAAGCAAGAGCACTTCAATTAAAGTCTGGAGAGCTAGATTTAGCACAGGTTACACCTCATGATGTTGAAAAATTTAAAAACAATAAGGATTTTCTTGTATATGATATAAAGACATCAGATTATAGAGGGATTATGTATAACTTTAATAGTCCTATATTTAAAAATAATAAGGGATTACCAAATGCCTTAAGTTATGCTATTGATAGAAAGGCTATTTTAGATAGTGTTGTATTAGGATATGGAGAGATAGCTTACTCACCACTCCAAGGTGGAGAATATAACAACACCAATATGGAAAAGTTCGACTATAACCCCAAAAAGGCTAAAGAGATGCTTGAAACTACAGGTTGGAAAATTTCAACAGATGGTATATATGAAAAGGATGGTACTAAATTATCATTTACCACAAACTGTAGTGAGGGAGATCGGGTAAGAATAGATATTGCAAATATTTGTAGTCAACAATTCAAAGAAATTGGTGTAGATATGAAAGTTGCTGTACTACCTAAAATTGATTGGGAAAACCAAGATGCATTCCTTATTGGTTGGGGAAGTCCATTTGATCCAGATGATCATACTTATAAAGTATTTGGAACAGATAAGGGAAATAATTATAATAGTTATTCAAATGCCAAAGTTGATGAGTTATTAATTAAGGCAAGAGAAACGGATGTGAAGGATGAGAGATTAAAATATTATAAAGAGTTCCAAATGGAGCTTACTAAAGATATGCCATATACATTTATCACATACATGGATGCATTATATGTTGCAAAACCTAATATAAAGGGTATGACAGAAGAAACAATATTAGGACATCATGGTGTAGGTATATTTTGGAATATAACAGATTGGACACTTGAGTAAACAATATAAAATGGAACTACAAAGTCATTTTAGGTGATTTTGTAGTTTTTAATAGGTAGGTGTGATTATGGGGGATTTGTTAAAAGTAAATAAATTATCTGTAAGTTTTAGAACTAAAGAAGGCGAGTTGCAAGCGGTAAGAGATGTTTCTTTTACTCTTAAAGAAGGGGAGGTTCTAGCAATACTTGGTGAATCGGGATGCGGTAAATCTGTATTATCTAAAAGTATCTTACGTATACTCCCAAAGAATGGGGTTATAAAAAGTGGAGAGGTTATTTTTAATGAAAAAGACTTAACAAGCTTATCAGAAAAAGACATGGATAAGGTTAGAAGCAAGGACATATCTATGATATTTCAAGATCCTATGACTTCTTTAAATCCTACCATGTCTGTTGGTAATCAAATTATGGAAGTCATACTAGTTCATGAAAAGATAAGTAAAAGCGAAGCAAAAAAGAAGAGCATAGAACTTATGGAACTTGTAGGAATTGATTATGGGGAAAAGAGATTTAATCAATATCCACATCATTTATCTGGAGGAATTGGACAAAGAATTGTTATTGCTATAGCTCTTGCTTGTAATCCAAAAGTATTGATTGCGGATGAACCAACCACTGCTTTAGATGTGACTATTCAGGCACAAATATTGGAGCTTATTCGCGAATTACAACAAAAAACTAATATATCGGTGATTTTTATAACCCATGATTTAGGAGTAGTTGCTAATTTGGCTCAAAGAATTGCTGTTATGTATGCTGGAAAGATTGTTGAGATAGGTACAGTTAAAGATATCTTTTATGATCCAAGACATCCATATACTTGGGCACTTATGTCTTGCTTACCTAAAATAGATTCTGATGATGAATTTTTGAATTTCATACCAGGAATGCCACCTAATTTATTAAACCCTCCAAAAGGTGATGCTTTTGCAAGTAGAAACAAGTATGCTTTGAAGATAGATTATCTAGTTGAACCACCTATGTTTAAGATAAGTGATACCCATAGTGCTTCAACCTGGCTTTTACATAAAGATGCACCAAAAATAGAGCCGCCTATTAAATTTGAAGAATGCAGAGTGATATAAAATGAAAAATGAAAAAATATTAGAAGTGAAAAATTTAAAACAATACTTTAAAGTAGATAGAAATACTATAATTAAAGCAGTTGACGATATATCTTTTGATATTTACAAAGGAGAAATATTTGGTTTGGTTGGTGAATCAGGCTCTGGGAAATCAACTACGGGTAGAAGTATTATTAATATCTATAAACAGACAAGTGGAGAAGTCTATTATAGGGAAAAGCTTATTTCAGATTCTAAAATTTATAGGGCGGAACAAAAACTTATAAATAGAAATATGCAAATTATATTTCAAGATTCAACTTCATCTTTGAATTCACGAATGACAGTAAAAGAAATTATTGAGGAACCTTTTATAATTCAAAAACTGTATAAAAAGAAAGAAGAGCGATTAGAGAAGGTTTATAAGTTAATGGATTTAGTTGGACTAGATAAGAGTTATAAGGATAAGTACCCCTATGAATGTTCAGGGGGACAGAGACAACGTATAGGAATTGCAAGGGCTCTTAGTCTTGATCCTGAATTCATCATTGCTGATGAACCTATTGCATCTTTAGATATTTCAATGCAAGCTCAGATTATCAATTTATTTAAGAAACTTCAAAAAGAGAAGGGCCTTACATGTTTATTTATTTCACATGATTTAGCAATGGTAAGGTATATCTGTAATAGAGTAGCAGTTATGTATCATGGCAAAATTGTTGAGCTTGCTGAAACTAAGGAACTATATGAAAATCCCATTCATCCTTATACCAAAGCACTATTTTCATCAATACTTGTTCCAAATCCAAGCTGCCAGGGGAAGCCACCTTATGTTAAGTATAATCCAGCTATTGATAATTGCGTAAAAGAACAAGATCAGTTATTTGAAGTGTCAGAAGGTCACTTTGTTTATGGCTGCGACTTTAAAAGATAAAATAAGAAGATGTACAAAGTGCAATAAACCCAGTAATATTGTATTATTAAACAATAGATAAGATTAGTTTTAAAAACTACACTTAAACATAAAAGATCACTATTTATAACTAATTATAAATAGTGGTCTTTTGTATTTATAGAAGATAACTAAGTAATCTTAAAGTCTTTTTAGCTACATCCTGTAGTGGAGCCACAATCTAGGCATACCATGCAAGTTCCATTTCTCATCATTCTAGTGCTAGAACAAGTAGGGCATGTACTTCCGTAGACTCTTTCTCCACCATGGGTATGGGACTTAACATCACTGTCTGAAGCTGTGTTTAAAACTTCAGGGACGTCTATTGGAGTAGAGATTGGTAAATTAAAATTTTCATAACCATCAGGTTTTATTTGGCATCTTGAGTAGTCATCATTTTCAATATCTATAACTTTACTTATAAGATCAGAAATTGAGGATACATATTTTATATATGGATGTTTTTGAACGAATCCATAAGGCTCATATTTTTGACCTCTAAGCATTCTTGCTATATCTGTAGCAGGAACATGATATTGAAGCATTACAGATATTGATTTAGATAAAGAGTTAAGTAGTCCAGTGATTATTGTGCCTTCTCTATCTGTGGTTATATATATTTCTGTAATTTCTCCCTTAGCATTTCTATTAACTGTAGTATATACTTTAACATCATCTATTTGAGCTGGATGTGTAGTTCCAGTTCTTATGCCTTCTGGTTTATCTCTTCTTGATACATTTAAAGATAAATTCATTTCATTTGCTTTTTGTAATAGCTCTTTATAACTAAGATCTTCTAGATTTAAATTTGCATCATTAAATAATGAAGTATTTAATGGCTGACTAGCTTTAGAAGAGTCTCTATAAAGAGAAATACCTTTTACACCTAGTTTCCAAGAAGTTATAACAATATCCTTAAAGTCTTCAATAGAAGCATCTTTAGGTAGATTAACAGTTTTTGAAATTGCACCAGAAATTAAGGGGGTAATAGCAGCCACCATTTTAACGTGTCCTTCTGAGGCAATATATCTCTCACCAGTACCACAAGTATTAGCAGTGTCAAATATAGCTAGATGTTCTTTTTTTAGGTGAGGTGCGCCTTCAATTTTTCCATCTACTATTTTGTCGTATTTAAAATCACCCTCAAAAACTTCTTCAGTTCTAGTTATATACTCTAATATGTCTAAAACCTCTGTTTCACTGTAGCCAAGTGCTCTTAAAGATTCTTCTATAATAGGATTTCCAAGTGTCATGTAACCTCCACCAGATAGCTTTTTATAAACTATATGGCTAAAGAAGGGTTCAATAGAAGTTGCAGCACAGTCCATAGCAAAGGAAATAGTTCCTGTTGGTGCTATTACGGAAACTTGTGCATTTCTATATCCATGACTTTCGCCAAGAGAAACAGCTTTTGACCACTCTTTCTTTAAGTTTTCACTTAAAAATTTTAGTTTATTATTTAGAAGTAAACTATGATTTACTTCTAAAGGTAAATAGTTAAGACCTTCATAAGGAGACTTTAATGCTCCAGCAACTCGTGCATGATTTTTTATTACCTTAAGCATATAAGGTTTATTTATTTCGTATTTTTCAAATGCTCCTATTTCTTTTGCCATCAAAGCTGAAATTGAGTAAGAGCGAGCTGTCATTATACCTATTAAAGAAGCTGCAATGTTACGTGCTTCTTCTGAATTATAAGGATATCCCATTACCATAAATAAAGAAGCTATGTTAGAAATACCAAGTCCTGTAGTCCTAAATAAGTGTGTTCTTCTTGCAATGTCTTCTGTTGGGAACTGTCCCCAATTTATTGAAGCTTCTAGTAATAGCTGATTTAAACTTATAATATGTAAATATCCATCTAAATCAAATTTTTTAGTGGTAGTATCATAAAATTTATAAATATTTATTGATGAAAGATTACAAGAGGTATTATCTAAAAATGCATATTCCCCACAAGGGTTAGTTGAATTCAATCTGTTATAAGGTGCGTTTAATACGCCATCTTCTCCACCAGGGCATGTGTGCCATGCATTGAAGGTATCAGAAAACTGAGGAGCAGGATCTGCACATTTCCAAGCAGATTCATTAAATAGATTCCATAAATCTTGTACTTGAATTTCTTTATTCACTCTTGAATCTACTCTACCCTTTAATTCTATAGTAGCTTCAGGATTTTTGTTTAAATCGCAAACTTTTCCCATAAATTCATCATTTATTCTTAGTGAATTGTTACTATTTTGACCAGAGACAGTTTGGTATGCTTCACCTTCAAAGTCTGCATCATATCCCATTTTACCAAGGGCTCTTACTTTGTCTTCTTCTTTAGCCTTCCAGGATATAAATTGTTCTATTTCAGGATGATCTATGTCAAGACATACCATTTTAGCTGCACGTCTTGTAGTTCCGCCAGACTTTATAGCACCAGCATTTCTATCAAAACCTTTTAAAAAGCTCATTAATCCAGAGGAATATCCACCACCAGAAAGTTTTTCTCCTTCAGCTCTTAAGCTAGAGAAGTTAGTACCGGTACCTGAACCGCCTTTAAATAGCTTTGTTTCAGTTACATACTGCTGTGAGATAGAGTGCTTTCCTAAAAGTTTATCTTCTATTGAAACTATAAAGCATGCTGAAGCTTGAGTTCTTGTATAAGAGTCAGTTGATGAAACTACAGCCTTTGTTTCTTTATCATAATAAAAGTTTCCTTGAGGTGAGCCTTTTATTCCATAACTTAAAGCAAGTCCTGTGTTAAACCATTGAGGTGAATTTGGTGCATACATTTGATTTAATAGTCCATAAACCATTTCATCATAAAATATTTCAGATTCTTCCTTAGTTTTGATTAAGTTTTCTTCTTTTAAAGACTCTACCCAAAAACTAACCATTCTGTGGGCTACCATCTTCATGCTAGTTTCTACCCCTAGCTCATTTGGAACACCAGCTTTTCTAAAATACTTTGAAGCAATTATATCACAAGCACTTTGAGAATAGCTTATAGGGAATTCTAAGTCTTTCATATCTGTAAGTACTTTTCCAGACTTATGATCTTTTAAAAGTACATTAACTTTTTTCCACTGAAATAAATCATATACAGTTTTAGTACTGTCTTTTTCTAAGGACTTTGTATAATATCTTTTAAAGACATCTTTAATTGATTCCATTTATTCAAAACACCTCCAGGTAATTTATAAAATCAAAAATCTAATAATATAGCTTTTTAACATTACAATAGAAAACTATATATAGTGTGACAATTCTGCGTACATCACTATATATAGTACTTATTCATTATATACAATATTTATTTTATAATCAATTTATATATTAAAGACATAGGGCATTTATATATGAGTAGACTGTTTTATCTTTATTTAGGTAGTTATTGCTCTTTATTTTAAAAATTATTTATACATGGTTTGTTTCGATATAATATGCTAAAATGGTTTTTATAATAGGATGATTTATAGTATGAGAGGAGAAAGTTTTATGATTAGAAATTTTGAAGATAAAAGACCCAATATACATGAAGAAGTTTTTGTAGCTGATAGCGCAGATATAATTGGAGATGTAACATTAGAAAAGAATGTTAATATATGGTTTGGAGCTGTGCTTAGAGCTGACGGAATGCCAATTTATGTAGGAGAAGGCACAAATATTCAAGATAACTGTGTAGTGCATATTCATAATGAGAAGTTTTCTACCTATATAGGGAAAAATGTAACTGTAGGTCATAGTGCTATAGTTCATGCTTGCAAGGTAGGGGATAACTGTCTTATAGGTATGGGAGCTATAATTTTAGATGGGGCTGAGATAGGTAGTAATACAATCGTTGCGGCAGGGAGCATAGTTCCTCCAGGCAAAATTATACCTTCAGGCGTTTTATGTATGGGATCACCTGTGAAAGTTTTAAGAGACCTTACAGAAGAAGAAAAATTGGAACTTATAGTTTCGGCAGAAAATTATATTAAGCTTTCAAAACAATATAAATAACTTAAGGAGCAGCTTTCGATGATAAAATTAGATGTAATGAAAAAGATGACTAAAGAAGAAAAATATAAATATATGCTAATACTTATAGAGGGACAACTTAGTTCTGAAAAAAACATTATAGCGAGTCTTTGTAATATTTCTGCTATAATTAATAGCACTATAGATAGGTGTAATTGGGTAGGATTTTATATCTATGAGGAAGAAAAAGAATCATTAGTGCTAGGTCCATTTCAAGGACGTCCAGCTTGCAATAGAATAGACTTTGGAAAAGGGGTTTGTGGCACTGCTATAAAGGAGAAAAAACCTTTAAGAATTGAAAATGTTAATGAATTTGAAGGTCATATAGCTTGTGACTCAGCTTCTAATTCTGAAATAGTTATTCCAATAATAAAGGGTGAAAAGATATATGGAGTATTAGATATAGATAGTCCAGAGGTTGGTAGATTTAGTGAACTAGAAGAGATTTATTTAAAAAAGGCAGTAGAAAAGATAGTTAAATATATTTAAAACTTAATATAAAGATATTATATAAAAAAAGGACCGCTAGGGTCCTTTTTTTATGCTGACTTTTTTTTCATTCTTATAAATACTTTAGCAATTTCATTTAATACTAATGGTATTATTGATAAGCTTCCTACAAATAACCAATCATTCATAGTAAGATCGAATACATCAAATACATTTGCAAGGAAGGGCACTGTTATTATTACATCTTGCAAGAATATACCAAATACTATAGAAAGTATTAAATATTTATTTGTAAATAATCCAACTTGGAAGATGGACTTTTCTGGATGTCTCATATTAAGTGAATGGAACAATTGAGATACACTTAATACAACAAAGGACATAGTTTGAGCATGCTGAAGGGTATCATATTTCGCTTCACCATATTTAAATGCAAATAGTGTAAGTGAACCAATTAAAATACCATTTAAAATTAAGAATATAGGAGTCCCACCAGAAAATAAGCTTTCTTTAGGATTCCTTGGTGGGTTATCCATTACATTTTTATCACCAGGATCTACACCTAAGGATAGAGCAGGCAATGTATCTGTAATAAGATTTACCCATAGTATGTGTATTGGTTTTAAAGGAGTTTCCCAAGCGAGTAATATAGCTACAAATAACGCTATTATCTCACCAAGGTTACAGGATAGTAAAAATATTATGGATTTTTTGATGTTGTTATAAATATTTCTACCTTCTTCAATAGCGGCAACTATGGTAGAAAAGTTATCATCTGTAAGGATTATGTCAGCAGCACCTTTAGCAACATCTGTACCGGTTATTCCCATGGCAACACCGATATCAGCAGCTTTTAATGAAGGTGCATCATTAACTCCATCTCCAGTCATAGAAACTGTATTTCCTTTTGACTTAAAAGCTTTAACTATTTTTACCTTATGTTCAGGGGAAACTCTAGCAAAAACTTTATAGTTATCTATTTGAGTATTTAATTCTTCTTCAGATAACCTTTCTATTTCAGGACCTGAAATACATTGTTTTAGGTCTTCTGCAATGCCTAGTTCTTTCGCTATAGCAAAAGCTGTGTTTTTGTGATCGCCGGTTATCATTATAGTTCTTATTCCAGATTTTTTGCATATAGCGATAGAATCCTTTACTTCAAGTCTTGGTGGGTCTATCATACCTACAAGGCCTATAAAAATTAAATCTGACTCTAATAAGTCTACAGGAATATCCTTGTTTGGAATAACCTTATATGCAGCACTTAATACTCTTAAAGCACTGTTAGACATAGAATTTGATGATTCCATTATTTGAGATTTAAGATCATCAGTAAGATCTTTTATTTCACCATTTATATAAACTTTAGTGCTTACTTTTAATAAATTATCTACAGCACCCTTTGTAAACACATAGTTTTCACCATTGTATTTATTTAATGTAGTCATTAGTTTTCTGTCAGATTCAAATGGAAGCTCATCTATTCTCTCATAAGTGGAATCTAATTCTTCTTTTAGTATTCCTACATTATCTCCAGCTACTAGAAGAGCTATTTCTGTAGGGTCTCCAGTACTTGAGTCTTTAGAATATGTGGCATCGTTACATAATACTAATGCATCCACTAATAGCTTTTCAGAAGACTTATTTATGTCTAATTCACTTATAGGCTTTAGTCCATCTATAGTGAAAAATTTAGTTACTGTCATTTTATTTTGAGTTAAGGTACCTGTTTTATCTGAGCATATTACGTTAACTGAACCTAATGTCTCTACAGCAGGAAGCTTTCTTACTATGGCATGTTCTTTTATCATTCTTTGTACACCCATAGCAAGAACTATAGCTACAATAGCTGGAAGTCCTTCAGGAATTGCTGCTACTGCAAGGCTAATTGCTGTAAGTAACATTTCAAAAACATCTCTTTTTTGTACTACAGATATTATGAACATAATGGCACAAATGCCAAGGGCACCTATACCAAGAACCTTACCAAGTTCAGCTAGCTTTTTTTGAAGAGGAGTCATTTCATTTCCTTCTTCATCTAGCATCTTAGCTATTTTACCTATTTCAGTGTTCATACCTGTGGAAACAGCTACACCAGTACCTCTTCCGTAGGTAACTAAAGTTGATGAGAAAGTCATATTCTTTTGATCGCCTAAGGCTATGTCTGAGCCTTCTAATACTAATTTACAATTTTTTTCTACTGGCACTGATTCACCAGTTAAGGCAGATTCCTCCACCTTCATATTGGCAGTAGTAATTAATCTTAAATCGGCTGGTATGTATCTTCCAGCATCCAGTATTATTATGTCACCAGGTACTACATTTTCGGAAGGTATTTCTGTTGAAACCCCATCTCTTTTAACAATAGCTTTTGGTGTAGAAAGCTTTTTTAATGCTTCTAGAGCCTTCTCAGCCTTGGATTCTTGAACAGTTCCTACAATGGCATTGATGAATATAACCAATAAAATTATTATGGCGTCACTTATTTCCCCCATTATACCAGAAACTAAAGCAGCTACTAAAAGTATAAATATCATAGGATCTTTAAGTTGAGACATAAATATTTGGATTCCTGTTTTTTTAGGTTTAGAAGCTAGTTTGTTTTCACCATACTTTTCTAGGCGAGACTTAGCCTCATTGGAGGATAAACCCTTAGATGGGTCTACTTCTAGTTCTTTAAGGGTATCTTCAATTGTTTTTTTAAACCACATGAATTTTTAATCTCCTTTCTGAAAATCATAAATTTATTTATTATAAAAGCATCTTATAGCTATTATAACCTATTAATAACTTAATAGTATAAATGGTAAACATCATTAAAAAAGACCTATGCATAACTGAAATGTTACACATAAGTCTTACTATTTAATACAAAACCAGATGTTTTACATCGGCTGTTGGCTTTGCAACAGGATAACCTGCAAGCTACTCCCTTATGATATCTTACTAAATTTTAATATCTTGATTATACATAAAATAATATATGATGTCAATGAACTTTCTAATATAAGCTAGATATTAATTTAAAGGTTTAGAGGAATATATTATTAATATATAGTATAATTATTTTAGATAACTGTTACAATTAGATATATTAAAAGGATAACAGTTTAAGAAAAATAATATAATTAAGTAGTAAAGGAGTGGAGTCCTTGGAAATAGGAAGAGTTGGCAAAAAGACTTCCATCACACAAGAAAGAAAAAAGGTTGAAGGCAGAAAAGACTTTTCTGGAAGTTTTAGCTTTGCAAGGGAAAGAAAATCTGAAGAAGATTTAAAAAACATGTTAGATGATATAAAAAAGAAGGGTAATAGATTAGTTGCAACAAAGTGTTACTCTGATGTAATAGCATATAAAAAAATGATAAAAGGATATCTTGAATCTGTAATGGCTTATATGTATAGAGTAAAAAAAGATATAAGCTTTTGGCAGACACAATATTTTATTACAGTGGAAACTGTAGATGAGAAGTTAGAGGAATTAACTAAATTTTTACTTGGGGAAGAAAGAGAAAACATAGATATTGCAGCAACTATTGACGAAATACAAGGATTGGTTTTAGATATATATAGGTAAGATAAAATATTTAAAATCAACAGATTAGGTAGATTCATATGTTAAACTGATAAATAAAACAAATATTTAACTTCTAATTAGATTGGAATAAAAATAGATAACTTACTGTAAGTTATCTATTTTTATTTATATATTTGTGATTATAATAATTCTTAAATTATCCAACTATTAAAGCTAGCATCAGAAGGCATTTTAAGGTCGCCTCTTGGAGACAAGCTTACAGTTCCAACCTTAGGGCCATCAGGCAGGGCAGAACGCTTAAATTGTTGTGTGAAAAATCTTTTTATAAATTTATCTAACCAAAGCTTTATTGTCTCTTCATTATAAGAATCCTTAAAGCTTTCTTTTGCTAAAAACAATATTTTATCTGTAGCCATTCCTTGTCTTATAAAGTAATATAAGAAGAAATCATGAAGTTCATAAGGACCTACTATATCTTCAGTTTTTTGAGTTATATTCCCATGTTTATCCTTTGGTAAAAGCTCAGGACTTACTGGGGTTTCTAATATATCTATCAAGGTTTTTGATACCTCATCTTTTACCTCGAATTCAGCTACATATCGTACTAAATACCTGACTAATGTCTTAGGTATAGAACAGTTTACAGAGTACATTGACATATGGTCACCATTATAAGTACACCATCCAAGTGCAAGCTCTGATAGATCACCAGTACCTATTACAAGAGCGCCTTCCTTATTTGCTATATCCATTAATATTTGTGTTCTTTCTCTTGCTTGAACATTTTCATAAGTAACATCATGGTTTTTTTCATCGTGACCTATATCCTTAAAATGTAAAAGAGAAGCCTCTACTATATTTATTTCTCTTAAAGTTGTCCCTAGATTAACACATAAATCCTTAGCATTGTTATAAGTCCTATCAGTAGTTCCAAAGCCTGGCATAGTAATTGTAAGTATATTTTCCCTTTTGATATTTAACATGTCAAAAGTTTTAAGTATTACTAAAAGCGCTAGAGTGGAATCAAGGCCACCAGAAATTCCTATGACTACCTTTTTAGAACCTGTATGTTCTAATCTTTTAGCAAGGGAAGAGGTTTGAATATTAAATATTTCTCTGCATCTTTCTTTTCGTTCTATAACATCCTTTGGAACAAAGGGGTGTTTATCAACAAATCTATCAAAGCTTCCATAAGACAAATCATTAAATTTAAATTGAATAGTTGTTAGAGTGGGTTTTTTTAAGTTAGGATTTTTCTTAAAACTAGTATTTTTTAGTCTTTCATTTTCTATTCTATCTATATCCACGATAGATGTAATAACCTGGTTTTCTCTTTGAAATCTCTCATTTTCTTTTAAAAGAGTACCATTTTCTGATATTAAAAGGTGACCACTAAATAATAAATCTGTAGTGGATTCATGGACACCACTTGAAGAATATATATATGAACATAATCCTTTAGCACTTTGAGACAAAACTAAGGTTTTTCTATAATCATATTTTCCTATTATTTCATTAGAAGCAGAAAGGTTACCTATTATATTTGCACCCTCTAGTGCAAGAAGAGAACTTGGAGGTATAGTTACCCAAAGATCTTCACATATTTCAAAGGCAACTTTATATGTGCCATCAGTAAATATAATATTAGTTCCAAAAGGAATAGAATCTTGAAATTTTAAATTTATATTGGTAGTTTCAATTCCGAGTCCTTCTGTAAACCATCTTCCTTCGTAAAATTCACTATAATTTGGAAGATAACTTTTAGGAACTATTCCAAGAACCTTTCCATCTAAAATTATGTAAGCTGCGTTATATAATTTGCTGTTATAGTGCAGGGGAGCTCCAACTGCAATCAATATGTCTTTACCTTTGCTATAAATACATAAGCTTTCTAAAGCCTCTTCAGATTTATTTAGCAATTGATTTTGTAGAAAAAGATCGCCACAGCTGTAAGAGGTAATTGAAAGTTCTGGAAATATAAGAACTTTACAATTTTCACTTAGAGCCTTGTCTATACATATTTTAATATTCTCTAAGTTATAATTAACATCGGATACTTTAGTTATTGGGCACGCTGACCCAACCCTTATAAAATTCATATTATCACCTCAATAAATATTATTAATTTGAACATATTCTTAAATATTAACTAGATTAACATCATAGCATATATTATATACATATATGAATATTATATATGTATATAATATAAAAAAAACAAGTCTCATACAATAAAATAGCATGAGGTATAAAATAACTCTTAAAAGGATTAAATTAAACTTGTAATTATTATGCATGTAGTGTATAATAAAAATATAGTAGATAAAAAAATTTATTTCTATATATAGGATAAATACATTATATGTATAGAAGTAATTATAATATTGTTATATAATTAATTAGGGGGGTGACGATATGTCAGGTGATATCATAATGTGGTTAATCATAGCTTCGGTAGCGCTAGTGGTAGATTTATTAACAAGTAGTTTACTTTTTGTTTGGTTTACAGTTGGAGGAATGGTAGCTATTTTAGCTGCTGTAATTGGATTAAGTTTAAGTGTTCAATTTATACTCTTCTTAGCAGTAAGTTTATTGTTAATATTTACAGTATACCCTATTATAAAAGATAAGATGAAAAAGACAAAAGTACTAAATTCACTAGATAGTGAATTTATAGGAAAAGAATTTATTTCAGAAAAAGAAATAGAAAGAGAAATAGAATCCCATGTTAAGATTAAAGGAATATACTGGACTGTTAAAAATATAGGGAGTCGAGATATTGGAAAAGATGAAAAGTTTAAAGTTGAATCTATGGATGGGAATAAAGTACTCATAAAAAGCATTGATTAAGACATCTAATAAAAGTTTAAAGATGCTTAATATTAAATTATATAATTAAGAGGAGGTTATTAAATGGGAAAGATTGCAATTATCGTTATTTTGGTGCTAGTTCTTATAAGTATATTATCTTCTATTAAAGTTGTTAATACGGGATATGTATATTTATTAGAAAGATTTGGTCAGTTTTATAAGGTGTTAGAACCGGGGTGGCATTTAACTATACCTTTCGTAGACTTTGTTAGAAAGAAAATTTCAGTTAAACAACAGATATTGGATATAGACCCTCAAAATGTTATAACAAAAGATAATGTTAAGATTTCTATAGATAATGTTATTTTCTATAAGGTACTTAATTCTAGGGATGCAGCATACAATATAGAAAATTATAAAGCAGGTATTATATACTCAACTATAACTAATATGAGAAATATAGTGGGGGATATGACTTTAGATGAGGTTTTATCTGGAAGAGATAAAATAAACTCAGAACTTTTAATGGTTGTAGATCAAATAACAGATGCCTATGGTATAAAAATACTTTCTGTTGAAATTAAAAATATAATTCCACCAAATGAAATACAAGAAGCTATGGAAAAACAAATGAGAGCAGAAAGAGATAAGAGAGCTTTAATACTACAAGCTGAAGGTCAAAAGCAAAGTGAAATTGCTAAAGCAGAAGGTGCAAAACAATCTAAAATATTAGAAGCAGAAGCTGAAAAGGAAGCTAATATAAGAAGAGCAGAAGGACTTAAAGAATCTCAACTTTTAGAAGCAGAAGGTAAGGCAAAAGCTATAGAAGCTATTGCAAAGGCAGATGCAGGAGCTATACACATGGTTAATAGAGCTATTATAGAATCAGGAACTAATGAGACAGTAATAGCATTAAAACAAATAGATGCATTGAAGGAACTTGCAAAAGGTCCATCAAACAAGCTTATAATACCTACAGATGCGGTATCTTCACTTGGAAGCATTGCTGCATTAGCTGATGTTTTAAATAACAAGTAAATTTACACTTAAATATAAGGAGCTATCTCAAAATAAACTTTGAGATAGCTCCTTATTTATTTAAAAAATCATTAACTGTATTTGAAGTTTTTAAAAAGATATAATATGATAATGAATGATTTAAAAGATTTTTAACAGTTAATTGATAATGCTTATATATAAGGTTAAAATGTTATTGTAGTTAATGAATTATTATATAAAAGATATTATTAAGTAAGCATGTAATAAAACTAAAAATGTTAAAGTGAGGATTTATATTTATGAGTAATAAAGAAATGATATTATTAGTAGACCAAGATGATAGAGAAATAGGATATGGAGAAAAGGCAGAAGTCCATAAAAAAGGTATTTTCCATAGGGCATTTTCAATATTCATATTTAATTCAAAGGGTGAGTTACTCCTTCAAAAGAGAGAAAAGAGTAAGTATCATTCACCAAGTCTTTGGACAAATACTTGTTGTAGTCATCAAAGAATGGGAGAAGATCTTAATGAAGCTGCACATAGAAGACTTAAAGAAGAATTAGGGTTTGATACTGAACTTGAAGAAATATTCAAATTTTCATATGACATAGAATTTAATGAAGATTTACATGAAAATGAATATGATCATGTTTTTATAGGAAAATATGATGGAGATGTAACAATAAATCCAAAAGAAATAGAAGAATCTAAATGGATGGATTTAAAGGAGCTCAATAAAGATATAAAAGAGTTTCCTAAAAGATATACTTATTGGTTCAAGCTTTCAATAGGTAGGGTTATTGAACATGTATCTTAATATTTATAATAATATTATAAATACCTTATAAATTATATCCTAAGTAATTTTGAGTATGAATCTTAATATATGTATATAATTTACCAAAAGAGTTTAATTGTTAATGGAGGGAAACTATAAGATGAAATATTTATGGTGTCAGGTGTTTTTAGATAGGCTAGAGGAAAATATAAGTAATATAAGGAAGATGGATGATAAAAAGATAATTGCTGTTGTAAAAGGAAATGCTTACGGTTTAGGAATAGAAGGTATAACTGAATTTTTACAAGATAAGATAGATTATTTTGCAGTAGCAGAAATATCGGAAGCCAAAAGGGTGGTAGGAGATAAAGAAATATTGTTACTTACCCCACTCATAGATATAGAAGATATTATAAATCCAATGGAAAACGTAATATATACTATAGATAATGAAGAAATTTTAGAACAGATACCAAAGGATTTTAGTAATAAGGTACATATATACTTAGATACAGGTATGAATAGAATGGGAATAAAGATAGGAAGACTTAAATATGTAGTTGAATACATAGAAAACAATTTTCCGAGTATGATATTGGATGGTGTATATACCCATTTACATAATACAAAAAGTAGAAAAGGTACTTTAAATCAAATAAATATGTTTAAGAATGAAGTAACACCTTTTTTAGATATAATACCTAACATCCACTGCTTAAATTCTAGTGGGTTTTTAAATGAGGAGTACAAAAATGAGGCAAGTTTCACTAATAATATAAGAGTTGGAAATCTGTTGTATGGTTATGAAGGTAGTGATAAGGGGTTTAAAAAGATATTTTCCTACAAAGCTAAGGTGATAAATAAGTTTAAAGTTAAAAAGGGCTGTAAAATAGGGTATGGAGAAAAATATAAAGCAAAGGAAGACACTTTGATTGGAATTTTAGGTATTGGAAATATTGAACATCTAGGATTCAATAAAGATGTTAAGCATAATATTTTTTATGACATTTTAAAGGCATGTTACCATCACTTACGAAAACAATACTGCATATTTTGTAATAATAAACCTATTGAAATTATCGGAAAGCCTAATATGAATATGACTATGGTTAATATGAAGGGGGTAGAAGACGAAATTATATTTAAAATAGATATCACACCTATATTGGCAGATAGCTCCATAATTAAAGAATATACGTATGATACAAAATAATAACACGGCAAATGTTCGCGCATTGACGAATATTTAAAATGATATACTAAATAATGTTGACTTACTTTCAAAAGGATGCTAGTCTATATATAGAATTAAATATTAATCCATATAATCTTAGAAATAAGGTCTGAGAGTTTCTACTGAAAAACCGTAAAGTTTTCTTCTATGGGTAAATTTAAGGATATAGTTATGACGCGCAGTATATTTTGAACTTAATTTATACATTTATAACTATTTCTGTAAGATAAAACATGAAGAAAGGTTTACATATAAGCCGTACTTCATGTTTTTTATTTGTAAACTATTGGATTTTATGGATTGAAATCATAGGGGGATAAGATGAACACTAAAAATATATTTGTAGAAAAGAAATCACAGTATAATCTAGAGGGCAAAAAGCTTTTAGAAGAATTTATAATGATTCTTAGAATAAATAGTATAGAAGAAGTAAGAATAATTAATGGGTATAGCATAAGAGGTATAAGCGAGGATGTTTATAATAAATCAAAATACACAATTTTTGCAGAAAAAAATATAGATAATTTATATGAAGACAAATCTTTTATAAATGAAGATTATAACTATATAGGTAGAGAATATCTTAAAGGTCAATTTGATCAAAGAGCAGATGCCGCAAAGGAGTGCGTAGAGATATTATCTGAGGGAGAGCGTCCTAGTATAAGGTGTTTTAAGATACTAGAAATAAAGGGCTCACTTACAAAAGATGAAATACAAAAGATAAAGAAACATTACATAAACCCTGTAGATTCTAAGGAGTTTAATATATTTAAAGATGTAAATTTAAAAGAAGAGAAAGAAGAAAATGAAGTTAAAACAGAAAAGGAAATCATCAAAGATTTTATTAATTTAAAAGGAGTGGAATTAGAAGATTTTTATAGAAAATCAAATATGGCTATGACTAGAGATGACTTAGGGGTTTGTTTAGAACATTTTAAAAAAGAAAATAGAAATCCTACTTACACAGAAATGGCGGTTATAGATACCTATTGGTCAGATCATTGTAGACACACCACCTTCTCTACAGCTATAAAAAATATAGAAATAGAAGATGGAATCTATACAGAGCCAATAAAAATTGCCTTTGATGAATACAAAGAGATGAGGAACCTTTTAAAAAGAGAAGATAAAGATATAACTATGATGGAAATAGCAACTATAGCTATGAGAGAAATGAAAGAAAAAGGACTTTTAAAGGATTTAGATGAATCTGATGAAATAAATGCTTGTACAATAAAGGTGGATATAAATACTGAAAATGGTATAGAAAAATATTTAATACTATTCAAAAATGAAACTCATAACCATCCTACTGAAATAGAACCCTTTGGCGGAGCAGCTACCTGCCTTGGAGGAGCTATAAGAGATCCTCTTTCAGGAAGGGCTTATGTATACCAGGCAATGAGGGTTACAGGAAGCGGAGATCCAAGGGGAGATATAGAGAAGACTTTAAAGGGTAAGTTACCACAAAGAACTATAACCTTAGGAGCAGCAAATGGATATAGCTCTTATGGAAATCAAATAGGAATTGCTACAGGTCAAGTAGAGGAAATTTACCATGAAGGCTTTATTGCGAAAAGAATGGAAATAGGCGCAGTTATAGGTGCAGCACCCTTTTCAAATGTAATTAGAGAAGAACCTATCTTAGGAGATGTAATAGTTTTATTAGGTGGAAGAACAGGTAGAGATGGATGTGGAGGAGCTACAGGATCATCTAAAGAGCACACAGAAAACTCTATAGAATACTGTGGAGCAGAGGTTCAAAAGGGTAATGCTCCAGTAGAAAGAAAAATACAAAGATTGTTTAAAAATCCTAAGGTAAGTAAAATTATAAAAAGATGTAATGATTTTGGAGCTGGTGGGGTATCAGTAGCAATAGGAGAGCTTAGTGAAAGTATAGATATATATTTAGATAAAGTTCCTAAAAAATATGAAGGATTACAGGTTACAGAAATAGCCATATCCGAATCTCAAGAAAGAATGGCAGTGGTAGTATCTAATGAAAATTTGGAATGTTTTGTGAAGTTTGCCTTAGAAGAAAACTTAGAAGCTACTATGGTGGCTAAAATTACAGATAATAATAGACTAAGAATGCTTTACAAAGATGAAGTTTTTGTAGATTTAGATAGAAGTTTTTTAGACTCTAATGGAGCTAAAAGTTATGCAGATGTTTTAATTAAAGCTCCAAAAGAAAAGTCGTATTTAGATAGTTATAAGCTAGATAACAACCCAAAAGACATATTAGAAGATATTGAAAGTGAAAGGTTTAATCTTAAAGGCGAAGAAAGTTTTAAAGATACATTAATAGAAGTACTAGAAGATTTAAATATTTGTAGTAAAAAAGGATTAGTTGAAAGATTTGACAGCACTGTAGGAGCTGGCACTGTATTAATGCCTTATGGAGGATTATTTGAGAGAACCCCATCAGAAGGAATGGTTAGTAAAATACCACTAACTAAAGGACATTCAGACTCTGTAAGTTTAATGACCTTTGGCTATAATCCAAAAATTTCAGAGTGGAGTCCTTTCCATGGAGCTTACTTTGCTGTTATAGAATCTGTAGCTAAGATTGTAGCTTTAGGAGGAGATTATAAAAATATTAAATTAACTCTTCAAGAGTATTTTGAAAAGCTTTATGAGGACAAGGTAAGATGGGGTAAACCATTTTCAGCTTTGCTTGGAGCTTTATATGCCCAGAAACAACTAGGAATAGCAGCTATTGGTGGAAAAGATAGTATGTCAGGAACCTTTGAAGATATAAGCGTTCCACCTACTCTTGTAAGCTTTGCAGTAGATATAGAACCACATTATAAAAGCGTTATATCTCAAAATTTTAAACAAACCAGTAGCAAGGTGATTTTAATAAAGACTCCTATGAGTAAAGATAAAACTTTAAACATAGAAGCCCTTAAAAATAATTTTGAAAGCATTAAAAAGCTTAATGATAAAAATTTAATATTATCAGCTATGAGCGTTAAGCAAGGTGGAGCATTAGAGGCTATTTGTAAGATGAGTTTTGGAAATGAGATAGGAGTAAAAATTCAAGATATAAGTAAAGAAGAATTACTTCAAAAGTCTTATGGATCTATAGTTATTGAAGTTAAAGATGATAAAGAGGCATTTAAGATTTTAGACTCTGATAATTGCAAGGTTATAGGAATAACTATGGATAATAGTAGTATAGAAGGTTTTGGAGAAAAGATAAGTTTAAAAGATTTAATTAAACACTGGGAGAGCCCTCTTGAAAGTATATTTGAGACTAAGACAAAAAAAGAAGAATTATTTGAGGGTTGTTTCAAAGAAAAAAGCAGTGCGGCTAATGTAAAAGATAATAAGTACACTAAAACTTATAATAGCTTAAATATTTCAGTTCCAAAACCTAGAGTATTTATACCAGTATTCCCTGGTACTAATTGTGAAGAAGATTCAAGAAATGCATTTGAAAAGGCAGGGGCTATAGTAAATGAAAGAGTTTTTAAAAACATTACTGAAGGCTTAATAAAAGAGTCAATAAAAGAAATGACAAAAGAAATAAAACAATGTGAAATAATAATGATTCCAGGGGGCTTTAGTGCAGGAGATGAACCTGAAGGGTCCGGAAAGTTTATATCCACTGTATTTAGGAATCCTTATATAAAAGAGGCGGTAATGGAACTTTTAAATAAAAGAGATGGATTAATGATTGGTATTTGCAACGGATTTCAAGCACTTATAAAGCTAGGTCTTGTACCTTATGGTGAAATACTAGATATAGAAGAAAATATGCCAACTTTAACCTATAACAGTATAGGAAGACACGTATCTACTATGGTAAGAACAAAGATAGTATCAAATAATTCACCATGGTTACAAGAGACAAAAATAGGGGACATCCATACATTACCGGTATCTCATGGAGAAGGAAGATTTGTAGCACCTAGAAAAGTAATAGAAGATTTATTTAAAAACGGGCAAGTGGCCACACAATATGTAGATAGACTTGGTAACCCATCTATGGAAATGAACTATAATCCTAATGGATCTTTAGGGGCTATAGAAGGAATACTAAGTCCTGATGGAAGAGTTTTTGGTAAGATGGCTCATAGTGAGAGAATAGGTGAAGGGCTTTATAAAAATATAGAAGGAAATATGGACCAAAAGATATTTAAATCCGGAGTTAATTACTTTAAATAAAAGATAGGGGTGTTTATAGATGAAAGTGGCAATTATATTTGGAAGTAAATCAGACAAAGAAATAATGAGGGGAGCTGTTACTGCATTAGAAGAGATTGGAATAGAATATAAGGCATTTATCTTATCTGCTCATAGGGTACCAGAAAAGCTTTTAGAAGTTATTAAAGATTTAGAAAAAGAAGACTTTCAATGCATAATAGCTGGAGCAGGCCTTGCTGCCCATCTTCCAGGAGTTATAGCATCCCATAGCATTTTGCCGGTAATAGGGGTGCCAATAAATGCAGCTTTAGGTGGACAAGATTCTTTGTATTCTATAGTACAGATGCCTAAAGGAATACCTGTAGCCACTGTTGGAATTAATAATAGCTATAATGCAGGCATACTTGCAGCACAAATTCTTTCTATAAAATATCCAAAGGTAAAAGAAAGTCTTAATAAATATAGAAAAGACATGAAGGAAAAATTTATAAACGATAATAAAGAAGGGGTGGAGTGGTAATGAGTAGAGAATTTTTATATGAAGGAAAAGCTAAAAGGGTTTATCAAGATGAAAAGGAAGATCAAGTGGTGATTTATTACAAAGATGATGCTACTGCTTTTAATGGGGAGAAGAAGGGCGAAATTCAAAGCAAAGGGGTTTTAAATAATAGTATATCCTCAAAGTTATTTGAGCTTCTACAAAGTAAAGGAATAAAAACTCATTATATAAAAACTATTAGTGAAAGAGAACAAATTTGCTTAAAGGTTGATATAGTGCCTTTAGAAGTTATAGTAAGAAATGTAGCGGCTGGAAGCATGGCTAAGAGACTTGGTGTAAAAGAAGGAACAAAGCTTGAAACTACAGTTTATGAAATTTGTTATAAAGATGACGATTTAGGAGATCCGCTTATAAATGATTATCATGCTGTAGCTCTAGGTCTTACAACCTTTGATGAACTTAAAAAGATATATGAAATTACTAGAAATATAAATGATATATTAAAGGACTTTTTCTTAAAGCAAGGTATAGATTTAATAGATTTTAAATTAGAATTTGGGAGATACAAAGGAGAGATACTTCTAGCAGATGAAATCTCACCAGATACTTGTAGGTTCTGGGACAGTAAAACTAAAGAAAAGCTTGATAAAGATAGATTTAGAAGAGATCTTGGAAATGTTACAGAGGCTTATGTAGAGATATTAAAAAGAATAAATAAATAGTTTTAATAAAAGATATTTAAAAATATAAAGGGCAAGTTATAAGGGTATTGGTATATTTAAAGATTTAAACATACCTTATGGAGGGGAAGATCTAATTATGATAGAAGAAATAAAAGACAAGTTTAAAGAGGAGTGTGGCGTTTTTGGGGTATACTCTAAAAGCTCTTTAGATGTTGCAAAGGTTACTTATTATGGATTATATGCACTTCAACATAGAGGTCAAGAAAGTGCAGGCATAGCTGTTAGTGATGGTAAGAATATGAATATTCATAAAAGTATGGGGCTTGTATCCGAAGCTTTTGATGAAAAGTCTTTATCTTCACTTAAGGGGAATGCTTCTATAGGTCATGTAAGATACTCTACTACAGGTTCTAGCAATATAATAAATGCTCAGCCAATACTAACTAATTGTAAGTTTGGATCTATGGCCATAGCTCACAATGGAAATTTAGTAAATGCAGAGGTTATAAAAGAATTATTAGAAGATGGAGGAAACATCTTTCAGACATCTATTGATTCAGAAGTAGTATTAAGTTTAATTGCAAGAGCTTATAAAAAGGGTATAGGTAAGGCGGTTATATCAGCAGTTCAAGCTATAAAAGGATCCTTTGCTATGGTTATTTTAACTGAGGATAAATTGATTGGGGTTAGGGATCCTAATGGTATTAGACCTTTATGCCTTGGAAAGCTTGAGGACAGCTATATTTTATCTTCTGAAAGCTGTGCCTTTGATACGGTAGGTGCGGAATTTGTTAGAGATATAAGGCCTGGTGAAATAGTAATAATTGGAGAAGACGGAATAGAAAGTATAAGTTATTCAGAAAAGATAAAGTCAAAGGTATGCGCTTTTGAATATATATACTTTGCAAGACCTGATAGTGTTATAGATGGTATAAGTGTATATGAGTCTAGAAGAAAAGCTGGAGAAATATTATTTGAAGAGTGTCCTGTAGAGGCAGACATAGTTGTAGGTGTTCCAGATTCAGGACTTGCAGCTGCAGTAGGATTTTCAAAGGCCTCATCTATACCCTTTGGTATAGGATTTATTAAAAATAGATATGTTGGAAGATCCTTTATAGCACCTTCAAAAGAAATGAGAGAAAGAATTGTTTCATTAAAACTTAATCCTTTAAAAGAAAATATTAAGGGGAAGAGAGTGGTACTTGTAGATGATTCTATAGTTAGGGGCACTACTAGTAAAATACTAGTAGAAATGCTAAGACGAGCAGGGGCTAAGGAAGTTCATTTTAGAGTTTCATCTCCAGTGGTTAAATATCCATGTTATTTTGGTATAGATACACCTTATAGAAAGGATCTTATAGGCGCAAATCTTACCATAGAGGAAATAAGAAAAAAAATAGGAGCTGACAGCTTAGGCTACATAAGTGAAGAAGGAGTAGTAAAGTCCTTTGGTGAAAAGGAAGGGTTTTGTCTTGGGTGCTTTAGTGGTATCTACCCTGTAGATACACCTATAGAAACCGCAAAAGATTATCTTGAAAGGTAGTGTTTTTATGATCACATATAAAGAAGCAGGAGTAAATATAAAGGAGGGTTATGAGGCAGTAAAAAAGATAAAGTCTCATGCTAAGAAAACTATGAGTAGTTTAGTTTTAAATAGTATAGGTAGCTTTGCATCTATGGTTGAAATTCCGAAAGGGTATAAAAATCCTGTAATAGTTTCAGGAACAGATGGGGTTGGAACAAAGCTAGAAATAGCTTTTGCTATGAATAAATATGACACTTTTGGTATAGATTGTGTGGCTATGTGTGTTAATGATATTTTATGCCACGGAGCAAAGCCTTTATTATTTTTAGACTACATAGCTTGTGGAAAGCTAAATGCTAACGTAGCTTCCGATATAGTTAAAGGAGTATCTGATGGTTGCTTAATTTCTGGATGTTCCTTAGTTGGAGGAGAAACAGCTGAGATGCCAGGGTTTTATAAGGATGGAGAATATGATATTGCTGGATTTTCTGTAGGGGTTGTAGAAAAGGATAAAATAATAAATGGAAAAGATATAAAGGAAGGTGATGCTCTAATAGGAATATCATCTTCAGGACCACATAGCAATGGTTATTCACTTATAAGAAAGATTGTAGATAATCTTGAAGTAGAGTTAGAAGGAGAAAAGTTAGGGGATATTTTATTAACACCTACAAAAATATATGTAAAGCCAGTACTTAAGATCCTAGAAAAATTTGAAATTAAAGGTATGGCTCATATAACTGGTGGTGGATTTGTTGAAAATATTCCAAGAATGATTCCAAAGGGATATTCAGCTAAGATAAATAAAAACAGCTATGAAATCCCAGCTATATTTAAATATTTAATGGAAAAAGGTGTAGATGAAGAGCATGCTTACAATACATTTAATATGGGAATAGGTTTTATATTATGTGTAGAAGATAATTTAAAAGAAAAGGTAGTTAAAGAATTGTCTTTGATGGGAGAAAAGGCTTATGTGATAGGGTCTATTATTTCTGGAGGTGATGGGATTTGCTTAGAATAGCTTTTCTCATCTCCGGTACTGGGACTAACCTTCAATATATAATAGATAAAATTAATGAAAAAGAACTTGATTGTGTAATTAAAATGGTAATTAGCGATAACCCAAAAGCTATAGGACTTACTAAAGCTAACCTTCAAGGTATTCCGTCTTATGTATTAGATAAAAACACTTATGGAGAAAATATAGGGGATGAAATAATAAAAATTATAAAAGATAAGGTAGATCTAATTGTTCTTGGAGGATTTCTTTCTATATTAAAAGGAGAAATATTAGATAGGTATAAAGGCAAGATAATAAACATACACCCTTCTTTAATACCTAAGTTTTGTGGTAAGGGTATGTATGGAATAAAGGTTCATGAAGCTGTTTTGAACTCAGGGGATAAAATTACTGGGTGTACACTTCATTTTGTTAGCCGTGACGTGGATATGGGTACTATAATTCTTCAAAAATCTTTAAATATAACTGGGGAAGAAAGCCCTAAAACATTACAAGAAAAGGTACTTAAAGAAGAACATAGATGCCTTTTAGAAGGTATTAGACTTATAAGTGAGGGTAAAGTTTAAAGTTAAAGTAAGGTTATAACAGTTATCTTGGATTAGAAGGGAGATTTAATTTCATGAAAAGAGCTTTAATAAGTGTATATGATAAGGGCGGTATAGTGGATTTTGCTAAGTTTTTAAAGAGTATTAATGTGGAGATAATATCTACAGGAGGAACATTAAAATATTTAAAAGAAAATAATATCGAAGCTATAGACGTTGAGGAAGTAACGGGATTTCCTGAAATGCTAGAAGGAAGAGTTAAAACTTTGCATCCTAGTATTCATGGTGGCATACTAGCAAAAAGGGAAGAACCCTCTCACATAAAAGCATTAAAAGAAAAAGACATAGAATTAATAGATATAGTTGTAGTTAATTTATATCCATTTTTTGAAAAGTATAAAGAAAATATAACATTTGAAGAAAAGGTGGAATTTATAGATATTGGTGGACCCACAATGTTAAGAGCTGCAGCTAAGAATTTTAAGGATGTAATAGTAGTTTCAGATAAAAAAGATTATAAGACTATAATAGAGGAATTAGATTTAAGTGGAGATGTAAGTTATAATACTCGAAAAACCTTAGCAGGAAAGGTATTTAACTTAACTAGTGCTTATGATGGAGCTATAAGTAAGTTTTTATTAGAGGATAGCAGTGAGTATCCAGAATATATGAATTTAGTATATAAAAAATCTAAGGATTTAAGATATGGAGAAAATCCTCACCAAAAGGCTGCTTATTATGATTCTTTATTAGAAGAAGGTACTATGAATAATATAGAAATACTAAATGGCAAAGAACTATCCTATAATAATATAAAAGATTTAGACATCGCCTTTAAGGTTGTAATGGAATTTTCTGATATAGCTTGCTGTGCATTAAAACACAATAGTCCTTGTGGAGTTGCCTTAGGACGTGATAACCTAGAAGCTTATACAAAGGCCTATGAATGTGATGATATATCTATATTCGGCGGTGTAGTTGCCTTTAATAAGAAGTTAGATAAGGCTACTGCTGAAAAGTTAATAGAGATATTTTTAGAAATTGTTGTAGCTCCTGACTTTGAAGATGAAGCACTTGAAGTTTTAAGGAAAAAGAAAAATTTAAGAGTTATTAAATGTAATAATAAGCCTATAAGCACTAATGCTTTAGTATCTGTAGATGGTGGTCTTTTAGTTCAAGAAGAGGATAAGGACTTAATTAAAGACCTAGATGTGGTAACTAAAATAGTGCCTACAGAAGAAGAATTAAAGGATATGAATTTTGCAATGAAGGTAGTTAAGTACGTTAAGTCTAATGCTATTGTAGTAGCAAAAGGTGGTAAAACCTTAGGAATTGGCGGAGGACAGGTTAATAGGATTTGGGCAGCACAGGAAGCTTTAGAAAGAGGTAAGGGAGCTTTAGTATTAGCCTCTGATGCATTCTTTCCCTTTGATGATGTAGTAAAAGAAGCTGCAAGCCATGGCATAAAAGCTATAATTCAACCAGGAGGATCTATTAAAGATAAAGATTCAATTAAGGCTTGTGATGAACTTGGAGTATCCATGGTGCTTACTCACATAAGACATTTTAAGCATTAAAAAAGGAGGCTAATATGAATATATTATTGATTGGTTCTGGAGGAAGAGAACATGCTATGGCCTTTAAGTTATCACAAAATCCTAAGGTAGAAAAGATATATTGTGCCCCAGGAAATGGCGGTACTGCAATGGAAAATAAATGCGAAAACATAAGGGAAAAGACCATAGAAGAGCTATTAAAATTTGCCAAAGAAAATGAAATTTATATTACCATAGTTGGTCCAGAAGAGCTATTAATAAAGGGAATTGTAGATGAGTTTAATAAAGAAGGACTTAAAATATTTGGACCTTCAAAAAAAGCAGCTTGCTTAGAAGGAAGTAAAGACTTTTCAAAAAGATTTATGAAAAAACATGGAATACTTACAGCTGAATATGAAAGTTTTACCTTTGCACCAAAGGCATTAGAGTATTTAAAAGATTGTAGGTATCCTTGCGTTATAAAGGCAGATGGCATGGCAGCTGGTAAAGGTGTAGTTATATGTAATTCTTTTAAAGAGGCAGAAAAAGTAATTTGTGATTTTATGATTGATGATATATTTAATGGCTCTGGTAAAAAGGTTGTAATTGAAGAGTTCTTAGAAGGTGTGGAAGCCTCTATACTTTCAATTACCGATGGAGATACATTAATTCCTTTTATATCTGCAAAGGATCATAAACAAATATTTGATAACAACCAAGGTCCTAACACAGGTGGGATGGGTGTTATAGCGCCAAATCCATTTGTTACAAATAATGTTATGAAAGAATTTAATGAAGGTATTTTAAAACCTACACTTAAGGGATTAAAGGAAGAAGGAATAGAATTTAAAGGATTCTTATTTTTTGGATTGATGATTACTAAAAAAGGTGTATATTTATTAGAATATAATGTGAGACTTGGAGATCCAGAATCACAGGCAGTCCTTCCTTTAATGAAGAGTGATTTTTATGATGTTATTTGTAGTGCATACAGTGGCAAACTTAAAAGTTTTGAAATTAAGTGGGAAGATAAAAATAGTTGCGCATTGGTTATTGCATCTTTAGGGTATCCAGGTAAATATAATACTGGGTTTAATATAACTTTAGATAAAAATATAGATGGAAATGTATTTATATCAGGTGGTAGATTAGAAGGAAAAGATTTAAAGACTTCAGGGGGAAGGGTTATTTCATTAGTGACACTTGGAAATGATCTAGAGGACAGTATAAAACGTTGTTATAAGGAAGTAAACAAGATAAATTTTAAAGATATGTATTATAGAAAAGATATAGGATTAATATAAGTAATTAATAAAAACCTATAGTATAGCCTTTTAGGCCTATATTTATAGGTTTTTAAAATTTAATTTTATAAATTATGATTATAAAATTTCTTTAGTTGCATCTTTGCTTAAAAGATCTCTAATTTGTGTAAGTAAAACCTCTTCAGTTGTTGGAAGTTCTTCTTTGATTTCTTCTTGAACCTCTTCTTTTCGCTTGAATTTATTAACTAATCTAATTACTAAGAAAATAGAAAAAGCTATAATAAGGAAGTCGAAAATATTTTGAATAAATTGACCGTAATTAAGGGTTAGTATTTTCTCGGGATCAGCAGATTGGCGTAAAACAACTTTTAGGTCTGTAAAGTTAACACCACCTATAATAAGTCCTAGTAAAGGCATTATTATATCAGCTACTAATGAATTAACTATTTTACCAAAAGCAGCACCGATAACTACACCGATAGCAAGGTCAGTTACATTGCCTTTCATAGCAAACTCTTTAAACTCTTTTAACATGAAATCACCTCTTATTAAATTTTTATTAATAAAAGTATAACATTTAAACACGGTTCTATCAATAATTATTATTGGTAAGTTAAATTAACACTTTTATAAAAGGTTTTAGATTAAAATAATAATAAAGGTTGCAGGCATGTTAAACTGCTAATATAAATATCTTCTTGAAAGTTTTCTTAAATAACTATATAATGATAGATGTAAAATTAAATAATAAGATTATGGTACTTTTAATAAGTTTAATAGGGAAAGTGTAAAACACTACAGCCCCCGCTACTGTATACGAAGACGAATCCGAGCCACTGGCAATGAAGCTGGGAAGGTTGGAAGAGAATGAAACGTAAGTCAGGAGACCTGCCTTAATCTTTAGCTAGTCCTTCGGAGGGAAGGAGGTGGCGTTTGTAATTTATTGATTTTTATATAAAAGTTATAAACTCACAGTTCCTGTGGGTTTTTTTTATGTTGATTTATTATAAAATGATATATTTTTAAATAGACATTCGGAGATGATTTTAATGATTCAAATGATAGGTATAAAAAGCTGTTGCCCCATTGAAATAAGGGAAAAGCTTTCTATAATGGTATACAAGGAAAAAGATGCTTTGAAAAGTATGATGAAAGTATCAAAAGGGGCAGTAATAATAAATACTTGCAATAGAACAGAGATATATTTAAATTCAAATAATGAAGATGATATTGAAATAGAAAGTATTTTTAAGTTACTAGAGTGGGATCAAAAATATATAGAACATGTTTTTAAGATTACTGGATATAATGCCGTTAAGCATTTAATGGAGGTCTGTAGTGGCTTTCATTCTAAAATCCTTGGAGAAGATCAAATATTAGGTCAAGTAAAAAGATCTTATAGGGTATCTCTAGAATGTAATACTATTGGAAATTCTCTTCAAAGATTATTTCAGATGTCTATAGCCTGTGGTAAAAGGTTTAGAAGTGAAGCTAAGTTATATAAAATACCTGTATCCTCAGCATCTATAGTAGCAAAAGAAATAATTAAAGAAAATAAAAAGAATATAATGTTAATAGGATTCGGAGAAGTAGGAAAACGCATCTATAAATACATAAATAGCTTTGAGTTTTCTAAGTTATTTATTGTGGTAAGAGAACCAAATAAAATATTCTTAAATGATCCTAGAGTTAAGGTTATATCTTATAATGAAAAAAATGAATTTATAAAAGATATAGATATAATAGTAAGTTGTACTTCAGCACCTCATATAGTTATATATAAGGATGAAGTTAAAGATAAACCAATTACTATATTTGATTTGTCCATACCAAGAGATGTAGATCCAAAAATAGAAGGGTTAGATTATATTAAACTTTATAACATTGATGATATAAGTAAAATGGATAAGTCTAATAAGGATAAAAGAAAAATCCAAATGGAAAAGTGTAGATATATAATAGAAGATCATATTAAAGAATTTATGAACTGGAAAAAATTAAGAGAATTAGCTCCACTTTTTGAAGAAATAACTAAGTCAAGTAACAATGTATATGAGGAAAGACTTAAAAGCTATAATAGAAAAAAATATACAAAAAATAATGAGGAATTAGTAGAGGTACTACTAAAAAGCACTTCAGAGTATTACGTGCATAGAGCTATGGAAATATTGAAAGAAGAAAAATTAAAGGGAAGTGATAGTAAGTGTCAGGAGATAATAGAAAAGATTTTTCTTTTAAAGAATTAAGTTCTAATTTAACGAACTCAAAAGATGAGTCAAATTCTTCCCTTGAAACGTTAGACTTTTCTTTTATATCATTGATTTCAAATAAGATCCGTGTGCTTATAGTTGGTGGAGGAGAAGCTGGATACATTAAAACTAAATCCTTTATAGCTAAGGGTTGTAATGTATGGGTATTAGCTACAAGATTTGATGAAAGATTTGATGAATTCCATGGAAATGGCATAAATATTATAAAAGATACATATAAAGAAAGCTATATTTTAGATAAACATTTAATTGTTATAGCTATTGAGGAATGTGATATTACAAAAATAATACAAAAGCAATGTGAAAATTTAAGTAAGCTATATGTTACTTGTCATAATTTTAGAGATGGAAACTTTGTTGTGCCTATGCAACTAAGTTCAAAGGAAGTTGCCTTTGCATTGAATGTAAAAAAAGGAAACCCTAGTATATCTAGATACATGGCAGGCTCAATAGTAAAATCTTTAAATGAGCTTGATGGGTTTGTAGATTTTGCAAATTATATAAGGAAAATAGTTAAGGAAGAAACCTTTAAAAAAGAAATCTTAAAATTTATTTCAAATGAAGATTTTGAATTTTATTTTGATAAAGGTTATTCAAGGCAAATATTGGTAATGTTTTATCCTAGGTTAATTAATTTATTAGGAGTGGAATTGATTGAATATGAAAATTGCTACAAGGAAAAGTAACTTAGCTCAAGTTCAAACAGAAATAATAATGGAGCTTATTTACAAAAGGTCTAATATAAAAAGCGAAAAATTATTAATAGAAACTAAAGGAGATAAAAACCTTGATGTTAGTTTAGATAAAATAGGTGGTAAGGGTGTATTTGTAAAAGATATAGAAATTGCTTTACTAGAAGGACGGGCAGATGCCGCTGTTCACAGTATGAAAGATGTGCCCTTTGCTTTAGAACCTTGTTTTGAAATAGCTGCAATACCAGAGAGAGAAGACGTAAGGGATGCTTATATCTCTCGCAATAGGGAAAGCTTTTTTTCGGGAAATAAGACTTTGAAAATAGGTACTAGCAGCATAAGAAGAGCTGCTCAACTCAGGATACTAAATCCTAATTTAGACATAGTACCAATAAGAGGTAATGTACAGACAAGACTTAAAAAGATGGAAGATGAAAAGTTAGATGGAATAATATTAGCAGCAGCAGGACTTAAAAGATTAGATATGGAAAATATAATAACTGATTATTTCGATCCCTTTGAGTTTGTACCAGCTATAGGTCAGGGTGCCTTAGGTATTGAAATTTTAAAGGAATCACAAAGTGCTAATATATTTAGAAATCTTAACTTCGATGATGATAAAATTTGTGTGGATGCGGAAAGAGAATTCATGAAAACTCTTAATGGAAACTGCCATAGTTGTATAGGGGCCTATGCACACCTAGAAGGACAGATAATGTATATTGTAGGACTTTATGATGTAGGGGGAAGGATAGTAAAAAAAGATATTGTAGGAAATAAAGAAGACTATTTAAAACTTGGAAGGTACTTAGGAGAAAAAATTATTAAAGCATAGAAAAGAGGGAATATGATGGAATATGGAAAAGTTTTTCTTATTGGAACAGGACCTGGAGATGAAGATTTACTTACTATAAAGGCTGTTAATGCTTTGAAAAGTTGTACGGCAGTATTATATGATAGACTTATTGGAGGTAATATTTTAAAGTATCTAAATGAAGATTGTGAAATATATTATTGTGGAAAAGAACCAGGAAGTCACTATAAAACCCAAGAAGAAATAAATGAGATGCTTATAAAGCTTTCTAAAAAGGGGCATATTGTAGGTAGAGTTAAAGGTGGAGATCCCTATGTTTTTGGTAGAGGCGGTGAAGAAGCTTTAGCTTTAATAGAAGAAAATATAAGTTTTGAAGTAGTGCCTGGAATAACCTCTGCTATTGCAGTACCTAGTTATGCTGGTATACCAGTAACTCATAGAGGTATAAGTCAAAGCTTTCATGTATTTACAGCTATGGCTAAAGATAAGTTAAATATAGATTGGAATACAGTGTCTAAGCTTAAAGGAACAATAATATTTTTAATGGGACTTAATAAACTTGAGATAATAATTGGAAATTTACAAAAAGAAGGTATGAATGAAGCTACCCCTTGCGCAGTTATTATGAGAGGTACAACTTCAAAGCAAAGGTCTGTTATAGGTGATTTTAGTAACATTTTAGAAAGAGTAACAGAAGCTAAATTGGTATCACCTTGCATTATAATGGTAGGTTCCGTAGTAGAACTTAGTAGTAAATTAAACTGGAAGGAAAAGAAACCTCTTTTTGGTAGAAATATATGCATTACTAGAACAAAAGAGCAGTCTAAGTCTATAGGGGAAAAGTTAAAGGATTTAGGAGCAGATATAACTGAGATAAATTCTATAAAAATAAAAGAAGATATATGTAATCTAGATGAATATAAAGAGAAATTACCAAAGTACGATTATGTGGTATTTACAAGCGTAAATGCAGTAAATTTATTTTTTAAGTATCTAAAGGAAAAGGTTATAGATATAAGAAATATAAATGGAAGATTTGCATGTATTGGTAGTGGAACTTATAAGGCTTTGTTAGAGAACCACGTGGTAGCTGATATAATAGCAGATCAATTTGTTGCAGAGGATTTATTTAGAAAATTATCAAAAACAATTAAAATAGGGGATAATGTGCTTATACCTTGCTCTTTAAAATCTAGAGATTATATTACAGATAATTTAAAAGAACTTGGAGCAAACGTAGATAGAGTAAACATATATGATGCAGCACTTGGAGATAATAAAAATGTAAATTCCTTTGAAGATGTAGATACAGTTATTTTTACAAGTCCATCTACCTTTAACAATATGGTAACTTTAGTTGGTCTTAATAATATAAGCAAAAAACACATAATAGCAATTGGCCCTATTACAGAAAAATCAATATTAGATAAGGGATTAAAGTGTGTAAGTTGCGATGAATATTCAGAAGATGGAATAATAAATAAGCTTTTAGAGTTATATGACAATAAATAATAGAATGGAGATTTTTAAATGATTAAAAGAAATAGACGACTAAGAGAGAGAATAGAAATAAGAGATTTGGTAAGGGAGACTACACTGTCGGTTAAAGATTTAATTTTTCCTGTATTTGTAGTAGAAGGTGAAAATATAAAAGAGGAAATAACTTCTATTCCAGGTACCTATCATTATTCAATTGATAAATTAGAAGAGTTATTAGAAGAGATAAAAGAATCATCTATAAGAGGTATTATACTTTTTGGGCTTCCAGATCACAAAGATAGTTGTGCTTCTTCTGCTTATGATGATAATGGAATTGTTCAAAGAGCTATTAGAAAAGTTAAAGAGCTTAATAAAGACTTATGGGTTATAGCAGATGTATGTATGTGTCAATATACAGACCATGGTCATTGTGGAATTATAGAAGGAACTAAAATAGTAAATGATAAGTCAGTAGAAATCATAGCAAAAATTTCTTTATCTTATGCAAGAGCTGGAGTAGATATGGTTGCGCCTTCCGATATGATGGATGGAAGAGTTCGTGTTATAAGAGAGACTTTAGATAAAGAGGATTATACATTTGTATCAATAATGAGTTATAGTGCTAAATATTCATCAGCTTTTTATGGCCCTTTTAGAGAAGCTGCTAATTCAGCTCCTCAATTTGGAGACAGAAAGTCCTATCAAATGGATCCTGGAAACGTAAAGGAAGCTATGAGAGAAATTGAAGGCGACATTGAAGAAGGTGCTGATATAATAATGGTTAAGCCTGCCCTATCATACTTAGATGTTATAAGACTTGCAAAGGATAGATTTGATTATCCTATAGCAGCTTACTCCGTAAGTGGAGAATATGCACTTATAAAGGCAGCAGCTGAAAAGGGGCTAGTCAATGAAAGGGCCATTGCTTTAGAAATGCTATTATCTATAAAAAGGGCTGGGGCAGATATGATAATAACATATTATGCACTTGAAGCAGCTAAATGGATAAAGGAGGATCTTTAAAATGAATAAAAATGATGAGATTTTTGAGGAATCTAAAATATATATGCCAGGAGGAGTTAATAGTCCTGTTAGAGCATTTAAAGATTTAGATATAACACCACCTGTAATAAAAAAAGGTAGTGGCACTTATGTATATGATGAAGAAGGAAAAGAATATCTAGATTTTGTAGGGGCGTGGGGACCTATGATACTAGGTCACTGTGATGAAGATGTAGTAAAGGCTATACAGGATACTGTAAAGGACGCTATAGCTTTTGGTGCACCTACAAACCTTGAATTAAAGCTCGCAAAACATATGTGCACAACTTTGGATAATTTAGAGATGGTAAGAATGGTTAATTCCGGTACAGAAGCTACTATGAGTGCTATAAAACTTGCTAGGGGATATACAGGTAGAGATAAAATAATTAAATTTGCAGGATGTTATCATGGACATTTTGATGGGTTCTTAGTAAGTGCAGGTTCTGGAGTTATGACAGAAGGTATACCCGGATCACTTGGGGTACCACAAGATAGTATAAAAAACACTCTTATTGCAAATTACAACGATATAGAGAGTATAAAGTCCATATTTAATGCCTGTGGCACAGATATAGCTGCAGTTATAATTGAACCTGTAGCTGGTAATATGGGAGTAATACCTGCAAAGAAGGAATTCTTAAAAGAGCTTAGCGTGTTATGTAAAGAAAATGGAACTCTTTTGGTGTTTGATGAAGTCATGAGTGGGTTTAGAGTAGCTTACAGGGGAGCTCAAAGCCTTTATGGAGTAAAGCCAGACTTAACTACTTTCGCTAAGATAATGGGTGGTGGATTACCCTCAGGTGCTTATGGTGGAAGAGCTGATATTATGGAAAAGCTATCTCCTTTAGGTGCCGTATATCAAGCTGGAACTATGTCTGGAAATCCTTTAGTTATGGCAGCAGGATATACTACCTTAACTAAATTATATAATAATCCAGAGTATTATTCTAAAATGGAAGAGTTAGGAGCCTTATTAGAAAATGGCGTAAAACAAGTAGCTAAAGAGAAAAATATAAATGTAGTAATAAATAGATGTGGCGCTATGTCTACTATATTTTTTAGTGATTTAGATAAGATAGAAAATTATGATGATGCAAAGCTAAGTAATACTAAATTATATGCTTCATATTTTAAGCATATGCTTACAAAAGGTATTAACTTACCACCTTCACAATTTGAAGCGTTATTCTTAAATGTAAAGATGAAAGAATGTCACATAGAAAAGTTTTTAGATGCTTTAAGAAGTTGGGATCCTAGTTGTAAATAATATATTATAAGGGTTTACAGATGAAAAATAAATAATAAATTTTAGAGGTGAAATTATGAAAAAGGCAATCCTTTTAGTATCATTTGGAACAACTTATTATGATACTAGAAAAGTTACTATAGATGCTATAGAGGAAAAGGTAAAGAGAGCTTATAAAGATTACGAAGTTAGGATAGCTTTTACAGCTCATATTATAATAAATATTTTAAAGAAAAGAGATGGCATAATAGAGCTTACACCAGAGGAAGCCTTAGAAAAGTTATATAAAGATGGTTATGAAGATATAATAGTTCAGCCACTTCATATAATACCAGGTGCTGAATTTGATTATATAAAAGATGTGGTAGATCAGTATACTGTTAAAAAATATTTCAACAGTATTAAGGTAGGAAGACCTATGCTTTATTTTAAAGGTCATGAAGAAGAGATACCAGATGATTATAGTATTTTAATAGAAGCTATAGATAAGCTTTTAAATTCTTATGACAACTTAGTTCTTATGGGGCATGGCACAAGTCATTACTCTAATGCAGCATATACTTGTTTTCAACAAGTCTTAAAAGATAAAGGATATAACAAAGTTATAGTAGCTAATGTAGAAGGATATCCTACGTTAGAAGATGTTATCCCAAAATTAAAGGCTAAAAACATGAACAAATTAACTTTAGCACCCTTGATGGTTGTAGCAGGTGATCATGCAAAGAACGATATGGCAAGTGATGAAGATGATTCATGGAAAAGCATCTTAGAGGCAGAAGGATTTGAAGTGAATATACATATGCATGGACTAGGTGAAATATCTGAGTTTCAAGATGTTTATGTAGATCACATAAAAGATGCTATAGATAAAAGATATGATAATTTAGGTAAGACTTCAAAAGGAAAAAATTTGTTTGGGTAGGAGAAGATAATATGTCAAAAATTATGGTTCAAGGTACTGCATCCTCAGTAGGAAAGAGTATTTTGGTAACAGCTCTTTGTAGAATATTAAAAGAAGATGGATATAAAATTTGTCCTTTTAAATCACAGAATATGTCTTTAAATTCCTATATAACCTTAGATGGAAAGGAAATGGGCCGTGCTCAAGTACTTCAAGCTTATGCTGCAGGACTTGAACCAGAGGCATATATGAATCCTATATTGCTTAAACCTACTACAGATAAAAGGTGCCAGGTTATAGTAAAGGGAAAGGTTTATGGAAATACCTCAGCTATGGAATATCACGAATTAAAGCCTATATTTAAAGATATGCTTAAAGAAGATTTTATGAAACTTGAAAGTGAATATGATGCAATAGTTATGGAAGGGGCTGGAAGCCCTGCTGAAATAAACCTAAGAGATAGAGATATAGTAAACATGGGTATGGCAGAGCTTGTAGATGCACCGGTTATTTTAGTAGGTGATATTGATAAAGGTGGTGTTTTTGCTTCTCTTGCAGGAACTATGATGTTATTAAAAGAAGAAGAAAAGTCTAGGGTTAAAGGCTTTGTTATAAATAAATTTAGAGGCGATGTTGACATATTAAAGCCAGGTATAGATATGATTGAAGATATAATAAAAATACCTTGTCTTGGAGTTGTGCCTCACTTTACCTTAAAACTTGAGGATGAAGATAGCGCCATTACCTTTAATAATAAGTCTACTAAAGATATAGATATAGTGGTAATAAAACTTCCTCATATATCTAATTTCACCGACTTTGATGCATTTAGCTGTGAAGAGGACGTATCCATAAGATTTGTAGGAGATAAGAAGGATTTTGGGAGTCCAGACCTTGTTATAATACCAGGGAGCAAAAATACTATAGAAGATTTGCTATTTTTAAGGGATACAGGGCTTGAGGATGTAATAAAAGATTATAGTAATGACAATATGATAATAGGTATATGTGGTGGTTATCAAATGCTTGGAAACACTATAAAAGATCCTTATTGTATAGAAACTGATGAAAAAGAAGTTAAAGCTTTAGAGCTTTTAGATATAGAAACTATATTTGAAAAAGAAAAAACTATGACTAGGGTAGAAGGATCTTTGATTAATACCTCTAAAAGTAAAAACAATATATATGGCTATGAAATACATCTTGGGAAAACTATAAAATCTCCACAAATCAAACCTATAATAAAGATAAATAAAGTTAATGATAAAGAAGAGGTAGGGTATGATGGAGGAGTTAACTTAAAAGGGAATATAATGGGTACTTATATCCATGGTATATTTGATGCTCCAACCTTTAGACAATATATATTAAACCCTATAAGGAAAAAGAAATTATTACAAGAAAAAGAATCTCCAAGCTATGAAAGCCTTCGTGAAAAAGAATTAGATAAGTTGGCTAAAATAGTAAGAGAAAGTTTAGATATGAATAAGATATATAAAATAATAAATCTTAAATAGCGGAGGTAAAAAGTTGATTTTAATAGATTTAGCTTTGGCTATAATAATAGATTGGATAATAGGTGACCCATATTCATTTCCTCATCCAACCATATATATGGGGAAGGTTATAAAGTTTTTAGAAAACAAAGGGAGAAAAGTAATTAAGGACGAAAAGAAATTAAAAGGTTATGGGTTATTTATAGTAATTGTATTATGTCTTTTAAGCTTTGGAATTCCATATATCATTCTAAGATTAATAAGCAATTACAAGATAATATATCATATAATTAATATATTTTTCCTTTGGACAACGATAGCCGCTAGGTGTCTTCATAAAGAAGGTAAAAAGATACATGATGATTTAATAAAGGATGATATTGAAGCTTCAAGACTTCACCTATCTTATATAGTAGGAAGAAATACAGAAGGTTTAAATGAAAAAGAAATTATAAGAGCAGATATAGAGACAGTAGCAGAAAATACTGCTGATGGAGTGATTGCACCACTGTTTTATGCAGTTCTTGGTGGAGCTCCTTTAGCTATGTTATATAAGGCTATAAATACAATGGACTCTATGCTTGGGTATATGAACGATAGATATAGGTATATAGGATATTTTCCAGCAAAGATTGATGATGTGTTTAACTATATACCTGCAAGAATTACAGGAGTGCTAATGTGTCTTGTATCGCCATTAGTTAATGGAAATATTAAACATTCATTTAAAATAATGATAAGAGATAGAAAAAATCATAAGAGTCCTAATTGTGCTTATCCTGAAGGTGCTGTGGCAGGAGCATTAAATATTAAATTAGGTGGCGCTAACAATTATTTTGGTAAGATTGTAGAAAAGCCTACTATTGGAGATGCAAAAATAGAACTTGAATCAGTACATATAATAGATACTATTAAAATTATGTATTTTAGTGAAGTGCTTTTTTATCTCTTTTACTTAATAATTTATGGATCCTACATTAAGTTCAATTTTTAATTTTAATCAATGTACAATAGTTATAATTACAAAATATTAAGTGGATATGTATTAAGAACTCATTAGTTTTTAGGTAGTAGGAGAGGATAAATTTGAAAATAGATAAACCTGTAGCAAAGCACGGTGGAGATATATATACAGAAGGGTTATTTAAAAACAGAAAGCTTTTAGATTTTAGTTCTAATGTAAATCCTTTAGGGGTGCCAAAGTCGTTTATAAAAAATATGGATAAGGCTATAAACGCAATTGAAAGATATCCTGATATACATTACAGGGAATCAAAAAGGTCAATAAAAGAATATCTAAAAGGTTTAGTAGAAGAGGAAGAAATAATACTTGGTAATGGGGCAGCAGAAATAATACAGCTAGCACTTAGCAATTTTGATAAAATTCTAATAGTTGTTCCATCTTTTATAGAATATGAAGAATGTGCAGAAAAGTCTTCTTCTAAAATAGGATATTCTTATTTAGATAGTAATATGGAGTTAGATTATAAAGATATTAAAAGAAGTGTATTAAATTATGATGCTTTAATACTTGGAAATCCTAATAATCCTAATGGAGGGTTAATAGATAAAAGAAGCTTTTATGAAATATTAGATATTTGTGAGAAAAACTCAATAACAGTTATTGTTGATGAGGCATTTATTGAATTTGCAGGTAATGAATCCTTAAGTTTTGTAGAAGATATTAAAAGTTATAACTGTCTATTTATAATAAGAGCTTTAACTAAGTTTTTTGCACTACCTGGTTTAAGGGTAGGATATGGAGTAAGTAAGAATAAAAAATTAATAGATACATTGAAAAATAAGCAAATTCCTTGGAATATAAATTGTTTTGGAGAACTGGCTATTTTAGAAGTATTAAAAGATGAAGATTATATTAAAGATAGCTTAAATTGGATAGAGTCTTCTAGAGAAATACTTGTAAGATCACTAAAGGATATAGATTTCATAGAGGTTATTTATAAATCTTCAGGAAATTTTTTGTTGTGTAGATTAAAGGGTATAACAGGAAAAAGGCTTTACGAATACTGTTTAAAAAAAGATATACTAATAAGAGTTTGTGATAATTACAAGGGTCTTGACGAATATAATGTAAGATTTGCAGTAAAGGATAGTTATAAAAATTCTATTTTAGTAAAAGAGTTAAAGGCCATAGAAAAAGAGCTAAAAGTTATAGAAAAAGAGGTGTAAGAATATGAAAAGTATAATATTCTCATCTAATAAAAGTGGTGGAGGTAAGACTACAGTAACCTTAGGTATAATAAGTAGTCTTATAAGAAAAGGATACAAGGTTCAGCCATATAAGGTGGGACCAGACTATATAGATACAGCCTTTCATAGTTATATAACTGGAAATAAATCTAGAAACCTAGATTTGTTTTTAACAGGAGAAGACGCAGTAAAACAAATATATGATGAAAATTCCAAAGAAAAAGATTTAGGCATAATAGAAGGAGTTATGGGGCTATATGATGGTAAAGGAATAGATAATATATATTCTACAGCTCATGTAGCAAAAACCTTAAATTTACCTGTGGTTCTTATAATATCTTCTAGTGGGCAAAGTCTTACTCTTTGTGCAGAAATAAATGGTATAAAGAACTTTGATGATGTAAATATAGCAGGCATAATACTTAATAATATAACCGAAAGTTATTATCAAATATTAAAGCTTGCCATAGAAAGGCATTGTGATTTAAAAGTATTTGGATATATACCAAAGGATGAAAATATTAACCTTGACAGTAGACACTTAGGACTTGTTCAAAGCAGCGAAATACATGATCTTAAGGAAAAGATAGATTATATAAGCGATCTTGCTTATAAGCATATAGATATGGAATCTTTACTAGAAAGTTTTAAGGAAGTAACCTTAAGCTACGAACCAATAAGAGATATAAAATATAGTAATATTAATGTATCTATAGCTAGAGATAAGGCATTTTCTTTTTATTATGAAGAAAACATTGAAATATTAAAAAAGGCTTCAAATGTTAAGTTTTTTAGTCCTCTTAATGATGAGTGTATACCAAAGGATACGGACCTTTTATATATAGGTGGTGGATATCCAGAAATATTTAAAGAAGAATTAAGTAAAAATGAGTCTATGAGGATTAGTATAAATAAAGCACTAAAATCTGGAACATTTTGTTATGCTGAATGTGGAGGTCTTATGTATCTTTGTGATTCTATAGAAGGCAGTGAAATGGTTGGTTTCTTTAAGGGCGATGCAGTTATGAACAAAAGACTTCAAAATTTTGGGTATGCTACCCTTAAAGTTACTGAAGGTAATGAATTATTACCAAAAGGATTTACAATGAATTGTCACGAGTTTCATAAGTCTTCTGTAAACTTAGAGGAAGAAAAGATTTATGAATTAAAAAAGATTCTTTACAATGGTAATACAAAGGTATGGAATTGTGGTTATTATAAAAATAATACATTAGGATCTTATGCTCACTTACACTTTTATAACAATATAGATTTTATAGACAATTTATTAAAAAGGGTAAAAATTAAGAAGGATACATAATAAAACTTAAATATGGTAAAGGTAGATTTTTAAATAACTTTTACTAAAAATATAAAGGAAGTGATTAAATGGATTATATAAAGATACCAATGGATATAGAAAAAAAGAGTTTTGAGATAATAGGCAGTGAAATGGGAGAAAGTAGTTTTTCAAAGGAAGAACTATTAATAGTAAAAAGAGTTATACATACTACAGCAGATTTCGAATATAAGGATTTAATATATATAAGAGAAGGTTCTATAGAGAAGGCAAAAGAATTATTAAAAAAGGGCATAACAATATATACTGACACTAATATGGCTTTATCTGGAATTAATAAAAAGGCTTTAGAACAACTAGGTTGTAAGGTAATATGCTATGTAAATAAAGAAGAAACCTTTAAGTTAGCTAAGGAAAAAGGAATAACAAGATCTATGGCTGCGGTAGAAACAGCTTTAGACGAGGGAGTAGAATTCTTTGTTTTTGGGAATGCACCTACAGCCCTATTTAAACTTAAAGAACTTACAGAAAGTGGAATTGGAAAAGCAGCATTTATTATAGGAGCACCTGTAGGGTTTGTAGGGGCTAGTGAATCAAAGGAAGAAATAGAAAAAATGGATCTACCTATGATAACTATAAGAGGTAGGAAAGGTGGAAGCGGTGTGGCTGCATCCATAGTAAATGCACTCTTATATATGATAACGGAAAGATAATGTTATCTTATCTAATATAGAAGTGGTATAAAATGAGACATTTAAAGAGGTGAAAAGATTGCTTGACCTATATGTTAATTTTAATGGAAAGAGTCTAAGGTGTGGATATACAACAGGTTCCTGTGCTGCAGCTGCAGCTAAGGCTGCAACTTTGATGTTATTTAACAATAAAGACAATATTTCTATTATAAATATTGATACACCAAGATCTATGAAGCTTAATATACCAATTGAAAAGTTTAATAGAGGAGAAAATTATGTAGAGTGTTGTGTTTTAAAGGATGGTGGAGATGATCCAGATGCCACAAATGGAATGGAAATTTGGGCTAGGGCTACTTTAAAAGACAGTGGTTACATTTTAAAGGCTGGAAAAGGTGTCGGTGTAGTTACTGAAATAGGTCTACCTATAGAAAAAGGTGGCTTTGCTATAAATCCAATACCAAGAACTATGATAGAAAAAGAAGTTAAAGCTGTACTTCCGAAAGGTTCTGGTGTTGAGATAACTATATTTGTGCCAAAGGGAGAAGAAATATCACAAAGAACATTTAATCCAAGGCTTGGAATAGTAGGTGGTATATCTATATTAGGTACCACGGGTATAGTAACACCTATGTCAGAGGATGCTATAAAAGAATCTATAAAGATTGAGCTAGAACAAAAAATTAAAAAGGGAAGCAAAGTTTTGGTTTTAGTTTTTGGTAACATAGGGGAAGAAGAAGCACTAAGTGAAGGATATTCCTTGGAAGATATAGTTATAATATCAAATTATATAGGTTTTGCCTTAGACATATGCATGGAACATTCTGTGAAAAACGTATTAATAGTAGGACATATAGGGAAGCTTTCCAAGATATCTGCTGGATGTTTTCAAACTCACAGCAGGGTTTGCGATGTAAGGCTTGAGGTTTTAGCTCTAGAACTTGCATTAATTGGAGCAAATAAAGACTTAGTAAATCTTATATATTCTCAAAAGACCACAGATGGTGCTATTAAGTTAATTCCAGATGAATATAATGAAGTTTATTATAACATAGGTAAAAAGATTAAAAATAGAGTAGAAACTTATTGTTATAAAACATTAAAAGCAGAAGTTATAATGTTTTGTGATACAAAAAATAGAAAAGTATTGTGTAAAATTCATGATTAGTGAGGTGAAATAATGGTTTATGTAGTAGGCATTGGACCAGGTCATAAGGATTATATATTACCAAAGGCCATAAAGGTTTTAAATGAAAGTGATATTATAATAGGCTTTAGTAGGGCATTAGACGGTATAGATGTTTCAAAAGATAAAAAGATTGGTATAAAGTCTTTAAGTGAAGTTTTAGATGTTTTAGAAAAGTATCATGGCAAAAACATATCTATAATTGCCTCAGGAGACCCTTCTTTTTATGGAATAAGTGACTTTATAAATAGAAACTATAAAGGAGAAACTAATATAATTACTGGCATTAGCTCAATTCAATACTTTGCATCAAAAATTAATAAAGCCTTAGACCGCGCATACTTAGGAAGCGTTCATGGAAGGGAAGAGGACTTTATAAATAAAGTTAAAGAAAATAGTCGTTCTTTTTGGTTAACAGATAGGAATAATACTCCTTCTAGTTTATGTAAGAAACTTAATGACAATAATATTAAAGCAAAGGTTTATGTAGGTGAGGATCTTTCCTATGATAATGAAATTATAACTATAGATTATAATTATAATTTATTAGATAAAGAGTTTTCTTCTCTATGTGTGATAATGGTAGAATCATTTTAGGAGGATTTAAATATGGCATTTATAAAAGATGAAGAATTTTTAAGAGGCGATTGCCCTATGACAAAAGAAGAGATAAGAATATTAAGCATAGCAAAACTAGATATTAACGAAGAACATAGGGTTTTAGATATAGGGGCTGGTACAGGTAGTGTTACTATTCAAGCAGCTAAAATGTGCCTAAAAGGACAAGTTATAGGCATAGAGAAAGATCCAGCAGCTCTAGAGGTTATATATAAGAATATAGATAAATTTAAAGCTTCAAATATAAAAATTGTAGAAGGTGAAGCTCTTAAGGTTTTTAATGATATAAAAGGAGAATTCAATAGAATATTTATAGGTGGTAGTGGCGGAAACATTGAAGAGATTATAATAAATTATTCAGCATTACTTAAAGAAGATGGTAAGATGGTTTTAAACTTTATAACTATAGATAATTTATACAAATCAATGAATACATTAAAATCTTTAGGCTTTAAGGTAGAATGTAGTCAAATATCCGTAAGTAAGACTAAGGGAAAAGCTTCTATGTTATTTGCAAATAATCCTATTTTCATATTAGAGGCTACAAGATAAAGTATAATTAGGATTTTTAGGAGGAAAGAGTATGGCTAAATTGTATGGGGTTGGAGTAGGACCTGGAGATAAAGAGCTACTTACTATAAAGGCTATGAATATTATTAAAAATGCAAAAGTTATTGTAGTTCCAAGTGCTATGTCTGGTGGTAAGAGCATAGCTCATGAAGTTGCTGAAGATTACATAAGTGAAGATGCAGAAGTTTTGGTAAAACATTTTCCTATGGGATCAAAGGATCAAGAAGAAAAGATTTATGAGGCATTTAAATCGATTGAAGAAAAGCTTATAGAAGGTAAGGACGTAGTTTTTTTAACTATAGGGGACCCTTTTGTATATAGCACTTATATATATTTATTAAAGTATGTAGAAGAAAAGGGGTATGAAACTGAGACTGTACCTGGAATAACATCTTTTTGTGCTTGTGCAAGCATTGCAAAACAGCCTTTGGTAATTGGTGATGAGCCACTTTTAATATTACCGGCCAATAGATTAGACGCTATAAAAGATGAAAAGTATATAGTTATAATGAAGGTTTATAAGATAGAAGAAGAAGTTATAAACCTTTTAGAAGAAAAAGGTTATGATTATGTATACATAAAAAGAGCTGGAAGAGAAGGGCAAACTGTTCTTAAAGATAAGGCTGAGATATTAAAACAAAAAGAATATATGTCATTAATAATTGCAAACAAAATATAATTTAAAAGGAGAAAATAATATGGTTTATTTTATTGGCGCAGGCCCTGGAGATGTAGATCTTATAACTGTAAAGGGAAGAGAAATACTTTCAAAAGCAGATGTGGTAATATATGCAGGATCTCTTGTGAATTCCGAGCACTTAAAATTTTGCAAGGAAGGTTCGAAGATATATAACTCAGCTTCTATGACCTTACCTGAGGTTATTGAAGTTATTAGAGAGTTTCATGGAGAGGATAAAACAATCGTAAGGCTTCATACAGGGGACCCAGCTATATATGGAGCTATAAAAGAGCAGATGGATGAGCTTGAAAAGTATGATATTGAGTATAAAGTTATACCAGGAGTAAGCTCTTTTTCAGCGGCAGCCGCAGCTATAAAAAAAGAATTTACATTACCATCTGTAAGTCAAACCGTTATATTAACAAGGGTTGAGGGAAGGACTCCAGTTCCAGCTAACCAAGACTTAGAAATACTTGCAAGGACTAATGCTTCTATGGCAATATTCCTTTCTATATCTATGATAGATAAGGTAGTAGCTAAACTTAAGAAAGGTTATGGCAGGGGAGATGTGCCTATTGCAGTAGTGGAAAGAGCTACATGGGAAGATGAAAGAATTTTGCTTGGAACGTTAGACAATATATCAGAAAAGGTTAAAGAAGCTAATATAGTTAAATGTGCACAAATTTTAGTTGGTGATTTTATAGATTGTGATTATGAAAAGAGTCTTCTTTATGATGAGAGTTTTTCTCATATGTATAGAAAGGGAAAATAATGAAGCTTGCTATAATAACTTTTACATCTAAGGGAAAAGCTATTGTAAATAAGTTGAAAGATCATATATCATTAGATCATTATTATAAAAAAGATGAAGAAGATTTTGATGTTTATAAATTAACTAAAACATTGATGCAAGATTATGAAGGTATAGTATTTATAGGTGCTATAGGTATTGCAGTAAGGGCAATAGCACCTAATATTAAAACTAAGGATAAGGATCCAGCGGTGGTGGTAGTAGATAACGCAGGTAAATATGTAATAAGTGTTTTAAGTGGACACTTAGGTGGAGCTAATGATCTTTGTATAACACTTGCAGAAATATTAAAAGCAGAACCTATAATAACTACAGCCACTGATAACTTAGGAAAAGTAGCTCCTGACACCATTGCTAAAAATAACAACTTAGTTATTGAAGATTTAGACAAAGCTAAGGTTATATCCTCCTTGTTAGTAGAGGATAAGAAGATATACTTTAAAGATGAAAGATCTTTTATAGATATACCTAAAGGATACACAAAAGATTTATTACAAAGCCTAGGGTCTGTTATTATAACTAATAAAAATAAAGTGGAATCTTATAATAAGCCTTGTTTAAAGCTTATTAGACGGGATATAGTTTTAGGAATTGGCTGTAAAAAGGATTATGATCCTAAAGAGATGATGGATAAGGTTTTAGAAAAATTAGAGCATTATAATATTGATAAAAGAGCAGTAAGATATATATCTACAGTGGAAGTGAAAAAGGATGAATTTGCAATAAATCATTTAGGTAAAGAGCTAAAATGTGATATTAAAATATTTACCTTAGAGGAAATAAAAAAGGTTCATCATAAATATCCAGGTAGTGATTTTGTAGAAAAAACAATTGGAGTTAGATCTGTAGCGGAACCTGTGGTAGAGCTTACAGGAGCTACAGCCTTTACAAAAAGATTATCCTTAGAGGGTATGACCTTATGCATAGGAGAATTGGAGGGATAGTGTAATGATAGGATTAATTTTAGGTACTTCTGAAGGAAAGAAATTATTATCTTTAATAAATAAGTATACGGAAGATATATTTGTGTCTACGGCTACTGAATATGGTGGCGAATTATTAAAGGAATATAAGTATAAACATATAAACACTAAACCTTTAGATAAAGATAAGCTTGAAGCTATGATGATAAAATATAATATAAAAATATTAATAGATGCTTCACATCCTTATGCTGAGGTAGTTACGAAAAATGCTATGGAAGTTTGTGAAAAGCAAAATATAACTTATATAAGGTATGAGAGAAAATCTACAATAGATAAATATAAAGATTATCATAAGCTTATATTAGTAGAGGACTATCAAATATTAGAAGAAGAACTAAAGTATTTAAAGGGAAACATATTAAATACAACGGGAAGTAGAAATATAAATAAGTTTACCTCAATGAATATAGAAAATAGAATAATTCATAGAGTGCTACCTACTACAGAATCCATAGATATTTGTTTAAAGTCAGGAGCTACTGTAGAGAATATAATTGCTATAAAAGGACCCTTAGATAAAGCTTTAAATAAAGCTTTTATAGAGGCTTTTGATGCTAAAATTATAGTTATGAAGGATAGCGGAGTTCAAGGTGGAACTATAGAAAAGATAGAAGCTGCAATAGAACTAGATTTATGGGTTGTTGTTATAGGGCGTAAAGACAAACCAAATTGTATTTGTTTTAATGATGAGACTAAGCTTTCAGAGTACCTAAGCTCTATTCTATAGGAGTATTTATGAATTATGTAAGCAAATATCCTGGTAGTCTTGGGGAAATATTTCAAGGAAAGATGAAAGATAGGGATTTGCTCTTATCCTTTCCTTGTGATATTTATACTGAGGTTACCTTAAAAGAAGAAAAAAGAAAAGATTTAGATAATAATAATAATAAATGCTATGAATTTTTAAAAGCTGCCCTTAAAATTTGGGGATATGAAAGGTTTTATGAAGACTTTATAATAGACATTAAATCAGATATACCAAGAGGAAAAGGATTTGCTAGTAGCACTGCAGATATATGTGCCTTATATAATTCTTTGTTAAAGTGTTTTAACAAAAGTTTTTCAGAGGAAGAACTTATAAAGTTAGCTGTAGCTATAGAGCCTACAGATAGTATAATATTTAAAAAGGCTACATTATTTCAATATAAAGATGGTAAATTTTCTTTAGAACTTGGGAATTATATGGAGTTTTATGTTATGGTATATGAAGGGAAAAGATTAATAAATACCATAGATTTTAATAAAACATCAATAGGTGATTTAGCTAAATTAGATTATTTAGAAAAAGACCTAATGGAAGCTTTTAATAAGAAAAGTATTAGAAAGTTAGCAAAAGTAAGTACAGATAGTATTGTTTTAAATGAAGGAAGACTTCATTACTCCATTTTAAATGATGTTATTAAAATATGTGAAGACACTAAAGGCCTTGGGATAATAGGGGGTCATAGTGGAGACATTTTAGGTATAATATATGAAGATGAAGAAGGTCTTAAAAAAGGTTTAGACTTAAATATAAAGATTATAGATTATAGATGTTATGGAATAAAGACGTTAGATTCTATTGATAGATATAGAAAGAAGGGATAAGTATGAAAAAGTTATATGTAATTGGAATGGGCCCAGGGGGAATTGAACATATGTCAATAAAGGCACGAAAATCCTTAGAGGAAAGTGAAGTTATTGTAGGTTATGTAAAATACATAGATATGATTAAGTCCTTAATTGAAGGTAAAGAAGTTTATGCAACAGGAATGAAGGGCGAAGAGGAAAGATGTAAGCAAGCATTAAGTATGGCAGAAAGTAAGACTGTGTCTATAGTTAGTACTGGAGATGCCGGAATATATGGTATGGCTGGACTTATACTAGAGTTATGTAAAGAAGAAGATATGGATAGTGTAGAGGTTGTACCAGGTATAACAGCGGCTTCAGCTGCTGCATCTATGGTAGGCGCACCTTTAATGCATGATAATTGCAATATTAGTTTAAGTGATCTTATGACACCATATTCACTAATTAAAAAAAGAGTAGAACTTGCTGCAAATGCAGACTTTGTAATTTCATTATATAATCCTAAAAGTAAGGGGAGACCAAATTATCTAAGAGAATGTATAGATATAATAAAGACTTTTAGAAAAGGAAGTACACCTGTAGCTATTGTGAAAAATGCTCTTAGAGATGGTGAAGAAAAGGAGATATTTACCTTAGATACTTTCGAAGATACTAATGTAGATATGTTTACTATTGTAATTATAGGAAATAGTGAAAGTTATATAAAGGGAGATAAGTTTCTTACACCTAGAGGATATCTGAGTAGATAGGTAGAATAGTTTATAGGATATAATTAAAAATTTAATAAAAGTTTAGGTGCTTTTTTTAGTAAAGGTGAAAAGGGAATGTGGTAAAAGCCACAGCAGCCCCCGCTACTGTATTTGAGTACAAACCTTACATGCCACTTCTTTAAATGAGGGAAGGGTAAGGGGAGGATGATTCATAAGCCAGGAGACCTGCCTAAACCAATAAACAAACTTTCGGAGGGAAGGTATTAGAAAAATCAGAGTAATTAATGATTTTGTATACTAATGACGCCCTTAGGGCGTCATTTTTTGTATAAATATAAATTTAATAGGAGGAAAAGAAATGAAGAAAAAGAGTGTTTTTATCTTATCGTTACTAATGTTTTTGGGAGGTACCTATATGGCAAATGCAATGCATATTGTAGAAGGATTTTTAAGTCCTTTATGGTGTGTGGTTTACTTTGCATTAAGTGCACCATTTTTCATACTAGGGCTCAGGGATATAAAAAGTAAAACAAAAGATAACAAAGATTTAAAGATGTTATTAGCCTTAGTTGCAGCCTATGCATTTGTACTGTCAGCAATGAAGCTACCGTCAGTTAGTGGTAGTAGTTCTCATCCTACAGGTACAGGACTTGGAGCTATCTTATTTGGACCTTATGTTATGAGTGTTGTTGGAAGTATAGTATTACTGTTCCAAGCAATATTTTTAGCACATGGTGGTATTACAACTTTAGGTGCTAACGTATTTTCTATGGGTATTGTAGGACCTATAATATCTTATGTTATTTATAGAGCACTAAAAAATAAGAATAAAAGATTAGCTGTGTTTTTAGCAGCAGCCTTAGGAGATTTAGTCACATATATAGTTACCTCATTACAACTAGGACTAGCATTCCCAGCCACAGATGGCGGAGTTTTAGCCTCTTTTATAAAGTTTATAGGAATATTTGCTATAACACAAATTCCACTTGCTGTAATAGAAGGAATTTTAACTGTTGGTATATTTGAATTCATTGAAAAGCATTCTAAAGAAGAATTAATATCATTAGGCGGGGTGAAATAATATGAAAAAGAAAATGATAACTATGATAGTTTTATGCTTCATCATAATAGTAGGAGCACTTGTAATTGGAAGAAATGGTGAATTTGAAGGGGCTGATTCTATGGCTGAAGAGGCTATAATGGAAATAGATGCTTCTTATGAACCATGGTTTAGCCATATATGGGAGCCACCATCAGGGGAAATAGAAAGCTTCTTATTTGCATTACAAGCAGCTGCAGGTGCTGGATTCATAGGTTACTATATTGGTAGAAAAACTGTATGCTCAAAGAAGTAATACTTCTTTCTAAAGTCAATGATAAATCAATAGTAAATCCTTTAGAAAAGATATTTATATCATTAGGTGCTATTATAATTTTAGGATTTAGCAAAAGCTATTTACCAATAATAATAAACATAATATTTTTTGGATTTATGCATTTTAAAAATAAGCATTATTTTAATATAGTAATGAAATTTTCATTAGGTACAGCAGCATTTGCTTTAATTTCGTCCATAACCTTTTTCTTTGATTATGGGGCTAAAGCTACCTTTTTAATAATAGCTAAGTCTTTTTCTGGTGGGCTTTGTGTAGGTTATTTATCACTTACCACCCCTATGGATGATATTTTGAATCTGCTTCATAAATCTAAATACTTACAGGACTTTTGTGATATAGCAAAAAGTATGGAAAGATTTATATTACTTTTAGAAGAGGAACTTATTATAATGACTAGTTCAGTTAAAAGTAGAAATGGATTTGATACCTTTAATCTTAAAATTAAAAATAGCGCTAAAATAGCTGGATTACTTTTTGTAAACACACTTAGAAGGTGGGATAATATAAAGGATGCTATAAATAGCAGATGTTATAATGGAACTTTAAATTATACCGCAAATTACAATAAGATTAATGTGAGGCATATGTTATTTATAAGTATGTATTTACTTTTTGTAAGTGTAATTATGATTATTTAATATTAAAAGGCTTAAAAGATATAATATATTTTTTAAGCCTTTTAGTTTTTTAAAAAGGGTTTTGTATAATTATAACTATGTAAAAATATTTTTTTCTGATATACTAAACAGAATATAGTATAAATGTATTAAATATAATGAAGACTTTTAGTATTAATCTTAAATTAAGATTGATATTAAAAGTTATTATTCTGAGAGAAAAGGTGAATTAATGAATATACTTAAGGGCAAAATAGCAGTAGTAACAGGATCTTCAAAAGGTATAGGAAGAGCTATAGCTAAAAAACTTGCTACAGAAGGGGCCTTAGTTGTAGTGAATTATAAGAGTGATGATGCTTCAGCTATGAATGTGGTAGATGAAATAAAATATGCAGGTGGGTATGCAATTAAATATAAGGCAGATGTATCAAAATATGATGATGCTAAGATACTTATAGAAGATACTGTTAAGACTTTCGGAAAGATAGATATACTAGTAAATAATGCTGGAATTTCTAAGGTGGGATTATTTACTGATATGGAAGAATGTGACTGGGATTCTTTAATAAATACAAATCTAAAAGGAATGTTTAATACTTGTCATACAGCTGTAAAGTATATGATAGGTGAAAAGTCTGGTAGTATTATAAATATATCTTCTATATGGGGAAATGTTGGGGCATCTTGTGAAGTTATTTACTCAGCTTCAAAGGGTGGTGTTAACTCTTTTACTAAAGCATTAGCTAAGGAACTTGCACCATCTAATATAAGGATAAATGCTATATCACCAGGGGTTATAAAGACTACAATGAATAATTGGCTTACAGAAGAAGAAATAATTGCTTTAAAAGAGGATATACCAATGGGTGAATTTGGAGAACAAGAAGATGTAGCTAATCTAGCATGTTTTTTATGTTCTGATGAATCAAAATATATTACAGGTCAAATAATAACCCTAGATGGAGGACTTGTATAAATTTATATAAGCAATGGCTGATATTTATATAAATATGTATGATTATGATAAAAGATAAGAAGCCTTTAGTAAAATAAGGCTCCTTATCTTTTATTTTTAATATTCACTTTATGTGGTATATACTAATTTATCTTATTTAAAATATCTATTTAATAATCCTTTGAAAGCCATTCCATGTCTAGCTTCATCCTTACACATTTCATGAACTGTGTCATGTATTGCATCTAGATTAAGTTTTTTTGCAAGAGTTGCTAAGTCTTTTTTGCCTTGGCAAGCACCGTGTTCTGCATCTACTCTTACTTGAAGATTAGTTTTTGTATCAGCAACAACAACTTCTCCCAATAATTCAGCAAATTTAGCAGCATGTTCTGCTTCTTCAAAAGCTATTCTTTTGTATGCTTCTGCAACTTCAGGAAATCCTTCTCTGTCAGCTTGACGACTCATAGCAAGGTACATTCCAACTTCGGTACATTCTCCAGTAAAGTTAGCTCTTAAACCTTCTATTATTTCTTGGTCTACATCTTTAGCAATTCCAATTCTATGCTCATCTGCCCAGGACATTTCACCTTCAACTTTTTCTACAAACTTTGAAGCTGGAGCTCCACATTGAGGGCATTTTTCTGGTGCAGTTTCACCTTCGTAAACAAATCCACAAATTGTACAGACAAATTTTTTCATAAAACCATCCTCCTATATTATGTTAATTAATATTATGTCAATATGTTGACAATTATTATTATATAATAGTTACTATATAAAATCAAGATATTTTTGTTAAAACATTAATTAACATTTCATAGAATCTATTTCTAAAGAAAAATAAAAACAAACCCCATCTAATTTATTAAAAGCACCATATACACTGTTATGCTTTTCTAATATATTTTTCACTATGTTAAGACCAAGTCCTGTACCACCTTTAGATCTATCTCTTGACTTGTCAATTTTATAAAATTTATCCCATATATTATTTAGTTCTTCCTTTGGAATATTAGAATTTGTATTAAATACTTCAACAAATAAATAATCCTTAGTCTTATAATCATTATCAATATTCGAGTTGTAAGGTTTTTGCTCTATTCTTGAACATATACTTATACTACCTTTTTCAATAGTGTTTTTTATGGCATTAGATATAAAGTTATTTAAAACTTGTTCAATTCTTATTTTATCACCAATTACTAAATTATCACTAACGTCTACTGCAACATTAATGTTTTTAGTTTCCATTAATCCTTTGAACTTTTTTAAAGCATGATTTATTAAAGGCTTAATATTAAAGGAATCTATATGTAGATTAAAGGAACCAGATTCTAGTTGAGAAAGATCTAGCATGTCATTTAGAAGACTTTCCATATTGTGAGCTTCATCTATTATCACATCAACATAAAAGTCTTTTTGATCTTCTTTTGCTATATTATCTTTTAAACCTTCAGCATACCCTTCTATAAGGCTTATTGGGGTTTTTAGTTCATGAGATACATTAGCTATAAAATCTTTACGCATATTTTCAATACGCTTTTCTTTTTCAATGTCATCTTTAAGTTTATTATTATACTTTTTTAAAGCATTTAATGAATTATTAAGGTTTAAAGATAAAAAGTTTAAAGTTTTTGCAAGATTTCCTATTTCATCTTCCCTATCTACTGTACATTGTTCAGAAAAATCTAAGTTAGCCATTTTAAAGGCAGTTTTATTAATATCTTTTAAAGGTTTTGATATTAAATTTGAATATATAATAGATAGAAATACTATGCCTAAGACACCTAGAAAAAGTGCATAGGGATAAAAGTCCTTTATTACTAAAGAAGCTTCTTTAATGGTTTGAAGAGGTGACACAGAAATTATTATATTATCATTAATACTTTCAAGTGATATTGGGGCTAAGCATACAATATTTTTAATATCCTTATTCTCACTAGCAAATATATTTGCTGTAACCTTACCTTCATTAAGAGTAGAAGAAAAATCTGTGGTCTTAGATGATTTTTTAAAGGCTTCTTTTAGCATCTGAAGGACTATATCATCCATTTGTTTATTAGGATCAGATAAAAACATAATTTCACCCTTATTTGAAAATATAGCAATTTTAGCATTGTTATTTATCTCAAAATCTTGCATACTTTTAAATAATTCTGGCTTATTATCATAATTATAGGAATAGGCTATTTTAAATTTAGTTATTTCTGATTTTAGGGTATTCATTTTTTTATTTATATAAAACTTTTCAAAAAATATAGATTGCAAGGAAAGTATAAGTATTAAAATAATACTTATAAATATAGAGGTTATAACAAATAATCTTAAAGTTAAATTTTTTTTCATATTTTCACCTCAAATTTGTATCCACTTCCTCTTACAGTAGAAATAAAAGAAGATTTTTCTTTTAATTTTTCCCTAAGCCTTTTAATAGTTGTATCTACAGTTCGAGGATCTCCATAATAATCTATGCCCCAAACATTATCTAATATTTTATCTCTACTTAAGGATATACCTTGATTTTGCATTAAATATAACAATAGATTATATTCATTTGGTGTTAGATAAATTTCTTCTTCATTTACATAAACTTCATGTGAAGCTGTATTTATTACTAATCCATGTATGTTCTTATAAGTGATATTATTGTTTTCTAAAGATGTGCTTCTTTTTAATAATGATTTGGCCTTAGCTACTAATATCTTGGGGTTAAAGGGTTTAGTTACATAATCATCCGCACCAAGATCATAGCCAAGAAGCTTATCATCATCACTAGATCTTGCAGTTAAAATTATTATAGGTATATAGGATATATCCCGAATAGACTTACAAAGGGTAAATCCGTCCATTAGAGGCATCATTAAATCTAAGATAATTAATGAGATATTCTTTTCATCTTTTTTAAAAATATTAAGGGCAGTAATTCCGTTATCAGCTTCTAGTATATTAAAATCCTCTTTCTCGAAATAATCTTTTAAAAGCATTCTCATTCTAATTTCATCTTCAACTATTAAAATTTGTTTTTTCAAAATGGCTCCTCCTTTACAGTAGTATTAACATATATTATTATTATACTGTTAACTTAATCTACCTACAAGAATAATGAATTTAATGATAAGTGAGCTTTTTATGTTAAATAAACATGAAATTATAGAGAATTTATAATTTTAATATTCATTCATTATCATTACAAAGAATAATCTTTGCATTACGAAGATAAAAATGAGATAATTTAATTTGACTATAGGAGGTATGCTATGAATAAAGCAAAATTAAATCAAATAATAACGTCTATTGAATCCGCAGATAAATTAGCTTTTAGAGATGCTATGACATATATAGATAATTTAACAAAGCCAATTGGAAGTCTTGGATATATGGAGCTTATGGCTTCTAAAATAGCAAGTATAAAGGGATTTATGCCAAAAGAACTAAAAAATAAAAAAATAATAATTATGTGTTCTGATAATGGTGTTGTAGAAGAAAATATAAGCTCTTGCCCAGAAAAGACCACAGCTTTAGTTACTGAAAATTTTACAAAAGAAATTACAGGAGTTAAAGTTCTCTCAAATTATTATGGGTCAGAACTCACTGTAGTGGATGTTGGAGTAAATCATGATTTTAACAATCCTAAGATAATTAATAAAAAGATAGGTTATGGAACTAAAAATATGATGAAGGGAAGAGCTATGTCTATTGATGAAACTTTAAAAGCTATAGAAATAGGCATGGAAATAGTTGAAGATTTAAAAGATAAGAATGTAGATATAATAGGTACAGGTGAAATGGGTATATGCAATACTGCTACTAGTGCAGCTGTATTTTGTGCATTAACAGATTCAAATGTTGATAAAATAGTTGGTAAGGGTGGCGGGGTTACAGAACTTCAGTATGAAAATAAAAAGAGAGTAATAAAAAAGGCAATAGAAATAAATGATCCCAATAAAGAAGATGTAATAGATGTATTAAGCAAGGTTGGTGGATATGATATTGCGGCATTGTGTGGATGCTTCTTAGCTGCAGCAAGATATAAGATACCAATAGTTATTGATGGCTTCATATCTTCTGTTGCAGCACTTTGCGCTTATAGGTTAAATCCTTTTTGTAAGGATTATATGTTTCCGTCCCACCTATCAGCAGAACCAGGAGCTTCTTATATAATGCAGGAACTTGGACTTTCACCTATATTGAATTTGAATATGAGACTTGGAGAAGGATCTGCCTGTCCTATAGCTTTTAGCATAATAGAAGCATCTTTATACACAATGAATAATATGGGGACTTTTGAGGCGGCAAATTTAGATAAAAAAAACTATGTAGATATAAGATAGTATTATAAGGAGGTAAATATGGGAAAGGTAACTTTAGTAACTGGAGGCAGTAGAAGCGGAAAAAGTACATTTGCAGAAGATATTTTAAAAGAAGAAGATGAAGTATTATATATTGCTACGGCTATAGTAACAGATGATGAGATGAAAGAAAGGATAGATAGGCATCGAGAGTCTAGAAATCATAAATGGACAACTTACGAAGGGTTTAAAGATTTACATATAGCAGTTAAAGAAAACAATAAGCCTTATATACTTTTAGATTGCGTAACAGTAATGATGACAAATTTACTTTTTAATAGAGAAGAAAATTTAGAAGAAGATATTTCAAGAGAAACCTTAGATCTAATATATAAGAATATAGAAAATGAATTTAAAATGCTCCTAGATGAAGTAAAAAAAGGAAATAGTAATTTAATTATGGTAACTAATGAAGTTGGTATGGGTCTTGTACCAGAATATAAATTAGGAAGAATATTTAGAGATTTTGCTGGCTGGATAAATCAATTTTTAGCTAAAAATAGTGAAGAGGTTTATTTAGTTACTTGTGGAATACCTTTAAAAATAAAATAATAATAGGATGTGTATGACTTTATGGAAGAAGTAAAAAGCTTTTTACTTATGATACAATTTATGACAAGGATACCTATAAATAAAGCTCTTCCTTGTGAAAATAAAAATTTTAAGAAGGCTTCAGCTTATATACCTTTGATTGGTATAATAGTTGGAATGTCACAATTTATAGTTTATAAGTTGTTATTTAATTTAATACCTGCAGAGTTTCTATCCGTAATTATGATAATAGTATATGTATTTATAACAGGTGGATTTCATTTAGATGGCCTTGGAGATACCTGTGATGGCTTTTTTGCATTTAAAGGTGGAAAAGATAAGATAATAGAAATAATGAAGGACAGTAGGGTTGGTACCTATTCTACTATAGCAGTAATTATAGATATTTTAATTAGATATATTGCTTATGTTAAAATAATAAATATAAACTCTGGATATATAATAATTTTAGCACCATTTGTGGGAAGGGTATCTCTTGCACTCTTAGCATATGTAGGCAAGGGTGCTAAAGAAGAAGGATCAGGAAATCTTATTATAAATAATATTTCAAATAGGGAGATGGGCATAATATTTATAATAGTTGCTATATTTTCTTATGTGACTAGTGGATATTTGCATGTGACTTATGAAATCTTACTTTTTGGTATATCCTGTATAGTTACTTTATTATTTTATAAGCTATGTAAAGATAAAATTGAGGGTATAACGGGAGATAATTTAGGTGCCATTAACGAGATAGTAGAACTAGTAGCTCTAATATTTTTGCTGTCCATATAAAAATGAGGATATTCTGCATTAGAATATCCTCATTTTTATATTTTATGTATCAATGGATTTCAATATTTTTATAATATATGTTTCCAAAAACTATTAAAAAAGATTAAGTAAATACAGATATCTTATTATAGTTCTAATTGCTGGCAAGAATTTAAAGGAGAATTATATTGGAAATTTTTTAGTTCCTGAAATATATAGTTCATACCTTTAATTATCTTATCCTCATTTACATTACACAGGCTTATTCTTAGAGAAGGTACGTGGTTGAATTCTTTAAGATAAAAGTGGGAACCATCTCTAATAGATATATCTTTTGTACTCATTATATTTATAAATTCTTCTATATTAGTATTAGGTAATTTTATTAGAGAGAACATTCCATTGTTTGGAACCCTGTGTTCTAGATTAAAATCTAAAAAGCCTTCTAATTCATGCTTAAGAAGCCTCATTCTACTGCCATAAAAGCTCTTAAGTTTATAAATATAGTTATTATAGTGTCCACTATCTATAAAAGAACTTAACGCTCCTTGCATTGGTACTGTGGAAACTAAATCAAAGCTTACCTTATAATTACTAAACTCATTTATAATTTTTTGAGGTATTATGCAAGCGGCTAATCTTATGCCAGGTATTAAGGTTTTTGAGAAACTTTTAATATATATGACTTTTTCATTTTTATCATATTTATATAGAGCATGACAAGAATCATCATTTAAATCGCTTAAGTAATCATCTTCAACTATATAAACATCATACTTATTTGCAAGATATACAATTTGCTTTTTATCATCCTCAGATAAAGAAGTACCTAATGGATTGTGCATACGGGGCATAGTGTAGAAAAATTTAATTTTTTTAGTTTTAAATATGTACTCTAGTTTATTTAAATCTATACCATTAAAATCTCGCTCTATTCCAATAACATTAAATTTATTAATATCAAGCCATTTTAAAAATATATTATATGTAGGTTGTTCTACTAAAATAGACTCTTTATCTTGGCCTAAATTTAAAACAGATAATATTGAAAGAGCTTGCTGGGCTCCAGAGGTAATAAAAATTTTATCAAGAGAGCAGTCTAAGTTAGATTGTTTAAATAGTGAAAGAACACTTTCTTTTAAAGGTGTAAAACCAGAGGATAAAGAATATCCAAAAATATTATATTTATATTCCCCTATTGCCTTTTCAAATGACTTTTGAAAAGTTTCATAAGGTAAAATTTTGCTATCTGGCTCTCCAGAAGAAAAATCTATATTGTTTGATTCGTTTGTATTATAATATTTCAACTTGTTGTCTACTACAAAGTATCCGCTTTTAGGTAAGGCATATATAAGGTTTTGCTTTTCAAGCTCAGAATAAGCTCTTATAACTGTAGAGTTACTACAACTAAATTTTATAGCAAGAGCTCTTATAGAAGGTAATTTACCATTAAAGTTGCCAATTTCTATTTCATGATTTACGTAATTTATAATAATTTCGTATTTTGTAATAATACTCACCCATTTCTGTTTATATAAATATTTTGGAATATAAATATTTTAAAACATATACAGTTTTAAACATGAAAATACAGTTTTTATTATTTATAAAGTATATCATATAAAAACAAAGTTTTGTACTAGTTTATAATAGATTTGTATAGCTACAAACCTTTTTATATAAAAAATAGGTTTTATTAAATTTATTTTAAGTAGTTATATATACTTCTAGAAGCTTTATATATTTTTTAAAACTTAAAAGAAGAATTATTACTAAAATCTAGCCAGATATATTATAATAAGATAATATGTATATAAAATTAATAATAATAAATGTATTTAAAAAAATAATAAGTTTTATATCAGTTAAGGAGGCACATTATGAGTTCTTACGAAGAATTAAGTAATTATTACGATACGATATTTGAAAAAAGTGATATTACGTTAAAATTTTTATGGTGGCTTTAATAAGTCGGCGTATACTTATGATTCCTATGCTACAGTAGTAAGAGCAATTAAAGACTAAATATAATAATGATAATAGGGATGGGGAGATATTTTAATGAAAAAACCATTTTTTGATGCTAAAGATACCTTACTTCAAAATGGACTAAGGGTGATTACAATAAAAAAGGATACCCAAATTATGTCTATACAAGTAGGAGTAAAAATTGGGTCCATGTATGAAACTATAGAAGAAAAAGGCATCTCTCATTTTATTGAGCACATGCTATTTAAAGGAACTAAATTTAGAGATAACGAAACACTAAATAATGACTTAGAGTTCTTAGGTGGAGAATATAATGCTTATACTGATTATAAATCTACAGTTTATAGTATAAGTGCTTTAGAAGAAGAAATTACAAATTCTTTAGATTTATTATCAGATATGGTTATGAATTCTACATTTCCTTTAGATGAAATAGAAAGAGAAAGAGGAGTAATACTATCTGAGATTAAAGGTTCATTAGATGATGTTGAAAATTTATCCTTCAAAAAGTTAAATGAAATAGCATTTGATAATAGTCCACTTAAGTGGGAAGTTAGTGGTGATGAAAAAAACATTAATTCTTTTAATAGAGAGAATCTTATAGACTTTTATAATAAATTTTATACACCTAAAAATGCTATTATAGTTATGGTGTCATCTTTGCCCCATGAAGAAGCATTAGAAAAGATAGCTAATAAATTTTTAGATTGGGAAGGGATTAATGTAGAAAAAAAAGTTATATTAGTAGAAAATAATAAGCCTATAATAAAGACAACTATTAAAAAGGATTTAGAACAAAGTTCTATAGCTTACTTATATACATTTCATGATTTACCAAAGGAAAAAGAACTTTCTTTAAAAATATTAAATCATAAACTTGGTGAAAGTTCTAATTCTATTTTATTTAGAGAGCTTAGAGAAAAACTTGGATTAGCCTATGATGCATATACGGACTTAGATATGACGTCAAAGATAAGAACTATGTGCATTTATACCTCAGTATCAGAAGAAAATATTGATAAGGCTATAACAACAATTGATAAATGTATAGAAGATATTAAAAATAAAAGGATAAAAATTAATGACAATACCGTAAAACTTATGAGTAAAGTTCATAAAACAGCAGTAGTGTCTACAATAGAGGATTCTATGGATCTTGGAAGCTATGTACTGTTTCAAGCGCTAGAAGAAGATAATATACAAAGATATTTAGAAGATATGGATGCTTTAGAGAAGATAAATAAAGAAAGCATATATGAGGTAGCTAATATAGTATTAAAAAATCCGACTATACACATATTAAAAAATGAAAAAGAATAAGGTGAATTAAACAAATGGAAGGTAAAATAACTTCGATTCAAGTGCAAAGTAGAAATAAAGATAGGGTTAATATATTTGTAGATGAAGAATTTGCATTAGCCTGCTTTGCAGAGGTTGTATATAAACAAAACATAAAAAAAGGTGATAGAATTAACCTAGAACAGTTAAATGAAATATTATTTAAAGAAGAGTTTTCTAAGGCTAAAAACTATGCATTAAGGCTAGTAGAAAAAGGATTAAAACCAGAAAAGGCTGTAAGAGACAAACTTTTCAAAAAGGAATATAGTAAAGAAACAATAGATAAGGTAATAGAATTTTTAAAAGATTATACACTTATTGATGATAAAAGATATGCACAGGGGTATGCAAAAGAAAAGATAAAGTCTAACGGAAAAAATAAAATAAAGTATGGGCTTTTAAGTAAAGGAATTAAAAAAGATGTAATAGAAGTTGTTCTTGAAGATATTTATGATGAAGATAAAGATAGAGAAATAGCAGAAAAGATTGCAATTAAAAAGTTTAATTTAATATCCAAAAGAGAAACTGATAAATATAAAATCAAAGGAAAGCTATACCAGTTCCTAATAGGAAAAGGATACTCAAGTGAATGTATTAAATTTGTAATAGAAAAGATATTTAAGGATAATAGTTTATAAAAGGAGATAACCTTATGTTGAAAAATCCAATTACACTGCTAATTGTCCTAATATTTTTATATCCTGTTGTAAAAGGGGTAATATTTAAGGTCAATTACGAAAATTTAAAATCTGATTTAAAAAACATGGAAAAGACAATATCCTTTTTGCTTTGTTTTCCTATTTGGGTGAATGTTAGAGATATTATAAATAAATTTATGAATACAGTAATTACAAAGCTACCTTATAATATGACTTACTATATTGATAAATATAGTAAGTTATATTCCATAATAGTTTTTCTGATTAGTATATTTTTAATTTATAAGTTTCAAATGCTTATTTATAATATTATAAATAAAATAATATTTAATCCTATAATTATATCTTTAAAAGATAAGGAAGGCTATAGAAAGTCATGGGTTAATAGATTGATAGCTATGATAATATCAATACCTAAAGGTGTTTTTTATGCTCTTTTAATTACAAGTACTATACATGTTTTATCTTATTTTTATCAAGAGGATAAGTTTCAAGATTATGTACAAAGTTCAAAGTTATATAATGATATAAATGAAAAAACATTAGAACCTGTTATAAATTCAAAGTTTTTAGGTAAGATTCCAAACACAATAAAGAATTCCTTTAAAGTAGAGGTTAAATATGATGAACCTAATCTTACAAAAGAAAAAGGCGGTAAACCTAATACCTTGGTTTACTATAATGGGGTTACATTAAAAGATGGAATAAAATCTAACGATGCTATAGATGAGTTTTCTGTAAACCTTACTAAAGGACACACTTCAGATAAAGCTAAAGCAAAAGTTATATATAATTTTATTGGGACCAATATAGATTATGATTATGAAAAAGCTGATAAAATATATACTAATAATTTTAAAATAGAATCTGGAGCAATACCTACTTATGATACTAAAAAGGGGATATGTTTTGATTTTTCTTGTCTTTTTGTAGCTATGTGTAGAGCTAATAATTTAAAGGTTAGGCTAGTGACTGGGGAAGGCTACAATGGAGTAAATTGGGTAAGCCATTCTTGGAATGAGGTATATATTAAGGAAGAAGATAAGTGGATAAATATAGATACTACTTTTTATAAAGGTGGAAATTATTTTAATAGTAAAAAGTTTGACTTAGACCATAGAGGAGAAAATATAATAGGTGAATGGTAGGGTGCCTTTAGTTATAAAGGCACCCTTGGTTAATCAATATACTTTTTTAAAACACAAGATCATTTAAAGTGGGTATTTAAAATTAAGTTTATGGCTTTATTACAATCTTCATCTTCGTGATTCATGGCCCAAGAGGTATTAAAATATAACAAGGATTTAGGGGTATTGCCAATCATAGAATAGCAATAGGCAAGATTAAAATAATATTTACTATCTTGCTTTAAAGTAAGGGCGGACTTTAGGTGTAATATTGCTTTTTCGTATTCTTTTAATTTAATAAGACAAACCGCTGAATTATAATGAGCACAAGCCTCATTTTCTTTGTTTTCAATAGCCTTCTTATATAGATTTATTGCTTGCTTGTAGGAGTGGCTGTTGTATAATTCATTTGCTTTTTGAAAATAACTCATTTTAATCCTCCAAAATATATATTTTAGTGTATATAATAAATTAAAGATTATATTTACATTCTTAACTAATAAATCATATAATATACAAGAAAAAAGCTTTATTAAATTTGTAGTGAAAATTACATTATAATATAATGAACTATTCTAGAAATAAAAGCGAAAATAATATATAAAAAAAGGCAAATAATAACCTAAGATAATTGACTAGGTTATTGCGTAATGATATGATTTCTAGATAGAGTTATTTAGTGTATGCATACAGTTTTATAATTATTTAAGGAAAGAGTTGATATAGATATGAAAGATGTATTACACATTGGTCTAGATGTAGGATCTACTACAGTAAAAGTAGCAATTATGGATAAAAACTATAATTTAATATATGGTGATTACAGAAGGCACTATTCAGATATTAAAAATTCAATCAAAGAAATTTTGACTAGTATAAAAGATGAGTATAAAGATAGCTTTGTTACTATAAATGTTACAGGATCTGGTGGACTTTCAGTTTCAAAGTGGTTAGATATAGATTTTGTTCAAGAAGTTGTTGCATCAACAACAACAGTAGAAAGATTGATTCCAGAAACTGATGTAGCTATAGAACTTGGTGGAGAAGATGCAAAAATCACCTACTTTAAAGGCGGAATAGAACAAAGAATGAATGGAACTTGTGCAGGGGGTACTGGTGCTTTTATAGACCAAATGGCTTCACTTTTGCAAACAGATGCTACAGGATTGAATGAATTATCCAAAAATCATCAACTCATATATCCCATAGCAGCTAGGTGTGGAGTATTTGCAAAGACAGATATTCAACCACTTTTAAATGAAGGTGCTAGAAAAGAAGATTTAGCAACTTCAATTTTTCAAGCAGTAGTAAACCAAACTATAAGCGGACTTGCTTGCGGTAAACCTATAAGGGGAAATATAGCATTTTTAGGCGGACCTTTATATTTTTTATCTGAATTAAGAGACAGATTTAAAGAAACATTAAAACTAGAAGATAATCAGGTTATATTCCCTGAAAATTCACAGCTATTTGTAGCTATGGGAGCAGCTTTATATTCTGGTAAATCTAAAATAATTAGTTTTTCTAAGATTATAAAAGGATTAGATGTGTTAGATACAAATCAAAGTCATGAAGTTGAAAGGTTGATGCCTCTTTTTAAAGATAAAGATGAAAAAAAAGCTTTTGATGAAAGACATAATTTAGCAGCTACCAAAAGAGGGGACCTTTCTAAATACAAAGGAAACTGCTATTTAGGAATAGATGCAGGATCTACAACAACTAAGCTTGTATTAATGGGGGAAGATAAAGAAATATTATATTCTTTTTATGGAAGTAATAAAGGAAATCCATTAAAACTTATTACAGAGATATTAAAAGATATATATACTAAAATCCCAAAAGAGGCTAAAATTATAAATTCAGCAGTTACTGGATATGGTGAAGGCTTAATGAAGTCTGCATTTAAAATAGATATTGGAGAAATAGAAACTATTGCTCACTATAAAGCAGCAAATAATTTTCTACCAGGTGTAGAATTTATATTAGATATTGGTGGACAAGACATGAAATGCCTAAAAGTTAAGGACGGGGTTATAGAGAGTATACTTCTAAATGAAGCTTGCTCTTCTGGTTGCGGATCCTTCATTGAAACTTTTGCAAAATCATTAGGACTTACAGTAGAAGAATTTGCAAAGGAAGCACTTGAATCAAGAGCGCCTGTAGATTTAGGATCTAGATGTACTGTGTTCATGAATTCTAGAGTGAAACAAGCTCAAAAGGAAGGGGCTACTATAGCAGATATTTCTGCAGGACTTTCCTATTCTGTTATAAAAAATGCTATTTTTAAGGTAATAAAGATTAGAGACCCTAAAGATATGGGTGAAAAGATAATTGTTCAAGGTGGTACTTTTTATAATGACTCAGTTTTAAGAAGTTTTGAGTTAATTTCTAATAGAGAAGTTATAAGACCGGATATAGCAGGTCTTATGGGAGCTTATGGAGCCTCTATAATAGCTAAGGAAAGACATATAGAAAATCAAGAAAGTACTTTGTTAAAAGAAGAAGAACTTTTAAACTTTAAAGTGGAAAGTACTATGAGAAGATGTGGACTTTGTGCAAATAATTGTTTGCTTACAATAAATAGTTTTCCAAATAACGAAAAATTCATATCGGGTAATAGGTGTGAAAGAGGGGCAGGAAAAGAGAGTTTAAGTACAGAACTTCCTAATTTATATGAATATAAATATAAAAGATTATTTGATTACAAATCGCTACCACTAGAAGAAGCAAAAAGGGGAAGAGTGGGGATACCGAGAGTTCTTAATGTTTATGAAAATTATCCATTTTGGCATAAATTCTTTACGGAACTTAAGTTTAGAGTAGAATTATCTCCAAGATCTTCTAAAAACATACTAGATTTAGGAATGGAAACTATACCATCAGAATCAGTTTGTTATCCAGCAAAATTAGTACATGGACATGTTATGAGCCTTATAAATAAAGGGATTGATTTTATATTTTATCCATGTATAGCTTATGAAAGAAATGAAATTAAAGAGGCTAATAACCATTATAATTGCCCTATAGTTACATCTTATGGTGAAGTAATAAAAAACAATATGGATGTAATAAAAGAAAAAAATATAAATTTCAAAAATCCATTTTTATCTCTTGAAAACAAAAAACGACTTGCAAAAAGGCTTTATGATGAATTAAAAGAGTTTTCTATAAGTTATGCAGAAGTTATATCTGCAGTGGACAAGGCCTGGGATGAAATGGACAACTTTAAGCAAGATATAAGAATAAAATCGGCAGAAGCACTAGAATATATAAAAAGAACAGGCAAAAAGGGTATTGTTTTAAGTGGAAGGCCTTATCATATAGATCCAGAAATAAATCATGGTATAGCTGAACTTATAAATACCTATGATATGGCAGTGTTTACAGAGGACAGTGTAAGTCATCTAGGAGAGGTAGAAAGGCCACTAAGAGTAGTAGATCAATGGATGTATCATAGCAGGTTATATGCAGCAGCTAGTTTTGTTGCAACACAGGACTCATTAGAACTTGTTCAATTAACTTCCTTTGGATGTGGACTTGATGCAGTTACAACAGATCAAGTGCAAGAAATATTAGCTAAAAAAGGCAAGATATATACATTACTTAAAATAGATGAAGGAAACAATCTAGGAGCTGTAAAAATAAGATTAAGATCTCTGAAAGCTTCTATGGAAGAAAGGGAAAGATCCGGATACGTACCAGTAATTAGCAATGAAACTCAAGAGAGAATACCATTTACAAAGGAAATGAGAAAAAATCATACTATATTAGCACCGGAAATGTCACCTATCCATTTTCAATTTATAGAAACAGCCTTTAGGGCTAGTGGGTATAATCTTGTAATACTACCGACAGTAGATAGTGCAGCTGTAGAAGAAGGCTTAAAATATATAAACAATGATGCTTGTTATCCTTCTATAATTGTTGTAGGTCAGTTAATACAGGCCCTTAAGTCCGGAAAATATGATATTAACAATACATCTATTATTTTAAGCCAAACTGGGGGAGGATGTAGGGCAACTAATTATATCGGATTTTTAAGAAAAGCTCTTAAAGAAGCTGGATTTAAAAATGTTCCTGTAATTTCATTAAATGCAGGAGGGCTAGAAAAGAATCCTGGTTTTTCTTTAACTCCAGGGTTAATTAACAAAGGCATTATGGGTATAGTTTATGGAGACTTATTAATGAGAGTTTTATATAAAGTAAGACCTTATGAGAAAATCAAGGGGTCTTCTAATGAGTTATACAATAATTGGGTAAAAAAGATTAACATTAATGTATCAAATGGAAATCATAAAGAGTTTAGACAAAATATTAAAGATATAGTATATGACTTTGATAATTTAGAAATAAATCATGTAGTGAAGCCTAAGGTTGGTCTTGTAGGTGAAATATTAGTTAAGTTCCATCCTTCAGCAAACAATAATGTGGTAGAACTTATTGAAAAAGAAGGTGCTGAGGCTGTTATGCCAGACTTGTTAGATTTCTTTTTGTATTCTTCCTATGATCAAGATTATAAATATAAATATCTTTCAGGGAGTAAAATATCTCAAGTACTAGGGAATGCTGCTATAAAAGCTATGGAATATTACAGAAAAACCTTAAGAGAAGCATTAGAGGAAAGTAAAAGATTTGAACCGCCAAAACATATAAAAGAACTAGCTTTTAAAGCTTCAAAGATAATATCTTTAGGTAATCAAACAGGAGAAGGTTGGTTTTTAACAGCAGAGATGATAGAACTTATAGAAGGTGGAACACAAAATATAATTTGTATGCAGCCTTTTGCATGTCTACCTAATCATGTAACTGGTAAGGGAATGATAAAAGCACTTAAAGCAAATTATCCAAAAGCTAATATAGTGGCTGTGGATTATGATCCGGGAGCTAGCGAAGTAAATCAACTAAATAGAATAAAATTAATGCTTTCTGCAGCTTTTAAGAATCTTGAAAAACCAATTAAACCAAAGGAAATAGAGGAAATAGAAGAAAAGCAATTAGCAGATCAATGTAATAAATTATAAAGCTTGACACTAGAGGTATAAGTAAGATAATATAATTATTAAAATGAATATGTTGCAGTGATAAAGAGGAGTAAAGAATATAGTGCTTTAAGAGAGAAAGACTCATAGGTTGAAAAGTCTTTTATGTTACTTATTCTTGAAGGTAGCTTTTGAGCATTTTTGCTGAAAATTTAGTAAGCAAAAACGGTGCTTTGCCGTTATTATTTAAGAGCCATTTAGTTAACTGCTAAATGGGAAAAAAGGTGGTACCACGAGTCTTCGTCCTTTTATAGGAGGAGGCTCTTTTTTTGTATTCAAAAACAATTAAAATCAGATTTTATCTATTACACAAAATATTAGTTTGGAATTTAAAAGGAGGATATAATTATGGATGAGAAGAAAAACTTAGAGACGAAATATAGTCCAAAAGATTTTGAAGAAAAGATATATAAAAACTGGGAAGAAAAAGGATACTTTACTCCTAAGGTGGATCTTAACAAAAAGGCTTATACTGTAATAATGCCACCACCTAATATTACAGGAAGGCTGCATCTAGGTCACGCATTAGATAATACACTTCAAGATATGATTATAAGATTTAAAAGAATGCAAGGGTACAATGCTCTATGGCTTCCAGGAGAGGACCATGCAAGTATAGCAACTGAAGTTAAGGTGGAAAATGAATTATTAAAAAAAGGTATCAAAAAGAAAGAGATTGGTAGAGACGCTTTTTTAGAAAAGGTTTGGGAATGGACCGATGAGTATAGAGATAATATTAGATCACAAATTAAGAAAATGGGATGTTCTGTAGATTTTACTAGAGAAAGTTTTACCATGGATGAAAGACTAGATAAAGCTGTAAAACATGTTTTTGTAAAACTTTATAATGAAGGTCTTATATATCAAGGAAATAGAATTACTAACTGGTGCCCAAAATGTGTTACTGCTATTTCAGATGCTGAAATTGAACATAAGGAACAACAAGGTAACTTCTGGCACATAAAATATCCTTTAGTTGGAACAGATAGATTTTTAGAAATAGCCACTACAAGACCTGAAACAATGCTTGGAGATACTGCTGTTGCTGTAAACCCAAAGGATAAAAGATATAAAGATATAGTAGGGAAAATGTTATTATTACCTTTAGTAAATAGAGAAATTCCTATCATAGCTGATGAATATGTAGATATGGAATTTGGAACTGGAGCTGTTAAAATAACACCAGCACATGATCCAAATGATTATGAGGTAGGTAAAAGGCATAGCTTAAAAGAAATAAGGATAATGGATGATAAGGGTAATATAAATGAGTTCGGAGGAAAATACGAGGGCCTTGAAAGATATGAAGCTAGAAAGGCTATAGTAGAGGATTTGAAAAAAGAAGGATACCTAGTTAAGATAAAGGAACATGTACACAATGTAGGATTTCATGATAGATGTGGTACAGTGGTTGAACCTATAATATCAAAACAGTGGTATGTAAAGATGGAAAGTTTAGCAGCGCCTGCTATAAAGGCTGTAAAGGATGGCGAAACTAAATTCATACCAGAAAGATTTGAAAAGACATATTATAACTGGATGGAAAATATACAGGATTGGTGTATATCAAGGCAACTTTGGTGGGGTCATAGAATTCCAGTTTGGTACTGTGAGTGTGGCGAGATAACAGTTAGTGAAAAAACTGTAAATTGCTGTCCTAAATGTGGAAGCCATAATTTAAAGCAGGACTCTGATGTTCTAGATACTTGGTTTAGTTCAGCCCTTTGGCCTTTTTCAACACTTGGATGGCCAGAAAAGACTGAAGACTTAGAGTACTTTTACCCTACAGACACCTTAGTTACAGGATATGATATTATATTCTTCTGGGTAGCTAGAATGGTGTTTTCAGGAATACACAACCTTGGAGAGGTACCTTTTAAAAATGTATTCATCCATGGTATGGTAAGAGATTCAGAAGGTAGAAAAATGTCTAAATCTCTTGGAAATGGTGTGGACCCTTTAGAAGTTATAGATGAGTATGGTGCAGATGCATTAAGATTTATGCTTGTTACAGGAAATGCTCCAGGAAATGACATAAGATTTTATCCTGAAAGAGTTGAGTCTGCAAGAAACTTTGCAAATAAAATTTGGAATGCATCAAGGTTTGTTATGATGAACTTAGATGAAGAGTTAATGAATGAATATAAAGATTCTAAAGAATATACTTTAGCTGACAGATGGATATTATCTAAAATGAATTCGCTTATAAAAGAAGTAACAGAAAATATGGATAAGTTTGAACTTGGAATTGCTCTTCAAAAGGTATATGATTTTATATGGATAGAATTTTGTGATTGGTATATTGAGCTTGTGAAGCCTATACTTTATGGTGAAGATAAAAAACAAAAGGCTACCACATTAAATGTATTAAAGAAAGTTTTAACTGTTTCATTACAACTACTTCATCCTGTAATGCCTTTTATTACAGAAGAGATATATATTCACTTAGATAGTGAGTATGAGTCTATAACTATATCTCCCTTTCCTGAGTATCAGGAAAGCTTAGTAGATGATAAGGCTGAAACTCAAATGACTTATATAGTAGAGGGTATAAAGTCCTTAAGAAATGTAAGGGCTGAGATGAATGTTATACCATCAAGAAAGACTAAAGTTCTTGCTTATGTATTAGACGAAGCTAAGGAGGCCTTTGATAAGGGTAAGACTTACTTTGAAAAGTTAGCTTCTGTAAGTGAAGTTGAAATAATAAAAGATAAGGAAAATCTTCCTGAAAACTTAGTTTCATTAGTAGTTAAAGGTGGAGAACTATTCATACCTTTACTAGATTTAGTTGATAAAGAAAAAGAACTAGAAAGATTAAATAAGGAAAAAGATAAACTTAAATCTGAAATAGAAAGAGTTCAAAAGAAACTTTCAAATGAAAAATTTGTGTCTAAGGCTCCAGAATCTGTAGTTGAGGAAGAAAAAGCTAAGGGAGAAAAATATAAATCTATGTTAGAGGCTATTTTACTTAGAATTGAAAGTTTAAACTAAAATTATAAAGGACTTAAGTATAGGTTCATATAAAGACATTTTAAAAGTTAACAAAACTTTTAAAGGTAAGAAAATGAAAAAACATTTTCTTACCTTAGGTCTTTAATTAATATAAATATTTTACATAAGCTTAAAGGAGTTGAGATAGTTGACTTGGAATAATGCAGTAGATTTTATGAGTTATGAAGAAGCTAGAAGTTATATAGATGACACAGCGAAGTTTGGAAACAACTATGGATTATCGCGAACAGAAAAGATTTTAGAACTTCTTGGAAATCCTCATAAAAAGATAAAATGTATACATGTAGCAGGTACTAATGGAAAAGGATCTACTACAGCAATGATAAATGAAATGCTTTTCAAAGCTGGGTATAAAGTAGGAATGTACACATCCCCATACCTAGAGGAATTTGAAGAAAGGATGCAAATTAATAAAGAAAATATTTCAAAAGATAATTTAAGAAAAATAATATCAAAATTAGCGAAAGTAGTAAATGAAGTTATTAAATTAGGTTATGAGCATCCTACAGAATTTGAGATAATAACTTGTGCTATGTATTTATATTTTTATTTAGAAAAGGTTGATTATGCTGTAATTGAGGTAGGACTTGGAGGAAGACTTGATTCTACTAATGTTATAACACCCTTAATATCAGTTATAACATCTATAAGTTATGATCATATGGATATATTAGGATCAACTTTAACAGAAATTGCCACAGAAAAAGCAGGTATAATTAAAAAAGGAATACCTGTAGTATGTTATCCTCAAAATGAGGAAGCTTTAGAAGTGATAAAAAACAAATGTAAAAAAGAGGGATCGGAACTTGTATTAATTAAAGAAGATTCAGCTAAATTAATAGAGGTTATAGAAAAAGAAAATTCATTGACTCAAGCTTTGGAAATAAGTACTAAAAAGGATACTTATTTTATAGAATTATCTCTTTTAGGACAACATCAGATATTAAATGCTTCACTTGCTGTTTCGGTTATAGAAGAACTTTGTAGCATTGAAAATATTGAAATAGAAAGTAATACTATAATTAAGTCTCTAAAAGATGTTAAGTGGCCAGCTAGGCTTGAAGTTGTAAAGTATGATAAAGGTAAGGTAATTATAGATGGAGCTCATAACATAGATGGGATTATGAAGCTTAAAGAGAGCATAACCACCTATTTTAAATACGACAAAATGATTTTAATATTAGGAATCCTTGCGGACAAGCAAGTTGATGAAATGCTAAGTGTCATAGCACCTATGAGCAAAAAGATCATAACAGTAACTCCACATAGCAAAAGGGCAGAACTAGCCTTAGAATTAAAAAATCATGTAAAAAGGTACAATGAAAATTGTGAGTCAATAGAAGATTATAAAAAGGCCTACGAAAAGGCTTTAACATATGCATCTCCAAAGGATATTATAGTAATTTCGGGATCCCTTTATATGGTTGGAGATATGAGAAAGATAATAAAAGATAAACATTTATAAAGGCAATTAGTATTAAAATTTAAAAATAAAGATGTGGTTATATTCGCCTAGATAAGAATATAACCACATCTTTTTATCTTTATAAAACTAATGTTTCTATTGCGTTAGAAAGTTGATCAGGGCAAGAAGTGCTTTTTTTACCACATTTTATTCCCTTTAGTTTTTCTATTACCTCAATAGGTGTCATACCTGAAACTAAACTAGAAATTCCAAGAGCGTTACCAGCACAACCACCTTCAAAATTAACATTAGTAATTTTATTATTTACTATCTCAAAAGATATGCTTTTTGAGCAAACACCGCTAGTCTTATATTTATACATAATTATAAATCCCCCTAATTATATCTAATGTAGTAGTTATTAAATTAAATTATTTTTGAATACTACCCAATTGTTATAAAGCACATATAATAACTATTATATCAAAAAGATAAGGCGATGAAAACTATTACTATAGGAAAGGAGTGGTGCTATTATGGATTATCTCTATATATGCAATACAGGATCTGATTCTGTTTCTAAAGTATGTCTAAAAGACTTAAAGGAAAGAAAAATTAATATTAAAAGGCAAAGTGAACTAGTTGGACCACATGGGATATGTCCATGGAAAAGCTATGTAATAGTAGCTAATAATTACAACGATACAATATCTATATTAGATATTACAGAAGATAAAGAGGTGGCAAACTATTATATAGGGTCTCATTGTAATGATTTAAAGGTATTTAAGGAATATGCTTATGTGATTTGTGGGGAATCTAATACTTTAGTTATATTTGATTTAATAAGTAGAAAAGTTATAAGAGAACTTCCTTGTGGAAACATGCCTCATAGTATTGATATATGTAAAAACAGTGGTGTAGCTGCGGTGGCTAATATGGCGGGGCATGAAATATCTATTATAGATTGTAATAAAAATGAGGTGATAAAAACCATAAATCTTTTTGAATCTTATCCAACAAAAGTAATACTTAGTGAGGATGGAGAAAATATAATAGTATGTGAAAGTAATATGGGCATTGATAGAAATGGAAGAATAAACATTTTAGCTATAAATCAAGGCAAATCTGTAGCTACTGTTGAAACCGGCAGATGTCCTGTAGATATGTCAGTAGACTTTAAAAAGAATTTAGGATTTGTATCTAATTTTTCTGAAGGAACTATAAGTATTTTAGATTTAAAGCATATGGAAGAGATAAAAAGGGTATATCTAGGTGGAACACCAAGGGGAATATTGCAACATAAGAAATTTTTATATGTAGGAGACAACTATAATAATGTGCTTATTAAATATGACATATATAAGGGCAATAAAAATGCCATTACCATAGATAAAGAACCTAATGGAATGGCATTAGTATAAACTTAACTGTTTATAAGAAGTTGCATTATTTTATTATATATTTCAGAAGAATTTGATTTCCATTTATCACAAAGTGACATAGCTTGCTTATTTGAAGTAACATTTATTTTTAAATCCATAAGCATAAAGTCGTTTTCTATAGCTTTTAAGTCTACTATAAAGTTACCATTGTCGTCAATGGTATAGTCAGAAGTTAGGGTAAGTTCTCTTTTTATGGTGTCTAATCTTTCTTTTATATAAGCCTCTATAACTTCTGTTTTAGAAGGAGATATTCTATCTTGAAACATAGATAGTACCTTTTCTCCTTTAGCAGACAATACTAAGACTTTTTTCTCATTTTTTTTATCGTAGCTAATAAAAGACGATGAAATTAATTCTGTTATATATTGTTGTAGTGTAAAGTAGTTTATAAAACCATTTTCTAGAATCATTTCTGTTAATTGACTATTAGATATAGGTATCTTTATACTTTTCAATATATATAGCACCATTAATTTGTTTTCCGCTAGTTCTAAAGTGCTTTCATACATTACTATTCCCACCCTCCCTTTATAAATGAAAGTGTACTTATATATTATAGCATAAAAAGCATTTAAAATCTTTATCCCTTTATTATTTTAAAATTAAAAAAGATATTTTAAACTTCTGAATATATGTGAGTTAACATTAATATTAATTAATATAGAGAGGGGTAGGGGAGGTTTAATATGGAGAAGGTTATTAAGAAAAAAATAATTAAGAAAGGGATAATTTCTTTGATTTTAGTAACTGTAGTAATTTTCACTTATATTACTTTAGGTAATGGAAATTTTTTAGTTGATTCAAAAGTTCAGAAAAAGGTGCCTATATATTCAGTAGAAACCAGTGAGAAAAAGATTTCTTTCACCTTTGATATAAGTTGGGGGTTAGACAATGTGGAAGAAATACTAGATGTATTAGATGAATATAATGTAAAGGCCACATTTTTTGTTGTAGGTGGATGGATTGATTATGATTTAAAAAATGCAGAAATGGTGAAAGAAATACATAAAAGAGGTCATGAAATAGGAAATCATAGTAACATGCATCCAGATATGAGTAAAATATCTAAAGATAGAATTATAAAAGAGTTAGAAGCTACTAGTGCTAAGATAAAAAATATAACTAATGAAGATGTAAAACTTTTTAGATGTCCTAGTGGAGCGTATAATAATCTTCTAATTGATACAGCGCAAGGGCTTAATTATTATGTTATTCAGTGGGATGTAGATAGTATAGATTGGAAGTCAGAGGGGTCTGAGATTGAATATAATAGAGTTATAGATAAAACTAAAGCTGGATCTATACTTTTATTCCATAATGATGCAAAATATACACCTAAAAATATTCCAAGGATTATTCAATACTTTAAATCTAAAGGTTATGAAATAGTGAAGGTTGGGGACCTTATATATAAAGAAAATTATAAGATTGATAGTTTAGGAGTGCAAAAGCTAATGAATCAGTAAAATAATTAAGATGAAGATTTAAGTAAATGTAATATAAATGAATGTGTATTGTAGAAAATAGTAATAATTGTATGCGTAGTAGAATATTTTAGTTATATAAGATGATAAAAAAACAAAGGGAGAGAGGGGCTAATATGGATAATTTGATGTTGAACAATAAGATTTATTTAGAGGGGAAGATTGTTTCGGATCTAGAGTTTAGTCATGAAATGTATGGAGAAGGGTTTTATATATTTTATTTAGAGTCTACAAGACTAAGTGATGCAAGTGATATTTTGTCTATAACTATATCAGAAAGACTAATGGGTGGTATAAAATTTGAAATTGGTACAGAAGTGGCATTAGAAGGACAACTAAGGTCTTATAATAAATTTATAGATGGATGCAATAGACTTATATTGACGGTATTTGCAAGGAATATAGAGCTTTGTCTTGAAAAAAGTAAAAATCCTAATGAAATATTCTTAGATGGATTTATATGCAAGGAACCAGTATATAGAACCACTCCTTTTGGTCGTGAAATAGCAGATATATTAATAGCGGTTAATAGACCCTATAATAAATCTGACTATATACCAACAATAGCTTGGGGAAGAAACTCAAGATTTTGCCAAACCTTGAGTGTTGGAGATAACATAAGGATTTGGGGAAGACTTCAGAGTAGGGAATATCAAAAAAAAGTATCTGAAAATGAATATGTGAAGAAGGTAGCCTATGAAGTATCCACATCTAAAATGGAGAAGGTTGTTAAAGAGGATTCGGACGTGGATGAATCAAATCATGATGAAAAAGTAGTTTAAAAAATCACTGCTAAGGTAATTCTTATATGTTTACCCTAGCAGTGATTTTTATTTGTGAAAATTAATTATTTTCTAAGATCATCTAAAAGTTTGGTTTTATCTTTAGTTTTATCATCAACAACTTTTATAATTTTAGCTGGAGTGCCTGCAACAACTACATTTTCAGGAACATCTTCAACTACAACTGAACCAGCTGCAACTACAGATCCTTTGCCTATTTTAACGCCTTCTAAGATAACAGCATTTGCTCCTATTAATACATTATCTCCAATTTCACAAGGTGTTTTACTTGGTGGCTCTAAGACACCTGCAACTATAGCTCCAGCTCCAAGGTGGACACTTTTACCAAGCTTTCCACGGGCTCCTACTACAGCATTCATATCTACCATAGAACCTTCGCCTATTTCTGCGCCTATGTTAATAATTGCGCCCATCATTATAACTGAATTTTTGCCTATAGAAACTTTATCTCTTATAACTGCACCTGGTTCTATCCTTGCATCAACTTCTAAAAGGTTTATAAGAGGAATTGCAGAGTTTCTTCTATCGTTTTCCATTCTAAAGTGTTTAATTGTTTCTTTATTGTTTAATATGAAATTGGAAATCTCATCACTTTCACCAAAAAGTATATAAATTCCCTCAGAGCCATACCATTCTATAGTTTCAGGAAATGTGCCAAGGGTACCATTTACATAAGTTTTTACCGGCGTAGATTTTTTTGATTCTTTTATGTATCTTGCAATTTCATAAGGGTCAGTTAAATCATAGTTCATATAATTAAATCATCCTTTCAAACTTTGATGTATTTTTTTCTTTAATATAATATAATAGATTATATCATATTATATCATATTATATAATTATTATTCTGAGAAAAGAGGGTAATCTACATGAATGAAAACCTTAAAAATGTTGAAGTTTCGGGTATAAGGAAGTTTTTTGATAAGGTAACAAAAGTTGAAGGAGCAATATCTTTAACATTAGGGCAACCTGACTTCGCGGTTCCAGTGCCTATAAAAGAGGGCATAATAAAGGCCTTAAATGAAAATAAAACTAAATATACACCTAATAATGGAATTCCAGAGCTTAGAGAAAAGATAAGTAAGTATTTATCTACAATGAATATTCATTACGATAAACAGGAAATTTGTGTTACAGCTGGAGGAAGCGAAGGCTTATTTTGTCTTTTTACAGCTATATTAAATAAGGGTGATAAAGTACTTATACCATCAATAGCGTATCCCTCTTATGAAGCCATATCAAAAATACTAGGAGCAGATGTTAGCTATTACAATTTAAAAGAAGATTTATCTATAGATATAGAAGACATCAAAGAAAAATTAAAAAAAGATAATATAAAGGCCATGGTATTATCTTTCCCATCTAATCCAACAGGTACAGTTTTAAGTAAGAAAGATTTAAAAGAGTTGCATGATACATTAAAGAAAAGTTCAACTATAATAATTTCCGATGAAATATATAGTTCTATAAATTTTGAGGGAAATTATTATTCTATATCTCAATATGAAGATATTTTGGATAGAGTTATTTTAATAAGTGGATTTTCTAAAATGTTTTCTATGACAGGCCTTAGAATAGGCTATGTATGTGCAAAAGAAAAATACATTAAAGAAATTACTAAGATTCATCAATATAATGCATCTTCTGCACCGTCAATTGTACAGTGGGGTGTATATGAAGGATTTGAAGAGGGTATGGAATATGTAAAGATTATGAGAGATGAATTTAAAAAAAGATCTGAATATGTATATGATAGACTGATATCTATGGGGGTTGAAAGTAATCTACCAAAAGGAGCCTTTTATATATTTCCTTCAATAAAAAAATATGGACTAAGTAGTGAAGATTTTTGCTTAAGGTTACTGAAAGAATCAAAGGTAGCATTGGTTCCGGGGTCTGCATTTGGACCAGCTGGAGAGGGCTATGTAAGAATTTCTTATTCATATAGTATGGATACCTTAAAAAAGTCTTTAGATTTATTAGAAGTGTGGCTAAAAAATAATTTTAAACACATTTAAAAGGTGAGTAAAGGAGATAACCTTACTATTCTAGATTTGTTTCTAGGTAGTAAGGTTATTTGCTTTATATTAACAAAATGTATATGAGCATACTTTTTAGTATTTATATAAAAGAATATAGAATAATTTGCAAATTAAGTGAGTATATAATTAATAGAATTTAAAAGTATATAAGAAATGTAATTGACATAAAAAATAAGTTGTGGTAATATTATAAAAAATGAAACGCACATTTAATTATTAATCAATTATCAGTAAACTAAATCAAACCTATAGATTAAACCTATAATTAAAAAAATCAATGAAATTACCTTTCAAAAATAAGTGTAGTATACTTCAGCCTATGTATACGTCAATAAATTACCTAACATGCTATTTAAGTATTTACTATATATAATCCTACAAAGATTAGTCTGAATATTGTGACATATGAGAGGGGGCGCAACATTAGATTTAAACTTAAAGAAGGGGGGAAATATCTTGATAAAGTATATTTTAAAAAGGTTATTTGCAAGTATTATAACTATTTGGATCGTTATTACGTTAACTTTCTTTTTAATGAGATTAATGCCAGGAGGACCCTTTGATGGGGAAAAAAAGGTACCACCACAAATTAAAGCTAACTTAGAAGCAAAATTTGGGATGGATAAGCCTCTTGGGACGCAGTATGTAATATATATGAAAAATCTTTTAAAAGGAGATCTTGGTCCATCTATGAAATATGAGGGTAGAACCGTTAGATGGGTTATTGGTTATTCATTTCCAACCTCAGCTAAGCTAGGTATTGTTGTAGTTATAGTAGCTTTGGCTTTGGGGGTTTATATGGGGGTAATCTCAGCTTTGAATCAAGGGAAATGGCCTGATTATCTTTGTATGATTTTAGCTACCTTGGGTGTTACTGTGCCAAGTTTTGTAATGGCCACATTGCTCATACTGGTGTTTTCAGTTAAATTAGGGCTTTTACCAGTAATAGGGTTTGGAAGTGCTAAAAACTATATAATGCCTGTAATAGCACTGGGTGGATACTCCATAGCATTTATAGCAAGGCTTACAAGGTCTAGACTAATAGAGGTGGTGCAGCAAGATTATGTGAGAACAGCTAAAGCTAAAGGATTAAGTAGAAATACTGTTATATACAAGCATGCTTTAAGAAATTCATTAATACCTATTGTTACTTATTTAGGACCACTAGTTGCTGGAATACTTACAGGAAGTTTTGTTGTTGAAAGAATATTTGGTATACCAGGACTTGGTGGAGAATTCGTAAATTCCATTAATAATAGGGATTACACCACTCTTTTGGGAGTTACAGTTTTTTATAGTGTCTTATTAGTTGTATGTAATTTTATTGTTGATATTTTATATGTAATCATAGATCCAAGGATTAAGCTTGATAATTTAAAGACTGAATAGTTGGGGGGGTGACTAATATGGAGATTAATGAAAAAATAGATATAGAAATGTTCAATAAGGTTTCTGATGAAGAAAAGATAAAAGATGAGATAGTAAGGCCAAGTGTTACCTATTGGCAAGATGCGTGGAGAAGACTAAAAGCAAATAAACTTGCAATAGTATCTTTAGGTTTTATTATAGCAATTACCCTAGGAGCAATTTTTGTACCTATGTTTTCTAAGTTTGATTATTTCAGTAATGATTTTAGCGTGGCTAATCAAAGATCTAGTTCAATTCATTGGTTTGGAACAGATCAATTTGGAAGAGATTTATTTGTGAGAATTATGTATGGAGCTAGATATTCTTTAACTATAGCTTATGTAGCCTCTTTTCTTAATTTTGTTATAGGAGTTTTATACGGAGGTATTGCAGGATATGTGGGGGGAACTGTAGACAGTGTAATGATGAGAATTGTAGATATTATATATTCTATACCAATGATGATATATGTAATATTGCTTATGGTTATTATTGGACCTGGACTTAAAAGTATAATAGTGGCGCTTGCTATTTCGTATTGGCTTTCAATGGCTCGTATTGTAAGAGGAGAAATATTACAGCTTAAGGAACAAGAATTTGTTCTTGCAGCTAGAGTTCTAGGAGCTAATGGGAAGCGTATATTATTAAGACACCTAATACCTAATAGTATGGGATCTATAATTGTAACACTAACCTTGTTAATTCCTTCAGCAATATTTACTGAGGCCTTTCTAAGCTTTGTGGGACTCGGAATTCCAGCACCAAAAGCATCTTGGGGAACTTTAACTTCTGAAGCACTTCAAGGGTATACCATATATCCTTATCAGTTAATATTTCCGTCACTAGCCATCTGTTTTACTATATTAGCTTTTAACCTTTTAGGAGATGGACTTAGAGATGCTTTGGATCCAAAATTAAGAAAATAAGCTGATTAAGGGGTGATATATATGGAAAACTTATTAGAAATAAGGGACTTAAAAACTAGCTTCTTCACCCATGTGGGCGAGGTTAAAGCTGTGGGGGGCATATCTTTTAGTTTGAAAAAAGGTCAGGCAGTAGGGATAGTAGGTGAGTCTGGCAGTGGAAAAAGTGTAAGTATGATGTCCTTAATGAGACTTTTGTCTGATAACGGAAAGATTATAAATGGTGAAATAATATTTGATAATAAAGATTTAGTGAAACTAAAAGAAAAGGATATGGAAAAAATAAGAGGAAATGATATAGGGATGATATTTCAGGACCCGATGACTTCCTTAAATCCTGTTTATACCATAGGAAAACAGGTAATTGAACCTTTAATGAAGCATAAATCAATGACTAAAACTGAAGCTTACAATACTGCATTAAAGATGTTATCAATTGTTGGAATACCAAGTCCTGAAAAAAGAATGACACAGTATCCTCATGAGTTTTCAGGTGGAATGAGACAAAGAGTTATGATAGCTATGGCCATGGTGTGTGATCCAAAATTATTGATTGCAGACGAGCCTACAACAGCTCTCGATGTAACTATACAAGCTCAAATACTTGAACTTATGAAAGATCTTAAAGAAAAGATTAATACATCAATTATATTGATAACTCATGACCTTGGAGTAGTTGCTGATGTGTGTGATGATATAAATGTAATGTATGGAGGACTTATTATTGAAAAGGGCAGCAAAGAGGATATTTTTTATCATCCAAAGCATCCATACACTTGGGGATTACTTAGGAGCATTCCAAATCCTAAAGCTCAGTTAAAGGAAAGGTTAAAACCTATTGATGGTCAGCCGCCAGATTTATTAAAGCCTCCTGTAGGATGTCCTTTTGCCCCTAGATGTGAATATGCCATGAAAATATGTTTAGCTAAAAGGCCTCCATTTTTTAAGATTAACGAATATCATACTTCGGCCTGTTGGTTAAATCATCCAAACTCTATTAAAGTAATGGCACCAGTTGGTAGGGAGGCGATCAAAAATGTCTGAAAAAAAAGAAGTGTTATTAGAAGTAAATAATTTAACCAAATTCTTTCCAGTTAAGAAAGGAAGTTTTTTAGGAAGTAAAAGCTATGTTAAGGCTGTAGATAGGGTAAGCTTTAAAATTAATAGAGGAGAAACTTTAGGTCTTGTAGGAGAATCAGGTTGTGGAAAAACTACTCTAGGGAGGACTGCAGTTAGGCTTTATGATACTACAGCAGGAGAAATAATATATAAGGGAGTAGATTTAGCTAAATATAGTCAAAAACAGATGTTACCATATAGAAGAAAATTGCAAATGATATTTCAAGATCCTTATGCCTCCTTGGATTCAAGAATGACAGTAGGAGATATAATAGGTGAAGCTATAGATATACACAACCTTGGAAAGGGAAAAGAAAGGTTGGATAAGATCAGAAGTCTTTTAGATAAGGTTGGGTTAAATGGAGATCATATAAGTAGGTATCCACATGAATTTTCAGGAGGGCAAAGACAAAGAATTGGTATTGCAAGAGCTCTTGCAGTAGAACCAGAATTTATAGTTTGTGACGAACCTATTTCAGCATTGGATGTATCTATACAAGCACAGGTTGTAAACATGCTAGAGGATTTACAAAAGGACTTAGGCTTAACCTATCTTTTTATTGCTCACGATTTATCTATGGTTAAGCATATATCTAATAATATAGGAGTAATGTACTTAGGAAGACTTGTAGAGGTTGGAGAAAGTAATGAACTTTATGATCATCCTCTTCATCCATATACTCAGGCTCTTCTTTCTGCAATACCTATACCTGATCCAAAAGCATCTGCAGCACAAAGGAGAATTGTTTTAAAGGGAGAAATCCCATCGCCAATAGATCCGCCTCCAGGATGTAGATTTAAAGGAAGATGTAAATATGCAAAACCAATATGTTCTGAAGAGGACCCAGATTTAAAAGAAGTCCAAAACAACCACTTTGTTGCATGCCATCTATATTAATCTCTATTAATTTTAGGAGGTGACGTTAAGAAGGGTTAATGGATTATATAAAATTTATTATAAAGGGGGAAGGAAAATGTTAAAAAGGAATACTAAAATAATAGGTTTATTACTAGCTTTTGCTGTAGGTTCAACTATATTTGCAGGATGTTCTAAAAAAGAAGAAGGGGGCGTAGATAAGAAAGCAGATCAAGTAATAGTTTATAACCTAGGAGCGGATCCTAAAACTTTAGATCCAGCTTTGAATGCCGCAGTAGATGGTGCTACTGTATTGTCAAACGCCTTTGAAGGATTAACTAAATTAGATGATAAAGATGCTCCGGTAGCTGGAGTAGCTGAAAAGTGGGATGTTTCTAAGGATGAGTTAGAATATACATTTCATCTTAGAAAAGATGCAAAATGGTCTGATGGAGAGCCAGTAAAAGCTTCTGATTTTGAATATGCATGGAAGAGAGCATTAGACCCTAATACTGCAGCAGAATATGCGTATCAGTTATATTACCTAAAAAATGCTGAGTCTTATAATAGTAAAGAAGCTAAAGATGGCAAGGCAAAGGCTACTGTAGATGAAATAGGGGTAAAAGCTGTAGATGATAGTACCCTTAAAGTTACACTTGAATATCCAACAAAATACTTTTTATCACTAACAGCTTTTCCTACTTATTTCCCAGTAAGAAAAGATATAGTAGATAAAAACCCAACAGCCTGGGCTAACGAAGTAAGTAGTTATATTTCCAACGGGCCATTTAAAATGTCAGAATGGAAACCTAAAGATACTATAACTTTTGTAAAGAACGAAAATTACTGGAATGCAAGTAAAATTAAATTAGATAAAATAGAGTATAAAATGATTGATGAGGCTACAGCAGCGTTGTCAGCATTTAAGACTGGCCAATTTGATATAATAGAATCACCGCCAGCTCAAGAACTACCTAACCTTTTAAAAGATGGCACAGCTAAGATATATCCTAGTCTTGGAACTTATTTCTACTGTTTAAACTTGTCTGATAAGGCTGAAGGCGTAGATAAAGAAGCAGCTAAAGCTTTAAAAGATCCTAAGGTTAGAAAAGCTTTAACATTAGCTATAAATAGAAAAGACATAGTTGAAAATGTAACTAAAGGTGAACAAATACCTGCAGTTAGTTTTGTACCTAAGGGTATAAAAGAAAGTGGAGATAAAGATTTCCAAAACAAAGAATATTACAAACCAGAAGGAAATATAGAAGAGGCTAAAAAGTTATTAGCTGAAGCTGGATATCCAGAAGGAAAGGGATTCCCTACAATACCTCTATCATACAATACTAATCAAGGGCATCAAAATATAGCTCAAGCAGTTCAAGATATGTGGAGAAAAAATTTAGGTATAGAAGTAGAATTAAAGAATGAGGAATGGAAGGTTTTCCAAGAATCTAGAAACAATAAAGATTATATAATTGCAAGACATGGTTGGATAGGAGATTACTCAGATCCTATGACATTTTTAGATATGTGGTCATCAACTTCTGGAAATAATGATGCAGCTTATAATAATCCAGACTATGATAAAGCATTAAATAATGCGAAAAATGAATTAGATCCAGCTAAAAGAATGGCATTTTTACATGAAGCAGAGGATATATTAATGAATGATATGCCTATAGTACCTATTTATTACTACACAAATATTATATGCCAAAAAGATTATGTTAAAGGTGTAGTAAAATCACCTCTAGGTTTTGTATTCTTTGAAAATGCTTATGTAGAAAAATAAAAGATAATAAAAATATAAAGAGCACTAAAAAGTGCTCTTTATATTTTTATTCTTTTCATTATAATAAATTAGCTGGGAATTTTACTACAAAATCATGAATTTAAAGATCTATCATATCATCCATATTATATAAACCTTTATACTTATTAGAAATAAACTCACAAGCTCTTAATGCTCCAAAAGCGAAGACATCTCTTGAAATTGCTTTGTGATTAATTTCTATTACCTCGCCAGAACCAGCAAAAATAACATCGTGATCTCCTACAATATTTCCACCTCTTATAGAATGCATACCTATTTCTTTAGGATCTCTTTTTTTATTGCCTTCTCTACCATGAATAAGTTCTGTTGAATCTTTAATTGATTCTTGTATGGTATGAGCTAATAAAAGGGCTGTGCCACTAGGGGAATCAACCTTTTGATTATGGTGCTTTTCTATAATTTCAATATCAAAATTTTCATATAAAAAAGGAGCAATATTTTTTAGAATATTATTTATTACATTTATGCCTATACTCATATTAGCAGATCTAAATATAGGAATATAGTTACTATATTCATTTATTAAATCAATATCTTCCTTTGAGTATCCTGTAGTGCATAAAACTAAAGCCATTTTTTTTGACCTTGAATATTTAAGAATAGACTTTAAGGCTTCTTTCCTAGAAAAGTCTAGTATTACATCGGCAGTAATATTACAATCCTCAATACTAGAAAATACAGGATAAGAACACTTAGAATCATTTTTATCTATACCTGCAACGAGATCAATATTTTTAAAGTCGCTTAGGCAGCTAGTAACCACTTTGCCCATTTTGCCATTACAACCATTTAGTATTAATTTAACCATAAAATCTCTCCTTATTTCAACAAACCATATTTATGCATTTCATTTTCTAAAGTTTTTAAATTATTGTCATCCATAGAACATAGAGGTAATCTTAAATCTCCTACATTCAGGCCCATTAAATTAAGGGCAGTTTTTACTGGAATAGGGTTTGTTTCTATAAATAAAGAATTAGTTAAATCTAATGATTTAAGCTGAACATCTAAAGCTTCATCTACCTTGCCATCAAGGTATAGATGACACATATCATGTACATCTTTTGGAATTATATTAGCTAAAACTGATATTACACCTATGCCTCCTAATGACAATATAGGTATTATTTGATCGTCATTTCCAGAATAAATATCTATTTTATCTTTGCAAAGAGCCTTATATTTAGCTACTTGAGAAATATCACCACTAGCTTCTTTAACTGCAACCACATTTTTAAGTTTTGCAAGTTCTAATAATGTAGTAGGTGAGATATTCATACCAGTCCTGCTAGGAACGTTATAAAGTATTATAGGTGTATTCACCGCATTGGAAATAGCAGTGAAATGAGCTATAAGACCTTTGTTATTAGTTTTGTTGTAATAAGGTGTTATAACCAAAAGGCCATCTACACCTATTGATTCAGCCCATTTACTCATTTCCATGGAAGCTTTTGTATCGTTAGTACCTGTACCTGCAATAACAGGAATTCTCTTATTTATAGTATCTACTGTAAATTTTATAACTTCTTTTTTTTCTAAGGTAGACATAGTCGAAGCTTCACCAGTAGTGCCACAAATAATTATGGCATCTGTATTAGAATCTACATGCCATTCTAGTAATTCCTTTAATTTATCAAAATCTACGCCTTTTTCATTAAATGGTGTAACAATAGCTACTCCAGAGCCTTTGAATAACGCCATAAAGATCCCTCACTTTTTATATTTATTAGTATAAAAGATATATCTTTTATACTTTCTTTATATTACATTATATAGTTAATAGTGATAAAAATATATACTTTCTTTTGATTTTAATGCTATTTGTACACTTTGACAGTTAATTTTAGTAGCATATAAAGTATAGGTTAAGGTAAATTCCGTTATGAATATATTTTTTGTATTGGGAAAAGCTAATATAGAAAATATATACTTAAAAGGGGAGAAATCATATGGGAAAACCTGAATTGAAAAAGGTTATAAAATCAAAAATAAAATCTAACAAAGAACTTAGCACTGCAGAAAAGTTAAGAGAAGAATTAAAATACGAAATAGCAGAAGAGTTAGGTCTTAAAAATAAAGTTACATCATTAGGCTGGTCATCACTTACCTCAGAAGAAACTGGTAGAATAGGTGGTATAATGACTAAAAGAAAAAAAGAAATGAAAATACCCACTAATAAAGAAATACTGGAAAACCTAGAAAAGGATAGGATATTGGAAAGGTTGAAGAAATAAAAAGATAAAATATTAAAATGTAGTTGACTAAATAACAAATTATATATGATAATGATTAATATGATTTTATATAATACAGATGATAAGACTTACTTAAATAAATTGTTTGTAGTATTGATTAAATATAAAAAGATAGATGGGGAGGAGTTATAATAAAACCTAGATTATATAATAATTAGAATAAGTATTAATTTTTATATATTATATAAGTTTTAAATAACGCATGAATATGGAGAGTTACACAAAGATGTCCGAAGTTTATGATAAACTTATAAAGGAAGATGTAGACTATAACTTATTTTCGGATAAAATAATGGAAGTGGTAGAAAAATTAAATATAAACAAAGGGGATTATCTTGATGTGGGTTGCGGAACAGGCAATTTATCACTGATTATATCCCCTAAATTTAAATATACCTGGCTTGTTGACTACTCATCATCTATGTTATCGGAAACTTTTAACAAGTTTAAAGATAAAAACTTGAAGCCAACGATAATATGTCAAGATATGTGTGATCTAAACCTTAAGCATAAATTTGATCTTATTACCTGCACCTTAGATGCAGTGAACTATATTATAGAAGAGGGAGATCTTCAAAGGTTCTTTAATAACATATATAAGCATCTTAATGAAGGCGGAATATTTATTTTTGACATAAATTCGTATTATAAGTTAAGTAATGTTTTAGGAAACAATACATTTGTATATGATGAAGAAGATATATTTTATACATGGGAAAATAGTTTTGAAGAAGACATACTAGATATGTACCTTACATTTTTCTTAAAAAAGGATAATTTTTATGAAAGATTTGAGGAAACTCATTTTGAAAGGGCTTATAGCGATTCAAAAATAGAAGAGATGCTTCATAATGCTAATTTAATGGTAAAGGACAAGCTAGATTGTTATTCAACAAAAAAAATAGATGACTACACAGAAAGAATAGTATATGTAGTTAAAAAGAATATGGAGGAACAAAATGGAAGATAGATTGATTAGAGGTATAGCAAAAGATGGTATGATAAGAATAATAGCTGCAAGTACTACGAATCTTGTAGATGAGGCTACAAAAATACATAATTGTACGCCTACAGCAGCAGCAGCCCTTGGAAGACTTTTAACAGCAGGGACACTTATGGGGGTAATGTCAAAATCAAAGGAAGATAAATTAACTCTTCAAATGTCAGGAGGGGGACCTGCTGAAAGTTTAACAGTTACAGCCTATAGTGATGGAACTGTTAAAGGATATATAGGTAACCCTAATATTGATATCCCTCTTAACGATAAAGGAAAATTAGATGTAGGGTCAGCTATAGGTAAAAATGGTAATCTTACAGTAATAAGAGACCTAGGGCTTAAAGAACCCTATGTAGGACAAGTGCCTATATACACAGGTGAGGTAGGAGATGACCTAGCTTATTACTTTACAGTTTCAGAACAAACACCCTCTGCTGTGGCTTTAGGCGTATTAGTAGATACTGACTACAGTATAAAAGCTTCCGGTGGATTTATAATACAAATGATGCCAGGGGCGGATGAACTTGTAGCGGACCTTCTAACATATAGGTTAGAAGAAATAGATTCAATAACAGAAATGTTATCAAAAGGGATGAACATTGAAGAGATAATTAAATATATATTTGAAGACATGGATTTAAAAATTATTGATTCTCTTACACCAAAATTTAATTGTGATTGCTCTAGAGAAAGAGTGGAAAAAGCATTGATTAGTATTGGAAGGAAAGACTTAGAAGAAATATATGATGATGGAAAAACAGAAGAGCTTAAATGTCACTTTTGTAATAAAACATATTTATTCAAACATGAAGATATAGGAGAATTACTACAAAATATATAATCACAAAAGCAGTTATGTTTCATATATATAAGATATAAATATATTTATATCTTATATATATGTACAAAACAATAAACTTATAAAGTTATCATAATTTATACATAAATATAGAACGTGAATCTATAAATATATCCATAAATACAAAAATAGATCAGAAATAGAAAACTGTAAAGTTAGAGTATAATTTTAGTAGGCAGAACTAGTATAAAAAACTATATAAATAAAAGGAGATGCAAAAACATCTCCCCAATACATAAATTATCCATT
>NZ_PTIS01000010.1 GCF_002934235.1 Clostridium algidicarnis DSM 15099
ACACCCCTTCCCATTCCGAACAGGATGGTTAAGCACTAAAGCGCTGATGGTACTACAAGGGAGGCCTTGTGGGAGAGTAAGTCGTCGCCGGGTGAGAACAAGGTTTACTAGCTCAGTTGGTAGAGCACATGACTTTTAATCATGGTGTCCGGGGTTCGATTCCCCGGTAAGCCACCAAAAAACCACTCATTATGAGTGGTTTTTTATTTTGCTTCTGGTCTAATAGTTGAAAATAAAACTTTAAATGTAGAAGAACTAACATGATGATTTAAAGATCACCCTTAAAAAGATTCCTTAAGTGAATGTTTTTTATTATGTTCATCAATAGAAGGTATAGCATAAATTTTTAATAATTGTCTATACTAATAGTAAATAAATAACGTATAACAAGTAACAACATTCATAATACTTATATATAAATTGATGAATATAATAGTAAAAAACGAAAGGGGATTTCAAAACATGGAAATGAATAATCCTAATGAGGCTAGGAATAAAGCAAGAGAAATGCTTATAGCTGGAGAAGACTGGGATAAGGTAAGGGAAGTTACAAATCTTAGATTAAAAGATGTAAAAAGGATACAAAAGGATATAAGCGAGCATTTTTAAATAATACACAAAAGACACCTAGAAAATAGAGACCGCTGAAAAATAGAAATTTTTCAGTGGTTTCAAAAAAATCTAAGTGCCTTTTTTATTTTACTTTGTAATTTATAACCTTATCTTTTCCAGCTTCTACTAAACCTTGTTTTGTAACAGTCATTTCCTTTACGGAATCTGAATTTGTTATTAATAAAGGGGTAATAAGCGAGAATCCTTTATCCTCAATAAGCTTTCTGTTTATCTTAATTATTGGGGTTCCAGCCTTTACGTCAGTTCCTTCAGTAGCAAGTCTTTCAAATCCTTCCCCATTTAATTCAACGGTATCAATGCCTATATGAATTAATATCTCAGCACCATTTTTTAAGGTCATAGCAAAGGCATGATTAGTTTTAAATAGTACAGTTAAGTTTCCATCTGCTGGAGCAACAAAGGTATCTCCTGTTGAATTTATAGCAATACCATCACCAGCCATTTTTTCAGAAAATACTGCATCAGGTACTAGTGAAAGATCCATAATAGCTCCACTAACAGGAGCAAATAATTCATAATCTTTTTTAAAAAGTCCAAACATATAGTTCTTCTAGACTTAATAATAAGTCTAGAAAATTCACATCCTTTCAATATTATATAATAAAATGTTAAACCTTTAGATTTAGTATAATCAATTATATTTTAAATTTAAATATAATTTGGGTATTTACTATAATCTAGGTACTAATAAAAAAACCAGACACAAGTAATAAAACTTATGCCTGATTTAACAGTAACACGTTATATGATTTATTATAAATTTTATTAAGGAATTTGTCAACATACCCTAAGACAACATTCACTTAAGATATGATATTAAGTGAAATAATCATAAATAGATATACTTTACTAAAAACAGCAGTATAATAAGTAAAAAGCACCAAAGAAAACGTTGACATTTTATTAAGGTATATTTATCCTATAAGTAGTAATTCTTATGTTATAGTTTAAATGATGAAAGCACCACTTATATTAATAGGGGTTTTAAATATGATGTCTGTAAGGAGGAAGATTATGACTAGAATATATAAGGAGTGGGAAGATATAAGCCTACTTCATAAGAATAGAGTAGAAAGCAGGAGTGATGTTAAGAGATATTTAAATAAGGAGGATGCACTTACCTATGAAAATAAATTTTCATTAGGATTTAAAAGTTTAAATGGTAAGTGGGACTTTTTATTTATAAAGGCGCCAGAGCTTTCACCAAAGAACTTTTACACTAAAGAATTTAATTGCGAAAATTGGGATAGTATTGAAGTACCAGGAAACTGGCAAGTACAAGGGTACGGAAACATGCATTATACAGATCTTTATTATCCCTTCCCTATAAATCCTCCCTATGTTCCAACAGAAAATCCTACGGGAATTTATAAAAGAAAGTTTATAATAGATGAAAACTTTTTAGAAGGTAGAAGTATTTTAAGATTTAATGGAGTGGATAGTGCTTTTCACGTTTGGATTAATGGTTTAGAGGTTGGATACAGTAAGGGCAGTAGGATGTGTTCTGAATTTGATATATCAGATTATATAAGCCTTGGAGAAAATCATATAACTGTTAGAGTATATCAGTGGTCCGATGGCACATACCTTGAAGATCAGGATATGTGGTGGCTTAGTGGAATATTTAGAGATGTAGAAATTATAAAAGAGAATAAAATTTCTTTAAAGGACATATTCATTAAGACAGATCTTCATAGTAACTACGACCATGCACATTTAAACATAAAACTTTCATTAGAAAGTAAAACTTCTGAAGATCTTAAGGATATAAGCATTTTTTATGAGCTTTTAGATAGTGATTTAAATAATGTTATATCAGGTACCATGAAGGCAACTAATTTAAAAGATTGTAAAACACAGGACGTACTTATTAATGAAAAGGTTAAAGGTCCAAGGCTGTGGTCAGCAGAAGAGCCAAATCTTTATCATCTTATAGTTACAGTTTTAAAAAGAGAGAAGGTCTTAGAGGTAATACCTCAAAGGATAGGTTTTAGAAAGATTGAATTAAAGGGTGAAAACTTTTTAATAAATGGAAAAGCAGTTTTACTAAATGGAGTAAACAGGCATGACTATCATCCTATAATGGGCAGGACTGTTTCAAAAGAGGTAATGGAAGAAGATGTTATTTTGATGAAGATGCATAATATAAATGCAGTAAGAACCTCTCATTACCCTAATAATAGTTACTTTTATGACCTATGTGATATGTATGGATTATATGTAATAGATGAAGCGGACTTAGAGTGCCATGGATTTGAACTTACGGGTAATTATAAGTGGATAACGGATGAAAAAGGCTGGGAGAAATCTTATGTAGATAGAATAGAAAGATTAGTTAAAAGAGATAAAAACCATCCAAGTATAATAATGTGGTCTTTAGGTAATGAATCTTCCTTTGGAGTTAATTTTGAAAAGATGGAAGAGGCATGTAGAAATATAGATGATTCTAGATTGATTCATTATGAAGAAGACAGAGAAATGAAGATAACAGATGTCTATAGCACTATGTACACAAGACTTGAAAAGCTTATAGAAATAGGCGAGAATGAAGAAATCAAGAAGCCACATATACTTTGTGAATATGGTCATGCTATGGGAAATAGCCCTGGAGGACTTAAAGAGTATCAAGAAGTTTTTAGAAAGTATAATAAATTACAAGGTGGATTTATATGGGAATGGTATGACCATGGAATAAAAACTAAAAACAAAGAAGGGCAAGAGTTTTATGCTTATGGAGGAAATTTTGGAGAGTACCCACATAATGGCAACTTCTGTATAGATGGCCTCATATTCCCAGATAGGACTCCATCTCCCGCTCTAATGGAATATAAAAAGGTTATAGAACCTGTAATTTTTACGGAAGAGGATTTAAAGTTATTTAAGATAAAAGTAAAGAATTTATATGACTTTATAGACCTAAGTTTTGGATCATTACATTGGGCTATTAATTATGATGATAAAACCTTAGAATCGGGTGTACTATCTTTAGATAATATAGGAGCAGGAGAAGAAGGGATTATAACTATACCTTGTAATAGTATAAAAAATATTAAGTTTAATACAGAGTATTATTTAACATTAAGCTATAAATTAAATAAAGATATGCCTTGGGCAAAATGTGGACATGAAATAGCCTTTGAACAATTTTTATTACCTTTTAAGAAGGAAAGATTTATAGAGCCTAAAAAAGGGTTATTAAATATAAAAGAGGATGATACTAATGTTTATATAAATGGAGCTAACTTTAAAGTAGTATTTAGCAAGATTTTTGGAAGTATGGATAAGTTTATATATGAAGATAAAGAAGTAATTAAAAATGGACCAAAACTTAACTTTTGGAGGGCACCAATAGATAATGATATGTATGTACTAATGGACTGGAAGGAAAAATACTTTCTACATAAATTCCAGGAAATAACCGAAGAGTTTAACTTTGAAGATAAGGAAGGCTTTGTAATAATATATCATAAAACGCATATAGCTCCACCAAATCAAGGCTGGGCCATTAAAGCTAAATATATATATGAAATATATCCAGAGGGTGAAATAAAGATTACAGTACAAGGCAACATTACAGGTACAGATTATAATATGCCAGATATGATTCCTAAAATAGGACTTGAGCTAATATTAGATAAAGACTTTAATAAAGTTACTTGGTATGGAAGAGGCCCTTTTGAAAGTTATAGTGATAGCAAGCTTTCAAGCAAGATTTCTGTGTACAAAAGTAACGTGGAAGATATGCATACACCTTATATATTTCCACAAGAAAATGGCAATAGGACCGATGTGAAATGGGTATCTGTAACTAATTTAAGGGAAGAGGGCATACTAGCACTATCAGAAAAACCTATTAATTTTAGTATTCATGACTACACAAAAGAGGATTTAGAAAAGGCAGGTCATGAACATGAGCTTATTAGAAGAGATTTTGTGGTTCTTAATTTAGACTATAAGCAAAATGGATTAGGAAGTGCTAGCTGTGGCCAAGATCAATTGCCCTTATATAAGCTTAAATTAGAGCCCTTTGAATTTAATTTAACCTTAGCACCTTTTAAAAGGCAAGAAACAAATGAAATAGAGTTAAGTAAAAGAATAATAATATAGTGGTGATTAAGTTGAATATAGATATTGGTCAAATTCCATTAGTAGATTTGAATCTTATTTTGCAATTTCTTTTGATGAAACAGAGAAGGCAGTTTATATAAGAAATCTTCATCTAGGAGATGAATCACCTAGTAAATTACTTAAATTAGAACTAACAAGGGGTAGGAATCCTCTGAACTTTTATTTTGAGGCAGATGAAACGAAATTAATCATTTATAACACTGAAGATAAAGATAAATACATAGAAATATGTATACCAGAATATGATATAATTAGGATAAGGGCCAAAAGCTGTGGTATGAAACTTTATATGATTAAAAATAAGTATGATATGGAAGAGGACTTGTAGATCCTTCTTTTACATGGACATCTAGCGTATTTTTAATGATAGCAAGTGAGTATTTAAAAGATACTTAAAAAGTAGTAAAGGATGATTTAATGAAAAATAAGAAAGCAGACTTATCACTAGCACTAGTTGCAATAATATGGGGTACTGGCTTTGTAGCATCTAAAGTTGCCCTAGACGCAAATTTAGCACCTTTTCAAATAATGACTTATAGATTCTTTATATCAAGCGTTGCTATGGTAATCTTATTTTGGAAGGAATTTAAAAAGATTAAGCTGCCGGTTTTAAAATCTGGAAGCTTAATTGGATTTTTTCTCTTTATAGCTTTTGCATTTCAAACTATAGGGCTCCAATATACAACCCCTTCTAAAAATGCTTTTATTACAGCCACCAATGTAGTAATAGTTCCATTTTTATATTGGATAATAGCAAAAAAAAGTCCAGACAAATATTCCTTGTTTGGAGCTTTACTAACTGTAATTGGCATTAGTTTTTTAACTTTAGATGGAAGCTTTACTATTAATTTTGGTGACTTCTTAACTTTAATTTGTGCCTTTGGATTTGCAATGCACATTACAGCTATAAGTTATTATGCAGAAAAGTATAATCCAATACAATTAACAACAATACAAATGATAGTAGCATTTTTGTTCTCCTTAGTATCTCAGCTTATGACAAAAAATAGCACACCAATTACAAAGAATGGTGGACTTGCTATATTATATCTGGGAATTATAAGTACAACCATAGCTTTTTTAATTCAAAATATTGCTCAAAAGTATACCAGTGCTACTAAAACAGCTATTATATTATCAACAGAAGCTGTTTTTGGAACCTTAGCTTCTGTAATATTATTAGGAGAAAAGTTGAGTTTAAAAATGCTTATGGGCTGTGGTATAATATTCCTAGCGATAATAATTACTGAAACAAAACTGTCATTTTTAAAAAGGGGGATAAGTTAATGCCACAACAAGGTTATTACTACAAAGGAAATGGAGAAATAAAAGACAATGCTAAGTTCCAGCTACGAGGACGGTGGTTTAATGCTATATTAGGGTTTTTAATATATGGAGTTATAATAGGAGCTGTGTCTAGAGTTTGGGATGAAGGATGGATAATTTCATTATTAATACAAGGACCCATGCTTTTTGGACTTTCTAAGTTCTTTCTACAATTTAAAAGAACTAAAGAAAATGTACCATATGAAGTATTATTTAATGGATTTAGCAAATTTAAAGAGACATTCTTACTTGGAGTTATAATACAGGTAGCCGTAATTGTTGGGTTAGTTCTTTTAATTATACCTGGTATAATTATAGGGCTTATGTACTCACAGGCATTTCTAATTATGGTAGACAACCCAAATGTTAGTGCTATAGAAGCTTTATCTATGAGCAGAAGGTATATGAAAGGAAACCTAATGAGACTTTTATTTCTTCAGCTTAGTTTTGTAGGATGGTCTTTACTTTCTATATTAAGTGTTGGAATAGGTTTTATATGGCTTCAGCCTTACTATAAACTTTCAACTATAAACTTTTATGATGATTTAGTTAGAGTACAATTTAATAATGAATTTCAAGGTTACCAAGTTTAATTAATTTATATAATCAATCTAAATATAAGAGCTATATCAAAATGCTTTAAAAGGTCATTTTGATATAGCTCTTTTACTATTTTTAAATAAATGATTTTAGTTTATTAATATCATTTATTATTATTTGCCTTTTGTTTATAGATAGAACTCCATCTACTCTTAATGACTTTAATACTCTCGTTACAGTAACCCTAGAGCAGCCAATTAAGTGAGAGAGGTCTTCATGAGTCATTGGAGTAGTTATAATATACTTCTCATTTTTAATGTTTATATCTTGCAAGCTTAGCCTATAGAGGGTACTTGCTACCTTAGATTTAGAGGAATTAAATAATGTGTCAGACATTTGGAAAATCGATATCCTATATTTTCTTGTTATGCTGTGTATAAAGTAAGAGTACGCTAAAGGTTCATCATAAAGAAGCTTATTTACAATGTCCATAGGTAGTACTGAAATAGTGGTGCTTTCCATAGCAATAGCTGTAAGATTTAAATTTCCACCAGCAAAATAGTCTGTTTCTCCAAAGATTTCACCAGGTTTAAGAAAATAAAGTACCTTTTGACCTCCATTATCATTACAAAGGCAATGTTTTAACCTACCCTTAGTAACTATAGCTACAAAGTATTCCATATCTATGTTAATGATTTGGTTTTTATTATAGGTATAGAAATTGCCAAGTGGTGACACCACATCTAAAAAAAACCGCTGCATTTCATTTTGTTTCTTTTCATCAAACAATTCCTTGTACATATTTTTCTCCTTTTGTTAAGACTAGGTTACAATATTAATTACAAATTATATAAAAGTGAAGCCCACATTGCTTAAAGTTTTAAACAATGTGAGCTTCACTAATTATAACATAAAATATATTTTTATAAAATTGCTTGAGAATAATTTAATACATTAAGATATCTTTCCACCGATTTCTTTTATGTCGTCCTTATTTTCTATAATTGCTTTTAAAGCAAATTCTAGTCCTTTAGTTATATCTTCTAAAGCCATGGAAGGCATGTTTTTCTTTTCTAAAACCTGGGATGGAATAAAGGGAACGTGTATAAATCCACCCTTTACATTTTTATATTTTTTGTCTATAAGATATAATAAGCCGTACATTATGTGGTTACATACAAAGGTACCTGCGCTATAAGATACTGAAGATGGAATGTTGTTTTCCTTAATGTTTTTCACTATAGCTTTTACAGGTAAAGATGAAAAGTATGCAGTTTCTCCATCTTTGAATATAGGCTCATCTATAGGGTTATTACCCTCATTATCCTTTATTCTAGCATCATCTAAGTTTATAGCTACCTTTTCTGGAGTTATGTCAAATCTTCCGCCGGCTTGACCTACACATAAAACTACATCGGGGTTATGTGCTTCAATTGCCTTATCTAAGGTGTCTATAGACTTTTTAAATACAGTTGGAACTTCGACTTTAATTATTTCTACACCATCTATATTATCACTTATCTTTTTTACTGCCTCAAGAGCAGGATTTATACTTTCCCCACCAAATGGATCGAAGCCTGTTACTAAAATTTTCATTTAATATACCTCCTAAGTTAAGTCTTATTACATTTTAAAATGCCCAGTAATACATAAGTATAATATGAACTATAAGTAGAGCAAAAGCTACTGGTACTTGCGCTGTAATGACTTTGTTTTTATTTTTCATTTCTAAAAGTGCAGCGGGAACTACATTAAAGTTTGCTGCCATTGGAGTCATAAGGGTTCCACAAAAACCAGCTGTTAATGCAAGAGAAGCTGCTATTGCTGGATTAGCACCTTGGGCAAATACGAAGGGAACACCTATACCAGCAGTTATAACTGCAAAGGCTGCAAAGCCATTTCCCATTATCATAGTAAATAAAGCCATACCGATGCAATAGGCTATTACACCTGCTAATATATTGCCTTTTGGTATTATGGAAGATATACCACTAGATATAACCTCACCAACACCAGCAGCGGTAAATAGAGCACCAAGGGCTGCCAGCAATTGTGGAAGTATACTTGCAGGGCCAACTTGTTTAAGCATCCTATCACCATCTAAAGCAATGTTTTTTACTGGAGATTTTGTAATCCAAAGAGCAGCTATAAGACCTATTAAAGCTGATAAACCTATAGCAACTTGTCCGCCAAGCTTTGTCCACTGAGCTATAGCAAAAGCTGACACCGCTAATAATATGGAAGGTAAAAATATTTTACCACCAATCTTTTTAAATTGTTTTTCTCTAAATTCATCAGAAGGATTAGCTATAGATCCTACCTTTACCTGCTTTGTCACAGTTAAAGCTCCCATTACAAGAAGAAGTGACCCTACTAAAGCAGGTGGCATAACTTTACCAAATATAAATATTACAGCTAGGATACACCAAAATAAGGAGGTCCCAACTTTTGCCGTATGTGTGCTATCTTTTAGTGTATAAAAAGCTGCAAAAAGCATTATTATTCCAGATAGTACATAAAAGAATTCTAAAAGAAAACTTGAAATTTGTTTTATATCCATATTAACGTCCCCCTTATTTTGATTTATATTTTTTATTTAGCTTTTTGTCTGTTAATAAAAATTGAATAGATGCAAATATAAAGGCAATTATTGCAATAGGTATTGAGGCTTTAGCTACGTTTAATTGAGTTGCTTCATAGCCAAGTTCACCTAATGTACCCACAATAAGAAGTACACCACCGCTTGCAATAAATACATTTTGACCAAAGAAGTTACCATAGTTTTCAGAAGCAGCAGAAATTGCTTTAATGTTATCTTCATCTTCTTCATCTATTTCACCATATTTACTAATAGCAGCGCCTTGAGCCATTGGGTTTATAAGAGGTCTTATAAACTGGGGATGTCCACCAAGTCTTAAGGATAGTGCAGCTGCAATTTCTCTTATAAATAAGTACATAGATAATAATCTTCCAGTAGTAAGACCGCTAGCCTTTTTAATAAGATCTATAGCCTTTTCCTTAAGGCCATATCTCTCGCAGATTCCGATTACAGGAAGCGTAAGTACAAATAAGGTCATATATCTTGTGTCAACAAATGCCTTACCAAGGACATTTAGTATATTTATGAACCCCATCTTAGCCACAAGTCCAGTTGCAACACCTGATATTAATACAACTGCGATAGTATCAAGTTTTAGACTAAAACCAATAATAACAATTAAAATACCGATAAGTTTTAACATGTTTACCACCCTCTCCTTCAATAAATAGATAATTTGCAAAATTGGAGCTGCATTTAATTTATTATAGCTTAAATATATTTGAAATTCAGTAGCCTAGTATACAAAAATTAAGTTAAATTATATAAAGTTTAATAAATGATTATATGTATATGTAGCCTTGTATTCTTTTATTATAAAAGTTACCATTATAATAATAAATATTTATATATTCAATTCACTTATATGTTAAAATATAGTTGTGTTTAGATCTAGGGTAACTGCGTTAAATAGTAATAAAAAAGATATTTGAAAAGTTTTAAGATGCATCTAAGTGAACTTAAAGAACATTAAGTTAAATTATTAAAGGGGGATAAACATGGAGGAAAAAGAAGTTTTAAAAAGATTATGTGAAGCTCACGCGCCTAGTGGAAGAGAACACCTTTTACATCCCATTATAAAGGATATATTTGGTGAAGTTTCAGAAACTACTGTGGATAATATAAACAATATGTATATAAAAAAAGAAGGTAACAAAAAGGGCAAAATAATGGTTATGGCACATGCAGATGAGATATTTCTCATGGTAACCTCTATTGAGGAAAAAGGATTTTTGAAATTTAAGGCCTTTGGAATAGATGCTAAAACATTAGTATCTCAAGAATTAATTATTCACGGTGAAAAGAAGATAAAAGGAATAATAGGTATTAAACCACCACATCTTATGAATGATGAGGATAGAAAAAAGGCTGTAAAGGCAGAGGATTTATTAATAGATACAGGATATTCTAAAGAAGCTTTAGAGGCTATAGTAAAGGTTGGAGATTATGCTACCCTAGATAGAAAGTTTAGTGAACTTTTAAATAATAATGTTAGTTGCAAGGCCACAGATGATAGGGCAGGAGTTGCAGCATTATATTCTACAGCAAAAGAGCTTAAAGATATAAATCATGATATGGATGTTTACTTTGTATGTTCAGCTCAAGAGGAGGTTGGTCACAGAGGGTCTAAAGTTGCAAGCCATGAAATAAATCCAGATATAGGTATTGCAATAGATACTACCTTTGATAGCGGCAGGCTTGGGGATGAGGATCGGGATAATAAGTTAGGACTTGGACCTGTTATATGCATAGGCCCTAATATACATCCAAAGCTTAGGGAAAGATTTGTAGCAATAGCTAAGGAATACAATATACCGTACCAAGTAGAGGTGGAGCCAGGTAACACAGGAACAGATGCCTGGGATATACAAGTTGCAAAGACAGGAATACCAACATTGTTAATATCAATACCAATTAGATACATGCACACCTCAGTAGAAGTTATAAATATAGATGATATAAAAAACACCGGAAGAATAATTGCAAAATTTATTGAAAAATTAAAAGGTGAGGAATTGGAGGAATTATTATGCTTTTAGAAAGGCTTTGTAACGCTTCAGGACCATCTGGATTTGAAGGTGATGTAAGAAAGATAATAATAGAGGAAATAGAGAGCTATGTAACAGATATAAAAATAGATAAGATAGGTAATATAATAGCACATAAAAAAGGTAATGGTCCAAAGGTAATGATAGATGCACATATGGACGAGGTTGGTTTTATAGTAACGGGATTTAATGAAGATGGAACTTTAAGATTTAGCGCTTTAGGAGGTATAAATAACAAAATAATACCCTCTAAAGTTGTATATATAGGTAAGAAAAACATAACAGGGGTTATTGGAGTGAAACCAATCCATCTTCAGTCAGGAGAGGAAAGAAATAAAAATCTTTCTTATGGAGATTGTTGTATTGATATAGGAAGTAATTCAAAGGAAGAAAGCAAGGCTTTAATAGACCTTGGAGAATATATAGTGTTTTCAACAAAGTATGAAGAGTTTGGGGAAGGCCTTATAAAAGGCAAAGCATTTGATAATAGAATGGGATGTTATGTGCTTATAGAGGCTTTAAAGGAAAAATTTGATTGTGATTTATATGCAACATTTAACGTTATGGAGGAAATTGGAGAAAGAGGAGCTTTTGTAGCAGCATATGGGGTTAAGCCTGATATAGGGATAGTTCTAGAAGGTACTATTTGCGCTGATATGCCAAATGTACCAGCACATTTAAGTGCTACAGAAATAGGAAAAGGACCAGCTATATCTATAATGGATAGAACAAGTATTTTTAATGAAGATATGGCGGAAGATATAATTAACATTGCAAATAAAGAAAATATTATGTATCAAAGAAGAAGAGCTATAGCAGGTGGAAATGATGCAGCAGCAATTCATGGTACAGGTGGAGGAGCTAAAATATCTACAATTTCAGTACCATGTAGATATATACATTCTTCAGTTTCGGTAGCATCCTTAAAAGATGTAGAAAATACTAAAGCTTTACTAATAGCTTATTTGAAATCTCTTATTTAAATTATACAAGGGGGAATAATGAAATGGATATTTTACTAGATAAATTAATAAAGGCTTTTGGAGTAAGTGGACATGAAGATGAGGTAAAAAGAGTTATAGAAAAAGAAGTAGAGACTATGGGATTTAATATAAAAGAAGATAATATGGGAAATTTAATAGTTAAAATCGCAGAAGAAAGCTTAGAAAATAAGGAAAAGTTTATGTTATGTGCTCATATGGATACTATAGGCATAATAGCAAATTATATTGATGATAATGGATTTATAAGAGTAGGAGCTCTTGGAAACTTTGAGGCCTCTAATATGGTAAACAATTTCGTTACATTTGAAAATGGAACAATAGGAAGGATTTGTAGTGGTAAAAAGGGCAGTGATATGGAAGATTTATTTATTGACCTTGGAGTAAAGGGTAGAGAAGAAGCTTTAAACTTAGTAAAAGAAGGAAATGTAGCTAAATTTAACGGAGCTGTACTTGAAATAGGGGATAATATAGTAGCTCCTTATATGGACAATAGAGTTGGCGTATATATATTACTTAAGGTTTTAAAAGATATATGTGAAAAGTCTAAAGAAAATAAGGAATATATTAAAACTTTAGATAAAGAATATTACTTTGTATTTAGTACACAAAACAAATTAGGTGCAAGAGGGGCTAGGGCCGCAGCATATAATATTAATCCAGATGGTGCTATAGTTATTGATGTAGAGGGAGCCTTTGATTACCCAAATGGTAAGGGTAATATATCACTTGGAAAGGGTCCTATTATAAAAGTTATTGATAGAACATTAATAGTTCACCATGAAATTAAAGATATGCTTGAAAAAGCTGCCACAAAATCTGATATTAAAACTCAGTACTTAGTAGGTGAAGAGGGAACGGATGGAGGAACCATTCATAAAGAAGGAAGTGGAGTTAAAACAGGTGTGCTTTCAGTACCTTGCAGATATATTCATACTAATGAAGAGATGATAAATGTTAAAGATTTAAATAATAGTATTAAATTAGTTTCAGAGCTAATTTAGAAAGAGTCAAGTATAAAGTAAAATAAAAAAGGTGGCTTAAAGTAATAATCTTTAAGCCACCTTTATATCTAGTGCTTTAGTAGGTTAGGTAGATTGAATTTCCTTATAAAATACTACCTATTCTAATATAGCCCATATTTTAATTAGTCTAATTTCCATTCTTTCATTACAGTTTCCGGCTTATCTTGAAGAAAGTTTATATATCTTGAAAATGTAAAGAAAAAGTCTGAAAGTCTATTTATATATTGATAGCTATCAGGATACTCCGTTACATTTACTTCCTTTAGGTATCTTACAAAAAATCTTTCAGCTCTTCTTACTACAGCTCTTGTAACTTGAGCATAAGTACCTTCTTTAGTCCCACTATATAAAATAAATTTAGTTTGTGGAGGCATTTGATTTGTCATCCAATCAATTTCATTTTCTAAAAAAGTAGAATGAGTAGGAAGTAATTTATTTTTAGTAAAGTCCATAGATATTTCTACACCCATATTAAAAAGAGCATTTTCGATTTCTATTAAGTCATCTGTAAGTCTTTGCTTTTTAACACGTGAAACTTTATTGCAGTCGTATAATAGGCAATTTAAATAGCCTACATGTGCATTTAATTCATCTATATTTCCTTGAAGCTCTATAAATGTACTATCTTTAGCAACTCTTTGACCTAACAAGTTGCCTGTAGTACCCTTGTCACCAGTCTTAGTATATATACCCATAATGTTCACTCCTTGTTATATGTTTATTAATTTTTATTAATAAGTTTAAAAATATAGGGATTATAGTATACGAGGCTAATTGATAACCCTTATTAAGTACTATTATATCACATAATGGTATTATTAAACGAATTTTTTTAGTGAAGACTTATGATAATTTAAAGCTTAGTTTTTCCAAATTATGAGTATAATATGCATTAAAGGTTTATAAAATAGAAAAAATTAATATTATAACTTTTAAATAATAAAAGTTTGATATAATGGGTATTTAAAGAGTAAAAAAAATTTAAATATTAAGGAGAGACAAAAAGATGATATATGGTTTACTTATGGTAAATATAGTGCTTTTGGTATTAGGGCAAACTTTATGGAAGATAGGAATGAAAAGTGTAAGTATAGAACTTAGCTTAAGGGGAATATTTAAGGTTTTATTTCAACCTTATATATTTGCAGGACTTGTGGTATATGCAGTAGCTACATTTATATGGCTTTATATACTTTCTAAATCGGATTTATCCTTAGTTTATCCTCTTCAAAGTTTGTGTTACGTTTTGGCTGCGTTTATAGGAATAATAGTATTTAAAGAATATATTCCACCTACAAGATGGTTTGGAATAATGTTAATACTTTTAGGAGCATTTTTTGTAGCAAAATAGATAAGATTCTTGAGTTTAGGTGAAGGCTTAAATATATACCTTTTTAGATAAAGGCAAGTTTCATCATATTTTTATAATGATTTAATTGTTGATTTAAAGGAGGTAATAAGTTTGTTTAGTATGAAAGAAGAAGATAAAAACATAAAATACACCTTATATATATTAACAATATTGTTTTTTGTCTTTTGTGTAATAACTTCATTAAAATATGGAGATTATAATCTTTTAGGGAGTTATGAAAAGATGGATGATGATGATGTGAAATATATAAGAAGCGCGTGGAATATACTAGATACAGGTGTACTTTCTTACCACACGCCAGGTGTTAAAACAATATTTATAATGCCAGGCATTTCTTACACCCTAGCATTTTTTATGAAGATATTTGGAAAGTCAAATGGCGTTGTAGCTTTTAGAATATTTCAAGGGGTTTTTCAGACCTTATCTGTATTTATAGTATACTTTATAGGAAGAAAGCTATTTAATAGCAAGGTAGGTTTTTTAGCAGCCATAATGGATATGATTTATATACCTGAGATTTGGTCTACCAATATAGTTTTAACAGAAACATTATTCAAATTTTTTCTCGTGTTATTAGTATATATATCAATTTATGCTGTGGAAAAAAAGGAGTTTAAATATTACATATGGGGTGGAGTTGTATGGGGCATAGCTACCTTATATAGGCCAACTACTGCAGCTTTTCCAATGATTATACTTTTTATGTGGATAACTAAAAAATATAAGTTCACTGAGATGATTAAATTTGGGATTGTCACCACCTTAGTTTTTGCAGCTATAATGAGTCCTTGGTGGGTTAGAAATTATAAAAGTTTTGGGAAATTTGTCCCACTTACTATATCTGCAGGCAATCCTATGTCTCAAGGAGGCTATATACATTATAACGAAGATATAGACTATTACCCAGTTAAATATTCAGAGGATCCTATAGAACAAGATGCTTTTTATAAAGAAAATCATAAGTATAGAGTAGAAAACTTTATGATAAAAAGACCCTTTGCTTATGCTAAGTGGTACCTTGTAGAAAAAAGTGTATTGCTTTGGATAGCTCCTTTTTATTGGAAGGAGATTTGGGGAATAAAGATAGAATTTGTAGCGGTATATCATGTTTTATTATTGATACTTGGAATGGTTGGAATGATAAAATATCTAAGAAATATAAAAGGTCATAGAAATAGTAATAAATACTCCTATGATACTTATTCACTATCTATGTACAGACCTTCTTCTGAAATAAAATTTTTAAATGGGAAGATATTATCCTTTGTACTTTTATTTTTCTATATTACTCACTTACCTTATATAGCATTTTCAAGGTATGGGTACCCCAGCATGTTTGTATTTATGATTTATGCCTCTTATTTAATTGTAGGAGAAAAGTAATAGGTAAAGTAAGTAACATGAAATAAAGCTTCTAAGTTTTAACCTCAATTAATAAGTTAAAATTAGATTTATATGAGATTTACGAAATAATCCACTGTAATTAACACCTAATCAACAAGTTGTCCACAATATTTTGTGCATAACTCATGGTTTTTGTGGATAAGTTTATGGAGAATGCCCTTTTGTCATGTGGATGAAAAAAATGTCAGCTATAAAAAACGCATAAAATGCTAGGTTTTACTCTCTTTTTACACTATAAGCAATAGGTTATCCACAAACAACTAACAAAACATACATTTCTGTGGATAACCTATGTTAAGTAGTCCACATATTTTAATTAATGTGATATATTAATTAAAATATTTGAGGAATGAAGTCTTTTTATAATAAAACTTAGAACTTTATATATTTTTTATATTGAAAAGTCCAAAAAACTAATCCTTTATGCTAAAATTATATATATTATAAGCTATCAATTATAAGAAGGAGTTGGTCTTCATTAGTACTGCAGATAAGCAATATTTAACTTTAGTGAGAGATATATTAGATAACGGATATTATGAAACTGGAAACAGAACTGGGGTACCTACATATAAGTTACCTCATAAAATTATGCAGTTCAATCTTCAAAAGGAGTTCCCCATATTAACCACTAAGTTTGTAGCATTTAAAACCGCTGTAAAAGAACTTTTATGGATATATAAAGATCAATCTAATGAAGTAAAAAAGCTACATGAACAAAATGTGCATATATGGGATGAATGGGTAAAGGAAGATGGAACTATAGGAACATCTTATGGATGGATAGTTAAAGAGTACAATCAAATAGATAAACTAATTGAAGGTTTAAAAAGTGATCCTCAAGGAAGGCGTCACATATTAAGTCTTTGGCAAATTCCTTATTTAGATGGAGGATCCTTGTATCCTTGTGCCTTTATGACAATGTGGGATGTAACAGATGGTAGACTTAATTGTATGCTTGTACAAAGATCTTGTGATGTACCACTAGGATTGCCGTTTAATATGACTCAGTATGCAGTGCTTACCCATCTTATTGCTCAAATAACAGGATATAAGGTAGGCCTATTTACTCACGTTATAAACAATGCACATATCTATGAAAACCAAGTAGAGGGTGTAAAAATACAACTTTCAAGAGAAGATGATGCATATGATGCTCCAAAGCTTTGGATAAATCCAAAAATAAAGAGTTTTTACGATTTCACAATAGAGGACATAAAGCTTATAGATTATAAGTATCATCCATCTATAAAAATGGAGGTGTCAGTTTAAATGTTAACTGCCGTAGTAGCTGTAGCTAATAATAACGCAATAGGAAAAGACAACGACCTTTTAGTTAAGATTCCAAGAGATTTAAAAAGATTTAAAGATATAACAACAGGTCATACTATGATTTTAGGTAGAAAGAACTTTCAGTCGCTTCCAAGGGTTTTACCAAATAGACATCACATAGTACTTACTAGAGATAAAGATTTTAAAGTAGAAGATGATAGGGTTACAGTAATACACTCTACTGAGGATTTAAAGCCCTATATAGAATCCAAAGAAGAATACTTTGTGGTAGGGGGAGGACAGATATACAAATTACTTCTACCCTACACAGATAAGGTATATATAACAAAGGTCAACGCTGCTTTAGATGCAGATACATTCTTCCCAGACCTAAAAGAAGATGAGTGGGAAATAACCTACAAAGAAAAGGGAATAAGAGATGAACAAAATCCTTATGATTATGAATATATAGATTACAAAAGAATTTAACAAAAGAATTAACCAGTTAATGTAAGCACCCCAGAGGTGCTCCCAATTTGTGGGAGGACCTCTGGGGTGCTTACATTTTATGGGTTGAAATATAGATTTATTGTTACAATGAACTTATGTTATAATAAAGGTAAGTAAATTGGAAGTTGACGATAATGGATAAGTTCATGTCAATATATATAAAGGAGTGATTTATATGAAGAAACTTAAATTTTTAATTATACCACTGGTTATGTCATTGGTAGTTTTAGCAGGATGCGCGCCAAAGGGTGAGGAAAATGTTAAGACAGAAACAAATAAGACTGTGGAAGAAACTAAAAAGCCAGAAGAAGCTAAAAAGCCTGAAGAAGTCAAAAAGCCTGTAGAAGAAAAGGTAGATGCTGAAGTATTAAATAGATTCGACAAGTACTTTTATAAAGGTGAAGACGAACTAATTTATATAGGTATGGCTGAATATGGTTTTATGGCTAAATACGATAAGGAAGATGTAAAGGACGCTAAAGAAAAGGTTGTAGTTTATGAAGGCGCTATGAGAGATGGAATGGGAGAACCTGAGGGCAAGGGCCCAAGGGAATTCACAGTAAGCTACACTGTAGATAAAGATAAGATTGTAGAAAAAATAGACAATAGAGATTATGTGAAAAATAAAAAGACCATCTTAAATTCTATTATTGAAAATTTTGTTGTGGTTAAAGGCGAAGTGAAGGTAGGAAATAAGTGGGAACAAGGATTTAAGATTGAAGATAAGGAATATAAAGCTGTAACAGAAATAAAATCTTTAGATAAAAAAGGTGATAAAGATGAATTTGTTGTTGAAAGTACAGTAAAGGACATAAAAGGATATAAAGATAACACTTACGTAGAAAGAAGAACTTATAGAGAAGGTCTAGGACTTATAATGCTAGAGTATAGGCCTACAATGGTAAATGGTCAAGAACCTATGGATGATTTTATAGGGTATTCACTAAATTACCTTAAAGACAAAGATGGAAATGTTAATGTAATTGAAAGATAAGTAATTACAAAATGAATCTTAAATAAAAGAAAGACACTGGAGTATATACTTCAGTGTCTTTCGTCTATAGGGGGATATAAAGGGTAATGGTTTCATACACTAATACATTTATTACTGTTAAACATATTATATATCATTATTTCATAATAATCAATATTAATTAGAACAATATTATTTATTATTTATTAGAAGAATAGTAAGTGAACTACTCTCCACCTAAGAGGATGGGAGAATTCCGCACATGAATGTTAAAGTGATATTAATATAAGTTTCTAAAGTCTAGACACATATAGTTAAATATCTTTTAAATTGACCCTTAGAAATATCGCATTTTTCAATGATCTTAAAGCCTGAAGACAAAAGATGTTTGTCCATATCTTCAAAGGTTAATATAACTATCTTATCTGCAATTTTTCTACTGCCATTTATAATAGTTAGTTGATCTTCAAGGGTAGTTGGTGAAAATAATCCATAAGGAAGGTCTATAATGGCTACATCAAATTTATCTTTAATGGTAGTCATATTAGCATTAGTAATCACATCTTCATAATCAAAGTATTCAAGTATTTTTTTTGCCTTATAAGCAATGCTTGGATTTATCTCAAAGCCTTTTATATAAATATTTAAAGACAAAGCTTCAACAATGACTGTACCAATCCCACAGCAAGGATCCACAACCTTAGTTTTTAAATTATTCCCAACAGCTATATTCACAATAGCCCTAGAAACCCTTACATTTAAGGCATTAGAATAGGAATAAGGCTTTTTGTTATGAAGCTGCCAATTGTTATCATTAGGTTCATTTATACCAAAAATCCACCTAGCTCCTATTTTGCTTATACCTAGTAGAACATCGGGATTATTCATTTCAGCTTCACCAAGAATATTTAAGCCTACAAGGTTTTCTATTTTACGTTTTTCATGAAATCCAACCTGATTATCTTGACCTAGAATATACGAAACCTTAAAATTTTCATAATGTAATTTGTCAGACACCACTTGATTTATTATGGAATCCAAGCTATCACCAATAAAACTTACGAAGAGGCATTGTTTTATGAAGGGGCTTCTAGAAGGATTCACATAGTGATTAGAAAAAAAACACTTGTTTTTAAGAGACCTTTTGAAGAGGGACTTCATTTCTAGTTTGCATAAAGCTTCTTCATCCTTACTAAAATTAATTGTATAAAAATAAAGTTTTAATGGATCTTTATTATATAATTTTAAACCTTTAAATTTGGGAAAATACGTTTTATCTTTTATATTAGCCATATAGGACATTGTCATAAAGTTACACCTCATTTAAAATTTAAGAGAAAATAATTATAATTATTTTCAATACACATCAAAATATAATATTAATTAAAACTATAATATATCAAAAGCATATTAATTATAATTTTAAAATGTATAGTATAACTTTATTCCATGAAGGCTTTAAAGTCAATTAAGTACATTTTTAAAATTAGAATGATTAACCATCTATTTTATGATAGAATAAGGTTACTAATAAACAAATGATTTCTTTAAGAATCACTTGATATAAAGGAGATAAAATAATGAAAGCTATTATTTTAGCAGCAGGTATGGGAACTAGACTTAAGCCACTTACAGATAATATACCAAAATCCTTAGTTAAGGTCTGCGGGGAACCTATGGCAGAAAGACAAGTTAGGTTTCTTAAAGAAAAAGGAATTAACGATATAATTATAGTTGTAGGATATATGAAAGAAAAGTTTCAATACCTAGAAGAAAAGTATGGCGTAAAACTAATATATAATGATAAATATGATGTTTATAACAATGTTTACACTATGTATTTAGTAAGGGACTATATTAAAGATTGTTATATTACAGAGGCAGATGTATATATGGTAGAGAACTTCTTTGAGTGGGAAATAGAAACCTCCACTTATTTTATAGGAATGAAAGAGAATTTTGAAAAAGAGTGGATACCTAAATTTGATGATGAGGGTAATGTGAATGGAATTGAGGTAGGACCTGGATCAGGCTATATTATGTCAGGCATATCTTACTGGAGTGAAAGAGACGGAAAAATCATAAAAGATGAGCTCGAAACAGTTATTAAAGCCGGAAATTTTGATAATGTTTATTGGGATGATGTTATAGCAAAGATAATATCTAAGCTACAGGTAAAGGTACAAAAAACTAGTCTTCATTCCTGGTTTGAAATAGATAGCATAAAAGATCTTAATAAAGCCGAAACAATTATAAAAACCTTAAAAAAATAAAAGAAATATAGGAGGATTCAAATGAATAATTATACATTTAACTTTAATGGTAAGACCTACGAATTATCTCTTGATAAATTTGATTACCTATTAAATGACGAAGAAAATGAAGTTACAGGAATAGACATAGAAGATATTCTAACTCTTTTAAATGAGAGCCCAGAGGTGGACTTTGACCTAGAATATTATAGCGTTCCTTGCGAAATATGTTTAGCTGGAAAAGAAGAAAAGAAAAGGTACTTTAACTTTTTAGAATATCACTTTACTATATTCACAAAAGAAAATGAATATGTAATGAGCAATATATCTAAAGAATTTGAAGACACTTCCTTTACAGAACTTCAAGCTCTTGGAAAGATAGATAATAGCTTTATTGTAATAATAATGGTCTGTGAGAGCTGCGGAACTTATTCTATAGAAATTAATCAATGTGACATATAGGACATATATATTGTAGCTATAAAGCTAATTATAAACTATAATATAGAATGAAGTAAAAATCTTTAATTAAATCGGAGGACTATATATGTCAGAAAAAGATATTGAAATGATGAAAAAGCTTATTGAAGAAAAAAGATTAAAAGGCTTAAAAAAGGGTGTAACTCAAAGAGCTGAAAAGACCACAGGGGAATACAGAAAAGCAAATAGAAGCACAAAGAAAACAGGCGGTTTATTTGATAAATAAAAATTACCAGGGCACTTTATAAATAAAGATTGCCAGGATATTTCATAAATAATAGCAGGTAATTGTTAATTTTCCTAATTATCCATTAAGTATTAACATTATTAATGGATAATTAGTATTGACAATAGTATTTTAAAGTAGTATTATAAAAATATAAACATAAGAAATATTTCTTATTATATAGCAAGATCTTTAAACAACGAAAGTAGTACCCCCAAATTAGAAGTAATAATATTGAAAGCGTGGGGAGAGTACACAAGAGAGTTAAGACTAAACTACTAAACTAAAATTTTCAGTTAAAAGTTAATCTTTTATACGTAAAAATTAGAACGAGTTTTCTTAAAATTGGAGAGTTGCTGCCTTTAGCAGTAGATGAAGACCATTTTACCAATTATTTAAGAGATAGATGAGTATACATTTAGCTTACCCTAGCATATTTGTAAGTTATAATAGTTTTTAAACTAGGCTAACTTAGATACACCAAGGGAAATACAGTTTAAGGAGAGTACTATTGAAAGAAACATTTATTAGAAATAGAAGTTAGATTTTAATTCATTATGAATTATGATATCTAACTTCTATTTTTTTGTGGAAGAAATAATTAATTAAAGTGAGAATTATCCTAAACTTCAAATAAGCTATTGATATAAGTAAGATAAACATAGTATAATGAAATCAAAAGAATATATAGGCTAGGGGTGCTTTAAAGCTGAGATTGGAATTTTTTCCTGACCCTTGTACCTGAACTGGGTAATTCCAGCGTAGGAAAGCGGATAATGTTATTAAGACACTGTTTTTCTACAGTGTCTATTTTTTTTGAAAAATTTAAAGGGGGATTAATAAATGGATTGGTTTAATTTTAAATTCAAAGCTCCAAAGGCTGGAGAGTCTTTAAAGGAAGTCTTCTCAAATCCTATGATATACTTAACTTTACTAGTAGTTTTAGCAATAGCTATAGTCTTTGTATATATAAGTAAGGTAAAGCTTACCACAAGGACTATAATTCATGTAGGAATTGCCATAGCGCTTGCTATTGTACTTAAGATGTTTAGAATAATGCAAATGCCAATGGGAGGATCTGTAACCCTTGGAAGCATGATACCTATTATATTTATAGCCTATGTTTATGGACCTAGAGTAGGTTATCTTACAGGAATGTTATTTGGAGTTATGGATTTGCTTCTAGGTGCTTATGTAGTACATCCAATGCAACTTTTACTTGATTATGTACTAGCCTTTGGTGTATTAGGTGTAGCAGGATATTTTAAAAATAATATATCTATTGGAGCACTGGTTGCTATAGCATTAAGATTTTTATGCCACATTGCATCTGGTGTAATATTTTTCTCTTCCTATGCAGGAGAACAAAATGCTTTAGTTTATTCTATATTATACAATGGAACTTATTTATTACCAGAAGCTATAATAGCTATGATAATTTTAGCTGTTCTTCCAACTAAGAGACTAAGAACTGAAATCTCAAAGGGTGCTTATTAAAAAGGTTACAAGTCTGTGGACCTCTAACCTATAGATTCATGATATTATATTAGTCTTTTAGTATTACTATTATTATATAAAAGATATAAAAAAATAGCCCTCTATTGAATTCAATAGAGGGCTATTTTAAAAAATTATGATATTTTACCTAGAGATAAACCTTTTAATGCTTCTTTTATTTCAGATCTATTTTTATCCATGCTACTTTCTACTGCAGCTGTAATAGCTCCTTCAACTAGAGCAACATCTAGTATCTCTACATTAGCTTTCATAGTATCATCTAGCATTTCAATAGCCATTTCTGCATTCATAAATGCACTACCAAGGTCAAATAAAATTAAAACACCTTCATCAGAATATACTTCATTTATAGCATCTAAGATCTTATTTATATCTGATCCTATTCGGCCATCTTCAGTACCACCTGCAGCTGCTATTGGTACTTCCTTTGCCATTTCATGGGCTAACTTTTTAGTACCTTCTGCAATCTCATTACTGTGAGATATTATAACTAGTCCTACCAATCTTAGCACCTCCTTTGTAAATTACCTACTATCTAAAAGTTAATATATATTATATTAATTTTAACCTTTTGATTTAACAAAGTCATAGATTGTTTCAAATATAAGGGCACTAGATACAGCACCAGGATCTTTATGTCCAAGGCTTCTATCACCAAGGTAGCTTGCTCTTCCTTTTTTAGCTATGATATCCATTGTGTGATTGGCACCTTTATATGCAGCTTCTTTAACTTTAAATAAGGTATCTATTGCACTCTCATCATTATCTAAGGATTCTCTTAGTTGATTTAATGCAGGCTCAATAGCATCTACCATGGTCTTGTCATCTATTTCAGCCTTTCCTCTTAATTTTACACCATCTAAAGCAGCTTGAAGCATTTGTAAAAAGTCCTTAAGATCAACCTGGGATTTACCTTGAACATTCATCGAAGCCTTCATAAAAGCAGTTCCATACAAGGGGCCAGAAGCACCTCCAACACTTGACACTAAGGCAAGGCCGGACTTTTTAAGCATATCCCCTATATCATCTCCAGAATCATCTTTTATCTTAGCAACCATTGCTGTAAAGCCTTTGTGTAGATTTAATCCATGATCTCCATCTCCAATAGTAGCATCTAATTCTGTTAGATATTCTTTGTTTTTAGTCATAACTTCACTTAATTTAATTAATAATTCTTTAATTTCAACACCTTTTAAGCTCAAGGACTACACCTCTTTTCCATATAAATTATTAAAGTTTTTAACCTAATTGTGCAGAATTCTTCCATCCTCTTAGGTGGTGGTAGTTCACTAAACCTTATTTTGATTTAAGGCTTAAAGTAGTTTTAAGTAACTAAATAACTTTAAAAGCTGGAGTATCTGAAGGTGCATCTAAAAGTTCTTTTAATTCTTCGTCTAGCTTTAATAGTGTTATAGAAAAACCAGCCATTTCTAGAGAAGTCATATATTCACCAACAAAAGTTTTATGAATAACTATACCTTTTTCTTTTAATATTTCATTTACCTTTTTGTTTACTATATAGAGTTCCATATGAGGAGTTGCAGCAAGTCCGTTTATCATAACTGCTACCTCATCTTTAGAATTTAAGCTCATATCTTTTAATATTTTATCCATTAAATGTGTGGTTATTTCATCCGCAGTGCTTATCTTTTCTCTATGAGTACCTGGTTCACCGTGGATTCCCATACCAATTTCTACCTCATCTTCAGCTAATGTAAAGTTAGGCTTTCCAGCTGCTGGTACTATGCAAGAACTTAAGGACATACCCATACTTCTTACATTTTGCACTACCTTTTTAGCAGTCTTTTGAACTTCTTCTAAGGATGCACCAGTTTCAGCCTTAGATCCTGCTATTTTGTGAACAAATACTGTTCCGGCGATACCACGTCTTCCAGCAGTATAGGTACTATTTTCTACAGCTACATCATCATCTACAACAACTGTTTCAACTTTTATATCTTCCATATCTGCAAGTTCCTTTGCCATTTCAAAGTTCATAATATCTCCAGTGTAATTTTTAATTATAAGAAGGGTACCCTTACCACCATCAACAGCCTTTATAGCTTCAAATATCTGATCAGGTGTTGGAGATGTGAATACAGATCCAGCTACAGCAGCATTTAGCATGCCTTTTCCTACATATCCACCGTGTGCAGGTTCATGACCACTGCCACCGCCACTAACTAGGGCTACCTTTCCTTTTATAGGAGAATCATTTCTTATAAGTACATTTGCATTATCTAACTTCTTTAGGTATTCAGGGTGAGCTGCCACCATTCCTTGAAGCATATCATCTACAACTAAATTAGGATCATTTATTAATTTTTTCATTAAAAACTACCTCCTTATTGTTATTATGCCTAAAATGCTAAATAAGATAACTTTGAATATATAAACATTGTTATATACATGATATAACAAAAATCTTAACTTAAAAAGATTTTAATATGGATAACCTTAAAGTTAATTATTTGTTAATAATAAAGGGCTTAAGCGCCTTTTACTATATGTAAGATATACTTTTGAAATATGTAGTAAACAGTGGTAAATAAGAAATTAATCCTCGCTATTAAGATACCCTTCTAATTCAAAAATATCATCAATTTTCTCATTGAAATATTGTGCTATTTTAAAGGCTAATTTTAATGATGGATTAAAGGTTCCTCTTTCTATTTCTAAAATAGTTCCTCTAGAAACCCCTATACATGTAGCTAATTGCTCTTGTGTTATATTTTTTTCTGTCCTTAGTACTTTAATTTTGGTGTTAAATGTCTTAGATTTACTCAAAAAATAAAGCACCCCCTCACTAACTTATTCATATAATTATATCACTATATTTAAAATAAGGTATCTGAAAAATAACAATATCAAAGCAAAGTTCGTTTTTAAAGCTTTGTTTAAAGAATATATATGGAATAAAAAAGGCTTTTATCATTAATTAATGATAAAAGCCTAGGTAAATTATTATACTAAAATAACTATTTAGCCTTTGGTTCAAAGGTTAATCTTAAAGTATCACCTATTATATTAAAGCTTAATACTGTAAACAGTATTAAAAGACCAGGAAAGATTGCAAGTGCTGGTTGGTCTAGCATATAAGATTGAGCACTTTGAAGCATACTACCCCAAGAAGAATTAGGCTGCTGAACTCCAAGACCTAAAAAGCTTAGAGAAGATTCCATAAGTATAGAGTTTGCTATATTTATAGAAGAAGCAACTATTATACTTGGGAAAACATTTGGTATTATGTGCTTAAATATTATTCTAGATGGTTTTATACCTTGAGCCTTAGCATATAATACATACTCTCTTTCTTTTATAGATAAAGTTTCGCTTCGTATTATACGAGCTATTCCCATCCAACTAAATAGAGCTATAATAATTATTATGTTTTTAACACCAGGTTTAAAATATACATTTAGGGTAAGAATCAAAAAGAAACTTGGTATAGACATTAAAATATCTATAAGTCGCATTATAAGAGTATCTACAATGCCACCAGCATATCCGCTTATGGTTCCAACTATAGTTCCTATGGTGCTAGATATAATCATGGACAAAAATCCTACAAAAAGGGACAGTCTACCACCATATAAAGCTCTTGTAAAATAGTCTCTCCCCATATCATCTGTGCCAAAAAGATGCTGGAGGCTAGGACCTTGAAGTTTATTATTTACATCAATAGCGTTAGGATCATAGGGGGATAAAAATGCTAATATACAAATTATAAGAAGTACTATAAGTATACCTATGGCAGCTAAAGATAATTTGCTTTTTTTGAAATCCTTTTTTACCATTTGAAAAAAACTATCACCCATATTAATTCACCGCCTTTATTCTAGGATCTACTACCCCGTATAATATGTCGGCTATAAGGTTTCCCAAAATAAGCATTAAAGCTGATATCATGGTTATAGCCATTATTAGAGGATAGTCAAAGCTAAATATAGCATTTATCCCTAGTCTACCCATACCTGGCCAGCCGAAAATTGTTTCTGTAATAAAGGCACCTGCAATAAGGTTAGGTAAGGACATTCCTATAATAGTTATTATAGGTAAAAGAGTATTTTTTAAAATATGGGTACCAAAAACTTTTCTAGAGCTGACACCTTTTCCTATAGCAGTTCTTACATAGTCTTCTTTCATTTCAGTTATTGCCTTACTTCTTATATATCTTGTTATAACTGCAAAGTTTTGAAAGCTTAAAACTGTAGCTGGCATTATAGTATGTTTAATTACATCTAAAATAGAATTTATCCCTATGGTATGCATACCAACACTAGGTAGTAGCCTAAGCTTTTGTGAGAATATAACTATAAGTATCATGGCAAACCAAAAGGAAGGGATAGAAATACCTATGTAACTAATTATAGATATAATATTATCTATCCACTTATTTTTATTATAAGCAGCAATTAAACCAAAAATTATTCCAAAGATTATAGCTGTTATTAAAGAGGTACCCATAAGAAGTAAGGTTGCGGGTATCCTTTCTTTTATTTGATGAGATACAGGCCTATAGTTTATAAGAGAGTATCCAAAGTCACCTTTTAAAACATTTTTTAACCAGGCTACATATTGCATAGGAACAGGCTTATCAAGACCTAAATTTACCCTTACCCTCTCCACATCTTCTGCACTCATATTCGGGGTAACATAGGATCTAACAGGATCCCCTGGAGCCATTTTAATAAGAAGAAAGGATAATATGGATATAAATATTAACATTGGAATAGCTTGAAGTGTTCTTTTAAATATATAACGTGCCAATTTTTTCACCTCCGAGGTTTAAAGTTTAATATAAGATATCTCAAAAAGTAGACTAGAATATTAAGTTTTTTTAAGATACCTAAAGAAAATTAAAGGGAAGCCACTATGGTTTCCCTCTAATATATACACTAAATTAATTATTTTTCATAAAGTTTAGATAAGTCTCTAAACATAAATATTGGAGCTGGCTCAGCTTCTTCTACTCCACCAAATTTATTATCAATAGCTACTATGGATTTAGGGAATACAATTGGATATAAAGACATATCATCAGCAATGGTCTTTTGAATCTCTTTATAAATTTCACCTCTCTTAGTATCATCGGTTTCAACTGCACCTTTTTCCCATAGTATATCAAGATCTTTATTACTGTAATTCATAAAGTTATTAGGGTTTCCGGTTAGAAATAGGGGCTTATAGCCATCTGGGTCAACACCCATTACAAAACCATTGAATCCTAAATCAAAGTCCTTATTATTCTTAGCATCTACCAGCTTTTGTATAAAGGCATTTCTCTCCATACCCATAAGCTCTACATTTATTCCAACATCTTTAAGACGTTGTTGAACTATTAAAGATTGAGCTTCTTGTTCTTTACTTCCATTAGTATAAGCTAATTTTAAATCTAAGGAAGTGATTCCTGCCTTGCTTAAAAGCTCTTTAGATTTTTCTATGTTAAAATCATACTTTTCTATATTGTCATTATCATGATACAAGGTACCAGGGGTAAATACAGTATTAGCTTTGTCACCATATTCTGTAGAAGTATAGGCACCCTTTATCAATTCTTCTTTATTTAAGGCATAAGCAATAGCTTGTCTTACTTCTTTCATCTTTAAAGCATCGTTATTTTGATTTATAACCATGTTATTTAACATATTTTCACTAAAGGTTATTACATTAAGCTTGTCTTTGAACTTGTCTACATCTTTAGCGGATATGTATTTAGCAGATATTTCGCCTGTAGTTAAAGCTGAATTTGCAGCATTAGCATCAGGTATAATTCTATAAACTACAGTTTCAAGATGAGGCTTTCCTCTAAAATAATCTTCATTTCTAACTAAAGTTACACTTTCTCCTTTAGTAGATTCCTTATACTTATAAGGACCAGACCCTATAGGGTTATCATTTTTTGTGCTCTTAGCTATATTTTCTTCACCCTCGAATATGTGTTTAGGGATTGGTGTAAGTCTAGCTATAGAGGACTTAAAAGTTGCAGTGACTTCTGGTAGCTTAAACTCCACTGTGGTATCATCAATCTTTTTATACTCAATAGGTTTATCATTAACAACTAAATAATCTCTAAGTAAACTATTTTCATCTTTATCTAATATCTTATCTAGAGTAAATATCATATCATCTGAAGTTAAGGGCTTTCCATCATGCCACTTAAGATCTTTTTTAAGCTTTAATGTATATGTTAAAAAGTCACTTGAACTTTCAAAGCTTTCTGCAAGATAAAAGTCAGTTTTATCGCCATTCATTACAAATAAAGGAGAAAACAATGCATTGTTAATTGTCATAGTAACTCTGTCATTCCCATACAATGGGTTTAAGACATTTGGATCACCACCAGCTTGGAATATAATAGTTCCACCATCTTTTATGGTTTTATCCGCTGGAGTGTTTAAATCACCATCTTTTTTAGTACCACAAGCAGTAGCTAGAATCATTGAAGCTGCCATTATAACTGCAAGCATCTTTTTTGCTTTCATGAAAAAACCTCCTAATAAATAATTATAAGTTATTTAAAATTTATTTTGTATTTCCATAGAGATTATAACATCCTACATTCATAACACTCCAATAGATAATGTAAATCCTTCATAACCTATCTATTGGATAAGCAAATAGAGAGATAGAAGAGCTTTTAAAAACAAATATTAAAGTTTTTTAAATATATAGTAAAAATAAGGGTAACTTTTTATGTAACGGCATACTTAATGTATGAAAGGAGTTGATTAATATGGCAGTAACAAAAAACTTAGTTAAAGACGCTATAGTAATGAAGTATGGAACAGGGGTTATGGACGAGAAGGGTAAAGAGGTTATAAAGAGCTATAAACTATCTAGCATAAAAGACGGAGCTACAGAAGAGGAAATATTAGACCTATCAAGAGACTTTAATAAAGTTCTAAACAAACCTATAAGTGGTTTATTTAGAGAATACCAAGAAAATATCAAAGAATCTTAGTAAATAGTAACCTTGGTTTTAGATAGTAGCTTAAATATATCTAAAACTTAGAATTTCAATGTAGTGGAGCATGGCGGACAAGCAGTATAAAAGAAAAATTAAAAATCTTTAGAAAAGGGGTGTAAATATGGATAACAATAAAATAGTTACAATGACTTTTATAAATAAATCAGGAACTAAGGTAAATTTAAGAGTGGAATATGCAAAACAAGATTTATCTAAGGATGATATTGTAACATTAATGGATAGCATTATATCTAAGGGTGTAATAACATCTAAGGGTGGTCCATTAATGTTTAAAGACTCAGCTGAAGTTGTAGAAAAGGAATCTTCAAAGATAGAATTAAGATAAAGTTAAAAGGGAAAAAGGCTACCGAAATGGTAGCCTTTTTCTATTTTGTAAGATAGTCATTAAAGAACAAAGGCTGTATAATAAAGTTATAGTTAAAAGGTGAAAGGACAGTGTATATGGAAAGAGGTAGGGGTGTTAGTAATATAGGCATATTAGCTCATGTTGATGCAGGTAAAACTACTTTAACAGAGCATATTTTATACAAAAGTGGAGTTATAAGAAGTCTTGGAAGTGTTGATACAGGCACCGCTCATACGGATAGTTTAGAGGTAGAACAAGAAAGGGGTATTTCTGTTAAGTCTTCTGAAGCAAATCTTTTATGGAAGGGTAAAGAGATAAATATAATAGATACCCCAGGTCATGTGGACTTTTCAGGAGAAGTTGAGAGGACACTTAGTATATTAGATGCGGCAGTTATTGTTATTTCAGCAGTGGAAGGAGTTCAACCTCAGACAGAAGTTTATTTTAAGGCACTAAAGACCATTGGAATTCCTACTATAATATTTATAAATAAAATTGACAGGGTGGGAGCTAATATAAAAAGAGTTTTGGAAGACATAAGTAGTCTTTTGACGGACTCTTTTATATCAATAGAAGACATTAGTAAAGAAGGCACAGTAAGTCCAAAGGTACAACTATTATTTAAGGAAAATAATGTAGATAATGTAGATAGTAATGACAAAATTAATATAAATGATAATGCAGAAAACAATGTAAATACTAGTGAAAAAGGTAAATATGAAGATAAATTATTAGAAGCATTAGCTGACGCTGATGAATTATTATTAAACAAATACTTAGAAGGGGAAGATGTTAGCTTTGAACTTATAAAAGAAAGCCTTATTAATTTAACTAATAATTGTAGCATTTATCCTCTTTTATATGGATCTGCAATAAAAGATATGGGAGTTAGTGAACTTTTAGATTTCTTAGCTGAAATTATTCCTATTAAAAATGATTTTAGTGATGAAGAACTTTCTGCTATAGTATTTAAAATAAAAAGGCATAAGACTCTTGGAAAGCTCGCCTACATAAGATTATATAGTGGAGAAATAAAAAGTCGAGATTTAGTGTATAACCACACCAAGGCTATAGAAGAGAAGGTAACGCAAATCAAAAAACTTAAAGGTCAAAAGGAAATAGATTATGGATATGTTTCCTCGGGAGAAATAGCTTGCGTTTCTGGCTTATCAAAGGCTAGTATAGGAGATGTTTTAGGTGATCCTAAAAAGGTTCCTAAAGTTTTAAGTATAGCAAAACCTATTTTAACACTTCAAGCATTTCCAAAGAAAAAGGAAGATTATATAAGACTAGTTGAAGCCTTTAATGAACTTGAAGAAGAGGATCCACTTCTTAATGTACAGTGGCTAAAAGAAAAAAATGAGCTTCATATTCAAATAATGGGTATGATTCAATTAGAGATTTTAGAAAACATATTAAAAAACAGATTTGATATAGAAATCTCTTTTGGAAAGCCTTCTATAATATATAAAGAAACACCTCTAGGAAATTCTGTAGGATTTGAAGCTTATACAATGCCAAAACCTTGCTGGGCTGTAGTTAAGTTCTTTATAGAACCTTTAGAAAGGGGTTCAGGACTAGTTTATGAATCACAGGTTAGAACGGATGCTATAAAGCTTAGATATCAAAGAGAAATAGAGTACCAGTTGCCAATAGCTTTAAGTCAAGGCCTTTATGGCTGGGAGGTTACAGACCTTAAGGTAACATTACTTACAGGTGAGGATCATGTGATGCATAGTAATCCAGGTGATTTTATTATTGCCACCACCATAGGGATAATGAATGGATTAAAAAATATAGGAACTACTTTATTAGAACCCATAATTAAGTTTAGAATTTCTGTACCAGAAGACATTGGAGGAAAGGTTTTAGGAGACATTATAAATATGAGAGGAACCTTTGAAGCCCCAATGATATCTAATGGAAACTTTACTGTACAGGGAGAAATGCCAGCAGCAACTTCTTTAGATTACCCTATAAGGCTTGGAATAATATCTAGTGGCAAAGGTGTAATAAGCACTGAACTTTCAAGCTACAAGCCTGTACCACTAGAGCTTGGAGAAAAGAGAGAACGAATAGGGGTAGACCCCTTAGACCGATCTAAATTTATATTATATTCAAGAAACGCTATAAGATAATACCATATTAAATAAAAGAGAAACTGTAGTATATGTATATATGCTATAGTTTCTCTTTTATTAGTTACAAAGCAGATTGCACATCTAATTACAAAGCAAATATTTTATTTTGGTTACAAAGCAAATTTTACAACCTAATCACAAAGCAAATATTTTGTTGAAATTCATTTAAAGGCAAATAAAGGTACGTAAAGCTTATGTAAAGCTTAAATTAAATAGTCTTTGCAGAAGCTTTTATTAAATTAAGCTCCCCTTGGTTTTTAACAGCATCTAAGTACTCATTACCATCTTCAAGATTAAACTTATAAACTTCCAGCTGTGTAGCTTTATTTTCAGGTGACATAATTACATAGTCACTGCTATTAACCGAAAGATACTCTTTAACAATGTAATTTATAAGCTCCCCCCTTTCATTTTTAAAGGCATAGGACTTTTCTTTCATATAAGTAGACCTCCTATATTTAATTTAGTAGTTAAGTTAAGCTTTACGATTAATATTATGTGCAATAAGAGGAAAAATTATTACTAATAATTAATTAATTTATTAATTTCTTTTACACTGGGTAATAAGAGCGGATAAATTCAAGATAGGTTGTTGCGGCGGAAGGGGTTACCTATCAAGGGGAATCACTTTTAAGTGGACTTTAAAAGATTGAATAGAATAAACTGAAGGATTTGGGAGCCAAAGAAAACAATTTAAATACATCCCATGTTAAGGTTCAATTTAAGGAATCTCATGTGATGGACATTTACAAGTCAAATTTAAATACATCCCATGTTAAGGTTCAATAGAAACTAAAAGTTTTTTAAAAATAGATTATGATGGATTTAAATACATCCCATGTTAAGGTTCAATATAGTTCACCTCTAACTATTCATAAGTTCTACTCGCTATTTAAATACATCCCATGTTAAGGTTCAATGCTGGACTGAAGCATTATATTGAACTGCTCTGTGCTATTTAAATACATCCCATGTTAAGGTTCAATTTTGTTATCTTATTTTCTTTTAGTAGCTTTTTCTGATTTAAATACATCCCATGTTAAGGTTCAATAACAATGGTTCGGTTTCATGTTCGAGTTTTAGAATTATTTAAATACATCCCATGTTAAGGTTCAATCAGAAATCGAGCTTAAAACTTATGAGTATCCTTACAATTTAAATACATCCCATGTTAAGGTTCAATTGGGATAATTGTTGTACTGCAGGAGAAATAAATTGATTTAAATACATCCCATGTTAAGGTTCAATTAAAAGAATCACTTGTCATTGGACCACCATCTATTATTTAAATACATCCCATGTTAAGGTTCAATAAGAAGTGGACCATAGTGGCAATATTAATAATCCATAATTTAAATACATCCCATGTTAAGGTTCAATCTAAAATACCGCCAATGCCGATAGGTCTTGTTTGATTTAAATACATCCCATGTTAAGGTTCAATCTAATTCCCCAACTAAGATTGAACTGTGTGATGCATTTAAATACATCCCATGTTAAGGTTCAATCTAAATCTGCGCTTATATTACTCACCTCCTTATTTATTTAAATACATCCCATGTTAAGGTTCAATCTTCAAATAAATCTAAATTATGTTGACGTTCCTTTATTTAAATACATCCCATGTTAAGGTTCAATACTAATGAACTTGAAGAATTAATAAGCGAGGTGAAATATTTAAATACATCCCATGTTAAGGTTCAATTCAGATGTGAAATATGGATATATTGAATAAATGTTATTTAAATACATCCCATGTTAAGGTTCAATGGAAAATTAATTTCCATTACCCCATCCCTTTCTTATATTTAAATACATCCCATGTTAAGGTTCAATTTAGTATTATCCACTATTTTTCACCTCCTTGGTGATTTAAATACATCCCATGTTAAGGTTCAATAGGGTGCACGTACCTGGTATTAAGTGTAATGTACTTAATTTAAATACATCCCATGTTAAGGTTCAATAGGGTGCACGTACCTGGTATTAAGTGTAATGTACTTAATTTAAATACATCCCATGTTAAGGTTCAATAGGGTGCACGTACCTGGTATTAAGTGTAATGTACTTAATTTAAATACATCCCATGTTAAGGTTCAATAGGGTGCACGTACCTGGTATTAAGTGTAATGTACTTAATTTAAATACATCCCATGTTAAGGTTCAATTCTATATACTGACCCATCTTTCCTAACATAGAAAATTTAAATACATCCCATGTTAAGGTTCAATAGTGGTCAAGCTTCTCAAAGTCCTAATAACTTTGGATTTAAATACATCCCATGTTAAGGTTCAATGAACAGGCGATCATAGGCACTTTTATAGTAAACAAATTTAAATACATCCCATGTTAAGGTTCAATAACATTACAGAAGAAGACCTGTATACAGCCAGGGAATTTAAATACATCCCATGTTAAGGTTCAATTGTTACTATAAATCTTTTTACACTAGCTTCTAAAATATTTAAATACATCCCATGTTAAGGTTCAATGATGAAGAATTAAAAAACTGCTCCATAAATGCCACATTTAAATACATCCCATGTTAAGGTTCAATAGGTTTTACCATGGAGGAATGGAGAAGAAAACTACAATTTAAATACATCCCATGTTAAGGTTCAATTAAATATAAATTCAATGGATTGGATCATATCTTAATTTAAATACATCCCATGTTAAGGTTCAATCCTAAATCATGGGTGACTGATATGGGTTTAGATGCATTTAAATACATCCCATGTTAAGGTTCAATGAAAAGACTGATTACCTTAAGTGTAGAAAAGACAAATTTAAATACATCCCATGTTAAGGTTCAATGTTTAGACGTATTAATAATAGATCACCTTACCCTGAATTTAAATACATCCCATGTTAAGGTTCAATTTTGGGAATCCATGTTGTGATAGATTCAAGATGTGATTTAAATACATCCCATGTTAAGGTTCAATTTATTAGGTAAAGAATATAAGGATCTACTAGAAAATTTAAATACATCCCATGTTAAGGTTCAATGGATTATGAAATATGCAAACAATTAGGTATGGACGCATTTAAATACATCCCATGTTAAGGTTCAATTTTTGTGAAAATATACATGGAACTTGTGAGTTTGTATTTAAATACATCCCATGTTAAGGTTCAATTTATGAAAAAGTAAATTATACAGGTGTAAATTGATTATTTAAATACATCCCATGTTAAGGTTCAATTTACTAGGTGAAATGATTAAGAAAAGATACAGCTAATTTAAATACATCCCATGTTAAGGTTCAATCCTCTATATACTGACCCATCTTTCCTAACATAGAAAATTTAAATACATCCCATGTTAAGGTTCAATACTGATACACACGAGCCCACCACGATATTACTTGCATTTAAATACATCCCATGTTAAGGTTCAATTTATTAAAATCTTTGGTATCTTCCAAAGCTTTACTTATTTAAATACATCCCATGTTAAGGTTCAATTTAAGACTGCTGCTAAAATACTTGGTCATGATGTATTTAAATACATCCCATGTTAAGGTTCAATGCAGTATCCTTTGATATAGTACCTTCTGGTACTTGATTTAAATACATCCCATGTTAAGGTTCAATATTTGTTCGCTTGAGCAAGCAATTTAGGGTACTCTGATTTAAATACATCCCATGTTAAGGTTCAATATAGATTGGGAACCCGGATGATGATTTCGCCTTGTAATTTAAATACATCCCATGTTAAGGTTCAATTGCTGTTAAAAATGGGTTGTTAAAGGTTATTGGAAGATTTAAATACATCCCATGTTAAGGTTCAATCTTATAAATGTTCAGCCTTATCCGATGCACGCTAGATTTAAATACATCCCATGTTAAGGTTCAATAATCCAGAGTTTTAGCACATGTTAATAAATTAGGCTATTTAAATACATCCCATGTTAAGGTTCAATATATAAATGCAAATATAAAATAAATGGCACATGGACATTTAAATACATCCCATGTTAAGGTTCAATCATTTGTAACCATACTTTTGCTTAACATTGGAAAGATTTAAATACATCCCATGTTAAGGTTCAATGGTTTATATGTACAATAAAAGGATTGTACATATATGATTTAAATACATCCCATGTTAAGGTTCAATAACTAGGAGTGAGAATGCTGGCACCTAAAGTACTTAATTTAAATACATCCCATGTTAAGGTTCAATTCAGCTTTTTATTCGTAGGATTTATAAATGTCAGGATTTAAATACATCCCATGTTAAGGTTCAATTCCAGAGAAGTTTGGTAATAATAAGGTGGACAAGTTATTTAAATACATCCCATGTTAAGGTTCAATTGTTAGAATCATAAATAACCTCAACCAGCTTTATTATTTAAATACATCCCATGTTAAGGTTCAATTTTTAAAGACCTGTATGCTTTTATAATCTTCATACATTTAAATACATCCCATGTTAAGGTTCAATGCAGGAGGATTTTTTTCTTGTATAAGAACAGATGAATTTAAATACATCCCATGTTAAGGTTCAATGCTCACACCAATCATCTAACTTTGATTTTTGACAGAATTTAAATACATCCCATGTTAAGGTTCAATATATGCAGGTACTTTATAAACTTTAGTAAAAAACAAAATTTAAATACATCCCATGTTAAGGTTCAATTATAAATGGATAATAAACCTTATTATAAAATTAAATTTAAATACATCCCATGTTAAGGTTCAATTATCCAATTTGAACCCACAACAACTTATATGTCTACATTTAAATACATCCCATGTTAAGGTTCAATCTTCAATTTTAAAGACTAATAAAAATACAGTATAATTTAAATACATCCCATGTTAAGGTTCAATCTAGTTGAAAAATTAAGTCGGACCACAAGAACCCCATTTAAATACATCCCATGTTAAGGTTCAATTAAGTTGTAGCTGCATAGAAAAAGAATGGACAATAGAATTTAAATACATCCCATGTTAAGGTTCAATAAAATGCTACAGAAAAACTAAATAACATTTTGGAATTTAAATACATCCCATGTTAAGGTTCAATGTAAACCGAAAAAAGGCTATACAGTTGTATTTGGATTTAAATACATCCCATGTTAAGGTTCAATAAATAGCTTTGATTGAATCATTAAAACATCAATCCAATTTAAATACATCCCATGTTAAGGTTCAATTTAGCTCCAGTATCGCCTTTATCTCCCTTAAGCCCATTTAAATACATCCCATGTTAAGGTTCAATAAAGGATTAACCTTAAATGTAAGCATAAAAGATTCATTTAAATACATCCCATGTTAAGGTTCAATTTGGCACTGCAGCATCTGTAATGGCCATTAAGTTATTTAAATACATCCCATGTTAAGGTTCAATGCACCGTATAGGGCAAGTTAATAATGTCCATTACATATTTAAATACATCCCATGTTAAGGTTCAATTAGCATTGCTTCAATATTATTAGTCTCTAATTGAATTTAAATACATCCCATGTTAAGGTTCAATCCGTGATTATAGATCCGGAAGAACCTACGATAGAATTTAAATACATCCCATGTTAAGGTTCAATGTGATACCAAGGGTTACAAGGTGCATCGATTCTGTATTTAAATACATCCCATGTTAAGGTTCAATTATTTATTAAATAATACTTGACAAAGCTATATTAAATTTAAATACATCCCATGTTAAGGTTCAATAAGCTAATAAAGAATAAAGGTAGGTAGATTAATAAATTTAAATACATCCCATGTTAAGGTTCAATCTTATGCTAAAGCTGTGGTGGGTGCTATACTAGGAGAATTTAAATACATCCCATGTTAAGGTTCAATCAATTTTGGAGAAAATACTTGGGGCATTAGCTATAGATTTAAATACATCCCATGTTAAGGTTCAATTTTACTCTAGTTTTTATATTGTCATATAGATCAAATTTAAATACATCCCATGTTAAGGTTCAATCGAGTTATTAAGGCTTAAACAAATAATTGGAGTAGAATTTAAATACATCCCATGTTAAGGTTCAATTAAAATAAAAAAAGGTGGAATAGAAATGAATAAAAAATTTAAATACATCCCATGTTAAGGTTCAATTATATGTGAAGCCTAAAATACACCTATCACCAGGATCATTTAAATACATCCCATGTTAAGGTTCAATATATGTGAAGCCTAAAATACACCTATCACCAGGATCATTTAAATACATCCCATGTTAAGGTTCAATTTGTTTGGTTAAAACCCAAAATGAATTTCAAAGAAGATTTAAATACATCCCATGTTAAGGTTCAATTATGTGGTTGTTAAAATAGAACATTATAAAGAAGTATTTAAATACATCCCATGTTAAGGTTCAATATAAAGAAATTAGAAATAATGCCATTAGTGGAACATAATTTAAATACATCCCATGTTAAGGTTCAATCAAAACTTGGCATACCTAATTGAGATACTTTAGTTATTTAAATACATCCCATGTTAAGGTTCAATCTGCTAAAGGAAACAGTGGAGCACATAACAATTTCGCATTTAAATACATCCCATGTTAAGGTTCAATCACTGTCTAATGACTTAAGCATTTCCTTTGATTTAATTTAAATACATCCCATGTTAAGGTTCAATTTCCAACTGGCTCAATCACCATTTCAAAGCTTTGTATTTAAATACATCCCATGTTAAGGTTCAATTACAAAGCGTAGGGAAAAAATAGATTACATAGCGTAATTTAAATACATCCCATGTTAAGGTTCAATATATAAACAATGTATATTAATTAGTATCTAATAATATTTAAATACATCCCATGTTAAGGTTCAATATAAAGCTAATAAATTAATAAGGTGGTAGATTAATAAATTTAAATACATCCCATGTTAAGGTTCAATATAAATATAAGTGGGTAAAAATGGAAATGAAGTATATTTAAATACATCCCATGTTAAGGTTCAATGTGGTAGATTAAAATGAAAAGGAATAAATTGGTATTATTTAAATACATCCCATGTTAAGGTTCAATAAAAACTAGAAAGAGAAAAAGCAAAGATTAAAAGAAATTTAAATACATCCCATGTTAAGGTTCAATTATAGTAAACCTAGAGGTGATTACTACCCTACTTTATTTAAATACATCCCATGTTAAGGTTCAATCATTTGTATTAGAAAATTATATGTTTTCCCTGTAATTTAAATACATCCCATGTTAAGGTTCAATAATTAACGATACAAATGAAAGAGTTGATAATATAAAATTTAAATACATCCCATGTTAAGGTTCAATTAAAAGAAGAATTATTCCAAGCAGGACTTAAAAGAAATTTAAATACATCCCATGTTAAGGTTCAATAAGATGATTTAAATGATAATCAAAAATTCCAAATCAATTTAAATACATCCCATGTTAAGGTTCAATATATACTAAAAAAAGGAAAGAATACATAGCAGCATTATTTAAATACATCCCATGTTAAGGTTCAATTAATGGTATGTTGCCTTTTATATGTAGGCTTGATAAATTTAAATACATCCCATGTTAAGGTTCAATTTAAAATACGGCAATAAAGATGGATGGATACAATAATTTAAATACATCCCATGTTAAGGTTCAATTAGACAACGCTATAGGATTGTGTGAAAGCTGCCACAATTTAAATACATCCCATGTTAAGGTTCAATGGTTTACAGTATTGAATATGAACGAATTATCAACAAATTTAAATACATCCCATGTTAAGGTTCAATTGGAAGAAATAGCAAGAGGGGAAAAAGTAGAAATAAATTTAAATACATCCCATGTTAAGGTTCAATTATGTGTAATAGCATTAAGCCAATTAAGCAGAGCGTGATTTAAATACATCCCATGTTAAGGTTCAATAAGGTGAATCGGATAGTATTTCCCCACCTTCTTATTATTTAAATACATCCCATGTTAAGGTTCAATCATAAAGTTCTAAAATTCCATTGACTCCTTTTAATTCATTTAAATACATCCCATGTTAAGGTTCAATCTATGGAAGTGTTATATTTTCTATAGCAGTAGATAAATTTAAATACATCCCATGTTAAGGTTCAATAATAATATTGGGAGGTTGCTTTTTAACCCTCTTTATTTAAATACATCCCATGTTAAGGTTCAATCGGGAGGATTTTAGACAAGAGCGAAGAGCCTCGCACAATTTAAATACATCCCATGTTAAGGTTCAATGATAGAAAAGATAGGAGAATTTGCAAGAAATGCTAGATTTAAATACATCCCATGTTAAGGTTCAATCCAGTTGGTTAAATATGTACAGGAATGTTTTGAAAAATTTAAATACATCCCATGTTAAGGTTCAATTACTCCCTTTCCATAAGCATTCTTAATTCTTCAAATATTTAAATACATCCCATGTTAAGGTTCAATCTACTGACGCAAATCTTAGGTTTAAAGATTCTAAAGGATTTAAATACATCCCATGTTAAGGTTCAATTATTTTATATTTTTTATTTTAAATTTAAACTTTTTTATTTAAATACATCCCATGTTAAGGTTCAATTTTTTATTAGTTCTGATTGTTTTAATCCTTTACTATTTAAATACATCCCATGTTAAGGTTCAATCATAAAGGGAGTAACCAACAGGTGGATTAATTACAAGATTTAAATACATCCCATGTTAAGGTTCAATTAATAAAAACAAAGAACTAACCTATGGGATTAAGCCATTTAAATACATCCCATGTTAAGGTTCAATATTTATTAATGGGCGGATATACAGAGTAGAGATTAAACAATTTAAATACATCCCATGTTAAGGTTCAATTCTTTTAAAGTTTCAATTTCAACTGCATTTGCTTTTATTTAAATACATCCCATGTTAAGGTTCAATGATAAGGAAATTGATATTTCGTATGATCCTAGTATATTTAAATACATCCCATGTTAAGGTTCAATAAGATGATTTAAATGATAATCAAAAATTCCAAATCAATTTAAATACATCCCATGTTAAGGTTCAATATATACTAAAAAAAGGAAAGAATACATAGCAGCATTATTTAAATACATCCCATGTTAAGGTTCAATTAATGGTATGTTGCCTTTTATATGTAGGCTTGATAAATTTAAATACATCCCATGTTAAGGTTCAATTTAAAATACGGCAATAAAGATGGATGGATACAATAATTTAAATACATCCCATGTTAAGGTTCAATTAGACAACGCTATAGGATTGTGTGAAAGCTGCCACAATTTAAATACATCCCATGTTAAGGTTCAATGGTTTACAGTATTGAATATGAACGAATTATCAACAAATTTAAATACATCCCATGTTAAGGTTCAATTAAGAGTTGTAATATAGATGGTAAGTGTAATTAAATATTTAAATACATCCCATGTTAAGGTTCAATTTTTAGATAGGAGTAGGCAGTTAGAAATAGATAATAAATTTAAATACATCCCATGTTAAGGTTCAATCTTTCTTCAAAGGTTTTAGCTTGCTCGATACTTGATTTAAATACATCCCATGTTAAGGTTCAATTTTTATTTTTCCTCCAGTTCTTTTAAATACTTTTCTTATTTAAATACATCCCATGTTAAGGTTCAATGATGGCGCCACTTACAAGAGAAGGAACTAGAAACGTATTTAAATACATCCCATGTTAAGGTTCAATGTTAAAGAATACCATATTGATATATGCGCAAACAGATTTAAATACATCCCATGTTAAGGTTCAATGTATTCGCTCAAGCCTGTGTTTTGCCTTAAAACTTCATTTAAATACATCCCATGTTAAGGTTCAATAATGCTTATGGAAAGAGAGTATGTGGACTATAAAGAATTTAAATACATCCCATGTTAAGGTTCAATCACCGATCCTAAAACTACCATTATCTAAATTTATATATTTAAATACATCCCATGTTAAGGTTCAATATGAAGGCCAAAAGACAGGTATAAGTGTAGATACTTATTTAAATACATCCCATGTTAAGGTTCAATCTATATCCCATACATCAACTACATCTTCTCCATCAATTTAAATACATCCCATGTTAAGGTTCAATGTCCTATTATCTCTAGTGTCTTGCTTACCTCTTTATATTTAAATACATCCCATGTTAAGGTTCAATCCTTGTTTTAGGTCAAGGAAGTGCAACAGAGGTCATATTTAAATACATCCCATGTTAAGGTTCAATGTGTACTGCTTTGCAAGTTTCATATTGCACGCCAATTTAAATACATCCCATGTTAAGGTTCAATTCAAAATATGAATTTAATTACTTAGTGTTTCCAAAATTTAAATACATCCCATGTTAAGGTTCAATTTCTTAGCAAGTTTAGTTTCGCCCTTGTAATCAGTTATTTAAATACATCCCATGTTAAGGTTCAATCATTATCTTCATTATTTCTAGCACCAATAGGAACAGATTTAAATACATCCCATGTTAAGGTTCAATAAGTAGCAATTGGTACACAGTATACTATAAAGGCGGATTTAAATACATCCCATGTTAAGGTTCAATCTATAAAAGATTTAACTTTTATGCATCTTAGAGGCATTTAAATACATCCCATGTTAAGGTTCAATGTAAAAATCCAGTACAAGCATTAATAAGTGATGAATTTAAATACATCCCATGTTAAGGTTCAATAAATAAGGTTGCATATTTATACAGTAAAAATTTATAATTTAAATACATCCCATGTTAAGGTTCAATGGAGAGTTGAAAAATGATTAATTTAGATACTATGTAATTTAAATACATCCCATGTTAAGGTTCAATTGCTACAGGATTAAAGTTTACAATAGACAATGACGCATTTAAATACATCCCATGTTAAGGTTCAATTTTCATTTTCTTTTTCTAGTCAAAAAGCAAATGCCGTATTTAAATACATCCCATGTTAAGGTTCAATTAGTAATATTGGTATGCTATTCCAGGACGGAAGTATATTTAAATACATCCCATGTTAAGGTTCAATTAGTAATATTGGTATGCTATTCCAGGACGGAAGTATATTTAAATACATCCCATGTTAAGGTTCAATTAGTAATATTGGTATGCTATTCCAGGACGGAAGTATATTTAAATACATCCCATGTTAAGGTTCAATTAGTAATATTGGTATGCTATTCCAGGACGGAAGTATATTTAAATACATCCCATGTTAAGGTTCAATTATCTGCAATTGTATCTGTAGCTATAATGACTTATTTATTTAAATACATCCCATGTTAAGGTTCAATCGAAGAGGAGCTAGCAGATATAGTAATAAGGACTTGATTTAAATACATCCCATGTTAAGGTTCAATAGTAATATTGGTATGCTATTCCAGGACGGAAGCATATTTAAATACATCCCATGTTAAGGTTCAATAGTAATATTGGTATGCTATTCCAGGACGGAAGCATATTTAAATACATCCCATGTTAAGGTTCAATAGTAATATTGGTATGCTATTCCAGGACGGAAGCATATTTAAATACATCCCATGTTAAGGTTCAATAGTAATATTGGTATGCTATTCCAGGACGGAAGCATATTTAAATACATCCCATGTTAAGGTTCAATCAAAGGAATATCCCCGATTGGGTACTGTTGGTTTATTATTTAAATACATCCCATGTTAAGGTTCAATAGAGAGTATAGGCCTTGGCTTTAATAATGCAACGTAATTTAAATACATCCCATGTTAAGGTTCAATTTAGCAAGAGCATTAAAAGAAGTGGGTTTTGACATATTTAAATACATCCCATGTTAAGGTTCAATTTGAAGCTAACATATTACAAGAGGCTAAGCAAAGCAATTTAAATACATCCCATGTTAAGGTTCAATCTAGTGTCTTTCCTACCTCTTTATTAATGTGTAACTATTTAAATACATCCCATGTTAAGGTTCAATGATGTGGCACAAAGCTAATCCTTCTTTACATCAATTATTTAAATACATCCCATGTTAAGGTTCAATCACTTCTAGGGTTAAATTATTAAGGTTCTTCATTTCATTTAAATACATCCCATGTTAAGGTTCAATAATGGCACTGATAAAGAGGTGGGCACAGAAAAGTTAAATTTAAATACATCCCATGTTAAGGTTCAATGGATAATTTATCGGTTATAAATGGTACTATATTGCAATTTAAATACATCCCATGTTAAGGTTCAATACTGGCGAGGTAATAGTTAGTGGAAGAGAATTACAATTTAAATACATCCCATGTTAAGGTTCAATGGGAACTGCTACATCCTAGAAGGAGAAAAAGAAACATATTTAAATACATCCCATGTTAAGGTTCAATATTGAAGCTTTTAATAATTCAGATGAAAAGACTTAATTTAAATACATCCCATGTTAAGGTTCAATTTAAGGAGGTGCAATTAGGTCATGGAGATAAAGTAATTTAAATACATCCCATGTTAAGGTTCAATAAGAACCCCCGCACAACGATTACTACCACAAACGGATTTAAATACATCCCATGTTAAGGTTCAATAACCATAGTACCTATATCAGTTAAGTTTGTAAAGGCATTTAAATACATCCCATGTTAAGGTTCAATCAGTAACATAATGCCTATAAAGCCCATCATCGCTGGATTTAAATACATCCCATGTTAAGGTTCAATCCGCATTAAAAAAGGCAAAAATATATAGCGACACCAATTTAAATACATCCCATGTTAAGGTTCAATTTTAATAATATGTATTTTATAGATAAAGAGTTTTAATTTAAATACATCCCATGTTAAGGTTCAATAAAATAATTAAAAATTGGGGGGAGCTATATGGCTATATTTAAATACATCCCATGTTAAGGTTCAATAAAACTAGAATTCCAAACTAGATATAAAAATTTAGCATTTAAATACATCCCATGTTAAGGTTCAATAAGTAAGCACACAATACAGAGGCATATTGCAATCGTATTTAAATACATCCCATGTTAAGGTTCAATAACAGCCAAAAGGATATATACACATTTATAACAGAATTTAAATACATCCCATGTTAAGGTTCAATCTTGAACGAAAGTAGAGATAAAGCTGTAAAAATTGATTTAAATACATCCCATGTTAAGGTTCAATGATAATGCCACTCTAAATATTTATGATTTAGCAGCATTTAAATACATCCCATGTTAAGGTTCAATCCAATCATCGAACTGCTTTTGTAGTCCTTTAACCATTATTTAAATACATCCCATGTTAAGGTTCAATATTAAAGAAAAACAGAGTAAATGTGCCGACAGAATAATTTAAATACATCCCATGTTAAGGTTCAATGACAATGCTTACTTTAGATCTAGATTATGTTGTAGGATTTAAATACATCCCATGTTAAGGTTCAATATATAGCAAGGGAAGAAATACTCTTAGATAAATTTAATTTAAATACATCCCATGTTAAGGTTCAATCTATAAATGGATAATAAACCTTATTATAAAATTAAATTTAAATACATCCCATGTTAAGGTTCAATCTACTTCTTTAGGTACATCTAACACAACTTCATCAATTTAAATACATCCCATGTTAAGGTTCAATGAGGATAAGGACATAGATGAAACTTTAACAACTTCATTTAAATACATCCCATGTTAAGGTTCAATAAACAGCTATATTATGAAGGATTTGACCACTTACATATTTAAATACATCCCATGTTAAGGTTCAATCAAAATGTGGAGTTACATTATCCTTCTCTAATTTATTTAAATACATCCCATGTTAAGGTTCAATCTTTTTGCATTTTCATAAGCATTTTCCACCAACTCTTATTTAAATACATCCCATGTTAAGGTTCAATGGTGCATTGATTTCTACGATAAAATTAGTGGAAAGTTATTTAAATACATCCCATGTTAAGGTTCAATTGTGTTTAAAATTTGTTTCGTTCTCGCTATAGATATATTTAAATACATCCCATGTTAAGGTTCAATGGATGAACAGCAAGAAATATACTATTATGTAGCTGAATTTAAATACATCCCATGTTAAGGTTCAATAAGTGCTTTTAATGCTTTAGCATTTTTAGGTTTATAATTTAAATACATCCCATGTTAAGGTTCAATACCCCTGGATCTCTTCTACATCTTCTAATGCCTCCAATTTAAATACATCCCATGTTAAGGTTCAATCCTTCAATTTTGCTCTTATATAATCTACTATAGTAAATTTAAATACATCCCATGTTAAGGTTCAATATAGTGAAAAAATAAAGGAAGTGAAATTTAACACTAATTTAAATACATCCCATGTTAAGGTTCAATCACTTGTAGATGGCGGAGATATGCAAATGGAAAGAAATTTAAATACATCCCATGTTAAGGTTCAATCTTCTTTATTCTTATTTATATAAGGAATATATTGTTGATTTAAATACATCCCATGTTAAGGTTCAATCTAGTAACTCCTTAAACCCTGCATACTTAACTTCATTTAAATACATCCCATGTTAAGGTTCAATTCTATAGTTGGTATTGTTTCTTTAGATAATTGCTTGATTTAAATACATCCCATGTTAAGGTTCAATAACATTGGTGATTACATTATTAAAGGTGTTAATAGATTTAAATACATCCCATGTTAAGGTTCAATAGAGCGAGGATAGAGTGCATAGGATAGGTCAGACAAATTTAAATACATCCCATGTTAAGGTTCAATTTATATTAAGGAGTTGCCACCACAAATGCTTATAGGATTTAAATACATCCCATGTTAAGGTTCAATCACAGCATTTAAGCCATTTCTTATTTCTATTATATCACTAAATCGTTCCTATTAAAGGGTTCTGAAGAATTTATCCCAGGGAAAATATCTATTATCGATTTATTAAGTATATAAGCCCTGAAAGGTTGGATTCATTAGGGCTTATGGCTTTGGACGTATAAATTAGCTGGGATGATTATTTATATAAATAAGAAAGTTTTATATGATGATTTATGATGCTATGCTTAATGTACAAAAGAAGGTAATGGCTATGACAATAACTTGAAACTACAACATGATTATCATAATTTAAAGAATGTTAAATTATTAAGTCTTCACCAGTGGATTCACCATTGCCTAATGTCTCTTCTTCAAAGATGTTATCATTCATAAGCTTTATAATACATACAAAGTCTGTGGAAGGATCAATTATATTTTCAATTTCCTTTTTTAAAAGTATTAACTTAGAATTTGTTATTTCACCACGAAATACTGATTTTTGAAAGTGAGATAAATATTTTTTGCAGACTTTAAATACCTTATTAACTCTTTTTTCATTAACATCATAAAAAAGAAAAGCGTAATTAAAATTAATCTTTTGTTTTGATTTTGCCATATAATCAGTTACATTCCGTCCTTTAAACTATATGGTTTAAAAGGCTTTCCTTCCATTATAAATTTTATAAGCTTGTAGCCATCTAATTTAATTAAGGTATTTACACTAACTTTTCTTTTTAATTTTGGATGATCACTTACGGATTCTAATCTTTTTTCTAAAGCTGAAATAAATATCTTTTTACCTTCATCGTTAAGTAGACAATAGTTTAAATTTTTTTCAAAGTGCTTATTTATATTTATCTTTCTATTGTTGACTAATTCAAATATGGTTTTGAATGTGACTATTGGTTTAAATACCTCGCATAAGTCTAAACTTAAAGAGAATCTACCTTCACTAGGCTCATGTAAAAAGCTAATACTTTGGTTTAAGTGAGTATGATATATCGATGTAACAGTTTTTGAATAAAGGATACTATTACCAAAGGATATCATGGCATTTAACGGGTTATCAGGGGGCCTTTTAACTCGTTTATTAAATACAAAATCTTCCTTAAGTATGTATTGGAATGAAGAATAGAACTTTTGCCAAACCTCTCCTTCTACGCTTAAGATTTGTTTAATATCAGCAGCATTTTCTAAATTGTTTAATGAATTAACCTTTAAGTAATCCAGTATTTCTTTAATTTCTGTTTTCCCATGTTTATAATAATGCATCAATACTTCTATAATATTTTCTCTTATTCCATTTACAATAGCCTTAGCTATTAAAAGTCTATCATCAAGATAAGCCTGTGCCTGTTTCACAGTCAGTTTACCACTTATTAAATATTCTTTTGGATAAAATGTACCGCTGTATCCACCATAATAATTAAAAAAGTGAATTACTATATTATTTTTAGAAAGAAAATCTAAAAGCTTTGAATTTATGGATACTTCATTTAAACAATAAATTTCTCTAGTGTTTTCTACAGGGATATAGATATTCTTGTTGTTATTTCTAAAACATATGGAATTATCTTTTCGAGTCAATTCTCCAATCGAGGTTATATAACGAGTTTTACCCATTTTATATACTCCTTTTAATAATATTATTTAATAATTGTATAGTTACATACGTTAATTAAATATAACAATATTCATAATAGGCACATTTTTTACAACCTTTTTTCAAATCTGGACTTGGTGGAGTATCTAGATTTATTAAATCACAAATTTGATTTTCAATATTTGTAAGCTCTAGTTCTAATTTGTCATTAAGTTCGATTACAAATGTTTTTTTATCTTCCTTATTATTTTCAATAACTTGAAGCTTGCCCTTTTTTTCTATACCTTTATCTTTTAAGATTTTTAAATATAATATTATTTGCCATTTAGCTGCCTCGATGTCCGCATCGGATTTTTTTATTTCAACTAAATAATCATCTGTTATTTTGTCTATTTTTACATTTTCAATAGAAATTTCTGTGTTCTTGCTCTCATCCTTCTTTATTTCATGAATGGCTCTTCCAATATGAACATCTTCGCTGTTGTCTTCTAAGTTAAGTCTGTTTCCAAGGAGCCAACACTGCCTTTTGCAGTGAAAATAATAATTAATTAAGGTACCTGTAACTTTCATAAAAAACATCCCTTTATAATTTTTATTATTATCATATGAGTTCAAATTCTTCAGTTTTATTAAATTTAGATCTATCAAACTTATTATTGGTAAAATATTTATACCCATCATCTATATAAAAAATATCACCTATATTATCACTATAGGAGTCGTCGAATCTGTTGACTTTGTAGGTGAAATAATCTACATATTCTAGTATTTCAGATAGCTTAACTCTTTTTTCGGCATAATCCATTTCTGAATTCATTAATAGATTTTTATAGTCTCTCCAGACTTGATCACCTACCAATATACTACCATTATCAAGGTCTAAGGTTGTATTAAGAAATACTGTGTACTCCTTATATCTTTCTTCGATAAGTTCCATTCTTTTTTTGATTTTATCATAAATTAAAGGTGTTATAATTTTAGTCCTAAAATAAGTTATGTTAGAATCGTTTTCTCTTTTAGAGTTTTCTTCTATTCTATCTAAAACTTTAGAATAATAATCCTCAAAGTTTTTATCTACAAGAAAGTTTTTCACAACATCGTCTTCTAGGGTTAAATCTTTTTGCTTTCTAAAATCATTTTTATAAATTAGTGAGGCTTCATCTAAGTTGAAGAAATAAACCTTGCAGTCCTTTTTAATACAGGAACGATTTATGCGTCCTAAAAATTGCTCTTCAGCATCTAAAATGGATATATCTTTAAAGCCTATATCCATATCTATATCAACTCCAGCCTCAATAACTTGTGTTGCAACTAATATAAACTTCCCATTACTTTTGATTTTATTTATTATTTTCTTTCGTTCTGCCTTATTGTCATCTCCGGTTATTAACAAAACTTCACTATTTAATTTATCTTGGTTTTCAATTAAATTATTATAAAAGCCTAACGCAGATTTCTTTTTTATGAATTCTATTAAAATCTTATTTTTAGTATGAGATGTTTCAATAACCTTATCTAATAAAGATTCTAATAAGTTATTTCTTTTTATTAAAGAAAAATCTAAGGAAACTCTTTCTTTAAATAGAGCGTTGTTAAAGTATTTCTGCTTGTTTTTTATTAGATAAGTACATTCATTTCGTTCCCCTATAATACTTAAGTTAGGGAGGGTTGCAGACATTATTATTATCTTTATGTTTAAAAGCTTTGAATATTTTTCTAAAAAGATGATTATTTCTTTCCAAATGCTGTTTCTGTAGCTTTGAATTTCATCTAATATTACTACACTATTAGCCAAATAAATTAGAGGAAAACTTTCTTCTCGACTTTGACCAAAAAGAAAATTGAAAAAGTTAATATGACTTGTAAGCACTATAGGGTAATGTAAAAATTGCCTATTTAAAAGTGATTTTTTATAGTCAATATTGTGCTGTTCATTGGATATCTTATATTTCGTAGGGCCCTCTTCAATATGTTCTGAAATTATAGGGGTTACAGAGTTAATAACAGCGATGCTATTTTTTAATTTTGAATTATTTTGAAAGACTTTTTCTAAAGAATCCTTTGTTTGTTCTGCTAGAGTGTTAAAGGGGAAGATATAGAATAATTTGTTTAGTCTAGGATCCTTTTGCATAAGATTGAAGGCTAGATTAATAGAGGTATTTGTTTTACCGCTTCCTGTTGGGGCCTCTAGATAAAATATACTTTTATCTAGGTTATCTAATAGATTCTCCTCAGCCTCAATAAACATCTCTGATCTTAGTTTATTTATATCATTATCTTTAAATATCTTATTTCCGGAACCTGATAAAAACTTTTTATGACCTTGTATGTTTTTATAAATTGATCCATTTTTAAAGACATCATAGTATTCATTTATATCTTTTATTAAACCAAAGTCCTTAATTTCGCTATTATCCATGTAATGAGAAGTTGCATAAAAATCTGAAGATGTAAGGAGCGAAGAAAGTAATTTTGAATAGACATATATATCTACACATTGCCACGCTTTAGTCTCTTCAAGTTTATTTAGATTCACTCTTAAAGCCCTAAAGCATTTTTCAATAATTTTAGAACTTATATTTAAGTCAATATCATAATCTTTATATAAATATTTTTTTTCGCTAAACTTTAAATACTCATTTTTAAAAGCATCTTCAAATATAGTTAGATCCTTTAGTGAGCCATGGTGTTTTGATATTACATAACTATTTAAGATTAAAAATACTAGGAGAAGATTTAAGTCTTCTCCATTAAGTTTAAGATCTTTGAATAAGTTAAAATAATAATCAAAGTATATGCAAGAAGAAAGCATTGAATGGTTGGAGTCTTCTTGAGGCGTATTTTTATAAACATTGTTTTCCATTACTCTATTTTGAAAGTCTCCATTTATTTTACCTATATCATGCATATAAACAGCGTTACAAAACATATCCTTGAAAAGAACTTTTGAAACTTCAGTATTAGTAGAAAAAAAATTTATTTCAAAATTTTTAAATACATTATCAAGATTCTTATTTTTACATATAGTTAAAAAGTAGGTGTAGACTAAATCCATATGAGATTTTAAGGGCTCTTTATATTCTCTTCCAGTGTGAGCATATATATTTTTAAGATTAGATACGTGCTGCTCTAAAGGAAATAATGTTACATTTTCAAAATACATAATAAACCACCTAAAAGAAAAACAATACTTTTCCTTCCCTTTCATATAATTTATAATCTTTTATAAGGTTTACATTAAGATTTGTATGAATAAATTTTTCTGTTACATATTGGTTAGATACTTCTTCAAGACCTATAGGGAGTTGTTCTTCGTATTTATAAGTATCCTCAGTTGGCTCATCAAAAAGTAGCATTTCTTCAGGAAGGATATTAAAAAATGATTTAATAAATAAACTATCTATATTTTTAGGACTATTTATTTGATTTAAGTTTAAGATTTCTATATTTGTGATATCAGCATAATGGTCGTTTTTTCCTAGGTAAGGAATGTAAACAAATTTTTGATTTTTAAATCGGCTTTCTATTTCATTAGAAAATTTAGAGGATTCTAGTGAAATATATATATCCCATTTAGGATTTTCAAGCCACTGTTCCTTTACTATAAGATTCCCACCTTGTTCCTTCGATGCATATCCTACAGAGTTATTAAATATTTGGATCTTTTTAGGGATATATCCATTAATATTCTTAGGTACTATAGAAATCTTTAAATCTTTTAATTCCTCATAAAATTTAGGATATTTGCTTTTGTTTTGATTTATATAGCCATCTAATCCTAAAGTAGCCCCTAATATACCGAGCAAAGCTACCTTGTGAATATTTCCATAGGTGAAATAGTAGTAACTATTTACATCTGGTTTTTTAAAGAAAGCTGTTCTACCGCTCAAAGTAAACTTTAAGGCCTTCATTTAGTTAAACCTCTTTTCCTGTAAAAATATTATATACTTTTGATTTAGATATATTACCTTCTAATATTGTGGTGTAAGGATTGAAGTATATTTCTACATTTATAACATTTTCTATTATGTCGTTTATTAATGTGTCAAAATTTAGTCTGATTATATTTTTATCTTCTCTCTTTTCAAATTCGATGTATTGAGATAAGTCAGGAAGATATTGCTCCTCATTAACCTCTACGAATATAGCAAATTCATTTTCACAACCAATTTTCGAGTTGGAATTAAAGGCTGTAGCAGCAACAATAGAAGTACTTTTAAAGTTTTTATAGTCTTCTTCTGTATATCCTTCTGTAACACCCATTTCTATATAAGGTTTATATACCAATGGATTTATGGAAAATGGATAAAAATAATGAGCTTCATTGCTGACTATTTTTGTACCAAGTGTAGTTGCATTTGCTTCTTCTTTTTCTGTATTTGAATTACTTGCACTAGCTTTCTCTACTCTAAATGGTGATAAGATTTGCTGTTCTTCAGGAGTTGTATCCTCATATTTATTAAAGCCTTGGCCTATTTGAACGGCACCTATTATTCCTATATTATTTTTTTGTTCTGCAAAGGTAGCACCAAAGTTTTTAACATCCACAGCGCTAAAGAGGTTCTTATATATTTCTCTACTATCTTTTATTGTACTTAAATCTTCAATTTTGAATACTTCTTCGAATCTCTCCTTTAAGGATTTAGGTCTCACCTTTATTCCTTCTTTTTTATCTTCTTCAGCTTTTAGGGATTTTATATAAAGGACCTTTTCACCCTTTTCGTCCCACATCTTTTTCATTGGGAACTTAAAAGCTTTATCACTACCAAAGGTTTCACCGGAAGAAATTGTTTTTGGATATCCACTAAAATCTGCATTCCAATTTGCCATAATTGACTTTATTCCTAACACGCCATAGACTCTTTTATTCATATTAATTATCCTCCTTTTTTTCATATATTAAACTACTGTATAGATAACCTGCTATTAGTATATCTTCGTCTACTTTACCTTCAGGAGTGTATCCACATACCATTGAATAAAGGTTGTTAAACCTCTTACTTCTCTTTTCAATTGCATAGCTATATTTCTTAAACATCTTTCTCATTTCAAGCTTTAATTTCTCATCGCTTTTAGCATTTAACATAGGATTTATTAGTGAATGCATCTTTTTCCCAGATTTATTTAGAGATATAAAGTAACTTAATAACTGCCCATAGGCAAAAAAGTACTCCTCGTCATTATCTATATTAGTGGTTGTATCACTATTTATTTTCACTTTTAAGCTGCTTGATAGCTCAGCCAACTTATCTCCCATATTCTCTCCTCCTTCTAAATAATTTAATACTCCACATCTAAGGTTAAACTGTTCTTTTGATCTAATAAAACTTTCATTACATATTGAATTTTTAATTAAGGTCATAGATAGTTTAGCAAAAGAACCTTTTATAACATTGGAATTGCCTTTATAAAACCAATCAAAAAAACCAGTTCTATATTTTAATATTACTCTTCTAAGTTCGCTATTGTTGATTTTTAGGTCACTTGGTTCTGTAAAATAATTTGTAGATAAGAATTTATAGAATAAAACTTGATTAATAGCTTGTTCTAATTTAGTTAAGTTTTCTATGTTACCAGTAGGAAGCATAGCAGGAAACTTGCCATAATTTATAGGAATGACTTGTTTTATATTAAGGCCTTTTATGTTAAATTTCATGCCTGTGATAGTATCGAAGTCATGAATTTCGACTTCCTTGCCTTTTTTTATTTTTAGGAAGTAACCTGTGAAGTCTTTTCCTATATTTTCATTGTTAGGCTTTGCTTCGATACCGTTATCATAAGATAAATAAATGTTGTTTTTACCATCTGAAGCCATATTCATTAAAAAGTCAAAGAATTTTTTTTGAAGGATTACTTCATCTTCGTTAATAAAATAAGGGATAGGATTTTTTCGAGTTTTAAGTTCTAAAAACGGCTTTTTAGCATTTAAACCCATATTGTCATTAGGTAGACCGTAAGTTTTATTTAAGATCTCAACATTGTATTGAGTGTTGTTATATACGTTAGGGATTACGTATTTTTCACTTTCTTTTTCGTATTCACTTAAATCTTCTTCAAAAAATATTTTAAGATAATTCTTATCTTTCTTTATATCATTGTTATCCATTAAATCGAATATATTATCCTCAATCCAAAGTTTACATTGAGCTATACTATCCTTATTAGCTTTGCCAAATTTTAGTTCGGCTTTTTCATACATTCTTTTATTTTCTTTTTCTGTATACTTTATTAGAGGATTAAGAAGTATCCTATAATAATTATCTAATATTTCTTGTGTAAGCTTGGATCTATTTAAGTTTTCTTTTTTTATGAAAAAGCTTAGGTAGTTATTGCTGTGGATGACCTTTTTTTTATCTATTGACTTATTTATACTAATTAATTTAGATAAGTAATCTCTCTTAGCAAAATAATAATAAACGGTGTCTGTCTTATCTAATTTGGATTTATCCATTTCATAGATATGTTTAATTGTACCTGACTTATCAACAAGAATGTAAGTACCATTAGCCATGATGTAGCTATCAATAATGTAGCTCTCACCTTTGTCTTCATATTGTTTTTTGAAGATTTCAACACTATCTCTTAACAATTTATCACCTCCTTATATTAGAGCCATTTTGCATTGACATAGCCATATCCCCTAGGATTCATTTCAAGTAGACCTGATCCCATAGCAAAAAATGCAAGATCTTGAGCAGAAGAATTTTCACAAATTTCCATGGAAATCTTGTCGCCTAAGATGTGTATGTTTTTGTAGCTAGAACTTATAGGCTTTTTGTTTTGGAAGGCTATTAAGTTAAATAAATCAAAATCTTCATTTATAATTGTATTGTAATATGAATTATATTTTTTTATTAAATTGTCCTTTAATCTCTTTTCAAAGATAGATATATCAGTATTGTTTCTCCAGTAGCCTGTATCAAATTTAGCAATTACTGGGGTTATGCTATAAAGCTTATCAATATGTTTTCTTATAAGGACTTTTTTATGAGTGGTAAGAACTTTTATACTTTCAGTATACAAATTTGATAAAGTCTTTTCAAAGAACATAGCTAAATTTTCATCAACAGTTCTTATAATAAAGGTGTATATTTTACCCTCTTTATAAATCTTTGATGGTTCAATAGGCCAAAGTGAATTAAAGCTATAGTTTTTAAAGTCGTTTTTTTCATGGAATTTTGGATAATCTTCAGTTAGATAGAATCCTTTGTCTATTAATTTACTTATTTCTTGTAATGAATCTTGAATAGTTATATCCTTAAGCAAGTATACTTTGACCTCTATTTGGGAAACTTTAATATCCATAATTTCACCTCCTTAGTTCCTATATTTACAATATAAACCTAAATATTTAATTTGTCAATTACATAAAATAAAATATAACATTGATTATATTAATTTATATTAAAAATATAATCCAAGCTCCTAGTAAGTAAAAGCTTAGATTATGGGAAATATATTTCATATAAAATAAAGGGTTATGTAGTGCCTAGGTAATATTGATTACATAAAATGTTATGGTTAAACATGAAGACACAAAAAATAAAATAAAACATATTTAAATACATCATATATGTTATGGTTAAAATAATCCCTTTATAGAATATTGTTTATTATACTAAAAATCTTTATAAATATCAAACCGAACAACATAAAAAAACTACCTTATCTAAGAAAAGAGAAATAGTTTACTAAGTTTCTCCTTGTAAATAAGGTAGTTTGGTAAAGTTAAGGTCATGAATAGGTAAATGATTTTATATATATTAAGCTATTAATTTTTAGATATATAATATTTATTTTTATGAAGCGGTGTTTTTAGATAGGTCTGGAAATATTTTTAAGATTTCATCTGTAATCTTTTTGCTTCCATATTTAAGTACATCTGTTGTTGGAATATGGAATTTCTTTTCACAATCTTTTATGGCCTTATCTATCTCTAGCTTGGACATATTTTCGTGATTTATAGTAATCCCTATAACAGGTTTTTTAGCGATGTATTCTATAAGTTTGATTTCACTTTCTAAGGATGGAACCTTTAGTAGTGGGAAGTCTGCACGAATTTTTCTTTTTGGGGCATATTGAACTATGAAGGCATCTGGCATGGCTCCTTTTATAATTCCATAGCTAGATAAATAAGCTGGGTGACTTAGAGAGCTTTGTCCTTCTATTAATATAACGTCAGGATCCTCATTTTCAAAGGCAGCTACTACTGCTGATTCAATTTCTCCTGCTACGTATTGAGAGTTTATAACATCTATAGGTACGCCGTATTTAGCACCTTGCAGAACCCCTGTTTGGCCTGTTGCTACAAAAACTGCATTTATATTATTACTTTTTAACTCTTGTAAAACTTCCATACAAGTTGTTCTTTTACCTATGGCACAATCAAGACCAAAGATTGCTACTACAGGCACTTCAACAGTATCAATTTTGCCTGTGAATAATTTTAGCTCAGTTAGCGACTTAGGTTTTCTTATGTCATAAATTTCAACATTGTACTTTTTTGCATTTTCCGTTAGTTCGTTATTATCTTTTAGAAATACTGGAAGACCATTTACAATATCCATTCCATATTTCATAGCTTCTTTTGTGGCTTCTATAAGGTCTAGAGGTAAATATGCCTCAGTTAGTGCAAGTCCTATAATAAAACACTTAGGTTTAACATTTAAGGATTGTAGTGCTTCTTTAGTATTTTTAAATACAGGTATGTTATTTTTAGCACCATCTAAATGCTCTCCAGAATCCATGCCAGCTTTTGTGCTGTCTATAATTCCTAGTATTTCATATTTTTCTGAATATCGTACAAGACCATTTGCAATTTTACCATCTGATTCTCCAAAGAGACCTTCACAATAAACTAGTGAATTAATTCTCATAATATCTACTCCTTTTTGTATAAATTTAGTAAGATTAAAATGTATTTTTGTTTGTATTGTCAATATAAGTAATAAAAAGTGTATAAAAAAAACACTATAGACTGCATAAAACAATGTACCTAATACTGGCAAAGTAGTATAAGGATAATAGTTTACAGTTTATGGTGATTTAAACGCGTTAGGGATATAATCTTGTTGGGTGTATTATTGCCTTTAGATATATAAACATCTAAAAATAGTGAATATAAAATCCGATATTTTTTATTAAATGTATTTGATGTATATACATTATACCACACAAAACATGAAAAAGATAAAAAAAAAACAGAATTCACAAAAACTTCAAAATAAATATAAAATATTAACATTGTTCTATAAAAATATATAAATAAATTAAAAACACTATAAAACATTGTAAAATTATTATAATATAATATGAGCGAATATTGCAATATAATTTAAAATTAAGAATTTTGTGATATAATTAAGTTATTACCAAAGAATAATTATTATTTTAGGAGGTGTGGGTTTTGATTCAAGAGTACCCATGTATAGAAGTAAATTTAGATAAGATAGCACATAACACAAGAGAAATTATTAAGGTTTGTAAGAAAGAAGACATCGAGACTGTAATAGTTACAAAGGTATTTTGTGCTGAAAAGTCTATAGTAAAAACAATAATTGATGAAGGAATTAAAACCATAGGAGATTCTAGAATAAAAAACCTTATAAATGTTAAAGGGCTTAATTGCAAAAAAATGCTTTTAAGAATACCTATGATAAGTGAAGCTTTAAATGTGGTTAAATATTCTGATGTAAGTTTAAATTCAGAGTTAGAAGTTATGAAGTCATTATCAATAGCAGCCCAAAAGTTAGGAAAGACACATGAGGTAATACTCATGATTGACCTTGGAGATTTAAGAGAAGGAGTACTTCCAAAGGATGTTATATATACAACGGAAGAAATATTAAAACTTTCTAATATTAAATTTGCAGGTATAGGAACTAACCTTACTTGTTATGGGGGTATAATTCCAGACAAAAATAATTTAGGTAAACTTGTAGAAATAAAGGAACTTATAGAAGAACAGTTAAAAATAGAGGTACCTATTGTTTCAGGAGGAAATTCTAGTAGCTTATATATGGTGTTAAATGATTCTATACCTAAGGGGATAAATCAATTAAGAATAGGTGAAGCAGTGGTTTTAGGTACAGAAGCTGCATTTGAAAAGGATATAAAAAACTTTTATAATCATGCTTTTATATTAAAAGGTGAGATAATAGAATTAAAGAAAAAGACTTCTCTACCTAAAGGAAGGGTAGGGGTAGATGCCTTCGGAGATACGCCAAGCTTTGAAGATAAGGGAGTTATGACTAGAGCTATAATAGCTTTAGGAAAACAAGACATATGTCTAGAAGGATTATATGTAAGAGATGAAGATATTGATATTTTAGGTGCTAGTAGTGACCATTTATTATTAGATCTAACAAACTGCAAAAAAGATTATAAGGTAGGAGATATTGTAGAATTTAATATGGACTACCCCTGTTTATTAGCCACAATGACATCACCTTATGTAATGAAGTACTTTTTGAAATAACATGAAAATATTTAGCTTATAAAGGGCGAGAGGTGTAAAAGGAAGGGCGCAGATTCATATTATATGAGTCTGTGTTTTTTCTTGTATTTAGGAGAAATATAATTTAGTTTAGTTTATCTGTAAAAGTTGATATAATAGCATTAGAACTTATCTAAAAGAAACGAATCCTTTAAAGTTAAATGAAGAGGTGAATTATGAATTATGACTAATGATGAAATATATAAACGGCTAATGGTAATGGCTACTGTTAAGGCTGGAAAGAGTTTTATTAAAACTTGTGATATAAGTAAGGGCGAGCTAAGTAAGCTTTGCAAGAAACATGATATATTTATTGTAGACAAAGCTACTAAAGAGGATATGATTGACAGATTCGTAGCAGAAACATTAGGTGTTAAGCTTAGAAAAAAAGCAATAAATAAATATAATACTAAGTAGAAGCGAGTGAGCTACTCCGCGCCTAAGAGGATAGAAGAATTCCACAAAGGAATGTTAAAAGGCTTCTATAATATATGGATGAATAAAAATAATAAGCCATGATAAAATCTTAAACTTTATCAGGGCTTATTATTTTGTTTTTTTATGAAAAGTTTCATTAACTTAATAGATATTGATTATTCTATAATAATATCTTCAAACCTTACCATTCCTAGAGGGTTAAGTCTTGCACCTAATACACCAGGGTTAGTAGCTATGGCTATTTGTGGATGATATAAGAAAATCCATGGGCTGTCATTAATAATCTGATTTTGAATATCCTCGTATACCTTAGTTTTTTTAACTGGGTTTATTATTTCTTTAGCCTTTCCCATCATTTCTAACACATCTTTATTTTCATATCTTGTAAAGTTTGTATAATTACTTGGGTCGAAGTTAGGTAAAAGAAAGTTGTCAGGGTCCCCAGTGTCAGCTATCCACCTACTTATGAATATATCAGAGTTAGGTGTAGCTTCAAAATATTTATCATTTGGAACTGCTGTTACTATGCACTGAATTCCAACCTTTTTTAGGTCTTCAATGAGGTACGTAGCTATTTTATTAAAGACAGTATCACTACTACCTTCTCTTATAAGCAACTTAAGCTTTTTTGTGGAAGATAATCCTTTTTTAGATATTAAGCTTTTTACTATTTCAGGATTGTAATTAAAAGAGGGTAAATATTTATTGTCTATTATATTAGGAGGAATTGGGCCTTTTGATTCTGTAGCCATACCACCTAAAATCTCAGTTATAATTCTTTTTCTATCTATAGCATGATTTAGCGCTTTTCTGATTTCACTATCTTGCACAAGAGGAGAACTACTTTTTAAATTAAATCCAACATAATAAGTACCCATAACATCCTTCATTTTAATAGAAGATGATTCTGAGGCCTTTAAGCTCTCCATTGTTGTTTTACTGTCTACTGTAATAAAGTTGTAATCCTTATTTAGAAATTTCCGAGAGGCATTTAAAGGATTAAATTCGATGTTAATTTTATCTGAATATGGTGCACCACCAAAATAATCTTTAAAAGCTGTGAGAGTACAAGAATCATCTTTTATTTCATCTAAAATAAAGGGACCACAACCTACAACCTTGCCCTTTTCCATTTCTTCTTTTGCTATGATAGAACAACAGTATTGTCCGAGGTTTAATAAAAAGCCTGTGTAGGGAATTGAAAGCTTTAAAGATAGCCTATATTTATCTAGTATTTTTATTCCAGTGACCTCTTTAGCCCTTCCATTTAAATATTCCTTGGAGCCTTCTATACTTTCAAGAAACCAAGTATTTGGAGATTTTAATACTGGGCTTAAGATTCTTTCATAGGAGTATTTGACATCAGAGGAAGTAACTTCTCTACCATTATGAAATTTTGCTCCCTTTCTTAAATTAAAAACCCAAGTTAGATGATCTTCTTCCACATACCAACTTTTAGCAAGACCAGGAGAAATTTCACCTGAAGAGCCAAAGGTTAGTAGAGAAGCGTGAGCATTTACAATTACTTGTCCACTTTCTTGATCGATAGCAAGAGCTGGATCAAATCCAAGGGGAGCACCGTTAAGACAAGTCTTTAAGGTAGAAACTTCCTTAGCATTTGAAGCAACTTCTTGAAGTAACTTATCTGATATGTATTTTAAATCCTCTGAAACCTCTGATAAAATGGTAAGAGAGGTTTTAGTATATTGAGTATTTAAAGCAGCTGATTCTACAACAGATAGTAACTTTTCTGAAATATAGCTCATGTTTTCTGCAGAACTTATAACGTTTTCTAGGTTTTCAGTCTGACTTTCTAGAGCAAGATTTATTTCTCCTGTTACATCTGTGCTAGTTTGTACTGCTTTTATAATGTTTTGAAAAACTGTCATAGTATTGTTAGCTATTTCAGTACCCTCTTTTACCTTTAGGCTTGTTTTATCCATAGCCTCAATGGTATGGGCTATACTAGCATTTATTTCGTCTATAGTTTTTGAAATAAAACCAGCGGATTCAACGCTTCTTTCAGCAAGCTTTTTAACTTCTGTTGCAACTACAGTGAATCCTCTACCAGCTTCACCAGCTCTTGCAGCTTCAATAGACGCATTTAAAGAAAGTAAGTTTGTGTGATTAGCTATGTCTTTAATTACATCTAACATATCATTAATATGTGCAGACTTTGAATTAAGATCCATAACAACTGTTTTCGCATCTTCAACAGAAGATTCTATTTCATTCATAGCATTAATAGAATCACCTACGGCCTTACTCCCTTCCTTAGCTATGCCCATAGTTTGTTTTGCTATTTGCTTTGAATTATCTGTACTAGCTAAAACCTCCTCTGCTAAAGCAGAATAATTAGTGATTTCATTGACTAACTTATCAATAGAGCTCATTTGTACTTCTACATATTTATTAATATCTGTTGTAATTTCAATTAAGTTTTCTGTAGCAAAACCGGTTTCATCGATCTTGTTACTAAGTTTATTTACAATACATTTTTGATTGTGTTTTAAAATAGCAATTTTGTTTTGAGATGATATATTTTGGATTTTGTAATTTGGTTTAATATCCTCCACAGTAACGTCAGGAACCATGGTTTTTTTAGTTTTAAAATTAAACATTAAAAGCCTCCTAAATGTAAAATCATGATAATAATAAATATATATATATTATTAGTCAAACTAATGAAAACGTCAACAACGATATGATATTTATAGAAAAATAAACCATATGTATTTGTAATAACATGTATTAGAATTAAAAAATAAATTAAAATATGACCAGAGTAGGTTTAAAATCAATAAAAGATTTAATAGGGTTGCTTGTATTACATTATATGTAATACAATGTAGTAAATATAAATAAAGAGGAGGCTTTTAAGTGGAAGAAGATTTAAATAAACTAAAAGTTATAAAAAGAAGAAGGAAATCTATTGTAAGATCTATTGTAAAATCTGATATTCCAAATTTTAAGAGTATATATGCTAAAATACTTTATCTAGAACTAGAAAAAAGGAAGCCTTCTACGGACTTTGAAATTTCTTTAGAAGAACTTAAACATATATTGATGGTACCAAACCTTGCATATGTATATTCCCATTTAAGACTTAGGGTATTAGATAATATAATCAAGGAATTTAATGAAGTAAATTCACCTCTTCAGTTTAGCTATGAAATTATAAGGGAAAATGAAAAAGATATGGTTAAGTTTAAAATTAAATATATTTGATAAATAAAGGGGAGTTTAAAATGAATAGGTGTCCATGGTGTAAAGATAATGAGATTTATATTAAATATCACGATGAAGAGTGGGGTGTACCTGTACATGATGATATAAAACACTTTGAATTCTTAGTATTAGAATCGGCTCAGGCAGGTTTAAGCTGGATCACTGTGCTTAAAAAGAGAGAAGAATATAGGCGGGTTTATGATGATTTTGAACCTATAAAAGTATCACAATATGATGATAAAAAGGTAAATGAATTAGTTCAAAATCCAGGGATAATAAGAAATAAAAAGAAAATAGAAGCATCCATAAACAATGCTAATAAGTTTATAAATATACAAAAGGAGTTTGGAAGCTTTGATAATTATATATGGAGCTTTGTAGACGGAACACCCTTAATTAATAAGTGGGAAGATATATCTAAGGTTCCTGCTACATCAGAACTTTCTGATAGGATATGTAAGGACTTAAAATCTAGAGGATTTAAATTTTTAGGGTCAACGATAATCTATGCATATCTTCAGGCTATAGGAGTTATTAATGATCATATAATTAGTTGCTTTAGACATACGCGAATACTATAACAAAAACAAAGGAGCACCAAAAAATAATTGGTGCTCCTTTAAATATATTTTTATTAAAAGAGATACTATATCTCTTTTTCTATTTTTGTTCCTAAGTACTTCCATGTAAGAGATAAAGTTATAACCTCTATAGGAAGCATAATTAATGCTTTAAGTATTCTAGTTTGAGTTATTAATATAAATGCTTTATCAAATAATATAGCAAGCCAAAGGGTATTTAAGAATATATGCACAATTATGGTTATAAGCAAAGATGAAACTATAAATCTTGTTATAGTTTTAGGTTTTTTATAAAGAACTAACCCATAAATTAGTCCTACTATAAATGCGCTTAAAGTAAACCCTGGAAAGAAGGGTCCTTTAGGAACCAAGATTGCACCAATAAGATCCTCTATTCCTGCCATAACTCCCCCATATACGGGACCAAAGAGCATAGCACTTAAGGCTATGGGTAAAAACGCAAAACTTATCTTTATTGTAGGTAAAAGTTGTATAGATAAGAATCTAGATAGTATAAAGGTTATAGCTATAAATAATGCCATAGTAACAATTTTTTTTGATGTAGTCATTTTTGCCATTTTAATCACTGCTACTTAAAATATGGACAAATATATCCATATCAAGGTTTTTACTTTTAAGATTACATTTGCATCTTAAAAGTCATAAAATCCCGACTAGCCATCGGTACACATAACATTGGTTTTATTATTAAATTTTGTACCTTGTAGACTTAGTTAAATATATTTTGTCTAGTAGCGTACTCCTTTTTATTTATTTTAATTTAAGCTTTCATATTTCCTTGAAAGGCTTAGGTAAATAGGATCTATTACCTGGTTATATAACATTTTAAATAGGTTGTCTAAAAGAATATTATTTTATTACTAATATACAACTATTTAAATTAAATAGAAAGTAATATTTTATTGCTTCCTATACCATTATATCAAATACACCGATAATTTACAGAAAATTCGCAAATAAAACTTATAAAAATATTAAACTTTAAATGATAATTAGATAAATTTTTTCCCATTTAATTCAGAGTATTTTAAAGGTGTTTGTAAAATTCAGTGTATGGGCATTGGAAAGCTCAATGGAATTGAATTTAAATGAGGAGATTTATTCATGATTGTTGCAATGCTTTATTAATATTACCAATAGGATAAGCGTATAGTATAGCTTTTTTGAATTAGAAGAAAGAATCTATGTAAAGTATAATGAGGTTGTCTATGGAAATACATTTTTAAGGTTATATTAAAAAAATTACTAAAAAGGGAAGATGAGTATGTATTATATTGGTATAGATATAGGATCTACAGCTTCTAAGGTTGCTGTATTTTGTCATGAAGATTTAGTAGAAACCTTTATGATTCCAACGGGTTGGAGTAGCGTGAAAACTGCAGAGGAGATAAAAGATCATCTAGAAAGTAAGAACTATGTAGAAAATTCATATATTGTGGCTACAGGTTATGGTAGGGTTTCTGTGCCTTATGCAGACAAAACTGTAACAGAAATAACTTGTCATGGCAAGGGAGCAAACTACATTATTAATAAGGATTGTACTGTAATCGATATCGGTGGCCAAGATACTAAGATAATAACAATAAAAAATGGTAAGGTTACAAGCTTTACAATGAATGATAAGTGTGCTGCAGGTACAGGAAGATTTTTAGAGATGATGGCAAATACCTTAGGCCTTGATCTTATGGAAATGAGTAAACTTTCTAAAGATGGATCAGGAATAAGCATTAGTTCTATGTGCACTGTTTTTGCAGAATCTGAGGTTATAAGTCTTATAGGTAGTGGTGAAAAGAGAGAAAATATTGCCTTTGCCGTCATTGAATCTATTTCAGGAAAGGTAAACTCTTTATGCCAAAAGCATGGAAGGGATGAAAACTACTTTTTAAGTGGAGGGCTTTCAGAAAATACATACTTAATAGATAGTCTTGCAAAAAAGCTAGGGAAAAATGTAGAAACTAGTAAGCTAGGACGATATGCAGGAGCTATAGGTGCAGCTATTGTAGCAAAAGAAACAAGTGATAAGTTAAATTAGGATTAAATAACATTTACATATATATAATGAAGACTAATATTTAGCAAAGCTTAATATTTAATCAAACTTAATTTTAAGGAGGAGTAATAATGGCAGATTACAGAGAGATGTGGGGCAAGTTAGACATGGATTTAGAAAAGCATGATCAGCTTTGTGCAGCCTTACCTGAAATGTTTGGAAGTGTATATTTAACTCAAGAAAATAGACCTGAAGGTATGAACTATTTTAACTTTGTTTTTTCAGAGGTTCATGGACTTCGGATAAAAGAACTTGAAGATCATAAAAAACAAGGCGGAAAGGTGCTTGGAACTTTTTGCGTATTTGTACCAGATGAAGTTATATTAGCAGCTAATGCTATATCTGTAGGCCTTTGTGCTGGATCGCAATTTTGGGTTGAAGATGGTGAAAAACATTTACCAAGAAATCTTTGCCCTTTAATAAAGGCTTTTGTTGGTGCAAAGGTAAGTGGTACATGCCCTTACTTCCAATCTTGCGATATGGTAATTGGTGAAACTACTTGTGATGGTAAAAAGAAAGCTTGGGAAATATTAAGTGACTATGTGCCTGTTCATGTAATGGATCTTCCACAAATGAAGAGAAATAAGGACTATAGTATGTGGATGGAAGAGATAAAGTTGTTCATAGATGAGGTAGAAAAACTTACAGGGAATAAAGTTACAGTAGAAAGTTTAAAGGAAGGTATAGATGTCTGTAATAAGAAGAGAAGAGCTCTTAAAAGACTTTACGATTTAAGAAAGGTGACCCCTTCTCCAATAACTGGGCTTGATTCTCTTTTAATATCACAAATTGCATTCAATGATGATCCTAAAAGATTCACTGAAGAGTTAAATAAGCTATGTGATGAATTAGATGAAAGAGTAAAGCAAGGCAAACCTGAAGGAAAGAAAAGAATTATGATAACAGGTACACCTATGGCTATTCCTAACTGGAAGCTTCACAGCATAATAGAAAGCCTTCCAGCAGAGGTTGTAGTAGAGGAAACTTGTACAGGTACTAGATACTTTGAAAATGAAGTAAATCCAGAAGGAGAGACTATAGAAGAATTAATAACTAATCTAGCAGACAGATATTTAAATATAAACTGTGCTTGCTTTACACCAAATGAAGGAAGAATAGATGATATATTAAGATATGTTAAAGAATATAATATAGATGGAGTGGTTTATTCAAACCTTTCATTCTGCCACACTTATTCTGTAGAATATAATAGGGTAGAAAAGGCTTTAAAAGAAGCAGGAATTCCTATGATTAATATAGAAACAGACTACTCAACAGAAGACTCAGGTCAAATAAAAACAAGAGTGGAAGCCTTCATAGAAATGATTTAAGGTGATGAATTTTAATGAACAGTAATGGAAATATAAAAAATTATGTATTATTTCCTTCGCATAGTAGTGGACTTGCCCTAGAAACTATACTAAAAAAGCATAAAATAAAATATACCATAGTACCAACACCAAGAGAACTTTCAACTTGTTGTGGTATATCAATTGAATACAACAAAGAAGATGAGAAGGCCATAAAAGAACTAGTAGAAGAAAATAATATTAAGGTATTAGGCTTTCATAGCATAGAAAAAAAGTATAAGAACATTTATAGTTAAATTAAAAAAAAGTGCAAGCTTCGCAAGTAACATATTAAAAAAGTAGCTAGTAAAAATAATTATGTACTAGCTACTTTTTTGTGGGAAATTATAATAAATGTATTAGATGTCAACAATCTTTGTATGATCCTTCATTGTTAAGATAGAGGTAATAAATACGCTTATATTATATGTCAACATTGCTGATGTAAGAATGTTCTATAATTTTGACGAAGATGATGATTAATGGTATGATAACTGGTAGATTAAGTTAATACTATACTAAAAGAAATAAGAGGATAACGAAAATGAAAAGATTGAAAATTATTACCCTTTGCTTGGCTCTGCTCATAACCATATTTACAGGGTGTAGTTCCACCTCCACAAGCTCGGCCAACGGCGACAATACCCCGGCAACCTCAACTGAAAGTAAAACCACTGAAAAGCAAATACCTGACTTTACGGGTGAATGGAAACAAGAAAATAGCAAATCTGACGACTCTTATCAAGTTGCAACAATAAGTGGTGATACGATTGAAATTTACTGGGTAAGTGATAACGGCGACACAAAATCACTTTATTGGGCCGGCTCTTTTATCGCTCCGACAATTGCTGACGAACCTTATATATGGAATTCAGAAAATGACCATAGCAAAACTGATAGTGCTATGCTTGCCTCTACTGATGATACTAAGACTATGACATACCAGAACGGCGTATTAAGTTATAAGGCTTCCGCTATGGGTACAACTACAACGGTCAAGCTCGAAAAGCAAAAATAACCACAATATAATGTTGTGATTAATATTTTTTCTATAGTAAGGAATTTAGAGGTATTTTCTAAAATTTATCTTTTTTTGTTGATGGTAGAATAGAAGGGGTATGTACCATTTTTGAAAAAGATGGTTTTGGTTATGCTGAAACAATATTTGTTTTACCACAAAGGTGAGGGAAATGTTTATATTGACAATCAAAAAAATAAGATGTACCATATAGAAAATGAATATTCAGAACTCTTTGAAGGGAATAGTAAATATTATCTTAGTATCCAAAGCGAATAGAGGACGGTGGGAGCTCTACGAGAAAAGTAATATTGAAGTGACATCCTGGAGATACTTATTTGAAATATATAGTAGGATAAGTCGGATTCCACCGTTAAAGGGATTAAAGATGACTTAGTTGATTTTAACTTTGTCAAATTAGGATGGCACCGTGAATACAGCTTTCGCTCCTATTATGGAATGAAGGTTTTTTTTGTTTAACAATATTTGAAAAGTCGTTAATTATGCACGTTAAGGGCAGCTTTAATTCAGTTTGAGCTTAATGGTTTTAGGTGGATGGTGTTATTTAATATATTTGATAAATTTGAATTAATGAAATTAAACAAGGGTGGTACCGCGATTTTTTTGCCCCTTGAGCTTATTGCTCAGGGGGCTTTTAGTCGTTAATTGTAGCAAGCTAGGAGATGATTTAATTTAGCGGTTTTAAATTGTTTATTTAAAAAAGCTAGTATTTTTAGCAATATATTATTTTATTTTAGAGGAGGAAAAATTATGGAAAGAACTATGGTAAGTGAGTTAGAAAATCACATAAGTAAGAGAGTTGAAATAAAAGGTTGGGTATACCGCATAAGAAAGTTAAAATCTATTACATTTATTATTTTAAGGGATAGAACTGGATTTGTGCAATGTGTTGTGGAGAACAGTCATATGGATATTGGTGGAGTGAAATTAGAGTCAGTTGTATCAGTAATTGGGGAAGTTAAAGAAAGCAATAATACATTTAATCCTTTTGAAGTATTAATTGAAAAATTTCAAGTTATAAATAGCTCAATATCAGAGTTACCAATTGAAATAAATAAGAATGAATTGGACATAAATTTAGATACTATGTTAAATAACAGAGTATTAAGCTTAAGACATCCAAAAGTAAATGCAATATTTAAAATTCAAAATATTATAGTTCAAGCTTTTAGACAATTGTTAATTAATGAGGGATTTACTGAGGTATTTACCCCTAAAATCGTTGCAGAGGGAGCAGAAGGTGGAACTGATATGTTTGAAGTGAAATACTTTGAAAATAAAGCATACCTTGCTCAAAGTCCTCAATTTTATAAACAAATGATGGTGGGAGCTGGTTTTGAGAGGGTTTTTGAAGTAGCACATGTGTATAGGGCAGAGCAACACAATACCAATAGGCATTTAAACGAATATATAAGTATGGATTTTGAAATGGGATTTATAAAAGATGAAGAAGATATTATGGAAATGGAAGAAAGACTATTAAAATTCATCTTAAATAAACTAGAAGAGGAAGGTAAAATATATTTAGAGACATTAAATGTAGATATGCCAAAGATAGAAAACAAAATACCAAAAATTAAATTTAGTGAAGCTTTAGAAATATTAGAAAAGGAATATAATAAAACAGATTTAGATGGAGACTTAGACCCAGAAGGAGAAAAATTAATTTGCAGATATGCTAAGGAAAAGTTAGGCTGTGACTTTATATTCTTAACTCGCTATCCAAGAAGAAAAAGACCAATGTATACTATGCCTTATGGAGAAGAAGAAACAAGAAGTTTTGACTTATTATTTAGAGGAGTTGAAATTACTACTGGAGGACAAAGGATTCATGATTATAATATGTTAATAAAAAACATTGAATACAAAGGATTAACTCCAGAAAATTACGAGAATTACACCTCATTATTTAAATATGGAATGCCTGTTCATGGAGGTCTTGCTATAGGGCTAGAGAGGATAACCGCACAACTGTTAGGTCTACAAAATGTTAGAGAAGCATCTCTTATTCCAAGAGATAGAACAAGACTCGTGCCTTAGATTATGATTTATAAATAACCCAATAAACAAGAAACTTCAAAATGTATTGACAATGTTCTTATATAATGATAATATGAAGCAAGCTTCATGTGAAGCAAGCTTCATATTTATTTGGAGGTATAGGAGTGAAAAATAGAATAAAAGATTTACGAAATGCAGCAAATATGACACAACAGGAGCTTTCTGATTTAGTTTCAGTTTCATCAAGAACAATTATTTCACTTGAAAAAGGACAGTATAACCCCTCAATCATACTAGCATATAAGATAGCTTCCATTTTTAATACCACTATTGAAAATTTATATTGTTTAAAGGAGAATTTAGAAAATGAAGAAAAGAATATATAATAAAAAGAAATTTTGGAGTGGTATATTTTTTTTGTTATTAGTATCAATTAGCATTCCACATACAATTATGAAGTTTAATGATTTAAGTGCTTTAAGAATTATAAAGTCTATTATATTGGATTTTTTTTGCATCTTATTTGGAGTCACCGAAGTCTTGAGAAGTTTAAGTAGCAAATGTACGAAAGAAGATGAGCAAAATGATGATGAACGAGTAAATTTAGTTAATATGAAATCGAAAACCAGTGCATTTAATATTACACTGTTCATTTGTGCTACTGTTTCAATACTATCAATCATTGCATGGGGATTAACAAAAAATGAGGTGTATCTTGGTATTTTAAGTTGTTTTGGCATCATTATTACGATTATGTTTATTGCTGAAATGAGTAGTTATTTTTACCATGACAAACGGAATTAATCAATTACAAAAGAAGGTATTATGTGTTATTTGATGATAAAAATAATTTAATATATTTAGAAAGTGGTAAAAAATGAAAAAGATTAAATTAACAAATATCCTAGGAATCATAGGTGCCCTAATATGGGGTCTTACAATCTTTGCAAGAGACAGCAATCTTATCTCAAATGAAGCAATAAACTTTATCCTAGGAATAGCACCAAATATAGGAGCAACATGGAACTTTGCATTCATAGCAGAAAGTCTATATACATCATTTTATAAAAAGGAATATACTTTTAAGCATACAATCATAACTTTAGTAGGTATATGTGTACTAGCACTGGCATCTGAAATAATCCATATATTTTTAAATACTCCTTTTGATATATTTGATATAATAGCAACATTTATATCAGCAATCATATATGCCATACTAGTAAAAATCAAAAAGAGGTAGGGAATAATCCCTACCTCTTAACTTTAGGTTACTATTCAAATTTCAAGCTATATAAAACCAAATGAATTTAAGACATTAGAGATGAAATCTAAAATAAATCAACTAATTTATGGTACAATTATAGTAATAGATAAATAGAATTATCAAACTTAATATAGCAAAATAGTAAAGGAGCAAACAAAATGGAAGAGATAAAAAAGAGGGTAAGAAAATTTAGAGATGATAGAGACTGGTCACAATTCCATACCCCAGGAAACTTAGCCAAGGCAATAAGTATAGAAGCTGGTGAATTACTAGAGCACTTTCTTTGGAATAATAACTATGATAAAGAAGCCGTGGGGGAAGAACTAGCTGATGTTATGGTTTATTGCTTACATATGGCAGATTCCCTAGGGGTTAATATAGAAGATATAATAGAAAAAAAGATGGATAAGAATGAAAAGAAATATCCAGTAGAAAAAGCAAGGGGAACAAGCAAAAAGTACACTGAACTTTAAAAAGTAGGGTAGATAATATTAAGAATAATTTAACTTATAAAGAAATTGAAGAAGAATATGTATTGTCTGAGAAGTTAGTTCTTTTATAAATTTATATAATTATTATGTAAAGGATGGTGTGATTATGGATTACGGTATAATTTTACTTTCTGCTTTTATTGCTATATATTTTATAATTAAGTATAGCAAAGATAAAAAGGGTTTTAATCTAGCTATAGCTTTTATTTGCACTACAGGAATGTTTTACAGAAAAACTTTTGGTATATATAACAATGTAGGTAACTCAGCACAAACTATTATTAATATAATTTATAGGACCTTTGTCTTAACTTTATTGGCAGTTTATGTTATTAATGAAAAGAGTAAGAGGAAAAAGGCAAATAAATACCAGTTATAATATTCATAGATGTTAGGTCATAATAGTCATATAGCCATCAAACTAAGAAGTTTATATACAAACAGGACCATTTATTTGTATATAAACTTCTTGATGTATGATGTGATGTTAGATTTATTTGATATTATTAACATTCCTTAAAATTTCCTCAAGCTTTTCGATAGTTACAATTCGCTCATTACACTTCTCGCTATCTAAACATATATCAAAGCCTATTGATTTGTAGGCACCTTCCTTAGTATTATCTGTTTTACAAAGAGATGAAACAAAGGCTACTTCATTTTCCTTACCTATATGATTGCAAAGAGCACACATATGAGTGTTATTTGAACCATGATTTGTAATTGGACATTTCATACCTATAAGTTTACCATTCATATTGTAAGCTACAAATAATTTTCTAGTGGATTCATCAATCCAACCTAAATACACATTCTTTGAATCTTGTGCATTTGGGTTTGGCAATTTAAGTTTCTTTTCCTTTTTAAACAATTTATTAATTTGCATATCTGTAATGTAGGGCATTCCATATACATATTCATTTAACTCAGCTAAATACTTATCAATTTGTAAGGGTTCACTTATTTTACTAATATCAAGCATCTCTTTTTCTTCTTCAGATAAGTTTGTAAAAATGTGTAATATTTTCTCCTGTATATATGCTTTATTAGCTTCAATAATATTAGTATCTACACAGTATTTGAAAGCATTATTTAAGTCATATAAACGCTTTCTTATATAATTATACTCATGTTTTTTTATAAAAGCTTTCATAATATATAGCACCTCTTTTCTAACAAATATTATTTTATTATTCATGAAATTAAAGAAGATAGTCTCACAGGCTTATTTCAGTATTAGCAAAATAACGCAAAAGATGATTATTATTACTCCAACTGAAAGTAACAATAATCATCTAAATTTAAAATATATTATATATAAGAATCATTTTATATATGAATTTTAGTTTAAATTAGAAATAATAACTTTCACTGGATTTACACAATGAAAGTATAACATGGGTTTAAATAAATATTCAATCTAATAAATGATTCTGTAATGATTTTGAGCATAGACGTTTCTCTTGACTAATTATTTTTCTTATACTTTTTTCTGATAGGTAATATTCTTCAGTTAGTGCATTAATAGTAGTCCCATTAAGATATTTTTTATAAATTTCATTATTTCTCACCTTAAGTCTACTCTTTATACCACTCTTTTCTCCCCAAGCTTTATGATTTCCACTTTTTCTGGGGACATAAAGATATTCTCCGTCTAAATATTCTTGTATTATTTTAATAACTTCTTCTGGTAACACATCTTGTGCTTTTACATACCTCATTTTCTTACTCCTCACTTTTATTATAGTGTTAAAGCAAAGAATACTAAAAGGCTATGTGTTACAGAGCCTAAAACACGTAGGTATTTTAAGTTAACTTAACAGATTAGGCTCCAAACAAAGCATAGCTGACTTTGTTGTAGTCTTTGCAAGGAGCAATCTGATTTAGAGCTGAATGTATCAAATACCTTCATAAAAACACCTCCAATACGGTATGATAATTATATCATAATTAATATAAATTTGAATATATGATTGAAAATGATAATGTTTATTTTGGGTTTATATAGAAAGTTAATATCAAATTTACAAGAAATGGTAGATAGCACCTTAAACTATAAGTATCATATTGTAAACATTTACAGAATCAGATAAAATATAGTAAAAAGAGGTGAAAGAAATGAACACAATAAACATATCGAATCTTGGAAAATCTTATGATGGACAGACTAATGTATTGAATAATATAAGCCTTAGCATACCAAGGGGTGAAATATTTGGATTTCTTGGTCCTAATGGGTCAGGAAAAACTACTACTGTTAGAATTCTCAATGGAATTCTTTCAGCAACTTCAGGATATGCTGAAATCTTAGGAAAACCTGTGAAGGAAAATAATATTGAGCTTCATGGATTCTGTGGAGTTATGACCGAAAGTTCTTCCTGTTATGAAAATCTTACTGCTGAGCAAAATCTTATATTCTTTGGACGGATGCATGGTATGGAAGAAAAGATGCTAAAGGAACGAACAAATTTCATTTTAAAAAGACTGGAATTGTTTGATGTAAGAAATAAGAAAGTAAAAGCTTTCAGTACAGGAATGAGAAAGAGAATATCCCTTGCTATAGCTATTATTCACAATCCTCAAGTTTTATTTCTTGATGAACCTACTTCTGGTTTGGATCCAGAAAATGCACTTAATGTCTTAACACTAATAAAAGAACTTGCAGAAGAAAGCGAAGTTACAGTTTTTCTTTGTACCCATCAATTAAAATATGCTGAAGATATCTGTACATTGTATGGATTTATAAATAATGGCAATATTCTTGGTTTCGGTACCTTTGATGAACTTGCTTCAAAGAAAAATGCAAGTATTAAACTAAAAATTAGAGGAAAAAATATTTCTGAGAAGATTGGTCTTGTTCATGAGGATAATAATTTATATAGTAAGTCTATTTCAGGAGATAAAGAAGTAACCCCAATTGTTCAAAGTATACTGATAAACGGAGGGGAAATTTATGAGATTGTTCAACAAAAGTGGACGTTGGAACAACTATACTTTAAATATATCAAAGGCGCATTGGATGATGTAACACTATAGGAATGGAGGGCTAATATGAATAGAAGTGAAAAAGCATTAATCTATAAAGATTTAAATGAAATAACAAGCTCAAAGCAGATTATTTTGCCAATGACTATTGTACCGATTTTTCTAACTGTGATCATACCTTTAGGGGTACTGATTGGTGCTAACTATATTGGGCGTGATTCAAATATGATAAGACAGTTTGGACCTCTTCTAAAAAAACTGCCTTCTGAGTATATGGCATATAATCCTGCCCAATTATTAATAAAAATTGTTATAAACTATATGTTTCCACCATACTCCTTATAATTCCCATAATGTGTTCAGGAATTATTGGAGCCAGCAGTTTTGTAGGGGAGAAGGAACATAAAACAATGGAGACTTTGCTTTACACCCCAATATCCATGGAACAACTGCTAAAGGCAAAGATTTTAGGCGTCTTTATACCATCCTATATCATAACTCTATTTTCCTTTATAGCCTTTGGAATTATAGTAAATATAGGAGGCTTCATTCATTTTGGAGGATTTATTTTCCCAGATATAAAATGGCTCATTACCATACTTTGGATTTCACCTGCAATTAGTTTGTTATCCTTGATCTTTACTGTTATGGTATCAGCAAAGTCAAAAACCTTTCAAGAAGCCCAACAGGTTAGCGGTCTTCTTGTTGTTCCGGTAATTGTTGTATTGGTAGCTCAAATGACAGGTGTACTTATGCTGAGCAACCTTGTTATGTTTATAGCAGGTACTATTTTCTTCATACTTGATTATATATTGATAAAGAGGATTTCATCTAAATTTATTCCTGAGAAACTGATTTAAATAATCTTCATACCAATTAAGGCTTAAGTGAAAGTATATTTCATTACAGCCTTTTTATTTTTTGCTAAAATGTTAAATTTATTTACTACTATGTATGATATTTTGTTCATTATTTATTAATAAATATAAATGTAGTTATAATGAAAACATATACAAGTGAATAAAAGGGAGGAACATATTTTGAATAAAAAGAAACTTATAGCATTGACTTTAGGGGTTATAATGTCTGTTGGAATTTTTGCAGGTTGTGGAAAAAAAGAAGGGGACGTAAATAAGAAAGATCTTAAATTAACTATATATTCAGGACTTATGGAAGACCACATGATTAAAGCTGTGGCAGAGTTTGAAAAGGAAACTGGAGTAAAGACAGAGGCTGTTAGAATGAGCTCTGGAGAAATACTTGGAAGAATAAGAGCTGAAAAGGAAAATCCAAAGGCTTCTATATGGTTTGGAGGTCCTGCAGATGGATTTGTTCAAGCTGGTGAAGAAGGACTATTAGGGAAATATGTTTCACCTAATTCAAAGGACATGGAAGATAGGTATAAGGATAAAGATGGAGCTTGGACAGGCATATATGTAGGATACCTAGGATTTGTATCTAATCAAAAGTTATTAAAAGAAAAGGGAGCTGAGGTTCCAAAATCATGGGAAGACTTATTAAAGCCTGAATTTAAAGGCCAAGTTTCTATATCTAACCCAGGATCTTCAGGAACTGCTTATACAGCTTTAGCTACAGTTATCCAACTTATGGGAGAAGAAAAAGGTTTAGAATATATGAAGAAACTTAATGGACAAATAAAGTCCTACGAAAAATCAGGAACTGCACCTGCAAGAATGGCAGGACAAGGTGAAGTTATGGTAGGAGTAAGCTTTTTACATGATGGAATCAAATATAGAGAAGAAGGTATGAAGGACTTAGTTATGAGTGCACCAATAGAGGGAACAGGTTATGAAATAGGTGCAGTAGGAATGATAAATAATGCTCCTGATGAAGAGGCAGCTAAGATGTTTATTGACTGGTGTTTAACTAAAAATGCACAGGAACTTGGACAATCAGTTGGATCTTATCAATTCTTAACTAACCCAAATGCTGAGCCACCAAAGCAAGTAGAAGAATTAAAGGATACAAAGCTTATAGACTACGATCTTGAATGGGCAGGAAAAAATAGGAGCTCTGTAGTTGAAAAATGGAGCAAGGCTATTAAATAATTAGATAATAAATACTTTTAAGAGGAGGCCAGATATCTGGTCTCTGCTTTAAATTACAAGGTTGTTGTTTAAATAATTTACCTTTATGTATAATATTTTGCTCAATAAATTAAAATGAGGAGGAGCAATAGAAATGGCATTAAAAAAACATAGAAATTCCATAAGTAACAATATGAATGATATGAAAAAGATATGGAGAGACCCAACACTTTTAATAACAATAATTTTTGTTATATTATCTTTAGCAATATTTATAATTTATCCATTAGTTGCCGTATTAAAAGTTAGCTTTGTAGGTATCGGAGGATTTACATTAGATGCGTACTTAGATACACTTAAAAGCTTGGATTTTCAAAAGACACTAAAGAACACACTAACATTAGGTGTTACAGTAGGATTTTTGTCTACATTAATAGGGTTCATATTTGCTTATGCAGATTCCTATATAAAAAGTCATTTTAAAAAGTTATTTAAGGTTGTATCATTATTGCCTATAATATCACCACCTTTTGTTTTGGCACTTTCAGCTATAATGCTGTTTGGGCAGTATGGATTAATAACAAGGAAGTTATTTGGAATACAAAATGCTAATATATATGGATTTCATGGACTTGTTATGGTTCAAACTATGACGTTTTTCCCAGTAGCTTATCTTCTTTTAACAGGATTATTAAAAAGAATAGATCCTTCATTAGAAGAGGCTGCTAGAAATATGGGAGCTTCAAGGTGGAAGACATTTAAAACTGTTACATTACCACTTATGGCTCCAGGTCTTGCTAATGCATTTTTATTAACATTTATAGAGACCGTAGCAGACTTTTCAAACCCAATGGTTATAGGAGGAAACTACTCAACTCTTGCAACTCAAATATACCTTCAGGCCATAGGAAACTACGATATGCAAGGGGGAGCTGCTGTAGCTGTAATATTACTTTCTATATCTATTTTATTATTTGTATTAGAAAAGTATTGGATAGAAAAGAAATCTTATGTTACTGTCACAGGAAAGGCTTCAAGAGAAAGAGATTTAATGACAGAAAAACACATAGTATGGCCAATAGATATTATATGTTTATTAATTACAGTGTTTGTATTAGCCTTTTATGTATTAATACCTCTTGGAGGATTCTTTAAGGTAATGGGAGTAGATTACTCTTTGACTTTGGATCATTTTAAGTATGTATTTAAACTTGGAGGTAGTGCTTTAAAAGATACTACTTATCTTGCAGCTATTGCTACACCTATAACAGGAATATATGGAATGATAATAGCCTTCCTCATTGTAAGAAAGAAGTTCTATGGAAAAGGGTTTATAGAATTTACTTCACTTTTAGCTATGGCTGTACCTGGAACAGTAATAGGAATAGGGTATGTATCTGCATATAACACAAAACCTTTAGTTCTAACAGGTACTGGTGCTATTATTGTTATATCTTTTATAATGAGAAGTGTTCCAGTTGGCGTAAGGTCTGGGGTGTCTGCGCTTCAGCAAATTGATCCTTCAATAGAAGAAGCAGCTTCAGATTTAGGAGCAGGTAGCACAAAGGTGTTTACATCTATAACCTTACCTCTTATAAAGTCTGCATTCTTTAGTGGACTTGTATATACCTTTGTAAGAAGTATGACCGCAGTAAGTGCTGTTATTTTCCTTGTATCAGCTAGATATAAATTACTTACGGTTCAAATATTATCACAGGTAGATAGCGGTAGATTTGGAGTTGCATCTGCATTTTCAACTATACTAATAATTATAGTATACATAGCTATTTCATTAATGTATTTAGGACTTAGCAAAATGGGCGTAAGTAGAGAAGAAATGTAATATGGAGGTAATAAAGATGAAAAGTAAGGGTGTTAATATAAAAAACTTAACTAAAATATATTCAGGAAGTAATAATGAGTTTAAAGCTGTGGATAATATTTCTGTAGACATAAAGGCTGGAGAGTTTGTTACTCTTCTAGGGCCATCTGGTTGTGGAAAGACCACTACTTTAAGAATGGTAGCAGGATTTGAGATACCAACTGAAGGAGATATATATCTAGGTGGAGACATTATTAATGATCTTACACCAGATAAAAGAGATACCTCTATGGTGTTTCAAAGCTATGCCTTATTTCCACATTATAATATATATGATAATATAGCTTATGGATTAAAATTAAAAAAGATGGATAAAGGTACTATAAAAGATAAAGTTAATAGTATAATAGAGTTAGTAGGATTGACAGGTATGGAAAATAGATACCCGAATCAATTATCAGGTGGGCAACAGCAAAGAGTTGCTTTAGCTAGAGCTCTTATTATGGAACCTGGGGTATTACTATTTGACGAACCTTTATCAAATTTAGATGCAAAACTTAGAGTTTATATGAGAACAGAAATTAGAAAGATCCAAAAAAAGGTAGGAATTACAGCTATATATGTAACTCACGATCAATCTGAGGCCATGAGTCTTTCAGATAGAATCATTATAATGAATAAAGGTGTAATAGAGCAAGTAGGAACACCTAAAGAGATATATTATACACCAAAGACTGAATTTGTTGCTGATTTTATTGGTACAGCTAATTTTATAACGGGTAAAATATTAGAAGTTAAAAATGATAAAGCGACTATAGAAATAGAAGGACAGAAAATAGAAGTTAATTATAATGGAACAAAAAATGCAGGAGAAGAATGCAAAGTTGTGCTAAGACCAGAAGCAGTTACTATAGCTAGGGATGGAATCATTGATGTGGAGGTTCTGTTATCCACATTTATGGGATCATATCAAGACTATATAGTAAAAACTAAGAATACTGAAATTAAAATTCAAGATAATAATCCTCAAGGAAGAGAAGTATTTAAAGAAGGGGATAAGGTCAAAATTGCATTTTCGCCGCTTAATGTTCATATAATTTAGAGAGGATGGGAAGCCATGACAACCTATGAGATTATATTTAGATTATTAATGGCAATTGTAATAGCAGGTGGTATTGGATATGAGAGAGAATCTAGAAATAGACCAGCAGGGTTTAGAACTCATATACTAGTTTGTGTGGGGGCTGCGGTTATCGCTATGATACAAATTCAGGCAGTGGATGATTCTCTTAAAAAGGTTATTGAAAATCCAATACTAGCTAGTGCCGTAAAATCTGATGTAGGAAGAATGGGGGCTCAGGTGGTCAGTGGTATAGGATTTCTAGGGGCAGGAGCTATAATCCATGAAAAGGGCTCTATAAAAGGACTTACAACAGCAGCTAGCCTTTGGGTAGTAGCTTGCATTGGACTTGCAGTAGGTATGGGATACTATGTGCTAGCTATACTATCTGGAGTAAGTGTAATAGCCATTTTAGGAATTTTAAAAAGATTTGAAAGTAAATTCTTGTACAAGGGTAAGATAATGAAGATTGAAATACAATATGATGATGAAAAGTTTCAAGTGCAAGTACTTAATGACTATTTTAACAGAAAGAAAATAAAGATAAAGAATATAGAATATAGTATAGAGGACGAAGATGAAGAGTCAGAAGATTATAATCATCATATTAAAACTAGCTTATATACTATTCTAGTACCTAAGTATATAAAGAGCGGTGAAGTGTTACATGATATTATGGGAAATGATTTTATAATAAAGGTTAGTGTATTATAAGTTATAAGGTAGAAAATTTTAAAATATAAGATAAGTGTTAAGGTATTATTACTTTAACATGGTATCTTATATTTTTTTTATACCTTTATGATATAATATTTAAATAGAAGCCTATCAAGTGATTCTTAGACTCAGGTGGAGTTTGCTTATAAGGAATACATCTCTCCATCTGAGCCTTAGAAGAACTTATCCAGGGGCGTATCAGCCGTCATCCCCACCTTAAAGAGGATAGGGGTGTTACGGATGGTAGCCATCGGATAAATTATAGTAAAGTGAGATAAAAAAATGAGGTATAAATTTAGAGAAAAATCCTTTGGTAATAGACTTTTTAAAGCATTTATGATTATAGTTTTAGTACCTATTATAATCATGTCTATATTCTATTATAAAAACTTAAAAAAGTTTAGTCAAACTAAGATAAATAACAGTGTTACTGAAAGCTTAGAATCTACAAGTAAGCTTATAGATTCAACCATCCTAAGTTTTATTAAGATTACCAATTATATGTCATACAATGAGGACGTGCAATCTATTCTAAAAACAAAGGAATATGATAGCTACGATGAAAGATTTAAAGACATACAAACCATGTATAAAATCTCTAATGGAGTATTAGCAACTCAAAGTTTTGATGTACCTATTCATATTGTGGATTTAAATAGGAAAAGCAGATTTAGTACCACAGAATATAGTGTACCAATTTATGAAGATTCAAGAGGAAACTTTTTTGAGATAATGGATAAAAGTGAAGGAAAAGAACTGTCATTTATCCACAGAAGAGTGGATGGAATGGATAGTAAGGATATAGTTATGGCTATAGGAAAGCAGGTTACAAACAAGGAGGAAGGCGGGCCTTTAGGGTATATAATATCCGATGTTTATGATGATTATTTTACAGATGTATTTAAAAATACAAATTTATATGACGAGAATAACATATATGTAATGGATAAGTCAGGATATATAATTACAGATAAAAGGTATAAAAATAAAACAGGGTTTAAGTTTCATGAAGAGTACTTAAAGGATATATTAGAAAAGGATAAGGGCACTATAGATATGAAGGTAGATGGAGTGGCTTTTAAAGCATATTTCACTACAACTAAACATACAGGAATAAAGATTGTGGAGATGATACCTAAAAGAATTCTATATAATGAAAGATATGTAGCTATTTTTACATTTACTATAGTTATAGTTATCATTTTAATTATGTCCATAATGGGCTCTTATATATTATCAAAAAGTATATCGAGACCCATAAATGAACTTTCAAGGTTAATGAAGAAGGTAGAAGCTGGTGAAAGGAATGTTAATTTCCACATTGAAACAGAGGATGAGATAGGTCAGCTAGGTAAAAGCTTTAATGATATGGTAAGGGAAATAAATAGACTAATAAAAGAAGTGTACGAAAAGCAGTATTTAGTACAAGAATCGGAATTTAAAGCTTTAAAAGCACAGGTTAATCCTCACTTTTTGTATAATACACTAGAGTCAATTCATTGGATGGCAAAACTAGAAAATTATAAGGGCGTTACAGACATAGTTGTATCTTTAGGAAAGCTTTTGCGATATAGCACAAGTAAGGTTAGTGATATAGTTAAGGTAAAAGAGGAAATAGAGCAGATAGAAAATTACCTGAAGATTCAAAAGATAAGGTATGGAGATAAATTTGAAGTAAAGATAAATATAGAAGAAGAAGTTTATGATAAATATATGCTAAGATTTTTATTGCAGCCTATAGTGGAGAATTCCATTATTCATGGATTAGAACAAAAGATAGGTAAGGGTATAATAGAGATAAGAGGATTAATTAGAGATAATATTATATGTTTTGAGATATTAGATAATGGGGTAGGTTTTGGGAATAGTAAGTCTAAAGGTGAAGGAATAGGAATGGATAATGTTAATAATAGGGTAAAGATACATTATGGGGAAGCCTATGGGCTGATTGTAGAAGAAAAGGATGGCTTTACCTTTGTTAAAATATTAATACCAGATACAGATGAGAGTAACAATATGAGTAACAGAGGTGGAAAGCTTGTTTAAGGTTTTGATAGTAGATGATGAATACTTTGCAAGAGAAGGAATGAAAAAGACTATAGACTGGGACATTTTAGGCTGCCAAGTTTGTGGAGAGGCTTCTAATGGCATAGAAGCTATAGAATATTCTAAAAAGTTAAAGCCTGATATAATAATTACAGATATAAATATGCCTGGAATTAGTGGGCTTGACATGGCTTTTAAAGTACGGGAACTTCTACCAGATTGCAAGTTTATAATAATCACTGGCTATGATGAGTTTCAATATGCAAAAGAAGCCATAAAGCTAAAAGCTGTAGATTTCATATTAAAACCTATAGATGAAGATGAGCTTATAGAGGCTATAAAACGATCTACAAAGGAGTTAAATAAACTTAGTTTAAATAGGGCCTTAGAACAAGAAAGATTACTTTTAGATGCTATGAGAGGTAGATTTTCAGATAAAAAGTCAATGGTAGACGGTTTAAGGGAAGCGAAAATAGACTTAAATATTATAAGAATTATAAGTATAGAAAATGACAGCTATAATGAACGCATGGAAGAAGATTCAATGGATAAGTCCTACATGCAAAACAATGGGATAAGAGAATTAATATATAAACATTTTAAATCTAAATGTTACGTTGTAGACTGCCATCTTTATAGGGTAGCTATAGTATTTGAAGATAATGAAGATAAGGATAGCCTAGAAGAGATGCTAAATAATTTTACTAAAGAGGTAAACGAGGTTTTAAATATTACTGTAACCCTTGGAGTATCTAATAAGAAGCCTTTAAGAAATATAAAAGAAAGTTACAGTGAGAGTAAAGAGGCTATAAACCATAAGCTCTACCTTGGGAAAAATAAGATAATATATTTTGAAAGTATATTAAAAAATGATTCTCATATAACTTTAGATTTTACTAAAGAAAAAAGAGAGATGAATTTATTAATAAAGGCAAAAGATAAAAAAAAGATTCAAGATAAATTAAAATCCATATTTACTAGATTTAAAATTTATAAATCAGAAGAAGATTTTATAAGAGGGGTAAGTATTGAAATAATATTAGAAGCTTTTTCAGTGGTAAAAACTTATGATACATATAGTAAAGGTGAGGAATTAGAAGAAGCTAATATATACAAATATGCTGCAAAGCTAAATACCTTAGATGAGTTATATGAGTTTGTGTATTCCTATCTTATAAAGGTTTTGAATATCTTAAGAGAAAGAGATGCAGCAGCTGAAGAAACAGGTATAGAAAAGGCTGTAGAATTTATAGATCATCACTACAAAGAGGATATTTCATTAAAGGATGTGGCAAATTATGCTTATTTAAGTGAAAGTTATCTTAGTAGAAAGATGAAAAAGGTTTTAGGTATAGGTTTTAGTGAATACATAACTAGACTTAGAATGGAAAAAGCCATAGAACTTTTAAGAGAGCCAAATACTAAGGTGGCAAAGGTAGCACTTGAAGTAGGATACCCAGATTATAGGTACTTTTCTCAGTCCTTTAAAAAATATACAGGTTACTCACCTAGTGAATTTATAAAAGATAAAAAAGAAGAATATTAGAAAGTACCATTAGTTATTGGAATCTATTATTAAATATATAATATATTAGCTTTATTTTACGAGTCAATGTATAATTATTAATAACAATACAAAAAGATAAATAAGAAAATAAATTAAAGGTGGGCCTAAATGAGAAATTTAAAAATGACTATAGAATATGATGGAACGAGATATAAAGGATGGCAGAAACAAAAAGACGATATTTTAACTGTGCAAGACAAAATAGAGACTGTATTATCTAAAATGACAGGTGAAGATGTTCAAGTAGTAGGTTGTGGAAGAACAGATTCAGGAGTACATGCTGAAAATTACATAGCTAATTTCCATACTGAAAGTGCTCTTACTGTAGATGCTATGCTAGATTACTTGTATGAATATTTACCTGAAGACATAGTAGTAAAAACTATGAAGGACACAGGAGAAAGATTTCATGCAAGATATAATGTAAAGTCAAAAACCTACGTATATACAATAAATAATAATAAATTTAGAAGTGTATTCAATAAAAAGTATGTCTATCATACTAATGATAAGCTTAACTTAGATGATATGAAAGAGGCATCTAAGGTTCTAGTTGGAACTCATGACTTTCAAAGCTTTACTAGCCTAAAACCAAATACTAAGCCTACTGTTAGAACCATAAATTATATAAACATAACAGAAAACCAAGGTATTATAGAAATACATGTTAATGGAAATGGATTCTTATTAAATATGGTAAGAATTATTACAGGAACTCTTTTAGATGTAGGTAGAGGAAAAGTTAAGATTACAGAAGTAGAAACTATCTTAGCTGAAAAGAAAAAGAGAGAAGCAGGTCCAATGGCTCAGGCTAAGGGATTATGCCTTAAGGATGTCCAATATTAATAAAGGATAAATTATATAATTACAGTCCCTCATTAGGTATTTAATCTATAGGGGGACTTTTTACTGGGGTGTTACATATTGTAGCCATCGGATAAAAGGTAGTTGCAAATATGCTTACAGGGATAGATACTAAATCTTTAGTATATAAATTATAAAGAGTAAGGGGATAAATGATATGAAAAATACTTATGATATAAGATATGATTTTGTAAGAATAGTATCAATGATACTAATTGTTGCTATACATGTATCCGCTACACTGGTAGTGGACTTTGGAGAAATCCCAATGATAGACTGGAATATAGCTAATTTTGTTGATTCATTTTCTAGAATGGCTGTTAATATATTTTTCTTGATTAGTGGTGCTTTATTATTAGCAAAGGATGACGGTATAGTGTACTTTTATTCAAAACGTCTAAGGAAAATTATTATACCTTTTATATTTTGGACAACCTTTTATACAGTTTGGGGAAAGTATTATAAACAATATGAAATGTCGATAAAAGAAACATTGAAAGGTGCATATAAGTTCCAAAGTTATTATCACTTATGGTTTTTATATGCAATAATCATGTTTTACTTATTTACACCATTTTTTAAAATGATACTTAAATATATTTCAAAAAGGTTGGCAGTTGGAATTTGTATTTTATGGCTAATAGCGTTAACCCCTAACTTTTTAGAAAAATTTAGTATGCTAAAAGGTAAATTACCTATAATAAAATGGTCTTATACTAATTTTGATTATATAGTGGAATATGGAGCTTATTACGTACTTGGATATGCTTTAGTAGATTATCTGCATAAACTAGATAAAAGAAAAACCACCATATTTGGAATTATAACCTTTATTTCTAACTTTATAATTTTCATTGGGACAAGCTTTTTGTCAATTAAAAGTGGTGTTTTCCAAGGTAAGTTGTATTATAGTCCAAGTATCTTTGTTGCAATATCATCAGTAACCGGATATATATTTCTATATGGCTTTTCAGATATTATTTACGAAAGACTTGAAAAACGTAAGAATTTAATATCTAAAGTTTCTTACTGTAGTTTAGGAGTATATTTAATACATATTTGTATTTTAGAAGTATTAAAGAATCAATTTTTTGGAGAAAAGTTATTGTACTCAGTTACACCGATAATTGGGATACCAATTTTAATTGCATCAACTCTTGTTGTTTCAACTACCATAGTTTACTTTGGAAAAAAGGTACCTTTAATCAAGCATATATTTTAAGAAAAATGTTATTTGAAATTTAAAAGTCCACCTCTAGGTATTTAACTTAGAGGTGGACTTTTTAGTGTAAAGACATGGAGAAGATTTGCAAATATACTTGTTTAAGCAATCTCTTATATATATAATGGGGTATATGGTGTAATGTTCATAATACTAGATTTGTAAAAGATAAGTTACAATTAAAGATACTAATTTAATTTAATGGGGTGAAGTATATGGATATAGTAAGCGGATTGGTTTTCTTGTGTATTATTGGAGTAAACTTGTACTATTTAATGGAGATAAAAGATTTGATCATTCCAACAAAGAAAAGTAAAGTAGAAATTATATCTACAGTAATAGGCACTATAGTTATAATTAGTATTACTTATTTCTACGCTAAAACATGGATTCATATCATAATAGGGGGTTTAGGAGCAATGTCACTGGTTCTAACTTTAGCAAGAAAGGGAATTACCTCTAAAGGCTTTAGATCCGTACGAGGACTTGGAAACTACGGAAACTGGGACAAACTTCTAGAGGTGCGAGTATCAAAGGAAAAGGATATAAGGGTAGGATTTATACACAAGAACCTAAATGAAGATATTCACCATTACAAAAAAGAGGATTATGATAGAATCATTACTTTGTTTAGGGAGAACTTACCTAATGAAATAGTCAAGATCAAGTGATTCTTAGACTCAGGTGGAGTTTGCTTATAAGGAATACATCTCTCCATCAAAGACTAGAAGAACTTATCCAGGGGTGTAGCAGCCGTCATCCGCCACCTTGAAGAGGATAGGGGTGTTACGGATGGTAGCCATCCGATAGATGTTATTAGAGTGATTTTACAATTAAATGTACTTATAATTTAAAGAGACTGAATTTATATAGAAGGTTAACTATATACTCAGTCTAATATTTTTACCTAAAATTTTAGGTAGCTTTCCCCTCCATAGATAGAGGGTTTTTTCTATATAAAATAATAAAAACCGCTAATAATAAAAGACCTAAAAGGGTTAGGAATAGTGGGTTCCCCAAAATAGGCATATATTCTTCTAGAACTGATAGTATAATACTTAAAGTATTAGCTATAATATGAGTAAAAGTAACAGCATATAAAGACTTTGTTTTAATGTATATAAGTCCTAGTAGTATTCCAAAAAACAACGCATTAAACATTTGAGGTAGATTACCATGGATTAGGCTAAAAAGTAGTGAGGAAAATAATATAGCCTTAGCTGGACTGTATTTTTTTAAAAGACCATTTAAAATAATGCCTCTAAATAGAATTTCTTCAATAATAGGACCAATTAAAGTAATCTCTAACACTAAGAGGTAAGGATTCGTTTGTGAAGCAATTTCTTTAATGTAATGTAACATCTTTGATTTAGAAGCTAAATAATTCATAATTGGATTAAAAGATACTAAGGTTATTAGTCTAAATGAAATAGTTAATAATAATATCATTAATAAACAGGATAACGTAATACTTCTAGTATAATTTACATCTACTGATCTTTTATCATCAGAATTAGGTTTAAAATATATTTTAAGTAATAAAATTATAACTATTATATTTGTTATTATTTTGGAAAAGAGATATGTCCATTGTTCTCCAATAAACAATCCTATAATGGATGAAGAGACTATATTTAAAATAACCATTAAAATAAATTGTAATATACAAAGCGATACTGAAGAAATAAAATCCATAGGCTTAGATTCTATGGAACCATTTAGGTATTGTTTGATAATTTTCATAAGATCACCACTTTCATGAAGAAATTTTCAATATAGTATTTAAAAGTAATATTTAACAGTATTATATCATGGAAGTTATTTAAAATATAGGATACATATAGATTTATAATGGAATGGTGTAACATAAATGGTAGTGAATCGTTTGTTAAGTGAAGGGGGAGGAGGCTGTCATATAAATTTTATGACAGCCTCAAAAAGCATTTGCAAATAATATTACTCTAAATTAAATATTTCAGTGCTTCTATCTAATATACCTGTTAGATAGGCTAGTATTATTCCGTAATTTGTTATGGGTATATTTTTTTCTTTGCAAAGCATTATTTTTGAATTCATGGCTTTTTTATTTACCATGCAAGCTCCGCAGTGAATTATTAAATCATATTTTTCTATATCTTCTGGGAAGTCTGCTGCCATTTTAAAGTCGTAGTTTAAATCTTTATTTAGTAATTTATTGAGCATGGTTGGTATTTTAACCCTGCCTATGTCTTCGTGGGAATAGTTGTGGCTACAGCTTTCGGATATTAATATTTTCGAGGATTCATCTAGTGACTTTATTTTGTCTGTCCCTTTAATAAACGTTTTTATATTTCCTTTTTGATTAGCAAGTAGTATGGAAAAGCTTGTGAGCTTTATGTGATTTGGAACTATTTGGCTCACCTTTTTAAAGGCTCCAGAGTCTGTCACTACTAAATCTACATCTTTTATATCAAGAAGGGCAGATTCAAGTTCAGTATCTCGTACCACATAACTTTTTATTCCGTGCTCTAGGCAGTCGCGAAGTAGCTGAACTTGTGGTAGTATAAGCCTTCCTTTAGGGGCCTCTGAATCTATTGGAACTACCATAATAATTTTACTATTAGGCATAAGTAAATTGCCTAAAATGGTTTCTTCATTTAGTTTAGTATTTAAGGATTCAATAATTTTATCCTTTAGATTTAAGATGCTATACATATTCTTTGAGGAAACAAGCACAGGGTTTTTTATATGTTTTTCTATTTTTGATATTTGGTCTTCACTTATAGAGTCTATTTTATTTATAACTACCATATGAGGAATGTTATATTTATTAACTTTTTCTATGGTTTTTTCATATAAATCATAATCCATATCCGTTGCATCCATAACATATATTGCAAAGTCTGTACTAGATAAGGTTTTAAAGGTTTTTTCCATTCTTAAATCTCCAAGAGGGGAGGTGTCCAAAAGGCCTGCAGTGTCTGTAAATAAAACAGGACCTAAAGGGGTTAGCTCCATAGCTTTAGTAACGGGGTCTGTGGTAGTCCCTTCAAATGGGGAAACAATGGATATTCCATGTCCTATTAGAGCGTTCATTAAAGAAGACTTTCCTGCATTGGTTTTACCTAAAAAGGTTATGTGTATTCTATTTGAATTTGGTGTAGTATCCAATATTATAACCTCCTAGAAGAATAGATCTCTTTCTCCATTTTTTATTTTTTCTAAGTTTTTAATTAATGTATTTTTTATATCTTCATTTTTCACATTGTTTAATTCTTTTTTTATTAAGTTTTCTCCCTTTTCTCTTAGCTCTGCATCGCCATAGTCTTCTATAAATTCTTGAAATGTCATTATAGCATTTGGCTGGCACATATTTTGGATCTCACCGGTTTTTGCAATGCTCATAAACTTCTCTCCAACTCTGCCACTTCTATAACAAGCAGTACAATAGCTTGGGATATGTCCATGGTTTACAATGGCTTTTAGTATTTCTAAAGGACTTCTATTATCGTCTATTGAAAATTGATTGATATCCTTTGTGCCTTCTTCATGATCTTTATATCCACCAACCCCTGTGCAAGAGCCAGCACTTACTTGTGTAACACCATATTCTATAGCACCTTTTCTCATTTCAGCAGACTCTCTTGTAGATAAAATAAGCCCAGTAAATGGCACTGCGATTCTTAATATTGCAACTATCTTTTTGAAATCTTCGTCATCTACTAGGTTAGGGAATAATTCAAGATCCATACCCTCAGCCTTTTTAAGTCTTGGCATAGATATTGTATGAAAACCTACCCCAAATTCTTTTTCAAGATGAGCATTATGAATCATTAAGGCTAAAACTTCAAACTTATAAGGGGCAAGACCGAAAAGTACGCCAGCGCCTACATCGTCAATACCAGCTTCCATAGCTCTATCAAAGGATGTTAAGTGATATTCATAGTTACCCTTTAAGCATTTAGGATGCATGCTTTCATAGGTAGGTTTATGATAAGTTTCTTGGAACAGTATATAGGTTCCAATTTCAGCTTTCTTTAACTTTTTATAGTTTTCTACAGTAGTAGCTGCTATATTAACATTAATTCGTCTTATAGCTCCATTAGAATTTTGTGTAGAATAGATGGTTTTTATACTTTCTGTAATATAGTCTATATCGCAGTTTACTGGATCTTCACCTGCTTCTAGTGCAAGTCTTTTGTGTCCCATCTTTTCAAGTATCATAACTTCATTTTTTATTTCCTCTTGTGTGAGTCTTCGTCTATTGAATTCATTACACTTTTTATATCCACAGTAAACGCAATTATTTACACAATAATCGCTTATATAAAGTGGAGCAAATATAACAATTCTATTTCCGTATATATCTTTTTTTATGTCTCCTGCAACTTTGAACATTTTATTTAAAAGGGTTTCATCCTTTATTTGAAGTAGTATAGCTATATCCTCATGACTTAGTTTTTCCTTCCTACAGGCCTTGTCTAAAACCTCTTGTATATCGGAGATTGTAGCATCTTTTGCATTGCTAAGTAGTGTTTCTATATATTCATGATCTATAAACATTTAAATTTCCTCCCTTATAATCTCAAGTGTATAAGGTATTGTAAGCTCCTTATCATAGCTATTTGTGCACAGACTACACATAAGTAAAGTAGTGGATAATTTTTTAGGGGTAAAGAGTATTTTAACCTAGTTATTTTCTTTTCCAAAGGGTGTTATCACCTCGGGATAAATCTAAAGAAAAACCTGCATTTATAATTCTATTTTCTATGCAATTTCTACATTCAGCAGCTTCGTCCCCTGTACAAATTTTATTATCATAGAGCATGTACTTAGCCCTAGCTGTGGTAGGGGATAGGTTTGGCATTACTACATTAGCCCCAGCTTTTAATCCTTGCTCTCTTCCCATTGGACTTATGGTACCTAATGCAGTGGTTGCTGGAAGTAAAACCTCTGGAAGAAGCAATCGTACAATAGAAAGTAAGGTGGTGGTAGTTTCTACGGTTCCTGAATGCTCATCTTTAAATATGGTATCCTTATGTGGTATGAAGGGTCCAAGTCCTACCATATGTGGCTTTAACTCTTTCAAAAACAATAAGTCCGCTACAAAATCTTCATTTTTTTGACCTGGGATACCTACCATGAATCCAGCTCCAACTTGGTATCCTATCTCTTTTAAGTTTTTTAAACATTGAATTCTAGTTTCAAGTTCCATACCTACATGAATTTTTTTGTATAATTCTTTTGAAGCTGTTTCGTGTCTTAAAAGATATCTGTCTGCTCCAGCATCATAATATCTTTTATATGAATCATAACTTTTTTCACCTACAGACAGTGTAATTGCGCAGTCCTTATAATTTGTTTTTATAGCTTTTAATATTTGAACTAACTTTTCATCAGTATAATAAGGATCTTCCCCACCTTGAAGTACGAAGGTTCTGTATCCAAGGTTATAGCCAGAATTACAACAATCTAAAATTTCATCTAAAGAAAGCCTGTATCTTGTTGCATTTGCATTGCCACCACGGATGCCACAGTAAAGGCAGTTATTTTTGCAGTAATTAGTAAATTCTATAAGACCTCTCATATAGACCTTATTTCCATAATGATTAAGTCTTGTTTCATGAGCTTTAGAAACTAAATATTTTTTACTTTCTACATCTATATTGTTAAGAAGATATAATAAACATTCAGAACTAAGATTATTTCTTTCATATAATTCATCTATTATTTCTTTTAAATTTATATCTAGATTTTTAGTTATATCTAGGTTTTTATTTATAGCATTCACATAAGTTTTATTATTCGTATCCATAGTTATATCTCTTTCTTTGATATAGAAGTTTTGATATACACATTATCTATATTTCCAAGCTTACCGGTAAGGCTGTTTATTTCATCTAATTCACCTACCACGGTGATAGAAATAACAGAAATTCCATGCTCATCAAAGGGGATACCCATTCTTCCTTTTATAATGCCTTTAAAGCTAGAAATAATTTCATTAAATTTTTGTTGGCAGCTATTTGGATCCTCTAAAATAGCACTAATAACAGCAATTTTACTCATAAAAATCCTCCCTTGTATTGAGATATCTAGAAAACAAAAAAACTTCCCTAAAAAAGGGAAGTATATTAACACGCATAGGATTTTAGGTTAAAGCCGAAGTTTTAATTTCCACCTAACCACCTAAATGTTATTTCCCTTTCAGATCAGACTATTCTTTACTGTTAGGTAATGTAGTATGGCATATAGATTTTTGTCTTTAAATTGCAGTGGTTTAATATCTTTGTAGTTTAACTTTTTAGGTTGCCACAGACAAATAATAAAAGAATTAACTTAAATTATTTGAAATGTACATATAAATTTTACTTTAAGGAAAGGGCTTTGTCAATGAATCTGCAAAGTAAGTAAAGTGAAGTGATATTTAAGATAGAGGCATAAAAAACATCAGATAAGGTATGTGTATTAGCTTGTTTTATATTTGAATTTCCTATATCATCTTATTTATAGAACTTAATGTAATTTAAGGTAGTATTATTCAAGTAAAAATACATTATTATAGATTTAATATTAAAGACTAGCCTTAGTTAGAAAGCCTAAAATTAAATAAAATGACTGCTTTTTATTGAAATCTATAGACTTTAATAAAAATTTACAAGAATGAATTAGTTAAAGGAGTTATAGTTATTATTATGAAAAAGAAAATATATTTTTTAATAATGGTATTGATTTGTATAGTTGTACCAATAATAACATTTCCTAAAATCCATCTTTATTATAATGGACATAAATGCAAAAAGGAATTATATAAAATGCATTCAATAATAGATGTTTCTAATTGTACTTTTGAAGGGCTTTCATTATTGAATACCGACCTTCACAATAACGATATATTTTTATCTGGAGAAAAACATGGTTCAGTCAAGTCAATACAAATGAACTTATATTTACTAAAATATTTTGTAGAAAAAGAGAATATTAAATATATACTATATGAAGGTGGATATGCTAATGCGGAGTATCTAAATACCTATTTAGATACTGGCGATGAAGCTATCATTGAATATTTGTTTTATAACTCAACAAATACGCTAAACTACACTATGGAAAACTACGATTTATTAAAAGAAATCTATGAATATAACTTAACATTACCAAAATATAAAAAATTGAAATTTGTTGGAATAGATCTAGAAACACCTTCCGTAGCTATAAAATATATTAATTCATTAATTCCAGATTCCATGCCTAATAATGAAATAGTCCAAGAATTTATTTATAGTATAAAAATGATTTCTAAAGGCAATTATCTTACAGAGTCAAAAAGGTCAATTGAATTATTAAACCAAGGTGAAAAAGATATAAAGGAGTATTTTAGTGAAAACTTTTTTAGCTTATCATTTGCACTTAAAAATTTATCTATAAGTGATAATCAACTTTCAAGAGAAAATATGTTGATTGATAATTTTATTACATTATTAATTATACGAGGAGTCTGGCTATGAAAAGAAAAATAATAATTTTTGTAGGTTTAACCCTGTCTATCTTAGTTTGTATTACCGTTATGCTATTAAATAAGTCCTTTGTAAATAACAATTATAAAGTGTTGTTTGAAAAGGTAGGTAACCAAAATGAATATTATACAGAAGATACTATAGATTTAAATAACTATATGTATGAACATGATCCGAAAGAACTTGGAATACCAGAAGATAGTTTACAGTACATTAATACAGCTTTAGATACTAATAGTTTCCTTAATGATAATAATTTAATAGAATTAGACAAAAATGATGCCATATCAGATGTGAACTTTTTATTTAATTTGCTTAAGTATTCATATGCTGGGTATTCTTATTTTGGTGGAGATATTACATTTGAAAATGCAAAAGATAATGTTATAAAATCTATTAACTTACATCCTGCAGAAAATATAAATTCGAGCCAACTAGAAAATATACTTGATATAAACACCAAATTCATACAAGACGGACATTTTAGTATTAATAATAACTCGCCACTTAACCACTACTTATATTATAGCAATGAGAGCATTTGTGTGAATAAATCTAAAAATGGTTATTATATCATTGAAAATGGTGAGAGGCTTTATATTAAAAGTATTAATGATAGTTATGATTTCAATAATTATTTAAAGTTATCTATAAATTCAAAAGGATATCTTTGTTACCATATTGGTATTTTAGATAACTCAAATAATCCTAGTAAAATTAAAGTAATATTCCAATCACAAAGTAAAGAAGTTATAAAACATATAGATCTTAAAAAAAGTAATCCGAAGGTAGGCTCTGATGATAAACTTAATTATAAGTATTCAAAAAGAAATAATGTTCCAATTATTACTATGGGGAAAATGTATGACACTGATGTAAATGATAAATCTACAAAGTTATTTGCAGAAGCTGCTATTTCATTAAAAGATGAACCTATAATGATATTAGATATTCGAGGAAATAGTGGTGGACAAGATATTGCTCCTATTACTTGGTTTAAAAATTTCACTGGTGAAATTCCACAGATAGAAAGCTACTCTCTTCAGCTTTGCAGCCTCATTAATAATTATATTGCAAGGCTTGCTATGAAAAATATTGATTACGAAATACTTCCCGCAGAACTAAAAAAAGAATATGATGAAGAAATGCAAAAGGCTAATGTTGAATTTAACACATGGTATGCCTCCAAAACTGAAGAAAAGAGACATAAAAACAATACAATAATTTTTGTTCTTATAGATAATAAAGTTGCATCTTCTGGTGAAAGCTTTGTAAATTACTTAAAAACACTAGAAAACGTTATACTTGTTGGTACCAATACTTCAGGTGTGTATATTTCAAATGTATACACTAGAAGTCAATTGCCAAGTTCACATATAAAGATTAACTTCGGAAATACTATTACATTAAATAAATACTGTGAGGAAGGCAAGGGTTTTCAGCCAGACATCTGGCTTGATAATGAAGACTCGTTGGATAAGGTTTTAAAATTAATTAATGAATTTAGGATTAATCCATATTAATGTTTCTCGAAGGGTTAATATAAAGAGCATCGGTGTTTGGGTGTATGGATCTAGTTAGAGTATAATTTTAGTAGGCAGAAATAATATAAAAAACTATATAAATAAAAGAAGATGCAAAAACAATTATAAATTATGGGAATGAGGAGTTTTTTTGAAAAATATAAGTATCTTAGTGGTTGAAGACGACAACGAAATTAACTATCTTATTGCAAAGTATTTGAGAAAAGAAGGATATATTGTAGATTGTAGTTTTGATGGTATAGAAGCTATATATAAATTTGAAAATATGACATATCAATTGGTCATTTTAGATTTAATGTTACCAAAACTTAATGGTGCTGAAGTGCTTTTAAAAATCAGGAAAAGAGGTACAATCCCAGTAATTATTTTATCAGCAAAAGATGAACAAACAGATAAAATATTTGGACTTGAATTAGGTGCAGACGATTATATTACTAAGCCTTTTGATATAGGAGAGGTTATAGCTAGAGTTAAAGCTCAATTAAGAAGATATTTGCATTTTGATAATAGTAAAATCGAAGGGAACCAAATATTAGAACACGGAAAGTTTCAGTTAAATTTAAATAATTATGAACTTAAAGCTGGAGAAATAAAAATACCTCTTACTTCAAAGGAATTTGAGATAATAAAGCTTTTTATGAGTTATCCAAACAAAGTATTCACTAAATCTCAAATTTTCAATGCTGTTTGGAAAGAAGAATATATGACTGATGAGAATACCGTAATGGTACATATAAGTCATATAAGAACTAAAATTGCAGAAAATTTCTCTAACACTAATTATATAAAAACAGTTTGGGGAATAGGCTATAAGATGGGGGAGATGTAGTAATGAATATATATATATCGTTTTTTTTAATAAGTATATGCTTCATTTTAATATTTAGGAATATTTATATTTCTAATCATATAAATGAAATTAATAGAACATTACAACATATAAAAGACGGTAATTTTAATATTAGGTTACGCTTTTATTCTTCTAATAAGAGTATACGAAACTTGGGCGTTAACTTAAATTCTATAATAGATGAATTTCAATGCATGGCTGAAAAAAAGGAATATCTTGAAGAATCAAGAAAAAGAATGGTGTCTAATATATCACATGATTTAAGAACTCCATTAACATCTATTCTTGGATATTTAGAAGCATTACATAAGGATTCAAAGTTAAATAATAAAGAAAAAAAGTATTTTTTGGATGTAGTATATTCTAAGTCTCAAACATTATATTCATTACTTGAAGAATTTTTTCAGATATCTAAAATAGAAGCAGAAGATGTACTAATTAAAGTAGAGAAAATTAATTTAACTAATATGGTTCAAGAAGCATTAGCAGGATTTTATCAAGAATTTACAAATGAAAATATTCAACCTATTATTGAAATACCAGAAAAAGTTTTTTTTGTGTGGGGAGATAGTAAAGCAATTGATAGAATATTATCTAACCTTTTACTTAATGCACTTAGATATGGAAAAGAACAAAAAATAATTGGTATAAAAATGAGAGATAAAAACTCTATGGTTTGGATAGATATATGGAATGGAGGAACTGGTATTAATATCAAAGATATTCCATATGTTTTTGATAGGTTATATACTGCAGAATCTTCAAGAAATAAAAAATCACACGGAAGCGGATTAGGTCTTACAATAGTTAAAAAACTTGTAGAAAGGTTAAAAGGAGAAGTTTTAGTTAAAAGCATACCAAATGAAAAAACTACTTTTTCATTTTCATTACCTTTATATAAATAGCTAATGTAAGGCAAAAACTGTATGTTAGCTATTTATAATTTAAGGTATTTGTAAGGTATTTGTTAGGGTAATTTAAAACTAATAGAGTATTATATGAACATTATAATAAATTAATAATAGGAGGAGAGAATAATGGCTTGTATATTAAAAACTTATAATCTAACGAAACAGTACAAAGACCATAAAGCTGTTGATGATGTAAATATAACAATAGAAAAAGGTGATATTTATGGATTCTTAGGTCTAAATGGTGCCGGTAAAACAACTACTATGAGAATGATTATGGGGTTAATTAAGCCTACCGATGGAAATATTGAGTTGTTTGGTGAAAAGCTGAGCGAGGACAAAAAACATTTTTTTTCAAGAATTGGATCTATCATAGAGTTTCCAGGTTTTTATGAAAATTTAACTGCCGTGGAAAATTTAGATATTCACAGAAAACTTATGGGTGTTCCAAATAAAGATTGTATAGAACAATCTTTAGAGACATCAGGAATACTTGACGCTGCTAATAGAAAAACAAAAGAGTTTTCGTTGGGTATGAAACAGAGACTTGGCATAGCAAGAGCTTTACTTCATAACCCTGAGTTTTTAGTGTTGGATGAACCAACAAATGGGTTAGATCCTATGGGAATAAAAGAAATACGACAACTTATACTTGATCTATCACAGAAAAGACACATAACTGTATTAATATCCAGTCATATTTTAAGCGAGATTCAGCAATTAGCTACAAAAGTGGGCATAATACATGAGGGAAAACTATTGGAAGAGATAAATTCTGAAACGTTAAAAAAGAAAAATAGACATTATATTGAGCTTAAAGTTAACAATGATAGAGAAACTGTATTTATGTTAGAACAAAAGTTTAATATAACAGATTATATAATTTCAGAACCTGGAGTGATTAAGATTTACGAAAAGTTAACAGAAACTTCAAATATTAATAGAATACTAATACAAAATAATGTTGAGGTTAAAGAAATATCGATATTGAGAGACAATCTTGAAGATTATTTTATTGAGTTAATAGGAGGAGACATAAATGAATAAAGTAGCAAGCTTATCAACTGTGATAAAGACTGAATTCCTTAAGCTAAGGAAATGCAAAGTGCTGTGGTGTATGCCTCTATGTGCTTTTTTGCCTGACTTATTAATATTTTCTATGTTCGCATTAAATAAAAAATTCCCTACAGTTATTTGGGAAACATATTTTACAGATGCTATAATGATGATTAATATGTTGATGGCCATTGGACTTTTCTCTTTATTAGCGGGATTTATATTTTCAAGGGAATATCAAGAAAATACAATAAATAGTATGTTTACCTATCCAATAGGTAGAATGCAATTTTTCATCAGTAAACTTATTGTTATATTAATTCTTATTTCTATTACAATTATGGCTTCATTTATTTTGCTAGTATTGTTAGGATTGACTATAAAACATGAACCTTTAACTCTTAATATTTTATTGTATTATACTAAAGCATATATATTTATGATTATTATGCACTCTGCATTAATTCCTTTAATAGCATTCTTAGGCATTTATAATAAAAGTATAATTCCACCGATTATACTTGCAGTATGCGCTATTACCCTTAACCTTATAGTAATGAACACTCCATTTAATACAGTATTTCCTTGGAGTATTCCAACTATATTAAGTCCTCATCAAAATGGAAGAACTTATACAAATTATACTTTAGGTATTATTGTTTTATGCTCAACATTTATCGTTGGAACGGTATTAAGTATAAAAAGTATAAAGAAAGATGTACATTAAAAATATAAATTATAGTAGCTTACTACATTTTTATTATTTAAATTTATCTACAATCATAACTCTAGCGTGTAGTAATGAATAAAGATGGATCAGATAATCATAAAATTGGAGAAAATAAGGCTAGAAATCTAAACTTTGATGATAAATACATATATTATTCAAATGATGATGATAACCAATGCTTATATAGAATAAGATATGATGGTTCTGAAAATACAAAGATGACTAACGCACCGGCTTATTTTATTTTTACTTTTAAAAACTATGATAAGATATATATTTGGAGTGATGATATAAAAACAAATAGTATAAGAAGCTTTTCCGTTGATAAAAATGATTTTGATATTCAGTTGATAGATATTTAAGATACTTAATATACATACCCATACTAGTATGCTACAGTGTTATATATTGGTTAAAATTCAAAAAATATAGAGGTGAAGAGATGATGTGTAAAATTTATAATATTGACTCCAATAGTTTGACAATAGATGAAGTTGAAAACTTATATTTAATCAATAAGAGTATATCTAAAAAATATAAATTTTTAGACCCCTATATAAGTAGTTATGACTACAAAGCTTTATATTTATCGTCTTTTAATGGAATTGCTAATGAGCTATTTGTACTTGAAAAGAATTCTTTAATTTACGGAATGATTAATTGTGGTAAGGCTGCTGACTGTAATGGAAATGAACAATATAAATTAAATATCACTTTATGCGATTTACCAATTGATGAACTTATGCTTAAGGCTATAAATCAATTGGTTCAAGAGAAGTTAGCTCAACATGGTGAAATTGTGGTAGTGACATATAATCATGAATTAAATGAATTAATAAATCAATATAATAATAAAGTAAGCTTAAGGGCTAATTATTACACTTTAAAAAGAGAAGACATTGATATAGACATGCTTAATAAATACATGAAAGAGTTGGAAGCAAAAACTTCAGATCTTTCTATTAAATATACTGATATCATCTCAGAGGACTATATCAAACAATTTTGTGATTTGTTTACAGAAACTATGAAAGATATGCCGGATGTTATGGAAGAGGGTTATATACAGTATATTATAAATCCTGAAAAACAAAGGCAAATTAATGAATCTAATAAGAAAAGAAATATAACTCATAATTGTTATATGATTTTTAACTCAAATGATGAAATGATTGCTAAATCAAATGTATCTGTCAATAATAACCACACTCGTTTTCCTTACCAATTTATGATTGGAGTTAAAAGATCCTATAGGGGAAGGAATTTAGGAAAATGGCTTTATGCATCTATGTATAAGACATTATTCGAGACTATTAATTTTGATAGGATGCTTGTATCTCATCATCCTGCAAACAAACATGCAATTAATGTTAGTGAATGGGTTGGATATAAATTAAACTATTTAATGACTACTCATATTCTGTACAAATAATAAATCAAAGGAGGCGTACACAATATGGATAATAATGGTTTGGCATATAGGAAATAGAATTGTAAATATCATATAGTTTTCGCACCGAAATATAGGAGACAAATAATATACGGAAAAGTAAAAACTGATATAGGACAAATATTAAGAAAGTTATGTGAGCATAAAGGGGCAGAAATAAAACATATTACTTAAGGTAAAATATGTTATAATATAATTAAAAAATGGTATGAAGTGGGTGAATAAAAGGTGAGAAGATATAGACCTTTAAAGTTTATAAATATTATGTATTCTATATTTATACCTGGAATTATACTTACAATGTATATTGTGTATAAAGATATAAAGAATATATGGGCTATTAGGTTTGTAATAGGGTATGTGGTTTTTATGATGCTATTTTTAGTTTATCTTGTGGGAAGCATTATTTTTAAACTTAAGAATTTAAAGTGGAAAGAAATAAAGGGAAGATTAATTAAAGTTTTCTTTATATGTATAAGTATGTGGGCAATAAACATTTTGAGTATGTATTTAATAAAGGGTGAAATAATGATATTACATAATTTAGAAATCCCTATGGCTATGGCCTTTGGGATTACATTTTGGGATTTAGTGGGAGCACCTCAGAGGTGATGACAAATAATGTCATGAACTCTGAGGTGCTATAAAATCAAGTATGGAGGTGGTAAAAATTATTGAAATGAAGGGAATATCTAAGACTTTTAAGGTATCGAAAAGAAGTCCGAGGCTTGGCAAGGCCATTAAATCTCTTTTTAATAGGGAGTATCAGGAGATTGTTGCTTTAGATGATGTATCTTTTAATATTAATGAAGGAGATATGGTGGGTTATATAGGTCCTAATGGTGCAGGTAAGAGTACTACTATTAAAATAATGAGCGGTATTTTATATCCAGATAAGGGACAGTGTATTATAAATGGTCGGGTGCCTTGGACAGATAGAATAAATCATGTAAAGGATATCGGTGTTGTATTCGGGCAAAGAAGTCAGTTGTGGTGGGACGTGCCTGTTGCAGATTCTTTTGAACTTTTGAAAGACATATATAAGGTGCCTGATGCTAAATTTAAAAGTAACTTAAATATGCTATCGGAACTTCTTAATATTGGAGAAATCATTAAAGTTCCTACAAGGCAATTAAGTCTTGGCCAGCGTATGAGATGTGAAATAGCAGCCTCTCTTATACATAGTCCTAAAATATTGTTTTTAGATGAACCAACCATAGGACTAGATGCAGTATCTAAAATTGCAGTTAGAGATTTCATAAAAACTATTAATAAAGAAAATAAAACTACAGTTATACTTACAACTCATGACACTCAAGATATAGAGGCTTTAACAAAAAGAATTATTCTTATTGGACGGGGTAAGGTTCTACTTGATGGTAATTTAGATGAGCTAAAACATAGATTTAATAAGGCTCCAACAATAACTATAGAGTACGTAGGAGACATTGATAAGTTACAACAGGGCATGTGTATTATAGAAAAATATACAGGCCGTGCAGTTATTTCAATTAATACAGAGATGATTTCTATTTCATCTGCCATATCTTATTTAGCCCAAAAGGTTGAGATAAAAGATTTTAGTGTGAACTCTGTAACTACAGACGAGGTAGTAGTTGGACTTTATAAGGAGTATAAGATATGAGAGCCTATATTTCTTTTTTTAAAATGAAACTTATGCACGGACTTCAATATAGAGCAGCTGCCTATGCTGGAGTAGCTACTCAGCTTGCTTGGGGCTTTATGTATATAATGTTGTACCAGACTTTTTATGGGAGTAATCCTAAAGCAGCTCCTATGGAGTTTTCCTCCCTTTCAAGTTATATATGGCTTCAGCAAGCTTTCTTAGCGCTTTTCATGACTTGGTTTTTGGATAATGAGATTTTTGACTTAATAACAAAGGGAGATGTTTCTTATGAATTATGTAGGCCTCTTGATATTTACAACATGTGGTTTGTTAAAAGTTGCTCAGGAAGGCTTTCAAAAGCAATCTTAAGATCAGTTCCAATATTAATTATTGCATTTTTATTACCAGACCCCTACAAATTTAGCCTGCCAAGTTCATTTATATCAGCTATATTATTTATGATTTCAATGATTTTAGCATTTATAGTTGTGGTGTCTTATACTATGTTTGTATATATTTTTACCTTTTATACTATTTCACCCATGGGAGTAAGGCTTACACTTGTAATGACAGCAGACTTCCTTTCAGGAGGCCTTGTACCATTGCCTTTTTTACCTGATTATATTACTAAATATATTTATCTATCGCCTTTTGCGGCCATGCAAAATGTTCCATTTAGAATTTATAGTGGAAATATTTCTTTGGGCGAATCTGTTTTTGCCATGTCATTACAATTATTTTGGGCTGTTACACTTGTTGTGTTTGGTAAGGTGGTAATGGATAAAACTCTAAAACGTGTCGTGGTGCAAGGGGGATAGACAAATGAAATTATATATAAAATACTTTTCAATTCATTTAAAATCCGTAATGGAATATAAGACATCCTTTATATTAACCACCATAGGCCAGTGTTTAACCACATTTTTTGCATTTTTAAGTATGTACTTTCTATTTAATAGGTTTGGCAATATTAATAATTATAGTTTCAGTGAAGTTTTATTATGTTTTAGTACTATATCTATTTCCTTTTCAGTGGCAGAATGCTTTGGAAGAGGCTTTGATACATTTTCAAGTATAATTTCTAATGGAGAATTTGATAGAATTATGGTAAGACCTCAAAATGAAATATTACAAGTAATTGGATCTAAAATTGAACTTACTAGAATTGGTAGGCTTATTCAAGCAAGTATTATATTCATATATGTCATAAGAACCTGTGATGTTCAGTGGAACTATGAAAGAGTATTAACACTTATTCTAATGATATTAGCAGGAATTTCTGTGTTTTTTTGTCTATTTATGATATATGCTGGTATATGCTTTTTTACATTAGAAGGACTTGAATTTATGAATATTTTTACTGATGGTGGAAGGCAACTAGCACAATATCCCTTAGATATATACAAAGAATGGGTAATGAAATTCTTTACCTTCATTATTCCACTAGCATTTATAAATTATTACCCATTTCTTTTTGTTATAAACAAATATGAAGGTAATAAAGTATTTTATATGCTGTCACCATTAGTTTCATTTTTATTTATAATTCCAAGTTTTATGTTTTGGAAATTTGGAGTGAGTCACTATAAATCCACAGGATCCTAAAGTCATAATGGAATATAAAGGATGCACCTCTGGGGTGCACCCAAATAATGGGAGTATCCCAGAGGTGCTGTAAAATGATAGTGTTAACTAATCTATGAAAAAACAGATTAAAAATTTTAAGATTTAAATTACACTTTGAAAAGTGAAAATGTGCTCTAAAATAATGAGGTATTACTTTTTCTTTCACCAGAACTTTTAAATTTATTCTGGAAAATTAAAAAAGAGCAACAAGAATACACCTTTTCAGACTGTTTATTTTTAACAAAATGCTGATAGGTGAAAATAATTTGATTATATCAATGGATAAATCGTAGATTTATCTATACAACTTGATTTTTTAGTATAAGTTGTTGTGAAAGTTCAATTAACTTTTGCCATTTTCCTGGCATGGTAGAAATTCTTTCAAGCTCAGGG
>NZ_PTIS01000011.1 GCF_002934235.1 Clostridium algidicarnis DSM 15099
AATGGATAATTTATGTATTGGGGAGATGTTTTTGCATCTCCTTTTATTTATATAGTTTTTTATACTAGTTCTGCCTACTAAAATTATACTCTAACTGCGCTTTTAGCCATAAGCTTTTAAAGATATATTTAAAATTAACTCTTTAAGGGGCAAAATATTAAACCTTTTGTAGCTTAAACTTACCTTACATCTATCTTGTCTTTAAACTTAGCTAAGGTTTTATCTCCTATTCCACTAATGTTTTTCATATCTTCAACAGAGGAAAATCCACCACTGCTTTCCCTGTAATCAATTATCTTACCTGCTGTAACCTCACCTACTCCTGGCAATTTCATAAGTTCTTCCTTTGTTGCACTATTTATATTTATAATTTCGTCTTTACTTTCAGTCATGGCTGTACCTCCGGGTATGCCTCCTACTATAGGTCTTGCATTACCTTCTATAGACGGTATTATGATACAATCTCCATCCCTTAACTTTTTTGCTTGATTTACACTATTTAAGTCTCCTTTTTCTGTTACGCCTCCAGCTTCTACAATAACGTCTTTAACTATACTGTAATCTTCCATTACATAAACCTCTGGTTTTTTTACCTCTCCTTTTATTTCTACAGTTATCTTTTTTCCACTAGGCTTTTCCTTATTTGATACTATCTTTGTTTCTTCTAAGGGTTCTTTTTCTGATACAAATATGTCTTCATTGTTAACTTTAGGTTTTTGTATTAATACTTTATTTGCAATAAAAAAGGCCATAAATATTACTGAAAGCATTGCTATTCCTATATATTTTTCTTTGTTTTTTATCTTCAATCTCTCATCTCCTTATACTCTTATAATTCATTATTGACTAAATATTATAAAATATATCGTAAAAGTTCTTTTTATTTGTTATAATACTATATAATATACTATGATACCTTTTGATATCTTTTGATATTTTACGATACTTTAATGAGTTTAAAAGGATGGATGAAATAATGAAGAAAAGTTTCTTTTTGTTAATAGTATTTATTCTAGTCTGTAGTAATTTATATACAGTAAAAGCTGATACCCTTACAGATCCTGAAATACATTCTGAGGGTGCTGTATTAATAGAAGCTAACACTGGAAATATACTTTTTAACAAAAACGCAAAAGTTCCTATGGCGCCAGCTTCAACTACAAAGATTATGACTGCAATACTAGTTCTAGAAAACACTAAATTAACGGATAAGGTTTTAATCGGTAAGAACCCGCCAAATGTTGATGGAACTGCAATTGGTGTTAAAGAAGGGGAAGAATTTACTGTAGAAGACCTTCTATATGCTTTACTTTTAGAATCGGCTAATGATGCTGCTGAGGCTTTAGCTGAACATATAAGTGGAACTAATGAAAACTTCGCTAAACTTATGAACGAAAAAGCAAAAAGTATTGGCTGCGAAAATACTAACTTTAAAAATCCTAGTGGATTGTACGAAGAAGGTCACGTAACCACAGCTTATGATTTAGCACTAATGACTAGAGAAGCTTATAAAAACCCTGTATTTTTAAAAATGGAAGATGAGCCTTTTTATAAGATACCTCCAACTAATATTACATCAGAAACAAGGTGGGTAAATAATAAAAACTCCTTGATTTTAAAAGGAAGTAAATTCTTTTATGAAAAATGTGTAGGTGGTAAAACAGGCTATACTACTCTTTCAAGGCATACTTATACAGCTATAGCTGAAAAAGATAATCAAAAACTTATCCTAGCTTTTTTAGATGCGCCAGATAAAAATACATATTTTGCTGACTCTAAGAACCTTTTTGAATATGGTTTTTCTAGATACAAAGCCGTTAAACTCTTTTCAAAAGGTGACAAAGTTTCAAGCTATGATATAAATAAAGATGTCTCCATACCTCTTTTAGCTGCAAGTGATTTTTATTACGTTGAAGACTTAAATTCTTTAGGTCAAAATGATTTAAAAGATCCTGTGGGAAATATACATTTAGAAGATAAAGACCTAACTAATGTAAGCTTTAATGAGGGAGATACAATCATTAATTCTAGAATAAACATTAATGAAAAGAACGTGGGAAGCCTTCCTTTATGTAGTGGTATTACAAGAAATGTGTCTCACCTTACAGTAGCTAAAAATTCTATTGACAAAGGACTATCCAAATTCAAAGCTTCTTACGTATTAACATTTACAGGAATATTTTTATTTGGTACAACCCTTATTAGAAGAAAATTCAAACAAATTAAAAGACGTAATAAATATAAAAAGTTTAATATTTAAAATAATATCCTTAATACAAAAAAGCAGATTTATAAAAATCTGCTTTTTTTTAATAAATACCTTTAAAATTTTATATAATATTACAATTTTAGTTCTTTCATTAAACTTTTAATATCCTCTGGGATATCTGATTTTAACCTTATTATATTCCCTGTTCGTGGGTGTGGAAATTCTAGCGCATAAGCATGAAGTGCTTGCCTTTTTATAATTTCACTATCATCATATATGCTATATAATTCATCCCCATATATAGGATGCCCCATATGCTCTAGATGTACCCTAATTTGATGCGTCCTGCCTGTTTCTAATAGCAATTCTAAAAGTGTAGCTTCAGCATATCTTTTTATAACTTTATAGTGAGTAACACTTTGTTGCCCTCTATCGTCCACTACTCTTTTTATGAATTCTTCACCAGGGTAATAGATAGGTAAATCAATAGTACCAAATTCATTTTCAAAAGATCCATGAACCACAGCTCTATAATACTTTTTAAACTCAGGAAGCTTCATAGATTCTGATAGTTTAGCATGTGAATATTGATTTTTAGCTATTATTATAAGACCTGATGTATTCATATCAAGTCTACTAACAAGCCTTACTACAGATGCAGACTTATTTTCTTTAAAGTGGTATATTACTCCGTTAGATAGTGTACCTGCATTATGTTTTCTAGTTGGATGCACTACCATAAAGGGTGGCTTATTTACAACTAAAACATCTTCATCTTCATAAACTATGTCTAAAGGCATATCCTCTGCTTCAATGTTTTGGCTTTCTTTTTTGTTAATGTCTACGGATATATTTTCACCTTCTTTTATTATATAGTTCAATTTAACTACATTACCATTTACCTTTATTCTACCCTCTGGTGCAGCCCCTCTTATTAGTCTACTTGAAAGCCCTTTATGATGCTTTAAGTAATCTCTTATTTTAAGTCCTACCGCTTCTTTTTCTACTATAAATTCTAAATTATTCATCTTCAATACCTCAATTAATTCTTTAAAGTCTTTTTATCTTCTCCAAGTATAATTATTATATCAAAATCTCCTTGTTTTTCTTCCATGGATTGAAGCTTTTTAATATTAAAGTCTTGTTTTATTATACTTTTTAAATCTTTATTATTATCTTTTATATAAGCTTTGCTTTCCATAAGTTTTTCTCCATTACCTATTATTATATTCTGATACCCAAGATTTTTTAGCATACTTGAATATATCTTTGCAAGTCCCTCTGTATTAGTGCCATTTAATACCTTCACCTTAAGTTTACTCTTATCAACGCCTCCGATGGTACTAGATGACGCAGTTTTACTTACAGATTGTAATGATTGAAGTGTATCTTTGTTTTTATTTTTATCATATACAAAATATGAAATACCTTTAATATATTTGGGCTCACCTTCTAATGTAGAAAACTTTATATTACTTGAAGATAATCCAATACCTTTAGATCCATGTTTAACCATAATCCTAGGAGACATATTGGTTTCTACATTCTCTTCAATAACAGATAAAATTTTAGGTATTCTTAATGGCATCATGGGACTTTTAATTTTCTTTGTTACCTTTTCCATAAATATATGCTGGTTTTTTATTCTACCAAGGTCACCTTCTGCAAGACCTGTTCCATCATTGTTTTTTCTCCACCTAAAAAATTCTTCTGCCTTTTTACCATCAAGGTGGATGTTTTTTCCTTTTTTAAAATCAATGTGAAGATCTTGGCCTTCGTCATCATATTTCATATCTTCCTCTATATCCATATTCACTCCACCTATAGCATCTATAAATTTTGTGAAAGCTTTATAATCTACTTTAATGTAATAATTTATTGTGGTATCCAGCATATTTTCTACTACTTCAATGGTCTTTTTAGCTCCTCCAAAGGCATAAGCTGAATTTATTTTTATATCTTTATTATTTATTTTAATTTTTGTATCCCTAGGTATGGATATAACTTTTACATCCTTTTCACTAGGGTTATAATGGAGGAGCATCATGGAATCTGTCCTTTTTATATCGTCATTATCCTTTATATTAGGATCACCAATGTCTACTCCTAAAATGAGTATATTTATTGGAAGTGCTCTTTTGCTATCCACAGGTTTTATAATTTTAGCCTGAGATTCAACCTTTTCGTTTAACTTTCTAGTAGTTCCAAATAGATATAATACACCGATTAAAAAAATACAAATTACAACAGATAGTGTTACACATAAAATTTTCTTTAATCTTCTTTTATTCATGCTTTCATCTATATCCATATTTAACTCCTATTTGTTTTATTTTGTATCAAGTAATTTCTTGCATTTACTGTTCCATTTAAAAGTATCTGACCTTTTTTAATTATATACTTTATGGTATGCTCCATAGCATAAAGCACTCCTTCATCTAAATCTTTTAATGCAATTATTCTAATGTTTTGGACTCCAGGAAAATCTCTATTAGGCTCTATATAATCTGCAAGGTAGATTATTTTCTCAAGTTTACTCATATTTTCTCTTCCTGTTGTATGATATGCAGCAGCATTAAAAACGTCTTCATCTTCTATACCCATTAATCTTTTACCTATTATAGCCCCTGCAAATCCATGCAACAGCACTGGAGCTTTAGACATTTCCTTATCTATTGTTATTCCTTCTGACTTTATTATCTCTTCTATGTCTTTTACAGTTTTATTTTTTGCAGCATCATGTATAAGCGCTGCAAGTTTAGCTTTTTCTACATCTTCATTATAAATTTTAGCTAATTTTTCTGCGGTACTTTCAACTCCAAGTACATGTAGGTACCTATCTTCTTTTAGGTTTTCTTTAAGGTAACTTTTTATTTCAGTTTCTGTCCACATAAATAACATCTCCTTATTTATAAAGACCCATTGTCTTTATACAATCATATACACCATAAGGTAAAAAGTATTCTATGTTTATACCTTCTTTTATTTTATTCCTTATATAAGAAGAAGATATGTCTAAGTTCAATAAGTCAAGCCACAGTATTTCTGTTTGGAATTCTCTTTCCACTTTACTTTTTTGTACTAGAATATCTTCTTTATTATATGAAGGTCTATTAAATACTACTAAGGTGCAATCTTTTAATATGCACTCTACATTCTTCCAACTATATATTTCCATCAAACTATCTGCACCTACTATAAAATAAAGTTTAGATTCATCAATGGATTTAAAATGTTGAAGAGTTTCATAGGTATAACTATAACCTTTTTTAAAAATCTCGTAATCACTTATAGAAAATCTGTTATAATCCTTTATAGCCATTTTAGTAAGTTCATATCTAACCTCTGGCTTTGTTACCTTCTCCCCTTTTTTATGTGGAGGATTACCATTAGGCACAAATATTATCTCATCTAGTGAAAGTTGTCTTAATGCCTCACTTGCTATATACATATGTGCTATATGTATAGGATCAAAAGTTCCTCCAAAAATGCCCTTAGACTTCATATTAACGCCTCACTTTTAAATGATATTAAAAGGTTTTAAGGTAATTCAATTTTAGGTTTTTTAGTAGATTCTCTATATATAACTACTTTACTACCTATACATTGAACCCCCTCTGCTCCTAATCTTTCACATATAATTCTAGAAGCTTCTTTTGGGTCAATATCGCTATTATTTAAAACTGTTATCTTTATTAATTCTCTAACTTCTAATGCTTCATCAATTTGTTTTAAAAAAGCATTTTCTATACCATTTTTGCCTAGTTGAAATATAGAATCTAGTTTATTCCCTAGAGATCTTAAATAAGCTCTTTGCTTACTAGTAATCAAATATATCACTCCTTAATTAATATAAGTATTCAAATTCAAAATTGTTAAGTCTTACAAGATCTCCATCCTCTATACCCATTTCTTTAAGTTCATTCAAAATTCCTTTATTTTTTAGAACTTTATGGAAATATCTTAAAGAATCTGCATCATTAACATTTACAGCTAAGAGCAATCTGTCAACAAAGCTTCCTTCTATAACAAAAACTCTATCTTGTTCCTCTATAGTATAGCTGAATCGCTTATCTTCTACCTCATATTTATCTTCTTTTGCAATGTCAAGTTGTACTATTGGTATAGTAGTTAAAGTTCTTGCTGCTTCTTTCATAAGATCTTCTACGCCTTCGTTTGTAGCTGCAGATATCTTAAATACTTTATCATATCCCATTTCCTTAAGTTTTAATACAAAGTTTTCATAAACTTCATCATCATATAGCATATCGCTTTTGTTTGCAGCTATAATTTGAGGTCTATCCCAAAGTTTTACATCATATTTTTTCAACTCTTCATTGATTTTTAGGAAATCTTCTAAAGGATCTCTTCCTTCAACACCTGATATGTCTACTACATGAATAAGTACTCTGGTTCTTTCTATATGTCTTAAAAAATCAAGTCCAAGCCCTACGCCCTCTGAAGCACCTTCAATTATTCCTGGTATATCTGCTATAACAAAAGGTTCAATGTTTTTTACACTTACCACTCCAAGGTTTGGTTTTAATGTAGTGAAATGATAATTAGCTATCTTTGGTGTTGCCTTAGATACCATAGATAATAAAGTTGACTTTCCTACATTTGGGAAACCTACAAGTCCTACATCTGCCAAAAGTTTTAGTTCTAATAATATAGCTCTTTCTTCTCCTGGCATTCCAGGCTCTGCAAAAGTAGGTGCTTGCCTTGTAGCTGTAGTAAACTTAACGTTTCCTTTACCACCAGTTCCACCTCTTGCTACTACATACTCTTGACCTGGACTTGATAAATCAACCATGATCTTTCCAGTTTCTTCATCTTTTATTATGGTGCCCATAGGAACCTTTATATAAAGACTTTCTCCCCTTCTACCATAACATTTAGATCCTGAACCATCTTGACCTCTTTCTGCCGAATACTTTCTTCTATAGGTAAAGTCAAGTAGTGTAGTCATATTGCTTTCAGCAACAAGTATTACATCTCCACCGTTTCCACCGTCTCCGCCATCTGGTCCTCCAAGTGGTACATACTTTTCTCTTCTGAAAGATACTGATCCATGTCCACCATCTCCAGATTTAACAAATATCTTCGTTCTATCAATAAACAATTCTATCACCTTCCTCTTTTTTTATTAACTTCTATCTAAAATAAGCCTCAAAATAATGAATTTTAAAAAAGCACCCACTAATGGGTGCTTAAAAAGCATCTAAAATTATTCAGCTATTGCTTCTTGAACGTCAGCTGGGTAGACACTAGCTTTTTTTCTGTCTTTTCCCATTCTTTCGTATTTTACAACACCATCAGCTTTAGCGAATAAAGTATCGTCCTTACCTAAACCTACGTTAGTACCTGGGTGAATTTTAGTTCCCCTTTGTCTAACTAGTATATTTCCTGCAAGAACAAACTCTCCATCTGAACATTTTACTCCAAGTCTTTTGGATTCAGAATCTCTACCATTTCTTGAGCTTCCTACTCCCTTTTTGTGAGCGAACAATTGAAGGTTCATAATTAGCATAACATTACACCTCCTCTATTTGTATGGTTATATATTTTACGTAACTTACACTTATACTCTTCAAACTTTTAAAAAAGGTTTTTAAAAGAACTTGGCTCTTTTCTATATCTTGTATAGAATTGTCCTTTAAAGACATATGTAAAAACCCATCTTTTATACCATAATCTGATTTTATATACAAAACTTCTTCAAGTCCTATCACAACTGATTGTGACAGTGCTGAAATAGCTGCACAGACTATATCTTCACCTTTATCTGCATAACCTGAATGACCTTCTATCTTAAAAGCAATGAATTTATCATCTCTTTTTTGGAATAGTATGTTGGTCATAATTACGCTTCAATCTTTTCTATTGCAATCTTAGTATATGGTTGTCTGTGTCCTTGTTTTCTTCTATAGTCTTTTTTAGCTTTAAACTTAAAAACTACTACTTTCTTAGCTTTTCCTTGTGCTACAACTTTAGCTACAACTTTAGCTCCTTCAACAACAGGACTTCCTACAACTAATTTTCCTTCAGCATTTGTAACTGCAAGAATATCTGTTAATTCTACTGTGGAATCTACTTCAGCTTCTATCTTTTCAACAAAGAGAACGTCTCCTTCTTGAACTCTATATTGCTTTCCACCTGTTTTTAAAACTGCGTACATAAATACACCTCCTCAATCCAGTCTCGCCATCTCAGGTACAAAAATAAATTTTGTTTTAGAACCTTATGTGTGCGGTCTACCTTGCTATTCTATCATAAGTATATTTATTTGTAAATATGTTTTTTTGCTATTTACTATATTATTACCTTATATTCTCTTACTTCTTCAATTTTTTCATTAAATATAATTGCTTCTACCTTAAAGTATTCTACATTTTCTACAAACTTCATATAAATTTCTTTACCTGATTCATTAAATGTCTCAATGAATTTAGCCATATCTTTTTTAATTTCAAGTTCGTATCTATTATTTATTTCTATATATATGTTATTTATCTTGCTTTCTGCATCTACCTTTAGTATATCGTTTTTTATTAAAAGACTTATATAAGAAAGTTTTAGAAGTGATCCCTTACCACTGCATTCATTGCAAGGCTCTTGTATATATTCATATATACTCTTTCCTCTTCTCATCCTAGCAATTTGAACAAGTCCAAGCTCCGTGAAAGGATATATCATAGTCTTGTTTTTATCTTGCTTAAACCCATATTCTAGAGCCCTTAACACCTTATGTTTATCTTCATCATATTTCATATCAATAAAGTCAATTAATATTATTCCACTTAAATTTCTAAGCCTTACTTGCCTTGCTATTTCTACTGCTGCCTCATGATTTGTCATATAGGCTGTCTTTTCCATAGTTTTATTACTTACGTTCTTACCAGAGTTTACGTCTATTACGTTCATAGCTTCTGTTTTTTCTATAACTATATATCCTCCACAATTTAGTGGAACTGTATAGTTTCTAAGTGCTAATATTTCTTTTTCTATTTCATAATAATCAAAAATATTCCTATGGCCTTCATAATGGAATATATCTATATTTATATCTGGCTTTTCCTCAACATATCCCTTTATAATATCATAATCAGAAGAGTTATCTACTATTATTGATGCAGTATCTCCATTTATACTATCTCTTAATATCTTATATATAATGTTACTTTCCCCATAAAGCTTTTTAGGTTTTAATGTATAGTTAAAAGCCATGTATATCTTTTTATAATTTTCATAAAGTTTTTGGATTTCTTTATTTATTGTGTCTACATCTACAAATTGTGCGTTAGTTCTAATTACTATAGCTATATCATCTAAGGCTTGTATATTGTTTTGTACATTTTCTTTAAACTTTTCATCTTTAATCTTTTTAGAAAAACTTATGCCTTTATTTAAATTATTTATAACTGTGTATCTACCTGGCAATGATATAAATCCATTTACTTTTGCACCCTTATCTCCAATTTCCTCCTTTGCAACCTCAATTAATATATCCTGACCTTTTTTTAAACTCTTATTTTTCTCTCTAGGATTTATGTACATATAAGCATTTTTTTCATACCCAATATCTATAAAAGCGCACTTAATTGCAGGTACAATGTTTTTTATAGTGCCCTTATAAATTTCACCTGGCAGTGGTTCAAATCTATCTTCTTCAATAAAACATTCTTTTAAAATATTATCTTCTTTTATTGCTATCCTAAGTAAATTTTCTCGTCTTTCTATGAATATATCTCTCATCAAATCCCCTTCTTTACAGTGTGTTAATCCATATATTTGTACAAAGGAACTATTTTATCCTCCTTGTATGCAAACATCTCTTCTCTTTTTATATCTACAAAAGCTTCTGTATCCACATTTTTAATATTACTCTTTATGTAATTTGCTAAAAGCTCAGGTGATAGATGTTCCCGACTTCCAGAGTTTATTCTAGTTTTAATTACAAGTTTATCTTCTAAGGTCCAGAACTTAAAATCTTTTATCATAGATTTTAAGTCAACTTCCCTTTCACCTTTTTTACTCTTTTTTGTAGTATTCCACTGTGGCTTCTCTAAAAGTTCTTTAAGTTCCTCTTCTACTTTATCTATATTATTAAATCTTATCTTTATAGTATAGTCTGCAAAATCCACCAGTGCCATAGCCTGTGGTACTTTTTTAGCATTTTCTATCTTAGGTACCTTTGATATTTCTAATATTTCTATTCCTTTTGGGCAATTAGAATTTAATCTATTCTTCAATTCCTCACATTCTAATTCTTCCCTAAGACCCATGTCCATATACTCACCACTAGAATAAGTTCCAACTGATAAAGGTTGTGCTATAGACAAATCTTGATGAGGATTAAATCCTCTAGAGTAATCTATAGGAAGGTTTGCTCTTTTAATTATTCTTTGAATTGTTCTCATAAGGTCAAGGTGTGAAATAAACTTTATTTCACCTTCCTTTGTAAATTTAATTAGATAACGCACCTTCAAAGCACTTCCCTTCTTTAAAATTAACATTTATCCCACAGCCTGTACATTTAAGTCTACAATTCGGTGTAAGCTCTGTGTTTTTAGCCTTTTCATTTTCTTCTATTAAATAAGATTTATTCACTCCAATATCAATGAAGTCCCAGGGCAATACCTCATCATAGCTTCTATCTCTGTAGGCATAAAATTCACCTGACACCCCACACTCTTTCATAGCTTCTTGCCATATATCAAAATTAAAATATTCAGACCAGCCATCAAACTTTGCACCCTTTTCAAAGGATTTAATTAATACATCACAAATCCTTCTATCACCTCTTGCAAATACAGCCTCTATATAAGATACTAAGGATTCGTGATAATTATAAACTACTGCTTTACTAGTTATTGCATACTTTACAGCTTTAATCTTTTCTACCACATCTTCCATCTTGCTTTGAGGTGCCCACTGGAAAGGTGTAAAAGGTTTTGGCACAAATATTGAAGTACTTGAAGTAACCCTAAGGCCTTTTTTCCTTAAATCTTTAGGCACCATAAAATACTGTGCTGCAACTTTATCTGATAATTTTGCAATATCTTGTACATCTTCTATAGTTTCATAAGGTAGGCCTATCATAAAATATAACTTAATAGCAGACCAACCTGCTTCAAATGCACTTCTTGTGGCTTGTAGAACCTTTTTTTCGGTTACCCCTTTATTTATTACATCCCTCATCCTTTGTGATCCTGCCTCAGGAGCAAAGGTAAGCCCAGTTTTCCTTACCTTTTGAATCTCTTTAATTAAATCTACAGAAAAGGAATCCACCCTTATAGATGGAAGTGAAACTGAAACATTTTGTTCTTTATATTTTTCTATAACACTAAAAACTAAATTTTGTATATCTGAATAGTCGCATATACTTAAAGAGCTTAGTGAAACTTCACTATAACCTGTAGCTTTTAATAAATCATCTATATCTTTTAAAAGTGTTTCTGTAGACTTTTCTCTAACCGGTCTATAAATCATACCAGCTTGGCAAAATCTACATCCATTAGTACATCCTCTAAAAGTCTCAACTATAACCCTATCATGAACTATTTCAGTATAGGGCACTATGATTTCTTTTGGGTAACTAACCTTATCATAGTTTGTTATAAATCTTTTCTTAATACTTGAAGGTACATCTTCATACTTTGGTTTGAATTCTTTTATTGTATTATCTTCATTATAGGTAACATCATATAAGGAAGGTACATATACACCCCTTATCTTTGATATTTCTCTTAAAAAGCCTTTTTTATTTCCTTTTCCCTTATACTTTTTATAAACATCTAAAACCTCATTCATTATCTCTTCGCCTTCTCCAATTTCAAAGAAGTCTACTATATCATAAAGTGGCTCTGGATTATAAGCACAGGGTCCACCTGCCATAATTATAGGCTCATCTTCCCCTCTTTTAGATGCTCTTATAGTTATATTGGACATATTAAGCATATTTAAAATGTTAGTATAACTCATTTCATATTGAAGAGTAAATCCAAGCATGTCAAAATCACTTAAAGGATCCTTTGTTTCTAATGCGTATAATGGAATATTATTTTCTCTCATCAAACCTTCCATATCAGGCCATGGTGCATAAGCCCTCTCACAGTAGGTATCTTCTCTCTCATTTAATACATGATAAAGTATTCTGCTACCAAGATGTGACATACCGACCTCATAAACATCTGGAAAGCAAAAAGCGAATCTTATATCTATGTTTTCTTTGTCTTTATAAACAGAATTAAGTTCTCCACCAATATATCTAGCAGGTTTTTCTACTCTATATAAAATATCATCTGTAATTCTTTTCATTTAGTTAACTCCTTTTTTATAATATTTTATAATTTTATCATATGCAAGCTTTATTGCACAAGTACTTTGACTTACCTTAGGATATTATAACTTATTACCTTGCCTAATAATTATATACTCATCTAAAGTTATGTTTCCATAACTTTTTAGTCCTTCTATGATTTCTTGCTCATAAACTATGTCTATAACTTTCATATCATCCTCTAAAACTACAAAGGTATAATATTTATTTTTATCAATTAGGCTTAAAGTTTCTAAAAGTGTGTATTTATAACTTATACATAAAGATTTATTTTCTATACATCTATTTTTTAAAAATTTAACTTTTTTCTTCATTATATCACCTATTATAATATAAACAATTCTACCTTTTTCTTTATATGATATATTTATTATAAAAAAAGATAAAAGTCCAAGGCTTATGTTTAATATTTTATTAAATACCAAAAAAATAAAATAGCTAAAAATTAAAGCTCCTATAATCATACTGGTATTAACTTTAATCTTATGCGCCTTTTTGCAAGTATACTTTCTTTGAAGACATAAATTTAATAGTCTTGAACCATCAAGGGGCAAAGCTGGCAGTAAATTAAAGCATCCTAGAACTAAATTAGTTTTCATTGAAATTTCAAATATATCAAAATGATAGCTTTTATATAGCAAATAAAATATAAGAGCTATTATGATATTTGCAGCAGGCCCTGCTATAACTATCGCTACCTCTTTAGCAAAACTAATATCCTTCAATTCATCTCCTGTCATTGAAAATCCTATAGGTGTAATTTTAATTTTCACCTTTTTTACCCCTAAAAATTTAGCCATTAATGCATGGCTAAATTCATGTACAAACACCCAAAACAAAGAAATAAAAAAACTTTTATGGAATCCTACCATAAACATAATTAATATGTATGGAATAAAATACTTGCTGATTTTTATCATGTAAGCCCTCGTCTTTTAATTTTTAAACAATTCCTTATCAAAATACCTTAAAGGATCTTTATATTGACCCATATAAGAAAGTTCAAAATGAAGGTGGGGAGCTGTAGACTTCCCTGTATTTCCACTTTGACCTATAATATCACCCTTTTCTAACACTTGATCCTTTTCTAAATTATATTCCTTCAAGTGAGCATACTTACTTTCAATGCCATCCCCATGATCAATAGCTACATACTTACCATAAGATTCATCCTCCCCTAATTCCTTAACCTTTCCTTTGTATATAGTTTTAACCTCTGTACCTTCTTTACAGTCTATATCTATTCCTGTATGGTTTTTCTTTTCTCCTGTAAAAGGATCCTTTCTAAGATTAAATTCCGAGGTTATTTCCCCCTTTAAGGGTACCTCAAATTCTTCTTTAATTTTATCTTTTATATTCTCCTTTTTGAAAAGTTTTGACATTACACTTTCACTTTTATCTTCTATTTCTTCTTTTAGTTCCTTTATGTCTATGCTCTTTAAATAATTAATTTTAGTTTTATAATCAAAATCAGTAGATACCATTTCTTTTGAGTATGCATACACAGCTTTTGAATTTGGAGTTTGTATTAATTTACAGGTTAAAATAAATACAAATAAAAAAGCTGTACCTAAAAGATCCCTTATTATCCTTTTCACAAAATACTCACCACTAAATAAAACGGTGTCCTTGCCACCTTCTTTATATTTATTATCATAGCCATTATATCCACTATATTTATTACCATAGCTATTATAAATTGGAGTATCCTTCCTCTTTTTTGAGATCTTTTCATAATAGCTTTCATACTGAGAATTATAATTACTCATAAAAACACTCCTTATCTTTTTCATCTATATAATTATATTTATGAAAACATAGTTTAATGATACAAATATGATTAATAAGAAATAATTATGAAAACATGAAAATATAATAAATATATAAATCTCTTTTTCAAAACAAAAAGAGCATTACATCATATTAAATATGCTGTAATGCTCTTTTAAATTACACTTTATATATCTATTCTGTTTTTTAAAGCTTTAATCATTACCTCTGCTGTTCCAAGATTAGTTGCTACAGGAATACAATGCACATCGCATAATCTTAAAAGGCCAGCTACATCTGGTTCATGTGGTTGTGATGTTAAAGGATCTCTAAAGAAAATAACTAAATCCATATTACCTTCAGCAATTTTAGCTCCTACTTGTTGATCTCCTCCTAAAGGTCCTGACAAAAAACGATGAACTTTTAGATTTAAAATTTCATTTATTAGCCTTCCCGTAGTACCTGTTGCATAAAGATCATGTTCACTAAATACGTCTTTATACCTTTTTACGAAATCTATAATATCATCTTTCATCTTATCATGAGCAATAAGTGCTATTTTCATAACTTTCCCCCCTGTGTTTGTATTTTTTCTATTTAAAGCTTATTATAAATCTTAACTTATACCATATATTACTAATGTCCACTTAAAATAATCCTTAAATATATTACCTATATATAATTTAAAAATTTATTTTCTTTCTTCTCATACCTATATTTAATATTAAACCTATAGCAATATAATTAGTTAATACAGAGCTTCCACCATAGCTCATAAGAGGAAGTGTTATACCTGTAATAGGCATTATACCCACTGCCATACCTATATTTTGAAGTATAGAAAACAAAAATACAGATACTACTCCTACACAAATTACAGATCCAAATATGTCCTTTGACGTTCTAGCTATATTAATAGCCCTATAAATTATTATTCCATATAAAAATAACAGAAATACTGCACCAACAAATCCCCACTGTTCGCCAAGAGCTGCAAATATAAAATCTGTATGAGCTTCTGGTACAAACTGTGAAACGTAGCTACTTGAGGCAGTTTTAATACCCATACCTGTGCCAAGTATTCCTCCAGATCCTATACCTATTTTAGATCTAGTAGCCTGAAGGCCAGCTCCAAGGGCATCTGACTCAGGACTTAAAAATGAAATAAGTCTTCTTTTCCAATAAGCTTTCATAAGGCTAGAATTCCAAAGTATAGCAATGGATGCTGCAATTCCCATAATACCGCCTAATATTACTTTTATATTTAAACCCATGGTGAAAAATATACCAAGTACAATAAAAAAACAAACCATGGCCATACCCATATCTGGCTGAACCACAATAAGTAGCATAGGAATTAATGCATAAAAGCATAATGTAAAAAAGTTCTTAACATCATTTATATTTCCGTCCATTTCATCTAACTTTTTAGCTAACATCATTATCATACCAAGCTTTGCAAATTCAGCAGGTTGAATAGCTCTATTTCCAAGTGATATCCATCCTTGTGCGCCATTTACAGTACTTCCGATTATTCTAGTTAATAAAAGCATAGATACAGATCCCCAATAAATAATTGAAGTGAAATTTTTTATTAATGTATAATCTATTAATAATATTATGTAAGTAGTTATAAGCCCGAGTACTAGCCATATAAGTTGAAGCTTTAGATAGTATATACCTACTTTCCCTCTTGTAACTGTATATATATTTAAGGCTCCATATAATAATACTATGATAGATCCTATTAAAATTCCAAAATCTAGTTCCTTTATATATTTATAATCTAATTTTAATTTTTTTAGCATAATGTACCTCCACAATAATGAATTATGTTTTAGTATAACATAATTTCATATTTAATTGCAGAACCCTTAAAAGTTTTTAGTAAATTTACCTTTGCTTTAATTTTTTGATTGGTATATTGGCAATTAGCGCCGGAGAGTTACCTTCAGATTCTGATGTCCTTGTAAGAGCTATTTCCACATCTGATGAATCTATCTCTACATATTTAGTTATAACTTCTAATATTTCACTTTTTATCATATCTAAAAGTTGTGGTGAAAGATCCCCTCTATCATGAATAAGTATAAGCTTTAACCTATCCTTTGCTACTTCTTTTGAAGAAGGCTTACTTGAAAATAACTTTGAAAAAAACTCCATCTTATAACCCCCCTACCTCTTTTTAAAAAGATTCTTTAGTGCACTTAAAAAACCTGATTGCTCTACATCTAAATTTAATAGTGGAACTTCTTCCCCTATTATTCTTTTTGCTATATTTATAAAAGCCTTACCTGCAATAGCTTTTTCATCAAGAACTATAGGTTCACCCTTGTTTGTAGATATAGTTATACTTCTATCATCAGGCACTACCCCGAGTAATCTTATAGACAACGTATCTACAATATCATCAATATCAAGCATATTACCATTTTTCGTCATCTCATAGTTTAATCTATTTACTATTACCTCGTGATTTTCTAAGCCTTTAGAATCAAGCTTACCAATAACTCTATCTGCATCTCTTACTGAAGTTATTTCAGGATTAACTATTATTATAGCCCTATCTGCTCCTACAACTGAATTTTCAAAGCCTTGCTCTATTCCTGCTGGGCTATCTATTATTACATAATCAAATTCTTCTTTTAATTCATTTACAAGATTTAGCATTTGTTCTGGCTTAATATCTCCCTTATCTCGCGTTTGTGCTGTAGGAAGTAAAAACAAATTAGGGAATCTTTTATCTTTTATAAGAGCTTGTTTTAGTCTACATCTATCTTCTAAAATATCTAGTATTGTAAAGACAATTCTATTTTCTAATCCCATCAGAACATCTAGATTCCTAAGTCCAGTGTCTCCATCAATTACTACTACTCTCTTACCCATAGATGCTAATGCTGTTCCTATGTTTGCTGTGGTAGTGGTTTTTCCCACTCCACCTTTTCCTGAAGTTATTACTATAGCTTCTCCCATATTCCAAAACCTCCAAATATATGTATCTCAAATTTTTAAATAAATATTTTAATACTAGTTTAATGCTAATCTTATAAAAGTCAGTAATTATATGTATTTATTTACTACGTAAGGTTCTACTATTATTGATCCTTCTTTTATTTTAGCCACTTCTGGATATTCAGGCTTAAGTGAATCTTCTGGGGCTCTTGTAATTATACTTGCTATTTGAAGTATTTCCGGTTGAAGATTAAAGGCAACTATTATTGCTCTTTCATTTCCAGTTATACCTGCTCTTACTTGTCCCCTTAAATTACCCATTACTATAACATTTCCCTCTGCATGAATTTCAGACCCAGGATTTACGTCCCCTATTATGACTATATTCCCTGAATATCTAATTATTTGACCACTTCTTACAGTTTTTCTAATAAATTTAGTTCTTCCTTCATAAATACCTGAAAATACCTTGCTCGCTTTTTCTTCTTTATCTTCAAAAATACAATCTTTTATAAGTACTTCTTCAAAAAGGATTTCTTTTAGCTTTTTAGCTTGATTTTCATTTATAAGTCTTATATCCGTTGTAATCTTAAGTGTACATCCTTTATAAAACTTTTTACCTTTAGATAACTTTTCTATTAAAGACTCCAACATATCATCAAAATCTTTAAAGTTATCCATATTTATTATAGCATTCAAGCCTTCTTTATTTCCTTTTATTACTATATTATCTCTGTTCATATAAGCCCTCCAATAGACCTCATAACATTAATATGTACTATTTCCACATAAGTTAACTAAAATCCTTCTCATTTATAATAAAAAGTTTTATAAAACTAGAACTTACCATCATAATTAATATATTTAAAAAAGAGGATAAATAGCCTTCTATTTTTAAATTTTATAAGACCTTATCCTCAACTACAATCATAAATATAAAATATTAAATTTTAAAATAAGAAAATAATTATTTTTCTTTATCTAATTCTAATAAGGACTTTGATTCTTTTAATGTGTAATCGTACATAAATGTATAGTTTGGTCTTTCTGCTAATATTCTATCTCTAAAGTATTCTTCATAAACAGCTTTTACTACATCTGCTCCATAATATCCATGTCCTCCATCATATACAATTACGGTTACGGCTATTTCTGGTTTATCAAATGGAGCAAAACCTACATAAACTCCATAAGCTGAGCGACCTACCTTTTCTTGCTCTCCATTAGCTCTATAAGTTGCAGTACCGGTTTTACCTCCAGTAACTATTGGGAAATCTCTAAATACAGATGTAGCTGTTCCAGTTTCATCAACTTTTCTCATACCTTCTTTTATTGTAGCAACTGTACTTTCTTTAAGATTTAACTCTTCAGTTACTTGTGGCTTAGTCTCTTCTAATACCTTTCCGTCACTATCAGTAATTTTATCTATAAGGGTTGTCTTGTACCTAGTTCCTCCGTTTACTAATGTTGCAATTGCATTATTAAGTTGAAGAGGTGTAAAAGAACTCATTCCTTGACCTATAGATGCATTAATTACTTCTGCTCCTGTTGTAAGCTCTCCTCTTTTATCATAATATATAAAAGATGTTATAGATACAACCATAGCTTCTATATCTGTATCTTTATATTGATTTTTTTCTTCCTCTGGAAGTTTTGAAATATAATCGTTTATAGCTTTTGTCATTTCTGGTTTAAACTTTGACATAAGCGAAGAAACTTCTGATAGTTTATAATCTTTAAGAAGTTCATCTTTAACTAATTTTTTTATAACTTCCTTTGATTCTGCTACATCTTTTGTATCTTCATCATTTTTTCTTATAGGAAGTGGTTTAAACACATTTCCTCTTGAAGACCTTCCACTTTCTAGTATTTCAACTAAAGGCTCTGCTGAAAGGGAGGATACTAAGTTTTTAAAAGATTCATAGTTATAAACCTGACCTCTAGTGTCTTCTGCTATCTCTATGCCTGTGGTAGATTTTGTTTTGCTTTTAGGATCTTTTCCAAGTCCAAACTTCCAAGAATATTCTGCAAGACCATCTAATCCAAACTCTTTGTATAATCTATATCCAATTTCATAAAAATAATAGTTACAAGATACAGCCAAAGCTTCTTGTAGGTCTATATTTCCATGAGATCCTCCTCTTTCAGAATATATCTCACAAGCTCCAGTATAATTTTTAAGGTCTTCATGTTTATTAAATATCCCTTGGTCTAGTATTTTTGTATCAACATCTATTACTCCAGACTCCAGTCCTGCAGCTGCTGTAAAAGGTTTATATGTAGATCCCGGTGGCACAGCACCCATAGTAGCATAGTTGTATGTAGCCTTAGGATATATATCATAAGGATCATTACGTCTTTTATCTTTAGGATTCTTTTTATCCACTAGTGGAAATAGTTCATCTAGTGTCACACTAAGACCTCGATCTTTAATATATTGATTACCGAATTCCTCTAAATCAGGAGCAAAATACTTTTTAACTATTTCAGGACTTATTCTTCCTGGTAGAGCCATGTCATTAGGATTAAATCCTGGATTACTTACCATAGCTAAAACCTTGCCATTATTAACATCTTGTACTATAACCGCTGCCCTTGTGGCATTTGCCGTATTAAGACCATATTCACGATGCATATTAGCTCTCAAAAATTTCATCTTATCTTCTAATGCTTGTTCTGCAACATTTTGAAGGTTTTTATCTAAACTTAGTTGAATATTTTGTCCTGGAACAGATTCCAATTTAAATAATTCATCTGTTTTTCTACCATAATTATTAACTTTAACCGTATTTCCACCTTTAGAACCTTTAAGTCTATCTTCAAATGCAGATTCTATACCAGCTTTCCCTATTAAATCCGAGGATACATCATATCCTCTTTCCTCATATTTGTCCTTTTGTCCTCCTTCTATAGACCCAACATATCCTATTACAGAAGATGCAAACTCTCCATAAGGATAAAATCGTATAGGCTCAACTCCAACATCAACCCCCGGCAATTGACTTAGTTTTTGTAAAAATACAAAGGAGGAGTCTTTTTTTATATTTGTAGCTAAAGTTATAGGCTTAAAGCCTGAGAACTTTTGCATCTTAATAGCATCTTTTACTACAATATATTTTCTTATTATTTCAATAGGATATCTTTCTATAAGTAATTCTGTTATCTCTTTACCAGACTTTTGTTTTAATAAAACTTTTTCTTCTTCTTTAGTATATCCTAAAAGCTTATATATCTCGTAATCTTTATCCTTTACTAAATCATAGAACATTTCTTCTGGGGTAACATTTAAAAGTTCATTGTCTATTTCTTTAGTCTGTTCTATTGTAAGTTCACTTTTTTGATTTGGATATAACTTATTTTGTACATTAAAGTCAAAACCTCTATCTTTTTTGAATCGCATTTCTAGTGCCCTTATTGTTTCTTCATCACTAGTATTAAATTCAAGTCTAAAAGGTTCTACCTTTAAAGCAAATGTATCTTGAAGTTCTTCTTCATTTTCATCTAACATTGTAAATACGTTAGACATAGTTTGGAAGAAATCTTTTTTGCTTTCTTCGGTCTCGATAAAAGTTAATATATAACTTTGAACACTAGTTGCAAGTTTTGTACCATCATTTGAAAGAATCTGTCCTCTCGGTGCAGATTCAGACAATAGCCTAACAGATTGATTGTTAGCTTGTTCTTTATTATCCTCATATTTTATAATCTGCAAATAAGCAAGTCTTGATAAAAGACCTGAAAATATAATTACCATTACAAGCGTTAAGGATGTGTATCTATTAATTTGTTTTTTATTTTTCATATAATCACCCAACTTTTTCAAAAATTCCTAGAGTTTTTCATGTAGGGCTTTAAGCTAAAGTTATATATCTTCTTATAAACAAATATAGTGATAATCATGTTATATAAGGCTACAAAAGGTATGTTAAAATAATTTATCCTTATATTTAAGGTAAATAAAATTACAAACATAATAATCCCTTTTAATATGGATAATATAAAAATAGATATAACGGGTGCAAATGACTTCTCTTTAAATATATTTTCACCAATTTTAGCCCCTATCAAGCATATACACATATTGGAAAGAGCATTTATTCCAAAACCATTGAAAAAATATATATCTTGCAATAGTCCAGCAAAAACCCCAATTAAAATAGCCTCATAATATCCATTTATTATAGAATAACTTAATGCAAAAATTATAAGTAAACTTGGATATACTCCCTTAATAGCTAAAAAAGGCATAAAAGTATTATCTATAATAAAAAGAAGTAAACTTATAAGTATTAATATAACTCTTTTCATATAATCACCCTTAATATTTTATATTGTTGTTTTCACTGTTAGCTGGTACCACTAAGTATAATTCTTCCAACTTATTAAAATCTACATAAGGCTCAATAATAGCAGTCTTACCCATTTTAGCCTTATCCTCTTTAATTGAAAGTACTACACCTATTTTTATTTCCTTTGGGTAACTATCTCCAGATGCTGATGTAAGTATAACATCCCCTTCTTTTATTTCAGAGTTTGCATCAATATATTCTAGCCTTGCTACTACTTTGTTGTTATCTCTATAACCTTTAACCACACCTGTAGTCTCTCTAGTGCTCTCAACTAACGCCCCTACTGCAACATTTTCACTTGTAATTGGTTGTATTGTAGACCAACTATTAGTAACGTCAGTAACTTGGCCTACAAGTCCTTTTGGATCTATAGCAACCATACCCACCTTAACTCCATTTTTTAAGCCTTTATCAATAGTAAAGCTCTCCAGTATACTTCCTCCGGCTTTGTTTATTATATTAGCGCCAATATAGTTGTACTCTTCTCTTTGGCTTTTAAAGTCTAACATTTCTCTTAATCTTTGATTTTCATTTTTTAAAGAGTCATATTCAATGGACTTAGATGAAAGTTCACTGTTTTTCTTCTTTAACTCTGTATTCTCATTTTTAACATCTGAAAAATTAAAAACAAAGTTCAAAAATCCTTTAACGTTGTCATTTATACCATAAAATACCTTTTGAACTGGATTTAAAGTAACTCCTACAGCATTACTCACTTTATCTTTTCCCTGTTTTTTTGATGTGTAGCCTATTATAACTAAAAATGTAACTGACAGCACTATTACAGTTACTGCCAGTTTGTTTTTAAAAAGCTTCATTCATTATCACCTTTTACTTATTTTATCAAAATTATCTAAAGCTTTTCCTGCTCCTAAGGCCACACAATCTAGTGGTGATTCGGATATGTGAACAGGGATATGTGTTTCTTTGCTTATAAGTTCGTCTATGCCTCTAAGTAAAGCACCTCCGCCTGTAAGCATTATACCTTTATCCATTATATCTGCTGCAAGTTCTGGTGGTGTTTTTTCTAATGTAGTTTTAATGGACTCTATTATTAAGGCAATAGGCTCTCTTAATGCATCTCTTATTTGTTCTTCTGATATTTCTATGGTCTTTGGAAGTCCTGTCATTATATCTCTTCCTTTAATCTCCATCTTTCTTTCTTCTTCTTCTTCACTTTTAAATGCTGAACCAAGTTCCATTTTAATGTTTTCAGAAGTTCTCTCACCTATAGTAAGGTTATGGCCCTTCTTTATGTAACTAACAATGGCATGGTCTAATTCATCTCCAGCAACTCTTAATGACTTGCTTGTTACAATACCACCTAAGGATATTATAGCAATCTCTGTGGTACCGCCTCCAATGTCTACTATCATACTTCCTGTTGGTTCATCAACTGGAAGTCCAGCTCCTATAGCAGCTGCCATAGGTTCTTCCATAAGTAGCACTTCTCTTGCTCCCGCTTGCTTTGTAGCTTCTTCAATAGCTCTTCTTTCAACTTCTGTAACCCCTGATGGAAAGCACACTATTATTCTTGGGCTAGTAAAAGATGATTTTGATGTTACCTTTTCTATAAAGGTCTTTAGCATTGTTTGAGTTATATCAAAATCTGCAATAACCCCATCTTTCATAGGTCTTATAGCAGTTATATTTCCTGGTGTTCTACCTATCATTTGTTTTGCCTCTGCGCCTACAGCTAAAGTCTTTTTACTAGTAGTGTTTATAGCTACTACAGAAGGTTCTCTAAGTAATATCCCCTTCCCTTTTACGTATACTAAGGTATTAGCTGTGCCTAAGTCTATTCCCATGTCCTTGCTGCTCCCAAATAATCCCATTGTTGTTCTCCCTTCAAATCTATATTATTCCCTTTTCTTTTAAACTAAGATAATTTTCTTTACCAATTATTATATGATCTAACAAATCAATACCTAATATTTTCCCGCATTCTTTTAATCTTTTGGTTATATTAATGTCTTCTATACTAGGAGTAACATCTCCTGAAGGATGATTATGACACACAATAATAGCAGCACTACTTTTTTTAATGGCATAAGAGAATACCTCTCTTGGATGAACTATGGAAGAATTTAAACTACCTATAGATACTGTATCTACACCTATTACTATATTTTTAGTGTTAAGATATATTACCTTTAAAACTTCTTTATTTAAACTTCCCATATCTCTCATTAATAAGTCTGCTACATCCTTTGGCGTCTTTATCTTATATTCAGTGCCAGAACTGTAACTGTGAAATCTTTTAGATAATTCAACTAAGGCTAAAATTTGTGATGCCTTTGCTTCTTTTATTCCACTTATACTCATTAAGTCTTCTGATGAGCTATTTAATATTCCTTGAACACCATCACATTCTTTAATTACTCTACTTGAGAGTTGAAGCACATTTTCTTTAGATGTTCCTGTTCTTAGTATTATAGCTAAAAGCTCTGAGTTTGAAAGACTAATAGCCCCATATCTTAAAAGTCTTTCTTGAGGTCTTTCATTCTTTGGTAAATCCATGATTTTTAGACTATCTTTCATAAAGATTCTCCTTAAATTAGATTTACCCCATCCCCTGAATAAAATATGCAATTTATAAGAGCTAACTTTTTAGATTATGGCCTGCTTTAGCATATAATTTAATTTGTTTATAGGCAGTCCTACTATATTATAATAGCAGCCCTTTATTTCCTCAACAAATAAACCACCATAACCTTGTATTCCATAAGCACCTGCTTTATCAAAAGGCTCACCTGTTTTTATGTATGCTCTTATGTCATCTTTTGTAATATTTGAAAATTTCACCTCAGTACACACACTTTCTTCGAAAATCTTGTTATCGCATTTCCGTATAAGCGTTATGCCAGAATACACCTTATGGATGCCTCCACTTAATTTTTCTAACATATTAAAAGCTTCATTTTCATCCTTAGGTTTTCCTAAAACTTCACCATTAAAAGCTACAATAGTATCACATCCTATTATTATAGCATCATCTATACAATTGTTTGCTACAGATGTGGCCTTTCCTTTAGATAAAGATTTTACGTATTCTTCAAAGTTTCCTTCAAATTCTATACTACTCTCATCAAAATCACTAACTATGATTTTGAAATCTTTTGTAATTCTCTTTAAAAGTTCATGCCGTCTTTCTGAAGCAGATGCTAAAATTATATTCAAATAAACACTTCCTATCAGTTTAGTACCTTCTATATAGTATTATAGCCAATATTACACCAACTATAGACATAATATTGAAATTAAAATTCATACCGAAAGTAATCTCCACAATTTTCAAGTTTAAATGTATCGGGTTTGTCAATCCAATATTATATACGATTTTAAAAACATCAAGTGACTTTAAATTATTTGAAATAAAGTCTCCTAGAAAGTTTCCTAAAATCCCTCCAATAAATATGACAAGTATAAATAGTCCCCTACTTTTCTTTACACTTTTCACCATTATTCACCACCCATTTATACATACTATATAGTTTATCATTTATAAAATTCTTAAACAAGTAGCTTTATATTATTTTAGAAAAAATTAATATATTTTTTATACTTTTAATTTAAAAACAACTAAATAAAGTAGCTTTATACTCTAAAAGCTACTTTATTGGTGTTTTAAAACATATACTTACTTATTTTGTATAAGTTTTTTATAAAATATATATATATATTCATAATATTTATTTAAGTCCTCTTTTTTTATTTCCTCTGGCAATTCCAAAGTAAAGTTTTTTATTTCTTCTAAAAGCTCATTTTGACTTCCTTTTGTTTTAATAGGTTCTAATTCATTTGTCCATTTCTTTATTTCCTCTGTCTTAATAGACATTACTTCTTTTTCCCTTAATTTAGAAAACACTTTGATATTAGCACTGATTATTTCAGCTATTTCATTACTTTCATTATTACTTTTATCTATATCCAAAAGTATTCTTGCTATATCAATTCCCTTCTCTTTTATATCCTTTACAATATTTGTAGCTTCCTCTTCTTCAAATATACCTATTATCACTCTTTGCTTGCCCTCATCCTCTATTATAAAAGATTCATATCCAAGTTCTGATAGCTTCTTTTTGTTTTCTGTAGCATTTTCTACTTTACTAAAGACTCCGGTTTGAACTAAATAAAAGCTTAATTTACTATTTTCCGCCTTTTTATTTTCATTTATTATATTTACTTCATTAGGATCCTTTTTCAAGCTTGATTTATCTTTTATTAATAGCTTTGATATTACACTTCCGAAAGCTAGTGATAATAAAAACACTCCACAAATAAAAAACAGTATGAAATAATTTAAAGGTTTTTTCTTTTTATAATTATATCTTGTGTATTTCATATTTTCCTCCTTTATAATAATGCTACTATAATAAATACTATTTATAAAAGAGTATATTTATTCTAGAAATTATGAAAATATAATTTATATAATACTTTCTTTAAACTTTTTAATTTTCTTTAGTTCTTTTTTAAAATAATCATATCTTTTGTTTTATTACCCCTATCAAAAAAATCTTTAACTATTCTCATTTCTTTAAAGCCTAGATTCTTCCAAAACCTTATTCCATCATAATTATCTTTTATTGTAACTGAGCAAATCTCATCTATATTCATTTTTTCTTTACTGTATTCTATTAATTTAGTAATTATTTTAGTTCCAATACCTTTATTTCTATGCTTTTTATCTATTAAAAAATACCATATTATAAATTGATTTATATCTTTAAATTCAAATCTTCCTTTAAAGATACCTATTATTTTTTTATCTTTAGTTATTTTAAAGAAAATTTCATTTTCACTTATATAATATTCTAAAAATCTTTCTAACATTTCTTCAAAAGTTATTCCTTTATTCTCAAAATCCTTATCCATATCCTTTTGAGAATTTAGCCATTGTCTAACATCTATCAGATCTTCTTTATTAATATCGCTTATAACAACATCATCTATAGCCGTTTTAAAATTAAACATACATTTCGCTGATAACATTTATACAAAAGAATATACATCTTTCAATGTATATTTCGCTAAATATTATGCAACCATTCACCTCCTTAAAATACCTATAATAATATTAATTCTACAAAAATATAGATTTACCTTTATATAACTTTTATATAAAGGTAGTTTTAAGTACTTAATCTTAATATTCCTTACTTATATATTTACTTTTATTTAATATAGTATAGTACAACATTTTATTTATAAATTTAATATGTTATTATAGTAGGTAATATTAATAAGGGGTGTGAGACTATGATTGAAATTAGTAACAGTAAAAAATATTCAAATATTTTAATATTTAAATTTCAAAACTACAATCTAGATTATCCTGAAAATATAAAAGAAATATTAAGCTTTTCAAAAAATACTGGTAATTATAAAGAAATTGAATGTATAAATACACTTGGAAAAAGTAGTTATGACAATATTTATATAGTAGGTCTTGGACTTACTGAGGAATATAATAATTCAAAACTTTTCCATGGTCTAGGTAACTTTATTTTAAATTTTAAAAACAAACTTGAAAATATAGATATATTAGATAATTTCACTGAAGATGTAGGATACACCTTAGGGGAATCCATTGCATTATCTCTTTATAAATATGAAGGTATAAAATCCAAAAGCCACACTATTAAATTATCTAATATTAATTTAATTTCAGATTTTGAGTCTTCCATAATTAAGGGTTATGAAGTTGGTACTTCAATTAATCTTTCAAGAAATCTTTCTAATATGCCTTCTAATATTGTTACCCCTAAATATTTGGTGACAACTTCTCAAAGCATAGCAAAAAAACACAACCTTGATATAGAAATAATAGATAAGTTTAAATTAGAACAAATGGGCATGGGTGGCATACTTTCAGTAGCTAAAGGAAGTACAAATGACCCAAGTCTTATAGTTATGCAATATTTAGGTGACAAAGATAGTAAAGATATATTTGCTATCGTCGGTAAAGGTGTTACCTTCGATGCTGGTGGTATAACTTTAAAACCTGGTAAGGGCATGGAGAAAATGATTTATGATATGGTAGGGGGCTCTATAGCTATTGGGCTTATGGATGCCATAGGAAAGATTAAGCCTAAGAAAAATATTATGGCTTTAATACCTGTTGTTGAAAATATGCCTTCTAGTAAAGCCTTTAAACCTGGTGATGTTATAACAACTTACAGCGGTAAAACTGTAGAAATAATATCTACGGACGCCGAAGGAAGAATGGTGCTTTGTGATGCTATAACTTATGCTAAAGAATTAGGCGCGAATTTTATAATTGATATTGCAACGCTTACAGGTTCTTGTGCTAATTTTTTAGGTGACACAAATTTAGGTCTTTTTACAAATTCTAACGAACTTGCCTTTACACTTACAAAGTCTGGAAGAGAAGTAGATGAATATCTATGGAGATTCCCAAGTAACGAAGAATACTTAGATCAATTAAAAACAGCTAATGCTGATATAAAAAACAGTGGAACAAATTGCGGTGCTATTGTAGCTAGTAAGTTTTTAGAGTACTTTGCTGAAGATGTATCCTTTGCCCACTTAGATATAGCTGGCTTTATGTATAATACCAAAACTACAGGTGCCTATGATAAAGGCGCTACTTGTATTCCTTTTAGAACTTTGTTAAACTTTTTGACTAAAGAATAATAGGGGTTGATTAATTTGCTTACTATGAAAAACGTAACTTATAAGGATAAGGATAAAAATAATATAATAATAGATAATTTTAGTCTGAATGTAAATGAAAAAGATTATATATCAATAGTTGGACCTTCAGGTAGTGGAAAGAGCACTATTTTAAAATTATTTAGTCATCTTATATCTCAAAGTTCAGGAACTATTGAATTTAAAGGTAAAGATTACCTAGACTATTCCCCTTATGAATTAAGACGACAGATAACTTATTGTTTCCAAAACCCTGTACTTTTTGGTGATACAGTAATGGATAATTTAAAATTTCCTTACACTACAAGGAAGAAAACACTAGACAAAGATAGAATCAAATACCTTCTCAAAATATTTGATCTCCCATATTCAATATTAGACAAGGATATTCATAAACTTTCCGGTGGAGAAAAACAACGAATAGCACTTATTAGGGGCATCTTGTTTAAGCCAGAAGTTTTACTTTTAGATGAGGTAACCTCTGCCCTAGATGCAGAAAATACGAAAATAGTTGAATCTGTTATAAATAAATTAAACTCAGAGGGTATGACTATACTTTGGGTAACACACAATATGGAACAAAGTAAAAAGTATGCTAATAAACTTCTTTCCGTGGAAGGTGGTAAATTAAAAAATTTAGAGGTGATAAGATGAATGCGGAAAATACGTTAAATATTTACTCGCTTTTAATAGCTTCTTCTTTAGTACTTGTATCTATATTTATATCACATTCGCAAAAACTCAAATTAGAAAAAGAGATAATAATAGGTGTTATTAGAGCTGTAATTCAATTAACATTAGTAGGTTATGTTTTAAACTATGTGTTTGGTCTTAAAAGTTATGCTTTTACAACTTTATTAATGTTATTTATGATATTTAATGCATCCATGAATGCTAGAAAAAGAGGCAGTAACATCCATAATGTCTTGCTTATCTCTTTTGTTTCCATAGGAGCTGGTACTATTATAACCTTAGGTGTTTTAGTATTATCTAAATCTATAAAATATGAGCCTTACTCTGTAATCCCTGTATCAGGAATGGTTATAGGTAATGCCATGGTAGCTATCGGTCTTTGTTATAAACAATTAAATGTTAACTTTAAAAATTATAGGGATGAAATCGAAACTAAACTATCATTAGGTGCAGAAATATTACCATCCTCTATGCACATTATAAGGGATGCTATGAAAACAGGTATGATACCAACTATAGATTCTACTAAAACTCTTGGAATAGTTTCTCTTCCTGGTATGATGACTGGTCTTATACTAGCTGGGACTCCTCCAATTGAAGCTATAAAGTTTCAAATAATGGTTACATTCATGTTACTTGCAACAACTTCAATTTCTGCATTCTTAGCTTGTTTTATGTCCTACAGATCATTTTTTAACAAGCGAAAACAATTATCTCTATAAAAAAAGTACTGTCTTTCATTTTTGAAGACAGTACTTTTTTTATATAACTATATCTAAATAAAATATCATGAAGTTCTATTTCTTTTAAGATAGCTTGTTTATATCTTTACTTTTATTAAAAGCCAAGGTAGATAACAATGTGGCTGATAAAATTATTAAAGAAGGGACAATAAACTTAGCTGAGAGTGGATTTAATATGTTTTCTCCCATATATGAATAACATATAGTCTCTGGTATAACACCTAATACGGATGCTAGTATAAAGGCTTTATATGTTATTTTTGTAAGTCCGCTAGTGTAGCTTAATGGATCATAGGGTAGCACAGGTGGAAGTCTTAACAGAAACAATATCTTAAATCCATCTTTCTCCATATTGTTATTAAAATTTAATGCTCGCCCTTTCAATATCTTGTCTACAAAATCTTTTCCTAAAAATCTTGAAAGATAAAAAGCTAGTGTACCTGATAAGAAAAACCCAATCATATTTACCATAAAGCCTTTAACTGGACCAAATACTATTCCAGCTGCAATAGAAAACATAGCTGACGGCAATACCAAAACTAATGGCTTTAGAGCAAATATTAATATAAAACAAACAAACGCATATTTACCATAACTTCTAACATAATTAATAAAGTTTCCGAGGCAAATAAATTGTCTTAGCCTATTTCTATTAATAAACACAAAAATTAAAAAAGCCACTATAAATAATCCTATCAATAACCGTTCTCTATTTTTTTTATTCATATTAATTCTACCTCTTCATTTTTAAACTTCTTTATCATATTATCACATTAACATAAAAAAAATACAAATATATTTTAAAAATAATAAATATATTTTTGTTGCAAATTAAAACTTAGTATTTAAGTGGATGTTTATCCATTTTAAATACTAAGCATTTTTTAAATTATATTATTATGATTAAAGTATTTACTTTAATCATGTATGGAATCTACCATTGTACTTCTACGCTTTTATAGGATTATTTTGTATATTCCTTAATATATTGCATATTTTATTAACATTATAATTGTATACTATATTTTCTTCTTCTATAATAAATGACTCTTTTAAAAGCTTAATATCCTTCAATTCTATCTCATAGGTAGAATTGAAAATCTCTTCATAGCTTTTTCTATTATCACTATTTAATATTAATAAATCTTCTTGCATGGTACTCATCATTTCAAAATAAATATATAATTTCTTGGTTTCTTTCATAAATTCCTTATAATCATCTATTAGCTCTAATCCTTCGGTTATAGAAGAAACCTCTTCATCGTGCATCTTTATGCTACTTTCCAAAGCATCTATATAGTGTTTAAATTCATTTAAATTAAACTCTATAGGATTTAATATTGCACTTTTACATAAATTAAATAATTCATCTTTTAAACTTTTATAAGATATAACTACATTTTCATGTATCTTAGGAGGTGCAATAGTGTAATTAACTACTAAAGATACAACTATACCTATTATCGTATCCAAGGTTCTATATATACTATATTCCAAAGGACTTCTTCCATTTAAGCTTATAAATATAACACAAAATACAGTACAAGATGTTGCGATGGATTTGTCCCATTTGAAATAGTTACATATAGTTATTATTATAACTATTCCAATACCTACAAGCAATATATTGCCTGGAGCTATGAGGGACATTACAAGCCCTACCAAAGCTCCTACAATAGTTCCTTTTATTCTGTTTAATCCTGATTTATATGAATTAGATACACTGCTACCCATAGTTATAATAGCCGCAATACAAGCATAAAGTGCATTGTTTATTGGGAATACTCTAGAAATAAGAATGCATATAGAAACTGATAAGGCAGTTTTTATAGTTCTCATGCCTATTTTCATAGATTACCACCGCCATTAATTTTTATTATCTTTCTTCTCCTACTACAATAGGGTTCTCATCGTAGCTTATCCAATCACTCCAACTACCTCCATAAAGTTTAGCTTTAATACCTAGTTCATCTAAAATCATTACACTTACAGAACCTGTAATCCCAGATCCACAATGTACTATTATAGTTTCCTTTTCCTTTAAGCCCTTTAATAATTCCTTTAATTCCTCTTTTGGCTTAACCTTAAAATCATTAAAATTATCTTTCCAAAAATAGTTTTTAGCCCCTGGGATATGCCCTGCTTTTTTATCCACTGGTTCACCATCCCCTAAATACCTTTCTTCTTCTCTAACATCCATTATAAAAACAGTATCTAGATTATCTTTTACATATTGTATATCACAATACATATCATCTTTTATATTTAAGGATAAATTTCCTACAGTTCTATCACTATTAATAGTTTGTTTTTGTTCTAACGGAAGATTTCTATCTTTCCATGCCTTTATGCCTTCTTCTAATATATATACATTTTCTTTTCCAATATACTTAAATATCCACCAAAGTCTTGATGCTGCAGCTAAATCTCCATCATCATATATTATAACATCTATATCATCATCTACAAACTTTTTATTCATATCTTTTGTGAAGTTTTTTAAATTTGGAAGAGGGTGTCTTCCTCCATGCTCTTTGACTTCTCCTGTTAATTCAGTTTCTAAATCTACATACATAGCTCCCTTTATGTGTCCTTCATTAAATGCCTTTTTACCATATTCTTTATCACTTAAATTAAATCTACAATCTAAAAGCACAAATTCTTTATCATCCTTTATCTTTAAGAAGTCCTCGAGTTTCATTAAATTTTTCATAGTGCGCCTCCCTCTTTTTATTAAAATACTTTATCATATTATATCATAACCATATATTATATCATAACCATAATATATAAAAAAGAGATATAAAAGTGCTTGCTTTTACACATCTCTACTTTTTCATAGTAATTATAATCATTAATATATTATTAGCTAAAAAGCCTTCAAATATGTTAATTTGAAGGCTTTTAATATATTTATTTATTAACTTTTTTTAGAAATTTTAAAGTAAAGATTCTCCCTCTTCCCAGTTAGCTGGACACATCCCACCAGTTTGAAGTGCTTTTAACACTCTAATTGTTTCATCTACGTTTCTGCCTACATTAAGGTCATGAACTACTTGATATTTTACTTCTCCATCTGGATCTATTATAAATAGACCTCTTAATGAAATAGCTTCTTCTTCTACAAATACTCCGTAATCTTTAGCTACTCCATATTTTTTATCAGAAGCCATTGGGAAGTTAATTTGTCCAAGTCCTCCATTAGCTTTATCTTGTTTTATCCAAGCTTGATGAGAATATTCACTATCACAACTTACAGTTAAAAGTTCCGCTCCAAGCTTCTTAAAATCTTCAGCCCTATCACTAAAAGCAGTTATTTCTGTTGGACACACAAAAGTGAAATCTAGTGGATAGAAGAACATAACTAGCCATTTTCCTTTGTAATCCTCTGATTTGATTTCTAAAAAGTCGCTTCCGTCACCCTTTACTGCATTCATTTTAAAACAAGGTGCTGGTTTACCTACTAATCTTTCCATTATAAAATCCTCCTTTAATATGTTTATTTTAATATTTTTGTTTGTTTTTAATGTTTTTATTATATTTAAGTTTTTAATTAAATTTTAGATCTGTTAATTATTATTTAAAGCAGCATCTACTGCATACTTATTAAATCCTAGTATTATTTCTCCATTTATATCAAGTACAGGTACCGATTGCTGACCTGACTTTTCTATCATTTCTTGTCTTTTTTCTTTATCTTCTCCTACATTGATATCTTCATACTCAATATTTTTCATATCAAAGTAGCTTTTTGCCTTTTTACAATAAGGACAATTTGGAGTAGTGTATATTTTAACCATTACTTTTCCTCCTTTTGTTTACTATATATCTTTCAGCCATAAGAGCTGCAACTGTACCATCTGCATTAGCTGTTGTAAGTTGCCTAAATAGCTTTTCTCTTACATCTCCTGCAACAAAAACTCCTTCTACATTTGTTTCTGTAGTTTCTCCTGCTTTTATATAGCCCCACTTGTCTATATTAACTTGATCTTCAAACATCTTTGTTTTTGGTATCATTCCAATATAAACAAAAATGCCATCAGTTTTAATTTTACTTGTCTTTTTAGTTTTTAAATTTTCTACTAATACCTCTTCTAGTTTGTCCTCACCATATGCATGTCTTATTTCAGAATCCCAAACCATAGTTACCTTTGGATGGTTTAATACTTCGTATTGTAAATTTTTTTCTGCTTGAAGATTATCAAATTGATGAACTATAGTTATGGTTTTAGCGTACCTTGATAAAAATAGTGCACCTTCTATGGCTGAATTTCCTCCACCCACAACAATGATATCCTTATCTTCATACATTTCTCCATCGCATAGCTCACAGTGGTGAATTCCATTTCCATGGTAGGTTGCTTCTTCCTTTATAGGTAGAGGTCTATACTGAGATCCTGTAGCAATTATTACTGTTTCTGGTTTATAAATAAAACTATCAGTTTCTATAATCTTTTCATTATCTTTAAGACTCACCCTTAATATATTATCAAATTCATCTATGGTAGCCCCTGCATTTAGTGCCTGCTCATAAAACTTATCTACAAGTTCTTGACCACTTATAAATTTAAAGCCAGGATAGTTTTCAACAGAATATGTAGATCTTATTTGGCCTCCTATAAGTTCATCTTCAAGGACTATAAAGTTTAGTTTCATTCTAGCCGCATATATTGCAGCTGTAAGTCCTGCTGGTCCTGATCCTATTATTACTAAGTCTATATATTTTTCTTCTTTATTCATCCGCAACACCACTTTACTTTTATTGTTGTAATGACTACTAACTAATAATTATTATTGTTTGGTATGTATTTATAATAGTCCATCCACATTATTTTGTCAAGCTTCAAACTATAAATTTATAATATTTGTTTATCTTTTTTGTCCACATTTTTATATAATTAATTAAAATTTCTTAAAAATATATAAAGCTAAATTTCAAATATGTTTTTTTAAAATTTAGCTTTATTAATTAATCTTTAAATAATTTTAAATATTCCCCATAACCTTCACTTTCAAGATCCTCTTTAGGAATGAATCTTAAAGCTGCACTGTTTATACAATATCTAAGTCCACCCTTTTCTATTGGTCCATCTGTAAACACGTGACCTAAATGCGAATCTGCCTCTTTACTTCTTACTTCAATTCTATTCATACCGTGGCTTAAATCTTTCTCTTCCTTCACATATCCTTCTTCTAATGGTTTTGAAAAGCTAGGCCAACCACAACTAGACTTAAATTTATCAAAAGAAGTAAAAAGGGGCTCTCCAGAAACTATATCCACATATATGCCTTCCTCTTCATGATTAAAAAATTTATTCCTAAATGCTGGCTCTGTTCCATTTTCTTGCGTTACTTTATATTCTGTAGAGGATAATTCCTTTAATATTTTATCTTTATCATCTTTTAAAAACTTATTTGTCATAAATCATTCTCCTTTTTTATATCTATTTTTGAATATTCTGATTTATTGAATGTAAATAAAAAAAGAGGTTTAAAAACCTCTTCTTACTTATAATTTCATTTGTATTTATAATCCGAAATACCGTTGCCCTAATTTTGACACCTATCTATCCGATAGGTGGGTGTCCTCAATATTGTTTCAAAAACCTTGCCTAGGTGAATGTCATACATTAGGACTTATAAGTCAAATTCACAATTATATTTTAAACTCCCGTTTTAATGATGTAGGTTCAAAATAAGAGCTTCACAAATACCTCAGATTGATCTTGGTTTAAATATATCACTTATGAACATTTCAGTCAATATCTTTTTTTAGATTTACCTTTGCTTTATTTTTCATCCATTCCCTTAATATTATCATCTATAAACTTTTCTGCTAATTTTTTATACATATTTGAGGTGTTTATTAGCGAAATTATCATGAATAAAGATGTAAGATAATCTCTATCCTTTTCCTCAAAATTACTTTTTACTATGTTAGAACTTATTATTTCTAACTTTTTATATAAATCTTCATTTACTAAAAGTGTTTCTTCCTTTTTTATATTTAAAAATATATCATAAAAATCTTTAATAGGTATACTTTCTTTTTTGTCTTCTAATTTTTCAATTAATGGAGTCAGCGTCTTTTTAATATCTCCTATTGCTAAACTTTGTTTTAAATTATATATTAATATTAGTAAAATTATATGTTCTCTACTATATTTTTTGTTCTTAACCCCCATTAAAAGCTTATCTTTAACGTAATTATTTATCATGGTTTTAGTTAAAATCTTATCTTTTTCGTTTCTTTTATATCCTTTGAGGCTGTTTTCAAATATACTAATAACTTGATCCATATAAAGATCTATTGATGGTATATCTTGAAATTTAACCTCTTCTTCAAAATTCATACTATTAAGTAGTTTATCTAAACTCTCTTTATCCACAATTCTACTCCAATCTATGAAAACTACATAGTTTAAAAATTAAAACTATTTGAATTCATATTCATGTTTTATATTTTATATGTTATTAGTATTTTCTATAAAATGCAAGTCATATATAATTTTAATATTTTTATTTTTAAATACATTATTTCACTTTACATTTGTATATAATCAGTTGTATAATATTCATATAGCATTACATAGTTTCCATAACTAAGTATACTAGTATCGATTCTAAGGAGTGGTGTGAATGGATAAAAAATTTAGAGATCCAATAAGTGGTTTTAGTCACTTATTTGGAGCAATAGTCTCTTTGGTGGGATTAATTGCAATGATTATTAAGTATGCAAGGGTTGGATATTCAAGCAACCTCGTGCTAGTTTCTTCTATAATATTTGGATTAAGTCTTATTTTTCTATATACTGCAAGCTCAGTATACCATCTCGTAATAGCTTCAGATGGAGTTACAAAAGTTTTGAGAAAACTTGATCATTCTATGATATTTGTTTTAATAGCTGGCACTTACACACCTATATGTTTAATAGCTCTTCAAGGGTATTGGAGATGGGGAGTTTTTATATCAATTTGGTCTTTAGCTATACTTGGAGTTTTATTAAAAATATTTTGGTTTAATAGCCCAAGAATGCTTTCTACAGCCTTTTATATATTTATGGGTTGGATCTTAGTCGCAGCACTTAGACCTTTATCTAAGGTACTTCCTATAGAAGCGTTTGTATGGCTATTTGTAGGTGGAGTGTTTTATACTATAGGCGGCATTATCTATGCTCTAAAAGCACCTAATATATCTAAAAAGTTCGGGTTTCATGAACTATTTCATATATTTGTTTTACTAGGAAGCTTTAGTCACTTTATATTAGTATATAATTATATAATGTAACTTAATTATCGTATTATTGGAACTTAAAAATCTCGATACATCAATTAGATATCATTCCAAGTTAACGTATTGATATTTATAATAAATTTAAAACCGTAAGTATTATCAAAATATTGATAATACTTACGGTTTATTTTGGTGCGAAAGACGGGACTTGAACCCGTACAGTTTCCCACACGCACCTCAAGCGTGCGCGTCTGCCATTCCGCCACTCTCGCGCATTCATTTACTTATCATATTATATCAGCATTAATTAATATAATCAATAATGTTTTTTAAACATTATTGATTATATTAAATTTAAATTCAATTTTAGTCTACTTTTAATCATAAAACTTGTATACTATTATAATTAAATGTATTAGTGTATTTTCTATATAGCTTATCTACCTTTTAAGATAAAAGCATGGTATCACTTAGATCATTGCTAGAGGCCACATTTTTAAATTCTTCAATAAGATCATTTACTTGAAGTTTTAATTTAAAATCTTCTTCTAAGTCTTTTACTATAGCTCCCTTATGCATTAATATTAGTCTATTTCCAAAGGTTATTGCATGACTTAAATTATGGGTTACCATAATAGTTGTAATACCTTTATCTTTAACTATATTTTCAGTAATATTTATTATATTTTCTGAAGTATTAGGATCTAATGCTGCTGTATGTTCATCTAATAAAAGTACATCAGGGCTCACCATAGTTGCCATTAGTAGTGACAAAGCTTGCCTTTGCCCCCCTGAAAGGCTTCCAACCTTTGTATGTAGTTTGTTTTCAAGACCCATATTTAATATAGAAAGTTCATCTTTAAAGTGTTTTTCTGTATCTTTTTTTATGCAAAATTTAAGACCAAAACTCTTGCCTTTATTATTACATATAGATAAATTCTCCATTATGCTCATAGAAGGTGATGTACCCTTAGCTGGATCTTGGTATACCCTACCTATAAATTTAGATCTTTTATAATTTTCATAATGGGTTATATTTTCTTCATTTAAGCTTATTGTACCCTTATCTGATATTATATTTCCTGAAATCAAATTCAATAAAGTAGATTTACCTGCCCCATTACTTCCAACTACTGATACAAAATCCCCCTTTTTTATATCCAGATTAAAATCTTCAAATATACTGATTTCATTTATGCTTCCTTTATTAAAACTTTTACTTATAGACTTTAAACTAAGCATTTTTTTCTCCTCCTACCATTACAAGTCCCTTAATGTTTTTAAAGATGCTCTTATTATTTAAACTTATTGCTATTACTACTATAAATGCTGTTATAAGCTTTAAATCTGTTGGTGGTAGTCCCATTTTAAGTACTAATCCAATACTTAATTTATACATTATTGATCCAACTATTACCTTAGTTGTAGCTGTTATCTTACTTTCTTTTTTAAGAAATGATTGTCCCATTATTATAGAGGCTAAAGCCATAACTACAGTTCCATTTCCCATAGAAATATCTGAAAATCTTTGATATTGTGCCATTATAGCTCCTGAAAAAGCAACTATTCCATTAGATATCATAAGAGCTAATATCCTTACTTTAGAACTGTTTATTCCAAGGGAAGTTATTAAAGTTTCATTGTCTCCAGCACCTTTTATTGCATATCCTATATGAGTTTTAAAAAATAAATCTAACATAACTTTTGTAATAACTACAAACATAGTAATTATTATTAAAGGACTTTTATCTAAAAATATATTTTTATTATTAAATATAGCTACGTTTGCCTTTCCCATTATTCTTAAATTTATTGAATATAATCCTATCATTACAAGTATTCCTGATAAAAGATTAGTTATTTTTAGTCTTTCATGAAGTGCTCCTGTAATAAGTCCTGCTAAAGCTCCCGCTATTATTGAAGCTAGAAGTGTTATAAACGGATTTATACCTTTAAATATCATAATAGTTGATACTGAAGCTCCTAGTGTGAAGGTACCATCTACCGAAAGATCTGGAAAGTCTAATATAGTATAAGTTATATAAACTCCTAATGCTGCTATACCAAATATAAATCCTTGTTCTAAAATGCTAATTAAAAACTCCATATTATTGTACCTCCTCTACTATAATTGCTTTATCTAATATATCTTTTGGTATATCTATATTAAGCTTCCTACATACTTGTTGATTTATAACTATTTGAGTATCTTTAAGTTCCTCTACCTTCATAGTCTTTATATCTTTTCCTTCTAAAACCTCTGCTGCCATAACTCCAGATTGGAATCCTAGATTATAGTAGCTTATGCCATCCGTAGCTAAAGCTCCAGACTTAACATGAGCTTCTTCTGCTCCAAATATAGGCTTATTCTTACTAGAAAATTTTGAATAGATAAGTGGCATTGAAGATGCTACAAGGTTGTCTGTTGGTATATACAAAGCATCTACAGTGTTTACTATAGAATCTAATACCTGGGATAACTCATTTGTATTATTTATTCCAACTTGAACTATTTCCAAATCATACTTTGGTGCTATATCCTTCATATTGCTTATTTGAACCTCTGAATTAAGTTCACTTGTATTATATATAACTCCTACCTTCTTAGCCTTTGGAATTAAAGTTTTCAAAAGTTCAAGTTGCTTTGAAATAGGAACCATGTCCGATGTTCCTGCTACATTATTATTCATATCTTCTTTTGATTTCACTATCCCAGAAGAAACTATATCGGTTATGGCTGTAACTATAATAGGTGTAGTTTTTGTGTTATTATAGGCTGTTTGCGCTGAAGGTGTACCTATTGCAAATATAAGATCTTTTTTTAAAGCTCCAAATCTTTGAGCTATCATTTGTGATATAGCAATATCCCCTTGTGAATTTTGTATTTCTATATCTACATTTTCTCCACTCACAAGACCTTTAGAATTCAATCCTTCAATAAAACCTTCCCTTGAAAGGTCCAATGCAGGATGCTCTGCTATTTGTGATATACCTATCTTATATTTTATTGTACTAGTCTCTGATTTTACAGGTTTTATTAAGCCCCACATAAATACTAATAACATTGAAATAATTAAAATTAAAAATACATTTACCTTTTTTACTACCATACTACCATTCTCCTTTTTATATATTATCTTATATTAAAAAAAGCCTCTCCAAAAAGGAGAGGCTTAATAAACCCAAAATATTTTAACACAAAAAATACCTTACTTTATTAAGATAAAAGTTTTCTCCTACTATTCTACCATTCTACATTGCTTTTATTTTCACTATATTAATTTATTTTCAATTATTTCTATACTACTTAATTTAATATTTCTTCTTCTGCGTTGTTTCCTACTATACTACTTAATCACCTTTATTATATAAAGATTTATTTTTTATGTCAAATCTTACTTACAGCTTTATGTTATAAAATAGGAATGGATCTATGACCAAGTCCTATAACCACTTCATTTAGATGTAACAAACCTATACTTAAAAATATGCATACACTTAAATGTTCACCAGATCTTGCAATACCTATTTTACCTCCTACATTAAGTCCATTTGCCTTTGATGATATTTGAATTATGGCCTCTCTTGTAGCTCCTGCAACTGCACCCTCATGTACATGACAATCCTTTATTATACCTGTTCTCTTAGATGCCACTAAAGCTCTTTCAATTATTTTAGGTATAGATGAGGTTATATTACCTCCAATATCTACTGCCACTGCTAATATTTCTTCTTTATTAAAGTCTTTTATAAGGCCTTCCTCTTCACTTCTTGATGATATGGCCATTTTTACTGAAGCCTTTGCTATATCAAGACTACTATATTCTCTCATGAGTTTCCTCCTAATATCTTTTATGTATATTACTTATATATAAATTTATATATATTATAATTTACTTTAACCTTTTTTATATATTTATCGGTCTCTTTAAATGGTATATAACTTAAATTTTCACCATCTTTAGAGTATCTTTCATCTTTGAGCCACTTTTGCACATGACCTCTACCACCATTGTAAGAAGCTAAAACCAAATCTATATCTCCATTAAATTCTTCTTTTAAATTATCTAAATACCAACATCCCATTTTTATATTAAATTCAGGATCTTTTAAGCTTTCTACATTAAAATCTTTTATATCCATCTTTTCAGCTGCCCACTTTGAAGTATCTTCTGTTATCTGCATAAGTCCTACTGCATCTTTATTAGATCTTACTTCTTTTCTAAAACCACTTTCTGTCTTTATAATTGCAGCAACCATAAGAGGATCTAAGCTATATTCCTCACTATAATGTTCTATAAAATTTCTATATTTATATGGGTAAATAAAACCTTTTATTGTATAAAAAAAGCTAACTAAAACTACAAAAATTATACTTATAGTGTATGCAATTTTAAAACCCTTATTTTTCATACTCGCCCCCTGGTATATTAATTATTTAGCATTTTAATTAAACTTATTAATTCATGGACCTCTTCTTTTGTAGATTCTATGCTATCACTATTATCAATAATAAAATCTACATATTTCTTTTTCTTTTCTAAGTTCATTTGAGAATTTATTCTATCCATAGCTTCTTCCCTTGTAAATTTATTTCTGTCCATTAATCTTTTTATTTGTTCCTGGCTATTTGTCCACACCAAAATTATATAATCCACATAATCTTGCATATTATTTTCTATAAGTGTTGGTGCATCTAAAATTACTACTTTTTCACCTTTTTTTTCATATTCATCGAAAAGTTCTTTAATTCTATCTTTTATTAAAGGTATTATAATATTCTCGTATTTTACTCTTTCTTTACTATATTTAAATATATAATTTCCAAACTCTCTTCGTTTTAAGGCACCATCTTCATTAAAAAATGATTCACTAAAGGTTTGCTTTAACTCATCCGTAAGTGAAGGATATAGCATAAATACTTCTGTTGATACAATATCTGCATCAATAAAAGCAAATCCTTCCTCTTTAAGCATAGATGATACAGTACTTTTGCCTGTTGCTATGCCTCCTGTAAGTCCGATCTTTAGCATGATGGTGCCTCCTTTAATATTATTTATTGCCTAAATCATCAGTTACTTTTAAATTATATATTATTTATTTTGCTTCATACCATGTTTCACCTATATTTATATCTACTTCCAATTTTACGGAAAGGTCTAACACTTCTTCCATTTCCTTTTTTACTAACTCTTTAACCTCTTCTAATTCATCATTATAAACATTTAAAATAAGTTCATCATGAACTTGAAGTATTAGTGTACTTTTCATATTTCTTTTATATAATTCTTTTTGTACATTTACCATGGCAAGTTTTATTATATCTGCAGCTGTACCCTGTATAGGTGCATTCATAGCAAGTCTTTCTCCTGATGCTCTAACTATCATGTTAGATGCATTTGCCTCTGGTATATACCTTCTTCTATTTAAAAGAGTCGTTACATATCCATGCTTTTTAGCCGTAACAACTATATCTTCCATGTAATTTTTAACCTTAGGATATCTTTCAAAATAAGCATCCATATACTGCTTTGCTTCTTTTCTTGAAATCTTTAAATCCTTTGATAGACTAAAATCACTTATTCCATATACTATACCAAAGTTTACTGCTTTAGCTCTACCTCTTAAAAGTGGTGTTACCTCTTCCATAGGAGTATTAAATACTTCTGATGCTGTCTTTGTATGTATATCACTATGCTCATTAAAAGCGGAAATTAAATTTTCATCTCCAGAAATATGGGCAAGCACTCTAAGTTCTATTTGTGAATAGTCTGCGGATAATATAACAGAATCTTCACTCTCGGATACAAATACCTTCCGTATTTCTCTACCCATCTCGTACTTTATAGGTATATTTTGAAGATTAGGTTCTGTACTAGATAGTCTACCTGTTGTAGTAACTGTTTGATTGAAACTTGAATGTATTTTGTCATCACTGTCAATTACTGATTTTAATCCTTCTACATAGGTTGAATATATTTTTGCTAATTGCCTATGGTAAGTTATTTTATTAATAATAGGATGTTTTTCTGATAAAGCTTCTAAGACCTCAGCGTTAGTTGAATACCCAGTTTTTGTCCTTTTTATAACAGGTAAATCTAACTTCTCAAAAAGTATCTTTCCTAGCTGTTTTGGTGAATTTATATTAAACTCTTCCTCTGAAAACTCATATATCTCCTTTTGAACCTTATCTAATTCTAATTTGAATTTTTCACCTAGCTTATCTAACATATCTCTATTTATTCTAAAGCCTTCTTCTTCCATATGAGATAAAACCTTAGTTAAAGGAAGTTCCATCTCATATAAAAGGCTTTCCATATTAAATTCTTCTATCTTTGCTTTAAGCACCTCATAAAGTTCTACCATAAGTCTATTTTCGTGAGCCTTTAACGCTTCGCCTTCACCCTTTACTTCTCTACCTAGATATTCATTTATAAGTTCTTGTAGACTTTGTTGTCCTTTTGCTGAATCTATAATATAATTTGCTATTTTAACATCAAAGATTATACCTTCGAGTGTTATACCTATTTTTCTAAAGGAAGTGTATGCATTCTTAGCATCATAACAAATCTTTTTTATATTATTATCTTCCATAAATTCTTTTAGAATTAAAATTGTGTTTTCTCTATCCTTTTCTAAAAGATTACTAAGCTTTATAACAAAATCTTTCTCTTCAAAATCTATATATATACTTTCTATAGCTATATTTGAATATAATTCTTGGCCTATTATATCAAAGCTCATATATAAAGGCTTATTTTCCTTTGAACCTTTTATATTGTTTTTTAAAGCTTTAAGACCCTCTATCTCCTCAATTACATCATATTCATCAAAAGGGGTTTCATCTTTATCTTCTTCATTTTTAGGAAGTCTATCTATTAATGTTTTAAATTGAAGCTTAAAAAATAGTTTCTTTAATCCTAAAATATCATATTCTTGTTTAGACCTTATGGAATCTAGATCCATTTCTATTGGCACATCTGTTTTTATTGTAGCAAGCTTTTTACTAAATAATGCTTGCTCACTGTATTCATATAAGTTTTCTTTGATTTTCTTACCCTTTATTTCTTCTATATTTTGAAGTACTGATTCTACACTACCATAAGTTTGTATAAGCTTGTAGGCTGTTTTTTCTCCTATGCCAGGAACCCCTGGTATATTGTCAGATTTATCTCCCATAAGTCCCTTTACATCTATAAATTCTGTAGGCGTTACCCCAAAATCTTCTATCATTCTATCTTTATCGTATATTTCTTTCTCTGTTATACCTTTTTTAGTTATTATAACTTTTACATTATCTGTGGCTAGTTGAAGAGCATCTCTATCTCCTGTAACTATGTAAACTTCAATGCCTTTACTTTCAGCATAAACAGCAAGAGTTCCTATAAGATCATCTGCCTCAAAGCCATCTATTTCCATGATATCTATAGCCATAAGAGAAAGTAACTCTTTTATCAAAGGAAACTGCTCAAAAAGTTCTGGTGGCATACTTTTTCTTCCAGCCTTATACTCTTTATATTCTTTATGTCTAAATGTAGGAGCCTTCCTATCAAAGGTAGCTACCACGTAATCTGCCTTTATTTCTTCTTGAATTTTAAATAGCATTGAAGTAAACCCAAATACTGCATTAGTATGAATTCCTTCACTGTTAGTAAGTGGAGGTAATGCATAAAAGGCTCTATTCATAAGGCTATTGGAATCTAGTATTAACAATTTTTCCATGTTCATCCTCCATCTTCATAATAAAATTTTTAGTGATAACATTTAAATTAAGCGTACTTTATAAATATTAAATAATAATTAATTTGTTTTAATACTTAAGTAGTTCACTTCTATATCTTTCAATGTTTTCCTTTAGCTCATTAAAATCATCACTAGGAAACTTTTTTAAAATTTCATCTAATATATGAAATGCACATACATTTTCAAGTACTATACAAGCTGGAACTACAGCGGATATATCCGACCTTTCATAACGACTAGTTACATTTTCTTTCTTTATTAGATCTACAGAATTCAGTCCCTTTTTTACAGATGGTATAGGCTTTATTACAGCATACATTTCTATGTTTTCTCCATTAGAAATTCCCGCTTCTATACCTCCACAATTGTTGCTTGCTCTTTTTAAAGTTCCCTCTTCAAAATATGCTTCATCATTATATATACTTCCTATTAAAGGTAGGTCTAAAGTTTTTCCAAAAGACACAGCTTTTACTGCTTGAACAGACATAATTGCCATGGATAATATGCCATCTAATTTCCTATCCCAATTAGAATAGCTTCCAATCCCAATTGGAACACCCTTTATCCCTATATAAACCCTGCCTCCAATAGTATCTCCCTCTTCTTTGCACATATCTATAGTTGACTTCATACCATCCTCAATATGCTTATTATAGCATCGCATTGAGCTTTCCTCTATAATGCTATAATTTTCATCATTAAAAAGATCTATATTCTGGTCATAAAATTCTCCTAGACTATAAACCTTACTTCTAATATCGATACCTATATCTAATAGCATTTGTTTACATAGAGCACCTACAGCGCACCTTATAGCTGTCTCTCTTGCAGAGGTTCTCTCAATGCTATCTCTCATATCACCGGTTTTATACTTATGAAATCCTACTAAATCACCATGTCCAGGTCTAGCAACGCCTATTCTTTCTTCAGGTTTTACATCATTTTCAAAGTATTCTCTCCAATTTTCATAGTCTTTATTCTTAATTATAAAAGTTATAGGGTTACCTGTGGTCTTATTTCCTCTAAGTCCCGACCAAACATCAACCTTATCTCTTTCTATCTTCATTCGCTTTCCTCTTCCGTACCCTTGTTGTCTTCTTTTTAACTCATTGTCTATATAATCTATATCTACTTCATAATTAGATGGAATACCTTCTAAAACTGCAATCAATGCCTTTCCATGAGATTCCCCACCATCCAAAAATCTAAGGGGCATATTAATCACTCCCATTTAGTCTATCTAATATATTTTAAAATATCTTTATTATTCTACGCTCTAACTTATAAGAATAAACTGATTTAATTATATCATATTTAATTTAAACTGTATTAAAATTGGCCTTAAATTTACATTTAATAAACAAGTTCCTCTAGTATTAACCAATTATTTAACAAATATTAAAGAGTTCTAAACCCTTGGTTTAAAACTCTTTAATGTCTTTTAAAATATACTTAAATCTAATTCATCAGATAACTCCTTTAATATTTTAATACCTCCTACGCTATTTCCTTTTTCATCTAAGGATGGTCCATATACTCCAATGCCCATTCTTCTTGGCACTGATGCTAATATGCCTCCACCAACACCACTTTTTGCTGGTATACCTATACCTACTGCAAATTCACCTGAAGCATCATACATACCACAGGTAACCATTATAGTTTTAACTATACGACTTACCTCTCTTGATATTACCTTCTCTCCACTCCAAGGTAAGACACCATCATTTGCTAACATTGACCCTATTCTTGCAATATCCCTACAATTGCATTCTATAGAACATTGTTTAAAGTAAACATCTAAAATAGACTCTACATCGCCATCTAATAATCCATTACTTTTCATAAAATAAGCTAAAGCTCTATTTCTATTACCTGTAGCCTTTTCAGATCTGTAAACCTCTTCATTTATGGAAATAAATTTATTTCCTGTGATTTTTCTTGTGAATGATAATATGTTTTCTATCTTTTCTTCATCTGTATCACCCGATATTAAGGCTGTGGTTGCAATAGCACCAGCATTTATCATAGGATTGAAGGGTCTTTCTGGGTGTTTAACCTCAAGACTTGTTATAGAATTAAAACTATCTCCTGTAGGTTCCATTCCAACTTTAGAAAATACTGACTTTTTTCCATTATCTAATATAGCCAAAATTAGAGCTATTACCTTAGACATACTTTGCATAGTAAAATTCTTTTCAGCATCTCCTGCCATAAACTCCTTACCATCTAATCTAACTACGCACACACCTAAATCTTCTTTATTAGCTTTACCAAGTTCTGGTATGTACGAAGCAACAGTTCCTTCTTTTGTATAAATCTTATTACTTTCTATTATACCCCTTAATAAATTTTGCATATCTTGTCCCCTTATAATCTGCAAAAACTTTAGTTTATATTTTAATATATTTCGCCTCTATTTTTTCAGATCTCTCTATATTTAAAATAATATTTCACATACAATCTTAATATATATTCTTTTAATGTTTATTACAATAGATATTTAGTATTCTTATTCAAAACTTTATAAACTTTTATGTTAAGAGTAATTTATTTTCTATGTAATTTTATGTCTTAATAACTTTATTATAATTGTTTATTATCCTTATTCATATTTTCTCATTACAATACTTAAGCAAAAACAGTTGCATTCTAAAAAAAAATATGCTATGATAAACTCTGTTAGATATGCCGAAGTGGTGAAACTGGCAGACGCAACGGACTCAAAATCCGTCGGTAGTGATACCATGCGGGTTCGATTCCCGCCTCCGGCACCATAATTTTATAAAAATGACTGTATTAATAGTTTTAAAACTATTGATACAGTCATTTTTATTGGTTTCACACTACTAGCTTAAATTTCACTTTCCATATCTTTCTTTCTAGTAGATAACTCTTTTCAATTATTATCCTACTATATTTTTAGGCTGCTTAATGTATAATTCTTTATTTTTAACTAAATGGAATATTAACAGTGCTGTGAATATAAAAGAAACTACTGCCCATATCATTAAATCTTTGAAAGAACCAACATTTGCTATACCTATTATCCCAGCAAGTGCATAAAATACTATTGATGTAATGACCATACCTTTACTTTTCTTCGAACATAATAAAATTATGCCTGCAATAAGCCATGCTAATGCTAACATAAAGCCAGCTGAACCACTTGCTTCTTTGCTGCTTTCCATTGCATTGCCTAGTCCAGCTGCACAAGATTGAAATGTTATAATTGTAAATAAAACAATGCTTAAAATTCCGATTACTTTTTTCATATAAAATCCCCCTATTTTTGTTTTATTTATACAATTCTACATAACCTTTCATATTCCTTTAAATTCCTTAAAATTGTTTAAATCATATTTACTTGGTTATAATTATTACAAAACCCAATATTCTTTAATTTTTTATATTTATTTTATTTATAATACTTTCTGTTTTTCTAGTTTTGCTTTAAGCTCCTCATTCTATCTCTATCGTCTCTTTTTCTTTGAGAAAAGCTCACTGCCGTACTTCTTTGCATACTGAGATAATTAATTAGCTTTAATATTTGGAAATACTAATGCATGTGCTAGCTTAAAAAGCATAATTTAAAACACAACCACTATATTTTTAGCTTTTAAATTTAATTCATAATATGCATATTGCCTGAACATAACCCAACAAAAGAAGATTCAGTATTATTTATTTTTATACTATAACCTTTTCATCTTAGTTACTATTGGATCTGCCATTGTTCCAACAACTATTTGTACATTATTTGTACCTATTTTCATAATACCGCTTATACCCATCTTCTTTAATTTTATTTCATCTAATTTTGAAGTATCTTTTAGAGTTACTCTTATCCTTGTTATGCAAGCATCCAAAGAATCAATATTCTCCTTACCTCCTATCGATGCTAATATATTTAAAGCCTTTTCCTCTAAGCTTAAATTATTTAAAGGTGCATCTTCTTCTATATCATCTTCTCTACCCGGAGTTTTAAGGTCAAACTTCTTAATAAAGAATACAAATACGAAGTAATATATAACTGCAAATATAAGCCCTACAAATAAAATGCTTAATGGTTTTGTTGCTTTACCCCAATTTATGAAAAAGTCAGTAGCACCTGCTGAAAAAGCGAATCCATTACGCATTCCAAAAGCATTAGTAATTGCTAAAGCAGCTCCTGTTAATAGTGCATGTACTCCATATAACATTGGTGATAAAAACATAAATGCAAATTCTATTGGTTCTGTAATGCCAGTTAAAAAAGATGTTATTGCAAGACTTATTAACATACCTGCAACTACCTTTTTCTTTTCCTTTTTAGCTGTGGTAATCATAGCTAAACAAGCAGCTGGAAGTCCAAACATCATGATAGGGAAAAATCCTGTTAAATATGCACCAGCTGTTGGATCTCCTGCTAAAAATCTATTATAATCTCCCATGACTACCTTACCAGCTTCAGTTGTAAAGGATCCTAGTTGCTGCCAAAAGACAGTATTTACTATATGATGCAATCCAAAAGGAATTAACAACCTATTAAAGAATCCAAATCCGAATGCACCAGCAGGCCCTGTTTGAGCCATAAAGTTAGCAAAGCTATCTAATCCTTTTTGAATAGGAGGCCATATAAACCCTAGTACAATTCCAATAATTATAAATACAAACAAGCTAATAAGTGGTATGAGCCTATTTCCGTTAATAAGTTTTAACTTATTAGAAAGTTTTATATCCTTAAACTTGTTATAACATAATCCTGCTGTTATACCTGCAATAATACCTCCAAAAACGCCCATGTTAATAGTTTTATTAAAACTAAGAGCTACTCCATTTATAACAAAATATCCAATAAGTGCTGAAATAGCAGCAATTCCATTATTCTCCTTGGCAAACCCTGTTGCTATTCCTAATGCGAAAATAATAGGTAGATTATCAAATACCGCTGCTCCAGCCTTCATAATCCAAGGTATATTTAATAAGTCAGCATCACCAAATCTAAGTAATAATGCTGCTGCTGGTAATACTGCTATTGGTATCATTAATGACTTACCTAGTTTTTGTAAAAAGCCTAAAACTTTATCTTTACTTTTTGCCATCTTTTATCCCTCCATTTTTATTTGTAAATAGACTTAATAAATCCTCTTAAAAATTAAGGCCAGATAAATCCTGTTATAAGTCCTAAAACTAATCCTACAAAAGATGTAACTATTGGCACAAATCTCTTTCCTCCAAAGAACCCCAAGATTTGTGGTAGCTTAATATCTTTATATTTATTATATAAAAGACCAGCTGCAAGTCCTGATGCTATACATGCAAATACTTGCATAGATGCATTAATATCTACATTTATAGTTTTAGCAACACTAGTTAATACAAAATAACCAACAACAGCGGATATAGCTGCAACCCCGTTATTACCTTCAGCAATACCTACAGCAATACTTGCAGCAAATATAATTCCTAGGTTTTTTAATATTGCAACACCTATCTCTTTAATCCAAGGAATATTTAATACACTTGCATCACCAATCTTAAATAATATTGCAGCCACTGGTAATACTATAATTGGTGCAATTAAAACTTTCATCACACTAGTAAATAACTCTTGCAAATTATTTTTACTATTTTCCATCTTTACCCCTCCATTTTATTTTTATAAATTAATACACCATTTGTGAAAATCATAATTATTAACTTAAATGTGCAATTACATTCAAAATATTCTTGATATTTAACATATCTTTTCTCCGCCTCCTTTTTTTAATATGGTAGTCACATTTAACACTAAAGTTAAATAAAAAAAAGCCGAAAAGGATTAGAATTCTAATTCCTTTTCAGCTTTTGCCCTATTATTAATAGGTTACACGCTAATAAACGATTTCACATAAGTATATTTAATTATTAATATAATTATATAATATAAATATAGCTTTGTCAATATATGACTCTAACCTCTACCACTAATATATCCTATAAGTCTAATTACAACAGTTGCAACTTGACTGCTTTAACCTTTCTATGTGCATTGCTAAATAAGCTATCTCATCCTCTGTTATATCTATATAAAGTTGCTCTTCAATTATTTTAGCAGATTTTCTTGCGATTTTATAAGAAGATTTGTATTGTTTTTTAATAGCTGAAATAAGCTCGTTTTTAATAGGCTTATTATTTAAAAACCGTTCTATTGCAAACCTTATATGAGTTACAAATCTTGCATAATCTAAAGATCTTTTATCTATTTCTATGTCCATTTCTTCTTCCAAAAACTCTACAACACTATTGCATACAAAATTATATTTTATGGTGTTAGATAATTTGCCATTATTTCTTGCGGAATGTATGTGTAATGCTATAAATCCTACCTCTCCATCAGGTATTTTTATTTTTGTTGCTTTTTCAATAATAATAGTTGCCTTTTTTGCAATATCAAATTCTGTTTTATAAAGTATTTCTGTTTCTGAAAGAAAAGGGTTTTCTATTTCTTCATTGCCTTCTAACCTCTTAAGAGCGAATAATATGTGATCCGTTAGTGATATGTGTATCTTTTCATCTAATTCTTCTGAAAGTTCATTAGATATCATGACTATTACCTCTTCACTTAACGCAATTATTTCTTTATCTGCATAATTTATTAATTGTTTAAAGTTATCATAATTAGTTTTATCTTCTATAGTAAAAATCTTTTCTACCTTTTCACCTGAATTTATTATATCGCCAGTCTTCTTTCCAAAACCTATGCCTTTTCTAAATAGAATCTTTTCAATATCATTTTCATTTACTAATAATACATTGTTATTAAAGACCTTTACAACCTTACACTTATGGCAAATATAACTATTCATTGGAAATCCTCCATTCTCACAATAAATATATTTTATTATTCCATAGGATTAAAAGCTGCCATCACTATTTCATCATAATACTTTCCATCTTTAAATACCTCATCTTTTAGAATTCCTTCTACTTTGAATCCACATTTTTCATAACTCTTTTGTGCTCTTATATTAAAGGAAAAAGTACTAAGTCTTATCTTATGGATATTCATATCCTTAAAGATAAAATTCATTAAAACTTTCATAGCATCAGTTCCATAGCCTTTTCCTAAGTAATCTTTGTCTCCAATCATAATTCCAACTAAGGCTACACGTGTCAGCCAATTAACATTTTGTATATTGCAACCACCAATATACATCTTTGTTTTTATATCTTCTATTGCAAAGTTATACTCCCCACTTTTATCTGCTTTTTGCGATTTTACCCACTTTTCCTCTTCCCAAAGGGTAATTGGAAATGAGACATCTGTATCATAAAACTTTTTAAGCTCCTTATCATTAACAAATGACGTTACTTTTTCAATATCTTCTTCTTTATATGCTCTTAAACAAACCTTTTCTCCATAGTACATTTTTTACTATCTCCTTTTCCATGCAATTAATGTAAATAAATAAGAAATACTCCTATTTTGAAATACTTTATATACTATTATATCACTTACCCTTATACTTTCTAGTTAATTTTAAAAATCAAGTACCTACCTTATATTCATCCTATATATATTATATTCATTTCTTATTTTAAAATATTCTTTATTTTATTAAATACAGCTTTGAATATTAAAGTAATATGTTATATTCCTATAACTACCATCATAAATATAATGGATAAGTAATATATAGAAGGTTTCATATGCATAAAAACAAAGAGTCAATTGTAAATCCTTACTATAATTTTGATATTAATCTTTTAGACTGCAAATTTCTAGGTAAAGGCCATAATGGCATAGTATATCTACTTCCAGATGGAAATGTTATAAAAATTTGTTTTAATATTAAAAGTTTTATTGGAGAATACCTTATCTTACAAAGGGTAAATGGTAATAAATATTTCCCTAGGATATATGAGATAGGAGAAAACTACATGATAAGAGAATATGTAGAAGGCGATGTGTTACCAAAATACATAAGAAAACATGGTTTCAATGATGAGCTAGGTAAAAAGATTATTGAATTATTAAAGGAATTTAAAATATTAAAATTTACAAAAATAGATTTAAGATGTAAAGATATCTTTGTTCAACCAAACGGAGATTTAAAAGTTATTGATCCTAAAAAGTTTTATACTAAGGATAGAGATTTTCCAAGACATCTATCAAAAGGTATGTATAAACTTAAAATACTAGATTCATTTTTAGAAGTTCTAAAGAAAGAGGATCCTACTCTTTTTGATGATTGGACGCCTAAAATAATGAACTACATTAAAGAACTAAAATACTAAATGTTAGTATAATTATATTCACAGTCTAGGATTTTACCTCTATTTTGCTAAATCATTTTAATAAAAAATCCATGAGTTATAATAAATTTAACTCATGGATAAACCCTGAAAACATAGTAGGCTAAAATAATAACTATCTTTGTTTTTATCCCCGAAACGCTTGCCTAACATTTTTAACCCCAGAGTAGAATCCTGAAGCTGAAAGGCCAATGGTAATACCTGAAAGTATGCCAAATTTAAAGTTTCCTGGTGATACATACAAAATTCCTGCAATAATTCCTAGTATTAAATTCAGTAATGGTATTAACTTAACTTTTACTCCAAGCTCTTTAGCTACCTGGGATAAGCCCATAACTACAGCTGACATTAGTCCTATATCTTGAAAGTTAATCATATTAAATACCTCCATTACTATATAATATGAATCAGTATCTTTTATGATTACTATTTTTAGTATCCTTTTTATAAAAAGACAAAAAAAGATATTGGTGGGGGATACCAATATCTTTAAATTAAAAGGGTTATATAAATAAGGGGTTAGGTTACTTAATTTATTATTATATTTCTACAATATAAATATATCATATTTTATGGTAAAAGAGTATTAATATTCTGTTAAGGATTTCTAACTTTTATTAACACTTTCATATATAAACCTTTATACTTATAATTTATTTTTATTTTTTTGTTTAAAAGTAATATTAATATATATTTATTCATATTTTTATTTTGAAATGATTGTGAGGTGAATTTCCTTGAAATTACCCTATATAATAATATCCATAATAATAAGTTCAGTGCTTCTTGTTAGTTGCACTTTCTCTGATACTAATTTACCCATTAGTCCTAAACCTAGTAACCACTTTTATACAGAAAATTTATTTAATACCTTAAATGAATATAAAGAATTTTCGTCTACCTTATATGAAACTAATCTTCATAAAGAATCTTCACTTAATAAAGAGGACATGGAAGTATTAACAAACTTTTTTTCTTCACTTAATACCGATGACTTCATAGATGATCCTTATGGTATTGATAAATCTCCTAGTTATAAGATATTTATAACCATTAATTCTATGAAATATGTAATAAATATTTATGATGCTGATTTTATTTCCATTTATCCATGGGATGGCAATAAACAAATGGACTTCATATCCATGAAAAATATTCCTGTAGCCTATAATTTATATAGATTTTGCAAATATAAGATAGATAAGCCTTTATAAAACATATACTTATTTTCAACATTATATAATATATCTTATATCATAACTCTTTCTTTTAAGGTTAAAATCAAGTGATTCTTAGACTCAGGTGGAGTTTGCTTATAAGGAATCCATCTCTCCATCAAAGTCTTAGAAGAACTTATCCAGGGGCATAGCAGCCGTCATCCCCCACCTTGAAGAGGATAGGGGTGTTACGGATGGTAGCCATCGGATAAACTATTAAACTTTTACTTTAATGTTTGAGTAATTTATGTATTTTATATATACTTAATAAAAGAAGGAGTGAGACTATGGATATACACGCAGATTTTCATTTACACACCAATGCTTCTGATGGAAGACTTAGCCCTAAAGAATTAGTTAAGTTAGCAAAATCACAAGCTTTAAGCTTGATGGCTATAACAGATCATGATACAACGTCTTCCCTTTGTGAAGGCATTTTAACAGGTGAAAGATTGGGTATTAAAGTTATCCCTGGCATAGAGCTTTCTACCATACATAATGATGAAAGCATTCATATACTTGGATACTTTACTGATGATTCCTATAAGAATCCAAACTTTCAAAACTTTTTATCGGAAATACAAGATTATAGAATACGTAGGGCAAAAAAAATGATTTCTAATTTAGATGAATTTTTTAATATTAAATTAGATTACGAAGATGTGAGACAAAGTGCTAAAGGAGTAGTTGCAAGGCCGCATATAGCAAGGGCTATAATTGATAAGGGATACCCATATACATTTCAATACATCTTTAAGAACATTATAAATAAGGATAGTGTTGCTTACGTGCAAAATAAAAATATTTCTCTTAATGAAGGTATAACCATACTAAGAGATTTAAACGCAATAGTAATCTTAGCCCATCCAAAACTAATTAAAAAGACCCCTGTAGAGGATATAATAAAGTTCAATCTTCATGGACTAGAGGCTATATATTATCTAAACTCTCTAGAAGAACAAGAAAAGTATATAAATATAGCTCTAAAAAATAATAAGCTTATAAGTTGTGGATCAGACTTTCATGGAATAGAAAGTGATGTTAAACATGGATATATAGGCTCTATTGATAGTACATTAAATGAACTAGAAGACTTTATAAATATTTTTATTTAAGGTAATTCTACAATTTAACATTTAGTCTTACTTTTCTATTCCTATATATTATAAAGTGAAATATTTTAATATAATGTATAACATTAAAAGAGTAAGAATCTTAACTTAAGATTCTTACTCTTTTTTATTTTCTAAAGACTTATGCTTCTAATAAAAATGCACAGTACCCTCTCATTGCTTCATATATATCTGCCTTACTAGCTACTTCCCATGGAGCATGCATATTATGAAGTGCTACACCGGAGTCTATTACTTCCATGCCATATTCAGCAAGGATGTATGCAATAGTTCCTCCGCCTCCTTGGTCTACTTTTCCAAGCTCAGCTGTTTGCCATGTTACATTATGTTTATCCATTATTGTTCTAAGTTCTCCAATGTATTCAGCATTAGCATCGTTGCATCCACCTTTTCCTCTAGATCCAGTGTATTTGTTAAATACTAATCCTTTTCCAAAGTATGCTGAATTTCTTTTTTCCATAACAGATGGATAGTTAGGATCATACGCAGCGCTAACATCTGAAGATAACATCTTTGAATTTGAAAGACATCTTCTAAGTTTTAACTCACTGTAATCAGAAGTTCTATCCATAATTTCTGCTACTACATTTTCAAAAAATCTTGATTGCATACCAGTAGCACCTATGCTACCTACTTCTTCTTTATCTACTAATAAAGTTACATAAGTTTTCTTTGATTTTTCCATTCCTATCATTGCTTCGAAAGAAGTGTATGCGCATACTCTATCATCATGACCATAGCCCATAACCATACTTCTATCAAATCCATAATCTCTTGCTCTACCAGCTGGAACTACTTCAAGTTCTGCTGACACAAAGTCTTCTTCTATAATGCCATACTTCTCATTTAATAATTTTAATATATTATTCTTAACTCTTTCTTTTGAATCTTTATCTTCTAGTGGCATACTTCCAACTAATATATTAAGGTCTTCACCTTCGATAGCTTTCCCTAATTTTTTATCCATTTGATCTGCTGATAGATGAATTAAAAGATCTGAAATTCCTATAACTGGATCGTTATCATCTTCACCTATTACTATTTCAACAGTAGTTCCATCTTTTTTAACCATAACTCCATGTACACTTAAAGGAATAGTAACCCATTGATATTTCTTAACTCCGCCATAATAGTGAGTTTCCATAAGAGCAAGGTCTGTATCTTCATATAATGGATTTTGCTTTAAATCAAGTCTTGGAGAATCTATATGTGCTCCTAATATACTAAGACCTTTTTCCATCTTTTCCTCACCTATTAAGAACATAGCTAAGTTTTTACCTTTATTGTTTGCGTATACTTTATCTCCTGGTTTTAATGTTTTACCTTCTGAAATAACCTTTTCTATGTCCATGTAACCCTTTGCCTCAGCAAGCTTTATAAACTCTGTAACACATTCACGTTCTGTCTTACATTTAGATATAAATTCTTTATACCTATCACTTAAAGCAAATACCTTTTCTAGGTCCTGTTTTGAATACTTATCCCAAGCAGAATCGTAAGTTTTAGTCAATACATTTTTTGGTTCATTATTAGTTGACATAAGTTTATCCCCCATTCATTTTATAAAATTTTAGCAAGAATTTTAGCAATAATTACATTTTACATGAATTCTAAGTTAAATACAAACCTGTAATTTACTTTTATTTTTCATTGCTTATTATATAATCAATTTTTACATCTAATGACTCCATAGGAACATAATCTACTATCTGATTTTTATAAGCTAGTGCGATTTTTACAGCTTGTTTTTTTAGATCTCTTAAAAATCTATCGTAAAATCCTCCTCCATAGCCAAGTCGTCCACCCTTTGTATCAAATGCTAGTCCAGGAACAAATACGACATCGATATCTTCTGCTTTAGCTACATTATCTTTATTATATTTAGGTTCTAGTATTCCCATATAATTAGCCTCAAGGTCCTTTAAAGAATTTATATATACTGCCTCCATACCAGCTTCTTTCGATATAATCACTGGCACACATACTTTTTTATTTAATAAAAGAGCATTTTTAATTATTTCATGTGTATCCACTTCATCTTTATAACTTACATATATAAAAATAGTGTTACTGTCTTTAAACTTTTGATCATTTAAAACATTTTCTAATATTAGACTATCGTAATACTTTCTATCTAATGCACATAATTCTTTTCTTTTATTTTTAGATATAATTCTTAAATCTTTTTTATCATTATTCATCTTCATCTATATTCATCTCCATTCTTTGATCTATTATTTCTGCTGGAGTCACATTTGACATATGGCTGTATCTATAATTTGCAGCTGCAGCTTCCACTATAACAGCTATATTTCTTCCAGGCCTTATAGGTACTGTTATTTTTCTTACAGGCACATTTAGTATATCTACATATTCTTTATCTATACCAAGTCTATCATAGACATCTTCATCTTTCCAATGTTCTAAACTTATAACAAATTTTATTGTTTTATTATTTAACACTGAACTAAGTCCATATAAAGCTGGAACGTCTATAATTCCCATGCCTCTTACTTCTAACATACCAAAGGTTATATAAGGAGACCTCCCCTTTAGTATACCATCAATCTCTTTTATATCTACTGCATCATCTGCAACCAACCTATGTCCTCTTTTTATAAGTTCTAAGGCTGTTTCACTCTTACCTATTCCACTTTCTCCTGTTATTAATATACCTATGCCATAAATATCTAATAATACACCGTGTACTCTGGTTTCTGGTGCTAGCTTATCATCAAGATATGTAGTAAGTTTACTTATAAATTTTGTAGATATCATACTAGTTTTTAAAACCCACTTATTGCACTTAATAGCATTTTCAAGTAATTCGCTATGAGGGTCTAAGTCTCTTGTTAGTATTAGACAAGGAGTTTCAAACGTGAAATACTTTTTAAGTCTTTTTTTTCTAAGCTCTACTTGCATGTCATCTATAAAACTCCATTCTGCCATACCCATTATCTGAATTCTATCTTTAGAAAAATAATTGTAGAATCCTGCAAGTTGTAATCCTGGTCTATTAAAGTCGCTGGTAGTTATCATTATTCCTTTTTTACCTTCAGATAAAACTTCTAAATTGAAATCTTTTATTAGTTTTTCTACTGTAACTGTCATCTTTTCACCCCTAAGCTTTAATTTAATAAAAATAGCTAATATATTTTATATCCTATTTTTTTTCTATAGTCTCTAACTGAGCTCTGAAATTAGATTTAACGTTATCTATATATCTTTGCCTTAACTCTTTTTGTTCAAGGGTTTCTTCTTCCGTTAAGCCTTCCTCTTGACTTTTTTTATATAAAATATTTATTCTATTGATAACATCTTCAATTTTCATAATATCATCCTTTCTTATATGTTTTATGTGAAAGATAAGCTCAAAGCAACCCCACATATTTATAACTTCTGTACATTATATTAAATATTATTTAAACTAAATTTGATAATTAAATTAAAGATTTTTGAAATTACCTTCTATATTATATTAAACATTATTTAAACTAAAATTACAAACACAAATACATATTCTCTAACATTATCAATGAATTTATAATTTTATTTAACATTTAAAATGTATGTATCTTGTATCTTACGGTATATTTATACAAATTCTTGTATAAATTTGTAGTATTGTGTAGTAATTTGACTAAAACTTTTTCTTTTATATTTTTCAAATTCTGATAAAATAGTTTAAGTAGCATACTAGTTTTGGAGGCGTGCAGATGGAAAAAGATATATTAGAAAATGAGATAGAATCTTTGAAAAATGATTTATATAAGTTACTATCTACAAAAAAACCTACTGACAGTTGTGTAGTTGAATGTAGTGAGACATTGGACAAGCTTATTGTTAAATATTATAAATATTTAGATTGAACCCTCACAAGTCCTTTAAAGATTTAATTTTAAAAATGTCCAATTAAAATATAAAAAACTTGTATAAATTAATAATATATCATAAACATAAAGGTCATAAATTAAATAATATACTTCCTTATATATTTTATAATATTTATTTTTATACAAGTCTCTCATTTATACTATAATTATTCTACCTATAAATTCAATTACAAAATGTATACTTTCAATAAGTGCATACATTTTAAGTGTATACATTTTGCAAAATCTTATTATAAGTTCAATTCGTTTAAGATATCTTCTATATCTAATTCTTTATTTTTAGCACATACAGCTAATATGAATTCATTATACTTACAGTTTTCCTTAGGTATATCATAAGATACATATTGGCCTTCTACTTCAAACTCCTCCATAAGGTCTTCTACAAGATCTCCAACATTATCTATAGCTACATCACTAAGATAAGGAAGTAAGAAATCATCATACCACTCACTGTCCTCTTCTTCAGATTTGCATTCATCATTAGCATAAGCTTTAGCTGCTTTCATCTCTTCTTCATCAAAATCATAATAAGCTCTTAACACTAATATATCATTTTTGTAAGGTATTTCTTCTACCTCACTTATTTCTCTTTCTAGTAAAAAATCAATTATTTCATCTTTTTTCATTATAATGCTCCTTAATCTTTATTTTTAATATAACAACTTTTTATATTCTTTTTTTACTGCTTCAAACTCATCTTTATCTTCTACTAAGTTTAATTCTTCTTTATCTTCAAACCTATCTACTCTAAATATAAAAGCATCATCCTCATTACCATTTACCTCTGATAAAATAAGATACTCACTTTCTTTCTCTTCTAGATAAATTCTTGCTATAGCTTCAAAATCAACTTTATTGCCCTCTTCATCCTTAAATGACATTATTTCTTTTTCTTCCAAATCTTCACCTCATTTTCATCTAACTTAAAGACTATAAAATAGACCAAACTTATATTTTAATTTAGCCTTCTTATATTTTATAAAGTTCTTTATCCTAATAACAAATATAGAATAAAGAAGTTTATTAATCAATGAATATATATTAACATATTACAAATTATATATTCAACAAAGTTATGAAATTATTAATTTAATAATTTTATAACTAATAACTATATTAATAAACTTTTCACCTTTTTATATTAATCCTTTGACTTAATAAACGTGAACTTTAAATTCTATTTATAACTTGCTTAATTATTCTAAAATATACTCCTCCAAAAGAGGTGAGACCTTTCCATTATAAAATATATACTCTAAATGCAGAGCCCTTGTTAGAACCACATAAAGCAGCCTTTTATCTATTTCCTCATTAGTATAATTATCTTCATTACAATTATAAACTACAGTACAATCAAACTCCAGCCCTTTTGTCATATAAGAAGGTATTATTATACTTTCAATCTTTAAACTTGTATCCCCATCCTTTACCAAGTCCCAGGAATTCTTACTATATTTTTTCATGTAATCACTTATCTTTTTACATTCTTTATAAGTTCTACCAACTATAGCTATACTAGACTTTCCTAGCTCCTTAACTTCTTTAACAATTTGATCTATTTTATTTGCAAAATCTTTATTATTTTGAAATTTAATTACTTTAGGTTCCTTACCTCTTCTAAGCACAGGTATTGCTGGATCTAAATTATTCTTTTGTTTTTTTAATACTTTATTTGCAAATTCAATAATTTCAACTGTTGATCTATAACTTTGTTTTAAGGGCATATAACTACAATTTCCATTAAATACATCCTTTATAACACTAGTCCAACTGTCAATTCCTTTATAATAATATATGCCTTGACCAAGGTCTCCAACAATTGTAAAAGACTCACCTTTTACTATATTTTTAAGAGCTTCTAATTGAAAATAGCTGTAATCTTGTGCCTCATCTATAACCACATGCTGAAATTTATACTTTTCAGGTACACCCTCTATTTTAAACTTTATATAAAGCATGGCTGCTAAATCATCACTATCTATGACATTTTCTTCTTTATTTTTTAATATTTCATTTTTCATATATTCTCCTAAAGCTTTTGGAATTTTATCTGCAGTTGCTTCATAAAATATATCTTCATTTTCAAACATATTATAATAAAGGCCTTGAGAGTCTAGGTTACCCCAATTTATAAAATAGGATTCAAAAGACTTTTTTGCCTGTCTTTTAATATTTTTCTTTTTCTCGTCTCTTTCATCATATATTTCAATGATTCGTTTCCTTCTTTCTATTCCATCCTCCATAGTCTTTTTTGTCCTAGCAATTGTATAATCATAAAAAAAGTCTATTCTCCCCATAATATCATTTATCTTTTCTTTAAGTTTTAAAGTAAAATACCTTTTTATTTCTTCTTTCCTTTTATTTATAGGAAGGTTTGACATGTCCCTTAAAAACAATCTTTTTATTTCTTTACTTTCAAACAACACATAATCTTCTACCTTTATGTCTTTAATGTTTCCATCTTTTCTTTCTAATAATTGAATGTACCTATTTAATATAGTTTTAAAAACAATGCTTCCCTTTACTCTACTAGAGTTAGTTATATACTTAATATCTTCAACATCTGATTCTAATACTAAAGATAGCTTTTTATCCTTAGTTACTACCTTTTTTTTAATACCTAATATATTTAAAGATATCTGCTCAAATGTGCTTTGTTTTACTTTATCTACACCAAGGCTTGGCAAAAGTTCTGATATATAATCCAAAAACAAATTATTAGGTGCTAATACTAATATATCCTCTCCACTTATCTTATTTTTATGTCTATATAAAAGATAAGCAAGTCTATGAAGTGCTACAGTAGTTTTACCTGAACCTGCTGATCCTTGCACTATAATTGGGAAGTTCTTTTCTGCTCTTATAATAGCATTTTGTTCCTTTTGAATAGTTGCTACTACATCTTTTAATTTATTTCCGGTACTCTTTTCCAAGTTTATTCTTAAAAATTCATCTACTAAAGCATTTTCAGAAGAAGCATCTTCTAGGTTTCTTATTATTATATTATTTATTCCCTCATCAAAAATATCTTTTATATAAGCCTCGTTATATAAAAATCTTCTCTTTAAGGATAAATCTCCATTTATAACTCCAATCGGAGCTGTATAATAAGAATCTCCTTCTGATCCACTATAATAAAGATCAGCTATAGGAGCCCTCCAATCTATAACTACTTCCTCTCCACTTTCTATGTCTCCAAGCCCAAACTTGCCTATATAATAACTTTCCTTTTCTTTTCTGTATTCTCTAAAATCTATCCTAGAAAAGTATGGTTCTGGATAAGCTTCTTTATAGTTACTTAAACTTTTATAAACAATGTCATATAACTTTAAATTTGTTTCTAATTCTTCACTGTAACTTCCATGAGAAGCCTTTTTTAATTCAGATATTTTCTTTTGTAATCCATCTTTATCATTTTCAATAGAATCAATCTTATGTTCTATCCAAGATTTAGTATCATCTAGCTTTTTTCTTTCTAATTGTAATTCAGCTTGTTTTTCCAAGGTTGCACCTCTTTTCTAAGTTTTATCACTTTCTAAAATCATATATCAATAATTTCAATAAGCTTATCATATACTTTAATATGGCTTTTATCCGATGGATACCATCCGTAACCCCCCCTCCTCTTCAAGGTGGGGGATGACGGCTGCTACACCCCTGGATAAGTTCTTCTAAGACTCAGATGCAGATGGAAAGATGTATTCCTTATAAGCAAACTCCACCTGAGTCTAAGAATCACTTGATAAATAATAAGAGTATAAAAAATCTTCTTTTATTATTATAATGCATACTAAAAAAAATAACAGTCTAAGATGTAAAATATACTAATATATTAAACTCTTTTTAAATACTCAACTAAATATTTTTATGGACAAATTAAATATATGAGGTGATAATTTGAAAATTTTAATATCCGGTAGCAATGGAAATATAGGTAGCTACTTAACTACTTCATTAAGTGATGAACATCAAATCTATTCTTTTTCTAAATCTGATTTTGATGTAACAAACAAAAGCCAGATCTGTGATGTCATATGCAAAACAACCCCCGATATAATACTTCACACAGCCGCTATAACAGATGTGGATTATTGTGAATCAAATGAATCCTTAGCATACTCAACCAACACCTTAGGTACTTTAAATATAGCTTCTATGTGTTATAAATTTAATATTCCTATAGTTTATATATCTACTAGTTATGTTTATGGAGATTATAAGTCTTCACCCTACGTTGAAACTGATATTTGTGATCCAATAAATATCTATGCTAAAACTAAACTTGAGGGTGAAAATTTAATAAGAACTCTTTTAAATAACTTTTTTATTATTAGAACTTCCTGGATTATCGACGCTAACAAATGCTCTATACTAAAGATGTTAGATAATCCATCACCTATTGTACTTTGTTCCCTTGAAAAAACTAATGTAACATCAATCAAGGACTTATCATATTTTATTAATACAATTATTAAAACAGATAATTATGGTATATATAATCTTTCTAGTGAAGATTATTCTTCAAAGTATGATATAGTAACCCATCTATTAAAAAATAAAAGGTTTGATAAAAATATACTTAAGTTGCCTGAAAAATTATTAGTAAATACTGCCAAAAGACCAAGCTTTTCAGCCATAAACTCTACCAAGGCAAAAGATACCTTTTCTATACCTTTAAGAAGGTTAGATGATATTATACTTGAATTGTAAAGTATCTTTATGCTATTTAAATTACAATTACTTGATGTTAAGTTCTAAAAATTATAAATATATATGAATAACAAAAAAGCTTTTTTATTTTAAAATAAAAAAGCTTTTTAAACATACATTAATATTAAATTCATTGGTTATTGCTTTAAAATGCTCATTGTCATATCTCTTTTCATGGCTCTTGACAAACTCTTTAGTAATACATAAGATATAGCTCCATCTGCTATATGGTGTAACATAGTTCCAATCATAACTACTACCAAAATATAAAAGGCATTAAACCCAACAAAAGGTATAACTGCTAATGCTTCTAAGATACCATGTATTGGTGATGTAATAATTACAACCTTCTTAAATGATATACCTCTTTTTATAGCTGTGGCTCCTAAAAAGCCTACAATAATATGCATACTAGCTCTTGCAACTACTGGAAGAGGTGTCCCCGCTAACAAAAACCCTACAGCTGATCCAACCCCAACCACAATAGCACTTGCTGGTGATATCAGCATAGAAAAGAACATAGGTACATGAGAAGCTAAAGTTGCAGAAAATGGTGGTATATTAATTCTTAAAAATCCAAATTGTATAGGTATTATTATTGAAAAGGCTATAAATATCGAAGTAAGCACCATTTTCTCTAATTTATTATCCATAAGTATTTCCCCCTTAAATATTACTAGTGTATATACACTAGTATATATCGTTTTCACATCATTGTAAACATAATTTTATGTGAATAAGTTACTGTTTTTAACTAATATTGACTTAACTTAAAAAAGCAGCTATAATATACCTATACCAGGTATAAGTATGTGGAGGTGTTAATATGATAATCGATGATAAAGCTTTAAATGCAGCTACAAAGAAAAATGGTTTCTTCGTTATAAAGGCAGTAACATCAAATGTTGGTTGAAGTGGTTCTGTGAAAAATCTCTGGATTGAGGTTTTAAAAACTTTAGATAATAAAAGTGATTACAAAATCTATGAGTATAAACAAATAAAGGTTTATATACACAAATCTCTTATTATAGACGAAGCGAATCTTTCCATCTATGAAAAGTCTAAATTTCCATTCTTAGGTTCTACCTTTGGGGTAAAAGGAGTAACTTTATAAATATAGAAATTATGTATAAAGTGCCAACCTAATTTTTAAGAACCTTATTAAATCTATTATGGCATAATAAAATAAGAGGTTAAGAAGAGCTTTATTATAAAGCTTCTTAACCTCTTATTTTAATTTTATGTTTTAAATCTGTAGCTTTAGGCTATTTAAATTAATTAAGATACTAATTTGAAATTAAAAGTATTATCCTCTTTGTTCTATCATGCTCTTAACTTTCATAAGTCTTGTTAGAGCACCTCTTTCATTTTCATCTAGCTTCATCCTAATATATTTAATTGTTTCTTGCAATTGAGGTATAGTCATGTATTCAAGAGCATTAACTCTTCTTCTTGTCTTTTCAATTTCATCTGCCATAAGTTGAGTAGATTTTTCTACTTCAGCTAGTTCTAAAAGTCTTGGAAGAACTTTATATAATTTTTCAATAGCTCCATCTAATTCTGCTGAAGTATTAGCAAATCCATAAGGATATATACTACCAGCATCATCGTCTAATTGCCTTATAAAATTCATTACTGGAACATTAACACTCATTATATTTTTACTACCTACCTCTAGACTTATACTTTCTTTAGGATAGGCTATTGCTTCTTCTAAAAATTCAGAACTCATAACTCCTCTAGCCATAACAAAACTCTTTAAAGCTTCCTCAAGCTCTATTTCTACAGACTTTCTAAGTTCATTATTATATCTTATTAAATTTATAAACTGTCTCATAAGCTCATCTTGTTTGTCTTTTAATAGCTTATGTCCTCTAGTTGCAGTTACTAGTCTCTTTTTAAGCTTACTAAGCTCCATTCTTGTAGGGTTAACATTCAATCTTGTCATATTAATCTTCCTTTCTTAAAGGCAGATATTTTTCAAGATATTCATCTCTTATTCTCTTAAGCTCCGTTCTTGGAAGTATTTTAAGTAATTTCCAACCAAGGTCTAAGGTTTCTTCTATAGTCCTATTTGTTGTAAATCCTTGATCTACATATTCTTTTTCAAAAGCTTCCGCAAATTTTGCATACTTTTTATCTGTATCCGAAAGTGCAGACTCTCCTAGGATCGCAGCTAGCTCTTTAGATTGTTTACCTTGAGCATAAGCTGAGAATAATTGATTCATTGTATCTGCATGATCTTCTCTTGTTTTCCCCTTACCTATACCTTTATCTTTAAGTCTTGATAAAGATGGCAAAACGTCTATAGGTGGTGTTATGCCTTTTTTATATAATTCTCTTGAAAGAATTATTTGGCCTTCAGTTATATATCCTGTAAGGTCAGGTATTGGATGCGTTTTATCATCTTCTGGCATTGTAAGTATTGGTATTTGAGTTATAGATCCTTCTGCACCTCTTACCCTACCTGCTCTTTCATAAAGGTTAGCAAGGTCTGTGTAAAGGTACCCTGGATATCCTCTTCTACCTGGAACTTCTTTTCTCGCTGCTGATACTTCACGTAAAGCTTCAGCATAGTTAGTCATATCTGTCATTATTACAAGAACGTGCATTCCTTTTTCATAGGCCAAATACTCAGCACAAGTAAGAGCCATTCTTGGAGTTGCAATTCTTTCTATTGCTGGGTCATTTGCAAGATTCATAAATAATACGGATCTATCAATAGATCCTGTTTTAGTAAAGTCTTCTACAAAGAATTCAGCCTCTTCAAATGTTATTCCTATAGCAGCAAAAACTACCGCAAACTTAGACTCAGATCCTAAAACCTTTGCCTGTCTTGCTATTTGTGCAGCAAGCTGTGAGTGTGGAAGTCCTGATCCTGAGAAAACTGGCAACTTTTGTCCTCTAACAAGTGTATTAAGTCCATCTATAGCAGATATTCCTGTTTGAATAAATTCAGAAGGAAAATCTCTGGCTACTGGATTTATAGGTTCTCCATTTATATCTAGTCTTTTTTCTGGTATTATTTTAGGTCCATTGTCCTTTGGTCTACCCATACCATCAAAGACTCTTCCAAGCATATCTTCTGAAACTCCAAGGTCAAGGGGTTTACCTAAAAACTTAGCTTTAGTCCCCTTAGGATTTATACCTGAAGATCCTTCAAATATCTGAACCATAGCCTTACTACCATTGATTTCAAGTACTTTACCTCTTCTTATTTCACCAGTGTGCATTTCAATTTCAACTAACTCGTCAAACTTTACTCCTTCAACACCTTCAACTACCATAAGAGGTCCAACAACCTCGGTGACTGTTCTATATTCTTTAAGCATTAACCACACCTCCCTTGCTTATCAAGTTGTCAATAGCACTTGAAAGATCCTTTGATATTTGATCTATCTTAATTATATCCTCTTCAGGTATATACTTACTTCTAGCTATTCTATCTCTTACTTCTATATCTAGAATTTCTTTTAAATAAATACCTGCTTCTAATGCTTTTTCACCCTCATGATAAAATTGTAATACAAGCTTTAACATCTTATATTGTTTTGCTAATGATGAATAAGTATCTACTTCATTAAATGCATTTTGTTGTAAATAATCTTCTCTTAAAGACTTTGAAACTTCAAGTTTCAATCTATCTCTTTCAGATAAAGCATCTATACCAACTAATCTAACTATCTCTTCTAGAGTAGCTTCTTCTTGAAGAAGAGCCATAGCCTCTGTTCTTATAGTTACCCAGTCTGAAGCAACTTCTTTATCCATCCATTCTCCTACTTTATCTTCATATAGTGAATAGGAATCCATCCAGTTAATAGATGGGAAATGTCTTCTATAAGCAAGTTGTGCGTCTAGTCCCCAAAAGGCTTTAACTATTCTAAGCGTTGACTGTGTTACTGGCTCAGATAAGTCTCCTCCTGGAGGTGATATAGCTCCTATAGCTGTAACAGCTCCTTCTACTCCCTCACCACCAAGGCATACTACCTTACCAGCTCTTTCATAGAATTCAGCAAGTCTTGAACCTAAGTAAGCAGGGTAACCTTCGTCACCAGGCATTTCTTCAAGTCTTCCTGACATTTCTCTTAGAGCTTCTGCCCAACGGGATGTAGAGTCAGCCATTATAGCAACTGAATATCCCATATCTCTAAAGTACTCTGAGATAGTAATTCCAGTGTATATTGAAGCTTCTCTAGCAGCAACTGGCATATTAGATGTATTTGCTATTAGAACAGTTCTTTTCATTAATGACTGACCTGTTTTAGGGTCTTTAAGTTCTGGGAACTCATTTAAAACGTCTGTCATCTCATTTCCACGTTCTCCACATCCAACATATACAACAACTTCAGTATCTCCCCATTTAGCTATCTGATGTTGAACAACTGTTTTCCCTGCACCAAAAGGTCCTGGTACTGCTGCTGTTCCTCCTTTAGCTACTGGGAAAAATGTATCTATAACTCTTTGTCCTGTAATCATAGGTTCTACTGGATTTAATTTTCTTTCATAAGGTCTCCCACGTCTAACAGGCCATTTTTGCATCATAGTTAAAGCTACTTCACCTTTATCTGTATCTAAAACACATATAGTTTCTACTATAGTATGTTCTCCTTGTTTAATTTCTTTAACTACTCCCTTTATTCCATAAGGAACCATAATCTTATGTTCAATAACAGGTGTCTCTTGAACTACACCTAGTGTAGAACCTGATATAACCTTATCTCCAACCTTTATTGTAGGCTTAAAGTCCCACTTTTTCTCTCTATTTAAAGAAGGCACTTCTATTCCTCTTTTTAAATAATTGCTTTTTGCAGCTAAAAGATATGCATTCAAAGGTCTTTGAATACCATCAAACATAGACTCTATTAAACCAGGTCCAAGTTCTACACTTAAGGGTTCTCCAGTTGTTTCAACTGGGTCTCCTGGTCCTATTCCTGAGGTTTCTTCATAAACCTGTATAGATGCCATATCGCCTCTCATCTCGATGATTTCACCGATAAGGCGGTTTTTCCCAACTTTACATACGTCATATATATTAGCTTCTTCTAATCCTTCAGCAACTACTAAAGGACCTGAAACTTTAACAATCTTACCGGTTTTCAAGTTACCAACCTACCTTCCTATAAAATATTAACACCAACTGCTTTTTCCACATTTTCGTTTATCTTACTTAATCCTATATTTAATGTTCCCTGATTATTTGGGATTAATATTACGGCTGGCAATGTTTCTTTGTTATATCTTTCAATAGTTTCAGTTACATCTTTAGCTACTGCTTCAGTAACAAAAATAACCGCGTAATTATCTCTAGCAAGTCTATCTATAGTTTTCCTAGCTTCATCTGGTTCTACTACTGGAAAAACTTCTATGCCTAAAGATTTGAATGCTAAAACGGAGTCTTTGTCTCCTACAACACCTATCTTATACATAATTTTCACGCAGCCTTTCTCTAATAACTTCACTTTGGATGTTATTTAATTTACCAACCATTATAATTCTAATAAGCTTAATTTCATTTTCCTTTGCATATATATATGCAATAAGAGGTTCTAGCCCAAAAGTTATATATTTAGCCTTCTTCATATAATTCATTATAAAATCTTCACTTAATTTTTCAAATAAGTTTATAGATCCTGTCTTAACATAATCTTCAATTCCAAACTTTAAAATTTCTGAGTAATCAGTAAACGCAAGTTTTCCTGGAATATTTTCTACAGAATCATTATATAAAGAATTCAATTTATCCCTATCAACATATCCACCTTGTATAATTAAGCTATTTAAGAAATCTCTAGTATTATCTTGTTTTTTAACCCTTAAAAGAGTTTTTATGTTAGTTAAGTCAATAAGGTATCTTAAATACCTATCTAGAAATTTATCATCTATTTGCTCATTTAAAGAAAGCTGATGAATGAATAAATATTTATCTAAAATAATATCTATCTTTTGTGGATCTTTTGAAGTACTAAAATCTTCTAAAGCCTCTTCTATTGCTTTTCTCATTATAGGATTTAAATCTCTATAATATTCATTATCTAATGCATATATAAGCTTATTAATATCTACGGTACCTATAGGTATAATCATATTAGAAAAATCTTTTTCTAATATTTTACCTTTAATTAAAACTTTAATATTATGATAATCGTATCTTATGCTCATTATGTCCACAATACTATTTACTGGTGTCATTTCATATAGCATTTTATAAACTCTTTTAAGTTCAGCACTTAATATAATTTCATAATCCTCAGCTCTTTTTATATTAGACATTAGGGTAGAATACTCTGATTCTTGAAGGACCTTTAAAGCTTCCTCTTTAGAACTTGAGTCTATCATTCTATCAATTTTTGATTTATCTAAAAGTTTTGTTTCTAGAACCCTAAGTCTGGGTATTACCTGGGTAAAAAGCATTGAATCCATTTATTACCCTCCTTAGTTAAACAACACTTTTGCTATTTCATATTCTAATTCATCTTTCATAGAACTTATTAATGCTTCAAAAGTATTGTTGATTTCTATACCATTCTTTTCTAAGATGAAGCCACCTTCGAAATCTCTTTGCTCAGAAATTATCTTTATATTACCTTTTTTGCCCTTAGCTATTAATGATTTATTGATTCCTTCTATAACTTCATTTGAAAATAAATCTTTATCTTTAGAATTAATTATAAGATTTTCATCACCATTTATATCTAAAGAAACAATTTTATTCTTAATGTAATTTATATATTGTGTGGAATCCATATCTCCTAATTGCTTTAAAGCCTCATCTAAAACCTTTGAAATCACAGTTTGCTTTGCTTCTAGCTTCTCATTTCTAACTTGAAGTTCAGCATTAGAAATTATTCTACTTTTTCTTGTAGTACTTTCTAATTTAGCCTTTTCAACTATAGATTTTTCAGTGGCTTTAGCTTCTTGGACTTTTGCATTTATTATATCTTCTTTTTCCTTCTGAGCCAATTTAAGGATTTCGTCTTTTTTCGTATTAGCCTCATCTAATATCTTGTTTACTAGATTGTTAATATTAGACATACCTTATCACTCCAAACTATTTTACAAATAAGACCATGAATAATGATGCAACGAAACCTAAAACTGCATAAGTTTCAACCATAACAGCATAGATAACACCCTTCATTACGTCATTAGGTCTTTTAGCTAATATCTGAACTCCTGATGCAGCAACCTTACCTTGAGCAATAGCTGATTTCCATCCTGCAAGTGCAACTGGTAGAGATGCCATTAAATATTTAAAACCAAGATCTAATGATGGAGCTTCTCCTCCAAATATACCTATCTTTGTGAATAGTAATAATGCTATAACAAAACCATATAGTCCTTGTGTACCTGGTAATGCAACAAGTATAAATGTCTTACCAAATTTATCTGGCTCCTCAGTCATAAGACCTGCAGCAGCCTCACCTACTATACCTATTCCCTTTGCAGAACCTATTCCTGCAAGTCCTGTAGCAAGAGCAGCTCCTAGTAATGCTAATATTAGCCCTCCGTTGTTATCAACTAAAAATTGTACGAATGTCATGTTAAAATCCTCCCCTATCTATTTTGTGATTTTTATATATTCTTCTGAAAGTTTATATGGAGTAAATTTTTTACCCCCACCCTCATAGAACTTATTAAAGAATTCAAGGTATTGTAATCTAGCTGCATGAACATATGATCCTAATGCATTTATAAGTAAATTAAATAAATGCAGTGCAACAAAAAGTATTGGAGCTAATACATATATAATAGGTTTCGGGAATAAGCTTACTATAAGATTTAATGCATTAGCTATAAATCCAGTAGCAAGACCTAACGCAAGAAGACGTGAATATGAAACTATATCTCCAAGATAACCTGTTATACCATAAACCCCATATACTCCTCCTCCAATTTTACCTCCAAGAGTTGGAGCAGATCGTCCTTGAGTTAAAAGTAAAGCGATTAAGCCTCCTATTAGCATCCATTTACCAATGGATCCACCTTTTCCAGCTATCATCATTATAGAACCTATTATTGTTACATACCAACTTAAAACATCATAAATTGCATCTTTTATTTTGTGATCCTTTATTAGCATATAAGCTTTTATACCAAGTCCAACAAATATGTGGATAATACCAAAACCTAATGATAAAGCAAAGATTTCTATTATGCTATTTGGTGGATCTAATAAGAATGGTATCTTTATTCCAAAGTATTCTGGAAATAAATCACCAAACCACCCTCCATACACGGCTCCCCACATAATAGTTGATATACCTGCAAAAAGGAAAAACTTAAATGTCTTCTGCTTACTTTTATCTTTAGAAAATTTCATTCCAAGCAGTGCAGCTATTACCATTACTAATCCATATCCTCCATCTGAAAGCATCATTCCAAAGAATATGAAGTAAAATACTGAAAGTATTGGTGTAGGATCTATCTCACTATACAAAGGTAAGCTATACATCTCTACTATACTTTCGAAGGATTCGCTAAACTTATTATTTTTAAGCTTTATAGGTACATCTTCGATATCTTCTTTTAAAACTTCACTAAAATTAAGATAATAGTCTTCTCCAATTGATTTTGAAATACTATCTTTTAAATTTTCATTAGTTTCCACAGTATTCCAACCATAAATAGTTACTATATTCTCTGTTCTAAGGAAGTTTTCTGAAGTTTTAAGTCTTAAAGCGATGTTATTATAATAATCATAAGCCTCTTCTAAATTCTCAAAATCATAATTCAACTTTTTAAGTTCTGATTTTATATTTTCTTCTTCTTTATTTAATTCAATAACTTTCTCCCTATAATCCTTTATAAGAATTTTAGGAGTTCTATCATGTACTAAAGCAAAAGAATTAAAACCATATTCTTTTAATATGTCGCGAGCCTTATCCTCATCCTCTTTAGGAACTAATGCATACATATAAGTATCTTGTACATCCTTATTAACAATCTCTATGTAGCCATTTTTCAAAACTTCATTAAATTCCTTAATAAGGTCTGCCTCATACTGAGTCGCAAAGGTTCCTATAAATGGGGACACATACTTTAAGTTTTTTAAATCTGAAAAAGGAGCATCAAATTCTTGCCATAATGATAAAGTACTAATTTCAGTCTCCAATTTTGTTCTTTCATTACCTAAAGCATTTAGCTTTTTTTCTTTTTCTTTTAGATTTTTGTAGACCTCTTGCCAATTGTTTGTCTTTATCTTTTCTTCTAGGTCTTTATAGTTTAGAGCCTTCTTTCCATTTAAAAATGATTTTAAGGTTGACTCTTTTTCCATATATGGCTTTAAAAAATCTAAAGAAAATTTTATCTTTAAAAGAGCACTTTCATATTCACTAAAATCTCCACCAAGTTCATCTTTCTTAAGCCCTTTTAGTTCTTCATATTTATCTACTGTTTCTTGATCTTGGAGATTAATAAATTGTACTCCTTCAAAGCGTTGTAATTCTTCTAAAAGCTGTTGTTTTTGTGATTCAAAGGCTAGCAGAGTAAATTTATTCATTTTAACTATTGCCACTTACACTCACTATCCTCTCAATAACTATTTTTACAGCATGATCTAATACCTCTTTTGATGAATCTAATATTTCACCTTTTTGCTCTTTTCCAGCCTTAAAGATGGGTACTGACTCATCTTCACCTTCTTTTATAGCATGATTCATAATACTTTCAGCTTCTTCTTTTGCTTTATTTACTATATCATCATGCATTTTCTGTGCCTGTAATTGTGCATCTTTTAATATCTCTTTACTTTGAAGTTGTGCAGCCTTTACTTCGCTTTCAGCCTTTTCTTCAGCTTCTTTTATATCTTTAAGTACATCTAATGCCAAAGTCTCACCACCTTTTATTGAATATTTAGTTATTATATTTATATTAGTTAATACTTTATATAGTATTAATTACAATATACTTAATATTATACTACCTTTTGTGCATATTTCAACTTTATAAACAATATTTTTTTGTAAAACTTTAAATTATTTTGTTTATTTGATATATATAATATATATTATCAAATAAATATTAATAATTTTTGAACTCTTCTGTAATATCTTTAATATATTGCCAATCTTCTTCATCATAAAGTAAATAACTTTTATTTTTGTCGAATTTTCCACAGCTTATATATTTAATTATATCAATTTCATAAGCTTCTCCATGATAATTTTTATCCCTACTATAATTTGTTTTTATATACTCCTTTAACTTTTTATCATCCTTTTTTGATATACTTCTATTTAAAAACATAGGTAACCATTTCTTTTTATTAAATCTCATATAATCAAATTTAACTATTTCTTTTAATAAAAGCTCTTCCTCATAATTGCATTTTACAACCTCTTCATTAAATTCTATAAATACCTTATAATATTCTACACTAGATAAATTTCTTTTAAAATATCCTTTTTCTTTATAAAACATTGCTAATGTGTTGAAAAACTCAAAAGGGTTCTCAAATTTTTTTTCAAAATACTTAATTATATTTACAAACTTTTGAGAGTTATAGTATTTATCTACCATAGCTTCTAAATACTTTAGCTCTGTCATCTTTTCATAACTTATCTTATCAGTTTTTAATATCTCATAAGGAGGGTAGGGCGAGTAAACCATTCCCCATTTTTCTGCTTCCTGTGTCATGGGTGCTCCTTTTAATAGCTTTAAAAAGCCTAGTTGAACCTCTTCTGGCTTTATAGAATATACATCATTAAATGATCTTTTAAAAGACTCATAATCTTCTCCTGGAAGTCCTGCTATAAGGTCTAGATGTTGCTTTATATTTTTGATGCTTTGAAGCTCTTCTATTTTTTCTTTTATATCGCTAAAGTTTACATTTCTATTTATATTCTTTAGTACTTCATCATTAGTAGTTTGAACACCTACTTCAAATTGAAATCTTCCCTTTGGCGCTTTTGATAATAATTCAATTTCTTCTCTTTTTAATATATCTGCAGATATTTCAAAATGAAAAGTTGCTGTGGTATTTATATTAGATAAGAATTCCCATATCTCCATAGAAAATTTACTATTACAATTAAAAGTTCTATCTACAAATTTAATAAGTTTTACATCTTTTTTTATTAAAAATTCTAGTTCTCTTTTTATCCTTTCAATATTTAAAAATCTTACACCGTGTATTGTTGATGAAAGACAATATTTACAATTAAATGGGCACCCTCTAGATCCCTCAAAATACACTATTTTATTTGCTAGATCTTCATCCTCTTCATAAGGAAAAACTAACTTATTCATATCCATTAAAGGACGTTTGCCTCCATAAATAACATTTCCACTTTTCTTTTCATATAATCCTTTTATATGGTTTTCTTCTATAATGCCCATCTTTCTTTTTATAAATTCTCTAAAGGTTTCCTCTCCTTCTCCTTCTATTACATAATCTCCAGAGTTATTTAATAGGAATTCTTCACCATCGTAAGATACTTCAGGACCTCCATATATTATTTCTATGCTGGGATCAATTAATTTTATTATTTTACTTATCTTAGTTACATATTCAAGATTCCATATATATGTTGAAAAAGCTATTATGTCAGCTTTCTCTTCCATTATACTTGGTACTATATTTTCAATCCTTTCATTTATTGTGTATTCTTTTGTATCACAGTGGAAATTTAAATCCTTTGTGAAAGCCTTTAAATATCTTATTGCTAAATTGCTGTGTATATACTTTGAGTTTATTCCTACTAGTAGCACCTTCATTAATTATGTCCTCCCTCTTTTGTGCAGATATATAATATACATCGTTCCAATCTTGTATTACTTTTATTTCAAAAAATCTTTCTAATAAATTTAAAGCATCTTTTTTACTATAGTCTTTTATTATATTATAATCTTTAACTTTTATCTTCTTTATTTCTTCTTTAGGTAAAAGAAGTTTTATATTTTCATTTAATATTTTATTATTAGACTTAGTTATATCCCATATATGTATGTCTCCCCTAGTATCCAAAAAATCATAAGCATCCTTTAATACCTTTTCTCTATCCTTTCCTCCCCATAAAGTACTTAGATAAAAAAACAGAACTACATTATTATAGTATCCTTTTTCAATACTCTTTTTATTTTCGATTCCCTCTATATAATCCACTATATTATCGTCTTCTTCGTTGCTTTTAAATAAATTATATACTATACCGTAATTTTCTTCACCTATATCTAATACATTACCCTCAAATTTAAAAGATTTTAAATCAATTGTATGTTCAAATCCTTTCTTCACGGTATCATCCCCTCCTAGTTATTACTATCATAACTAATTTAACACAAAAAAAATAATTCTTCCACATAATGGGAGAATTATTTATAAATTAAGTGTTTTATTATGCCTAATTAGTCACTACTTAAGATATTGAAACCTCTTCATAAAACTTTCTATCTTTTATATAATCTTCATAAAAATCTAACAAAAAGCCAGCTGTTGTTATTTGGGCTTGTTTTAATATAACAGAGGCTATTTTAAAATATCTTTCTTCCTTATCTTCAACAACTTGAAACTTATTATAAGTGTCATCTGCAACTACGGCATTATTTTTTATATATTCTTCTAAACCATTAAATCTTAATATCCCACTTTCTACAGCAAAAGAATAATCGCTAAACAACTTAGATATTATCCAAAGTTCAAACTTCCTGTGTTTTTTTAAAAGTCTATTATTTACATGATGAGGTACTGTTGTATCTTGAACTAAGTGGCAAGCTGCTCCAAGATAAAATAAAGCCTTATTTGTATCTCCTTTATCTAAGTAGCTTAAGGATAATTTATAATACTTTTTAGCTTCACTAAGTGCATCTGAGAATCCATAAAGTCCTTTTCCCTTTGTTACGTGATAAAAATGGTTAGAACTTTTAAAATCCTGGTCTGCCCAAGCAACCCCTTCATTTAGAGGTTTTATATTGTTTCTATAATAATCTCCTGCATCCATATGCCCATCATTATTTAATATTTGTATAGCTTGTATATTAATAAATTTATGGACGATACAATGAGTCTTTAAAACCATTTTTTTAAATGGATTAATTGCAAACATTACCCCATGCAGTGCTTTTCCATAAGTAAATTCAAATTTATTTTTATTCATAATTAATTCCTTCTTTTTATTTGTGATTTTATTTTTTTCTTTAATACAATATAACTATATATTTATACGCAATTAATAATCATTACTATTAAAGTATAATACAATATATTAATTCATTTTTCAATATATTAATTATATTTTTATATTACCCTACTCAAATAATATTATTACCTATTAATAAACCCTAATTATAGAATATATATTTACCTTTAGGAATAATTATTAAGGTTAGCATTATTATAAAGGATAAATGATAAATGATAAATGATAAGTTTTATAGGGATACTTTTTTACTAACTTTGTCAAACCTCACTACTGGAATATTAGGATTTATATTTTCTATCACACTTTCACGAGAACTAGGCCCGGAAGGCATGGGTTTATACGGTCTTGTAATGCCAATATACAATATTTTTATATGCCTTATTTGTGGGGGCATCATAGCAGCTATTTCAAAAATTTCTGCAATATATAAAGATAATAATGATGTATTAAATTTAAAAAAGACTATAAACATAACAATAAAATTTGATATTTTATGGGCTTGCCTAGTTGTAATATTCGTTTTCTTTTTCGCTCCATTTTTAGGAGAAAAGATCATAAAAGATCCAAGGACTATTTTATCTATAAGAATAACCTGCCCTGCTATGATATTTATAGGTATTTCTAATATTTTAAAGGGATATTTTTATGGAACCTCTTCTATAAAAATACCTGCATTTATAGATATATTAGAAAAGTTTATAAGAATACTTATAATTGTATTTATAATTAACTACTTTAATTTAAAAAACATAACCCAAACAGTCTCTGCTGCATATATAGCATTATGTTTAGGTGAATTTATAAGTCTTATTCTTCTTTATTTTTATTATAAAAGGTCTGTTAATTCTTTATCTTGTGTAAGTAAAAAGCATGAATCTAGAACACAGCTTTTATTTAATGTTCTTGTTATATCCCTTCCCCTTTGCTTAAATGCATTTGTATCTACAGCACTTAGTGCATTATCTACACTTATATTACCTAGAAGGCTTATTGTTTCAGGATTTAATTATTCTGAAGCACTTTCAATTATAGGAAAATTTACTGGAATGACATTAAATATTGTATTTTTCCCAATGATAGTAATAGGATCTATAATAACAGTTCTTGTACCTGATTTAGCTCAAGGTATAAATAAAAACGATTCTTATTTTATTGAAAGCAGGATAATAGAAGTTCTTAGAATCGCATTTTTACTAGGACTATCTACTCTTGTATTATGTATTTCAATACCCGAAAATCTAGGCATGATGTTTTTTAAAAGAAACGACCTTACTTACTATATAAAATTTCTTTCATTATGTCCCCCAATTTTATATTGTGATTCCACTACCTATGGAATATTAAATGGACTTGGAAAACAAAATATAATGCTTAGAAACTCTTTATTTATATCAGTTATAGAACTTATAAGTTTATACATACTAACAGGTATAAAGAGTATAAATATATTTGGGTATGGTATAACTATTATTATTACTTCTACAATATCTCTTTGCTTAAATCTTAAAGAAATTCGAAAATACTATGACCTTAATATTTCTATAACAAATATATTTATATATTTACTTATTGCAACGTTGTCTTACTTTAGTATTATTATTTTAAAAAATCAAATCTCTAATTCATCAATGGTATTTAAAAACTTTGTATTAATTTCTTTAGGATTTTCTTCTTTTTTATTTTCTATACTTTTTACTGTAAAGAAAAATAAAATATAACTTAAATAAAAAAATAGCTTAAAACAAATCAAGCTATTTTTTTATTTATCTTTATATAATCATTTCACTTTTAGTTTCTAGGTTTACTTAATTTGTTATCTTAGTCTATTTGATATAAACTTTGGCAAAAGCTTTGTAACCTTATTTGGTAATGCATTCATATCTTTTTTAGTTATTCCACCTGTAAGTACCAATCCATAAAGATACACAATCATTCCTATTACAATAGATATTATAGTAAATATGGAGCTTAATACATATGTATCTCCAACAAGTTTTAATATAATAGCAAAATTAAAGCTTAATACCTTTATAACTATTGCCATAAGTATTGATGCTACTGTTGGCTTAATTGCTACCTTTATGAGACTTATTCTTACTTTTAACGCTGAATTTAAAGCTATATTATTAATTATCATAGGTATTAAAAAGCATAATAAGCTTCCAATTACCGCTCCATTTATATTTAGACTTGGAATTGCAACTAAATAATAATTAGCTACAAGCTTTGCAATTATCCCTATACCTAAAGAAACAATTACTATGTATAATTTATTTATACTTTGAAGAATTGTAGTTTGAATTTGAACTATAGCCATAAACACAACTACGATAGCTCCATAAGTCATTATTTCATAACCTGCTCCGTATTTTATTAGTCTATAAACTTCTTTACTTAAAACTGCTAGTCCTACAGCCGAAGGAATTGAAACAATATAACTTATTTTAAGAGCAAAATCTATTTTTTCTTTAACCTCTTTCTTGTTTTTCAAAACCATAGCTCTTGATATTGCTGGTAAAAGAGCTGATGAAAGGGCTGCTATTATAGTAAGAGGTACATATAATAGCGTTCTATATTTACTTAATATAGAATATTTTATGTTTCTATCTTTTACAAGGTAAATTCCCGCAACTTCTAACCTTTTTTTAACTATAGTAAGATCAATTACAGCTCCTAAATACTGCATGCCTGAACTTAATGTTATAGGAAATCCATATTTAAACAATCTTTTTAAAAGTGTTTTGTTAGATAACCTTCTTACGGTTATTGACTCTTTGTTATATTTAAATTTCATAGTTTTACTTTTTTTATATACTTTTGAAAGATAATACGCTGCTATTAATGCACCAATAGCAGTACCTATAGTCCCTCCTGCTGCCCCCAAATCTACGCTTTGTTTCATCATAATATATGCAAATACTAAGCTAAATATTATATTAGCAATTTGTTCTATAATTTGTGATACAGCCGTTGGGGTCATTATGCTAAGGCCTTGGAAGTACCCCCTATATGCCGCTAATATAGATGTTACTACCATTGCTGGTGTTAATGCAACTATAGCATAATAAGATTTAGAATTGCCCGTAGAATTAGCTATTCTACTAGCAAATATTAAAACTATAATAGCTGCTAAAAAGCCCATAATCATGAGCATAAATCTAGCAAGTTTAAAAGTCTTTATTGCATCTTTTGGATTGTTAAGGGCTATAAGTTCTGAAACCTGTTTTGATATAGCAACCTGCATTCCTGAACTTGTCATAACATATACAAGACTAAATATGTCATAGGCTGCTGCATATATTCCATACCCTTCATCACCAATTATAAATAATAGTAAAGGCACATACAAAAGAGATAAAATCTTTACCATCATTCCTGCTACAGATAATACGGCAAATCCTTTAGTTGTGGATTGCTCCTTCATAACTATCTCCTTTTATAAAATATATAATATTATTGACTAAAATTTAAAAACATCATTTTTAATCTTTTTAAATATAGGTGGAAGTGCTTCAGTTATAGTTTTATTTTCCATATAGCTTAGGCTCTCCGGGCAATTTTTAAATACAACTTTGTAGGCGTATAAATATTGAAAGCTGAGTGCAAATTTATTTTCAAAGTATGCATTTAAAGTTTTATCTCCATATTTACTATCTCCAATTATAGGATTACCTAAAAATGATAAGTGAGCCCTAAGTTGGTGACTTCTTCCTGTTAAAAGTTCTATTTCTATAAATGAAAATCCTCCATTACTTTGTATTGTCTTAACTTCCATTGCTATTCTTTTAGTATCAGGTCTCATGTCTTTAAATACTTCAGATCTGTTTTCTTCACCATTTTTAGATATATAAGCTTCATATACCCCATCTTTTATTCTTCCCTTAACTAAAGCACAGTAATACTTTTTTATTTTTCTTTCTCTTATCATTTCATTTAGAGCTTTAAGAGAATCAAAATTCTTTCCAAATATCACGATGCCAGACGTATTTCTATCAAGTCTATTACAAGAAGCTGGTGTAAATGTTAATTCTTTTTCTGGTATGTAGTCACCTTTTTCATATAAATAAGTAAGTACGTAATCTGTAAGTGTTGGTTCGCCTTTTTTCTTATCAGAATGAACTAATACTCCTGGCCACTTTTCTAATAAGAGCATATTTGCATCTTCATAGACTGATTTGAAATCAGCTTTTGCATTTTGGAACTTTAGTCCCTCTTCCTTTTTACTTTCTATATTTCTTATGGTAACTATATCACCTTGCACTAAAGAATATTTTTCTTTAGCCTTAACTCCATTTATCTTTACATCACCTTTTCTTATAACCTTATATATAGCACTTAAAGGTACATCCTTTAATAACTTTCTTAAAAATTTATCTAGTCTTTGACCTGCTTCATTTATTCCAATTTCTACATTCATAACACCACTCCTATCAAACTAACTGCACATACCTAAAGTATTTTTAAAAGCTGTGCCACGATATTATATCATAAACACAGCTATTTTATAATTATACTTTAGATTAATACTTAATTATTCTCTTGTCAAATATTCATAAGCCATATTACATTGAAGTGCAACCCCTATTGGTAAACAATTTTCATCTATATCAAACAAGTCACCATGAGCTGGATTACTTATGCCCTTTTCAAAATTAGCACTACCTAAAAAATAAAATACTGATGGTCTTTCCATAGCAAAGTAAGCAAAACTTTCTACGCCCATACTAGGATGTTTAAGTTTTATAATGTTTTCTTCTCCTATTACTCTTGGTGCAGTATCTTCTAAAAGTTTTACCATTTCATCATCATTATAAAGACAAGGATAACTTTCATCTATTTTTATTTCTACTCTTCCTCTTAAAGATTCTGCTATACCTTTTGATATTTCAGTAACTCTTTTTTTTGCATACTCTCTTTGTTCATTGGTCATAGTTCTTATTATACCTTTAATTTCCACTTCTTTTGGTATTATGTTTTCCGCTGTCCCCCCATGTATACTACCTATAGTTATAACAGATGGATATACAGGTGACAGTTCTCTACTTACTATACTTTGCAAAGACATTATTATATTGCTAGCTATTAATATTGGATCTATAGTATCTTCTGGGTGAGCTCCATGGCCTCCTTTACCCTTTACCTTTATAGTAAATGGGTTAGACGCTGCATTAAAAACATCTCTTTTAATACCTATCTTTCCCGCCTCTATAGCTTCTGATACATGAAGTCCAATTATTGCATCTACATATGGATCTTCAAGTACCCCTTCTTTTATCATATACTTTGCGCCACCAACAGTTTCTTCTGCTGGCTCAAATAATAGTACTATATTTCCCTTTAATTCTTTTTTAATACTATTTAAAATCTTGGTTGCTCCTAATAATATAGTAGTATGAGCATCATGACCACAAGCATGCATTTTACCCTCTACCTTAGATGTATAAGAACAAACTTTAGCGTCTTTTATAGGCAAAGCATCTATATCTCCTCTTAAAGCTATAGTTTTAACTTTATCAGCACCTGCTTTTTCACCTTTTATTAATGCATATATTCCAGTTCCTGCTACAGACTTATAAGGTATTCCTTCTTTATCTAGAATATCTTTTATCTTCTTTGATGTTCTATATTCTTCGAATCCAAGTTCAGGGTTTTCATGTATATCCCTTCTTATATAAACTAATTCTTCTTTTATTTCTTCAGCCATTTTTAGAAAATCTATTTTTTCTTCCAAAATCATTTCTCCTTTATATATCCTTTAACATTATATTTCTATATTTCACTAGTTTTCATATCTAATCTTCTTATGACCAATAAACTTTTATAATATCATCATCTTTTAACTTATCTACATATGAAGCTTCTTTTTTATTAAGTTCTAAAGTTATCTTGCCTTTTAACATGGTAAGATCAAAATTTATATAATCAAATATATCCACAAAAATATATTCCTTTTTCCCTTTAAGAATTATTTCATCCCCATTTATATTTACTGTGATTTCTATTAATTCATCTTTTATTAATTCATCTTTTAAGTTATTATCACCTTTATTATTTAATGTTATATCTTTATATATCCTATCTCCTTCTCTTATTACATAGTCATCTTGAAGCCTTTTCCCTTCTATTGTAAATATGCCTTCTTCTTTTAGTATATAATATTTGAAATCTTTTAGTGTTAAGATGTTTATTATTTCAATAGTATCTTCATCTTTTATTATAGAATCTATAGCCTTTTCTTTACCATTAATCATACATTTAGGCTCTAAGTTTTGAATTTCATCATTATAGAAAAATGATACAGAATCTAGACTTTTTATATACTCTTTTATATTAGGTTCCGAATCCTTCCCATCCAATGCAAACTTTACATCTATAGTGTCTCCTTCTTTAACTGTGGAATCTAAACTACCTTCTTTTCCATTTATAAATATGGTAGAATTTTTGCCAAGACTACCAAAGGCTAATCGTTTACTGCCGTTTAACGTAAATCTTATATTCTTACCATTATGTCCTACTAACATCTTAGGATTTATACCTGCTTGAAGTAATGCATCTATAACCTTATGATCTTGAACATTAAAAAGACTTATTACATCTCCATTTAGATAAACATCTATAAAATTTTCACCTAGACTTTTTATTGCCATAAGACCTATTCCAAGCACTGTAACCCCTATGCTACCAAGAGAATTATCTAGACATATGCAATCTAAAACTGCCTCTCTTCCCTTTATAGCAGTTCTTTCAAGTGGTATATTAAGCTTTTCGCTAAGCTTTTCCCTAATGTATGGTGTGTGAGCTCCTCCCCCTACAAAAAAAACAGCACTTGGAGACTTATCTCCATTAAGCTCTAATATTTTATGAGCGATTGCATCAGTTATCTTATCTACAACTGGGAGTATAAGCTTTATTATTGTCTCTGATTTAACCTTATTTTCTAATCCTAGCACATCTTTATATGTTATATCCTCGTTAATTAAAAGTGACTTTTTTATAATTTCAGCTGTATTAAAGTCTACTAGGCAGTTTTGTGCTATAACTTCTGTTATTTCATCTCCTGCCATCTGAACCATTCCAAAAGCTGATATACTATCTTTATTACTTATAGCAATATCTGAGGTACCAGCTCCTATATCTACTAAAGCTAAATTTAATAATCTTAAATTTTTAGGTATGGTGGCTTCTATAGCTGCAATAGGCTCTAAAGTAAGACTTACAACCTTTAAATTAAGTTTATTCATTACTGAATATAAGCTATCTATTACCGTTCTTGGCAAAAATGTAGCAATAACTTCAACACCTATATTTTTCCCCTTATGAGATAAAAGATTTGATATCACATATCCATTAAGGTAATAATTTACTATGCTATATCCAACGCAATAAAGCTTACCATTTGAAGATTTACTTGTTTCATCTTCTGCCTTATTAACTGCTGTAAGTTCAAGCTTTCTAAGTATCTCTTTGTTTATTTCCTTATCCTCATTTATATCTAAATCAGCCTTTACCTTTGTAGTTCTTAAAAATCTTCCAGCAGCAGCTATTGCTACTTCTTTTAGTTTAATACCTAACTTGTCCTCTAGGTTAAGTTTAACAGTTTCAACGGCTTCAGATACCTTGTTTATATCATGAATTTGACCGTCTATCATAGATCTTTCTTCATGTTCTACATAATGTTCCGCTATAACTTTAAATTTTTTATTTTCTACTATTCCAACTGTTCCTATAACAGATCTAGTTCCTATATCTAAAGCAAATATTATATCTTTAGCATTTATATTTATTTTATCCATTTTGTACTTCGCCTTTCTATTAAAAATCTCTTATAACCATGATCTTCACCGTTTACATATATTATACAACAAAGCCATGTAAAATCGTATTGCTTTTTTATATAACTAATAACCTCTATATTTAGTGTATTTAATTTAATTTTGTTATTAATTTATTCATATATAGCACCTTAAAGTCAAATCTTCTTTTAATTCCATCCGTAAATTCTATTTCTAACTCATAGTCCTCTACAGAACTTATTACCCCCTCCTTAAACGCCTTATGGTAAATTTTATCCCCTTTTTTATAAGGTATAGATATTCGTTCTTCTTGTAACTTACACTCTTTTAAAAATGGTGATATCTCTCTTTTCTTCCCCCTCATATATTCAGTAGAATATATGAATAAGTTATCTATAGCCCTTGTTATTGCAACATAAAATAATCTACGTTCTTCTTCTAAACTATCCTTTTTACTATTTACATGTGGTATTATGTCATCATTGCAATTTATTATATACACATTTTTAAATTCCATTCCTTTTACCCCATGAATAGTGCTCATTATAACAGCATCTTTATTTTTAACCTTTTTACTTTTTTCTAGCTCTTCCTTTACATTTTCTACGTGAGCTAAAAATAAAATAATACTGTTATATTCTTCAGAAGCATTTTTAAATTCCTCTAATATCTCTTCTAAATCTGATAGCTTAATTTTAAACTTTTCACTATACTCCCTAAGATAATTTATATACCCAAGATCTGTAATAATAAAATCTATAGCACTTCTTAAAGACAATTTATTAAGCCATAAAATATCTTTTCGAAGCGTATCTACAGCCTTTGCTTGAAAGGCAGCTAAACCATCAATATCTTTCAATATACAAAAACAATCATCTTTAAATTTATAATTTCTAACTTTATCTAAATTCACTTTGCTTATATATCTAAAAGGTTTGTTTATTATCCTACAAAAATCTTGCCTGTTGAAAGGATCTATTGAAAGTCTTAAGTAAGCTATCATATCCTTACATATAAAATGTTCAAAAAAATTATATTCTTTGTCTAGTAGTACAAAAGGAATCTTATTCCTTATAAAGGTGTCTATAAGTGGTCTTGATTCAAGATTGGTTCTATATAAAATAGCGTTGTCCTTATACTTGCAATCTTCCATTTCTAAATATAAGCTTATTTTTTGTGATATATCGTTACTTTGGAAGGCTTCATCTAGCACCTGTTTATTAAATATAGGTTTTCTATCTTTTCTATAAGATTTTATAACCTTATCATTTCTCATTTTATTAAATTCTATAAGGTTTTTTGCTGTTTCTACTATATTTTCTGTACTTCTATAATTGTATGACAGATATACCTTACTTCCATCTTTAAATGTATTAGAAAAGTCAACCATACATTCTGGCTTAGATCCTCTAAATGAGTATATACATTGGTCTTCATCCCCCACTACAAATATTGAATTATATTTGTTTAAAAGTTTAAGTATATGTATTTGAGTATCATCACAATCTTGAAATTCATCTACTAACATATATTTGAAAAGTTTTCTATATCCGTCTAAAATCTTTTTATTTTCTTCAAAAAGCTGTGCAGTATTTATTTGAATATCATCAAAATCCCAAAGCCCCTTTTCTTTTTTATAGTTTTCATAGCTTTCAAAACAATTTTTAAAAATTTCTTTATCCATACTAGGATTAAAATCTTCTATATTTATAAAGCTGCTCTTTAAAATAGATATGTCATTAAGTACCTCCCTTACCTTTTCTTCACCTATCTCATCTAAATATTTAACAAGTACATTATTTATTATTCTATAGGTGTCTCTTTGTTCTATAATTTTTATATTCCCATAGTGTCTGTTACATATTTTATAAAATAGTCCATGGAATGTTCCAAAAAACGGTGCATTTGTATCCTTTGTCATCTTTAAATATCTTTCCTTCATATTCTGTGCCGCAGACCTTGTAAATGTTATAACTACAATATTATTAGGATTTACATTTAACTCTTTAACAATATAGTTAACCCTATTCACTATTACAGTAGTCTTACCACTTCCTGGTGCAGATATTATTAAAAGGTTTTTCTCTTTTGTTGTAACTGCATTTTTTTGATATTCATCTAAAGAAAAACTCATCATTTCATTCCTTTCTTAAATCTTATATTAAATTAATGCTAATAATCATTATGTCCACTTTTACTATCTATATTTATACTATCATATATCTTTATAAATATTATTTGTTAAAATAAAATATTAATATATATAAGATAAATTTGTTATATAATATATATAGGTTATAATTATATAAAAGCTTAATTTAAAAGGAGATTTGATATGGCTAATATAACAAAATTCGACGTTCATAATCATAGAAATCTTACTATGTTAGTAGATTTTTATGAATTAACCATGGGCAACGCTTATTTAAATAGCAACGTAGCAAATAAAATTGCCTATTTTGACATGTTTTTTAGAAAAGTGCCTGATGGTGGTGGATATTGCATAATGGCTGGTGTAGACCAACTAATTCAGTATCTAAGTAGCCTTGAATTTACAAAAGAAGATATATCTTATTTAAAATCTAAAAATCTATTTTCTGATGATTTCTTAAAATATCTTGAAGATTTTAAATTCTGCTGTGATGTTTGGGCTGTGCCTGAGGGAAATCCTGTTTTTCCAAATGAACCCTTAGTAACAGTAAAAGGACCTATCATTCAATCTCAATTTATTGAAACTATGATCTTACTTACTATTAATCATCAAACCCTTATAGCCACTAAATCTAATAGAATATGTAGGGCTGCTGGAGATAGACCTGTTATGGAATTTGGCTCTAGAAGGGCTCAGGGGTATGATGGTGCTATTTATGGAGCAAGAGCTTCTGTTATAGGTGGTTGTAGTTCTACAGCATGTACTATCGCTGATGAAATCTTTGACATACCAGCTGCTGGAACCATGGCTCATAGTTGGGTTCAATTATTTGAAACTGAATACGATTCATTTAAAGCTTGGGCAGAAACCTATCCTGAAAATTGTGTTCTTCTTGTAGATACTTATAATGTTATAAAGTCAGGTATACCTAATGCAATAAAAGTTTTTGATGAGATACTTAAACCACAAGGACTAAAACCTTCTGCTATTAGAATAGATAGTGGTGATATTACCTATCTTACAAAGTTATGTCGTAAAATGTTAGATGATGCTGGTTATGAAGACTGTGGAATTATTATTTCTAATTCACTAGATGAGTATATAATCTCTGACGTTCTATCACAGGGCGCCAAAATAGATAGCTTTGGAGTTGGTGAGAGGTTAATTACCGCTAAATCAGAACCAGTCTTTGGTGGTGTCTACAAGTTATGTGCAATAGAAGAAGATAATGGAAGCATAACACCCAAAATTAAAATAAGTGAAAACGAAGAAAAAATAACTAATCCGGGTTTTAAAAAGATTTACAGAGTATTTGATAAGAAAACGCATACAGCTATAGTAGATTTAATAACTTTAAATGATGAGGTTATAGATGAAACCAAGCCTCTTGAAATATTTAACCCTGTTTATACATGGAAAAAGAAAAAAATAAAAGATTATTATGTAAAAGACCTTATGGTAAAGATATTTGATAAAGGTGAAGCTATATACCAAAGCCCACCGGTACTTGAAATAAAAGAGTACGCAAAAAAAGAAACCTCCAAACTTTGGCCTGAAGTATTAAGATTCGAAAATCCTCATACTTATTATGTGGACTTATCTACAAAGCTTTGGGGTGTAAAACAAAACTTATTACATAAATATTCTGAATCCTATAAAGACAACGAATAAAAAGGTAATAGCAGAAGGCTTTCAGTAATTTGATTATTGAAAGCCTTTCTACTCTTAAATTTCATATGGTACTATAATATCATTTCTTCTGATTCATCTGGTTCTTCTGTGTTTAACCCCATTAATTTATCTAGTAATATACTACTATTGAAATCATAAAGTTTAAATGGACATTGATTATCTTTATTACAAGAAAAAAATACGCAATCTTTAAAACATTCCTCTACTTTTTTATCATTAGACCAAAATGGACAATAGCTCATATCTTCTTCCCCCTTTACCACCATTGCTAATTAAAATCATTATATTCTAATTTTTCTAAAAACTAAAGGGATAAATGTAAATATTATGTTACATATAAATAAATTAAATACTTATTAATTTATATGTAATTTTCTATTTACTATTTTAAAGATTATGATATAATTTATAAGGTTACTATAGTGTTTTCTCCTTGTACCCACTACTAAAAAAAGGAGGTCTTTTTATGAATAACAAACTAATAATAATTTTATTTTCTTTTTTAACCTTATTTATGCTCTTTGTAGTATTTAAATATTATTTAAAAGAAATATCTTTAAACAAAATGATGAAAATGGCTGTGGTAGCAGCTATATATGCAATAATAACCATGGGTCTTGCTCCTATAAGTTACGGTCCTATTCAATTTAGGATTTCAGAGGTTATGGTATTACTAGCATTTATAGACCCACTTTACGTACCAGGATTAGTTTTAGGTTGTGTCATTGCAAATATTACTAGTCCACTTGGTATAGTAGATGTCTTCTTTGGAAGCTTTGCCACCACTATAAGCTTATTTATGATAACAAAATCAAAAAATGTTATTATATCTTCTTTATGGCCAGCAATCTTTAATGGTGTTATTTTAGGCCTAGAATTTACCTTATTAACAAATGCTCCCTTTATAGCAACCGCTTTATATATAGCTTTAGGAGAATTTGTAGTAGTTACAATACTTGGCTCTACTATCCTTAAAGTAATCCTAAGTAAAAACCATATTGTTGATCAGTTGAGACTATAGTAACTTAATAAAAATAACCTTAGCTAAAGATAATTAGCTAAGGTTATTTTTATATCTTTATAGAATATAAATTGATTTAAATCTTAAAAATGAAATGATAAAATATTAACAATTGCACCTATGTTTAAACCATTCAATAGATAGAATTTTAATTATTGTTACTATATCTATAGTCTGTTTTTATACCATAGGCATAATTGATACAATAGTTAATTTACAAACTTCTACTTGTCACACTTCTTTCCAGAATTCTTAACTACTGTAACATTAATAATTTCATTTTGGAAAGCCTTTAACAAAGCCTTTTCTAAAACCTTTTCCTGATCAAAGTTGGCTATATCCTTACAAACAGCAAATACCTTGTTAAGTTCTCCATACACATTTCTATATGAAAGTGTTACATTGGGTTTATCATACTCAACATCAACTATCTTAAGACCCCAAGAGATTTGAGCAAAGTCCTCATTAATTTGCAGTTTCGTCATATCTCTTAATTTTTCGTCTTCTATTTTTGGGTTTTCAATTATTATTAATTCATCCCCTACTTTATATTTACTCATATTCTACCTCCTTTAATTCAAGTTTGTAATTCAATTTTATCATAACTTCTTTAAACATACCATTATATAAACAATTTATATAATAATTTATAAATATATCTTAACCTAAACATAGATTTAAATCCTTCCACTAATTATCATAGTTAGAGTATAATTTTAGTAGGCAGAACTAGTATAAAAAACTATATAAATAAAAGGAGATGCAAAAACATCTCCCCAATACATAAATTATCCATT
>NZ_PTIS01000012.1 GCF_002934235.1 Clostridium algidicarnis DSM 15099
GAATAAAAATGGGCATGGTAAATTATAAATATCTCATGTAAAATAATGGATAATAAATTAAACAAAATAGTTGCCCACTTTTACTTGACTCAAACATTATCATAACAATCTTTGATACTATGATAATTTTTATGTTATAATCACTTTATATAATATTTATCATTGCAAACTCTATAAGTATAAAGGAGACATATATATATATGTTTGGATATGTTACTCCATGTAAGATGGAGCTTAAAATAAAAGATTACGAAATATTTAAAGCATATTATTGTGGTGTATGCAAGTCTATAAAAAGTAATTATGGTAATATACCACGTATTTCACTAAATTATGATATGACCTTTTTAGCTATCCTAATAGATGCCCTTTTAGATGAACCCTTAGAGCTAAATCCTGAACGTTGTCCTGTGCACCCTATAAAAAAAAGGCTATATGTTCGTAATAACAGCTCAGTAGATTATGCTTCAAAACTTAATATAACTTTGACACATTATAAGTTTTTAGATGATTTAAATGACGAAAAAGCTTTTAAATATAATATACTATATTCAATTTCTAATCTATACATAAAAAAGAATCCTCTCTATCTAAAAGATGTTGAAAATCAAATAAAAGCCTCTTTAGAAAAACTTTCAAACCAAGAAAAGGATCTAATCGAAAATAATATAGACAGTATAAGTGACACCTTCGCTGATCTTACAGGTATCCTTTTAACAAGTTATAACTTCAAAGATAAAAGCTTTATTGAGGATCTTTATTGGCTTGGATATAATCTTGGAAAATGGATATATCTAATAGATGCTATAGATGACTTAAAAGATGATATGAAAAATAATAAGTTTAACCCTATAAATCACTGTTTTAATGAAAATAATTTAGAGTTTTTAGAGTTTTATTCTCTAATAAAAGATAGGGTTGAGTTTATATTAGTTTACTGTGCTTCACAATGCTTAGATATCTTCTACAAACTACCAATCAAAAAAAACAAAGATTTAATAGAAAACATATTAAAATATGGCTTAATGGAAAAAATGGATAAAGTATTCTACCCAGAAAAATATAATAAAGATAATATTTATATAAATCTAAAAAAGGAAGTGTAATTATTATGAGCGATCCATATAAAATACTTGGAATTAAAGAAAATGCTACAGATGAAGAAATAAAATTAGCCTATAGAGAACTTGCTAAAAAGTACCATCCTGATCAATATGGAAATAACCCCTTAAAAGATCTAGCAGAAGATAAGATGAGAGAAATAAACGAAGCTTATAATTATCTTTTAAAAGATTCTAAAAATAATAATTCAAAACAAAATTATAGTAATGAAAATTATAATTCTGAATATAATAACTTTAATGAAGTAAGAATGTATATTCAAAGAGGAGATATATCATCTGCTGAAAGAGCTCTAAACAATCTAAAAGTAAGGAATGGTGAATGGAATTACCTTATGGGCATGGTTCATCTAAAAAAGGGTTGGAATGATAGTGCATTAAATTACATATCAACAGCCTGTAGATTAGATCCCAATAACTTTGAATATAGGCAGGCATTAAATATGATAAATGCTAGAACTACAGGATATAGGCAATCATATGGTAATTCTAATAGCAGTGGTGGTGCTTGTGATATGTGCCTTAGGCTTTGGTGCCTTGATAGCATGTGCGAATGCTTCGGTGGCGATTGTATCCCTTGTTGCTAATTAATAATAAATAAGGAGGATTTTAAATGGATAAGAGTAAGTATATTGCTAAAGGTGGACTTTTTACATCTCTAACTGTGATAATATTATACATTTCAAGTATAATTCCCACAAGCAAATTAACTTTACTTGCAATAACTACTTCAATAATATCAATTTCAATCTTATCTATTGATATAAGAGCCTCCTTTATAGTTTATATATCTTGCTTTATATTATCCTTTATACTAGGACTAAAAGGTTTATCTATTTCATACCTTCTTTTCTTTGGTCTTTATGCTTTTATGAAATATTATATAGAAGGATTAAGGAAACCTTTTTTAGAAATACTATTAAAATTAATCTTTTTTAATATATCTATGTTAATACTTTTTTATATTTATAAGCAATTGTCTTTCCCTATTCCTTCTATGAATATTCCTTACTATATGTTATTAGTAATTTTACAGGTTATATTTATAATCTTTGATTATGCCTTAACCCTTATAATCTCTCAAATAACTATATATATTAAAAAGATCCTATAATCTGCTATTTTATTTTTCTACAGCTAAGCTTAAATCTTCAATATCCTTTTTAACCTCGTCATCCTTGATTTCTATGTCACCTATACATGATTTTTCATCCATGCTTATCATAAGATATCTCTTACCGTCTTCGCCCACATTTTGTTTTATTTTATCTAATGCTGTAGGACTTAGATTTATAGTTACATATTGATTTTCAATCTTCAAAGATTTAGACTTAGAATCTGGTAATATGCTATTTATATTGAAAGCATAATCTTCTTTAGTTAAAATATTTTTGCTTATATTTAATAATTCCTCTTCTTTAAGAGCGCTTTCTTCTTCTATAAATGGAAGTATATCTCTTATAGTTAAGCTGTCCTCACCATTTTCTTTTTGCTCACCTAAAAACTCATATAAATCCTTTAATGTGGATATCTTTAATCCATCCTTTGCAGAAAACTTTATTATATTTGCAAAATTCTCCTTATCTTCTGTAAGTGTAGCTTTTATTTCACAATTTAGTACTCCTTTTATAAATCCTTCATCTAGAGTCTTTATTTTTCCATTGTAATATAGTATTTTATTCAGGTCTTCCCCCTCTAAATCTAAGATAGGGTAGAGAAATCCTTGTATCGGAGCATTTAAATCTAAAATAACATCTAAGTTAGAACTTTCTTTAAAGCTTTTACTTTCATAATCAAATTTTAAAGACTTCTTAGGTGCAGCTACTCTATTTATAGACACTAAAATAAAACTAGGATTTTCATCTAATAAAGAATTTTTATCTATAGTATATCTACCTTTTAATATGTTTATAGTAATATCAGTGTCATATATGCAGTTTTCGTATATTTTCTTTACTAAATCTTTCATACTATCTTCTTCAATATCCTCATTTAATAAATTAAGAAGTATATTTTGAGTACTTAGTTCTTCTTTTTCAATAAAATCAAGTTGGAATAATTTTTCATCTATATTACCTGTTAATAACCTTTTAAAATTATTAATATATAGTTTTTGAACTTCTTCCTCAATTCTATTAAAATCCTTTTTTTCACTAAATATTATCTCTCCACTATCTTTTTTAAAGTAACAACTATATATCTCTTCTAGTTTCAATATATTACTATTAGCCTTTATATTTTTCTTTACAATTGCTATCTGTTTTTTATCCATATATGCCCCCTAAATATTAATTTTCTTAAAATTATCTATTAGAAAAAATAATATCTAAGAATTCTTCTTCTATTAGAAGATTGTATTTTCCTTGCCTATAATCCCCAATCAACTTTTTCTTTTCATCAATCTTTTCACTAATTATTCTTTCTTTTAGTTCTTTTGGAAATTCTACATATACGCCTAAAGCTTTCATATCCTTATCAAAAAACATAAATGTTGGAATCCTCGCCTCACCTAAGTTTTCCTCTAAAAACTTTTCGTTTCCCACTCTTTTAAATATATATATTTCTACATTTGAATTTGTCTCTTGAAACCTTTTTAGCATAGGTAAAGAAACATTACAGTCAGGGCAATAACCTTCACTAAACGCTATAACCTTTATAGGTTCATCTAATTTTTTTAGTTTTACAATATTTTTGTCACTTATAAATGTCTTATCATATATCTCTAAATGTTCTTTTGTAGCGGACTCCATATATTTTTCATAGCTTAAAGCTTTATTTAAATCTACCAACTTTAAAACCTCCTAATTTTAAATTTTTATTATAAATTGACTTATACATTATATAGTTCTAATAAAATCTTAAAAATCCTTCTTTGTTTATTACAGCCACTAAAAAAAAGAACAGAATTTCTGTTCTTTAAGGTGAAATGAACATGTACAAATATTGTTAATTTATTAACAGCCTTAAGTTCATTCTATCACATTTTCATAAAAATACAAGTACTTTATTTCTATTTTATATTTTATATTAGGCTTTATTTTATTCATGTATCTAAATCTTATATTATTTGTATTCTATTAATGTTATAATAATAATCGTGCTTATTTGATACATAAATAACACTATCTTTAAACTTACTAATTAGATTTTGACTTGTGATAATTTTTATTATATAATAGAAGCAATTAAATAATAAGGATGGTGCACAATGGATAATATAACAGCTGTTTTTAAAGAAAAAAAATTAAAGCTAACACCACAGAGGATTGCTGTTTATAAGTACCTTCAATCTACTCATGAGCACCCATCGGCTGAAGCTATATATAAATCACTTCAACCCTCTTATCCTACAATGAGCTTAGCCACTGTTTACAAAGCCTTAAAGACTTTAGTAGAAGTTGGCCTTGTTCAAGAACTTAATGTAGGTGAAGGAAACTTTAGGTATGATGGTAGAATTGGAACACATCCCCATATTCAGTGTATGTGTTGTAACCGTGTGGATGATATAGAAGGTATAACTTTTGACGAACTTAACAACACCATAAAACCCTATACGGATTACGATATAGTAACTAATAGGTTGTATTTTTATGGATTATGTGCTAAGTGTAAGCAGCAAAATGAATAGTAGTTCTTTTGCTGTCTGTTTTAATTAAAACAATGGCTACTCCTAATCTTTAGGAGTAACCATTGTTTTATTCTATAATATTTATTCTTAGGAGAAGACTTTACTATAATTATCGTTATAACATGGTGTTAATATGAGTCTCTTATTATCTTCTTCCATTCATCTCCACTGTAGTTACCCCTTAATATATTATACATTTCTGATTTAACTTCATTTCTAATTTTAGGAGGCAAGCTATATATATATGGTATATTACTCATATTGCTAGAAATTATATCGCTTTTCAAATTAGAATTTATTAACTTATTATCTTCCATAGCTTTTATATTACCTGTAACAAATCCCTTTTCTGATATCTTCATTTGGAATTCATCGCTATAAATAAACTTCATGAATTCTATTACCTCTTCTTGGTCTTTACAATTATTTGCAACTGCAATTAATGCATCCATAAATACTACTGGAGTCTTTTCTTTGCCTATAAGTTTATAATTACCCAATACTTTAGTATTTAATCTTTCTTCATCATTATTATAAGACGATGCTACAATAGCCATAGGATATCTTCCCTTATCAATATAACTTAATACATCTTCGTCTTTTACCTCTAACATATCTTTAGTTAAATATCCCTCTTTAGTTAACTTATTTAACTCATCTAAAACCACTTGGATATCCTTAAAATTATTATATTTTTCAACATTTCCTTCATAAATGTTTTCTAATTGTTTTTTATCTACTAGATTATCTTCTAGCAGTACACTAATTATCTCCATAGCATCAATAGATTCAGGTGCTAGAATAGGTACTTTAACATCTTTATCGTTATTAAGTTTTATTAGTTCTTCAAGGGTAGCATTGTTAATTTCTATACTCTTATCCTCAAAATATTTTTCATTATATATTATTTGAATTGTAAAAGGTAAAAGTCCTAATGCAAAATATTGATCTCCTTTAATCCCATAAGATGTTATTATATTGTAAAATCTGTTATTTATATCATTTTTCTTGTAAAATTCATTTAAATCAGCTATAAGTCCCTGTTTACTAAGATCTAGAATATTGTTCCTATTAGTTACAACTAAGTCTATTTCTTTAGTATCTTTCAAATATGTATTTATATCCTTTTTATTAACAGGAGCTTTTATATTTACAGTTGTTCCTTCTTTCTGATTTTTATATGACTCTATAGCAAATTGAATCATCTCTATTGAAACTTCATCCTTTGTATCAACATATATATTTATGTCATTATTTTCTTCATAATTATTATTCTTTTCTTTTTTATTTAAAGCACAACCAGATAAACTTACTAACAATAAAATTATACTTATTATGTATATATTGTTGTCTCTTTTCATATTATCCTCCTAGCAAGTAAAAATTACAAAATCTTGTACGTTTAAATATTATTATTTTTATCATATTCTTCATTCATCTTAAATATATTTTATATATAAGAATTAATTTTTTTAGATTCATATAATTAAAAGAGGTGGCTTTATGAGATTGAAAGTATTTATATTTAAAAAAGGTTATTTTATATGTATTTTTCTTATAATGCTTTCTTTACTAACTATTCTCTGGCCTAAGTTCAACAAAACTTCTACTACCTTTGTTTCTTTAAATGATTCACAAAGTATTAAGGAAGATTTTAATGGAGATGGTAAAAAGGATATACTTTATACAAAGACATCTAAAAATAAATACTACCTTCAAGTAAATACCGAAAATGAGACTTACTTTTTAAAACCTTTAAAAAAAATAAATACTCTAGGTGAATTCTATCCCCATTGGCCTTTAAGAGCTACAATCATGAGTATTTCAAAAGATAAACCTCCCTCAGTATTTACACAATGTTCTCAAAATAATCTACCTATACAACATGTATTCTACTGGGATGAACACAAATTTAAGGATATTTATTGTTCAAATAATAATATAATAGGGTTCTTAGATAACGGTAATAAAAAGGCTCCCAAATTTCTATCCGGAAATATAAAAGATGGAGAAATTACTATGTGTTACAATATACTATTTAATAATGTCTTAAATCAATTTAATTATGACACATCAAATTTTCCTGGAGGAGATTCAATATTAGGACTTATCCATTACATAGAGAACTTAACTGAAGTTGACTCTAGTAACCTTGACATATTCTATAGTGGTTTAATGTCTAAAAATATGTCTTCTTTAAATCAACTATCTGTGGATGGGACCAACTTTAAGTTTTTAGATGGATTTTTCACTGACACAAGTTGGGATAACGATAATAGACCTTTGGAAATAAAGTGGAATATAAACTTTAGTTATATATTAAAATCTAAACCAAACTCAAAGCTTCAATATTGTTTAAGCATTATATTAAAGCCTTGTGAAGCTTATAATAATGAATTTAAAATTTATTCTATATCTATATTAAATAATTAGTTCTATATTTAAATTGATTTTAAAAAATAAGGGCCGCTAAAAGCGACCCAAAGGGGGATGGGGGTTTTGTATCGCTAAAAAAATTTAGCTATAGGAGATATATCTCCTATCTCCTTAATATTATTGACATATAAATTTAAAATATACACTATTAAAAAACTTTTTATGATTTTTTTATTAATTCTAAGGGGGATTAAAATGTTTTCTGATAAGGATGGTAAAAACATTGATCGAATAGAGACCCTAATAGGTGAGCTATGCAGTATCGTAGGCAATATTTCTGGTGAAGGTCTAATTAAAATAGATGGCTCTATAGATGGCGACATCACATGGAAGGATGATATTATAATCGGTGAAACAGCTCTATACAATGGCAATATAAGTTGTAAGAATGCCAAGGTGAATGGTAGAGTCAAAGGTAACATAACTTGCGAAGACAACCTTATAATAGAGCCTTTGGGAAATATCTCTGGTGATATCACAGTTAAGCATGTAACTATAAAAGAAGGGGCATCATTGGATGGAAGATGTACTATGTTGATAAATAAGATTCAAGATTAAATAGTTATATAAAAAGCTATGTTTTCAATAAAAACATAGCTTTTTCTAAGTATAAGTTAATCATTTTCATCTTCTGATAAATATATATCTATTACATTGTCAATTATATCTGATTTATCACCTAAAAAAGGTTTTAATGCGTTTAGAAGCTGTACAATAGCTTCATTTTCTACATTAATATCTATGTTTCTTCTTATTTGATTATTTGATTTTAAAGTATTATTATTATTATTAGCAGTAGCATTAGTAGAAGTACCTTGATTGTTCATAGTGCCAATTAAATCTGATATGTTTAAATTCCCGAGATCAGTACCATTAGAGTTTAAAAGCCCTAACATGGTAGATAATTTATTCATATCTACATTATTTAGCATAGACATCATAGGATTTATGCCACCATAGTTTCCATTATCATTTTGTATTGCTGGTTGTCTATCTTCTCTATCGTAATCCTTTCTTTTCTTTTTTCCCATTATGCGCCTCCTTATTATATAACTTTTTTGGAGGGCTTTTCAGCCCTCCAATTTCCTTTTAAACTAGCAACATAAAGTTTTTCCCATGTTACCTCCACAGCAACACCAGAATAAAAGGATTAAAGTATATATCCTATTATTATTTATTAATCCTGTTTCACCTAAAATCAATAAAAATGGTAATAGGGTACATATATTGAGTCCTCTGCTTCCACAGATGCTTCCACAGCTGTTTCCACAGTTGTTTCCACCGATGTTTCCGCAATTACTGCTAACATTACCTCTGCATCTACACTCTTTATAACATTTACACTTACTTTTTGACATTTTGAACCCCCCTTTCTTGGGCAATGGTTTTATTGTAATCTAATCTTTACATTTAGTTTTGTAATAGCTTAGGTGAACTTTTAATACTCTATAATGTTAGTTGAAATACCTAAGCTCTTTATTATATTTTGTTACTCTAACACTTATCTTTGCATGTAGAGTTTCCCCTATTGGAACATAGAATTAGTATTAAAACTATTATCCAACACCAACTACCGCCAAAGCCTCCAATGCCGCCAAAACCGTTATTGTTGCAAGAATTTGCAGGTCTACATATTAGTTGTTCAGGACGTTCGCAATAATCACAGCATTTACACTTTTTCTTTTTACATTTGCAATCACAAGCTTCTAAACATACAGTATTTCCTTGGTTTCCTTGTCCAAAACCGCCCTTATTACAGCAGCAAAAAATCAAAAATATTAATATTAGCAAGTTATTATTATTCGAACACCCCTTTCCTCCCATGAGTGATGAAATATTATTCATATTTAGGGCATCCATATTTAAGTTATTCATATTTAGTCCATCCATATTTAACCCCTCCATATTTAATCCCTCTGTATTATTAGTTAATTCACTTATTAAATTTGTTATATCCACTTTACTTCCTCCTTTCTCTAAACCTATATTTTGCTTTGGTTATACTATATACTATTCCTTCTAGAATATTTTGTTACTTATATTTACATCTTATTTGTACTGAAACTTATTATATATAAAATTTATTATATATATAAACAACAAAAAAGCTTGATATTATTTTTCTATAATATCAAGCTTTTTATTAAATTATATTTTACTTTGATGCTAAATCTTCAAATAACAGGTCCACAATTTCTTCTCTTCCATCTTTTTTTACAGCTGAAAAAAAGATCAATCTATGTTCTGGCTTTAAGTTTAGAGTATCCTTTATAACTTTTTCATTCATTGCTTTTTCTCTTTTTGATATCTTATCGCTCTTAGTTGCTATTACAACCACATCATAATTATTATAATTTATCCATTCATACATCATAACATCATCTGCTGATGGTTTATGTCTAGAATCTACTAATAGTACAACTCTCTTAAGTGTAGTGCTGCTAATAAGATATTCTTCAATTATCTTACCCCAACGGGCCTTTTCAGTTTTTGACACCTTAGCATAACCGTATCCTGGCAAGTCAACTAAATGGAAGTCATCATTTATTAAAAAAAAGTTTATAAGTCGTGTTCTACCTGGTGTAGAACTTACCTTTGCAAGCTTTTTTCTGTTTGTCAAAGCATTAATTAATGAAGACTTACCTACATTAGATCTTCCTAGAAATGCTATTTCTGTCCTTTTATCTTCTGGATATTGTCTTTTAGTTACGGCAGATGTTACAAAATCTGATTTTTTTATTATCATTTTATTTCTCCTCAATTAAAGCATTTTTTATAACTTCATCTATATGAGTAGCTACAATAAAGTTTAATTTGCTTTTTATAGATTTAGGCATTTTCGATAGATCTTTTTCATTTTCTTTTGGTATTATTACTGTGTCTATGCCTGCTCTATAAGCTGCCAAGCATTTTTCTTTAAGTCCACCTATAGGTAATACCCTACCAGTTAAAGTTATTTCACCTGTCATAGCAACATTATGTCTTACCTTTTTCTTAGACAATGCTGATACTATTGCACTTATCATCGTAACCCCTGCTGAAGGCCCATCTTTTGGTACTGCACCTTCAGGTACATGTATATGCAAATCTGTTATCTTGTAAAAGTCTGGATTTATACCATACTTAGATGCATTTGATCTAACATAACTATATCCAGCTTTAGCTGATTCCTTCATTACATCTCCTAATTGTCCTGTAAGTTCTAGCTTTCCTGTTCCCTTCATAGCACTTACTTCTATAGGTAATATATCTCCACCATAAGCAGTCCAAGCCATTCCTGTAACTACACCTATTTTATCTTCTTTATCCGCTTTATCATAAGCAAATTTCACACTTCCTAAATACTTTTTAATTTGACTTATTGTTATGTTTTCTGATTTTGTGTTTTTTTCTAGCATTTCTGTTAAGCTCTTTCTTATAACAGATGCTATCTGTCTTTCTAAATTTCTAACACCTGACTCTCTAGTGTATCCCTCTATAATTTCACTAATAGCACTGTCAGTAAATTTGATTATATCTTCATCCACATTATGTTCTTTTAATTGTTTGGGAACTAAGTGTCTTTTAGCTATATTTAATTTTTCTTCGTAGGTGTATCCTGATACGTCTATTATCTCCATTCTATCTAAAAGAGGTCTTGGTATTGTATCTAGGGTATTTGCTGTAGTTATAAACATTACATTTGAAAGGTCCATTTCGAGCTCTAAATAATGATCCCTAAAAGTATTGTTTTGCTCTGAATCTAATACCTCTAATAAAGCATCCGATGGATCTCCTCTAAAGTCATTACTCATTTTATCTATTTCATCTAATAAAAATAAAGGATTTTTAGATTTAGCTTGTTTCATACCGTATACTATTCTTCCAGGTATAGCTCCAACATAAGTCTTTCTGTGACCTCTTATTTCTGCTTCATCTTTTACTCCACCTAAAGACATTCTAACAAAATTTCTATTTAAAGCGTGGGCTACCGATTTTGCTATAGATGTTTTTCCTACCCCAGGAGGTCCTACTAAACAAAGTATAGGTCCTTTTAGGGACTTACTCATATGCTTTACTGCTAAATATTCTATTATTCTATCTTTTACATCATTCAAACCATAATGCTCTGCTTCTAATATTTCTCTTGCCTTTTTTATATCTAAATTATCAATGGTTTCAACATTCCAAGGTAGCTCTAATATCCAATCAATGTATGCTCTTATAACCCCACCTTCAGAAGAATAGCTCCCGGTTCCTTTTAGTCTTTCTAATTCATAAAGAGCTCTTTCCTTAGCTTGTTTTGGAAGCTTTGCTTTCTTTATTTTATTTTTGTACTTAGTTATTTCTTTTTTATCTTCGTCGTCTTCTCCAAGTTCTTCTTGAATAGCCTTTAATTGTTCTCTTAGATAATATTCCTTTTGAACTTTATCTATTTTATTTTTTACCCTTACGCCTATCTTTTTTTCTATATTTAAAATTTCCAGTTCATTATTTATAACCACAATTAATTTTTCTATTCGCTTAGCTATATCAAATACTTCTAAAAGTTCTTGTTTTATATCGCCCTTAAGCATTAGATAAGAACTAATTATATCAGCTAACCTACCTGGGTCCTCCATATCATCAAAGCTAATTAAAGCTTCCGATGGTATAGTTGCTGATAGCTTTATATAATCTTCAAATACTTCTCTAAGTGTTCTAACTAGAGCCTCACACTTATTATCTTTTACATAGTCGCCTTCTTCTAATACATTAATTTGTGCTTTATAAAAAGGTTCTTTTTCTAAATATTTTATGATTTTTGCTCTGTTTAATCCCTCCACTAATACCCTTACAGTATCCCCTGGTAATTTTAATATTTGTTTTATACTACACAAAGTTCCTACAGTATAGATTTCATTCTCTTCTGGCTCTTCTATCTTTGCATCTTTTTGAGATACAAGAAATATTTCCTGATCCCTCATCATAGCTTCCTCTAATGCAGCAATAGATTTTTCTCTACCTACATCAAAATGTAAGACCATGTAAGGAAAAATAGTTATTCCTCTTAAAGGAATAAGAGGAATTTCTTTTACTTTTTTGTCCATTTTCTTACCTCGTTTCTCTGGTATATTATAAAGTGATTTTAAATTTCTTATACATAAATAGTAAAATATATGTTTTGAATATCAAATGATTCTAATTATCAAATTGTTTTAGATACACTTATATATATTAATCGATCTTATTTAGTATACACATATTACAATTAAAATTCAATTATAATATAGAGTTAATCTTACTAGACCTATATAAATTCATTTTTTTATATTTATGCCCATATAATCATCATAAAATTGAATTAATAAAGCCTAAATATTTTTAATTTTATATAGATATAAAGATTTACTTATATTTAAAAATAAACAACTCCTTGAACTAAGGAGTTGTTTATAATTAAACTTATATTTAAATAAATGGCACAGTATAAATTCTATAATTTAAGCACTTTCTATGCCTTTTTTGTTCTTAGCCTTTTTTGGTTTCATAGGCAATCTTTTTTGTCCTTCTACCCTTTCGAAAAGAGGTTGTTTTGTTTTTACAGATTCCTTAGTTATTATAACTTTGTGTATTTCCTCATCCGAAGGAATATCAAACATTATATCTCTCATTATTTCTTCAATTATAGATCTAAGACCCCTTGCTCCTGTATTTCTATTTAGTGCTTCTTCAGCTATAGCTTCTAAAGCTCCATCTTCGAAATCTAAAGTAACATCATCTAATTCAAACAACTTTTTATACTGTTTAACAAGAGCATTTTTAGGTTCACTTAGTATACTTACTAAAGCATTTTTATCTAAAGTTTCTAATGTGACAACTATTGGAAGCCTACCTACAAATTCTGGTATAAGTCCAAATTTCAAAAGATCTCCTGGCAATATATCTTTAAGCAATTTACCCATATCTTTTTCATTTTTAGACTGTATACTTGCTCCAAATCCCATAGAACTTTTTCTAGTTCTGTTTTCTATTATCTTATCTACACCATCAAAAGCACCTCCGCATATAAACAATATATTAGAAGTATTAATTTGTATAAACTCTTGATGAGGATGTTTCCTTCCTCCTTGAGGTGGAACTGAAGCCACAGTACCTTCTAACATTTTAAGAAGTGCCTGTTGAACCCCTTCTCCGGAAACATCACGTGTTATAGATGGATTTTCTGATTTTCTTGATACCTTATCAATTTCGTCTATATATATTATACCTTTTTCTGCTCTTTCAACATCATAATCTGCGTTTTGAATTAGTTTTAAAAGTATATTTTCAACATCTTCACCTACATATCCTGCTTCTGTTAATGTAGTAGCATCAGCCATAGCAAAAGGAACATTTAAAAATTTTGCTAGAGTTTGTGCTAATAATGTTTTTCCTGAACCAGTTGGACCAAGCAATAATATATTACTTTTTTGAAGTTCAACATCATGTTCGCTCTCATTAGAATTTATCCTTTTATAGTGATTGTAAACAGCCACCGCTAAAGATCTTTTTGCATCATTTTGAGATATTACATACTGATCCAAATAATTTTTAATTTCAGTTGGTTTAGGAATTGAAGTTACATCTAACTGCAAGCTCTCTTCAAACTCGTCTGTAATAATTTCTGAACATAATTCTATACATTCATCACATATATAAACTCCAGGACCTGCTATAAGTCTTCTTACTTGATCCTGGTTTTTTCCACAAAAGGAACACTTTAATTGCTTTTTATCATCATATTTTACCATAGTTACACCTCGCTAAGGTCAAATTAAAAAAAGTTAGTTTATACATCTAGTTCATTTTTTACTAAAACTTTGTCTATTATTCCATAATTCATAGCTTCTTCTGAAGTCATGAAATAATCTCTTTCTACATCTCTTTTTATAACTTCAATTGGTTGACCTGTTCTCTCACTTAATATCTTATTTAATAAATCTTTTGTTCTTAATATTCGTCTTGCATGTATATCTATATCTGTTGCTTGACCTTGAAATCCTCCAAGTGGTTGATGTATCATAATTTCACTATTAGGAAGAGCAAATCTTTTTCCTTTTGCCCCTGCTGTTAACAAAAATGATCCCATAGAAGCTGCCATACCCACACATATAGTTGATACATCAGGTTTTATATATTGCATAGTATCATAAATAGCCATACCAGATGTTATTGATCCTCCTGGACTATTTATATATAAATGTATATCTTTATCTGGATCTTCGCTTTCCAAGAAAAGCAATTGTGCTACTATAAGGCTTGCAGTAGTGTCATTAACTTCATCACTTAAAAGTATTATTCTATCCTTTAAAAGTCTTGAAAATATATCGTAAGATCGCTCTCCTCTATTAGTTTGTTCTACTACCATAGGTACTAAACTCATACCATTACCTCCTTAAAATATCTTACATTATATAATATAACCAATTTTTTATATTGTAACTATATAATATTGTTTATTTAATATTGTATATCAATTATACATCAAATTCTATATAAATTCCATTGTATTAAAAACAATTGCCAGAAACTAATTATTCTGGCAATGTAATTTAAATATTATTCTTCTATGGCTTTACTACTTTCTACTATAAAGTCTAAAGTCTTTGAAATTATTACATCTGATTTTAATAATTCTCCTTGAGCGCTAACAATTAAATCAGCTGTTTTTTCTATTTCTTTATCTCCATATTGGCTTGCAACTTCCATAGCCTTTTCTCTTATTTCTTCTTCTGTAGCTTCTATTTTTTCAACTTCACTAATTTTTTGAAGAACTAAGTCAGTTCTAACTTTCTTTTCTGCATTTTCTTTCATGAAGTCTCTCATTTTTTCTTCTGTGTTATTAGTATATGAATAATAAGTTTCAAGATCTAATCCTTGATATTGAAGTCTCATCTCTAAGTCCTTCATCATCTGATCTATCTCTTTTTTAATCATTACTTCTGGTATATCTATAGTTGTATTAGCACAAACAGCTTCTATTACAGCCTCTTCAAATTCTCTTTTTTCTTTTAATTCATTATCTTGTGCTAATTTCACTTCTATATCTTTTGTTAATTCCTCTAAAGTATCAAATTCAGATACTTCTTTAGCAAATTCGTCATCTAAATTTGGAAGTTCTTTAACTTTTATTTCATTTACTGTTACTTCAAAAGTAGTTGGTTTTCCATTTAAATCTTCATTGCCGTAATTTTCTGGGAAATCAACATTAATATTTTTACTTTCTCCAATTGCAGTTCCTATTAATTGTTGTTCAAAGTCCCCTATAAATGTTCCTGATCCTATTTCAAGTGGATATTCTTTTCCTTCTCCACCTTCAAAAACCTCTCCATCTATGAATCCCTTAAAATCTATAACTGCAATATTACCATCTTCAACCTTGCCTTCTTCTTTAACTTCTAATCTAGCATTTTTTTCTTGCATAGCTTTAAGTTGTTTTTGGACTTCTTCTTCATCTATTTCATGTTTTGTTTTTTTGATTTCGAGTCCTTTGTATTCTCCAAGTTCAACTTCAGGTTTAACCACAACTTTTGCAGTGTAAATAAAATCTTTTCCTTCTTCTAACTGAACTATGTCTATTTGAGGGTAATCCACTACTTCAAGATTATTTTCCTCTATAGCTTTTGGGTATGTATCTTCACAACAGAAATTTATAGCATCTTCATAAAGTACTTCTATGCCATAATATTGTTTTAAGATTCCAATTGGTGCTTTACCCTTCCTAAATCCTGGTACATTGAATTTCTTTACATTCTTATTATATGATTTCTTCAATGCTTCACTAAGCTTTTTAGCATCTACTGTAATTTCCAGTTCAACCATATTTATTTCTGGTTTTTCCATTTTAACGTTCATCTTGTAATTCCTCCTAATAAACTCTTATATTAAAAGCTATATATTAACCTACACATTATAACATAATTATAAAAACTATTTCAAATATTATATGGAATAATTTAAATTTAAGGTTAAACTAATAGTCTTTTTTTATAAAGTGTCTAAAATATTTATTTTATTATATTATCATCAATTGTTATATAATTTAAAGTACCATCCACATCTATTTCAAGGCCTTTATCTTTGATACCATTTATGATTAATTTTTGGCCTGATATATTTGTATTTTTGTGCGATAAATCATTCAAATCTAAGGTCCATATATATTTTTCTTCTTTTCCAAACCATGGTAACTGACTTATATATGCTATTTTGTTATCATTATAAAATTTAGGCGTACCACACCATATATAAGTAGGATCTTGATTTAGCACTTCATTTTTGTTGAAAGTCTTATTAGAAGATGATGATGTAAACCCTTTTAAAGTACCATCTACATATTGTCCATCAATGTCATAAATAAATAAATTTTGAGTATCCTCTTCATATATAATCATATTTTTCCCTGAAGGGTTTATATCAAAACTTACTTTTTGTCCATTAACATCTAAAAACTTGTATCTTTTTTCTTGGTTTTGTTCTTCATATATAAGTTTCACTATAGAATCATTAGTAACCCTAACTTCATAATAAAGTTCTTCTGTAGACTCTTCATCCTCTTTTTCATCAACTTTTAATGTTTCTTCTTTCATTTTTGTTTCTTCTTCAATTTGTTGTTGCTCTTCTATATCTTGTTTTTCTTTGTTAACTTTATATTGTTTCTTTGTTTCTTCTATAAAATTAGGTATATATTCACTATAAAAGATAGTTCCTAGGGCAATAATTATAATCAATATTATAATTACTACTTTAAATCTTCGTTTCCGCATCTTCCTTTGGTAATCTTTACTGAATATACTAGGCTTACCCATATCTCCCCTCCTAGCCATTCGTAATATAATTGGACTACTTTAATAAAAGATAGATTTACTGTATATTTCCATCTTGTGATTTTATTTTATTTTGTGTATAATACAATTTTGTATTATCAATGAATTATAGCATTTATATATTTGTTTTTCAAGCTAAGTTAATTTTTAAAGGTAAAATCTTATTGATATTAATCATAGATTCTTCCACAAACTCAATTTTACAATATAGATATATAATTTTATGCTATAATTATATATCTATATTAAGTAAGGGGGAATTTTTATGTTTCTTTGGAAAGAATCTTATAGTGTTAATATAAGTGATATAGACAATCAGCATAAAGAACTTTTTAAAATTGCTAATAGGTTATCTGATTGTCTAAAGGAATATGATGTTATAACTGATCAATATGATGAGGTTAAACAAATTTTTAACGAACTAACAAATTATACAATCTATCACTTTCAATTTGAGGAAGAGCTAATGATTAACAATGGATATGAAAATATTGCTGTACATAAAGCTCAGCATGATACTTTTATAAATAAGATAAAAAGCTTAGAATTTAATGAGGATATCTATATAAACCAAAAAAGGTCCATGTTAGAGGCACTTTCCTTTTTGTTGGATTGGATAAGTAACCACATACTTATAACTGATATGAAGTATAAATCTTTTCTTAATGGAAAAGGAATAATATAGATATTATCTTTATATTTGAACTACATCCATACATGTAAACTTTAAAATTAATGAAGCTCCTCTTAAATTAAACTATAAATTTAAGAGGAGCTTTATTAAGAAGTTTTTTAAACTTTATATAAAGTAGCACTATCTTTTATTTTTACAATTACACCTTGACTCACCCTTAGATGCATCTCTTCCCTGACATCCACAACCAAATGATTTTATAACCTTTTCTTTAAATATATTTTCTGTGTATCCTTCATAACCATGTTCTACATTATCTTTTAATATAGATTCATTTATTTCTTTTGAATCTTTCATACAAAGTACCCTTCTTTCTTTTAAATACATATTATAATTTTAAAAATCTATAAGCTTTATTTTACTTTTCCACCTCATACAACTACTTTTGTGTAAACTGATTAATTTTAACATTATATATATACCCTGATTTTGATAATTTATTTGTTAATAATTCTCTATCTAAATCATAACTTTTAATTAGATCTTCTAATGTATTGAACTCATCTCTTAGTTTCATGTTTAATATACTTAGAAGCATATTTGCATCCATATTCATAATTATTTCTTTATCCATATCTTAACTCCTTTCTTAATTATATTATCCACAATTAATATAATATATATATAAGAAAAAAGAAAGCACATAATATTATACGCTTTCTTTTTGTATTCTTTAGATTGTTATATGTATGACATAGGATTTACTACACTTCCATTTATTCTAACTTCAAAATGAAGATGTGGACCTGTGCTCATACCTGTGGAACCTACTTTTGCAATAACTTGTCCTTGTTTCACTTGCTGCCCTGCAGATACATTAAGACTATCAGCATGTGCATAAACAGTTTGTACACCATTCCCATGGCTTAAAATAATCATATTTCCATATATATCATTATATGTTGCTGTAATAACCGTACCACCTTGAGCTGCTTTTATTGGTGTTCCTCTTCCTACTGCTATATCCACTCCATGATGCATGCCTTTAACCCCGGTTATTGGATGAATTCTTTCACCAAATCCATTAGTTATGGTTCCATCTACAGGTCTTATAAATCCTGATGAATTACCTTGTTCCTTGTCGTTTTGTGGGGTTTTGTCTGCTGGTTTATTATTAATTTGATTCTTAATAAAATTATCTATTTGTGATCTTGCTTTATCATTAAATTCTACAAGTTTTGACACATCTTGTTCATTTGAAGACTTCTCTTTATCTAATTTATTTATAGTTGATTTTTTATCTTTTTCAATATTATTAAGGTCTGATATTATGCTTTGTCCATTATCTTTTTCAGTTAATAGTTCCTTTTGAGTAGATTTTACCTTTTCTTTATTAACTGATAAAGAAATCATTTTTTTATCTAAATTAACTTTTTCTTCTTCCAAACCTTTTCTTTCGTTTTCTAAGTTTTCTTTCATACTTCTTACTTCTTCTATAAGTTCTTTATCGAGTTTTATCATGCGACTGATATTATTTACCCTAGAAATTAAATCTCCAAAATCACCACTATCTAAAATAGCTTTTAGGATTGCATCTGTTGGGTTATTTATGTACATTCCTCTAAGTCTTTGACCTAGTATTTCTTCCTTTTCTTTCTCTTCTTCTTCACGCTTTTTTATTTCTTCAATCTTTTTGTTAATTATGTCTTCTGTTTCTTTGATATCTTTAGAAATTGATGAGATATCTTCCTCAATCTTAGCTATTTCGTTTTCGTAATGATTTATCTTAGATTTTGTATCTTCAAGCTGTTGCTCTTTTTCCTCTAATTTAACTTGAAGAGAGTTTAACTCTTCTTTTAAATCACCTTGTATCTTTGGTATTTCTTTATTCCTATTTTCTAGGTCTTTTATCTTTTTATTATTTTCTTGTATTTCATTTTCTTTCTTATCTACATAACTCGGAGCTGCATAAACGACATTAACCGTAGTAAAAAGCAAAGAAACACTTATGAAAGTACATAAATACTTCTTTTTAAACAAAAAAATCATCTCCTTTGTTAAGTTTAACTATACCCATTATACTATATTTTTATGTTTTTTGTCATAATATATCTTAATTTTTTGTTAACTGTATATAAAGGCGAAAAGTATTTAATAACACTTTTCGCCTTTATATATTTAAAATTCTATTAATTCAGTATTGTTTATTGCTTCTTTTACTAATAGCTCTATATCTAAAGCCTCTTCAGACTTTATTATTTCTTTAAGTCTTGGCTTAGTTTTAGGATGCTTTGGAACAAAGATAGTACAACAATCTTCATAAGGTAGTATAGATGTATCATAAGTTCCAACTTCCCTTGCTACATCCATTATATCATTCTTGTCCATAGCTATTAATGGTCTAAAAACAGGTCTATCAGCTACGTCATCACTTACTATTAGTCCTGCCATAGTTTGACTTGCTACTTGCCCTACACTTTCACCAGTTGTTACTGAGTCTATGCCCTTTACGCTTGCAAGTTCGCAGGCAAGTCTCATCATAAATCTTCTCATTATTATTGTAAGTTCATCTTCTCTGCACTTTTCAACTATGCCCATTTGTATGTCAGTAAAAGGCACTACATAAAGCTTTATATGCCCAGTATAAGACGCTAGTATCTTTGATAAATCTTTTACCTTTTCTTTAGCTCTTTCACTAGTATAAGGTGAACTATGATAATAAACGCAGCTTAATTCTACTCCTCGTCTACCCATTAAATATCCCGCAACTGGAGAATCAAATCCCCCTGATAACATAAGCATTGTACTTCCATTCATCCCATAAGGCATTCCGCCTATAGCTTTTATTTTCTTTTCGTATACATAGGCATTTTTTCTTATTTCAATATTTAAAACATATTCAGGCTTACTTACGTTAACTTTCATATCTTCCATATTACTTAATATATGTGAACCAAGTTCCCTACTGACTTCTAAAGAATTTATCGGAAACTCCTTGTTTGCCCTTTTAGTTTCTACCTTAAAGTCATGTGGATTTATATCTTCCATAACCTTTAAAGCCTCTACTTTAATCTCTTCCATTTCTGCTGGTATCATTCTCACAATACAAAGTTCAGCAATACCAAAAACTCTTTTCACTCTATCTATTATTCCCTGAAGGTCTTCTCCTGCTATAAACCATCTATTTTGATCTGTTATAAACTCATAATCAATATCTTTTAATACCTTTTTTATATTTTCTTTAAGCTTTTTCTCAAACTTATTTCTATTTAGGCCCTTAAGAAATATTTCTGATGCATATTTTACCAATATTATTCTTTTCATATTTTAACTCTCCTTAAAAATCCAAGTGACTTTTTAAGCACTTGCAAAGTATAATCTATTTCATCTTTAGTTGTAAACTCTGAAAAGCTAAATCTAATAGCACCTTCTAGGTAATCATTAGGTACTAAAAGAGCTTTTAAGATTCTGCTTTCCCTAGAATTTTTTGATGAGCATGCAGATCCTGTAGAAACATAAATATCATCATCCTCTAAAGCATGAAGTAAAACCTCTCCTTTTATATCTTTAAAGCTTACATTTAATATATAAGGGCTAAATTCATCTTTTAGTGGACTATTTATCCTAACCCCTTCAAACTCTTTTAATTTCTCAATAAAGTATGCTTTAACAGAGTTAACCTTAATATAATTTTCTTTTATATTATCATTCATCATCTTACTTGCTAATGCTAATGCAACTATAGATGCAACATTTTCGGTACCTGCTCTAAAACCTTTTTCTTGTCCTCCGCCTTCAATAAGTGGTTTAGGTCTTAGCTGGTTTTTTATATATAAAAATCCTACACCCCTAGGTGCATGAATTTTATGTCCGCTAGCAGATAGTAAGTCAATATTGCATTCTTTTACATTTATCTTCAATTTTCCAAAACCTTGCACTGAGTCCACATGAAATTTAGCTCTATGACTTTTTTCTTTTATTATATTACCTATGGACTTTAAATCTTGGATTATACCAGTTTCATTATTTACATGCATTAAAGAAACAAGCACCGTATCTTTATTTATACTATTTTTAAGCTCCTCTAAGTCAATCTTTCCCTCTGTATCCAAAGAAAGATATGTAACTTTTACGCCTTGTCTTTCCATTTCTTTTATTGTATTTGAAACACTAGAATGTTCAGTAGCGCAAGTTATAATATGATTGCCAGGTTTAACAAAACCCTTTATAGCAAGATTGTTACTTTCACTACCCCCAGATGTAAATATAATTTCTTCTTTTGAACAATTTATAGTGTGACTAATGGTGTCTCTAGCCTCATTTAATTTTTTTTCTGCCATAACACCTAGTTTATGAGAAGAAGATGGGTTACCATAAACCTCTTTCATTGTAGATACTAAAATTTGTGTAACCTCATCATAAGGTTTTGTGGTAGCACTGTTATCTAAATATATTTCCATATATATCACCTACTTTATATTATTATCTCTAATTTCTTCTTATTAATTATAAACATTATATAAATATATATCCACTACTTATTTTAATATTACTATAGTCATATTAAATTGTTACCCTGATAACTAGTTATAATACACTTATAATTATATAATGTAATCATAAAAACAAATTTCATGTTAGGAGGAATTTATATGAATGATAAAAAAAGATTATATAAAATTAAAGAACAATCAATGATTTCTGGTGTTTGTGCTGGGGTTGCTGAATATTTTAATATAGATGTGTCTATTGTAAGATTAGCTTGGATTGCTCTGGCCTTTATTTATTTTGTAGGTGTTATAGTTTATATTGCTGCTGCTATTGTTTTGCCAGATAAAAAAGATTTAATTAAAAAAGATCCTAATTTTAATAAACCCTTTGAAGATGTAGATTATCATGAATCAAATAAAGATTTTAATGAAAATGATTTTAAATAATCTTTTTTAATATTAAATCTAATTATTTAAAATACTTTTAAATAATTAAAGCTTGCACTTTTAATATGCAAGCTTTAATTTATTTATTTAAAGTTTATTTAGTATGCTTTTTATCTTTTATTATCTTGTTTACAGCTCCTACTACAGAAACGGTTATTAACACTGCGGCTATGGCTTCTAAAATACCATTAGTGTATGCTATCCCAAAAATAGTTTTTGTTGCCTTAGCGACAGTAAGACCTTTTCCTTCTGCATACTTGTCCACATACAGTATATATATCATAAATAAAACTCCTACTGTATTTGTTAAAGACCCTACCGCTGCTCCTATACCTATCCTTAAAGACTCATTTTTCACCTTAATTAGTTTATAACTATAATAAGATGTTAAACCAATTAATACCCTTGGCAATATAGAAACTAAAGGATTTATAAATGCAAAAGATAACATATTTGGAGCAACTATGTTTTGTATAAGGCTAAAACCTCCAAACATAAATCCAATAAGCATTCCAACCTTAGGTCCTTCTACTATTGCGCCGATTATTACAGGTATATGCATTATAGTTATTTTTGCTATAGGGAGCTGAATAAATCCATATCCTGTAGCACCTAACACAATACATATGGATGATAGCATTCCTACCACTGTAAGCTGTCTTGTTTTTGATAGTGTTGTTCTATTTTCCATGACATCCTCCTCACTCTTATTCCTTATAGGATATAAGTTGAATATTTGTTTTACTGTGTATGAGTTCGATTTCTAAAAGAATATCGACTAATGTTATTTTATCACTTCTTTTTATAAATGTTAATCTATTTTTTAAAAATAATCTAATATAAGTCTTGGCTTTTAAGTTCTATATTATGAAATAGTTAATAAAAACTTCAATTTTATATTTATATTTGAGCTTTAAGATGTCCTTATGTGAAATATGTAACAATAAAGGCTTTCAAATTATTAATTTGAAAGCCTTTATTATTTAATTTATCTTTATATTTTTAGAATTAATTAAACTTCAAATTTAATACCCTTAGGTCTAAATGCTTTAATAATTAAACTGTGATTTAACTTCTTGTACCTCTGTTGGATTCGCCTGTGCTGCTGGCTTATAAAATCCTTTTTGGGATGCAACTTTAAATAAGTTATATTGACCTTCTTCATCACAATTTCTTATTTGTTGAATAGTTTGCCTTAATTGCTGATTTTCTGTTTGACTTATAACACTTGCATATCCTGTAAGACTACTGTTTACCATAGATAAAACATCATTAACCATTTCTTTATCTTGCATTTATACTCCTCCTTTTATCCTAAAAAGTTAATTAATTTTTGTTTTGTATTTTCTGCATCTGTAGCCGACTTTTCAAACATTTGTTTTATTTGTGGATCTGTAGCATTTTGTGCATAATCACTAAGCTTCTTATTTGCTGTTTCATGAGCTCCTATAAGATGCCTTAAATTTTGTAATTCTAATTGATTTAATTGCATTTTAACCTCTCCTTTTATAATGTTTTATTTACCTTAGTAGTATTAGAATTATCATCTTAAAATATACCTTGAAATAATATCTTTTAATTATATTTTATAAGATATTGATTAATAAAGCATTTTGTGTTAAAAATATTTAGTCAGTAAAATAGCCAAAGAAAGTATATGTATGTATAATAGAATTATTAATATGAAGGGAGGAAGATGTCATTTTTTGACATTGATATATATGAAAGATCCTAAAGATACAAAAGTGATTGTTGGAATGTCTGGTGGTGTTGATTCTTCTGTGGCCGCATTATTACTTAAAGAACAGGGGTATAACGTGGTGGGTATATTTATGAAAAACTGGGATGAAAAAGATGATGATGGTGCCTGCACGGCAACAGAAGATTATGACGATGTTAGAAGAGTTTGCGATCAATTAGAAATTCCTTATTATACCGTGAATTTTGTTAAAGAATATTGGGACAGGGTTTTTACCTACTTTTTAGAAGAATATAAAAAAGGTAGAACTCCAAATCCGGATGTAATGTGTAATAAAGAAATAAAGTTTAAAGCTTTTTTAGATATGGCTTTAAAATTAGATGCCGATTATATAGCTATGGGTCATTATGCCAATGTAGTATTTAAAGATGGTGAATACAAACTTTTAAGAGGTGATGATACTAATAAAGATCAATCTTATTTTTTATGTAAGTTAAATCAATATCAGCTTTCTAAATCATTATTTCCAATAGGTCATTTAGAAAAGCCAAAGCTAAGAGAAATAGCAAAAAAGGCAAATCTTGAAACTGCAGATAAAAAAGATAGCACTGGAGTTTGTTTTATTGGTGAAAGAAATTTTAATAAATTTTTAAGCGAATTTTTGCCTGCAAAACCAGGTATCATAAAGACTTTATCTGGAGAAATAAAAGGGAATCATAATGGGCTTATGTACTACACTTTGGGGCAAAGAAAAGGACTTGGTATAGGTGGTGAAGGTAACGCTTGGTTCGTAGCTGAAAAAGATCTTAAAAACAATATACTTTACGTAGCTCAAGGTGAGGATAATCCTCTTTTATATTCTTATGGTCTTATAGCTACAGATCTAAGTTTTATAAGCAGTAATCCTAAGCCTAGCAGATTTAAATGTACTGCTAAATTTAGATATAGACAGCCAGATCAAGATGTTACAGTAACTATTATGGAAGATGATACATGTTTTGTAGAATTTGAAGACAAGCAAAAGGCTATAACGCCAGGTCAAGAGGTAGTTTTTTATGATGACTTAGAATGTCTTGGTGGAGCTACTATAGACAAATACTTTAAAAATGTAGATAGCATGAACAAATTTAAACAATATAACTTATCAAGTGATTCTTAGACTCAGGTTGAGTTTGCTTATAAGGAATACATCTCTCCATCTGAGTCTTAGAAAAACTTATAAAGGGGCGTAGCAGCCGTCATCCCCCACTTTGAAGAGGATAGGGGTGTTAGGTCTGGTAGACATCGGATAAAATTTTAAAATAAAAAGGTGGCCGAAATACATGATATTTTGGCAACCTTTTTATTTTTTATTATTATATTTTTAACCTCATATTTATTTATTAATACCTTCTTTAATTGTTATTTCTCCATCTTCCATGATTACCTTTATATTATTACCTTCTTTTATTTCTCCGGAAATAATTTTTCTAGCTATTTTTGTTTCTAAAGTATTTTCGATGTATCTTTTAAGTGGTCTTGCACCATAGATAGGATCATAGCCTTCCTTTGCTATAAGCATCTTTACTTCTTTTGTTATATTTAATTTTATGTTTTTTTCTTCTAATCTATAATCTAAATCCCTCAAAAATATATCTATTATTTTTATTATTCCTTCTTTAGATAATGGTTTAAATAAAATTATGTCGTCCATTCTATTAAGAAATTCTGGTTTAAATCTATCTTTCATTTCCTTCAATACCGCATCTTTTATATGACTTTCTATATAATCTTCTTGATTATTTTGAAGTAAATATTGACTTCCTATATTAGATGTCATAATTATAATTGTATTTTTAAAATCTATAATATTACCTTTATTATCAGTCAACCTTCCATCATCTAAAATTTGAAGAAATATATTAAATACATCTTCATTAGCTTTTTCTATCTCATCAAAAAGTATAACACTGTATGGTTTTCTCCTAACAGCTTCTGTTAATTGACCCCCTTCTTCGTAACCTACATAACCTGGAGGTGCACCTATAAGTCGAGATACTGAAAACTTCTCCATGTATTCTGACATATCTATTCTTATAATATTTTCCTCGCTATCAAATAATGTTCTAGCTAAGGTTTTAGCAAGTTCTGTCTTCCCAACTCCTGTAGGGCCTAAAAATATAAAAGATCCAATTGGTTTGTTTGGACTTTTAAGTCCTGCCCTTGCCCTAATAACAGCGTTTGCTACAGCCTTTATAGGTTCTTCTTGATCTATAACTCTTAATTTTAGTTCATCTTCCAGTCTTAAAAGTTTATTTCTTTCCCCTTCTAAAAGTCTTGAAACAGGAATACCCGTCCAATTTGATACTATATTAGATATTTCCTCCTCCGTTACCTCCTCTTTTAACAGTGCCCCTTCGTAGTTATCTTTAATTAACTTTTCTTTTTCTTCAATCTTCATTTCTATTTGCGGAAGCCTGCCATACTTTAATTCTGCTACCTTATTTAAATCATATTCTCTCTCGTACTTTTCAATTTGACCCCTAACATCGTCAAGTTCAGTTTTTAAATCTCTAACTTCTAAGATATGAGACTTTTCTTTATCATACTTAGCTGTCATAGCCTTATCCTTTTCTTTTAATTCACTAAGTTCTTTTTCTAAATTCATTAATCTTTCTTTAGAAAAGCTATCTTTTTCTTTACTTAAGATTTCAAGTTCAATTTCTAGTTGGAATATCCTTCTTCTAATAATATCAAGTTCTGTAGGCAAACTATCTATTTCCATTCTTATCATTGCACCAGCTTCATCCATAAGGTCTATGGCCTTATCTGGCAAGAATCTATCTGTTATATATCTATCAGATAATTTAACTGAAGCTATTAAAGCTGAATCATGAATTCTTACTCCATGATGTATTTCAAATCTTTCTTTTAATCCCCTTAATATAGATATGGTATCTTCTACAGATGGCTCTCCTATTATTACAGGTTGAAATCTTCTTTCTAAAGCTTTGTCTTTTTCAATATACTGCCTATATTCATCAAAGGTAGTGGCACCTATGCAATGAAGCTCTCCCCTAGCTAATAGAGGTTTTATAAGATTACCCGCATCCATAGAACCTTCTACTTTACCTGCTCCTACTATATTATGAAGTTCATCAATAAATAAAATTATTTTTCCATTACTTCTTTGAACTTCTTTCAATACCGCTTTTAATCTTTCTTCAAACTCTCCTCTATATTTAGCTCCCGCAATTAAAGCTCCCATATCTAATGAAAATATTATCTTATCTTTAAGAGTCTCTGGAATATCTCCTCTTACAATTCTTTCTGCAAGACCTTCAACTATGGCTGTTTTACCAACTCCAGGTTCACCTATTAATACAGGATTATTTTTAGTTCTTCTAGATAATATTCTAATAGTTCTTCTTATTTCTTCATCTCTTCCTATGACAGGATCTAACTTATGGTTTCTAGCAAGCTCTACAAGATTCATCCCATACTTTTTTAGAGCATCATAGGTACCTTCTGGATCTACAGTATCTACCCTTTGATTTCCTCTAGTTTTAGCTAACGCATTCATAAAATCTTTTTTAACTATCCCATTATTTTTCATTATCTTTCCTGTAAGTCCTTTAAAATCTATATCCATTATTGCTAACATAACATGCTCAACACTAACATAAGAATCTTTAAAATTGTTGGCTATTTTTTCTGCTGCAATAAATACTTCTTCTATGCCTCTTGTAGGGTATACAGAATTTCCAGCAGCACCACTTCCTAACACCTTAGGTAATCTTTCTAATTCACTGTCTATATTATCCCTTAGTGCTTTTAAATTTACCCCTATTTTTTCTAATATATTTGGTATAAGTCCATCTTCTTGCTGCACAAGTGCTGCAAAGAGATGTATTATATCAATTTGTTGATGATTGTAACTTACAGCCAAAGCATTAGAATCATTTAATGATTGTTGTACTCTTAATGTTAACTTTTCTATATTCATACATCTTCTCCTCCTAAGCATATTTTTTATTTTTATGATATATTATATAGTTTATCAATATATCATAAAAATAAAAAGACTATACTACAATGTAATACAATCTTTTTTCATTAAATATATCGTTAAAATCTTTAATTATATCTAAAAAAAGACATCTATTATATCTTCTTTTGAAGGCTTATTGCTAATGTAAAATTTTTTATAGCTTCACTTATATCTCCCATCTTATAATACATATTTCCCATTTCCATATATCTTTCATATCGTTCTTGATTATTTGCATATTTAAACAAGGCATCTGTAGAAAGATTCATATACATGTCAGCTTTATCGTAATGTCCAAGCTTTTGTAATATAGCAGATTTAAAGTAATATGACTTTTCTATATGATTTATATCATCACAATCTATAGCCAGATTCAAAGCTTCATTAGAAATTAATTGTGCTTCATCTAGTATACCATTTTCCACCAATACTTCTATACACCTTAGCATACATCCTACTAATTCCTTTTTATCATGTTTTGGATATATATTTAACCCTTCTTTTATATATTTTGTAGCTTTATCCTTATAGCCATTTTCGAACATCGGGATAGCATAGTTTAACATAGCATTAGCTTTTCCCTTGTTATCCGCTTTAAAATATTTATAAGATTTCTCTTCATATTCTTCAAAGTTATCCTTTTCCATTTTTAAGGATAATATAGCAAGTAAATGATAAATTTCTGCATTTTTGGTATCATCCTTCACACTATCTAAAATATCTATAACTGTAGAAATAACTTCATAAGCTTTATCATAGTCTTCTATCATCATATAACATGCTGATTCATTGTATATAACTGTTGATAACATTTCATAATCTTGCATTTCATTTTCAGCTAAATACTTTTTTACAGAATTATAATAGGTAGCTGCTTGTAAATATTCTTTATTCATATATAAATATTTTGCCATATCCTTATAATAAATAAGTCTGCTATTATAAGGATCTGACTTTTGACAAAGATCGTAATACTTAGCGTTTATAATCTGAATATTTTCGAACTTACCAACTTTTAAGTATCCATCAAATAAAATATGTACTATTTCAAATGCCAAGTTATAATATTTGCATTCTAGTGAATATTCCAAATTATATTGGAGTTTCTCCTCTACCTCATCATTAAATTTGCTATTTTTCAACAATTCTATATTGTCTTTTATTTGTTCATCAGTGTTTTTCATAAGATAATCCACATCTAAATTAAGCTTTTTTGCTATATACTCTACAACCCTTCTTTCTGGCACAACCTTACCATTCTCTATACAGCTCATTTTGGATACTGATATTTCATCTTCACATATATCCTTTAATGTAGCCCCTTTATATATTCTAGCTCTTTTAATCTTCTCTCCCGTAGATAATATTTCCATAACTTATCACACCTATCCAAATAAAAATTATTTTCAATGGTTTTTGTACCTAAATATCCTTAATTACTCCTAGTTTCTTAAACATTAATACCCCTTCATTAAGATATTTAGCTGCGCCCTTGTCATCTTTATTTTCTATATAATAATTTCCTAAAATTATTGATATTTCTGCAGCTTCTTTATAAATTTCCATATTTTTCGCAAAATTCAAAGCCATTATTAAGGTATTTTCTGCCTCCGAACTATTTTGTTCTAACATTTCTACTTTATATTTTAAAAGGTAATATTTTATTAAAGCATCGTTGTCACCATCTTCTATTTTAGATGATATCTCACTTAAAGCCTTTATACAGTTTTCTTTATCTTTTATTTTTATGTAATTTTCACAAATATTTATAAGTGTCTCTACTATTTTAGGATCCTCATTTCTTAAACGCATGTCTTTTGCTTTATTAAAATGTTTAAATGATTGCTCAATATTTTCAAACTCATAAAATAATTTTCCTAAATTGTTTTCAATCTGAGATACTTGAAATGAATCTTTTAACTCTCTGAATATGTCTAAGGTTTTCACAGAATATTTTATAGCATTATCTACATCACCTTTTTTATTATATTGGTCTGCTAATAAAAGAAGTGACTTTGCATAATTCTTTTTATCATCTAGCTTACTAAACTTTTCTTTTGCAAGATAAGTATAGCTTATTGCCTCATTTAAACTTTCTAGTTTATAGAATGTATTTGCAATATAGTAATATATCTCACCTATCAAGGCATCATCACCCATATTGTTTTCTAAAAATGTCTTTTCTGCTTGCTTTAAATAACTACTAGCGGAATAATAAGCTTTTGCATCAAATGTAACCTTGCCTAAATTTAAAAATGTTTTTACAATATCTTCATAGCTATTGTTTTTTATGAATATAACATTTGATGATAAAAAAAGTTGTTGTGCGAGTCCATATTCATTTCGAGATTTATGTATGATAGCACTTAGATATAAATTTTTTGCCTTTCTATATTCTAAGTTATATTTTTCTCCATAATATAAAGCCTTTTCTATATATCCAATGGCACTATTTAAATCTTCATTAAGTATATTAGCTTCTGCCATATTCTCAAAAAACAAACAAATCTTTTCTGCTTGACTTTCCTCAGATTCCATAAGATAATCTACAGAAGTCTCAAGGGCATAGGCTAAATATTCTAATAAGTCCATACTAGGATTAGATTTACCTGACTCTACTAAACTTATTTGTCCTGGGGTTATCCTGTCTTTAGCTAAGTCCTTTAATGTCATATTTAATTCTTTTCTCCGTCTTTTAATCTTTTCTCCTAAAGATAAAATCTCCATAATCACTCTTCCTTCATAATATATATTAATGATCTAATACTTTGCATGAATATTCTGTTTTATTATACCATATTTTTAGCGTAAACCCTATATTTTTTAGTATAAATAGAGTATGCTTTAATTTTTTCTTTAGTTTTTTTACATCTTATTACATATAATTACATTCCATCATCATATTCCCACATACCTATAAGTTTTTATAAGTTCTATTCAATTAAATAAAATCTAAAAAAAAGAAGCTTAATAAAAATTAAGCTTCTCTTTTTTTGTATCATTATTTCATAAAATTTGACATTCCGCTGTACATGCTATCTGCTACATTTCTTATGCTTTTTCCTGATCTTTTAATCTTCTTTTTAGTTTTTTTGTCTATCATGTCAGTACTCATCATGCTAACAGCAGCACCTATAGCAATTCCAGTAGTCATTCCTGTGATAAATTTAGTCTTTTTCATGTTTAACCACCCCTTTTTTTTATTTCTATAGGTAGTTTATACACTTTTTATATTATTAAACGTTGTAATAATTGGAGAATGAATAAAACCTTATTTTAAAAGATTAATTATAATATTATCTTTTAATTTAATATCTAATGATTTTAAATATTTATTAGTATCTTTAAGTGAAAGGTTTTTTATTTTTTCTATAGCATACAATATTTCATTTTCATCTTCTACACTATTTATTGTTTGTAACCCCATGTTTTGATTTTTACTTTCTTTCCTAGGACCTTCATTAAAAATTTTAGAAACTTTTATATTCTCTTTAGAAGACTCACTTACTATGTCTCCGATATCTTCAATTATATGCTGGTTTATTACTTTTATTTCTTGTTTTTTAAGTAATTTGTTGAATACATTTTTTATTTCTACTCCTGCAGCAGATTTTGCAAGTTCATCTGCTAGCTCATTATATAAGTCTAAGGTATGACTATCTACTTTAACAAATATTATTTCTAATCCATTTTCTTTCATAGCATAATTCATGAAATTATAATAATCTTGCGATGATTTTCCTTTTCTTTCCCAATATCCTGTAGCATGGTGGCTTATTCCTTCATAATCATGAAATATTATTATATTCTTGTAACCTTCTTTTAAAGCATATTCAGTTCCTTTAAGTGCAGCTTTAAGTTCACCTGCTATTTGCCTTGAACACTTTTCGCTATCTTCTATACCGCTTCCTTTTTCAACATATACAATTTCATCTTCTATTATAACCACAAATCCATATCCATAAACTCCAGTTACTATGTTAAAGCTACCATCTACATATATTTGAGGAATATTTTTTGGATACTCATCTATACCTTTTTTAAGAAGTTTACTATCACTTTTTAAAAAGTTTTCTGCTTCCACCAAAGACTCAAAGCTTTTATATTTAGCACTCTTTACGCCTTTAACATAACTTAAACACTGGTTCCAACTAGTAACGATTTCATTTGTTACCTTTTGACCCTTTAGACTATCATACCCCTCTTTTATGGCATAAAACTTCTTTCCCATTTATTACCTCACCTTATTTTTTATGAAAATTTTAAAATAACATTATATAATTTATCAACATTTGTTCCACCACTAAATTTATTTATATAAGTTATGGCTTCTTTTAATACTACAATTATATTATTTTTACCCTCCCAATTTTCTAATATAATAGGGAGCGGTACATCATTAACTATTCTATTGATTGCAAAAAATGCTACTGCAAATTCATCTATCTTACCTATAAAAGGTATTCTATCTGGAATAATATCAAATGGCAGAGCTAAATAAGTAATAGATGTACCTAGTGCTATTTTAGTCTTCGTCTTAACTCTTTTATCTTTAAATATTCTATAAATTAAAGATAAAATATCCGGAATAATCATTGCCCATTCAATAGTTTCTTTATACCTTTCTGGTAGGTTTTGTGTAACCTTTTCTCTAGTTATAGAGTAACAATCTTTAACCTTTTCTAAATTTTCAATATCATCATAGATTATATCTTCTTTGACATCCTCAATTTTTAAAGATTCTACACTTTTATTTAATGAAATTTCTAAAGTTGAAACTGAAACTTCCACATAAGATTTTAATAATTCTATATAATCTAATTTAAATGTTACATAAGGTACAGCTTTTAATAATATATTTAAATCTAATGTAACATTATCTTCTTTAACGTATACGCCCTTTTGTTTTAAATCCTCTATAACCTTCTTTAAGGTATATTTTTTAAGTGGTGATATTACCCCTATCTTGTACACCTTAAGAGATGTGAGCTTTAAATTTATCTCATTGTTATAAAAACTTCCAAATGCTAGGTTAAGTTTAAATGGAATATCTATAACCTTTTTATATGAACCTATTACTTCTATAAATTCATTTATTAAAATGGATTTAATTTTAAGACCTTCTATATTTAAATATTCATCTATAATTCCAATTAAATCCTCTTCTGATAGTTTAACCTTCACATTAGAAATTAGCATATTAATCCACTTCCCTTTACTAAATAATCCAAAATATAATTAGTTTTTAAAGACATTTTATTCTTTAAATAATATAAAAGAAATTATAAGGCCTCCTACAAGTCCTCCTAGGTGACCAAAATTATCTATATTAGGTATGGTAGCACCTATTAATATATTAACAACTATAACTGATAATATGTTCCTTAAAAATTCTTTCCCTATTTTTTCTTTCATTTTATATGCAAAAATAAGGCAAGCCCCTAAAAGTCCAAATATTGCACCTGAAGCACCTACTGATGTACTTTGTGAAAATATATAAGAAGCTAGTGATGAGGTAATGCCTGAAAGAAAATATATAATCAAAAATTTCTTTCTCCCATAAAAGCTCTCTACTATTTCACCTGTAGTTCTAAGGGCATACATATTTAATCCTAAATGTAGCAAACCTCCGTGTAAAAACATGGCCATAAATAATCTGTAATACTGCCCTGCATTTATTAATTGATTATTTTTAGCACCTAGAAGTAACAATACCTTTATGTCTATGTCAAATATACTCTTAGATAAATAAGCTGATATCATAAATATAAATATATTTATTCCTATAAGTGTGTATGTAGCTTTATATTCATTTATTGACTTTTTAAGGTTTCTTTTTTTAGTGTTACCACTTTTATCATTTTGAGCAAGCTTTGAAATTAATCCTGCGAAGTTTTTTATCTGATCACTACTCCCAACCAATCCACCATTGTCCGAATCTAATATTATAAAATTATAGTTTTGATTTTCTAATATATCTAAATGATCATTTGTAAATTTATCTATTATTATATTGTTAAGACTTAATGCCTTAATGCCTTTTTCCCTCATATATTCTAGTGCTAAGAAACTTTTGTTTGCGAAGTCTTCTTTGGTAGAAAATGTCACTACAAAGGCATTTTCATTCTCATACTTTATAGCTAAAAGATTTTTAGAATTATCCTCTGCTGTATTATACTCTTCTAAACTGAATCCATACTCTTTTATCAAAGATGAAATAATATTATTAATATACTTTTCTCTCATACATCCTCACTTTTTAATTAATCTATATATTATAAATTAATATTTTCATTGTAATGATTCTATCTTACATAATACTTAAGCTATTTTCAACAAATTAAGCAACCTTTATACTTATTTCAATCTTTATCCATTACTTTGAATCATAATTTTTTGTATGCTTAGTAGACACATTCTACAGATAAATTTATATGTTCTAATAAGTTTACTTCATAAAATTTTATAGGTGTTTTGTCCTCTCCACGATAAAGCACCCTTATTACTGGTCTATCAGGAAATCCCTTGTTTTGCTTTATTACATATCCTTCTACTCCATCTGAAAGTTTTAGACATGAACCTAGTGGGTATACTGCAAAGGTTTCCTTAAATACTTTAACCACCTCTTCATCAAAGAACTTTCCTGATCCCGCTAGTATAAGTTCATAAGAATCCTTTGGATTAAATTTTGTTCTATAACTTCTATCATTACTAACTGCATCGTATACATCACAAACTGATATTATTTTTGCATTAAGACATATATCATTACCTTTTAGTCCAAATGGATATCCTGTTCCATCCACCCTCTCATGATGTTGTAATACGGCATCTGTTACCTTTACAGAAAGGTCCGTGTTTGACCTTAATATATCTGCCCCATATATTGGATGTTTCTTTATTTCTAAATATTCAACATTTGAAAGCCCTTGTGATTTGTTTAATATATCCTTACTTATTTTCACCTTTCCCATATCATGAAGTGTAGCTGCAATTCCAAGATTTATAATATCTGATCGTTTAAAGTCCATATTTATACCTAAAAACGCAGCCATTATTCCAGTATCAATACTATGTACAAATGTATAATTATCATGGGTTTTTATATCATTTAAACTTTTATTTATATCTCCAAACTCTATTATGTAGTTCATAAGTTCTTCTACTTTAATTAAGGAATCCCTAATATCCACTCTATCATTTAAGGTGATCTTTTTTACTATGCTACTAATACCTTTTAATGTATCTACTTTTAATTCATTAAGCCTTATATCTTCTAAGTCTAAATCTGAAAGTCTCTTATCTTCTATATAAACATAAAGCACCTCTAATTGTTTTAGTCTATTTATATAATTAAGTGTTAAACTAACTCCAGCCCTTAAGAGTATCTTTCCATCACTAGAAAATATACTTTTTGCTAGTATATCACCAGGTTTAACTTTTAATATAAATTCTATCCGCATAATTCACCTCGTAAAATTCTTTTTTACTTTAACAAAATAAGTATATATGAATAATAGTTCCTTTGACTACATTATTTAAATATACTACCCCTACTACATTAGTATAAATTAAAAAAGGTGAAGTCTCAATACACCTTCACCTTATAATTTAAAATTTATCCAGGTTATTTTTCTAGCATATCTAAAAGCTCATTAAATCTAGCTATAGTAGCTTCTAAAGGTTTTGATGTAGTCATATCAACTCCTGCTGTTTTTAGGATATTAATAGGATAATCACTACCCCCACTTTTTAAGAATCCTTTGTATTTTTCTAATGCATTTTCATTGTCTTCTAATATAGTTTTTGCAAAGGCACTTGCAGCCGCATAACCTGTAGCATACTGATAAACATAAAAGTCAGAATAAAAATGTGGTATTCTTGCCCATTCCATATCTATTCCCTCATCTACAATCATATCAGGTCCAAAGTACTTAACATTTAAGTCATGCCATATACCGCATAAATCCTTACTATTTAATGGTTTCCCATTTTCTATACTATCGTGAACTAAGATTTCAAATTCAGCAAACATAAGTTGTCTGAATACTGTAGTTCTTATTTGTTCTAATTCTTGATTTATTAAGTATAACTTTTTATTTTCGTCCTCTTCTTTATCTATAAGGTGGTGAATTAAAAGTGCTTCATTTGTAGTTGAAGCAACCTCAGCACAAAATAAAGTATAATTAGAATATACCTGTGGTTGATTCTTTCTTGAATAATATGAATGTATAGAATGACCCATCTCATGTGCGAAGGTAGAGACATCATTTATGCTATAGTTATAGTTTAAAAGAACATAGGGCATAGTATCATGACATCCCCAAGAATATGCTCCCCCTCTTTTACCTTTGTTTTCAAATACATCTACCCATCCATTATCTACGCCCTCTTTAAATATATTTAAATATTCTTCTCCAAGTGGCTTTAAACCTTCTTTTACTATTTTAATAGCTTCCTCAAATTCAATATGTTCTTTTGGTATATCTATTACAGGAACATATAAGTCATACATATGCATCTCATCTAATCCTAGTAATCTTTTTTTCACACTTACATACCTATGAAGTGAATCTAAATTCTTGTTTATAGTATCTATAGATTTATAATAAACTTCTACTGGTATATTATTTGGCTTTAATGAACTCTCTAAAGATGACTCATATTTATTAGCCTTTGATACAAATATAAAGTTTTTTACTGAAGATGTTAAAGAACTAGTTAAAGTATTTTTAAATTTACTATACGTATTAAATAAAGCCTTAAAAGCTTCTTCCCTAACTCTTCTATCCTTTGACCTTATAAAGGTTGCATAATTAACCTCTGTAAGTTCAACCTCTTTATTATTTTCATCCTTTATATTTGGAAATGTCATATCTGCATTAGTAAGCATACCAAATATATTACCTGGAGCTTCAAGACAATCTGAAACAGAAGCAAGCATTTCTTCAAGTTCTCTAGAAAGTGTATGAGGTTTCATTATAATTATCTGCTTGAAAAAGAACTTATACATATTTAGTTCCTGTATTTCGTCTATGTTCTTCAATAATTCTTCTTCATTTAATGATAATATTTCTGGAACAAAAAATGCATTTATACTAGAAAGTTCCGCTAAATAGCCATCTATCTTTTCCTTTATAGTTTGAAATTCTGTGTTAGCTGTATCTTCATCTGATTTAAGATGAGCGTATACAAATAATACTTCTGCTTTTCTTGATATCTTTTCTTTTAAATTAAGATATGCTATTAAATTTTTAGGATCACTAAGTGTCCCTGGAAATTCCTTCAGCTTTAAAGCTTCTATCTTTAGCTGCTGAAAATCTTCTTCCCACCTTCTTGAATCTTTATATACCTTTTCTATATTCCATTTGTACTCTGAAGCTATTTCCTCTCTTGTTTTTAATCTTTTTACTTCTGTCATAAAAACCCCTCCTTTAATAAACCATATATAAATACTGTATCATAGCAAAACTTAAATTACTATTACAATAGTATGAAGATTCTTGATTCTGTATATATCATTAATTAATCTGTTGTGATATTATTATTGAACTCTTAAATATAATCTTCTTTCTTACCTTTCATATCTAAATAGACTTTTTTAAAGCATTCATCTATTAAATTACATATTTCATTTATTTTATAGCTCATAATTTCTCTCTTCTCATCATAAGGAAAGTTTATAACCCATGTAGGATTATATTCCTCATCTTTATCTTTTATTTCATATCCTTTTTCTACAAAAGCTTCTGTATCAAACAAATCAAATATAGCTGAATATTCCCATTCTTCTACATCCTTATCAGTATCAAAGTAAACACTTACAATACCATCTATACAAAATAGTTTTCTTACATAATTACCCCCGTCTCTTACTTCGTAGCTACCAAGTTCTCTTAAAAACAAATTAGTATCTTTTTCTTTCTCCATAATTACTAATGATGAAAAATCCATAATAATCCTCCTTATTTATAATCCCTTATTTTTATGCCTACTTAAAGTTTTAAAATATATCTTAACATATAATATACTAAATTAAATAGGATGTTTAAAGCTAAACCCTATACTCTAAGTTAAATAAACTTACTCTTATAATTTGTAAGCCTATACTTATTATATATTAGTTATACCTTTAAAACATCCTAAACTTTCTTCTTGCTTATTAATTTAAACTTTCATATATCTTCTGTAAGTTTTCTCTCATAGTTTCTATATAATTACCCTCTGACTCTAAAGTATTAATAGTATCTGTCTTCGCACCAATCTCTCTAGCTAAAGTCTCCGAGACCTTAGGGCTAACATTTTCTTCCGTAAATACAGTTTTTAAACTTACCTTTTTCCCAATGCCTACCAATTCCTTAATCTTTTGTGGTGTAGGTTCTCCCTCTGCAAAAACATCCTCCACACTATATTGGTGAAGTCCAAAATCCCTACATAAATAGGCAAAAGCTGCATGACCTGTTACAAATGTTTTATTTTCAAGTGGCTGTATCTTACTTTGGTACTCATCTTTTAAGTCATCCAGTTCTTTTTCAAATCTTTTGTAATTTTCTTCGTAATAGTCTTTATTAGAAGAATCTATCTTAACTAAAGCTTCTTTTATATTATTAGCCTCTACCTTAGCTTCTTTAAGACTTAACCAAACGTGAGGATCAAACTGACCATGTTCATGTTCTTCCTCTTTAGAACTTTTTATTAAATCTGCACCTTTAGATGCTTCGACTACTACCAAATTTTTATTATCTACACTTTTTAATATGTCATCTGCCCAGTGCTCCATTTCTAAACCATTATATATAAATAAATCCGCCTTAGACATATTTTTCATATCTTTTGCTTTAGGCTCAAAATCGTGCGCTTCTACTCCACTTGGTACTATAGTTGTAATATCAATTTTTTCTCCGCCTATAGCCATAGCAAATTCAGTCATAGCATTAAAGCTAGATACTACAAATATCTTTTCTTCTGCTTGAGCCTTATTGTCTCCTGCCTCCTTTTTATTTACACAAGATGATAATAATATCACCACACACAGTGGTCCTATAATTTTAAATAACTTCTTTTTCATTTTTTCCTCCTAGCCTATCTTTTCTCTTGCAAATCATTTGCATTAAGTATATAATAATATACGAGGTAATCATTGTCAACATACAATTTAAAATACAGGGAGCTGAAATATTTGATTATAATAAAAGACTTATGCTTTTCCTATGAAGGCGCTAAACCATACATATTAGATCACGTGAATTTGACCATTCCAACGGGCAGTTATTTTTCAATAGTAGGTGAAAACGGCAGTGCCAAAAGCACTTTAATAAAACTTGTGTTAGGATTATTAAAACCAATAAAAGGCGATATTAAAGTAAATACATCAAATATTGCTTATGTTCCTCAAAAACTTGACAGTTTTAATTCTGAATTTCCAATAACTGTTCATGAATTATTATCTAATCACAAAAAGGTGTGTAAAATAAATGATGCCAAAGCCATTGATAAGAGTTTAGAAATAGTTTCTATGACAGCTTACAAAAATAAATTAATAGGGAGCCTTTCTGGTGGGCAACAACAAAAGATATTCATAGCTAGAGCTTTGATGGGATCTCCAAAACTTATAATTTTAGACGAGCCATCCACAGGAATTGATTTTCAAAGTCAAAAAGAAATATATGCTATAATAAAATCCTTAAATACAGAAAATAATATTACTGTTATATCTGTTGAACACAATTTAGACGCTGTTCTAAAAAACTCTACTCATATATATGAGCTAAATTCCGACACTGGAAATGGTATTTTGTATAATGCTAAGGAATATAGAGATAAAATTTTAAATGTTTATAACGAAAGGTAGATTTACATGTTGCAATTTGAATTTATGAGAAATGCCTTAATGGCAGGACTTTTTGTATCCATACTCTGTCCCTTTGTAGGGTTGTTTTTAGTTCTTAAAAGATATTCCATGATGGGTGATACCCTATCTCATGCTTCCTTTGCTGGTATAGCTATAGGTTTAGTATCAGGTTTAAATCCTATTATTACATCTTTCATTTTCACATCCGCCTGTGGCCTTCTAATTGAATATTTAAGAAACTATTATAAAAAATATTCAGAACTTGTAATGTCTATAATACTAACCCTTAGTATAGGTATAGCAATTTTAATAATGAGTACAGGGAAAGCAGGTTCAAGTGTTAATTCTATATTATTTGGAAACATGCTAACAGTTTCAAAGACAGATTTAATATGGATGGCTATAATAGGTGCTATATCTTTCATATTTATATTCTTTCTATACAATAAATTAATCTATGCTACCTTTGATGAAGAGGGTGCTAAAGTTTCTGGAGTAAATGTATCTTTAGTTAACTATATCTTCACTCTTATAGTAGCTGCTACAATATCTATATCCATAAGAATACTCGGAGTGCTTGTTATCTCTTCAATGATAGTTGTGCCTGTTGCTACAGCTATGCAACTAAAAAAAGGTTTTAAAAGTACCCTTTTATATTCTATATTATTTGGATTTATAGATATATTTGCAGGATTTTTCATATCCTATAAGTTAGATACTGCTACTGGAGGTACTATTGCTTTAACGTCTGTAGTAGTTTTAACTATAATATTGATAATAAATAAATATCGTAGGTGAATTTTATGAATACAGCAGAATTATTGAAAAATAAGACTATAAAAGCTACTAAAGCAAGAATTATAATTTATAATATAATAGCTGATTGTGATTGTGGAATAACTGCAGAATACATCCACAATAAATGTTTAGAATCTAATATAAGCATAAACTTATCAACAGTATACCGAAGCTTAGATTTGTTTGAAGAAAAAGGCCTTGTAGAAAAATACGATTTTGGCGAAGGCACATATAATTACACATTAAAAAAGCATAACCACAAGCATTTACTAGAATGCAGTCTTTGTCATAAAGAGGTAGAACTTCAATGTCCAATGCAACAAATTGAGGAGCTTGTAAAAAATAAAACAGGATTCACATTAGTGGAACACGAACTAAAGATGAAGGGTATTTGTAAGGATTGTAAAAATCATAAACAATAGTAATTAAAAAAGATCACATTTAAAATGTGATCTTTTTTTGCTTTTATATCATATTATCACTATATTAAATAGCATGTAGTATGAAGTTAATTAAAAACATAAAGGATATTATATACATAGGAACTGATATTTCTTTATGTTTTTTGCTAGCTAATTTTACTATAGGATATGCCACAAATCCAAAAGCCATGCCATCTACTATGCTAAAGGTAAGCGGTATCATAGCAATAATCAAAAAAGCTGGAAATCCTTCTGTAAAATCATTAAAATCTATATTTAATGCGTTTTTAATCATTAAACTACCTATTATTATCAAAATAGGAGCTATAGCGCTATTAGGTATAATTTTAATTATAGGCATAAATATTATAGATAGTAAAAATAGTATTCCTGCTGTAAATGATGTAAGCCCACTTTTACCACCTGCAGCAAGTCCTGCAGCACCTTCAATTGATACTACTGTTGGACTTGTTCCAACTATAGCACAATTAATAACTGACATAGCAGTAGCCTGAAATGATCTTTTAAACTTTTCAGGTTTATCTAGCATTACATTTATCTGTCCATGGATTAATCCAAGATTTTCAAATACAAGTACCAATAATATAGAAAATGTGGACACAATAAATGAACTTGAAAATATATTGCTAAAGTCCATATGGCCTATTACTTCTTTATATCCTCCAATAGAAAATCCCGTGAAAGAAATCTGTGATAAATCAATTAATCCAAAGGCTGCTGAAAGAAGTACTCCTAAAAACATACTTATAAGAAAGTTACCTTGAACATTCTTCACAAATAACACCAATGTAATTACAAGTGTTATAAGAGTTACATAAACTGCTGGATCACTAAGACTTCCAAGTGCTACAAATGTTGTTTCATTTGAAACTATTATTCCGCTCTTTTGAAGTCCTATAAAGGTAATCATAAGACCTATTCCTACAGTTATAGCTTCTTTCAATGATGTTGGAATTGATCTTGTTAGTATCTCTCCAAGTTTTGTAAAGGCTACCACCGCAAACAAAATTCCTGCAATAAACACTGATGCTAATGCTTGTTCCCAGGTTAATCCCATAGTTTTAACTATGGTGTAAGAAAACATAGCGTTAACTCCCATACCAGGAACCAATATCATTGGCGACTTTCCCCAAAATGCTGACAGTAAACATCCAACAAAAGTAGATAACACTGTAGCTATAACCGCCGCTTCCATAGGTATGCCAGCATCTGCTAGTATGGCAGGATTCACCGCTATTATGTAAGCAGCCGCAAAAAATGATGTAAGCCCTGCTAACATTTCTTTTTTTCTAGTAGTTTCATTAATATCTAAGTCAAATAATTTATTCAATTCTTTTCCTCTTCATATCTTTCCCTCTCCCACCCACAATTACACTTATTATGTGCAAATGCACTAATATTATAACAAATAATATTATAAAGTCAAAGGGATTATTTACCTCGAAAATATTAATTTAAGTCCTAATATAATTAATATTATGCCTCCTATATAATCTGCATACTTACATATAAATTCTATTTTTCTAAAAAATATACTTATTATAAATGCTATACTTGTAAGAATACAAGTTACCATTCCTATAAATAAACTTATTTCAATAAGTAACATTAAACTATTTATGGTCTCAAAAAATGTAAATCCTATAACTAAAGCATCTATACTTACGGATATGCCTAATAATATACACATCTTTGGCTTCAAAAAAATATACTTATTTTTATCTTCCATACCTTCCATTATCATTGTTATACCAACTACCGCTACTATAATGCCTCCTAATATACTAGAAGTATAATTTACATACTTATTAAATATAAGGCTGCCACAGGAACCTATTAACATAAATAAGGTTTGGAAAAATGAAAAAGACATACAAAAGCATACCTTATTCTTAAACTTAATATTTGAATTAATTCCTATACTTAGTGCTACTCCAAAGGCATCTAAAGATAAAGCAATAGCCACTACAAATACAGATAAAAATGTCATGTTTTTCCCCTTTCAAACATGCTGACAGTATTAATTAATATATATTATTTTACTTAGAAATATATTCAAATATCATATTAAAAGAATAACTTTTTAAACAATATTAAGATGGTAATAATTCTAATATTAATCATATGATACTATCATTTCCTTATATATTTCGTTAAAAGTCTTTATTTTTCTTATTATATATTATATATTATTAATTGATGAATATTTTATACTCATAATGACTTATATAGTATATAACATATATGTAAAGGAGATAATTGTAATGTGTAATTGCCTTATTGCTCAATCTGGCGGTCCTACTTCTGTTATAAATTCAAGCGTTGTAGGTCTAGTAGATGAAAATACAAAATTAAACATATTTAATACAGTGTACGGAGGGTTAAATGGTATAGAGGGTATCTTAAATGAAAATCTAATAAATTTATCAACCTGTGATAAATTTATATTAGATACCTTTAAACTTACCCCTTCTTCTGGATTAGGTTCTTGTAGATATAAAATGAAAGATTATAATAACGATGAAAGTGAATATATTAAAATCTTTGATATATTTCAGAAATTAAACATTAAAGCCTTCTTTTACATAGGTGGAAATGACTCTATGGATACTGTTTCAAAGCTTAGCAAATATGCTGAAAATAAAGATATAGATGTTAAAATAATAGGTATACCTAAAACCATAGACAATGACCTTCCAATAACAGATCACACTCCTGGCTTTGGAAGTGCTGCAAAGTTTATATCCACAGTAGCTTTAGAAACATACTTAGATTCTTCAGTTTATATAAATAACGGTATATTTATATTAGAAACTATGGGAAGAGATGCAGGATGGCTTGCTGCTAGTGCTTCTTTAGCAAAACTTAATAATAAACCTATAGCTGATTTTATATATCTTCCTGAGATAGCCTTTGATACCGATGCCTTTATAAAGGATGTTAAAGAAAAGTTCAAAAAACAAAATCATGTATATATAGTTGCCTCTGAAGGTTTAAAGGATAATAATGGAAACTTCTTATCTACTCTTCAATCTGCGGAATGCCATGATAACTTTGGACATGCTCAATTAGGAGGTGTTGGAAATTATCTAAAGAGTTTAATTTTAGATAATCATATAACAACTAGGGTTAAGTCCTTAGAACTAGGGGTACTTCAAAGATGTGCCATGCATATATCCTCTTCTATAGACGTGGAGGAAGCCTATGTTTCTGGTGCTGCCGCTCTTAGATTTGCGAAAGATGGTATGTCCGGATATATGGTTGGAATTAAGAGAATGGCTGGTAGCACTTATTTAACTGAAACCTTTCCTATAAAAGCATCTACTGTGGCTAACAATGTTAAATACATACCTAGAGATTGGATCAATAAAGAAGGTAATGGTGTAAATGAATTATTTTATAACTACGCAAATCCTCTTATTTCTGGTAATGTAGAATTATTATATAAGGATTGTATACCAAGCTATCATATTTTCAATAAATAACTTTTAAATATTTTAAGTTTCAGATGGGCTTAAATCCCATCTGAAACTTAAAACTTATTAAAATAATTATACCTCCCATTAATATAGTCTAGTGCTGATATAAAACAATCTATTTCTTCTTTTGTGTTGTATATTCCAAAACTCACTCTAACCATTCCAGGCTTTGCTAAATTCAAGTTACTTTTATAGTATTTTATCTCTTTAGGTGGTATTTTAAGAAGTCTTTGTACATAAGGTTGAGCACAAAAGCATCCTGACCTAACTTCAATTCCATAATATTTATATAGCATTTCGGCTACCTTTTCATGATGAAGTCCTTTTATATTAAAGCTCACTATGCCTAATCTATCGTTGTCCATTTTAGTGCTTCCATATATACTTATATATTCTCTTTTATTTAAATTATAAAGTAAATATCTTGTAAGCTCTCTTTCATGTCTTTCTATGATATCCATATTTAAATATTCCATAACCTTTAATGAAGAAATAAGCGCAACCACCCCCATAAAATTTGGTGTACCTGCCTCCTCCTTCAAAGGAACATCCTCCCATACCACTTCTTCCCTAGTAACAAATTTCACAGTTCCTCCACCTTTACAATCGGGCTCTCCTCCATCAAAGGCCTTCTTTTTACCTATAATTACGCCTATGCCAAAGGGAGCATACATCTTATGTGCAGAAAATACCAAATAATCTATAACAGCCTTACTATTATCTTTTTTAATACATATCTTTTTATGAGGTACCACCTGAGCTCCATCCACTATAATTTCCGCTCCATAGTTATGACATATTTCAGCTATCATATATATATCATTAATAAACCCTGTAACATTTGATGCTCCAGTTAATGTTACATATTTAACCCTTCCATTATAGTATTCAAGCTTCTCATAAAGACTTTCTATAGATAATCTTCCATCCTTATCTATGTCTATATAATCTAAGTTGCATTTACCCCTCCAAGGCAAATCATTAGAATGGTGTTCCATATAGGAGGAAAGAACTACATCATCTTTATTATAAATTAATCTATTAGATAATTTATTTATGCTCTCTGTAGTATTTTTAGTGAAGATAACAGTATATTCATCACTAGGTGCCATAAAATATTTTAGTATAGCTACCCTAGCCTCTTCATAGAAATTCGAACAAATATTAGACTTGTAACCTACCCCTCTATGAACTGAACCATAGTAAGATGAAAAGTATTTTATATTATCAAGTACATACTTAAAAGGCGGTGTAGTAGCTGCATTATCAAAATTTATAGTTTTCACTATTTTACCAGTATCTAACTTTATATAATGATCTATTTCAGAAAAAAAGTTTTTATAATCTATAAACATAAAAATTCCTCCCTGTTATATTATTAATATTCATCTACTTTATAATATGGTACTGTTTTATAATATTATTTTAACTTGTAACAAATTATATATGATTACATATTATATATTGTAGTTTAAAAATGGAGGTATTATTTTATGTGTGAAAAAGACTCCTTTGTGGAAAAAGACGATGATATAAACTTTGTCCCTTGGGTTCAAGATCCAGATGTTATCTCTAATATGCAGGACAATTTTAGAATCACTGAAGATTCAACGGTAGCTTCTATAGGTATGATGTATAATCCTAACATGATGCAACCTATGGATATGATGTGTAATCCTAACATGCTCCAGCAACCTATGGATATGATGTGTCCTTCTAATAATATGATGCAACATATGCATATGATGTGTAACCCTAATATGATGATGTGTCCTATGCATATGATGGGTAATCCTAATATGTTAAATCCTATGATGGGACCGCCTTGTAACATACCGCCAAAAATGGACAATAAGATTCCAACTCATGATCCTTGCGCAAAGGGATGTAGAGAAATTGACCATGTTAATTATTCCGATGATTTTAGAAGTAAAGATAAAGATGTGGAAAAAATATTAAGAAAGATAGAATGTAATAATCCAATGATAATGAAAACTTTAATGTGCTACAATATGCCTTGTAATCTTGCAAGAAATATAATGAAAGATATAATAAAACTCACATTAACCTATAAGTAATCCATATAAATATAAATAAAAAGTAGAAGTTTAAAGTATGTACTTTATAACTTCTACTTTTTATTTATATGCACAACTATATATATTGTGATATTTTTTAATTTTAACCTTTCTAAAGTATATTATATTAATTTTTATAGCCTTTGACTCCTTTATTACTTTTAATTATTTCTGTCATCACATCTATCCTCGCTATATCAAATCTTTTAAATTGATTTTTTGCATAAGGTAAGTTGTTATATACCTTCCAATATCCAGTAGCAAGGCACTTTTTATTATTATCAATAAAGTCTTTAACATCATCAATAGGATATCCTAAAAATAATCCTATCTCATGAGGACAGGCTAAAGAAAATCGTTCTTTTAATTTAAATAAAACTTCATTTAGATTCATATCTTTATTATACCCATATTGTAATAAAAACTCTAAACTTTCTTCATTATAAATTACCTCTTCAAGTTTATCTCTATTGTAAATCATAATACCGCTACTCCTTTCATCTTCCCTGATTTTGAAATAATCCAACTTTAAATCATGTAATACTTCTTCTTTGTTAATGTCCCACAAATTACAAAGATCTCTTTTTTCATTTGTAAGTGTTACTATTGAAGCAGGCTTTATTTGTTTTATAGTAGGTGCTATATGATAATATATCTTAGCCTTAATATAATCATTATCTTGGAACTTTTCTATCTTATTTAAATAACTATAGGTAATATACTTTATCAATATAATCAATCCTTTAATATTTTTATTGATTATTTTTTAAAAATTGCTTTATATTTTGATCTAAGTAACTAATAGATCTTCTAGAATATATTATGTTAGTATCATTTTCTTTTACTCTTCCTTTTATGGTCTTACTTAATTGATGTCCTATAAAATCTGTTAAAACTAAAACCAGGTCAGTATTTACAGGTATATCTAACTTTAAATCGCCCTTTTTTCTTCCTGTAATGTGATTTATAGTTTCAAAACCATTTCCCCTTAAATAATCTTTAATATTTCCAAGCTTATCTCCACCTATTACCAGTATACTCATAATAATCACTCCTTATATATTTTGTTCTAATAGTAAATTCTATACATTATATTTTATTTCTTTTCACATTAATATTAATAATCATTCTCAATTGTATTGTATAGTATTTTTCTTTTTTTGTAAACACTATTATAATATATTTTTTAAAAAATAGAAGACCTCTCATAATTTGAGAAGTCTTCTAAATATATATTGAAAATTTTATTTCTTATTCATATCTTAATGCTTCTATAGGGTCTAATTTAGCAGCCTTACGCGCAGGGTATATTCCGAAAAATATTCCTACTGCTGAAGAAAATAGTATAACACCTAAAATAGATTGTAATGACAATATAGGTGTAATATTTACAAAGCTACCTATAATATAAGCGGCTCCAATACCTAATATCATTCCAATAACTCCTCCTAGCAAAGAAATTATAATAGCTTCTGCTAAAAATTGAAGTAATATTGTATTAGTAGTGGCCCCTATTGCTTTTCTAATGCCTATTTCCCTAGTTCTTTCAGTTACAGACACTAACATTATATTCATAACTCCAATACCTCCAACTAAAAGAGATATTGCTGCTACAGCCCCTATAAATGCGGTAAATATGTCTACTACCTTATTTATTTGGTCTAGTTGCTTTAAAATATTTTCCCCCTTATAAAGATCCCTACCTCTATTATTATGTCTTATTTCTAATATATTTATAGCCTTTGTTGCAGCTTCTTCACCCTTATCTTGATCTTTACTTGCAATCATCATAGAATCAATTACAAAATCATTAGGAAATAAACTTTTTAAAACTGCTATAGGTACTATAGTAAATGCTGGGATATTTTCATCTACTCCTCCATAGGAAAATCCTGTGCTTTTATAAACCCCTATTATTGTAACCTTTTTAGGCGAAGTTTTTTGTCCCATCACAACTGTTTTTCCTATAACATCTGCATATCCAAAAAGACTTTTAGCCCCTACCTCATCTATTACAACTACAGGCTTTCCTTCATTGGCCTCTTTTTCAGTGAAAAACCTACCATAAATAATCTCTAAGTTTTGAATATAATTTAAATCTTCATTACCGCCAGATATAATGGACACCTTGCTTTTATCTTCACTTCTTATAACGCCTTGCTTTTGAGACACAGGAGTTATGTATTTTATGAGCTCTACCTTTTCTTTTATCTGTCTTATATCTTCTAAGTTAATATAATCAGAGGATTCAGCTTTTTGTGTATTAACTTTTATATTAATAGTTGATGCTCCTATTTTTTCGAACTCCCCGACTATACTATTTTTTCCACCTCTTCCTAATGCCAATATAGTTATAACAGAGCTTATACCAATTATTATACCTAACATAGTAAGGAATGATCTAAGCTTGTTGGCCTTTATACTATCTAAAGCCATTTTAAAATTTTCAACAATATTCAAATTCATCCCTCCTATTTAGATAACTTACTTTTTGATTCTACATACCTTTCTAGTATTATCCTATCTTTAACAATATCATCCGATACAATTTCTCCATCTTTAAACCTCACTATTCTTTTCGTATATTGTGCTATATCCGGCTCGTGAGTTACCATAAGTATAGTTGCTCCTTCATCATTTAAAGTTTGAAATATCCTTATTATATCTTCTGAAGACTTAGAATCTAAATTTCCTGTTGGCTCATCTGCCATTATTACTGCTGGGGAATTTACTATAGCTCTTGCTATTGCAACCCTTTGCTTTTGCCCTCCAGATATTTCATTAGGTCTGTGTTTTATTCTATCTAATAATCCTACCTTTTGTAAAGCACTAAGAGCTCTATCTCTTCTTTCACTTTTAGATACTCCAGCATAGGCCATAGGAAGTTCTACATTTTCTAATATGCTCATTCTAGGCAAAAGATTAAAAGACTGAAATACAAAGCCTATTTCTTTATTCCTTATGTATGCAAGTTCATTATCTGAAAGATTTGAAATCTCCTTGCCATTTAATGTGTATTGTCCTTCGTCAAATTTATCTAAGCAACCTAGTATATTCATAAATGTAGATTTACCTGATCCTGAGGGACCCATAATTGATGTAAATTCCCCCTTATCTACTTTAAGACTTATTTCATTTAAAGCCTTAAATGTAATTTGTCCTGTTTTATATATTTTAACTATATCTACAACTTCAATCATTTTATATCACCCACAGATGCTTCTTTTACTAAAGATCCATCCTTTATAGCAGCAGTTGGATTTAAAATAACTGTATCTCCTTCATCTAGACCCTCCATTACCTCTGCTTCCATATCAGACTGCAATCCTAACTTTATTAGTTTTTCTACGGCTTTGTTTTCTACCATTATATATGCATAGTTTTTACCTTGTTTATCTGATCTAATAGCTTCTGCTGGTATCTTTAGTATGTTTTCTTTTTTAGCTAACAATATTTCTATATCCACATCAAATTCTGGCTTAATATCTTCTACCTTTTCTAATATATCTACATCTGCATTAAGTATTACATCAGAACCTGTAGCACTTTGTACCTTTTTAGCCACAGGATCTATATAAACTACTTTTCCCTTTATTCTATTACCCGATATAACAATTTCTGCTTCCTGGCCTACTATCACTTTTGAAGCATCATACTTACCAAGGGCTACTAATGCTTTTAAATTATATATATCTTGAACTACAACGGCTGGTTGTGTCATATTTCCAATAGCACCTTCTGTTATATTAATAGCAGTTATTACTCCATCAAATTCTGCTACTATATTTGAATTTATAGAACTTAATTTTGACTTTGCAGAATCTAATGATATCTTTGCCAAATTTATAGCATTATCTGATTGTTTTATTTTTTCTTCTGATATCTCAACTAATCCAGATTGTGATTGCAAAGCCATAGCTGCACCTTGAGATTCACTAATTTTATCTATATGAGTCAAATCTTTATTTGAATTTTTTAATTCTTCATCTTTGGCTTTCTTATCTTCTATACTTTGCTTTTGATTTATAAGTTCTTGTTTTTGAAGTACTGCATTATCATATTGAATTTCTGCTTGTTTTATTGCATTATTAATGTCTTCTATATCATAACTTACTATGATATCTCCAGTTTTCACACTATCTCCCACTTTAAAATTTACCTCATTTGCTTTAAGCTGAGGGCCATAATATTCTTTTATTGTTTTTGACTTTATGGTAGCTGTAGTATTTAAGTAAGAACTTAAATTACCAATTTCTACATTTGATGTTTTTACGCTTATTGATTTATCATTTTTCTTTCCTAGTATTATAGGTAAAGAAACTATAATTCCCAGTGCAACTATCCCTACAATCCAAGTAATTGTCTTTTTTTTCATCATTTACTCTCCTTAATCTAAAAAATGCCCCTATTAAATAGGTTATTATAACTTTTAATACAAGTATCTTTTGAATATACAAAACATTTTACCTCTTTTAATCAACATTATCAATGATATCTAATAATATTTTAAGCAATTAAAATTTACATAAAAAATGCAACTAAGATTTAAAAGAGGTTCTACCTTCTATTTAAATCTTAGTTGCATCTTATTTTAAGTTATGGTGCTTTAATATTATTTATATTGTAATGCCCTATCATAGCTTATTTTTTATTTGCTGAATATATTCTTTATCCAGTTAATAATACCTTTCTTTTCTTCTTTAACCTCAACTTTTGTTTCTATTTTTGCTTCTGGTATTTTTATTTCTTCAGTTTTTATTATAAATTTAACCTTACCTTCCATGCCTTCTTCTATACCTGAAAATGTTCCGTAGTCTTCTGATAATTTCACTATTTCATCTTTAGATGCTAATACATCATCTATATCAGTTACCCCTTCACTTACTTTATCATGAAGCTTTGTTACTCCTTCTTCATCAAACTTTGTCATTCCTTCGTTTAATTCTTTAGCACCCTTTTCTAATTGATTTGAAGCATCTTTTAATTGTGCTGCTCCAGAGCTTAAACCTTCAATTCCATTGTTTAAATCTGATGTACCTTGATATAACTTATTTGCACCTTCTTCTAGTTGCTTTATCCCTCCAGTTAATTGTGGAAGTTTATTTAAGGATTCTCTTACCTTATTTACATTATTTTCTTCTAAAGATTCTCTCATTATTGAAAGTATATCTTCACTATCTTTAAGGTGTTTTTGCATAGCCATTAGTGTATTTATACTTTCAGGTGACTTGGATATCTTATCCATTACCTCTGGTGTCATATTATTTTCTACAGCTGTTATTATAGGTTGAAGATTTTTCATATCTTCTTCTAATACTGCTATATTTTCTACTGTTTCTTTAAATTCTTTACTCTTGCTAGCTTCTAATAATTTCTTTGATACCTCTATATTTTCTTTGTTTTTATCTAAAGTAGACTTCATTCCTTGTATAGCTGGAAGCATTTGATTTACCTTATTAAGTTCACCCATAACCTCTTTATCGTTTAATACATTATTTAACTCAATTAACATAGCTTTTGTGTCAGGATCTTCTGTTTTAGCTTGAATTTCCTTTAATGTAACCGTCATTTTATTAATACTCTTCATAGTTTCTGGATTAAGAGCCTTTGAAATAGCTTCTAAAGCATCTTTGTTTTGCCCAAGTGCTTGTTGAAGTGCTATTAAAGTTTGTAAGCTTTCTTCCATACCATCCATGCTACCTTTAGATTTAATAAATCCATCTCTAGCTCCTACAACTGCGCTATTATATCCGCTAATTAATGCTTGCAACTGCTTATTTACTACTTCTGTTTCTTCATTATCTGTGGGATAAGCTTTATTTACCGCTTCCCTTAATGCATTAACATTTTCTTCTTTAACCAGCTCATTTGTATCTCCAACAAATTTATTAGCCATAGCTTGTTGCTGCTTTAAAGTTTTTTCCATCTCTACTCCATTTACCTTTTCTAGAGCTTTTGCTGAATCTAATATATTGTTAATTGCACTAGCATTTTGAAATATAGGAGCAAGTGTATCTATCACTGATAGATGTGGAGCCAATGAATTTAATTCTCCCATAAGTGGTGCTAATTTATCTACATTTTTCATAACTTCTAGTAACGGTTGTAGTTTTTGGGTATCTACATCTACACCACTTAGCTGATCTGTAGTATTTATTAAAGCCTCAATATTACTTATATTTTCTGGTGTAGATAATGCTTTCAACTCTTTAATCATGGGATTTGCTAGCATTTTTGATATGCCAACTGCTCTATAATCTACAAAGGTCTTACCCATAAGGTTCATGTTATTTTCACTAAGTAAAGGCAATAATTCCCCCATACTTGAAATATCAATATCTTTTGCAAAGTAAGCATCATTAATTAATGTTCTTTCTCTTTTAACATTATTATCATCTGTTATTAATGCAATCTTTTTTTGATTTTCTTTTTTTGACATTTCACCTTGAATTGATCCAATACCTTTTCCTGCAGTATTTATGCCAGATTTTAAATCATAGGCTCCATTTTTTAGAGAAGTACTACCGCCCTTTAATTTATCAGTACCAACAACTAAATCCCCCATCTTTGCAGCAAAAAGGCTTTCTCCTTCTGATAACTTTTCACTACCTTCTTTTAACTTTCCACTAGCATCCTTTAATTCATCTATTCCATCAACTAGTTCTGAAAGATCTTTAGAATCTTTTAGCTTTTCAATTTCTGGAAGATCAGGTGTGGCTGTTATCATTACTGGTCCCATCTTAAAGTTTTCAACATCAGCTTCTATTTCAAGCTTATCTTCAAGTCCAAGATCTATATCCATAGTGTTAAGTCCTAAGCTCTCCTTTAATCCTGGTAATCCAATATAAGTTATTATATTGTTATTTCCATCAGAAACTATTTGTCCAGAATTTATATTTATATTTTTAAAGCTATCCATAGGTAAATTTAGTAAAGCTACAGTAGCAAAAGGTGTATATATTGTTTTCTCTTTGCCATTAATAGTAACTTTATGTGCTTCTTTATTTTTTATTTCTAAACTTATTTTTACCTTACCAGATTTTCCTGCTAATTCTTCTGGTTTTATGCTTACTCCATTTAAATAATATATCATTGTTATTTCCAAAGGTAGCTCTTCATTAGAGTTTCCTTGATAAAAAATATCATTTTCTTTAGATCTCCATGTAATTGATTCTCCATTTATCTCTGGCTTATCTTCACCTTTTATATTTTTAATATCCTTTAAATTGGACTTGTCTTTTATATCACCACCATTTGGATTATGAATCCAAGTACTTACTATTTTATCTTGTACCTTTCCTTCTTTATCCAAAGTTATATATACTGATTCATCTTTTTTAATTGCTTCTGATGCCTGTACTAAGTTAGGGCTCACTATTGAAGCCACTAAAACAAGGCTTATAATTGTTTTTGACATATAATTCAATTTATCTTTTCTCATTATACTTACCTCCTGTAATTTTAAGCTGATAATTCAACATTTTCTTTTGATTTTTTCTTTTGTTTCCATCCTTTAGTTGTAAGACCTATAAACCTTTCTGAAACTATTAATATTGATGGTAATATAAATATTATTACAACCATACTTATAAGAGCTCCTCTAGCCATTAAAAAGCATAGACTCTTTATAAGTTCCATATCTGAAATAAGTGCTACCCCTGCAGTAGCAGCAAAAAATGTAAGAGCACTTGTTACTATAGATTTTGCTGAACCTTGTACGGATATTTTCATAGCTTCTATCTTGTCATATCCATTTTGCATTTCCTCTTTAAATCTAGATGTTAGTAATATAGCATAGTCTACAGTTGCTCCTAGCTGTATAGTTCCAATTACTATATTTGAGATAAAAGGAAGCGCTGTACCTGTGTAGTACGGAATTCCAAGATTTATAAATATAGCAAGTTCTATTGATAACACTAAAATAAGTGGTAATGAAAAAGATAAAAACACTCCAAATATTATAGTAAATATAGCTAAAATTGAAACTACATTTACTCTTTTAAAATCGCTCTCTGCTATCCGAATTAGATCTTTAGTTAAAGGCCCCTCCCCCGATACCATAGCATCTTCATCATACTCTTTTGCAATATTTATTATTTCATCTACTTGAGCATTTTCTTCGTCTTGTGCTGCTTTATATATAGAATTTGCAACTATTAAGTTGTATCCATCCTTTTTAAAGTTTGCTTTTATATCTTCTGGGACAAAGCTTTCTGGAATTGATCCTCCTACTAATTTATCATAAGATAAAACTTTTTCTATTCCATCAACCTTTTCTATTCGATCTGCCATTTCTTTCTTTTTGTACTGTGGTAAATCGTCTTTTACAACTATCATATGTGTAGTTGTCATATTATAATCTTCTTTAAGCTTGTTTAAGGCTACTACAGATTCCATATCTTTAGGTAGTGACTCATCTAAGTTGTAATACACCTTTGCATTATTAGCTCCATAAATTGCTGGTATGAAAGCTATAACGAATATCGCTACAAAAATTTTATAATGCTCTGTTACATAATTTGAAACCTTTGTAAACTCAGGCAATATTGTTTTATGCTGAAACCTGTGTATAGCTTTATCAAAGTATAAAACTAAAGCCGGTAAAATAGTTACTGTACATATTACTCCAAGTAATACTCCTTTAGCCATTACAATTCCTATATCTTTTCCAAGGGCTAGTTCCATAACACAAAGTGCAAGAAAACCTGCTATAGTTGTAAGAGAACTTCCTGATATAGCTGTTATAGTATTTGCTATTGCTTCTGCCATAGCCTCTTCTTTATCTTCTATTTTAAGCTTTTCTTCTTCATATCTGTGTAATAAAAATATTGAGTAGTCCATAGTTACCCCTAATTGGAGTACCGCTGCCAAGGCTTTTGTTATATAAGAAACCTCGCCTAAGAATATATTGCTTCCAAAGTTATATAAAATCGCAAATCCAATGGAGGCTAAAAATATAAATGGTATAATTACAGATTCCATAGTAAGTGCTAAAACTATTGTAGATAAAATTACTGCAATTAACACATAAATAGGAGTCTGCTTATCTGAAAGATCCTTTGTATCTTTTACTATAGCTGATACGCCACTTAGAAAGCTTTTTTCATCCATTACCTTTCTTATATCTGTTATAGCATTTTGTGTGACCTCTGAGGAGCTTCCTTCTTTATACTTTATTACCATCATTGTAGAATCACCACTGTAAAGTGCCTTTTTTACATCGTCTGGCAATATTTCTTTTGGAATAGATATGTCTAATGCATCATCTATCCAAAGTACACTGTCTACTCCCTCAATTGTTTGAATTTTTTCTTTTATTCTTGATACCTCTTTAGGTTCTGCATCATCCATAATTAGCATAGATAAAGATGCACTTGCAAATGTATCATCCAATATATTTTGACCTTTCATAGAATCTAGTTCCTGTGGTAAGTAAGTCAAAACATCATAATTTATTTTTGTATTTACCATACCAAAGACTGATATAATTGATAAAAGTACTGCTACTATAAGAACTATATTTCTATGCTTTGCTATGAATTCACCAAATTTTTTCACTTTGCCTCAATCCTTCCTTTATGTTTAAACTTCTAACATTTTTTTTATAGTTTTAAATAAAATAGGTTTCATTGTATCCATATCGTAGGGTTCTTCAAGTATAATGCTACTATAACAAACGCTTCCTATAAGCTCTATAATCATAAATAGAATTTTTTCTGATTCTTTTTTGTCTGTACCAAGTGATTCCATATTAACTATAAATATATCTATCACTTCTCTCATTTCTTCATGTTGTTCAGGTCGCATTATAGCTCTTCTATATACTCCCCATGAAAAGTTTTTGTTTACAATCTTAAGCATAAGTTTATTATCTTTTAAATATTCTATTATATAATTAACATAAAATAGAAACATCTCTATAAAATCTTCAAAAGATTCTTCTTTAGTTTTTTGCATTGCTTCTTTTATGAGTCCAGAACTTTTTTGAAGTATAATTTTGTTTATAATATCGTATTTGTCTTTAAAGTATAGGTAAAATGTTCCCTTGGCCACTCCTGCCTTTTTAACGATATCGTCTATGGCCGTATTTTGAAATCCTTTTGTAGTAAAAAGTTCATAAGCAGCACTATATAAATCCTTCTCTTTTATTAGTTTCTTATTTTCTGACTTGCTTTTTATTTCATCCTTTTTAGTTATCTTATCCACATTATCCACTCCTGATATATTCTTATGTTACATTCATAATCTTCCATACTCCTTCTTCCATAGGAAACCCCTCTAAATTGTTTACTCTATCTTAGTTGTCTTATCTATTTATAGTAAACTTATTTAGTTTAATGACTGTCGGTCATTTATCTAACATATATTATTATACCCTTTAATGACTAATAGTCAATATGTTTTTTTAATTTTTTTTATAAATAATTTTACGACTTTTTTTTCAAAGTTAAATGTATACCTTTACTACGTTGGAATTACTAAATGCAATGTTTATAGATGATCTATGTTATAATAATAAATATATTTTTTGTTATTAAAAATAAAAATATAGTATAATGTAGTCAATAATAAAAAAACAAGGCGGTATTAATATGATTGTTATTGGTTGTAAAAATATTTCTAAAAGTTATGGTGTAGATGTAGTATTAAATAAAGTAACTTTTTCTATAAACGAAGGTGATAAAGTTGGTTTTATAGGTGCTAACGGAGCTGGTAAATCTACCTTATTCAAAATATTAACAGGTGAGCTCACTTATGATATAGGTGATGTATTTATAGATAAAAATAAAGCCCTAGGATATCTTTCACAACATCTTTCACTAGGATCTAATAGTAGTATTTATGAAGAAATGCTTTCTGTTTTTAGTGAGCTATTAGCCATTGAAAAAAAACTAAAAGAGTTAGAAATTAAATTAAACGATGGCTATGATCCTACTAATGCTTCCTATCATGATAAAGTCATAAAAGACTATACTACTTTAACTGAATTATATAATAATAAAGGTGGATATACCTATAAAGCAAATATTAATAAGGTATTAAAAGGATTAGGATTTTTAGAAGAGGATTATGAAAAGCCTATAAATATTCTAAGTGGTGGTCAAAAAACTAGAGTTGCTCTTTGTAAACTTCTTCTTACAAAGCCTGAAATATTGCTTCTAGACGAACCTACAAATCATTTAGACCTAGACGCTATAGAGTGGCTTGAAGATTACTTAAAAGGTTATAAAGGAACCATTGTTATTATATCGCATGATAGATTTTTCTTAGATGCTATAACTACACACACCTTTGAACTTATTAATGGACACGTAGATTGTTATAACGCAAATTACTCAAAATATATAGACCTTCGGAAAAAAGAATTTGAAACAAAGCTAAAAGCTTATAATCTGCAACAAATTGAAATTAAAAGACAAGAGGACATTATTGAAAAATATAAATCCTTTAATCGTGAAAAAAGTGTACGTGCAGCAGAAAGTAGAGAAAAAGCTTTAGCTAAAATAGAAAGACTCGAAACTCCTGATAAAGATGCAAAAGCTTCTAAAATAAAATTCGAAACCTTAATAAAAAGTGGAAATGACGTATTATATGTAGAAAATTTAAGCAAAAGCTTTGGAGAAAACCACCTTTTTTCCCATGTTAATTTTGATATAAAAAGAGGGGATCGTATAGCCCTTATTGGTGAAAATGGAAGAGGTAAAACTACTCTTTTTAAAATTATAATGGACGACATCCTTGCTAGTACTGGTACTAAGACCTTAGGTAAAAATGTTTTTATAGGATACTATGATCAAGAACAGTCAAACTTAAATGAAAATAAAACAATTATAGATGAAATTTGGGATGAGTATCCTCACATGACAACAACGCAAGTTAGAAATGCTTTAGCATCTTTTCTTTTCACTGGTGATGATGTTTTTAAAGAAATAAATAAATTGAGTGGTGGCGAAAAGTGTAGAATTAACCTTTTAAAGCTCATGCTTTCAAAATCTAATTTTCTATTATTAGATGAACCTACAAATCACTTAGACATTATGTCAAGAGAAGCCTTAGAAGATGCCATAAATAACTACGATGGAACTTTACTTATTATTTCTCATGATAGATACTTTTTAAATAAGGTTATAAATAATATCTGTGAACTTAATTCAGATGGCATAAAAGAATACCTTGGAAATTATAATTACTTCCAAGAAAAGAAAAAGAATCCCTCTAGATATGAAGGCTTAGAAGAGCTCCAAAATAAAAGTAAAACTCAGGTGTCTGAAGAAAAACGTAAAAAACGACTTTTAGATAAAAAGGCAAAAGAAGAAGAAACTAAACTTAAATCTTTAGAACAAGATATTTCATCTAATGAGTCAAATATACTAAAACTTCAAGAACTACTGTGTTTAGAAGAGGTTTATTCAAACGCAGAAAAGAGTGAATCTATTAACAAAGAATTGCTACAACTACAAAAGGTCTCAGAAACCTTATATGAAGAATGGGAAAAGCTGATATAGTAATTACTATATCAGCTTTTTAAACTTATCTCTTCTTGTTAAATTTACTTTTTTTCCTGTAATGTGAGATTTATAGTTTTACTTTTTCCTTCCCTATAAACTTCAATGCTAACCTCATCACCATTATTTTTTTGAGATTTTAGCTTATTTAATTCAGCCATAGTATTTACCTTATTACCATCAAAACTTGTTATGACATCTGATGGTCTTATTCCAACCTTTTCTGCTGGACTAAATTCTATAACCTCCATAACATAAACTCCCACAGGTATTTTGTTTTCTTTAGATACATTTTCTGATATATCTCTTCCCCTAATGCCTATTTCTAATATAGGTTTTGATAAATCTCCAAGTTTTGCTTTAGCTTGATTTATAGGTATAGAAAAACCAATACCTTCTACGCCACCTTCTGCTGATTGTGAATTAATCTTTGCAGTGTTCATACCTATAACTTGACCTCTTGAATTTAATAAAGGGCCACCGCTGTTACCAGGATTTATAGCTGCATCTGTTTGAATAAGTGTTAAGTCTTTACCACCTATATTTATGGTTCTATTTATTGCACTTACTATACCCGATGTTACTGTACCTAAAAATTCTTTTCCTAGAGGGTTTCCTATTGCAACAACAGATTCTCCTGCTTGAACAGAATCCGAATCTCCAAGTTCTACTACTCCTGGCATCTTCATTTCTTCCTTTATTTTAACTGCAGCTATATCATTTTCTGCATCGTAGTTTATAACTTTTGCTTCAACTTCCTTACCATCATTTAATACTACTTTCACATCTTGAGCACCTTTTATAACATGATAATTTGTAAGTACATAACCTTCTTCATTTATTATAAATCCAGAACCTATGCCCTCTGTTGCTTGATTTCCAAAAATACCATAGTCTTTTATACTTTTGGTAGTAACTCCAACCACAGCCGGACCCACCTTATCTATAATTTCAGTAACCGTTAAGGCATCTTTCTCTTCTCTTAAAGTAGTAGGTCCATAATCTTTGCTTTTTTCTTCTATTATAGTTTTATATAATGCTGTATTTTTAAAATCTTTACTTTGTGGAGCTATATATAGTACTCCAGCTGCTCCTAGAAGTCCTCCTATTATAGAAAATATCAATGACAAGGCCACATATGGGAAGATACTTCTATCTCTATTTCTTTTCTTTTTATTATTTATTTTCTCCATACTTGTATTCTCCCTTCGATGATTTTTATTATTATTTAAGGGGTCTTCTTTTGGTATAATAATAAAATCTGGTGAATATCCTTGCATGTTCGCTTTTGTACCTTCAAAGTTGTTTTCATACCTATCATCCATTAAAATCATCCTCTCTATACCTATATTCTACCTTTACATATATATTAAACTATAATTGTTACAACTGTATGTCAAAATATAAAGTTTTAGTGAGGTATTCAAATTATATATTGAAATCCTCACTAAAACTTTATATTTAAGTATACTTGCAAATAACAAAAAATATTATTCACCTTTCTATAAATTACTCCTTTTGAGATAACTTATCTGTATCTTTCAAAATATTTCCTAGATAAAATATAATTGAATTTTCATCTTCTAATGGTATATTATTTATATTAGGTAATACTTTAACTTCAGATTTAGATGATAGTTGTGCAAGTTTACTTGCTTCTTTTATATATTCGTCACCTTTATTCTCGCTTAATAAAATTACTAATGGTTTATCTCCTAACATTCCTTGTTGTTGTAAATCCAAATTATAATCTTTCAAAATATTTAATTCTTCTTTGTATGCTTTCAAATATTTTTTGCTTACAGTAAAGGAATTAAACACTTCTGCATTTTCTTCTGAAAGAAGTGAAGTTATATCATTTCTTATTTTAATCACATTTATATTATTAAGTATTCTTATAGAACCTATACTGGAAAATGTCTCCTGGACTGATTTATTTCTTATTTGTTTTTTTAAATCTTTTTGAGTTTCCTTTGAGCTAAGATCCTTCTCTAATATAGGATTTATGAGTATTGAGCCTATGACTTCATTTGGATACATTTTAGCAAAATTATTAGCTAATAGTGATCCATATGAATTTCCAACAAATATATAAGGTCCATTAACTGCTCCTTTATATAAAATATCTGAAAGATCTTTAACCTCATCCTCTATACTTACATCTTTTCCCGCTCCTTCACTTAAACCATATCCTGCCCTATCATAATAAAAAACTCTAAAATTCTTTGGCATACTCTTAACAAGTTTACTCCATTCTAAGTGATCAGCTCCTATATCAGATTCTAGAATTATAGTAGCCTTTCCATGTCCAATTAAATCATAATATATCTTTTTTTCATTTATGGACACATATTTACCTTTGCCCTTTGCTTTAATGCTCATCTTATGGCTACTTATATTTTCATATAACATTCCAAAAAATGTTACTAAAAATAATAATACAACAACTATTTCTATAATTCTTAATTTATTAACTTTCCTTTTGGGTTTGTATTTATGCATACTGTTAGAGTAAGGTAAAAACTTCATAATTATCTTTCTCCTAATTTAAGATTCGGTCTTGCATTTAAATCTAGATCAGATTTTATTCCTTTCATAAACTCAAAATAACCAGCACTTCCTATCATGGCAGCATTGTCAGTACATAAAATCGGATCTGGGAATAAAACCTCTATACCTTCTTTATTTCCTTTTTCAATAAGATTTCTTCTAAGTTCTGAATTAGATGCAACTCCACCTGCTATAGCTATTTTATCTACGCCCTTTATTTTACAAGCCTTAAGAGCATTGTCTGTAAGAACTTCAACTACAGCTTTTTGAAATGATGCAGCCACATCTGCTTTATTTACTGTTTCGTTTTTCATTTCCATTTTATTTAGATAATTTAAAACTGATGACTTCACACCACTAAAAGAAAAATCTAAAGTGCCATCATGAAAATTAGCTTTAGGGAACTTTATAGCATCTTTATTTCCTTCTTTGGATAGTAAATCTATCTTAGGACCTCCTGGATATCCAAGCCCTAGTGACCTTGCAACTTTATCATAGGCCTCTCCTGCAGCATCATCTCTAGTTTCACCTATAACCTCAAACTGTCCAAAATCTTTTACATATACAATAAATGTATGTCCACCTGATACTACAAGACACATAAATGGTGGTTTTAAATCTTTGTATTGGATAAAATTCGCACTTATATGACCCTCAATATGATTTATACCTATTAAAGGTTTTTTACTTCCATAGGCTAAACCCTTTGCATATTGTATGCCTACCAAAAGCGCTCCTACAAGTCCTGGACCATATGTTACCGCTATGGCATCTATATCGCTTAAATCCATAGAAGCTTCTTCTAAGGCTTGTTCTACCACTATATTTACTGCTTCTATATGTTTTCTCGATGCTACTTCTGGAACTACACCTCCAAACTTTTTATGTGTTTCTATTTGGGATGAAATTATATTTGAAAGAACTTGTCTTCCATTTATTACAACAGCTGCGGCTGTTTCGTCACAACTGCTTTCTATCGCTAATATCTTTATATCTTTATCCATATTCAACCATCCTTAATATAATCATTTTATCATTATATTATACTTAATACGTATTATATAATCAATGAGTTCGAAGTCAATAAAAAAATTAATACATAAAATTTAAAAATGGCACTTGAGAACATAAGTTTTCAATGATAGAATAATTACCATGGAAATAATATATTTAATGAAGCTATAAAGAGCTTTATATAATCTTAAATTCTAATAAAGGAGTAATGTTTATGTCATGCTATTATGCTAAAGTTGTGGTAAAGGGCTCTCCTATATCAAAATCTAATTTTAAATTGTTTAATGTTAGTGGACGAGCTATTTTACCTTATAACTCAGGAAAATACCACGATAGATATGCCTTATATGAAGAGGAAATTGCCTATGCCACAATGTGCCAAAACCCTAATATAACACTTACAGAATCTTTAATAGCAATATTGAAGGTTTATTATAAAAGCTCTAAACGTCACCCTGACACTAACAATATTACTAAGAGTATATTTGATGGAATAGAAAAAAGCGGATTAATAATAAATGATGCTCAAATAAGAAGACTTTATATAGAGGAATTGTATGATAAAGTAAACCCTAGGTTTGAATTAGAACTTTACGCAGAAAGTAAGTATAATATATCTTATAAAATAGATGAAAATGAAGCTCTCTTAGACCCAATAGAATATACCCCACCATCAAACAAGGTAGTAAAGTCGCCTTCTAATTTGCCTAAAGATAATTTGAAAAAAAGCCATAAAAAATCCTGTTATATTTGCTCAAAATCTTTAGCTGAAAATGAAGGTATGTCGGCTGATAATGGGAATAAATTTATATGTGAAGGTTGTTTTAAAAAGTTATTTTAATCTTTTGTAATACTTATCATATTTTAAATATCCATAAGTCTTTCTTTTAATAATTTTATATGAATTGGATTAGTGCCACAGCATCCACCTATATATATTGCTCCTGCTTTATATATAGATTCCATTTCATCTATAAATTCAGATTCTAATACATCATAAGTTAATATATTATCTTTTTCTTTTGGAATTCCTAAATTAGGTTTAGCTATTATAGGAAATGGTGAATATGTTTTAAATTCCTTAGTTAATGACAAAGCTTTTGATCTTACATCTACACAGTTAAACCCTAAAGCTTTTAACTTATAATCCTTAAGTAACCTTACAATATCTTTTGTAGTTTCTCCTGAGTATAACTTATTATCCTCATTAAATGTAAAACTTAAAAATATATCTTTATTAATATCCTTAAATGCATCTAATACACATAATGCTTCTTCCATTTGATACATAGTTTCTATAAATATCATATCTACATTTAACTCTTTAATTATTTTAGCTATTTCATAATAAGTTTCGTATATTTCTTTTGAGTCTACAGATTTATCTTTCATATTAACACCAAGAGGACCTACATCATAAGCAACTAAACTATTTCCCTTTGACTGATTTGCTATATCTATAGATGCCTTTATTAAGGTTTTAAGTTTATAATCATCACCTTTTAAGCTTATTCCATTTAAAGAAAAGCTATTAGTAAGTATTATATCGCTTCCTGATCTTATGTACTTTTCATGAATATTTTTAATTAAATCTTTATTTTTAATATTTAACTCCGGTATACTTTTATAGTCATTTATTCCACTTTGCTTTAAAAGTGAACCCATAGCTCCATCTAGTAATATATAATCTTTTTTTGCTTTTCTACCACTTTTCATAGCTATTTCCTTTCTATCTTAATATAATAAGTACATATTATGTTTTAAATATATCATAAAATAAGATTATTTATTTATAAATAGGAGGTTAACTTGAAAATTATTTTTATTGGAGATAGCTTAACTTTTGGTTATGGTTTAGAAAAAAAATATAGATGGATTGAAATGCTAAAAAGTAACACTAATCTTGAAGTTACAAATAAAGGTGTAAATGGAGATACTACCACAGGAATTTTGTCTAGATTCTATGAGGATATAATTATTCCAAAGCCTGATTATGCTTTTATAATGGCTGGAACTAATGACTTCCTACTTGGTAGAAGTTCTTTTGACGTTTATGATAACATAAAGATGTTAATAAAAGATTGTGCTTATAATGATATAATTCCTGTGATTGGCATACAGCCCTTTGTAATTGGTTCTATGGCTATGATTTATTGGTCTTCATACTTAGATTATTCTCTAGTTAATTCACTGATATACACCTATAAAGAAAGTATTATAGATTACTGTACTAAAAGTTCCATAAGATACATTGATTTTGGTGCTTCCTTTAGAAATATAATAAATTTAGAAAATAAAGAAGAATACTTTATAGATGGTATACATCCTACAAAAGTCGGCCATGAACTTATGTATAATATGTTTTTGGAGATAATGGAGCTTTGATTATTAAACCCAAAAGAGTCATTAAGTACCATAACATTCAAAAAAACTAAAAAGAAGAAAGAAAATCTTTGTATTTTCTTTCTTCTTTTTATATTCATATAATCTAAAGTACTTTAATGTTTATTTTGATGCTATACTTCTTGTTGCTATTATATTAACTCCAGTACCTGCTATGTCCTTAACTATTGTATCTCCTACATTTATAGGAGCCTTTACTTTTAATCCCTTTAACGCTTTAATACAATCAAACATCTTGCCTTTTGGTACATCTATCTCTGTCTTTACAGGTACCATTTGTATTTCCCCATTTTCTACTTTTACTGACGAGGTTATTATTCTTGTAGGATTAGTACACTCTTTTATTCCATATTCATAACCTCTCTTACAACTATTTCCTGTAACATTAATAGCTTCTTTTCCTTCCATTTCAACCTCAAGCCTACATCCCATAGGACAAGATATACATATTAACTCTCGTTTTTCCATATTACCTACTCCCTTTCTATCTTGATTGTGATGCTTTGGCATTTTGTATGCTTTAATAGCATATCTTTGCTTAATCTCACTGTTTCCATTTCACCTGGAGTAAGAATCCTTTTCTTTATATGCATCTCTCTTACATCATCAAAATACACTGCTACGTAACAATCTTTATATACTTCTCCAACCCTAAATCTAACTTCTAGTTGTTTTTCAACATTATTAGGATTTAACCTCTTAGGAACAGTATATCTTACTCCTTCAGTAGCTATTATATCTATTTTTTCACCTTCAAATTTTCTTCCATTTACGTAATTTGCAGCATTTTTCCCTGCGTTATAACTTTCTAAAGTAACGTTATCCACAAGATCATGAACATGAAGCACATTTCCACAAGCAAATATACCTTCACTATCAGTCTGCATACTTTCATCTACTTCTGGTCCTCCAGTTACATTAGATAGTTTTATTTCAGCTTTTCTTGATAGCTCATTTTCAGGAAGTAATCCTACAGATAATAATAAAGTATCACAAGGTATATACTCTTCGCTGCCTTTAATTAACTTTCTGCTTTCATCAACTTTAGCCACAGTAACTCCCTCTACTCTATCTTTACCCTTTATATCTATAACTGTATGGCTAAGTCTTAATGGTATATTAAAATCATCAAGACATTGAACTATATTTCTATTAAGTCCTCCAGAGTAAGGCATAACTTCTACTACTGCCTTCACGTTTGCTCCCTCTAAAGTCATTCTTCTAGCCATTATAAGACCAATATCACCTGAACCTAATATAACCACTTCTTTACCTGGTACATAGCCTTCTATATTAACAAACTTTTGAGCCGTACCAGCAGTATATATACCTGCACATCTACTTCCTGGAATATTTATAGCTCCTCTTGGTCTTTCTCTACATCCCATAGCTAAAATTAAACTTTTAGCTTTTATTTCAATTATTCCATCCTCTGGATTTACTGCTGTTATAACTTTATCCTTAGTTAAATCAAGTACCATAGAATTTAATTTATATGGTATTTTATACTCATTTATCTTTTCTACAAATCTTTCAGCATATTCTGGACCTGTTAATTCTTCTTTAAATGTATGAAGTCCAAATCCGTTATGAATACATTGATTTAATATTCCACCTAAGTGGTCTTCTCTCTCTAAGATCAATATATTATCTATACCCTCTTCTTTTGCAGCCACGGCTGCTGCCATACCAGCTGGTCCGCCTCCAATTATAACTATATCAAATTCTTCCATACCTAAATCCTCCACTCTATATTTAAAATTAGATTCCTTCTTTATTTTCTGATACTAATATATTAGAATTCCCTTTATTTTTCTTTATCATTGTAACTGGAACATTTAATTCTTTAGATAGTATATCAACTATTCTACTAGAACAAAATCCACCTTGACATCTTCCCATTCCAGCTCTAGTTCTTCTTTTTACTCCATCAAGTGTTGTTGCACCTAATGGTCCTTTTATAGAATCTAAAATTTCCCCTTCAGTTATAAGTTCACATCTACATATTATCTTACCATACTTAGGGTCCTTAGCTATTAATTCTCTTCTTTCATCATTGTTCATTTCCCTAAACTTAGGTATAGACTTTCTTATAGGATCAAAGTTACTTTTTAGTGAAGGATTAAGTGTTTTTATAACTATATTTAATACAACTTCCGATATAGCTGGCGCACTAGAAAGTCCTGGTGATTCTATTCCTGCTGCATTTACAAAGTTTTTAGCATCTCTTGCTTCACCTATTATGAAATCATCTAAATTACTATGTGCCCTAAGACCTGAAAAGTTTGTTATTATTTGATTCATAGGAATGTTTTTAACACTTTTAGTGGCTCTTTTCAATATATCATCTAAGCCTTCTTTTGAAGTTGTAAAATCTTCTTTGTCATCTATATCCATAGCATTAGGACCAACTAAAAGATTTCCGTCTACTGTAGGTGTTACTAGTACACCCTTTCCCATATCTGTTGGGAGTTGAAATATAGTACCATTTATCATGTCTCCTGCAGCCTTATCAAATAAACAGTATTCTCCTCTTCTTGGAGTTATTTGTATCTTATCCTCACTTACCATATTATTTATTTCATCTGCAAAAACTCCAGCTGCATTTATAACAACCTTACTTTCAATATCTCCATTATTAGTTTTTATTATATATCTATCGTCTTTTTTAATTATATTTTCAACCTTTGTATTTAGTTTAAATTCTACACCATTCTTACAAGCGTTTTCTGACAATGCAATAGTAAGTTCATAAGGACAAACTATTCCACCTGTAGGAGCATAAAGAGCTGCTACAACCTCTTCTGATATATTAGGTTCCATATCTAAAATTTCTTCTTTTGATAATATTTTAAGATTTGGAACTCCATTTAATTCCCCTTGTCTTTTTAAATTTTCTAATTTATACATATTTTCTTTTTCAAAACAAAGTACAAAAGATCCGTTTCTCTTAAAAGGAAAATCTAATTCCTCCTTTAATTTATCAAACATTGCGTTACCCTTTGCATTTAATTTACCTTTCATTGACTCTGGATTTGCATCATAACCCGCATGAATTATAGCACTATTTGCCTTGCTAGTTCCCGAAGATACATCTTCAGCCTTTTCTATAACACAAGCATTTAGTTCATACTTACTAATATCCCTTGCTATAGAAGCCCCTATAACACCTGCTCCAATAATTGTAACATCATACATTTAAAACCCTCCATTCTTTTATAACAAAAAAAGAGAACAAGACTTAAGTATCAACTTAAATCTGGTTCTCTTAAACTCACCAAAATTTTAAATATCTATTATTTTTTTATTAAATTATATATTAAGTTTATCATATTTTATATTCTAATACAATAGTTTCACAATCTTTATAATAATATTTTCTATAATTATATATATACACTTATTAAACTATATATGATAAAAGTTTCAATATAAGTTTAGTGTATTTTATATTTGTTAAATTATATTCCCACTAGTATCTATAATAACCTCTTTAAAATTAATCTCTTTATCACATCTTTTTAATGCACTTATTATAATCTCTGTTATATCCATGCAACAAGGTACTTCCATCCTTACTAAAGTTACTGATTCTATTGGATGAACTTTTAAAATCTCTACTATTGTGTTTTTATAATTAGTTATATTCTCAGCTTTAGGACATAATATAAGAATTGATTTATCTTTCATAAAGTCATTATGAAAATTACCATAAGCATATGCAACGCAATCTGCAGATATAAGTAGGTGCTTATTGTCTAAGGAGGATGCAAAAGGACTTACGATCTTTAGTTTTATAGGCCACTGTGAAATCTTTGAAGACATATTTTTTCTCTTATTTATATCTTCCACCTTGTCATCTATACTGTCTACATTAAATCCTTGGAATACATCAAAATCTACTGAAAATTGCATTCTCTTCTTATTTTTATCACTGTCCATAAATATCCTCCTGTATATAAGTTATTTTAACTATACTCTTTTAAAACAGTATAGTTTAAATAATTATTTTAATCTGTATCTCATGTTACAGGTTAAAATATAAGAAACTTTTATACATGAAGTATAATCTATGTTTTTATTTGATTAATTATAAAAAGCAAAGAAATATATAAAGTTCAATTACATATTTCTTTGCTTTAATTTTATTTATATTCTATTTTTAAATTTTGTTTTATGAATTTAAATAACAACTTTACCACTTTTAATTACCATGTCTACAGTATTCATTCCAATATTATAAGGAATAAATTTATATGAAGGATACTTAAGCATTATAATATCTGCCTTTTTGCCTACATCTAAACTTCCAATCTTATCTGCCCTATCTAAAGCTGCCGCGCCATTTATAGTAAGTGCAGTTATTGCCTCTTCTATGGAAAGATCCATTTGAAGGCAAGCAAGCGCAAACATTAAAGGTATAGAGTTAGTAAAGCAACTACCTGGGTTAAGGTCTGTAGCTAATGCTACTGCGCATCCACTATCTATCATTTCCCTTCCTCTTGCAAAAGATTCTTTTAAACTAAAGGCAGTACATGGAAGTAATGTAGCAACAGTACCTGCTTTAGCCATATCTTTTATTCCCTTATCTGAGGCTTGTAGTAAGTGATCTGCTGATGTAGCACCTAATTCCCCTGCAAGTTCTGCCCCTCCTAGTTGTACTATTTCATCAGCATGAAGTTTGATTTTCATACCTAAAGACTTAGCTGCCTTTAATATTTCCCTTGATTGCTCTATAGAAAAAACATTCTTCTCGCAAAACACATCGCAAAATTCTGCCTTATCTTTGGCTTTTGGCAATACTTCATTTATAATAAACTTTACATAATCATCTGTTCTATCCTTGTATTCCTTTGGAGTTGCATGAGCTCCTAAAAATGTAGACACTACATCCACAGTATGATCTTTGTTTAATCTTTCCATTACCTTTAATTGCTTTAGTTCTGTATCAATATCAAGGCCATATCCACTTTTACCTTCTACTGTAGTTATACCAAACTTAAGCATAGAATCTAGTCTTTCCTGGCCTAGGCTATAAAGTTCTTCTTCTGTAGCCTTTCTTGTGCTTTCTACACTATTTACTATGCCACCGCCTCTTTCCATAATAGACATGTAGCTATCACCTTTTAATCTCCAAGAAAACTCTTCAGCCCTATATCCTCCAAACACAAAATGTGTGTGTGAATCAACAAATCCTGGAAGTACAGCCCTTCCTTTTGCTGATATTACTTCATATTCTTCTTCGTTTATATCCTTTAAAACTTCTTTTGATATACCTATATCTTTTATGATTCCATCCTCTATAATTATGGCTCCATCATAAATTACAGCTATATCCTGCATCTCTTTTCCTTTTTTAGCCTCAAATCCGCTACAAGTAACTATTTCTGAAGCATCTTTTATAATAATCTTATTTTTCATATCATTTACTCCCTTCAATTCATTATTCCATTAGAGAGTTTTCTAAAACTTGGTTTAGTGAGAAGTTCTCTATTCCCATATAATAAACAGCAGTATCAATTAAAGCCTCCATAGGCAAAAGTCCTATAACTTCGCTACCTACTACATTAACTCCATATCTCTTTGCTTCCATTTTAACCATTTCAAAAGACCTATATAGTGAGGTCTTAGTATAGTCTGTCATATTCATGGATATTTGTGTTATTCCTCTTTCTTTTAATTCAACGCCCATGGCCTTACAAAATCTTAATCCTCCACCTATGAATCTAACATTTTTTGCTATATTATTTGCTATATCTAAATTACCAGTATCTAGATTAACGTTGAAAGCAACTAATGGCATTCTAGCACCTATAGCTGTAACTCCTGCAGTTTCATGAACATGATTTGGCCCAAAATCAGGTTTCCACCCTTCTTCCTTTAATTTTTCGTTCATCTTTTCAAATTGACCCTTTCTAACCTTTGCAAGATTTTCTCTTTCAGGGCTAGAAGCAGCCTTTTCATATAGGTAAATTGGCAAGTTATATTTTTCTGATACTTCTTTAGCTAAAGTCTTTGCAAGATCTATAGCCTCTTCCATAGTAACATTTTTTATAGGTATAAAAGGCACTACGTCTGTAGCTCCCATTCTTGGATGCTGTCCTTTATGAACCCTCATATCTATAATTTCAATAGCTGTTCCCATAGCTTCTAGTACTGCATCTTTTAATGCAATTGGCTCTCCCACAACGGTTACAACTAATCTATTATGATCTTCATCTCTACTATAATCTAATAACTTTACGCCTTCTTTACCTCTAAAATTTTCTAAAATCTTTTCAATTTTATTTAAATCTCTACCCTCACTAAAATTAGGAACACACTCCATTATCTTTTTTTCATTACTCATATTAATTTTCATCCTTTCACAATTAGCCCTTACTTAAAGCCTTATTAATTATTATTTCCAACCCTTTATATTTTCTTTCTTAATTATTATTTTTTCTTTAATTAATTCAACCTCTTCTTTTGTTTTTAATTTTAATTCTTCTGATTTTATCTTTTTAAATGATTCTTCTATAACCGCCATTACTAGCTCTTCTCTTGGTATAAAAGGTAAGGTTATGTGCTCTTCCCCAGACCTCATTTTATTATATTCTATACTTGTGCTTATAGAATTTTCATTTCTAGCCCAGGCTCTTCTTGCAACTCCTCCCATTACATCCCATGGTATAGCACTTTTAATTATGTTGTCAACCCTAGTACTGCCATCTAAAACTAACCCAAAACCTCCATTAATGGACTTTCCGATTCCAACTCCACCGCCATTATGAAGAGCTACAAGACTCATTCCTCTAGCAGCATTTCCAGCATAACATTGAATAGCCATATCTGCCATTATATTACTTCCATCTTTTATATTAGATGTTTCTCTAAATGGTGAATCTGTTCCACTTACATCATGATGATCTCTACCGAGCATTATAGGGCCAACTTCTCCTTTTCTAACCATCTCATTAAACTTTAATGCAATGTTGGTTCTTCCCATAGCATCTTGATATAATATTCTAGCTTCTGTTCCAACTACAAGTTTGTTCTTTTCTGCATTTTTTATCCACATATAATTATCTCTATCTTGTGCTCTTCTATTTGGATCAATACAATCCATGGCAGCCTTATCAGTCTTTATAAGGTCTTTATGATCACCACTTAAGCATACCCATCTAAATGGTCCATATCCGTAATCAAATAGTTCAGGTCCCATTATATCTTCTACGTAAGATGGGAATATAAATCCATCCCTTTCATCTACACCGTTTTTAACTATTTCTTTCACTCCTGCATCATAAACAGCCTTCATGAAAGAATTTCCATAATCAAAGAAATATGTCCCCCTATCCACTAAAATCTTTATAAATTCAAAATGTTTTCTAAGACTAGCATCAACTAAAGTCTTAAACTTTTCTCTATCTTCTTTTAGTAGTTTTGTTCTTTCATCAAAGCTCACTCCTTGAGGACAATATCCGCCTTCATAAACTGCATGACAAGAAGTTTGATCTGATAATAATTCTATATGAAAATGATTTTCTACAGCATATTGTAGTAAATCTACTATATTTCCATGATAAGCTATTGATATAGGCTCTTTTTTATCCATGTACTCTTTGGCTAAATCACATACTTCCTTTAAATCTGAAGATACCTTGCTTACCCATCCTTGCTTGAATCTAGTTTCTATTCTAGAATAGTCTACCTCTGCAACTATACCTACTCCACCAGATATTTCTATAGCCTTTGGTTGTGCTCCACTCATGCCACCAAGTCCTGAAGAAACAAATATATGACCTCTTAGATCTTCATCTGGACCTACTCCCAGCTTTTGTCTTCCCGCATTTAATATAGTATTAAATGTTCCATGGACTATACCTTGAGGTCCTATATACATCCAACCGCCAGCAGTCATTTGTCCATAATTTGCCACTCCCATTTGCATAGCATAATGCCAATCTTCGTTATTATCAAACATCCCTACCATTAAGGCGTTAGTTATTATAACTCGTGGAGCTTCAGGTTTTGATTGGAAAAGACCTAATGGATGTCCAGACTCTATAACTAAAGTTTGATTTTCTGTCATCTCTTCTAGATATTTCATTATTAATCTATATTGCATCCAATTTTGACACACTTGTCCTGTCTCACCATAAGTTACAAGTTCATAAGGGTAAAGTGCTATATCAAAATCCAGGTTATTGTCTATCATGACCTGAAAAGCTTTACCTTCTATACAATTCCCTTTATATTCATTTATAGGTTTACCGTGAATTCTTCCCTGTGGTCTATATCTGTATCCATATATTCTTCCACGAGTTCTAAGTTCCTCCATAAACTCAGGAGCCAAAGTTTCATGATATTTTTCTGGTATGTATCTTAAGGCATTTTTTAAGGCTATTTGTGTTTGAGCCTTAGTAAGTGTAAAGCCTCTATCTGGAGCTCGTCTTATACCCTCCTTAAATTCAATAGACTTTGGAAGTTCATCATCTAATTTTATTGTCATAGCTTCTAAAATATCTACATTACTTATCATAGCAACCAACCCTTCTTAAATATTATAAATATTCTCAAGTATTAAAATATACTCATAATTACATTTTATATGTTAAATTCAGAATAATCCACACATTATTCAAAACTTAATTTTTTTTCTTATATAAAAAAGATATTAATGTTTTATAAAAGGATTTAATATAATCTATAGGAATTATTAATAAACTCATAAAATTTTAGCAATAATTCAAAGATCTTTTTTTATATACTATTAAAAATACGGCTCACTTAATAAAGCTTATAACTATTTTTATAGATATTATCCATAAATTATGACTATAGTCACCTAACCCATAAAAGAATTATTACTTTAAGCATTTTACAAATGTTATAACTTGTAATAGAATTTATATATATAAACTTTGCAAAGGAGTGAATCTTTATGAAGAAAGGTAACATTATCTTTGGTATTATATTGATACTTTTAGGATTGTCCGCCTTAATAAATAGAATATTTTTTATAGACATACTTAGCTTTAGAAATCTTTGGCCCCTATTCCTTCTAGTTCCTGGCATACTTTTCGAGGTAAAATACTTTGAAACACGAAAAGATCCAGGAATGTTAGTTCCTGGAGGAATACTTACTACTTTAGGCACATTATTTTTAATAGAAAACATTTCAAGCTTTCATTTTAAAAAATATATATGGCCACTTTACCCGCTTTCTGTAGCTATTGGATTATTTCAATTATATTGGTTTGGAAATAGGGAAAAGGGACTTTTAATTCCCATATTTATACTTACTATAGTTTCCGTTATGTCAATACTAAATCAAGTGTTCAATAAATTCTTTTATTGGATGGATTATAAACTTCTTTTTCCAGTTATTTTAATTGGAATTGGATTATATGTACTATTTAACGAAATGAAAAGATAGAGATAAAATCTCTATCTTTTTTCTTTTATAAGCCCTTTTCTATAGGCTAGAAGTAACATCTTTAAGTCTTTAATTTGCTTTTTTAACTCTTCACCTACATCTGTATCTGCTACAGTCTTTCTTTCTACATTTTGTTCTAAAACTACCATAGATGATAAAATATCAGTTTCTTCTATTATTGCAGCTTCCGTAGACTTAAAGGGTTCATGTGAAACTAGCTGAAGTCCAAAGGAATTATAGATTAATGTGTATCCTGCAATTCCAGTTTTTCTTTGGTATGCCCTTGAAAACCCGCCATCTATGACTAAAAGCTTTCCATTTGCTTTTATAGGACTTTCCCCATTTTTCTTTTGCACAGGCATATGTCCATTTATTATATGAGAATTAATATTATCCATGTTAAACTCTTCTAATATTCTATTGCACGCACTTTCTTCATCTCTATATTTATAATAAGAATTTTTAGGTTCCTTATGAGCCTCTTCATCTTCTATAAAATATCTTTCAAATGTAGTCATCTTGTCCTTTCCAAATAAAGGAGAAAATGGGCCCGTCCATAAATACCATATAGTGTCTAAACCATACTGCTTAGCTGTTGAATTAATCTTATAAAAGTAAGCTTCCCTTGCTAATCTATCAAATTCATCCAAAAGTGCCTTACCCTTAAATTCTTTGTTTTTTAACGTAACTTTAGTAAAGCTTCCGTCTTCATTTAGCGGAATACATCCATGGAAAAGTAAGTTAGAATTATGTCTTAAATATATACTGCCTTTTGCAAAAAGAAATCTTACATGTTTTTGTAACTTTTCACTATTTATAAAAGAAGACTTTAACTTTTCTATTAAGATTTCTTCATCTTCAGTTAGTTTATAAGGATCTTTAGGATCTATAGTTGGAAAGTTACTATCTGTTAATTTGTAAACCTTGCCATCTATCTCTATAGTACCCTCTTCATAATTTATATTGTTTAATAATAGCCTATCCTCCATATGAAACTCTGGCCTTTTTTCTATTACTTTTTTCTCTAATTTAAACTGTATTATAGCTATAGCTTTATGCATTTTTGATAGTAAATTTATTTCATTTAAACTGTATGCTGTTTCACAATCAAAACGTGGCTTAAAGTATACACACTCATCATTTCTATAATGCTCTAATGCAAAGGTTGCAAGAGGTAGCATGTTTATTCCATATCCATCCTCTACAGTATCTAAATTTGCATATCTTGCTGAAATTCTAAGAACACTTGCTATACAAACTTCTGATCCTGCTGCTGCTCCCATCCATAATATATCATGATTTCCCCACTGAATGTCCACTGCATGATAATCAATTAATGTATCTAATATTATATGTGCCCCAGGACCTCTATCAAATATATCACCTACAATGTGAAGTCTATCTATAACTAGTCTTTGAATTAATTTAGATAAAGCTATAATAAACTCCTTTGCCCTATCAAGGCATATTATTGTATTGATTATTTCATTATAATATTCCTGTTTATCTACTCTGCCAGGCTCTTCATGAAGTAATTCTTCTATTATATAAGAAAAATCTTTAGGTAGGGCTTTTCTTACTTTAGATCTTGTATATTTTGATGATGCATATCTACAAATTTCTATAAGCCTATATAAAGTTATCCTATACCAGTCATCTATATTTTCTTCTTCTTTTAAGATTATCTCTAATTTCTGTTCCGGATAATATATAAGTGAAGCTAAACTCTTTTTTTCTGATTCTCTTAATGAGTTTCCAAATATATCATCTATCTTTCTTTTTATAACTCCTGAACCATTTTTTAACACGTGCAAAAAGGGCTCATATTCGCCATGAATATCAGTTAAAAAATGTTCCGTTCCTTTTGGAAGATTTAATATTGCTTGTAAATTAATTATTTCAGTACTAGCTTTTGCAATTGTAGGATACTGATTTGCTAAAAGGTTTAAATATCTAAGATCATTTTTAACCTCGTTAGCTGAAGGTTCATACATAAATGCCATTTATACCCCTCCGCCTTAATATTAAAATATATAGTATATTACATATCAGTATTATACTATACTATTTAGGTACATTCTATAACTTTTATACTTATTATTAGTATAAAAGAATACTTCTTTTAAGAAGTATTCTTCTAAAACTAACTTTCTTGTTTAGTTATTTGGTTTTACTATGCTTATATGTTGTTTTTCAACGCCTATATGAATCTCATTGTTATTTAATTTCTCTCCATCCATATTAATAGGAAAACTTTCTTTACCTTTAATAAGTATGCTTTCACATTTCAAAAATTCTACCTCTTGTATTTCTCCATGTGTACCTATTATTAGCTTTGGAAATAATCTAAGTACCCGCCACATGCTCATATTATTAACAATACATATATCTAAAAGTCCATCAGTAACTTTTGCATCTGGTGCAACTTTCATTCCTCCACCATAGTACTTTCCATTAGCTATAGCAATTAAAAGAATCCTTCTTTTTATAGTAACTCCATCTATAAGGATATCGACATCTATTCCTTTAAATTTGTACATAGTTAAAAATATACTGAAAAGGTAAGCTAACTTTCCACTTATAAAAGGCTTTTGCTTTAAATGTCTTGCATTTTGTGTAACAGCAGCATCAAATCCTACAGACGCTATATTAATAAAATACTTTTTATTAATTTTTCCAAGATCCATAAATTCTTCGGCACCTTCAATAGTTCTTCTAAGTATATCTTTATGATTCCCACCTTCCATAATACTTTTTATAAAATCATTTCCTGTTCCAGCTGGAATAACTGCAAGACTACTATTGCTACCTATGATACCATTTAAAACCTCATTTAATGTTCCATCGCCACCAATGGAATACACTCTATAATCATTTCTATCCACATACTCCCTTACTAAACTTGTTGCATGGCCTTCCCTTTCAGTTGTTTCTATAAAATACTCTTCTTCATCTTTAAAATAATCTTTTATTTCTTTAATGAATGTAACAGCCTTTCCCTTACCAGCTTTAGGATTTATTATGAATAAATGTTTCATTGATTTTCCCCTTTAAGTTAAGTTTAGAATCTTTATTATAGTATATAATATTATGTTAGGTCTATTGTAATATAAGTTATAGTATATAAAAAGAACTTTAAAAAAGCTTCTCAATATAATATTGAAAAGCTTTTAACACCTAATCCTAATTTTTAATATAAAAGTCTATAATTTTATAATTTAATCGTATTATCAGACTTGTTCATAGTTTCTACTATTGTATACATATTGGAAATATCTCCTATAAGCAAATCATCTTTTAGATTATAAAAATCAAGGCATGTACCACAACTAGTGATATTTACTCCCTTATTTTTTAACTCCTCTAAACTATCTATAACACTAGAACCTTTTGTAGTAAGTTTAACTCCAGAGTTTAAGAATATAATGTCTGATGGCATATCATCACTTTCAGACAAAGCATACATATAACTTTTCATGAGATTTGCTCCTAGAACTTCTTCTCCTTCTCCAAGTTTATCCGTACCTACAACTATTACTAACTTTTTATCAAACTTCATAATTTCACAATGGCAATCTTCTTTAGTTATGTTTATATTAAATAGCCCTTCTGAATCTACTGCCTTATATTTATATCCATTACTTTGTGCAAATTTACATATATTATTTTTTGCAACTTCGTTATCTACGATTATTAAAGCTTCGCCTTCCTTTATAGAATCAAAATACTTTTTAGTATTTATAACAGGCTGTGGACATTTAAGACCTTTACAATCAATTGTGTGTATCACATTAATTCACCTCTTATTTTAATAGTTTAAAACATAGCTTTATTATAACATCAATAATCCAATTGGCTTATTGCTTTTTTAAATACCTTTAATTAAACCTATTTGATAATATAATAAAGCTTATTTATATAGCTAATTTAATATTTTCTAATTTAATTTATTAAATGTATCGCCTTTTCCTTCACTTTATTTAAATTGTGTCTTATAATTATATAGTTAGACAGTTAATAATAAATTAATATAATTAAAACTTCATTAAAAAGGATGGTTGATATGTTAAATAAAACGCCAACATCGCACAACAAAGGTAGTGTACATAGAGGAATATTGTTCTTCATTACATTATTTAGTATCACTTTTAAGTGTATTCTTTTCCTATCGTTTATTAATAATAAGAACACCTACAGTTTTAATTTAGCCTTAGGATTTAAATCTTCAATTTATTTTTTAAATTATTATTTAGCATTTATAATGCTTTTCATGTCATTTTATTTTTTATTTAAAAATAAAGGTCATATAAAATATCTTATATCTATAAACAGTATTTTAACATTATTTATATTAGTAGACCTTTGGTACTTTAGAGGTTTTAATACTGTTCCATCACTTACTATAATAAAACAGACTGCTAATTTAGATAATCTTTCTGGTAGTGTCTTTTCTATGTTAAGCAAGTATGATCTATTATTTGTATTAGATTTAATAATTTTAAGTTTATGGACTTTAAAACATAAAAATATTTATATAGGTGGGAAAAGGCACCTAGGCCTTTTCTTTGGTACAATTATCGTTACTCTTAGTTTTATTTTTTATGTACCTTTTTCTACAGAAATACTAAAAAAAGATAATGCTAAAAGTTACCTTTTTTCAATGTATGATGCCACTGACACTACTACATATTTTTCTCCTATAGGATATCATATCTTCAATGCTTATTCTGTATGGCAAAATTCAAAGACCTTAGAACTTACTACTGAAGAAAAATCAGAAATTGATAAATGGTACAAGGATAAATTTGAAGACATTCCTGATAACCAATACCAAGGGCTTTTTAAGGATAAAAATTTAATTTTAATTCAAGTAGAATCTTTAGAGAACTTTGTTATAAATGAAAAAGTAGAGGATAAGGAAATAACTCCAAATTTAAATAAATTATTAGCTAATAGTATATACTTTCCCAATATAAATGAACAAGTTAATGAGGGTACAAGCTCTGATTCTGATTTGATGACAAATACATCTATTTATCCCTTAAGGCAGGGTAGTACTTTCTTTAATTATCCTAATAATACTTATAACTCCTTACCATTACTTTTAGAAGAAATGGGTTATGAAACTTTAGCTATTCACCCTGATAAGGGAGCCTTTTGGAATTGGATGGAAGGTCTTAAAGGAGTAGGTTTTAAGAAATGCATAGATTCTCATGACTTTGAAATAGATGAAGTTATTGGACTTGGTCTTAGTGATGCTTCTTATTTTAGGCAAATTGTTCCTATTCTTAAAAAACAAAATCAACCTTTTTATAGTTTCATGGTTACATTAACTAGTCATGGTCCCTTTGATTTACCTAAAGAATATAAGGAATTAAATTTAAGTGAAGATCTAAATAATAATGTACTTGGTGGATATTTTGAAAGTGTACATTATACTGATAAACAGATAGGATTGTTTTTGCAAAACCTAGAAGCTGAAGGTCTACTAAATAATACTGTTGTGGCTATAACCGGTGATCATACCGGTGTTCATAAGTACTATAATGATCAAGTTCAAAAATTAGAGTCTCCAGACCCTAAGTGGCTTAATGTGGACAATCATATACCTTTTATAATATACGATAAATCCTTTGAAGAGCCGCAAAAATTAGAGGTTACAGGTGGACAAATAGATCTTATGCCTACCCTAGCTTATCTTATGGGTATAAATGAAATATCTTATAATTCTACAGTTATGGGACGAAATCTTTTAAAAACAGAAAAGGATTATTCTATTCTTACAAATAAAGATTTTGTAGGGACCTCTGTAGACATGAAAGAGCATTCTATTAAAGCCCTAGAGATATCCGATAAGATAATAAAAAGCAATTACTTTGAAAAAGATGATAATAATTAAAAAATTATGATGATTAAAGAAGACACCTGAAGTTTATTTAAACTTCAGGTGTCTTCTTTAATGTAATACTTAAATTTAAAATAAGCTCTAAAATTTTTAAAAAATAAAAAGTATTTTAATTTTATTTTCCTGCTACAGATAATGATTTTATAACTACTGATGGAGATCCAAAATTAGCTCCCATGGGTATAGTAAATTCTAAATCCTCACCTATATATTCTATATCTTTAAGCAATTCAAAAAAGTTTCCTGCTACTGTTATTTGTTCTATAGGATCTGCCCTTTTACCAAGCTTTATAGAAAACCCTTTAGCGGCTAATGAAAAGTCTCCAGTAATTGCATTAGCGCCAGCATGTGTTCCTTCAATATCCGTTATTAATATACCTTCTCCTACATAATTTAGTACATCTTCAAAAGCACTCTTACCTTTTTCTATATAACAATTAGTTGGAGCAATACTAATGGATGATGCAAAAGAAGATTTATAAGCATTTCCTGTACTCTTTTTTCCTTCTTTAGTTGCTGATTTTAAGTTATATAAAAGAGTATTTAAATATCCATCTTTAATCATATATTTCTTATATGTGGCTACAGCCTCTGCATCAAATGGTGTGGATGCAAAGCTACCTTCTAAATGTGGATCATCTACTAGACTTACTATAGGATTTGCTATGATTCTTCCTTCTTTTCCCTTTAATAAGGATAGTCCCTTTTCAGCATTTTCTGCACTAAATGCACCTATAAATGTACTTAACATCATAGCCATTACATCATTTTTTAAGACTATTTTGTAATTACCACTATTTACAGTTTCTCCACCTACCCTATCTAAGGCCATTCCTACAGATTCTTTTGCTAACATCTTAATATCTAATTCTTTAAAATCTTGCGTTATCTTAAATTTAAATCCATCATATTTTATGTCCTTTTCCTTAATTACTGGAACTACATAAGCTGATATAAAATTTTGTTTATTATCTAATTCTATCCCCTTTGAATTCATTATCCCATATTCTATGGTTGAAGATTCTAATTCGCACCCTGCTATTGTTTCAACCTTTTCATGAAAGTTTAAAGTTTTACTTTCCAAATCTTTTATAAAATCTATCTTTTGTTTTGTAGATATATTGCTTAATTCCTCATTGTAACAATTTAACTTAACATAATTTTGTTTCTCTCCGTATATAATTTCTTCTTCATTATTATCTATAGAAACAGCACTTTGTTTTGCACTTTCTAACAATGTATCTATAGCCTCTTCATCTATTAGCTCAGTATAAGAGTATCCCATATTTCCCTTATATATACCCCTAAAGCTTATACCCATAGTTGTATTTACACTATATTTATCTATATCACCTTTGTACACTCCTATACTAAGATTATCATCTTTACTATAATATATTTCAAATTCAGAAAATCCAGCATCTTTTGCTCTTTCAAATATTATTTCTTTAATAAATTTTATATCCATAGCTTATCCCACCCTTTTACCTTCCACCTACAGTTATATTAGATACTCTAATGAGAGGTTGTCCTACATTTGTAGGTATACTACCACTAGAAGAGCCACACATTCCTTGTCCCTGTGCTAAGTTTTTGCCTACCATATCTATGTTCATAAGTATCTCTGATCCTTTACCAATCAAACTAGCTCCTCTTACTGGTTCTTGAATTTTACCATTTTTAATTAAGTAACCTTCTGCTACAGCAAAGTTAAATTCTCCTGTTATAGGGTTTACAGATCCTCCACCCATCTTTTTAGCATAAAGTCCTTCATCAATTGAAGCTAATATATCATCATTATCGTCATTACCATTGTCAATATAGGTATTAGTCATTCTAGAAGTTGGAGCGTATCTATAAGATTCTCTTCTTGAACTTCCTGTCTCCTCCATATTCATTCTTCTAGCGTTAAGTTTATCTATCATATAACTTTTTAATATTCCATCTTCTATTAATACATTTCTTCTTGTTTTGGTGCCTTCATCATCTATATTTAATGAACCCCATAAATTCTTCATTGTACCATCATCTATAGCTGTTACCTTAGTGGATGCTATCTGCTTACCCATCTTATCACAAAATACAGAATTTCCTTTGGCTACAGAAGTTGCTTCTAATGCATGGCCACAAGCTTCATGAAATATAACTCCACCAAAACCATTTTCAATAGCTACCATCATCTTTCCCGCTGGACAGTTTTTTGCATGAAGCATTGTAACTGCACTTTTGCTAGCTTCCTTTGCTAAATGTTCTACATCTACACTATCAAACATTTCAAATCCCATAAATCTACCCGGTGCTTCAAACCCTACTTGATTTTCTATTCCATTACTTGCAATAGAATTTATATGAATTCTCGTTCTTATCCTTCTATCTTGTGTAAATAGACCATCACTATTTGCAATAAGAACCTTTTGATCTTTGTCTAAATAATTTACTATAACTTGCGTTATTTCTTTGCTATAGTCTTTGGCTGATTTGTATGTCCTTTTCATTACTTCTATTTTATTTGCATTTTGTATAGTTGAAGGCACATAAAGTATTGGATGAATATTTGTATTTATTCTTTCCATAATATTTATAGCTACCTCTTCCTTTAATTCCCCTATGGCACAAGATGCCTTATATGCTGTTTCTAGCATCCCCTCAAGACTTTTGTCATTTGTATAGGCATAAACACTTTTGAGCCCTTTAAATATCCTTATTCCTATTCCAAAGTCTCTTCCTGCAACAGCACCGTCTATCTTCCCATTTACTAATGATATGTTATTATTTATACTATCTTCCACAAAAATTTCAGCAAAATCTCCACCTGTACTTAAAGCCTTCCCTAGAACTTGCTTAATTATATTCTTTTCTAACACCTAATCACTCCCCTAATAATTTTAATGTGAAATAAAGCAGATATATCTTATAGACATCTGCTTTTAATTTTACACTATTGTAGGAATATTCTCAATTCCCTTATTTTATTACTATGTATATACGATTATCTAAACACCTTGTCCCATTTATAAACAAATTCGTCTAATGCCCATTCTGCCATAATCACACTTTCTTCTTCATTTAATTTAACCTTTTTTAAAGGCCTTTCACCTAATTCACCATTTTCAATAGAATACACAAATAGGCTATTCTTTGAAATAAGTATTGCTATATCACTATTTGGAGAAGTATACGCATCTAAAGCCTCTGGCATTCTTTCTTTTATTTTATTCCACGGGACTTTTAATTCATCATAAATTATAAGCTTTTTAGAGGGCAATATCTTTATATCATAGTCTAAAAACAATTTCTCATCATTAGACTTTAGTCTAACTCTACCTTTAAATGCCCAATGGCCATTTTTCCTAACCACAGTAAAGCTTTCTTCATTTAAATTAGTCTCTAATTTAGATTTTAAGTCTTTATTAGATTCTATGGCTGATTTAAATGACTTTTCTTGGACAACCTTTCCTTCAGCCCCTTCAATATCTACTATCTTTAAGCCCTTTTCTTGTTGAATATTATCTAAAGGTAAAACTACATATTCATCTGATACTATAGACTTATTTTTATCATTTTTAATAGATTCTAAAGCAATATAATCATTACTTATAAAGTTTACATTTCTATAAATATTGTTATCAGCATCTTTAAAGTAATCTCTAATATATTTATCTTCTTTGTATCCATACGTCTTCACATAAACAGTTTCATTTTCATATCCATTAACTAAATCTTTTTTTACACCTAACTCCCAAAATCCTGATATTCTAGGAAATATTATATTAGGTTTTTCTTTTATTTTAATGTCTCTTTTATCTGTACTTGAAATCCATAAAGTCCTATAACCACTTTCATTTATATCTCCGTTTTCCGACTGGTTTCTCTGACTTCTTAAACCAATCATTACTCCAGATCTTTTATTTTTATCAATATCTTGAGTTTCTTCTCCCATAGTATTATTTGAGTATGACTGTCTAACATCTTTATCTATTAAATTACTTCTTTTGCTTGCAAAATAACATATTCCATCAGAAAAAAACATCAATTTATTTTCATCATATTTTATATATTCATACAAAACCTTACCTTCTAAACTTGCGGATATAACCTCTAATTCATCTTTATCTATGCCTAGGCCTTTAGGATTAATTTCACTATGATTGAAAAAGTAATTATGTGTATTTACTCTTCTATACTTATATTTTACATCTTCATATACATCTCCACCAACATATAAAAAATTATTATCTATTTGAATATAAGTATTTAAGTATTTGTTTAGCTTATGATTTTTAACTTTTCCCTGTCTCATAATTTTATAATCATCTATATACCACTTGCCTTTAATCATTAAATCCTTATTTTCAGGTGATATTATTTTTGATGTGGATTTAAACTCAATAGGATTACATCCCGATAGAATAACTATTAATGAAAAGGACATTATTATAATATAAATTTTTCGCATCTTCCCCTCCTAATGTACCACTAATTAAGATACTAGATACTTAATTTACATACTTATAGCTACTTTATCTTTTAGTGGAAGTATAACTTTTACTATAGTTCCATTCCCTTCTTCACTTTCAATAATAAATTTACCTTCATGAAGCTTTATTATTTCATCACAAATAGAAAGACCTATTCCATTTTGTGATTTACTGCTTTTTCCTTTATAAAACTTTTCTTTTATCCTTGGTAAGTCTTTTTTACTTATTCCACTCCCAGTATCGCTAATTACAACATTTAACTCATTATCTTTAGCATAAGCCTCTATAATTACTTTTCCTTCTCTTGGTGTGAATTTAAGTGCATTATCTAATAAATTTATAAAGACTTGTTTCATTCTATTTACATCTAAATGAACTTTAGGTATGTTGTCTTCTACTGATACCACAAGATCTATTCCCTCTCTTTCTGCCCTTGGTCTCATATATCTATCAATATAACTTATCATATCAATAATATCTATACTTACCTTTTGAAGTGAAACTTTTCCTGATACAAACTTAGAAAAGTCTAAGAGCTCTTCTACCATCTCAGTAAGTCTGTCACATTCTTTTTCAATTATGCTTAAGCCATCTTTTATAACTTCTTTATCTTCCAAATCATAACCTAGCGTTACAGTCCATCCTTTTATTGATGTAAGAGGGGTTCTCAGTTCATGTGATACGGATGAAATAAATTCATTCTTAAGTTTATCCTTTTTTAATATTTCTTCTGCCATATAATTTAATGTATCAGATAATTTACCAATTTCATCATCTTTAACCTTAATATTTCTTATATAATAATTTCCTTCTGCCATTTGCTCTGCAGTTGTAGTAAGTGCTCTTACCGGATATATTATATTTTTAGCTGCAAACCAAGTTACTATGCCAGATATTATAAGCACAGCTGATCCGAGAATTATAAATACAAAAGAAATAGAATATATTGAACTCTCTACTTCCTCCATAGATGATACAAACCTAATAACTCCAACAATTTCGCCGTAAGACTTTAAAGGATAAGACACTGCCATTACTTTATAATCATAATAATTAACATTTCCAACCCACTTCCCCTTTTCACCACCAATAGCTTTTTTAACGTCTATGGATTTTATATATTCTTCTGACGTAGCACCTAATGAATCCATTATAAGCTTGCCATCAGTATTTAATATTTGTACTTGTGCATTGGTTTGTTTCCAAAATACATCTACATTATCAAGTATATTTTCTTCTAAAGTAGAGTTCGAAAAATAACTGTTATAAAGATCTGCTGATACCATTACTTGATTTGTAATAATATCTTCAGTATTTTTATAAAAATATTGGCGAACAAAAGTAATAAGTGACACTTCTAAAATTGATATAGTAAACAATATTATTACAAGTAATTTTAATGTCAGTCTCACTCTAATACTTTGATCCACTTTAAATATCTTTTTCATTATTCCACCTATACCCTGTTCCCCAAATAGTTTGTATATATTTAGGCTCTGAAGGATCTTCTTCTATCTTAGTTCTTAATCTTCTTATATTAACATCTACTATTTTTGGATCTCCAAAATAATCATATCCCCAAATTATATTTAATAATTCATCTCTAGTAAAGGCCTTTCCCGGACTTTCTATAAACAATTTAAATAATAAATATTCTTTAGGTGTAATATATATTTCTTTAGTACCTTTATACAATTTTTGTGAATACAAGTCTAGTTTAAAACCATTTCTTTCAACAACTTCTTTATCTTTAAATACATCTTTAGTTTCAATTCTTCTAATTATTGCCTTAACTCTAAGCATCAATTCTATTGGATTAAAAGGTTTACTTAAATAATCATCAGCACCTTGTTCTAAACCCATTATTCTATCCATATCCTGATTTCTAGCAGTGAGCATAATTATACCCATATCAGGAAACCTATCTCTTAGTTCCTTACACAATGTAAATCCATCTTTGCCTGGCAACATCACATCTAAAACTGCAATATGAGGATTTTCTAACATTGCCTTTCTAAAACCTTCTTCTCCAGAACTTGCTTCGATAACAGTGAAATCATTTCTTCTAAAGTTTATTTTGAGAAAACCTCTTATACTGTTTTCATCTTCTACAATCAATACCTTTTTATCCATAAATACCTCTCTCTGTAATATAATAAAAGAGAAGTCTATTTCAACTTCTCTTTTATTATATCATAATTTTTCTTTAACATTATGAAAATACTTAATATATAGTAACCTATTGTAATTTATAGTAATATTGTAATTTGCTTATTATTAATTATTATTTAAAATATCTAATTTAAAGTCCTAAATTCATATCCTTCGTTTTTAAAGTGTTGGATTATCTTTGTTAAAGCTTCAGCTGTAGTTTCTTTTCCATAGGTATCGTGCATAAGCATTACAACCTTGTCCTTATTTTTACTTGTACTTATAGCCATTTCAATTAATTCTTCAGGTTTCCTCTTTTTACTTTCTGCATCTCCATTTAATGCATTCCAATCCACAGGTACTATATTTTTTTCTTTTAGTTTTTCTATAGCTACATCTTGCCCTTTCCAAGACATAAGTCCTCCTGGAAATCTTACAACTGTAGTTTCAAATGACTCTCCAATAACCTTTTTAATTAAAACATTATTCTTTTCAATATCTTCTAAAACCCTTGTCATATTAATATTTTTACTCGGATAAAGATATTTATAATCATGAGAATAAGTATGATTAGCAATAGCATGTCCATCATCATATTCTTGTTTTAGAACTTCTCCAGATTTTTCATTAATAGTAACACCATCTGAAGATAAACTTTTGCCTAATATAAAGAATGTAGCCTTTACATCTTCGCTTTTTAATATATTAAGTATCTGAGGTGTAACTGTGGTGGAAGGGCCATCATCAAAGGTTAAATAAATTACCTTTTTACCATCTTTAATTGCCTTACCATTTATAGCATCCTTTGCTATAGTTGCAGAATCTATCTTGTCTTGACCCTTTATTGAAGTATTTTTGTATGCTAACTCCTTTTCTTCTATCTTTTCTTTACCCTTTTTAGATGGTTTTCCAGTATCCGGTGACTTTGTTTCTTCTGATGCGGATACAGTTGAATCATTTTCACCATATTTATTTATTATAAATTGTCCTGCAATTATTCCAATTATTAATATTGATAAAACTAAAATACTAATAGCCAGATTTTTATTATTTAGTTTTTTATTTTTTTTTAAAATAGGCTTTTGGTTCCTGTGATCTGTAATTGACATATTCCCACTCCTAATCTTTCATCAAAATGCAATAAAATAAAGTCGAATTATTTTATAACTAGTAGATGCTTGTCTTTATGTATAATGATAGCTTTTTATTATAGATTATAGATTACAAAATAGTAAAAATTCTTTTATACTTTTACATCTTTGTGGTTTAATATCCCTTTTTCTTAAAATTATGCAAAAAAATAAAGAACCTTTAACTATCATAATTAAAAGTTCTTAAAGCCTTATATTTAATTATATAATTGGCTCCGTGAAGAGGATTCGAACCTCCAACCTATCGGTTAACAGCCGAGTGCTCCACCATTGAGCTATCACGGAACATTAATTATTGTAATCCCGAAGGATATACCCGGCGACGACTTACTCTCCCACAAGGCCTCCCTTGTAGTACCATCAGCGCTTTAGTGCTTAACCATCCTGTTCGGAATGGGAAGGGGTGTTA
>NZ_PTIS01000013.1 GCF_002934235.1 Clostridium algidicarnis DSM 15099
ACTTTGAACCATTAAACCCCATCCCTGAGCTTGAAAGAATTTCTACCATGCCAGGGAAATAGCAAAAGTTAATTGAACTTTCACAACAACTTATAGTAAAAAATCAAGTTGTATAGATATAATCAAATTATTTTCACCTATCAGCATTTTGTTAAAAGTAAACAGTCTGAAAAGGTGTATTCTTGTTGCTCTTTTTTAATTTTCCAGAATAAATTTAAAAGTTCTGGTGAAAGAAAAAGTAATACCTCATTATTTTAGAGCACATTTTCACTTTTCAAAGTGTAATTTAAAACTAAAAAGTTTTAATCTGTTTTTTCATAGATTAGTTAACACTATCATTCTTTTTTACTGCTTATTTGTTTTTCACACCAATTACAAAATAAAAACATTAATAAAAAAAAGCATAACAAAATACTTAAAAATACTAAATCAAGAACCATGCTTAATTCCCTCCTCACTTAAGATATATCCACAATTTTTAATCTTTTCCCTTGGCATAACATCTATTATATATCTTTAAAATTTAAAACTAAACTATGGTTAAATCTTTAAAATAAGCTTATCTACCTTATTAGAGGCAATGAAACAACAAGGGCTATCTATACCGTAGTGATGTTTGATGTTTTCTCGTTTTAAGATAGGTATATAAATATATAAAAGCTACCTTTATCATTTATATAATAAAGGTAGCTTTTAACACTATATTTTTATATTTTTATATTTCTATATTGGTTCCTACATTGTTTTTTATTGCTTTTTCATATATTCTATATGCTGTAACTAGATCTAGTACACCAATTCCAACAGTTTTAAAGAGTGTGATTTCATCATCACTTTCTCTTCCTAGTATTTCGCCTGATATAACTTGTCCTAATTCACCTTCAAAATCTTTGTTTGATATAATTCCTTTTTCCATTGGTATTATAAAGTCCCCTGCTTCTGCAAGAACTCCTTCTTTTGTATCAAAATATATTTTATCTGACTTTTTAATTAAAACTTCGTCTAATTCTTGCATCTTAGGTGTATAAGCCCCAATTCCATTAACATGAGCACCTTTTTTTACTAAACTTCCATTAAAAACTGGCCTTTTAGAGGTTGTAACTGTAGTTATAATATCCGCATCTTTTATAGCCTCATTACCATCCTTTACAGCTATTATTCTTGTATTATACTTAGCTAACTTTACTTTCATATCTTCTACAAATTCCTCTGCTCTAGACTCATTTATATCAAAAATTCTAACTTCATCTAAATCTCTTACACAAATCATTGCCTCTAGCTGCGAAGGTGCCTGACCCCCTGTTCCAAAAAGCACTGCAATCTTAGCATCTTTTCTAGCTAGAATATCTGTAGCAGCTCCTTGCACTGCACCCGTTCTTAATTGAGTTAAATAAGTTCCATCCATTATAGCTGTAACCTCTCCAGTTTTTCCATCAAGTAAAATCATTTGAGCTGGAATTGAAGGCTTTCCTATTTCAATATTTTTAGGGAATACAGATACTATCTTTATTCCAGTAGCATCAATACCCTCTACATAAGCTGGCATAAATAAGCTCTGACCTTCATATTTGGGGATATCTATATTAACCCTTAAAGGCACTATACTTTCACCTTTTGAATATATCTTTAAGGCTTCTTTATCTGCTTCAATAGCATCTTCCATAGTAAATACTTTTTTTATATCTTCTTTAGTCAAAATTAACATTAAATCACTCCCTGTATTTTTTTGGATGCACCCCAGAGGTGCATCCATTATATGGTATAAAAACTGTTTTGTAAGTATACTTACAGGTACTTCTTATATTGTTTTATTTGTTTTTTATAATATGGGTATTTATCCACGTATTATTAGTGAATTCTCTAGACCTTATTTCAACTCTATCACCATATATGTTTAATAATAATCCTTGTGAATATTTACTATCTTCTTCGCCTTTTTCTGAGCAAGTGTAGGCTATTGAAGATGTGTTTACCATAGTAAATCCATCTTCGTAAATAGATTTTGGATGATTTAATATATAGTGTGAATGTCCTGAAAAGAGTATACTTTGTGGATATTCTTTTAGTATTTCCATAAGCTTTCCATCTTTTAATTCCCCAGATTCACAGCTACCATATACGGTATTGTAAATTGGTTGATGCAAAAATATAAATATAGGTTTATTATCTTTATCATGAACTTCTAATACCTTTTTAAGCCATCTGTATTGAGTTTCAGATATTATTGGAGTATCTCCATTAGCCATATCTGAAATCATAGATTCTTCACCACCTAAAGCTATAAAGTGATATCCTTCTATCCATTTATCATAATAAAGAGCCGGCATACCTGTTTTTTTAACAAACCTATCACTTAATTCTTTGTCTGTAACTTTAGACTCTTTGAAAACTCCTCTTTCGTAATACTCATGGTTACCAATAGAAATAACCCTTTCTACCTTTGGATCTAAGGTTTTATTTAACAAGTGCATAAACTCATCATACTGAGATTCTAGACCATTGTTTGTAATATCTCCTACTACAGCTAATACTTTAAGGTTTGGCGCTACATTTTTGTAATCATTTAAAGCCCTTTTAAACAAATTTTTTTCTCTTTCATCACCAATATGCACATCGCTTATAACACCTATTTGAAGATTTGGTATAGAGTTTTTATCCTTTTCCTTACTAGCAAAAACATTACTATGTAGTATAAAATTAAGTGCTATTAGCCCCAGTATAAATATAAAAACCTTTTGTTTCAATTTAACTTAATGTAAATCCTTGTTTTAAAATTGAACTCTTTATTGCTCCCTTAGTTGCGGGCTCATTATACTGGACCTTTACCTTCCCTGTTCCAGCATCAACCTGAACCTCTTGCACACCTTGTATTTTATCTAATGAGTTTTTGATTTTAGTCTTACCTTCTGAATTCATAACCCCTGATACTTCATATTGAATCTTCTTCATAAAAAATCCTCCTTTGTATTTAATAACTTAAACATATTATTATCAAATACAAAGGATTTTATGTAATAACTATTACATATTTATATATACTTTTTAGTGTCCACAATATTTAAAGGATTTTAGTAATTGCTTCAATTTCTTTTGTTAATTAAACTGGCTATCATAAAGTTTATAATAATATTCCTTTCTTTTTATTAATTCTTCATGTGTACCCATTTCCATTATGCTTCCATTATCAATTACCATAATTTTATCTGCATCTTTTATAGTGCTTAATCTATGAGCTATTATAAAACTTGTTCTACCTTTCATAACTCCTAGCAAAGCTTCTTGTATTTTAAGTTCTGTACGTGTATCTACGCTACTTGTAGCCTCATCTAATACTAATATTGATGGATTAGATAAAATAGCTCTAGCTATAGATACAAGTTGCTTTTCTCCTTGACTTAAACTTACTCCACCCTCCGAAATAATTGTATTATATCCTTTAGGTAATTTACTTATAAAAGCATCTGCATTAGCAAGCTTAGCAGCACTTTCTATTTCCTCATCTGTAGCATTTAAGTTTCCATATCGAATATTTTCTTTTATAGTATCCGAAAAAAGATAGCTATCTTGGAGTACTATTCCAAAAGCTTTTCTTAAACTATCTTTAGTGTATTTTTTAATGCTTTTCCCATCTATTAGTATATCTCCCTTTGAAACATTGTAAAACCCTGTAAGTAAATTAACAATAGTTGTCTTTCCAGCACCCGTAGGCCCAACTAAGGCAATATTTTCTCCCCTTTTCACATTAAAACTTATGTCCTTAAGCACATAAGAATCTTCATTATACCCAAAGGTTACATTTTGAAATTCAACATCTCCTCTTACATTGCTTAATACCTGTGCATTTTTTATATCTCTTGGCTCTTCCTTTTCATCTAAAGTTTCAAATACCCTTTCAGCACCTGCTACGGCAGATTGAAAGGTATTAAATATACTTGCTAAGTCATTTAAAGGTCTTGCAAACTGCCTTGAATAGCTAATAAAACTTGCTATTATTCCAACGGTAATTAAATCCTTTACCGCAAGTACTCCGCCTATAGCTGCTACAGCTGCAAATCCAATATTATTAATCACATTCATTAAGGGCATTATATAACCAGACCATACTTGAGCCTTTATTCCTACTTCACATAAGTTTGAATTTAAGTCATCAAACTCTTCAATTATCTTATCTTCCCTATTAAAAGCCTTTACCACATGAATTCCAGATATAGACTCTTCAATATGACCGTTTAATTTACCTAAAACCACCTGCTGTTCTTTGAATAATACCTTGGTTCTTTTTGCTATACTATTTGTCATAAATAAAACCAAAGGTAATGTCACCATACTTGCAACAGTAAGAAGAGGACTTAATATAATCATCATAGTAAAAGCACCTATAATATTTATAAAACTTGACATTAATTGAATTGTAGACTGAGATATGGTAGTACTTACGTTTTCTATATCGTTAGATAATCTACTCATTATTTCTCCATGAGTATGAGTATCAAAAAACATCAAAGGCAAACTTTGAAGCTTTTCAAAAAGTGCTTCTCTTAATCCAAATACAATTCTTTGGGATATACCAGCCATTATAAACCCTTGCAATAGCGTTATCAAACTATCCATAATATATGTTGATATAAGCACTATAGCTATTATCTTAAGGGTTTTAAAATCAACATAAAGCTTCCCTAAATTTAAAGCATCTACAGCTTTCCCTATTAAATATGGAACTAAAAGTCCAAAAGCTGAGCTTATTATTACAAGAGTAAATATTACTATCAATAGTTTTCTTTCTTTCCCAAAATACTCCCAAAGCCTTATAAGAGTTTCTTTAAAATTCTTTGGCTTAACTACTGGTTGCATACCTCTGTTTCTTTTGAAACTGTTTCCAGCGGGTATATTAGGTTTGGGACTTGTATATGAAGCACCCCTTTTATCTTTCTCCATTTATCTCCTCCCCCTTCCTATTTGTGAGTAATATATATCTTGGTAAACTTCAGAGCTTTTCATTAATTCTTCATGAGTTCCTATACCTACCATACATCCATTATCTAATACAATTATTTTATCTGCGGACATAACTGAAGTAATTCTTTGTGCTATTAATAAATAGATAATATTTTGTGAGTATTCCTTTAACCCTTTTCTTATCTCTCTTTCAGTAGTTAAATCCACCGCACTAGTAGAATCATCTAAAATAAGTATGTTTGGATGTTTAATCAAGGCTCTTGCAATAGAAATTCTTTGTTTTTGACCTCCAGAAAGATTCACTCCGCCCTGACCTAAAATAGTATCATACCCTTTTTCAAAAGAAGTTATAAAATCATCAGCTTTTGATATTTTAGCTACCATTTGCACTTCTTCTAAACTTGCATTTTCATTTCCCCACCTTATATTATCTAAAATACTTCCTGTAAAAAGTATTGTTTTTTGTGGAACTATGGATATTATCTCTCTTAGAACTTTTAAATCGAAATCCTTTACATCCACTCCATTTACTTTTATGTAACCTGATTTCACATCATAAAATCTTGGTATTAAATTAACTAAGCTACTTTTTCCAGATCCTGTGGCTCCAATTATACCTATGGTTTCTCCAATATCACAGGTAAATGTAATATTTTTAAGAATATCCCCACCGTTTTTATCATAAGAAAAGTATACATTGTTAAATTCTATTTTTTCATATGTATCTTTTGGAGTTAAGGTATCTTCTTTAACTATTAGGCTGTCTTCCTCTGAAAAGACCTCTCCTATACGCTCTGCTGACGTCCTTGCTCTTATAAACATGTTAAATACATGAGATATCATTATTAATGAAAATAATATTTGTGTCATATAATTTATAAATGCAATTATTTGTCCTACCTTCATAGTTCCGTTATTTACCTTTATTCCCCCAAACCAAATAACTAAAACAATGCCTAAATTTACGGTTAAAGTGATGCTAGGATTTAGAATTGACATAACCTTCATACCCTTTATTGAAGCATCAGTAAGCTCTCCATTTACATCTTTAAATCTTTCCTTTTCATAGCTGAATCTATTAAAAGCTTTTACCACCCTTACCCCAGATAGATACTCTCCCATTACTCCATTTACTTTATCTAAAGCTCTTTGTATGTTTTTAAAAAAAGGATAGCTAACCTTCATATTTATAAATATAAATACAGTAATAATAGGGACTATTGCTATAAGTATGAAAGCCATAGATGGATTAATTAATATGGCCATTATTATACTTCCGATGCACAGTATAGGTGCCTTCACAAATATCCTCATTGTTCCATGAGCAAAGGTTTGTACTTGATTTACATCACTTGTGAGCCTTGTCATAAGTGATGCTGTTTTAAATTTATCTACATTTTCAAAGGAAAAACTTTGTATCTTTTTAAAAAGGTCTCCTCTAAGATCACTACCAAACCTTTGCGATACATTACTTGAAATAATATTTCGTGTTATAGCACATGATGCTCCTATAGCTGTTACAAGAAGCATTAGCCCACCCAAATTAAGCACTAATGATATATCCTTTGTTGCAACCCCTTTATCTATAATTTTCGACATTATAGTAGGTTGCATAAGATCACAAAGAGTCTCAATAGTTATAAATATAAATGCAATCATATACTTATTTTTATACCTTTTTATATACTTATTCAAATAATCCATTATATCACACCCCAAAATTAAACTCATAATATGTTTAAATAAGAAAAAGGCAGATTTTAGCTGCCTTTTATTTCTTTTATATTTCAAAATCATAGACCTATATATATTTTACACAAGCTATACAATTTCTCTTATTATTTTGCTATTATTTCAATTCCATCTTCTGTTACTAAAATCATGTTCTCCCACTGTGATGAAAGTGATCCGTCTTTTGTAATAGCTGTCCAGTCATTATCCTCATCTATAAATAGCTTATAATCACCTGCATTTATCATAGGTTCGATAGTAAACATCATTCCAGGAACTAAAATCATTCCCTGTCCTTTTACCCCATAATGATATACAAAAGGCTCCTCATGAAATTCGATTCCAACTCCATGTCCGCCAAAATCTTTAACTACAGAAAATCCATTATTTTCTGCATGGGTTTGAATAGCTTCTCCAATATCACCTAAAAATCCCCAAGGCTTAACTGCTTCTATTCCTTTTTCTAAACATTCTTTACTTACCTTAACTAGCTTTCTAGCCTCATCACTTACATCACCAATCATGAACATCCTTGAAGCATCAGAATAATATCCATTAAATATAGTAGACACATCTACATTTATTATGTCTCCATTTTTAAGTATTATGTCTTTGCTTGGTATACCATGACAAACTTCCTCATTAATTGATGTGCAAACACTCTTTGGGAAGCCCTCAAAATTAAGAGGAGCTGGTACAGCACCTTTAGATATAGTATAATCATAAACTAACTTATCAATTTCTTCTGTGCTCATTCCCTCTTTAATATTTTCAGCTACTAAATCTAAAATAGCATCGTTAATAGCTGCACTCTTTTTTATAGCCTCTATTTCTTTTGCATTTTTAATCATATCTCTTGTAGGTACTTCATATCCTTCAAGTTCTAGCGAACTTAATCTTTCATCAAAATCTAAATGGCACCTTTTGTATTTGAGTCCACTTCCGCACCAACACTTACTATTTCTATCTAAACTCATTTAATCGTCTCCTTAATATAATACAATTCTTGCTAAATATTATTAATTAATAATATTTATATCATTATACTTTATTATACTCTTTTATGATAATTTTTAAAGTACTGTTTATATTATATGTTGTCTTTTCTATATTCTATATATTTTTATGTACTCTTTATATATTCTTTTTCATATAATACCTTTTAAAAGTAGATCCTATCCTCTTCCATTCTATCCACAATAGCTAATGATTCAACTTTCACGCCTAAATTATTTATGGCTTCTCTTCCACCTTGAAAACCCTTTTCAATAACAATTCCTACTCCTACAACTTCTGCTCCAGCTTGTTTTACTATATCAATTAATCCACAAGCAGCACATCCACTAGCTAAAAAGTCATCTAATATAATCACTCTTTCATTAGCCTTTATAAAACTTTTACTTACCATCACATTATAAGTTTTATCTTTAGTATAAGAATGAACTGACGATTTATAAAGATCATTGTCTATATTTAAGCTCTCAGCCTTTTTTGCAAAAACTACTGGCACAAAGTTAAAATATTGAGATGCTATAGCTGCTATACCAATACCTGAAGCTTCTATAGTAACAATCTTATCCACCTTTTCTCCTTCAAATCTTCGCTTAAATTCTTTTCCTATTTCATTTAATAAAACTATATCCATTTGATGGTTTAAAAAGCTATCAACCTTTAATATTCTTCCATCTCTAACCTTGCCGTCTTGTATTATTCTATTTTTTAACAAATCCATAAAATTCATTCCTTTCGATTAACTACACTATTAAATTTTTAAACAATTTTCATAAAACTTTACACACTTTTATTTTCTAATCCATATGTATTAAAATTATATAAAATTCATTGTACCTTTTAAATAAAAAAATTCGAATATCTTTGTATAAATTCTTATTTAATATTATACCATATTGCTTGATTATTTTTTAAACTTGTAATTTACTTGTATAACATACACCAATTATATTGTTTTTAAATTTACATATGGATTATCTAAATTTAAAAAGGTTGTTGATAATTAAAATTATCAACAACCTCTCTATTTTTTAACATTATATAAAACTATATAATATACTAACTACTTGCTTTTTGGATATTTTTTATATACTAATGAGCATATAAAAGCTGTAAATGGTACCGTTAGTACTACACCTATACTTCCACTTATACCTTGTATAATTTCAGTACCTACTATATCAAGATTTAAAAGTTGCAGTGATGCCATATTGCTTGAAACAATAAGTATTATAAGACTTAAACTTCCTCCTGCAAAAGCTAGTATCAAAGTGTTAGACATAGTTCCTATAATATCTTGTCCTATATTCATCCCTGATTTAAATAAATCTTTAGATGAAAGTTTATGATTTAAACTAAATATTTCATACAGTGCTGAGGATATAGACATAGCCACATCCATTACTGCCCCTAATGATGCTATAAGTATACCAGCAAACATAATTCCATGGAGTTTTAATGAAGAGTTTTCTGCTACATACAACATATTCTCTGTATTTTCCATAGTTAAACCTGATAGGTGTGCAAATTTACCAGATACATAGGATATAATTCCTGCTGCAACGATGCCCATTAAGGTACCTATAATAGCACAATAAGTTTTTTTACTCCTACCATTTAAAAGGTATAGCGTCACAAATGTTATCATAAAAGCTACTCCTATAGCTGCTACCACTGGACTTACGCCTCTTAACATAAGCGGAATCATAAAAAAGATTATACTTACAAAGGTAAATATTAAAGCCACAACAGATTTAACTCCTTTTAATCTTCCTATACCTATAATAGTTAATATAAAAATTCCTACTAGTGAATATATGACATTAGATCTTTTGTAACTGTAAATAGTTATATCACTGATTTGACCTTTATCTTTAAGTATAGCTACAACTATCTCCATATCTTTTTCTACCTTCGTGTTATATAGCCTACTTATGGAATTTTTGATTTGGAAGACTTGCCCCCTATATTCCCCGCTTCTTAACTCTACAGTTATATTTTGCATACCTACTTCTATATAATTTAACTTTTCATCTTTTTGAACCTTTTCAGTATCTATAGATTTTACTATAGCTTTTTCATAGGTTACATTCTTTCTTGCTTTATCTTTTAAAAATCCACCTTGATAAATAAGCTTTGAGGTAGCTACTATTAATATGGAAACTACTAGTACAACTATTATACCTGCATATCTTTTTAGACTCTTCATTATATATCTCCTCATAGAAATTTATATATTATCTTTTGTTTATATTTTATATAATTTTTGAACCTATTACTATTTCTTTTTTTTAATTATTAGTACACCACCTAATGTTAGTGTGATTCCTAATGTTAAAAGCATTTCTAATGTTACCCCTCCTGTTTTAGGAATTTTATTCCACATTGGCTTTTCTCTAGAAGATGTTGTGTCTTTTATATCTACCGGATTCAGTGGCTTTACGGGTATTTCTGGTTTGCTTGGATCCACCGGTTCTACAGGTATTTCTGGTTTATTTGGATCTACTGGATCTACTGGATCTACTGGATCTACTGGATCTAATGGTTCTACTGGATCTACTATATCCCCATCCTTTATCTTTAATATTTCTCCAGAATTTCTAACTCTTATTCTATTTCCTTCTGGGTCTACTGATGCAAGTCCGATAGCTGAAATACTATCTCCAACCTTAATTGTTACATCCCATTTCCCCTTAGTTGCTTCGTCCTTTCCATCCCATATATAACCTTGAAGATGAACTCTTGCAGTTCCTGAGCCATCATTTATATATATGCTATCCGCAGTTATCCTTTCAACCTTACCAGAAGTCTTTATTAATAATCCTTCTGTTTCTTTTAACATTGAGTCTTTAGTAGACATAACCTTAGGCTCTATAGGGCTTTCATTAGCATCTATTATCTCTAGATTTTCATCTTCATTGCCATCAAGAGCTAATTGAAGGTCCTCTTCATATGATCCTGTAACACCTGTTATTCTTACTTTTTGTCCAACTTTTAATGGTGTCTTTGAAATACCAAACACTGTAATTCCAGCTGTTTCATCTTGTACATATATAACCTCAAAGAAAGAGTTTTTTGGATTTACTCCTTCAGATTGAGATGTAACTGTTCCTTCTATGGTATATCTTTCACCCTTTTGTTTTTCTGCTATATTTCTAAATTCTTTTATAGATATCTTTTCTGCTATCTTTTTAGGTGCCAACCATCTTAAAGCATTTTCAGTTATCTTTCTATTAGCATTTTCTATGTTTTCTATTTCAAAATCCGTGAAAAATGATGAACCTGAAACCATAACCTTTGAACCATTTGCTAACTCCTCAGCTGCTAGTACCTTTACATTTCCCTTTTCTACAGGAACATTGTCTCCTTGTTTATCTGCATCCTGTGTTAGAGTTGTATCATGTCCAGAAACTAAAAATTCCACTTTAGAAAGATCTGCCCCCTCTTTTGCCACTACTGAACATCCACTATAAAAACTATAGGTTTGATCTTTTCCTAATCCAGATGTTATACCGTATTTACTATCTGCGAACATATCAAAGGCAAGTCTAAATGTTTGATTACTGTATTTATCATTATCTATAACCTGATCATCATTAATTCTTAAATTAGAATTAATAGCCTGAAGTATAGGATTTAATTGTTTGTCATTGCTATATTCACCTTGTCCATCACCATAATCAGCCTTACTTGCAATTATTATATTCCCACCATTTTCAACAAAGTTTGCAATAACTTGAATTTCCTTTTCTGAATATTTTTTGGGACTTAATATTATTTCTCCTGTTACCTTATCTTTAACCTCAACACTTTGTGGATTTGTTATTACTAATAGTTTAGAATCTTTTAAAACATCTTCGGTTAATTCATTTTTATTAACAACGCATGTTCCTTCATTACTTTCAATTAATTCCTTAAAGTTCCTTATTTGATCTTTATACTTTCCATTAATATACTCATTCTCCTTAGAGCCATCAACAACTACCCTTGCTATATCTTCTGATTTTTTAACTATATGTTTAGTACTTACAACAAAGTTTTTATTTACATCATCAATCTTTATAGTTGCTTTAGCACTTATGGTAAATTCTCCTGTAGATTTTGGGATCCATTTAATCTTAACATCGTCATTGGTTGATGCTTTTAATTTTAATGTATCTTCATGTATCTTTTCTTTATTATTATCTTGCTCTGCAAAGTATTCAATTCTAACTCCTTCTAGATCCTTTTCTGAGTTATTAAATACCTTTGTTGTTAATTCTACTTCTTCACCTAATGCACTAAGTTTTGAATCTGCTACTATAGATGTAAGTCCTACTGATACTGTTTCTCCTACCCAAACTGGTGCAGTAACAGCAATATCTTTATCTGATTGATCTACTCTTATATAATAATAGGAGTATTCTGGTTTAAGTTCTACATTCCAATCAGCTGATGAAGAATCAAACTTCTTTGATTCAACTACAGCACCACCATTAGCTATAATTGATATTTTGGATATCTTGTCCTCTTTATCTTCATCCATTACATTAATTTTAAAATTGAGCTTTTCTGCATCTTTAAATATTGTTCCCATTGGCTCATCATTAACTGTTAGGTTTATTTTTAAGTTTTCATCTTCTGTAGCATATACCTTTCTTTCTCTTAAAGATTGATATATAGCTTCCTCTGTAAGTGCTGGTGCCTCAATAACAGTTCTAGCACTATTAGCATTTCCCCATCTACCTTTATGGTTATCTTGATTGTTAGTTGGTGCTACATGCCATCCTTTATCTAAAGCTCTTGTGTAATATTCAAAACTTGGGAAATATCCACTTCCTCTTATAGGACCTTCACCATTTCCAACTTCTATCATGTTTACTACATTATCTGCAGCACTTGAATAAAATCCAAAGTCTCCAAAATCCCCAAAGGTCTTTCCTGGATGATTTAATTGACTTATAGTTTCTTCAGCTTTTGAAATGGTATCATAATATGTTTTCAAGTCCATTTTACTATTACTTCTTGTTTCAAATCCTTTACTATTAAATGTATTTATATGTCCCCAACCACCTGTAGATTTAGACCAAGTCATCTCATATCCATATAAGGATACAAACTTACCTTCATCTTTGTATTTTGCTGCTGCTACTCTACCTTGTTTCCATTTTTCACTCATTGATCCATCATTTATATTAGCCGCTGTATCATTATCAAACCAATTTGAGTGATCTGTTACTGCTAAGAAATCTACATTTGCTTTATTTTTTCCATATTCATAAGCTTCATCTATAGTTCCTATACCATCTGAAAGATTAGTATGTGAGTGTAATTGTCCAAAATATAGTTCTTTAGATTCTATGCCCACACTAAATGTCCAACTGATTTCAGTATTATTTCCTACTATATCAGCTAATATAACTTTAACATTATGAGCTCCATCTTTTAAATTTTCTTTTGGTGTAAACTTAAATCCCTCTTCAGTTATATCACACTTACTTGTTATGTCTTCATCATTTAAAGCAATCTTTACCGTATCTTTATTAATTCCTGATTCATCTTGAAATTTTGCACTTATTTCTGGTCTATTATTTTCTTTTGTGCTTCCTATTGGCATCTTATTTGAAACCTCAGGTCCATTTTTATCTGTGCGTGCTTTAACTATTACCTTAGTTTGTGACTTTATCTTAGGATTATCTAAAGAGGATACTGTTATAATAGACTCCCCTTGTTTTAAGGCCTTGATTTTTCCTTTATTTATAGTAACAACGCTATTGTCAGATGATTCCCATGAAACGTTGGTTTGTGTTGTATTACTTGGCTTAAACTCAAGTCCTAAGATATTTTCATCTTCAATCTCCATATTCATTTCTTTTTGCACTAATATATCTTCTAATTCTATTACTTCTATTTTACCTCTAGTTACTACTTTTATATCATCTAAGGCAATATTACCACCATTTTTTTCATAAGAAAATTTTAATTGATTAAACTCTTTAGGTAGATCAATCTCTATAAATTCTCCACTTACCTTTATTTCCTCTAACATTTTTACAATTTCCCAATTTCCTTCTTTTAATCCTTCAATTTTAAGTTTCGAATAGTTTGGATTACCTGGAGTAGATAAATTTGAAGCTACCCAAAATGAAACTTCCATGTCTTTTTTGCTATTAAAAGTAGGTGTTATTACTGCATCTACCTGTGTTTTAGCTATCTTTAAAGAAGGTCCATTTCTACTTTCACCAGTCTTAGTTTTATAAAAATCTGTTGTTTTCAAAGTCCACCCTTCTGGTACCTCTTTAGGGTCTTTAGCTAACCCATCAAATCCTTCATAGATAAGTATCTCTTCTTGTGCTTGTTCAGCTAATACAGGTATTACTGGAGAGAAAACGTTTACCAATACCATAGACAAAATCATTAGCCACAAAACCGACTTTCTTGATCTTTTTTTCATTAAAATTCATCCCCCTTGTATTTTATATTTAGGCATCTTTAAAGTATCTTTAACATCACAGTAAAATTTGTGCTATGTTTAATCTATAAATCCTATGTACAAAGTTCCTAAAGTTGAATGGTTATACCCCTGCATAGCACAAATTTTAAATATGAATTAGTTACTTTTTAGATACCTTACTAAGCTAAATCTTTTAAATAATTATGTAACATTTGTGAAAGCGCTTTACTAATCTTTATAGAAATACATATATTCATTATATATTGAATATATGGTTTAAATACTCACTTTTATATTCTTATATACAACTTTAAGTTTATATGCTTATGCTTGAATTGTCAAGCAATTGTAAATTAAGCTTCATTTGTAAAAAAGAATCTATCTCATAATTTTAAAAAGGACTGCCTCAAATTTTTTATTTTGATGCAGCCCTTACTTTAAATATTATGTTGATTTTTAAAAAGTTTATTTTTATGAAGTAGTATCATAAATACTAAAGTTAAAAGTATTCCTTTAAATACACTACTCATGCTTATACTCCACCATATTCCGTTTAGTCCAAGCAAATTTTCTGAAGATAATATTTTGGCTGCTGGTACTCTAAGCCCTGTGAATACTATACCTATAATAGATGGGAATAAGGTTCTTCCAAGTCCATTAAATGCTCCTGTAGTAGTTATTTCAAGACACATAAAGAGCTGAGAATATCCAAGAATTCTTAAATAAACTATCCCATATTCTATAGCTTCTTTTTCGGGTATAAAGAATCCAAATATGTACTTTCCTCCAAATACTAAAAGTAGTGTGGCCAGTATTCCGACTACAGATGCCATTGCTAAGGTGTAAAAATATCCTTTACGTATTCTATCATATCTTTTAGCACCATAATTTTGACCAACAAAGGCTCCAAGAGCTGTAGAAAGCCCTCCTGCAGTCATCCATGATACAGCCTCTATTTGGGATCCAACCTTTTGAACTGCTATAGGTACAGGTCCCCATACAGCAATTATTCTTGCTATTAGCATAGAAAACAATGTAAATAATCCATTTTGGAAGGCCACAGGCATTCCAAGTCTTGCTATATCTTTTACATAATAAAAATCTATTTTAGAAAATATATTTATTTTAAATGCATGTTCTTCACTTTTATACATAATAACTAAAAAACAAGTAGTAACTAAAGCCTGAGCCAAAACCGTTGCTATAGCTGCTCCCTTTACTCCCATAACTGGGAATGGACCTACTCCAAATATCAATAAGGGGTCAAAAATTATATTAAATATAAGACCTACAGTGTTTATTAAAAATGGTATTTTACTATTGCCTGTACCATTAAATATAGCTGTAAATACAGGGTTTAAAAAGTTAAATATAATCCCCATTCCAACTATAGAAAGATAACTTTCAGCCATAGATATTACATGAGTATCACCAAGATTGAAAAAGCTAATAAGGTTACTTTTAAAAATCACAAGTATAAATGTATATATTATAGCAAAAATTATATTTATTTGTAGGCTTGTAACTATATACTTTTTTGCTGCCTTCTCATCCTTTTTTCCAACAGCTTGAGCTACTCTAACTTCTGCACCAATCTTAGATATTAATATAAATGCCATAGAAAGCCAGGTAAAAAATCCAGCAGTGCCAATAGCCGCTACAGCCTTACTTCCAACTCTTCCTATCCATATCATATCCGTCATATTATAAGCCATTTGTATAAAAGAAGTACCCATTATTGGTAATGCAAGTCTTATAAGGCTTGTACCTATATTTCCCTCTACAAGATCTATTTTTTTCAACTACACCACTCATTTCTTAACAAATTTTATTTCTTAACAATCTTAAGTATATCTACAATAATCGCTTTAAGCAATATCCTATATTTATCTTTTATTTTAATGTTTTTTTAAATTACAAAACTCAATCTACAAATTTTATTTCCTAAGAAATACTACAACTCTATCTTTTATTTAGAACAAAACACCTTTACTAGCTGCAAAAAAAGAGATAGAAATCTGAGTTTTCTATCTCTTAAAAAATGTGTTATCTACTTTTTAATATTTTTTATAGATTCTTTTGCATATTTTGTATTAACAATCTTATCATAGGGAGCCCTTTTATCAAGTTCTCCTGCTGTGTCCATTACATCCATTAACTTATTTAAGCTTTCCTCTTTTAATATAGGATCTTCACACCAAGCATCTACAGACTTATATCTTTTAACTACCTTTATTAGATCATCCATGCTAATATCAGTAAAAAATGGTGCTATAGATTTTGCTATGTCCTCTTCACTATGATTTTTAACATATAGTTGCCCTTTGTATATAGCATTTGTGAACTTTTGAATTACTTCTGGATTCTTTTCCATATAATTATTAGTTACACAATATGCTGTATAAGGTATCTCTCCTGATAATTCTCCTATAGAAGCTAATATATATCCCTTATTTTCCTTTTCTACAGCTGTGGCCGCTGGCTCAAATAACGTTACATAATCACCTTCACCCGCTATAAATACTCCACTCATTACATTAAATTGTACATCAGTTCTTACATTTACTTCTCCTTCTTTAGTATTTTCCCCTACCTTAAGCCCCTTATCTTTTATAACATACTCTAATGTCATTTCAGGCATTCCGCCTTTTCTTCCCCCAATTACTTCTTTTCCTTTTAATTCTTCAAGCTTAAAGTCCTTTTTATCTTCTCTTCCAACTAAAAAGCTTCCATCTCTTTTAGTAACTTGCGCAAAGTTTATAGCATAATCTTTACTCTTTTTATTATAGATATATATAGAAGCTTCCGGCCCCATAAGTCCTATTTGTGACTCTCCTGAAACTAGAGCAGCCATGGTTTTATCTGCACCTTGAGCTGACATAAGTTCTACTTTTAACCCTTCCTCTTCAAAAAAGCCTTCATTAATAGCTACATACTGTGGTGCATAAAAAACAGAATGAGTAACTTCCGCAACCTTTATTTTAGTTATCTCATCTTTTTTAGTGCAAGATGTAAGTGTTATTGCTATTGCTAATGTAAATGGCAAAGCCAATGCTATCTTTTTAATAATTTTCATAATGTCACCACCACTTTTTTATAATATAAACCTTTTAATATTTTATTGTAACTTAGTTAATTTCTTTTTTGTTTATATAACTTTTCTATTACATTTACAACTTGATACATAATCAAAGCACAAATTGCTAAAACTACAACACCCATCATAACCAAATCTAATTTAAATACCTGTCCACCATATACAATCAAATATCCTATACCATACCTAGATACTAAAAACTCTCCAACTATAACCCCAACCCAGGACATTCCTATATTTATCTTTACTATATTTATTATATTTCCAATGTTTGAAGGTAATATAAGCTTTCTTAGTATTTGACCTTTTGTAGCTCCAAAGCTTTTTAGCATTTTAATCTTTTCCTCATCTGCATTTATGAAATGATTATATGCAGATAAAATAGTTGTAACTAATGAAATTGTTATTGCAATTACTACTATACCTTTTATACCGGCCCCAATCCATACTATAAGAATAGGTGCCAGTGCAGTTTTGGGTAATGCATTTAAAACAACTAAAAATGGATCTAAAATTTTAGATGCAGTTTCAGACCACCAAAGCATTATAGCTATTAAAATTCCGAGTATGGTCCCTATAGTAAATCCAAATACAGTTTCTAGTACCGAGATCCCTATATGTTTAAATAGCTCACCAGTTTTTACGTATTTTAGAAAAAGCAAATATATATCACTTGGTTTACTAAATAAAAAGGTATCTATTACATTAACCTTTGCTAGGACTTCCCAAATTAATAGACATATTATAAGAATAAAAATTTGCCAAAATAAAATCATTCTTTTTTGTCTTTTTTTATCCTTCAAAAAGCTTTCATAAGGGCTCAAATCTTTATTTTTCATAAATATCTAGCTCCTTCCATAAAACATCAAAATAATCCTTAAACTCCGGTGCCTTCCTTGCAGATAAAGGAGTTTTATCCCCTTCAACTGTAAGCTTAATATCATGTATAGACTTTATGGTTGAAGGCCTTCTAGACAGTACCCCTACAAAATCTGCCATGGATATTGCTTCAGATATATCATGTGTAACTAATATTGTAGTCTTCTTCTCATTTTTTATAATTTTATATATATCATCGCTAACTAAAAGCCTAGTTTGATAGTCAAGGGAGGAAAAAGCTTCATCTAAAAGCAAAATATCTGGATCCACCGCAAGAGTCCTGATTAAAGCTACTCTTTGCCTCATTCCTCCAGACAGCTCTTTTGGGTACCTATTTCTAAATTCCCAAAGCCCATAATTTTTTAAAAGACCTTCTATCCTTTTTTTATGGTTATTATCTAGCTTTTTTTGTATCTCAAGTCCAATAGTTATATTATCCATTATAGTTCTCCACTCTAAAAGATGATCTCTTTGAAACATATAACCTATTTTACCCTTAATATAAACTTCTCCAAAGTTTGGTTTTAAAAGACCGCTTAATATATTAAGAAGTGTTGATTTACCACAACCTGACGGCCCTAATATAGCCAAAATCTCACCTTTTTCTACAGAAAAATTTATATTTTTAAGCACATTTAATTCACCTTCTAAAGTGTAAAAGTCCTTATTAATATCTTTAACATCTACCATTATCTCCATAAACTCACCTCCATAAAAGGTCCTATCTAAACCTAAATTTAACATAGGCGCCTTTATACTATATTATCTAACTCTAATATAAAGTGTGATTAATTCTTTTGAAATATTTATTCTATCATGTTTAAAATCAGAAGCTATATTAAAACATAAAAAGTTATAGGTAGAAACTTCCACCTATAACTTTTATGCTATTTTTAAATATAACATTCATTAATAATTACCCTAACATATTATTTAACATTATTACCTGATTTACCTTCAAAATTTAAATTCTTGTTTACTTTGTCTAAATAATCTACTTCTTGTACTATATTGTTTTCAAAACTTTTCACAGCATTTCTTGTATAACGTCCTATTCTAACTACACCTTTACCGTCTGTATTTAGCCTTTTCATAAAATCTCCTCCTTTTTATATAGTTTCAGCCATTTTTCAAAAAACATACTAGAAAATATAGTACCTATAATTGTAGAAATTCCCCACAGTGGTTTCATTATCATTTGATAATAACTTGTACCCATTATTACATATCATATGTCTCATTTTAAGGGTTCTATCATATAATATGAGTATATAAAATTATCAATTAGGAGTGAATTAATTGGAAAATGCTAAACTTGGAACAAGAGCCTCCTTAATCACTATTTTAGTAAATATAGTTCTTTGTATATTTAAAATGCTAGCAGCTTTTGTCGGCAAAAGTAGCGCAATGCTAGCCGATGCTGTTCATAGTCTTGCTGACATATTAACAACAGTTATGGTTATAATCGGTCTAAAAGTATCAAGTAAAGCAGCGGATACAACCCATCCATATGGTCATGAAAAATTCGAGCCCATATTTGCAAAAATTATGAGTTTTATATTAATATTCACTGGAGTCTCTATAGGCTATAAGGCCTTAATGGACTTAATATCAGGAAATCTAAATTACCCTGGTAAAATAGCATTAATTGCTGCTGCAGTTTCTATATTTGTAAAAGAACTTATGTATTGGTATACAATAAAGATAGCAAAGAAAATAAAAAGTGTTGCAATGGAAACGGACGCTTGGCACCATCGTTCTGATGCATTATCCTCTATAGGTACATTTTTAGGTATATTAGGTGCAAGAATGGGATTGAAAATTTTAGACCCTATTGCAGGACTTCTCGTAAGTTTTTTAATTATAAAAATTGGTATAGAATATTACTTAAAATCCATAAATGAGCTAGTGGACCACTCTGCAGAAGATAATATTGTAAAGCAGATTGAATATATAGCCTCTAACGTTCCTGGAGTTATTAACATTGTTAACTTAAAGACTAGATCCTTTGGAAATAAGGTCTATGCCGATATTGAAATATCTGTAGATGGAGATTTAACTATAAATGAGGGGGATAAAATAGCTGAAAATGTCCATGGGTTAATTGAAGATAATATTTCAGACATAAAACACTGCCTAGTAAAGTTAAAACCTAAATAATAAATTGATATTTATAGGTGGACTCGGTATTTATGGTGCATATATAAATAAAAAGTATACAGGTACTTGGCTTAAGATTCATAGAATAGCAGCTTTTACACTAATAGTTTCTATAATCATACACGTTATATAAAAGGTAGCTTTTTATTGCAAAAAACACCTTATAGAATACACAAATAAAGAAGTGCATCTATAAGGTGTTTTGATTTAATTATGCTGCTATCTTCAAAAATTCTTCCATAGAAAGAGTATACTGAATTTGCTTTGAAAATTCTTTATCTTTTGTAAACCCTATTTTCTTGAAAGCTTTTGTAGATCTTTTATTTTCGTAGCTTATTTTGGCTATTACCTCATCTACTCTCCAATTAAAAAATGCGTGTTTTAATCCTTCAAAAATAGCTTCAGGTCCAAGTCCCTGACCCCACTTTTCTCTATCACCAATTACTATTACCATTTCTGCTCCATTAGGTTTTGGAACAAGTCTCAAAAAACCAATAGGCTCATCTTTTTTTGTAGTTACCATGAAAAAGCTACCATCATTATTAAATAAATGAGTAAGGATTGGCATATTAGTATTATGTATTACTTGTTTAATACTTTTACAGACGTTTTGTCCTTCATTTAAATATTCCACAACTTCTTCATCCTCCAGCCAGTCAATAATCTTCCATGCATCATTAGTAAAGACTTCTTGACGTAACCTTATATTATTAACCTTCATTTTTATATAACCCCCATAAAATAATAAAAACCCTATTATAGGCAAAATTCTCGCCCTTAATAGGTTTCGACTAAATACTTATAAAGCATACCATCCTAATACATTTATGACAACCATTGTATCCTGCCCTTTTATGGGGTAATCTAAGTTTACTAACATTTAAATGAGGATGCCTTTAAAAAAATGCCTATTGCTCCTTTAAGCTAGCTTTTTAGATATAAAAATTATCAAGTGATTCTTAGACTCAGGTGGAGTTTGATTATAAGGAATACATCTCTCCATCTGAGTCTTAGAAGAACTTATCCAAGGGCGTAGCAGCCGTCATACACCACCTTGAAAAGGATAGGGTTGTTACGGATGGTAGTCATCGGATAAATCAAGAATTACCTTCTTAACAAAACCCCACCAAATTAATTTGATGGGGTTTACTTGAATTAAATTTAACTTTTCTAGTCTCTATATTTCCATAATAATAGGTAAAATTATCGGTCTTCTTTTTGTCTTTTCATATAAAAACTTTTCTACAGCCTTTTTCATATTTACTTTTAGGATATACCACTCAACTACCTTATTATCAAGGCAATTTTCAAGTTCTCTTCTAGCAATTTCTTTAGCTTCATTAATTAAGGCATCTGACTCCTTTACATATACAAATCCTCTTGTTATTATATCTGGACCGGCAATTATGCTGAAGGATTCTTTTTCTATGGTTACAACTATTGTAAGCATACCATCTTGAGATAAATACTTTCTATCTCTAAGAACTACATTACCTACATCTCCAACTCCAAGGCCGTCTACAAATACAGACCCTGTGTGTACCTTTCCTGAGATCTTAGCCTCTTTTTTAGAAACTTCTAAAACTTCTCCTGTTTCTAAAATAAATGTGTTTTTCTCATCCATCCCAAGGCCTTGAGCTAGCTTTGTATGATGTCTTAAATGTCTATATTCACCGTGTACAGGCATAAAGTACTTAGGTCGAATCAAAGCATGAATTAATTTTAGTTCATCTCTATATGCATGACCTGATACATGTACCTCTTCTAAATCTTCGTAAATTACCCCAGCACCCTTTTTAAATAATTGATTTATAACTTTATTTATCATTTTAACATTACCAGGAATAGGTGAAGCTGAAATAATAAATAAATCTTTTGGTTCAATTTCAATCTTTCTATGAGTACCAAAAGCTATTCTAGTAAGAGCTGCCATAGGTTCTCCTTGGCTTCCTGTAGTTATTATTGTTACTTGCTCATTAGGATACTTTTTCATTTGATCTAAAGTTATTACTTGACCTTCTGGTATGTGTAAATATCCAAGTTCCATAGCAAGCTCTGAAATATTTTCCATACTTCTTCCACTAAAAGCTACTTTTCTACCGAATTTAATAGATGCATTTACTATCTGCTGCATCCTGTGTATATTTGAAGCAAAGGTCGCTACTATAACTCTTCCCTTAGCATTAGATAATATTCTAGTTAATGTATCACCTATTGCCTTTTCTGAAATGGTGTGACCTGCACGTTCCACATTAGTACTATCAGCTAAAAGCAATAATACACCTTGTTTACCTAAAGTCGAAATCCGTTCTAAATCCATAACTAATCCATCTATAGGTGTAAAGTCTATTTTAAAGTCTCCAGTATGGAATATTACACCAACTGGCGTATGAACTGCGATGCAGCAAGAGTCTGCTATACTATGAGTATTTCTAATAAATTCTACCTTTAAATTTTGTAATTCAACTATATCTCCAGCTTCCACTACATGAAGATCACAATCTGAAAGTATATTATGCTCTTTTAATTTATTTTTAACTATGCCTAAAGTTAAATTTGTACCGTAAACTGGCACATTTATTTGTTTTAAAATGTAAGGTAGAGCTCCAATATGATCCTCATGACCATGAGTTAAAAAAATACCCTTTACTTTATCAGAATTATCTACTAAATATTTTACATCTGGAATGACTAAATCCACTCCATACATGTCTTCATCTGGAAAAGATACCCCACAATCTATAACCATTATTTCATCTTTATACTCAATTGCTGTTATATTTTTTCCTATTTCCCCAAGTCCGCCTAAGGGGATAACTTTTACACTGTTTTCCATTATTATTAATTCCCTCCGTTTCTCTATAAGGATAGTATCTTTCTATTATCTTTCCTTATAATGTTCAAATTAATTCTTTTTTCTTTAAATTTTCAAAACCTTTAAAATACAGTATTTTTCATAAAATAATTCATTTCACTAATTTTAAGTATATATAAATGTTTTATCTAAATTTCTATAATTAATTTTAAGTTTCCTTATGATAACCAATATTACAAACCTTGCTTAAGGTAATATATTATTTTAAGATACATCATAATTTCATTTTACCATTAAATGCTCTTTTATACATCAAATTTTATAATAATTCAAAGGCATTTTAATATATAACAAGTTTTTTTATCTAAATTCATGTTTTTTATCTGTCTATATATCTATTCATAATATATCTTGATATTTTTATATACATATATATCTTTCACTTTATCTTTGTATTTAAACATACACTTAGCTTTTACTTTACTTATATATAAAGAGTCTATAATAATTTTATGTAAATTACTATAGACTCTTTATATTCTTTATTAATACATTAAATACTTAATTCCCCTACTATATTTTTAGTTTTTATATTATTAGGATTCAACTCCATAGACTTTTTGTAATTTTCTAAAGCTGCCTTATTATTACCTTGGCATATGTTATACATTATAAAAAAATATATTTAATTAATTTAGGGGGGCTTATATTTAGAGAATTAAGAAATTCAAAAAGGCAATTACACGATCATCATTTAGAAAGAATACTAAATGAAGAAGAAAAGAAAGTAGCTCTTATGTCATTTATAGATAAATATTCTCCTGAATTTAACAAAGAAGGATCAGAATATATAAATAGAGCAGTTTCAAAGACTAATATTGTAAAAATAACTATTGATAAGGCAACAGCTAAAGGAAATTTAAAATAGATCAAAAGGGAAATATGCTTTCATTTAATTTATCATATTCATTTCTTAAATCCTTATATTTTGGATATTATTTTATTATAAATTTTCTTCATATGGGATTCACTTGAGTGTATATCTATCTCACTGATTGGAATCCACTTAACATCACTATTCTCATCTGGTTTAATAATAACCTGCTCATTCTCATCAGCCTGAACTAAATATACTACTGATATATGTAAATGTGATGAAACATACTTTCCTTTTCTTAAATGTCCTAACACAGGTAAAATATCTAATGAAACAATCTTATTAGTGATAGGAATAATATTTTTTACTCCTGTTTCTTCTTTAATCTCTGATATAGCAACACCTAATAAATCTTCCTCACCGTCTGCATGTCCTCCTGTCAAAGACCATGCATTGAATATATTATGATGTGCCATTACGTCACATTGTAAGAATATTGTGAATTAACGCTATTTCCCCATTATGCTCATTACTCATCAGTTCATTACTTATTTTCAAAATATCAGAATGCTATCCATCTGCATTTTACCTTATATCTAACTCTTCGTTAGGGCATTCTCCCTTTCTAACCGTGATAATAACTGATAGATAATCCTGTATCATTTCTCTGGTAACATTCATTTGCATAAGATATAAATCTGCCAGTATTTTCTTAAATCCTAAAAGCACTTCCCTATGATCCAACTCCACTGGCACAGGTGTATATTCTACCAGGAATACAGTTCTTGCAACATCATACAAAAAATCTCCATGACACAGGTTCATAAAATCTATAACAACTGTATGTCCATTGGATATTAGTATATTACCTGGATGGAAATCACCATGACAAAGAGCATTCCCATCTGGTAATTTATCTATCCTTTGCAATACTTCTTCTTTATTCAAATCAACTGATGGTTCCTTTGGTATATGAGACTTTAAAAATTCCTTGTAATTTGGTACATTACTAATTCTATTTTGAAGCATTGCCTTATGTAGCTTTGCCATATATGCTGCACACCCCTGCACATCACCAGTTTTCATAACCCAATCCAGAAGGGATTCACCTTCCACCCTATCATATATAATGCCCATTCTCTCTTTACATGAGATTATTTCATATACCTTTGGTTTTGCAAAATTCATATTTTTTATGGCCATTGCATTATAAAACTCTTTTTCTACGGATTTTTTAGGATATCCTTCATAGAAAAGCTTAAGCACTCTACCTTCTTCCCATTCATATACAGTTGCTGTATTACCTACGCCAATTATCTTCCCGCATTTCATTTATTTTTCTCCTAATCCTTTATTATTCATTAATCCTTATGCTCATTGTAAAAATAACCTTTAATTCATAGTAATTCACTTCTCTGTCATAATATCAAAAAGATTGTTCTTATGATCTCACCGACCCATTGATTTAGAAAACCTTAAATTAAATGATTTGTTTCTTAACATAGAATCATAACCCAAAATTCAGTTTTCCCAATGTCTGATATTCTTTCAAAAGAGTTGACTTTCTTGAAGCCTACCCCTTCACCACATAAATTTGGTTTCATTCCCAAACCAACATCAATAATATCTTTAGAATCATAAACTCCAAATCCCTTTCCTACTGGAACTTGAGCAGAATCACCAAAGCAATAGTAACCTATAAGATTGTTTTCCCTGTCCGAAACTGAAAAATAATCACCATTAAGAAGTTCATTTATACATTCATCACTTTCATCCATACTATAAAGTAAATAGGGTTCATTATAAATCCACTTTGAAATTTGCTTTGCTTCATCATAATTCATTGATTTTATATTTAGTTCCATGTCTTCTCCCCTTATCTTACAATTTTTATACTATTTTATTAACATTGATCATAGGTAACAGTTTCGTGATATTATACAATAATTCATAATTATTTCCAGTATATCACTACTAATAAAATAAAAATAGAAGTTAATAACTTTAAATATTTTTACAAATATAAGGAAAAACTCAAGTCTTTACCATAGGAAACTATAGACATTATTGCCACAAAAATATTTGATTTAGAAGAATTAAAGGAGCTTGAAAAATGCTTTGCCTAACACTAATGAGCATCCATGGATTTATATAAATTGTATCTATGGATATTCCTTTTAACGTGTAGGTTTTTATGGAAAGTCTTATACCTATGAGGTTTTTTTGTGCAAATAACCATCTTAGATTATATAATCGTTTTAAGTTCATAAAGCTCAAGAAATGATTCTAATCTATTTGTCTACTCTCCAATCATATTTACCGCTAGGTAAGTTTATCTTATGACCATTAATTTTAACAGTATCATCACTATCCCAAGTAATTTCAGAAACATTAATTTTATATTCCCAGTAAATATTTCTTGCCTTCTTATTTTTATTATTTATTATTAACTCCCCTCTCACTGCATAATCTACTGTTGCACCGCCATTACAAAGATATGTTCTAATAGTATATGTTCCATTTGGAGATGTGGACTTACTCAAATATTCGCCATTTGGTAAATTACTCATATTATCCAGAGGACCATTTTCAGTTCTAAAAAAATTATTGCTATAAAAATAGAAATTATTACTATACCAAAAATTATTTTAATCTTCTTCATAGACAAACCTCACAATATTAATATTATTTTTTTCAACTACATAATTTACCTGGCAATATAAGAATATTCATCACTAATATTTACAATTTTAATATTTAAATCACTTAAGTTTGCAGTAATATAATGTGCAATGGCTACGTCTTTGATAATTTTGCAAGACTTTGAAGCATAATTATTTCCCCTATAAGCTTCTTCAATCCTATAACCAATATGGCCCCCGTAATATAGATTTTCATTGTACCTCTACTAACATCTGCATCATGTAAATTTGCCTATTATGAGTAAATTATAACATATTTTATATACCCTGTTATTGATTTTCAAAGACCATGGTTCCTAGTATAACCTTTAATGAAATGATTTTTTTTATTACCGCACCTAATAAATTCATTGTAATAAAACTCCTTTCATTATAAATATTCAGGCTAATTGAACTTAAATAATAAAAAAATACCGTATTATTCACTTCTGAATAACGCGATATTTTAATATGTTATTTATTTTTCATTTAGTCAAAAAATCTATTTTAAGCTTGGAGCATATTTTTTTAATGCTTCTTCTCTAATTGAATTTTGATGATCAAATTCTGATAATACTTCATTAGCATAATCAGAATTTGCATTTTTTAAAGATTTCTTTAAACCGTTACCTTCATTTTGCAAAGGAACTTTTCCATAATTAACACCTGTTATTAGATAATATGGATCTGTTTCTGATTTCTTTAGAAACAATAAATAATCGTTATTTGTTTTCATTAATTCGTATCCAGCAATGTTATAAGTCAAATTTTCCTTTTTATTGTATGCTGCATTTTCTAAAATTATAATTTCTGTTCCTGAAGTAAATGAATTTCCACTTATAACTTTCTCAATTAAAAAATTAGACAAAGTATAAGAGATATCAATTCGACCTTCTTGATTATATATAATTGTCGGCTCTTCTTGATTAATCTTTTTACCAACCACAATAATATCTGTATTATCCTCAACAGAATTTAAATCAGGAAATTCATCAACTTTTGCATCTAAGACTAAGTTCCGACCAAATAAGTGGTCTTCTATACCATTATCAAATTGTGCTTGATTATACGAATTGGTCTTACTTTCAAAAATTAAAAATCCAATTAAAAAAACACATACCACTCCTACTATAGCTAATATTTTTTTCATACTTATACACCACCTTTTTCATACTTATACATCTCATTAGTATTTAGCATTAATACCAGCTTTATCGTCAGATAACGGATATGCTTTATTATTAAATCCTGTTGCTCTCATAACTGACTCTGTGTTATTTACAGATTGAGTATGACTCAAACCTATTGCATGACCAACTTCATGAACTACCGTTTCATTTCTCACAGCAGAAGAAGCGTTTTTAAATGCTCTATAATAACGAATGTCACTTTGACGATTAGTATTATAATAACAAACTCCATAGGTTCCATTATCAGTATCAACAAATCCTTGATAAATATTTACAAAACCACCGTAATCAAATTCTTTAATGAATACCTTACCACCTTGATAACTCCATTTAGTAGCACAATTGAGATGAGATAAATAAGGATTGCCTGAAGATAAATTTATATACTGGGGGTTATATCCTACATTTTGATTATTAAATACGTATGCTTTTGAATCTGTAGAATAAGTTATTATTCCTAATACTAAAAAAGAAAAAAACAGTAAAACTTTTTTCATTTAATCCACCCGACTTCTATTCTATTGTTAATTAATATAATTATAACCATAATACGGATAATCTTCAATATGTTTTTATAATAAAAACCGGATTAATCCCTTCTCTTTGGTCAAAATCTAATAAATTATCATGCTTTCTTAGATTTACCTCTTACCTGAATATTAGTTAGTTTATCCCTCTCTAGTAAATACCTTCTTACCTTACCGCCTTTCTGCTTAACTTTCTCTTTTCCTTCAACGCTTAAATTATAGTAATACGTTTATCTTCTGAATAAGTTATAGTTAACTATACAATAAATATCCAGACATAATATAGTACAAAAACAAATGAAAATAAGAGGTATATATCACGGGACAAAAAAGTAAGAATTCAAGAAGCAATCAGTATCAAAATAACTTTTCATTCATAATATAAGGTGAAAGCTATTTTCTATGGAGGATATGTATGTACAACTGTCCCTATTTTTATAATATGATGAATTTAAATAACTGTATTAAGATAAGCAATAACATGAGATTTGAAAGTATGATGAGATCCATTTCACAAGATTCTCTTATTCCCTTAGATGACAACAATATACATCTTGTTTTAGATTCACAAAATTACTATGATATACCAAAACATTTTCGTAAATCTACTAATATGTTAAATGCCGAAAGTAGCAAAGAATTAAATATTAGTGGGCTAAATACATTAAATATTTCTGGTAGTCAACAATTTTCAGAATACAATTTACCTCTTGTAATAAATAGTATAGACGCTTCATTGCCTATAACAATTATTGACCTTAGGCAAGAATCACACGGATTTATTAATGGAGCCCCCATTAGCTTTGCTAATGCTAAAAACAATGCTAACATGGGTTTAACAAAGGATGAAGTAATTCTTCATGAATATAATAGACTAAATAGTATTAAATTAAACGTTCCTATTACTTATTATAACCATAAAAATATAACTATAGTTCCAAAAAAAGTTGAAGATGAAGATCATCTTGTTACATCTAAATCACTATCATATATTCGCATCCCTGTTACCGATGGTAAGATACCTACAGATGATATGGTAGATTATTTTGTAAGTCTTGTAAAATCACAACCTAAGAATACCTGGCTTCATTTTCACTGTAAACAAGGTATAGGAAGGACTACTACTTTCATGATTATGTATGATATGATGAAAAATGCTCACCATGTTACGGCTGATGATATTATAAAAAGACAACTACTATTAGCAAATTTTGATGAGAGTCATATTAAATCTTTTTATAATAATGAAAGAATTAATCTTTTGAATAACTTCTATTTTTCCTTTGATTTTTTATAAAATGCCAGTGTTAAAATTAAGGCTAAGCCCTCTGAAAAGGGTACTGTAAGCCATACTCCATTTAATGCAAATATATTAGGTAAAATAAATAATCCTAGTAATATAAATACTACTCCTCTAAGAAGGGATGTAATTGTAGCTATCATAGAGTACTCAATGGCTTGAAAGTAACTTCCCATAACTATATTTACTCCCATAATTATAAATGCTATAAAATAAAGCTGTATTCCCTTTGATGTAATCTCCATAAGTTCTAAATTATCTTTATTAAAAAGCCCCACGATTTGTCTTGGGAAAAACATTCCAACTACGAAAAATGTTACTCCAACAAATAATGCAAAAGTTATTCCCATCTTTAAAACCTTATTAACTCTATCCATTTGATTTGCCCCATAGTTTGTACTTATTATAGGTTGGCTAGCCTGGCAAATACCTGTAAAGATAGCTACACACATTAATGATATGTTTGCAATTATGCTGTATGCTGATATTCCTATAGTGCCAGTTATATCTTCTAACACCATATTAAAAGCGAATATTACTATTCCAGAAGAAACTTCTATTATAAAGCTTGGAGCTCCATTTTTTAATATTCTTTTAAATGTATGTATTTCAAGTTTTGTCTTTACAAATTTTAACTTACCCCTACCTTTTATAAAGTGGCAATATATTAATATAAATAAACTTGTAATAGACCCGGAAATAGTAGCAAGTGCCGCTCCCCTCATGCCTAAGTGTAATACTAAAACAAATAGTGCATCTAAAACTATATTAATAATTGTTCCAATAATACTACTCCACATAGCAAGCTTTGGTGCGTTATCATTTCTTATAAATACCGACAAAGCATTTACTATTAGAAAAGAGAAATTAAACATTATAATTATACTTAAATAATCTTTAACCAGCTTAAAATTGCTTTCTGTAGCACCTAGAAATATGCATAGGTTGTCTATAAAAACACTTCCTAAAATAGTAATTAGTGCTCCAAATACTATTGCCATTATCATAGATTGAGTAAATATTTTATCTACCACATGGAACTTTTTCCGTCCTATATTTATAGCCATAACAGTGGCTCCACCTACTCCTGAAAGTAGCCCTAATGCAAATATTACATTGTAAACAGGTAATGCAATATTAAGAGCTGCAAGTCCTTCGCTTCCTATTCCTCTTCCTATAAATATAGTATCAAATAAAATATACATAGATGACATAAAAGTAGATGCAATACTTGCACCTAAATATCTTAAGAAAAGTTTAAGTATATCATCTTGTAAAACGTCCGCCTTTTGTTTCATTCCTTGTCCTCCATAAAAAAAGTGGCAGATTAATATGCCACCTTTTTAAACAACCTTTGTTTTTTTATTCTATTACCTTTTTCTTTAACATAGCCATAACTATCATACCTATAACTGAACCTACAACCAAGGATATAAAGTATCCAAGTGGATTGGATATAACAGGTAATACAAATATTCCACCATGTGGAGCTCTTAAAGTACATCCAAAAGCCATAGATAAAGCTCCTGCTGTTGCTGATCCAATTACACAAGCTGGAATTACTCTTAAAGGATCTGCTGCTGCAAAGGGAATAGCTCCTTCTGTTATAAATGATAAACCCATTATATAATTTACTAAACCTGATTGTCTTTCTTTTTTTGTAAATCTATCTTTAAAGAAAGTTGTACATAAAGCTATTGATAGCGGAGGCACCATTCCTCCAATCATTACTGCAGCCATAAAGTGAAATTGGTTATTAGCAAGAGAAGCTGTTCCAAATACATAAGCTGCCTTATTTATAGGGCCTCCCATATCTATAGCCATCATTCCCCCTAAAACTGCTCCAAGAACTATCTTACTACTTTCTCCCATGTTATTTAAAACATTTGTTATTCCATTATTTAGTGCTGAGAGTGGAGGATTAATTCCATATACAATTATTACTCCTATTAGTAAAATACCAAGTAGAGGATAAATAAGTACTGGTTTTATACCCTCTAAGCTACTTGGAAGTTTGGAAAATATCTTTTTTAATGCTACTACTAAATATCCTGCTATAAAACCTGCTAAAAGTGCTCCAAGGAAACCTGATCCGCCTTCATTTGCAAGCATGCCACCAACAAACCCTACTGCTAAAGCTGGCCTATCTCCAATACTCATAGCAATATACCCAGCTAAAACTGGAAGCATAAATCCAAAGGAAGTACCACCTACCTTCATTAGAAATTCTGCAAATGGTGTATTAGAACCAAAATTTGATGGATCTATACTATAATCATCAAATAAGAAAGCTAAGGCTATTAATATACCTCCACCTATAACGAAAGGTAACATGTGAGAAACACCATTCATTAAATGTTTATATATCTCACGACCTACGCCTTCTTTTTCCATTATACTTTCTTCATCTTTACCTTTACTACCATGATGATAAATAGGAACATTCCCACTTATGGCCTCACTTATTAGCTCCTGAGGTTTGTGTATACCATTTGAAACTCTAGTTTGAATAACTCTTTTACCATCAAATCGAGCCATTTCAACATTTTTATCTGCTGCTATTATTATACATTCAGCCTTTTCTATTTCATCTTTAGTTAGAATATTCTTTGCTCCTCCAGCTCCATTAGTTTCAACCTTTATAGCTATGTCCATATCTTTACCCTTATTTTCTAAACTTTCCGCTGCCATAAATGTATGGGCAATACCAGTTGGGCAAGCTGTAACAGCTAATACTCTATATCCATCTTTTTGTTCTATTTTATCTTTTTCTTTGTCCTCTTCTTCAGTTATTTTGTTATTTTCTTTAAAATCTATTAATCTTAAAAATTCTTCTTTATCCTTTGCATCTATTAAACTATTTTTAAAATCTTCATCCATTAAAATAGTAGAAAGCCTTGAAAGCACTTCTAAATGAACATTATTTTCTCCTTCTGGAGCAGCTATCATGAAAAATAGTTTTGCTTTCTCCCCATCTAAACTATCATAATCTAACCCATCTTTAATAACCATAGCACTAAGTCCTGCTTTTTTAACTGCCTTTGTTTTAGCATGTGGTATTGCAATACCATCTCCGATACCAGTAGTACTAAGCTCTTCCCTTTTTAACACTTCATTTTTGTACTCTTCTTTATTTAATAAAATCCCTCTGCCATCCATTAAATCTACTAATCTACTTATAGCTTCATTTTTAGTTTTTATTATAGGGTTTAATTCTATACCATTTTTATTTAATAAATCAATGATTTTCATTTATTACCCTCCTTTTATATATATTTTTACATAATCTCATTTAATAATTTTTCTATTAAATCTTTTTTAGCAAGGTCTTCTGAAAATGCACTAGCACTGCCTGTGGCCACTCCCATTTTGAAAGCTTCCTCTAGGTCTTTATTTTTTAAATATCCCGCTATAAATCCTGCTACCATAGAATCTCCAGCCCCTACTGAATTTTTCACGTCTCCTTTAGGTGCAACACTTTTCATAACTTCTCCATTAGACTTTATAAATATTGCTCCCTTTGATGCTCTAGACACAAGTACATTTTCTGCTCCCATTTCTTGAAGCTTTTTTGCATAATATATTATTTTATCATCATCTTTAATCTCTATATTAAATAAATCTGAAAGTTCATGATGGTTTGGTTTAATCAAAAATGGCTTATACTTTAATACATTTAATAAAAGTTCTCCTGTTGCATCTACTATAAATTTTACTTTTTTCAAATTAAGTCTTTCCATTATAGTTTCATAAATGTCTTTTGGAAGAGTATCCGGTATGCTTCCTGCAAGAACTAAAAAATCTCCTTCTTTAATAGCTTCTAGCTTACTAAACAATTCATTAAGCTCTTCCTTACTTATATAAGGACCTTTTCCATTTATCTCTGATTCTTCCTTAGATTTAAGCTTTACATTTATTCTTGACATACCATTATTTAATTTAATAAAGTCTGTATGAACACCCTTTGATTTCACTCTTCTTTCTATTTCGTCACCAGTAAATCCAGCTATACATCCAAGTGCTACACTTTCAACTTCCAAGTTGTTTAAAACAGTAGACACATTAATGCCCTTACCACCTGCATAAATTTCTTCATAAGATGTTCTATTCACACGTCCAAGGTTAAAATCATCAACCCTAACCACATAGTCTAAAGCTGGATTAAAAGTAATCGTATAAATCACTTTATAGTCACCTCCAATATTTCTGTTAAAGCTTTGTATTTATTATCCAAAAGCTTAGTTGTAATTATACTTGCCTTTGAAATATTTCCAAAAGTTATAGAACTAATTTCATCAAATTTAGAATCATCAGCTAGTATATATGCTGATCTAGCTCTATTTAGAGCCTCTTCTTTAACTGACGCTTCTTTAATATCAGGGGTTGTATAACCCCTTTTAATTGATATACCATTAACACCAAAAAAGCCCTTAGTAAAGTTATATTTCTTTAGGCTACTAATTGCTTCAATTCCAACTATGGCCTCTGTGATACCCTTTACCTCTCCACCTAAAATATAAGTTTTAAGATCATTTTGAATAAGCTTTTTAGCATGACCTATAGCATTTGTAACGAATATAGCTTCTTTTTCCTTTATAAAATCTATCATAAGTTCTGTAGTAGTTCCTGCATCTAAATAAACAAAATCATAAGGCTTTATAAGTGATGCTGCATATTTGGCTATTTCAAGCTTTTCATTAGTTTTTAGTCCTTGCCTTACAGCAACCTTATCTTCCCTTGTATTAATATCCTTATCTAAGGCCATTGCCCCTCCATGAATCTTATTTAGTTTTCCCTCTTTATGAAGTGCATTTAAATCTCTCCTAATTGTAGACTCAGATGCATTTAACTTTATAACCAAATCACTAACATGAACCACAGAGTTATTCTTTAATTCTTCAAGAATAAATTCATATCTTTCTTCTGTTAACATCTCTATCACTTCCTAATTACATATTACATCTTTCCTTGAAATAAATCAACTATTTCCATTCATAATAATTCACAATCATCTATATGCCTTTAAATTCATTCATATTTAATTATAAAATAAGCACTACTTAATCTTAAAGTAGCGCTTATTTTTTTCATTATACTTATTATTAGTATTTATCTTTTCAAAATAATATTAATCACAAATAAATTATATTATTATAACTAACTTTTCCACATAGATGGCCTTAATATAAGTAACATTGGATATATCTCAAGTCTCCCCGCTAACATACAAAATGAAAAAACTATTTTGCTAAGTGATGAAAAGCTACTAAAGTTACCTATAGGTCCCACCACTTTAAATCCTGGTCCTATGTTACCCATAGTTGCAAAAACCGATGTTACTGTGCTCTCAAGATCCATTCCATCTATAGATACAATTATCACTGCTACTACGATAATTGCCATATATGCAAATATAAATATACCTACCTCAGATATAATTTTGTCATCAACTACCTTGCCGTCAAGCTTTACTGAATTAACCATTCTAGGGTGAATTATTTTATTTATATTCCGTTTTATAGCCTTAAATAAAAGCACTATACGCACAGTTTTAATTCCTCCACCAGTAGATCCTGCACAACATCCTGTAAGCATTAGCAGTGCTAAAATTGACTTACTAAGTGTGGGCCAAAGATCAAAGTTCGTTGTAGCATAACCTGTAGTTGTTACGATTGAAGCAACTTGAAATGAAGACTGCCTAAAAGATGTAGCTAAGGAATTCCCATTTAACCCTTTAATATTAAAAGCTATTATAATCATAGCAGCAAATACTATTAAAAAGTAATACTTTACCTCTTCATTTTTAAACGCTTGCTTTATATTCCCTGTAATAAGATGAAAATATACCGTAAAATTAACTCCAAAAAGCAACATAAATACAGTTATAATAACTTCCACATAAACATTTTCATAGGCTCCAACACTACTGTTCATACTAGAAAATCCTCCTGTACCTGCTGTACCAAAGGCATGAATTAATGCATCATAAAAATCGAGTCCTGCAAATAAAAGTAATACTATTTGAATTATGGTCATAACAAGATATATTAAATACATTATCTTCGCGGTCTGTTTTATCCTAGGAACAACTTTACCTGGAGAGGGACCTGGACTTTCTGCTCTTAATAAATGTATAGTATTTCCCCCAATAGATGGCATAAGTGCTAAAGTAAATATCAAAATTCCCATACCACCTATCCAATGGGTAAAACTCCGCCAAAATAAAATTCCCTTAGGTAGGGATTGTACTTCTTGCAAAATAGTAGCACCTGTAGTGGTAAATCCTGATACCGTCTCAAATATACAATCTACGAAAGAAGGTATTGATCCACTTATGTAAAATGGAAGAGCTCCAAAGATGGATATAGCAATCCAACATATAGCAACAGCTAAAAAACCATCCTTAGCATAAAATGTCTTTTTCTTAGGGTTTATTAAAGACATAAACACACCAATAATTAACATTATTATGATAGTTACAATAAAACTATTAGTATCGCCACCACCGTAATATACGGATACAATAAGTGGTAATATCATAACTAATGCTTCATATTTTATAACATTTCCAAGTACCTTTAGTACCATTAGGTAGTTCATATTAGAGTCCTCCCTCAAGGAGTATATCGTTTATTCCCATTACATTATGTCTTTCTGTTACTATAATTACACTGTCATTAACTTTAATAATATCATTTCCTCCAGGAATTATTATCTTATGATTTCTAACTATAGCTGCAATTAATACACCTTTTTTAATCTTTATATCTTTTAAAGGAACATTTTTGCACCTAGTATTAGCACTTGCTACGAATTCTAAAGCCTCAGCTTTTTCCCCTACTATTTTATATAAATTTTCAATAAAGTTTCCATCTTTACTTTTAAGTCCTCTTACATATTTTATTATTTTATTGGCCGTAATCATTTTGGGACTTATAACACTTTCAACTCCAACCTTTTTAATTATATTACTATAATTCACACGTGTTACCTTGGTTATTACATTATGTACTCTTGCATTTAAAGCAAAAAGAGATGACACTATATTTTCTTCGTCTCTATCAGTTAAAGCTATAAATACATCAGTTTCATTTAAATTTTCAGATTCTAATAGCTCTTCTTCAGTTCCATCGCCATGGATTATAATAGCCTCTGGTATTAATTCATTTAATTCTTCACATTTATTATAATCTTTTTCTATTATCTTTATTTTTGCTCCAACTTTATTAATTAATTTCACAAGATAGTAACTTATCCTACCTCCACCTATTATCATTACATTTTTGACTCTCTTTTGATACTTACCAAGATGTTGTAAAAAGGAGGTTATATTGGAATGATCCCCTATAACATAAACTTTATCATTAGCTTTAAGCACAAAATCACCTGTAGGTATTAAAACCTTATCATTTCTTTCTACTGCACAAAATAACACAGAACACCTTTTTAAATTTATATCAGATATAGCTTTATTCACAATAATATCCTCATTTAAAAGTCTAAAACTAACTAAATCAGCCATGCCATTTGCAAAGGTTTCTATGCTAGATACAGATGGAAATTTTATAAGCTCTGCAATTTCCATTGCGGCTTCTTTTTCTGGATTTATAATCATCTCAATACCAAGCTCATCTTTTAACATTGAAAGTTCCTCTGCATACTCAGGATCTCTAATTCTTGCAATAGTATGTTTTGCACCTAGCCTTTTTGCTGCTAAAGAGCAAAGAGCATTCCTCTCATCACTATCGGTAACAGCAATGATTACATCGGCTCTTTCTACCTCAGCTTCTTTAAGTACATTAACTCTTGTACCATTACCTTTTATACACATTACATCAAGACTATCAGTAGCCTTCTTAAGCACTTCAGGATTCTTATCAATAACCATAACATCATTTCCTTCTTCTGATAGATGTTTAGCTAAAGTATATCCAACCTTCCCAGCCCCCACAATTATAATATACATTTTGTTTTTACCTTTCCTTTCATATGCATTATATGGTAAACAATATCTTATAGACAATAAATATTATAATACAGTTTCTATCCAATAGCCACCATGAAAGCGCAAAAGATAATGTCTAAATCAATTAAATAAAAGAGTAGTCACTTATAAATAGTGGCTACCCCTTTATTTTTAGGAAACTACAGTTTTGCTTTCCATTTCTTTTTCCAAAAGAAGCTGATTTGTATAAAGATTATAATAGTAACCCTTTTTCCTTATAAGTTCCCTATGAGTTCCATGTTCAGTTATCTTTCCTTTTCCTATAACAAGAATCTTATCTGCTGATACTATGGTTGAAAGCCTATGAGCTACCACAAAGCTTGTTCTATCCGAAAGCACTTTTTCTATAGCATTTTGTATCATTCTTTCTGTTTCTGTATCTATAGATGATGTAGCTTCGTCTAGTACAAACAGTGCTGGATTTGCAACTATTGCTCTTGCAAAGGATATAAGTTGTTTTTCTCCTGTTGAAAGGTTTCCACCACCCTCTCCAACCTCTGAATCATAGCCTTTTTCCATCTTCATTATAAAGCTATGAGCATTTACAAGTTTTGATGCTCTTTCAATTTCTTCATCTGTAGCTTCAAGCTTTCCATAGATTATATTATCTTTAATAGTTCCACTAAAAAGGTGTGGACTTTGAAGCACATAACCTATATTTGATTGTAGCCACAACATAGACCTTTCTCTATAGTCTTTACCATCAATTAATATTTCACCACTTGTAGGTTCATAAAATCTACATAATAAATTTACTATAGTGCTTTTTCCTGAACCAGTTTCCCCAACAAGTGCAACAGTTTCTCCTTGCTTTACCTTTAAATTAAAGTTTTCCAAAACCTTTTCTCCATTTTTGTATGAAAAACATACATCTTTAAATTCAATGTCTCCATGTATCTTATCCCAGTTTTCTTTTTTAGCATCAAATAAATCTCCATACTTTTCTATTACATCTTCTCTATCCCATATATCTGGCTCTGTTTCTATAAGGGATATTATTCTTTCTGCTGATGCTTGTGCATTTTTAAGTTCTGCAAGCGTTCCAGCTAGCTGACTTACAGGGTCAAAAAACTGTATAGTATATGAAATAAACATTACAAATGTACCATAAGACAAGGTTCCAGCCATAACACTATTACCTCCAAACCATAGCGCAAATCCTGTGCCAATACTTCCCATAGATAAAACAATAGGAAGAAATAACGCAGAAAACATAGCTGCTCTTACGGAGGAATTTCTCATTTTAGTAGCATCCTCTTTAAATTCATTTAAGTTTTCTTCCTCTCTAACAAGAGTTTTAGTAGTTTTAGCTCCAGATATCTCCTCACTAAAATCTGCTGTTAACTGAGAGTTTAATTTTCTTACACTTCTATAGGATTTTAATATTTTCTTTTGAAAGTACATTCCTATAAAAAATAATGGAGGTACAACGCACATACTTATAAGGGTTAGCTTTACGTTATTATAAAGCATTATTCCTATAAAAGATACCATGAGAACCAAAGCCCACACCATATCTATAAGCCCCCAAGATATGATTTCACTAAGCTTTGCCACATCCGACGTCATCCTTGCCATAAGCCATCCTACAGATGAATTATCATAATAAGAAAATGATAATTGTTGAAGCCTTTTGAATCCAAGATTCCTTATATGATAGGCAAGGTGAGTTTCAATTTTACCTGCCTGCATTATAAATAGTTTTATATTTAGAACTTGAAAAACAACTATAACAAAATAAACTATAGCAAAGGTCTTTATCCCCTCTAAACTCTTACCTACAATAAAATTATCAATAGCATATCTTGTAAGAAGTGGCATTATAGCATCTACCCCTGCTACTCCTACCATTAAAATTGCTAAAAATATAAGTCCTTTTTTGAATTCAAGAAGATACTTAAAAAACCTCCGCCAAATTCCAATATCCAGCTTTTGTGTTGATTTATCTTCATCTATTCTAGCCATTCCATCATCCCCTTTTTACTCTTTAATGCCTTTTTCATAACTCTCTCTAAAGACTTATCTATAATAAAATTTTTATTCATTTAAAGCCTCTTCTTCATCTTCACTAAAAGCATCTAATGAATTTTGTATGTCCCATATTCTTTTATAGATACCATCCTTACTTATAAGTTCTTTATGATTTCCCATATCTTCAATCTTTCCTTGATTTAAAACTATTATTTTATCTGCATCCATAACTGTTGAAATTCTATGAGATATTATAAATGTAGTGTTATCTTTACTTTTCTTTTTTAACTCTTCTCTAATTACCCTGTCTGTTTCTGCATCTACTGCACTTAAGGAGTCATCAAATATTAATATAGGCATGTTTTTTATAAGCGTTCTTGCTATTGCAACCCTTTGCCTTTGTCCTCCAGATAGAGTAACCCCCTTTTCTCCAACTACAGTATCATACCCTTTTTCAAAGGAGCTTATAACTTCATGCACCGCAGCTGATGTTGCTGCACTTTCGATTTCCCTATCGCTAGAGTCTAATTTAGATATCATAATGTTTTCCTTTATAGTACGTGCATAAAGAAAAGGCTCTTGTAGCACAATTCCTATATTATTTCTTACCCATTTTCTTTCAATATCTTTAAGCTCTATGCCATCTATTTTTATAGAACCACTGTCATAATCATAAAGTCTTAATAAAAGATGCACTAATGATGACTTTCCTGATCCAGTAGGTCCAACTATAGCTATAGTTTCACCTTTTTTAACACTAAAACTTAAATTTTCAAGTATTTTAGTATCCTTGTCATATTTAAATGACACATTTTCAAAGGTTACCTCACCCTTGATGTCAGGCTTTAAAGATTTACCATATTCCTGTTCTACTGGTGTTTCAAGAATATTTGTAATTCTTTTAAGAGAAACTGTCATTTTTCCCATATCTGAAAGAATTCTTCCAAGTTGTCTTACAGGCCAAAGTAACATACCCTCATAGGTATTAAAAACCACTAAAGTTCCAAGACTTATCTCACCTTTATTTGCATAATATATACCGGCAATTAAAACGAGTCCAATTTGAGTCATACAAAGCAAATCCGATATAGACCAATAATTAGAAAGTAATTTAACTAAGTTAAAATTCAAATCTCTATACTTTCTATTTTGTTTTTCATATTTTTCTATTTCAAAACTTTGCCTTCCAAAAGCTTTTACCACTCTAACCCCACTTAAATTTTCTTGAAGTACAGAGGTAAGAACCCCTTCTTGTGCGTCAGCCTTTTCAAAATTGTGCTTAATCTTTTTGAAGAATACATATGAAAATATAAATATAAATGGCACTATTACCATGGCAATCACTGTCATCTTTTTATTTAGTGATAGCATCATTATAAGTGCAAAGGTTACTATAAATACTGCCCTTCCTATATCCACAAGTTGCACTGCAAAAAATCTTCTAATAGTATCTACATCTGATGTACAACGTTGAATTAAATCTCCTGATTCTGAATTCACATGATATCCATAGGGTAAGTTTTGAATATGATCATAAAGTTTTACCCTTATATTTTTAGCAATATTTTCAGCTGCCTTAGCTGCAAGCTTTCCTCTTAAAAATAAGAAAACCCCTCTTATAACGGTTAGTGTTATTAGAAACAAAGAACATATCCATAAGTTTCTAGAAAGCACTCCTTTACCACCAAAAAAACCTATAATTTTCTCAATAAATGGTGATGCATTCAAAGGCGTATTTCCGATAATAGAATCTATAGTCGTCTTTATAACCATAGGTTCTAGCATAGCTATAAATGTTGATATAGCTATAGAGGCAATTGCCGCAACATATAACAACCTATTTCCTTTAACTAGTTTTAAAAGTTTTTTCAAATTAATCCCCCCTTGTATTGTCATAATAATGTTCCCGTCAAATTAATCTTTTCAAAAAAATTCTAATATGGTTTTTTAACTCAGGTACTAAAATTAAAATACTCACTTCTTACTTTTTCTTTAACATAATTTTTAATCATACTTACCACTCCTTTTATATTTTTTGTAAAATAAAAAACCGAAGAATGTAATATTCTACGGCTTTAAACGCATAAACTGTATCTTAAGTTTAAATAGAGCTCACAATTGATATGAAATCTTGTTTTTAAACTAAAAATTACAACCTTTACCCAGAGTTACAGTATGTACCTTACAGTGAACTATTATAGGCACGGACTTTAACTTAAGATAAAGTAGCTTTTAGAAGGATAATCTAATCATATATCCTTAAAGCTAATATAAAAAGCCATAGGTACACAACCCATGGCTATACATTACTAAATTACAAATTAAAAACGTATACCAAGATCGTGCATGTATAATTTATTAAATTGTGCTGAAACATTAACATCATGGGCTACTTTATTATTAACAGAACTCACTAAAATGTTCATATCATTGCCTGCTACGAACCTTTGAATCATCAACATATTCACGACCTCCTTTTTTTTATTTGTTGTGGTTATTTACCACATAATAATTATATAATGGAAATTAATAAATTGCAACAAAAATTTCAGATTATTCAAAAGAATCTTTATTGTGTGTTTGTAGGTTTTCTATGATAGCCTTAAATTTTTTAGGATTAATCTCATGGGTAACGAAGTCCCCCTTATAAAAAAGAGAATAATTAGTATAGCAACATGGACTATTTATAGCCTCTTCTCTAGTTTTTAGTCTAACAGCTTCATATATACAATTATTATCCTTTGCTATTTCTTGTTGAACTATATTTACGTTATAATCCATAAAAGGACATGCATCAGAATAATATGCTACAAAGCCTCCATTATCATAATAAGAAGTGGCCTCTTTAGCTTTAGGTAAAATCTTAGGATCCATAGCTTCCTCATTAAATTTTAAGCATAATAGTTCAAAATAAGGCTTAGCTTTATCTACCACTAAAAATTCTTGCTTTAAAAAGAACTTTTTATCACTCATAAAGGGCCTTTTCTTATCACTGCATAAAGTAACTATTCCATCTTTACCTTTTGCCTTTGCTTCCTCTATACACTTACTAAGTAGCTCTTTCCCATAACCTTTTCCAGCATATCTTCCTGATACCCAAAAACAATTTATCACCATATAATTAGGTGCATTTACTGGAACATATGCTATTTCTGAAGGGCAATATTCTATAAAAACCTTTGCTCTTTCATCTAACTTTGTAAATTTATATCCATTTTCTATATTGTCTTTAAGCCATTGCTTTTTAAGTTGATAACCATCTTTACACTTTTTATCTGAAATAGCACAACATATATGCTCGCTTTCTATGTTTTCTTTAGTTAAAGTAATAAATCCCATAAATACCTCCTATAAATAAACAAACTCTTTATATTGTAGTTATTAATTAATCTGAGATTTCCTCTATATTTTAATTTTAAGTAAAAGTTCTATTTACTTCTTAATTCCACTAACTCTTCTTCTGTAAGATTACGCCATGTACCAGTATCTATACCCTGGATTTTTATATTAATAATTCGGATACGCTGAAGACTTATCACATTATACCCAAAAGTCTTGGTCATCTTTCTAATTTGCTTATTAAGCCCTTGAGTAAGTATAATTCTAAAAGTATCTTCACTAATCCTACTTACCATGCAAGGCCTTGTTCGAGCTCCAGAAATTTCTACACCTTCTGACATTCCCTTTATAAAAGCATCATCAAAAGCTCTATCCACAGTTACTATATATTCCTTCTCATGGTTATTTTCTGACTCTAAAATCTTATTTGCAAGGTCACCATCATTAGTCATTAATATTAACCCTTCAGATGCCTTATCTAATCTTCCAATAGGAAAAATGTATTCCTCATAATTCATAAAGCTAATTATGTTACCTTCAACTTCCTTTGCCGCAGTACAAGTGATTCCTACAGGTTTATTTAATGCAATATATATCTTATCCTTGGGCAAAAGAGGAGCATCATCAATAAGAATATGATCCTCCTTCTCTACCCACTGCCCTTTAATAGCTAACTTTCCATTTACCTTTATTCTACCTTCCTCAATAATTTTATTTGTTTCACTCCTAGAACAAAACCCATAATTACTAAGAAGTTTATTTATCCTCATATTAAAATATCTGTCCTTTCACTTGTATCTGATATATCTAATTCGGCCTACATATAAAATACATTAGTATTATTTCCTATTAATAACCTTCACCTGCAAAGATTCAATTACATCTAGTGCTTTTTCATGTAACTCATCATTAAAACTAGCACAAAGTCTTTCATCAACTATAATCTCTGCATTCCTATATTGTGATTGAAACATAATAACATTGCTTATTACGCACATATTGGTAACCACTCCAACTAGCTCAATTTCATTAATATTTTTTCCTATTTCACTAGCTAATTTCACCATGTCCTTGGGCTCTATTCCAAAACCCTCCTTATTATAATGCAATGTAGCTTTCGAGTTTATAAACTCATTTAATTTTCCATATAACATGTGTCCATCAGTATCCTTTATACAGTGGGAGATTGGCAAAGCTTTACCTTCCCTAGTATCTAAATAATTTTCATAATGAGTATCATAAGTAAATAAAACCTTGTCCTTATTTTTAAGATATTCATTTACCTTATTATATATAGGCATTTCTAATGTTTTAGCCTTTATGAATCCTAATGTACCATCTACGAAGTCATTTTGATAGTCAACAACTACTAATAATTTAGTCATCATTAGCACCTCCTAATCCCCATTTTCTCATTATACTAATTATTTTACAATACCTAGCTACTTAACATATTAATTATATTCTTCAAAATAATTAATATTATATTGTAATATTTTACTTAATCTTTTGTTAACAGCTTTTTATAGGTCCTATCAATACCTATAGCACCAATTGGTGCTGTAATTAAAATAGAAAGTACTGCAACTGTAAGAATAGTGTTTCCAGCTAAAACCCCAGCTGAAAGAGGTATTGAACCAATAGCAGCTTGAACAGTAGCCTTAGGCAAATAGGCTATGGCACAAAAAAGTTTTTCTTTATTTGTAAGCTTAGTTTTTATTAAACATATATAAACTCCACATATTCTAAAAATAAGTGCACTTAAAATAAGAATAACTGCCATAAGGCCTGCATCTGAAACAAACCTAATGTCAACGGCAGCGCCTACCAGAACAAAAAGCAAAATTTCAGCCCCCACCCATACTTTTGAGAACTTATTAGATAAACGCTTAGCCAAAACCTCGTATTTTTTTAAGATAGTTCCTCCTAAAGCCATTACTGCTAGTAATCCTGACATAGGAATATAGGATTTAACTTCTGCTTCAAGACTTATAAATAAAAAAGAAACACTAAGAATTATTAATATCTTTACAGTATCTCTTATATGAAGTTTTTTGAATACAAACACAAGTAAGAGTCCTGATAAAATACCTATAGCTAAGCCAACAACTATGGAAATTGGAACTGCTACAAGACTTAATACACTAAATCCTCTTCCCTGATACATACCCATAAAAGCTGTAAATAATACAATAACATAGACATCATCTACAGATGCCCCTGCTAATATTAATTGTGGTATGCTTTTTTCCTTACCGTACCCACCCTCCATAACTTTAAGCATCCTAGGCACAACTACCGCTGGGGAAACAGCAGCCAGAACAGTTCCCATTATAGCAGCCTCTATATATGACACCTTAAAAAGTATTGGAGCAAGTAATGTTATTGCAACAAGTTCAAAGGTAGCTGGTACAAAGCACATCAAAATGGCGGGTCTTCCTACCTTTTTTAAATCCTTAACATCTAGTGAAAGACCTGCCCTTGAAAGTATTACAATAAGGGCTATTTGCCTTAGATCCTTAGATATATTAAGAATATCTGGTGATATTAAATTTAATACAAAAGGTCCAAGAATAACTCCAGTAATAAGCATACCTAAAATTCCTGGTAACCTAAGTCTATTTAGGATACCACTTAATGTGAATCCTATAATAAGAATAAGAGCAAGACTAAATAACATAAAAATCCTCCTTTATTAAAGCACAAAAAAAGCTGATAGCTCCGCAATAATATTATTGCAGAAGTCATCAGCTAAATAAGCGGTTTTAGCATTTGCTAAGGGAGTACTTCATTCCCAATAGTGATATTATAACACAATAATATCATAATATACACCTTGTTGTGATTAAAATATCATACTTATTGAAATTATACTCTACACTTGACAACGTTTAATATTTGTTATATTCTTTAATTGAGATTGATTTTCATAATCATAAATGTTTAGGGAGGGTATTTAAATGAAAATAGTATATTGGTCTGGAACAGGTAATACAGAAAAGATGGCAAAATTAATTAAACAAGGTATTGTAGCTGAAGGTAAAGATGCAGAAACAATATTTGTATCTGATGTAAATATTGATGCTTTATTAGAAGAGGATACTCTAGTCTTAGGCTGCCCATCTATGGGGAGTGAAGTATTAGAAAAATCAGAATTCCAACCATTTATAGACGAAATTTCAACTAAAGTATCTGGTAAAAAAGTTGCACTTTTTGGTTCTTATGGCTGGGGAGATGGCGAATGGATGAGGAACTTTGAAGATAAAATGCTAGATTGCGGTTGTACTATTATAGGTACTCCTTTAATAATTCAAAATGAACCAGATGATAGTGATAAAGAGTGTATAATTTTTGGAAGAAAAATAGTTACTTCATAAAATAAGTTTGGCGGTGGTATGAATTGATACATCTAGATTTTTATAAAAAATTGAATTCAATGAATAATAAAGAGCATGTAGAAACCTTTTTGGTATATCATTTATCATTAGTAATCGCAGAAATTAAACCAGCTGCCACAGTTACAATAAAAAAGAATAATATTAAATTGTATAAAGGTTGGAATGATTTTGGAATTAATTTCATTGACAGTCTAAACTTGAAATTTGTAGAGTTAAGAGAAAGTTATGATTCTATCATAGTTATGATCTATAGTGAATCTTTATTGAAGCAAGAATTAAGTAAATATGACACCATGGATTTTTTACTTACTATAGGGTATCCCCCTAATGGTTCTATTAATAACTATGTAACTACATTAAAATCTAGATATGAAAAGTATCACTGCCCTCACGAACTCGGATTGTTCCTTGGAATACCATTTAAAGATGTTAAAGACTTCATGGAGTGCACTACAAAAAGATGTTTGTTATGTGGCTATTGGAAAGTATACAATGACAGTAATAAAGCAAAATTTACTTTTAATAAATATGATGAAATAAAAGAATATACCATAAAAGAATATACCATAAAAAATATACTTAAAGGAAGCTCATGTTTTGACCTTGCCTTAAGTATAAAAGGATACGTTTATACCAGTGCTAAGTCTATATCAAGTGATTCTTAGACTCAGGTGGAGTTTGCTTATAAGTAATACATCTCTCCATCAAAGGCTTAGAAGAACTTATCCAGGGGCGTAGCATCCGTAACACCCCCACCTTGAATAGGATAGGGGTGTTACGGATGGTAGCCGTCGGATAAATGATGGTAAATCTATATAGATTTAGCAGTGTTACACTTCCAACACTGTTACTTAACTAAACTCTTCAAAATAAGACCATAGACTAATTAATTAGTCCATGGTCTTATTTGTTAAATTGATATTGTTTTTTAACTTATAAGTTTAAAACTGTATTATAATATCTATCCGACAAATCATCATGAGTAATAATAAATGTTATTCTATTGCTACTGTCATCAATTATCCTATTTAAAATATCATTTGCGCTTTCTTTATCTATATTTGAAGTTATCTCATCTAAAATAAGAACATCCGAATGATTATATAAAGCTCTAACTATGGCAATCTTTTGTTTCTCTCCTCCCGAAAGATTAGTTCCCCCTTCAAGTATAACAGTATCCAAATTAATATTTTTAAAAATTGTCTCTAAAATAGGATCTTTAATTAAGTCATTTTCTATTTGTAATAATCTCTCTTTTCCCAAAAATAAATTATCTCTTAAAGTACCTTTTATAATAGGAACATTTTGAGATAGATACTCTACATTAGATCTAATACTTTTATTTGTTATATTGATGATACTTTCTTTATTTAACTTTACACCTTCCGATTCTCTAAACTTTGGAATTAGCTTAAGTAAAGTGGATTTGCCTGCACCACTTGAACCTTTTATCCAAATTATATCACCTTTTTTATAGCTACCATTAATATCCTTAGATAATACTCTATCTTTTATCATTAGTTCATCTATTTGTAAATCAACTGTATCTATTGATTCTATATCAATATGTCCGTCTAATTCTCTATGTTGTTTAAGTTCTTCTACAAACCTTTTTGAGTTTACCATATCTCTTTTATTCAAATTAGAGCTGGTCAACTGATTTACTTGATTAAAAAACAAAGGCAATATTATTGTATAAATAACCAGATTCATTGGATTTTGATTTAATTTCATATAGTCCATTACTAAGAAAACCATAACCATAATGTTTACTATAGAATTCATTGATTTTAACAAAGTACTTGATGACTGAGCATAAATATTCACCTTAGCCATTGATCCGTAAATCTTATTTAATGATGAATCAAATTGTTCAAATAATCTTTCATAATTAGGTAATTGTTTTAAATAATCTGTTTGGTTTACTATAGAGAGAATCTCTTGCCATCCAGATGAAGTGCTCTCTTGCATATTTTTTGATCGTTTCATTAGTTCTTTATTTAGTAGTCTATAACCAAAATAATTAATAGGTACAATTATTACTAATATAATAGCAATATAAGGATTCATCAAAAAAACCATTACAGTTATTGAAGTAATTATTATGAGACTTGACCATATTTTAATAGCATCTCCTGTATAGTATGCATAGAAACTATTTACTGAAATAGCTATTCTCTCAATCAAATTCATAGGTCCCTTTTCATTGATTTCATCATACTTCAAATGAAACATACTATTTAACATCATTACACAATTTTTTATATTAAAACCCTTTGCAAACTTTTCTCTTATTGATGTAAATATAATTTCTATAATTAAAGCAAGTAACAAAACTACGAATAACCATATAACTCTTTCAGATGTAAACCCTATACTGTCATTATTCCATATCTGTATAAGTATAGGTGGTGTCAAATATGCTAAACTATTTATTATAACCATACATATCATAACAATTAAAAACTGACGATATTTCACTTACAATCACATCCTATAAATATTTTACCCGCCTTTGAATTATAGCATAATGATATTTTTATTAGTTTAATTTGATAACTCTAATCTACTTACCATATCTTTTCAATACTAAATTATCAAAGTTTTAAATAAAATTTATCAATTATCATCTTATTTATTACTTTATCAGAGATATGATAATCAGGTTCAATACCACAACCTAATTTAAGATGTGAACCTGATTTTGATATAAATTCATATTCTGGAAACCTTATATAATAATTGTTAATCCTTTTTACAGAATTTAAAACCCATTTTCCTTCTGTTTGCGCACCAATAATTGTCACATTATCAAATTCACTTAGTTTCATTGCTAACATCTCAGCAGCACTAGCAGTTTCTTTATTTACAAGTAAATATATGTGTAGTGGTTTATAGCATATTTTTAATTTTGATGTTATTTTGAAGAAAGAATCTTGTTTCTGAAGATACAATAAGACATCTCCATGATTATAAAACAGCTCTAGTATTTTAATCAAATTATGTACTCTACCACCTTGATTATTTCTTAAGTCTAGCCAAATCTTTTTATTATCAAAGTTAGTTACACTTATTAAATCAAGATTTTCAAAGTCATATAAATGTATATACAATTCATTATCATTTATGATTTGATATTCATTCTTTCTAGATTTTGTAATTATATTTGGATATTTGAGATTTATAGTTTTTATATATCCTTTATTATCTTTAATCTTAATCTTATATTTATCTGATCTATTTGCTAACCCCTTTGATGAATTCATACCATTAATATCTATAACCTTAACAGTATTATTGATATTTTTAAATCCACTTATTATATAACACTCATTATTATAAAACCTATATTTTATTCCTAATAAATTGAATATATTAAATGCAGGTTCACTATTTAATATATCAAAGTATTTACAATTTCTTGAATAAACAAACTTTGGTAAGCTTTCAATTAGCTTACTATTATCAACTTTAAATGCATATTGACCAATTAACTCTTTAATAATATCTCCTTTATTAACCATATATATTTAATAAGCCTTCCAATTTCTTTTTTACAATTTGTTTATGATAATCACAAATACATTCTGCTTTAGCATCTAATGAATCATATACATTAAAAGCTATTGCTCTACAACCTCCACCACATAAATATTTATATTCGCAATCTTTGCAACCTTCTATATTATTAACATTTCTTTTTTTAAACTCTTCTGTAATTTTTGATTCTTTAAGTAGATTATACCAATTCTCATCAAAAATATTTACAATTTTAAATTTATCATTTAATAATGCTTGACATGGATATATATATCCTTTACAGTCAATTGAAATTTCTTTATAACAGCCACCACAAATATTACCTGAAAAATTCAACAAATTTTCATCAACTTCTATCATATCTATTTTTGGCATAAAATCAACTTCACTAATATTATTAGGTATAAATATATTAGATATGAATTTAAAACCATTATCTATTGAAAATCGTTCAACTTCTTTCCATATATGTTCATTAATACTTGATACAACAGATCTAATATATATTTTGTTTGAATAATTTATTGCAATATTTGATAAGTCCTTTGTTAAACTCTCTATATTTAATCCTATTCTCTGATTACTACTTTGTCTTAAAGTGTCTAAACTTACAATTACTGAATCAACATTATCTAATACTTTTACATTTTTCAATAATTTTGTACCATTAGTTAATAAAACTAATTTAAAACCCATTTTCTTGAATTTGTATGTTATATACTCTAAATCATCTCTTAATAATGCTTCTCCACCAGTAAAAGTTATCTTTTTTACATCAATTTTTTTCAACTTTTCTCCTATCATTAAAATATCATCTGTAGTTAGAAAATCTGTATCATTTAGATTTTTTTTATTATAACAATAATCGCATCTTAAATTACATCTTTGAGTTAAATGCAAATATACTTCATCTAATGATACCTCAACTTTTCTATTGCTCAATCTTTCCGCATATGATAATCTATGATATTCATGATAATTATTAAATAAGACTCCATTTTTTATAAGTAACGATATACTTAAATCATCGATAATCCCATTACTTATTAGATTATCAATACTATAATCTGACTCAAAAATATTTTTATATGTACCAATACTTATAATACATGCCTTATTTAAATGATAATTATAAACTAAAACATTCTTGTTATTACTTGTAAAAATTAATTCTCTTGATCTATCCATATTTACCTCCATTAAGACGCTTAACGCCGTCATAAACAATTGTATCATTGAGCCCGTACACTTATAATTGATATCTTCAAATATAGGTGTTCTAGGATGAGAGTCAATATTGCTATTTCTCTTTATTTACTTACATGGGATGTTTACCATAAGGTTGGTTTATCCTATATGTTGTAGCGTTGACATCTAAAAAAATAGTCCGTTGCAATAATTGTATCTACTTATAAAAATAGTATATCTATTTATCAGTAGGCTAGAGACTCCTTTATACCATAAAAAGATATTCAATCTTTGCCAAAAATTAATAGTTATAGATTTAAATTGGTTGGTGTGGAGCCTTCAGAAAAAACGTACTTAAAACTGTATAATTATTTCTAAGAGTCCTTTCCTTTTTATAATATTTTTCAATGGCTTATAAAAAGATTTAAAAAAGTCATCTAAAAATAAGCAATCATATTTTTTAGTACATTATTACTTTTTTAAATAAGACCTATTAATTATACTTATCTTTATGCAAGAAAGGGACACAGTATTTAATATTTCGTGTCCCTTTTTAGATTAAACTACTTTATTATGTCTTAAGCGCCACCTCCTTGGCCTATTAGATAGCCACATGCACATGAACATGCATCCATCTGTTCAAGAACATCTGTCGGTAGCTCTATTACATATACTTCATTGCATTCCATAAATTTACCTCCTTATTTATTTTGATAGTGTTAACACCATCTTTATCTTTTGACTTAATTAGGAACACAGTATTTAATATTTCGTGCCCCATTTTAGATTAGACTACTTTATTATGTCTTAGGCGCCACCTCCTGTTCCTACTAGAGCGCCACATGCACATGTACATCCATCCATCTGTTCAAGAATATCTGTTGGTAGCTCTATTACATATACTTCATTGCATTCCATAAATTCACCTCCTTATTTATTTTGATAGTGTTAACACCATCTTTATCTTTTGACTTAATTAGGGACACAGTATTTAATATTTCGTGTCCCATTTTAGATTAGACTACTTTATTATGTCTTAGGCGCCATCTCCCATGCCTACTAGAGCGCCACACATCCATCTGCTCAAGAATATCTATGGTAGCTCTATTACATACGCTTCATTGCATTCCATAAATTCACTTCCTCATTTATCTTTTGGCTTAATTAATGCTATTTATTTAAACTTAGACGTTTAAAACTGTATTATAATATAATTTAGTAAATCATCATGCGTAAAAATAAATGTTATTCTATTACTACGGCCAACAATTATCCTATTTAAAATATCATTTACGCTTTCTTTATCTATATTCCAAGTATAACAGTATTTAAATTACCTTTTTGGAAAGTCATCTTCTAAATAGGTCTTTAGTTTAATTTTAGTCAATACGTAAATGTGGCTTTTTGTTTATAAATAACTTTTATATAAGGTTACCTAATTATGACTTGTAACCCATCTGTTACTATATATCATATAGCATTTACGATATTATGTAAATAAATACCACTCTACATATTCCGACAATATTAGACACATGATAGCTATATGTGTAAGCCTACATCACTCTAATTAGAAAGTCTTTATGAGACAATTCACCACACGCTAAAAAAAGTGCCACTAAATTAACTTTAGTGACACTTTTACTTTTTCTATTCTATTTAAAAAATTATTTTATCCGATGGCTACCATCCGTAACACCCCTCTCCTCTTCAAGGTGGAGGATGACGGCTGCTACGCCCCTGGATAAGTTCTTCTAAGACTCAGATGGAGATATGTATTCCTTATAAGCAAACTCCACCTGAGTCTAAGAATTACTTGATATCTGATTTAATCATTGGAAGTATTACTTCAACATCAGCGTGTGGTCTTGGTATTACGTGAACTGATACTAATTCTCCAACTCTTTCAGCAGCAGCAGCTCCTGCATCTGTAGCAGCTTTAACAGCTCCAACGTCACCTCTTACCATTACAGTAACAAGTCCAGCACCTATTTGCTCTTTACCTACTAAAGTTACATTTGCAGCTTTAACCATAGCGTCTGCTGCCTCTATTGCTCCTACTAATCCTTTTGTTTCTATCATTCCTAATGCATCATGTTTCATTTTAAATTCCTCCTAAATATTTTTATTATATTTATATTAATTTTATAAATATTACTTAACTATTGTTATCTTTGTTTTTGAGCTAATGCCCATTGCGTTAGCTTCTTCAATGTCAAGATGACATTCAAGTTTTGAAGTGTCATTTGCTCTAATAGCAACATTGCTATATATTCCACCTCTTAAGTCATCAATTTTTATTGATACTATATCTCCATTGCAAACACCTAAGTTTTTAGCATCTTCTTTTGTCATATGAATATGTCTTTGTGCAACAACTACTCCTTCTTCAAGTTGAACAGATCCTTTTGGTCCAATTAATGTAACCCCGGCTGTTCCACTTAAGTCTCCAGATAGCTTTACATGTTGCTTTACTCCAAGTTTAATGCAGTCTCCCATCAATACCTCAACTTGAGTTTTACTTCTTTCAGGTCCTAAAACTCTAACTCTTTCAATTGCTCCTTTTGGCCCACAAATTATCAAAACTTCATTACAAGCATATTGACCAGTTTGAGATAAATCTTTAAACTTTGTAAGCTTATAATCTTTTCCAAAAAGACTTTCTATATCTTTTTCTGAAAGATGCACATGCCTATTAGAAATTCCTACTGGAATCTTTGATAAATCTTCTTTAGTTAACGTATTTGCTTGCTTATCCTTAACAGCCTCTAATACAAGCTTTAGTAATTCTTCATAATTATCCATTAGTTATTGCCTTTCATAGATGAAATCATTTGATTAACTAAAGCTAAAAGTTCTTCTTCTTTTAATTTGCTACTATTAGATTCAGTAACCGTAGTTTTCTCATTAGAATCTTTTAAAGTTTTTGCTGCTGCAGCAATTTGATCTGGGCTCATATTCATACATTGATTTCTAGCTGCATGACAATTTTCTGCAGTTTTTATACGGTTAAAGCTTGGATCATTAGATGCTAATGTTGCACAATCTTTTAAGCCGTAAGCAACTCTCTTAATGTTTATAAGGTGTTTTGGAGTAACATTTTCAGATGTTGAACTTCCTCCCCATGTACCACAACCTAATGTGAATGAAGGACTAAGTCCTGTGCTTGCACCTGTTCCACCTTGTGATCCACCAGTATTAACAAGAATACGGGAAGCTGGTTTCTTTGCAAAAGCCATAACCATGTCTCTATCTTCAGTATGTATACTCATTGTATGTCCAATTCCATTTTGAAGTAATTCAATACTTAATTCACATGCTTCCTTCCAATCCTTTACTGTGTAGAAACCAAGAACTGTTGTAAGCTTTTCATATGATAGTAGGTTATTACCACCTACACCATTTTGTTTTCCTATAAGTACTTTAGTACCTTGTGGAATTGAAATTCCTGCAGAACAGGCTATAACTTGTGGACTTCTTCCAACAAATTTAGCATTCATAGTATGTCCATTTTTAAATAATATTTTGCATACTTTATCAGTTTCTTCTTCTGTCATAAAGTATCCACCTTGTTTTTTAAACTCTGCAACAACTTCATCGTGATTGCATTCTTCACATATTATAGATTGTTCTGAAGCACAGATTGTACCATTATCGAAAGTCTTACTTGCCATAATATTTCTGACAGCTTTTTCTATATTGGCAGTCTTTTCTATATATGCTGGAGAGTTTCCTGCTCCAACACCAAGAGCTGGTTTTCCTGCACTATAAGCAGCTTTAACCATTCCTGGGCCACCTGTTGCTATTATTATTGCAACTTCATTACATTTCATTAATTCATTTGTAGCTTCAATAGTTGGTGTTTTTACAGTACTTATAATATTCTCTGGTGCACCAGCTTCTATAGCTGCATCGTTCATTAACTCAATTGCTTTAATTGTACATTTTGCAGCAGATGGATGTGGAGCAAATACTATAGCGTTACGAGATTTTATAGAAATCATAGCTTTAAAAATTGCAGTAGAAGTTGGGTTTGTTGAAGGTATTATACCCATAACTAAACCAACTGGTTCAGCAATCTCTATAACCTTATTCACCTTATCTTCGTTAATTACGCCTATAGTTTTCATATCTTTTATTGAATCATATACTGCAGAAGATGCCATATGGTTTTTATAAGTTTTATCCTCAACTTTACCAAAACCAGTTTCTTCAACTGCCATTTGTGCTAAACAAACAAGATTTTCTTGTGCAACTCTAACCATATTGCATAATATTTTATCGATTTGTTCTTCACTATAAGTAGCAATTTTATTAGCTGCCACTTTTCCAAGTCTAGCAAGGTTTCTTGCCTCTTGTACTGAATATAAATCCTTATCAAAATTTTCCATTGTACGTTCATTCCTTTCGTAAATTTATAGAATTTCAAACTGAAATCTTAAATTCACATTTATTAATTAAGAAAAATCAAGTAATTAAATCTTACTATTTTTTTCGTAATATGCTTTGAATTTTATAATTAATAGCTTCTTATCAGCTTTTGAAATTGTTCTACCCGTAATTACAAAGTCTTCATACTCACGAGCTAAGTTTCTAAGCTTAACAACTTTTAGCTTATCTAATATTAAAATAGCTTTTTCTATGCCATCTTCACTTACTAATTTATCTACATCATTTTTATGTAGTTTTTCTAAATCCATTTCTTTAACTTGTACTAAACCTTTTACAAGTTTTTCTTCTTCTACTATTTTTGAAACGTCTTTTTTAGATTGTACTTTTATATCTTCTACTTGTGGTGCTGTAGATTGTACTCCTACATCTTTATTTTCTAACTTCTCTACCTTAGTATTCTTTATATCTTCTTTTTGTATCTCTTCTATTCCTATAACATCCTCATTAGATGTGATAACTTTCAAAACCTCAACTGTAGCTTTAGGTCCAATTATAGTTTTAAGCTCTTCGCTTGGTCTTGGCATTATGTGATCTGAAATTAAATATTCTGGGTTAATCTTTTTTACAGCTGCCGAACCCGCTTCTATAGCTGCCCTAACTGAACCTACATCCCCTGTAACTATAACTGTTACAAGACCACCACCTACATAAGTTTTTTCAACAATACTTACATCTGATGATTTTAGCATTGTATCAGCAGCCTCAATTGCTGTAATTAATCCTTTTGTTTCTATTAAACCAATTGCTTGCATAGGTTTATCCTCCTAGCTTTTTTATGAAAGATCCGCCCAGTTTGCTGGATATGTTACATAAAACATCCTTGCTTTATCTGGTGAACCCCAAACTACTTTAGAACCTGATGGTACAAACAAAACATCTCCTGGATATGCTGTGTATATCTTTTCATTGATTTCAACTGTTAAAGTTCCTTCTATAACATAATCAATTTCTTCATAAGTTAATTCCCAATCAAATTTTGAGTCTTGAATCACCAAAAATCCAGCGCTCATTTTTGATTCCTTTTTACTTATTAATTCTTGAAAATACACTCTTGCATCTTTATTTCCAGTATCAAATGTATCCATTTTTACTGTGTTTCCTCTAACGAGTTTAACTCCACTAGAATCACACTCTGCATCAAATAAAAGATTCTTTGGTTTTAAATTTTCCATAAGTTCTTCTAAAAGACCTTTGTCCATCATTGCTCTAAAGACGTTAAGTATCATTTCACTATCAATATCTTCTATACCTGTAGTCTTTTTATCTTCTACGCTTTCTATTTTAGGTTTTGTAGTTTTAAATAAACCTTTATCTTCTGTTGTAAATGTTATTTCATTGTTTATTGCAAGTTCTTTAGCTGATGGTGTAATTATTTCAGTTCCATCTATATACAATGTCTTTTCTCCACTTACTATTAACTCTTCAACGCTCTTTGCGCTAATTAACTTTTTCATATTTTCACATCCCTTCAGATAATTTTAGTCTTTATATTAATCCTAAAGTGCTATGACTTTTCTAAAAGAAATTGTGTTTTAACTTAAGGTGCAATCATTGTCAATTATCCCAACTACAACTGCATCTACTGGGATATTATCCTTTTCTAACATCATACGTGCAGATGATCCAGTACTTACAATAACCCTATCTCCAATACCTGCCCCCATAATGTCAGCAACAATAAACCTATGTCCTTCACCTATTTCACCGATATCCTCAGCTAGCATAAATCTAAGTCCATTAAGTGATTCTGATTTCCTAGTAGCCCATACTGTATCAATAATTCTTGCTATTATCATTTTAATTTACCTTGTTCCATTTTAAGTTCAATCTCATTTAATGCAGATTCAACTGATGAGGTGTCACCAAAAATAGCAAGTAAAACCATATGCTGAGGACATGTACCCCTAATATCTTCCACATCAACACCAACAGCTTTTTCAGCAATATCTGCAACATAAATCATATCAATAAGTTTACCTTGAACGAGGCCTATTGTATCAGCATTATCTAAACTTGCTTTGCAATTTCCTCCCATTCGTCTTCTAAGAATCTCTTTAGTGCCATTGGAAGGTGATTTTATAATTCTAAAATCCACTTTTAAACACACTCCTTATTATTCAATAATATCCTGTGTACAACTTAACGCTATTCCAAGTGGTGTAACAAACATAGGGTTTTTAGGTTTATGAGTATATATCCCTGTACTTTTTTCTATAATTCCTTCAATTCCTGTTAAGCAGCAAGTACCACCTACTAAAGAAATTTCATCTACACTATAATTCCTAATATTATTAGTAATTATTGATGCTACCTTTTCAACTACTGGTTTTAGTATCGGTAAAATCTCTTTATGGTTTTTATTATCTCTTTTAAACTTATCTGCTTTTGAAAAATCAATTTTATATGCACCTGATATAACAAGTGAAAAGTGAGTGCCCCCTGTAGCTTCATCAACAACATGAACAACTTTTCCATCTTTTAAAATTGATATCCCAGTTGTTCCACCACCAATGTCTACAACAGCGCCGTTTTCAATCTTAAGTACAGCATTTGCAGCGGTAGGTTCATCTAAAAGACAGGTCAATTCAAATCCAGCTGCTTGAACCACATTTTTAATTGCTCCAGAATCTAAAGTATCTGTTCCAGGTGGAATTGCTGCTGCTGCATAAATAAGCTCAGTATTTAATTTCCCCTCTATTTCCTCTTTAAGTTCTCTAACAAGTCTTACTGCACCAATATAATCAACAACCATACCATCACGAACTACATCAGCATATCTGTATGCACCAGCAACAGGTTTATAGTTTTCATCTAAAACTGCTAAAACTACACATGCAGTACCTAAGTCTACACCAGTATAATAGACAGAAGATTTTTTTGTAATTGGTTTTTTTATAACTTCTTCGAATTTTTTAATTAAATCATCACAATATTCAAAGTTTATTCTTTGATTTGACATTTTGCCCTTTGACATTCTTTTCCTCCTACTGCTGAACAAATCAATTGAGATAATGAATTAATTATTAAATTAATTCTCTCCACAATTTTACTTTTTACATCAGTATTATCATTTTCAAAGCTTTCAAATATTTCAACTTGTACCTCTTGTAAAATGCAACGAAGTATATGCATTTTTAAAATTATCTTGCCATTTTTAAGTTGCATATGAAAATCTGTTATCTCAAAACAGTCATCAAGCTCACTTGAAAAGTTTAATGAATTCATTCCTGTACAATCTTTAAAATATACATCTTCAAAATCTTCTTTTTTTTCTATAGCTTTTCTTATATTTGATAATCTTTTGCTTAAATTCATAATATTTTGTGCTAAAAATACATCTTCTTCTAATATTTCACTAGTAGTAATAAGAAATTTAGCTTCTATAGTTTTTAATTCTAAACAAAGTTTCTTTTTAAATTTAAAATCTATATCTATTTCTTCTTTTACTATCTTATCTTGTTTATTTTCTGTTCCTTTGATTTGAAACTTGTTATTTTTAGAACCATCCCTCTTTATATTTGAAGCATTATTATTTATTTTTATTCTCTTATCAGATAAGTATTGAGCCGCTCCTGGTGTAAGTCGCTTCCCTTGCTCTATTTCGTAGGTCTCAAAATGTTCCTTCTTATATATATCTCTTAAATATTCTTCGGTAATAAATTTTATCATTGACCTTACTCCTTACCTTTTTCAAATCAATACTTCCATATTATCTATTAACATTAATGACGAATTACTTCTACTTTTAAATCGTATTTTGAAATCCATCCTTCTATTCTATCTAAATCTTCATCCTTTAAACTAGGATCATCCTTTATAGGATATTCCACATTTAATTGATTGTATTTGTTTACTCCCATCTTATGATACGGAAGTAAATCAACTCCTTTAAAGTTCTTATAATCTTTATATGGTTTTAAAAATTCCATAGCTCTTTCAATGTCTTCTTTTGAATCATTAACACCTTTTAGTAAAGGCATACGAATTTTTACATTATATTTTAAACGGAAAAGTTCTTGTAGATTTTCTAAAATCTGTTCATTTCTAACGCCTGTTAATTTAAGGTGTGTATCAGAATCTATATGTTTAATATCAAATAAGAATAAGTCTGTAAACTCTGCAACTTTAAGTACTGCTTCTAGTTTTGCATAACCACAAGTTTCAATTGCAGTATTTATACCTTCTTGCTTACATGCCATTAATAGACTACAAGCTGCCTCAGGTTGCATTAAAACTTCACCACCACCTAGTGTAACTCCACCACCAGACATTTCATAAAATGTTCTATCTTCTTCTATAATTTCTAGAAGTTCTGATATAGTTTTTGTTTCTCCTACTATTGTTAAAGCTGATTTAAGACAAGCTTCTTCACACTTTCCACACCCTATGCACTCTATATCACGATTAACTTCATGTTTTAGAGTTTCCTTTGAGATGCTATGTATTCCAACTGGACAAACAGGAACACAGTCACCACAATTAACACATAAATTAGTTTTAAGCATAACTCGATGCTGTTTAATAAGTCCTTCAGGATTTGCACACCATTTACAACGAAGTGGACATCCTTGGAAAAATATTAATGTCCTTATGCCATCTCCATCATACATATTATACTTTTGAATGTTAAAAATTCTTGCTTTTCGTTCCATTACACCTAAATTTACATTACTCATATTCTTCATTCTCCAGTTTCATTTACTTTGATTTTAAATGGAATCTATAATCTACATATAATATGTAGATTATAGATTTTGTAAAACTTAATTGCTTTGAAGTTTATATTAACTTTGATTAAAAGTGTGTAATTACAGTTCTACTGATTATTTCATCTTGAACATCTTTACATAACTCAACAAAGAATGCGCTGTATCCAGCAACACGAACTATTAGGTCACGATATTGCTCAGGGTGTTTTTGTGCTTCTATTAAAGTTTTGTTATCTAAGTAGTTAAACTGAATTTCTCCAAGTTGAAGGGCACATGCACTACGTAATAATGTAATGATTCCTTGCTCTCCTTCTTTTGTATCTAAAAGACCAGCTATTAATTTAAAGTTGTGAACCATTCCTATATTCATATCTTCACAAGACATTTTAGAAACAGACTTAATTATAGCAGTAGGTCCTTTAAAGTCAGCTCCTTGTGATGGACTTATACCATCTGATAGAGGCATCCATGCTCTACGACCATTTGCTGTAGCTCCAGTTAATTGTCCAAATGGAGTGTTGTTAGAGATTGATAAAGTACCATGACTAAGAACTGAATATAATGTTTTATATTTACGATGTTCTCTTTCAGTAAAGTTAACTAGATCAGCAGCAATAAGATCTGCATAGTCATCATCGTTACCATACTTAGGTGCTTCTAAGCAATCTTTTCTTAATTTATCATATCCAACAAAGTCAGCATTTAAAGCATCCTTCATTTCTTGTAGTGTGTATTTCTTATCATCAAATACTAATTTCTTTATAGCTGCCATAGAATCTGTGTAAGTAGCTAGACCACTCCATATAACTCCTGGTCCGAAGTTATACATAGCTCCACCAGCTTCTACTCCCTTACCTTTTTCCATACAACCTTCATACATCATAGACATAAGTGGTTTTGGTGCAATATCTCTATGAACACGTTGAGAAATTACTGTAGCAACACTTGTCCATTTAGTTATATATTGGATTTGTTCTTTAACAGCTGTTTCAAATTGCTCATAAGTTTTAAACTGATTTATATCTCCAGCATCTGGACATACAGGCTTACCATACCATTGAGGTACACCATTATTTAAAGCAAGTTCTATACATATTGGCCATTGAGTGTATCCTGTAGAAGTCCATTGATATAATCTTCCTGCCTTTTGAGGCTCAACACATCCCATTAAACAATAATCTCTTGCATCTTCTATAGAAACTCCCTTTGATAACATCATTTTTATATGAACATCATCAAAGTGACATGCTGGGAATCCCATACCTGCACGAATAACTTGAACTATCTTTTTAAGATACTTTTGTGGTGATGCTTTGTGTATACGACAAGCTAAAGATGGTTGATATATCTTAACATGGCGAACTGCATCCATTAAAAGATATGTCAAATCATTTGTAGCGTCACGTCCTTCTCTAGTAACACCGCCTATACACATGTTAACGAATGGTTGGTAACCTGCGAAGAATTTAGATCCACCTTCACTTGTTATCCACATAATTTCAGACATTTTTATAAGCATACAACCTGCTAATTCAAATGCTTCAAAATCATTCATACGTCCTGATTCAATATCATTTTTATAGAATTCATACATGTATTGGTCAACACGTCCTATAGACATACCAGTTTGGTTTTCTTCAACTACAAGTAATGATTCTATAGTCCAAACTGATTGAACTGCTTCAAAAAATGTTGATGGTTTATGTGCTGGTACTCTAGCGTTTACTTCAGAAATCTTTAGAAGTTCTGCTTTACGAGTTGGGTTAGTTTCTTTTGCTGCAAGCTCTGCTGCGTGCTCTGAAATACGTTTAGCATATATCATAACGCCCTCTGCAGTATCAATTAATGATCTGTAAAAGTATATTTTCTCAATGTCTTCTGGTATATCATAACTAAGATTTGCTAACTTCTCTTCTGCTTCTCTTACTATGTCAAGCATACCCTTTTTCATTAATATAACGTCATATCCTGGGTTAGAGTCTCCTCCACCATTTACTGCGTGATATGAACAGTCCGAAACAAAAGATTCTCCTGAAAGTTCCCATACTCCAGCTTCACGATACTGGCTTTCACAGTACTCATCAACTGATTTACCTTGCCAAAATGGAAATAACTCTTCACGCATAAATTTCTTATCTTCTTTTGAAATATAAAATGGGTCTTGTGGACGAGTTCCTATTGTATCTATTTCGTCTACCATCCATCTCCAAGCTATATCAGGTGAAAATGATCCTGCACGTGGACTTCCGTTTGGTGCTCCAACTATAAGCTCATGATCTTGAATTAATATTGGTGCAGTTTCACAACAACGTCTAAAAGATTTACCACGTATAATTGATTTAGGCATACCTGGGTTTTCCTTAGTTATTTCAGTTATAACTCTTGCACGGTGAGTTGTTATTGATGGAACATGCTTTAAGTAGTTTTCTTTTAGCTTAGCTAAACGCTCTGTTATTCCATCTGGTATTTCACCATTATTTTTACCTACTACTTTAGTAGTTGGCTCTTCGTCTACCATATCTTTTGAAACCTTTTTAAACATTTCTAATATACTAGCACGTTCTATTTCTGACATGTTCTTAGTAGCTTCCATAAACTTACTTGAAAATTCTTTTGAAAATTCGTTAATATCCATTTCAATTACCTCACATTCTTTAATTTGTTCTTAAGACAGATCCTACTTTAACTCTTTTAAAACTTCTTTTATTATACGTTCTAACATCTTAAAGTCCTCTGTTTTATCTTTGTCTTCATTAGTATCTATAACTCTATTTGTATCATCTACTGATCTTTTAAATTCATCAACTTTACGAACTCCATAACCAATTTTACGTATATATACTAAATTCATAGGTGAAACATTATCCGATGTCATACCCTTGCCTGCAGATCCGCTACCTAGAGTCATTGAAGGGAATAAATTTGTAGTAGCTCCCATACTTCCAAAAGTTCCTGGAGTATTAACAAGTACTCTACCAACTGGCTTCTTCAATGCAAATTGCTGAATAACATCTTCATCCTTTGAATGTATAACTAATGTATGTCCATGTCGCTCACTTAGTAACAATTCTATACACTTTTCACAAGCATGCATCCAATCATTTTCTACGTAAAAGGCTAATACAGGACTTAGCTTTTCTCTTGAGTAAGGATTTACTTTAGAAACAAACTTTTGCTCTGAAATAAGAATCCTAATATCTTCTGTAACACTAAATCCAGCTCTTTTAGCTAAAAATTGTGGTGATTTACCAACCATCTCAAAGTCAAGACTTCCGTCTCTAAAAAAGAATAATTTCCCTAAGCTTTCAGCTTCCTCTTTAGTCATAAAGTACCCACCATTTTTTTGTAGTTCCTTTTTTACTTCTGTTTCAATGCAGCTATCAACAACAATTGACTGCTCTGCAGCAGAAACAACACCGTAATCAAAGCTCTTACTTTCAATAATATCTTTAGCCGCATTACTTATATCAGCTGTACGCTCTATAAATGCTGGGCCATTTCCATTACCTCCATAGATTACTGGCTTTCCAGATTTGTAAGCTTCATCAAGCATTTCTGGTACACCGGTATTCATTATAAGTGAAGTATCTTTATGATTCATAAGTTCTAAGGATCCACTTTTCATAACTGTATGCAAATATGCAAGAGCACCTTCTGGAAGTCCAGCTTCCTTTGCAGCTCTTATTAGAATATCCATTGTTTTAAAAGTAGTATTCTTAGCTCTTGGATGAGGTGAAAATATGATTGCGTTTCCTGATTTAATTGCAATTAAAGCTTTATATATTGTTGTAGAAACTGGACTTGTTGCTGGACAAAAGGCTATAATAACACCCATTGGTACTCCAACATCCTTTGTCATGTTTTCTTTATCATCACTTATAATCCCTACACAATTCATACCTTTAAGCCTATTTTTTAGATCCTTACATACAAAATGGTTTTTTATGTACTTATCTTCCCATCTTCCATACTCGGTTTCTTCATTAGACATTTTTGCAAGTTCATTTAAATGTTTTTTAATTTCCTCAATCATACATTCAACTATCTCATCAAGTTTTGCTTGTGGGAATGTTGCTAATCTTTTTTGGGCCTCACGAGCATTTTCAACAAGAATCCTCGCTTCTTGCATGGAGAGTAAATCATTATCAATAATATTCATACTGCTCTCTCCCTTTCCTTTTCCTTATAAACACTATATTTTTTATTCTGCTACAAGACTTGAAAGTTCATAACGTTTTATTATCTTTTCAATATCTTGATGTGGTCTTGGGATAACCATTGAACTATAAACATTTCCATCTTCCATAGCTTCAACAGCTGCAATGCCGGCATCTACTGCCGCTTTGCAGGCGCCAACATCTCCACGAACTAATACAGTTATATAACCTGATGCAACGTTTGCATATCCTTCAAGTTCAACATTTGACGCTTTACACATCGCATCTGCTGCCTCTAGAGCAAAAACTAAACCAAAAGTTTCAACTAGTCCTAAAGCTTCATAACTTGCCATCTGTATCCATTCCTCCTATATTCTATAAATCAATATCGTGTACTGAAACAATATCGCCAACTTGTCTTATAGGACGTGGCATAACATTGTGTGCTGTTAATGTTCCAATTGATGCTGCTGCTTTAGCTCCTGCTTCTACTGCAGATTTTACTGCGCCTACATCGCCTTTTACCATAATTGTTACAAGAGTTGATCCAATATTTTCATATGAGATTAATTCTACATTAGCTGCTTTAAGCATTTGGTCTGCAGCGTGAAGTGCAGGAACTAATCCTATTGTTTCTACAAGACCTAGGGCCTCATTTCCATAATATCTCACTTATAAATCCTCCTTCATGATCTTAGCTCATGTATATTTGTGTTTATATGTATTCTTTTGTTTATAAGTATCCTAGTAAAGGTCTTAATCTACTAAATGCAAAGGATGTAAAACTAATCTCTAATGTATTTATTGATTGTAGCGGCGCCCTCTTCATGTGCATAATAATAAACTCTTAATTGTCCATTTTCGTTTAAATCTATTCTTGTTTCCTCTATAAGTCCATTTGCTTCTGCTGTCATTAGAGCATTAATTACTGAATCTCTTTTTAGTGCTTTAAAATCGCCATAGTCACCTTTTAAAGCTTCTATAACATCATCAGCGCAAGCTTCTTCGACTTTAGTAAAGTGTTTTAAGATTGCATAATTAAGTGGTTTCATCTATTTAAACCTCCTCTTTCTTTTTTCTAAACAAATCAAGCGGATTCATAGATATTGTAACTATACCAAACATCATTACTACAGCTCCCATCCAAGCAACTGGAGGTAATGACCATCCATCCATTCCACCGTATACACCTAATACTAGTAAGCAGAACAATGGTCCAAAGAAAGAATATGTACCGTTACATGCAGTACCAAGACCAGCTCCACACATACTGTTTGCAGCATACCATGTCATAAATGTTAAAAATGTTAAAAGACCGCTTAAGGCAAACCAAATCATTGCAGGACCGCTTGTAAATGCTTGAATTGCAAGATTTGTAGAAATATTTACTCCGCCAGCCATCATTCCTAAAACAGGAACTAGTATAAATAAATTTGCTACGCCTGATGTTACTTGACGAATACAAATACCGATTTCAGGATCAATCATAGCTGTACCATATCCAGCAACACAGCCTTCAAATCCCCATCCTAAAGCTGCAATAACAGCTATTCCTAAACCTAAAAGTAAGTTTGGTGAAGTCTCTCCTGTAAATCCTGTACTACCAATTAAGAAACTTGCGCTTACGCATATAACGATTCCAACTGCCATACGTTTATTTAATTCTTGCTTATATAAAACTTTTCCTAATATAGCAGCTATTGCAGGGCAAAGTGCCGATATTGGAACAACTATTGAACCAGCCATCTGTATAGCTATAACATAAGCTGTACTAGCTATAGGTCCACCAATAAGTGCGGCTAAAATCATAATACGTCCTGGAGGAGTATTGATACACCTTAAAAAATCTTTAAACTTTCCTTTAACTCCAGCATAGGAAAGAGCCCACACAGCGCTACAGACATCATTAATTGCATTTCCAAGTGCTGCAATTAAATAAACTACAACAAATGCTGACAACCCTTTTGTATTAGCACCATACCAGTCCCCCCAAACTCCTTTAGTCATACCCATTGTTAAAAACGCTGTGTATAATCCATAAGAAACTCCTGAAAACAAAGCTAGAGATATACCCCTTTTAAAGAAACTACTTTGCAAATTCTTTCTTGCAACAACGGCTTTTGCATTTGCCGTTTGTGAAACTTCAGCCATAAAATAAAACTCCCTTCAATAAAATTAATTTATATATTAATTAATAAAATATATACCCTATGCAAACTTACCTTACTAAAAACCTTTTCTTACAATAATTAATTTTTCTTTGTGATTGTTATAATTTCTTCATTCCATTTCTAAACTATGTTAATAACTTTTCAATTCATATCTACAATATAAATTATAATCCCTTCCCTACAGGTCAAAGTCAATGAATATAGCTCTAAATATTTAAACAAATCTTAACCTTTAACAATTCAATATACATTTTTCAAGTTTCCTTAAATATCTTTAATAGGCCTAACTCTTCTTATACCAATACTTGTGTCCTGTGTAAATATAGATTTAATTTTTAGAAAACAAAAAAGAGGATATAATTAAAATTCAATTATATCCTCTTATAAATTCTATATTTTTCTAAAACAATTATGATTTTTGCATAATATTTCTTAAAGTTCTTGCATACTCTACCCTAGGGTCAACGTTTTCACTATTGTAAGTTTAACTTTTTTTCTCAATTTTAATTAAAATCTCTGTTACAAATTTATCTATGTTGTTCGTTGTCCAATAATCTGTTACATATCTTTCATAAGCGTCCTTACTGCATATATATCCATGATCTTTTGCCCACTCTTCCATTTTTATATACGTGTCATTAATGTTATCATGTGACCCTATATGATAACAGGTAACTGCCATCCATCCACCAAAGTCTATACTTAACTCTTCCTTACATTTCAAAATGGCTTGTTGCATTATGCAAACTTTATCACACTTTCCCTTGAGTTTATCTTTAGTGGAGGGGAAATGTATAATTACAGGACCTGTTATTGCATTTTCTATACTATCTATGTAATTAGTAAATTCTATATTAATTATAGAATCCATATAATCGTATTTAAAATCCTGTTCTAAAAAGGTTAAAGTATTACTATTTATATACTTTACAGCTACATCACAAGCATTATTTTTAATTACCATCTGTGCCTCAACTATTAAATCATGCCAGTCTTTAACAGACCTCTTTTTTAGATTTATTTCCTTTTCAAGTTCATTTAACTCATTAATTTTGTTTCCAAAACTTTTATCAAAAAAATCATAAGTGGTACCTTCTAAGAATGCTCTCATTTCTTCAAGTTTAAATCCACTTTGTTTATAATATTTTATAATTGGCACAGATAATAAATTTTTCTTGCTGTAATATCTGTAGCCACTTTCATCACACACCTTATCTGGAGACAATATACCCATTTTGTCGTAATACCTTAAAGCTTTTGTTGTAAGTTTGCACATTTCTCCAACTTTTCCTATGGAATAAAACTCTTTACTCATACTAGGCCTCCCTGTTGTGATATTTAAAATCCACATTTAAATATGGGCTACATGTTAATCTTATTGAAATTTCGAAAATAGCTTCAAGATTTACAACTTTACATCTTGAAGCCTCTGTTTTCATTAAATAATTATATGTGTTACCTTTATTCCATAATTTTATCTAAAATCTTTAATAAATCTTCTTTAGTTGTTTCTCTCGGATTTGCAGTTGTGCAAATATCATTTATAGCTGCATTAACAATTTCTTCTCTTGCTGCTTTAACTAACTCCATGTCAATTCCTTGTTGCTTAAATGTTTTTGGAATCATTAAAGCGGTTTGAAGCTGTACAATAGCTCTAATTAAATTATTAACTCCAATATACACGTTAGGTGCACGTAAATTTAATAACTTTGCAAGCCTTTGATATTTTTTAGCTGCTAAATTATATTCAACTTTTAAAGTATCTTTACTTAAATTGGCATTATACTCAATTATATGAGGTAATATCATTGCATTACTTCTTCCGTGAGAAATATGAAGTTTTCCTCCTACAGCATGAGCTAAACTATGAGTGATTCCAAGTCCAGCTGCATTAAATGCCATACCTGCAAGGCATGATGCATTATGAAGTTTCTCTCTTGCTACTATATCATTCCCATCGTTGTAAGCTCTTGGCAAAAATCTAAAAGCTAAAGTTACAGCCTTTTCTGCCAGGGCATCTGAAAAGTCTGTAGCTGTATTTGAAACATAAGCTTCTATAGCATGTGTAATTACATCCATTCCTGTGTCAGCAGTTATGCCTTTTGGAACAGTTTTTACTAAGGCTGGATCTAGTATAGCAAAGTCTGGAAGAAGGGATTTATCTGCAAGAGCGCATTTTAATCCTTCTTGTTTATTTGTAATTACTGCATATTCAGTTACCTCAGACCCTGTACCACTTGTAGTGGGTATAGCATAAAATTCTTCTATAGAAGAAACTCCTCCGCTAACCTTTTTAGCATATTCTCTAATAGCTTTAGCTCCATCAATTGCTGAACCTCCACCTAAAGCTATAAGTATTTCTGCGCCGGAGCTTTGTAACTTTTGGATACCAGCTGCAACAATCTCTAAAGATGGATCAGGCACAATATCGCTATATATATAAGTTTCACAATCAACAAGTTTTCCTTGTATCATAGATGCAACGCCTGAAGTTTCCATAAATTTATCACATACAATTAGTACCTTCTTATTTTTTACTTCATTCAATCTATCTAAAGAACCCTCTCCAAAATAGACATTAGTGTTAATACTAAATTCTTTCATATCCATATCCTCCTACTTTCAAAGCATTTAAGATATAAATGAACCTAGTTATTCCATAATTTAAAAATAAAATCAATATAAAATTATAACAATCAAATCACGTTTAATATTATATCAATATTATCTTAATAATACAACTATTGACCTAAGGAAAACAAATCCATTCCACCGTATAATTTTCTGGTCCCTCCAAGGAAGCTCTTATATTCTTTGGCTTATATTTTTCTTTGCTCCAAAATAAGTTGCTATAAAATATCCACCATATATAAGGATTAATACAAATAGTGAAATTAATACATTACTCATTGCTCCTTTGCCCCCAACTAGGCCTATTATTTTCCGGGAAAATTTTAGTCCCACCATGGAATGTATCAATGCCAAGGATAATGGCATTATAAAGTATATTGCTATTTGACTTAACAAAGATCTATTAATTTCATTTTCATCTACCCCTATTTTTCTTAATAGGTTATATCTTTCTACATTTTCTGTTGATTCAGATAGCTGTTGAAGTGCTAATATAGCTGCTGAAGTTATTAAAAATACTCCTCCAATATAAATACCTAGATAAGATATTATTGCTCCAAAACTTGATGATTCTGCCATTAACTCATCTATTGTAATATAATACAAACTGCCTTTTTCCTTTTCCACTAAAGGGTCCAACTCATCTTTAATTAATTTTTCTATATCCTTTTTATCTTTTTTATAATTTAAGTTTAAGAAAGAACCTACAGGTGTTAGCTCTTCTGTAACAGAATCATTAACTATAATAGTACATAAATTACGTTTCATCATATAATCATAAGCAACAACTTCCATTACATTAATTTCACTTGGTTTTAATTTAAATCCATCTATATTTATTTCCTTATTAGAATCTAAAATCTTATCAAACACCTTTATAGAATCTTTTATATCTGTAAAGATTGCATATTCATCCCTGTCCAATTTAATCGTATCTTTCTTTGCCATCTTCATGATTTCATTAAATTTTGATATTCCTATAACTTGAACTGCCTGATTTGAGCTTACGGGATAATAACTTTTAAGTTTTTCTTTTCCTTCCTCTGATAAAATATCATTATATTTAAAACCACTATTATAATTTGTGTAATTTACATATTCATTAGAATACTTGCTTAAATCTACTCCATTTTCCTCTAATACCTTTTCTATATTAGCTCCATTAAAATTCCAACATGTTAAATCATATTGGGTTAAATCTTTTATATCTGCATTCATAGCGCTATTTGTACCAAGGCCCCCTGAAAACATACAAATTCCGAAAAATAGCATTAAGCATATAAAAGACATAGATATAAATACTGTGTTTATCTTACTATTTATTTGTCTTAATACAAACATATTTAGCCCTTTTAAATAATGTTTTTTATTAGCTTGAGCAAGCTTTAATAAAAATCCTGATAAAGAAAAGAAAAATAAAAAGGTCCCAACTGTACCTAATAATATACTTAAGCCACTTACTTTAAACTCCAATTCAGCTACTCCGCTATTTAAAATCACATAGTATGCATATCCAATGATAATGCAGCTTATAATAAATGTTATTACTGAAATCCAAATGTTTCTTATCTTTATGTTTTCATTTTTTCTTGATGATGTTAACAAATCAATAAGGTTAACTTTTCTTATAGTTATTGAATTAAACAATAGTACAATTAAATATATACCACCAAAACAAAGTAAAGTTTTTATCATTGAACTTGAAGAAAAAACAAATTTAAACTTAGTAAGATTTACTTCAAACATTTTTGCTGTTAGCACTGATAATCCTTGTGATAATAGCACTCCTATACCGAGTCCTATAGCTAAAGATATTATCCCAACTAATAAAGTTTCTATAAAAATTATTTTAGATAAACTTCCTTTTTCCATTCCTAGCGTCATATATATTCCAAATTCTTTTTTTCTTCTTTTTATTAAATAATTATTTGCATATATAATCAAAAATCCTAAAACAAAGGATACAAATATAGATGCATAGCCCATTATAGATTCTACTTGTTCAAAAGCTACTGCTTGAACCTCATTTAATTCCATCATAATACTTTGAGATTGTATTGAATTAAATGTGTAAAATATACATACTCCAAATACTAATGTTAGAAAATAGATAGTATAATCTTTGAAACTTCTTTTTAAATTCCTAAAAGCTAGCTTAGAATACATTATTTTGGTCACCTCCAAGAAGGGTTATAACTTCAATTATCTTCTTAAAGAATTCTTTTCTTGAGTCACTTCCACGAATTAATTCATTAAATATCTTTCCATCTTTAATAAATAAAATACGACTGGCATAACTAGCAGAAAATGCGTCATGGGTAACCATCATAATTGTGGCATTTAAACTTTTATTCAAATCTTCTAAGCTTTCTAAAAGCATTTTAGCTGACTTAGAGTCTAACGCTCCTGTGGGCTCATCTGCTAATATTAATGAAGGGCTTGTTATTATTGCTCTTGCAGATGCAACTCTTTGCTTTTGTCCACCTGACATTTCATATGGATACTTATTTAAAACCTCTTCTATATTTAACTTTTTAGCTATGTCTCTTACCCTTTTATCTATTTCCTTGTGATCAACTTTTAATATAGTTAAAGCTAAAGCTATATTTTCATAAGCTGTTAGAGTATCTAAAAGATTAAAATCCTGAAATATAAATCCTAGTTCTTCTCTTCTAAACTTTGATATCTTTTTTGAATTTAATTTTGTAATATCATTTCCTGATATATGAATATGTCCACTAGTTACCTTATCTATTGTTGATATACAGTTTAAAAGGGTAGTTTTTCCACTACCTGAAGCCCCCATCACACCAACAAATTCTCCTTCTTCAACGGAAAAGCTTATATTATCAATTGCTTTTGTAATATTCCCTTTCCTTCCATAATACTTCTCTATATTACTTACTCTTAACACTTCTTTTTCCATATTATCCTCCTCCTACTAAGTCTTTAGGATAATTGTAAGCTTTATTAAGCCCTGAAGCCATAGAATAACATAACAGAAAACTTACACTTTTGTAATATAACTATATTAAAAATTATTTTTCAAAAATCATCATTCTATTTATAGGAAATATTATGGATACTTTAGTTCCAACATTAATTTCTGAAGTTAAACTTATTCCAAGTCCAAGTTTTATGGCTAATTTTTTGCATAGATATAAACCTATGCCTGTGGATTTCCCAAATTGACGTCCTTTTTCTCCAGTATACCCCTTTTCAAAAGCCTTAATTACATCTTTCTCATTCATGCCAGTGGCTGTATCTTCAATGTTTAAAATAATATTTTCTCCTATATTATTTGTATAGAACTTGATTGTACCTTCACCCTTCCCCATATATTTAATGGAATTAGATATTATTTGATTTATAATAAATTCAATCCACTTACTATCTGAATAAACAATTGCCTCTAAATCCTTTACTTCAATTTTTATTCTTCTTTCTATTAATGTATTAGCATTTCTTTTTATAACTTTATTAATAGAGTTTTTTAAGTTTAATTCTTTTATTATATAGTCCTTTTCTAAAGCATTACTTCTAGTATAAAAAAGTGCTTGTTCTATATAATTTTCAACTTTATCTATTTCTTCATCTATGCTTTTTGTAATCTCTGATTTATTATTTTCTATAAGTAGCTTACAGCTAGATATGGGAGTCTTTACCTCGTGAACCCATAGTTCTATATATTCTCTATATTCATTATTATTTATTTTTAAAGAAGCAATTTCATCGTTCATAGCTTTAGTAGCTTCTTTAATTACGTAATATAAAATCTTACTATCTAGGAAATTCCCCTCATCTGCTACCTCTGAAATTAAATATTTTTTATCTAACCTATCTAAATTTGTAATTAACTCATTGTAATATTTTCTTTTATTTAAATAATCATATACATGAAATATGGATACCCCAATGAAATTAAGTATAAAAATAAAAAAAATAGCATAAGAGTCTACCCTTAGAGCAGCTAGTAATATTGAACTAAATATTAGTATAGATAAACTTATAATTATAAATAATATTCTTTCTTTAATGAAATCCATTAATTCCATATTAATATATACCCTTGACCTCTCTTAGTTTTTAAATAGTCTATTACTCCTATTTCCTCTAGCTTTTTTCTTAATCTATTTATATTTACTGTTAATGTATTATCATCAACAAATTCATCTGATTGCCATAAAGCTTCTATTATTTCATTCCTAGATACTATCTTTTCCTTATTTTTTATTAAAACATATAATATTTTGCTTTCATTTTTGCTAAGTTCTATTTTTTTATTATTATATTCCACTTCACTTATGGATAAGTTGTGTAAAAGTCCTTTGTATTCCAATATCTCTGAATCGGAATCACTGTAGGTTCTTCTTATTATAGAAGATATTCTAGCTAAAAGTATTTGAGTATTATAAGGCTTTGTTATAAAATCATCTGCTCCTAAATTCATACTCATAAGTTCATCTAATTCACTATCCCTACTTGTTACCACTATTATTGGCACAGAACTTCTTCTCCTAATTTCCCTACAAATATAATAACCATCATAGTAAGGAAGATTAATATCTAATAAAATTAAATGATATTTTTCTTTCATAACCTCTTCTACTATATTTTCAAAATTTAGAGAATAACTAGTTTCATATCCATATCTATTTAAAAATGTACTTAGTTCCTTCCTAATCTTTTCCTCATCTTCTATAATAAAAATTTTCTTTGTGTCCATATTATCCTCCTAATGAATAAACCTATTATCTTCTTGTTTTGCATCTTATTAAAGTATATAGTAAAATTTTATATAACAACATAGCTTATACAAGAGCTTCCCACTTTTCCATTACATCATATAGCTTACTTTCTAGTTCTTCTTTCTCAGTATAAAGCTCATTTAATTCACTATAGCTATCTTTTAAAGAGTTCATTTTTTCATCTATTTCTTTTATCTTCTCCTCTAAAACTGATATTTCATCTTCAATCTTAGCTATCTTTTTATCTACCTTTGGTCCATCATCTACTTTTTTTACTACTTTAATCTTTTCTTTCCTTTCTTTTTTCTCTTCTACAACCTCTACCTTAAGCTTATCCTTTTCTTCTTTATAATTATCATAATTACCTTGATAGTTATTAAAGGTTTTATTATGAATTTCTATTATTCTGCTACTCATTTTATTTATAAAATATCTATCATGGGATATAAAAAGTATGGTGCCTTCAAAACATTCTAATGACTCTTCTAACGCTTCAATAGAATCTATATCTAGATGGTTAGTAGGCTCATCTAGTATTAATAAATTTATTTCTTCATATAAGAGTTTGCTTAATTTAAGTCTAACCCTCTCTCCACCTGATAGTTTATTAACTTTTTTAAACACATCACTTCCAAAGAACATAAACTTTGATAAATACTCTCTAGCCTTACCTTCTAGTATCATAAAGTCTTCTCTAAAAGAGTCAACTACGGTTAATTCTTCATCCTTAAAGGTTATATTCTGAGGTAAGTATGCCACCTTAACGCTTTCTCCAATTCTAACATTACCTTCATCTGTAGCTTCTTCCCCTAGTAGCATTTTTAAAAAGGTAGTTTTTCCACTTCCGTTTGCTCCTATTAGTGCTGCTCTGTCTTTAAAATTAATTAGTAAGTTTGTATCCTTAAATAGCTGCTTTTCCTCATAGCTCTTACTTAAATTATTTGCAATTACAACTTGATTTCCAGATCTTTCTACTGTGTTAAAATCCAGCTTAATATTTTGCTTATCAAATTTAGGCTTTTTAATCTTTTGCATTTTATCTAGCTTTTTTTGCATACTAGCTGCCCTTTTGAAGAATTTGTTATTATCTGCTCTTTGAGCCCAATCTCTTAGATCCTTTATGGTCTTTTCCATAGCAGATATTTGTTTTTGCTGCTCTTTAAATTGATGAAATTGTATAAGCATATTTTCGTCCTTTTGCCTTACAAATTCTGAATAGTTTCCTTTATAGGTTTCACATTCCCCATCTTCTATTTCTATAATTTTTGTTACTACATTATCTAAAAAATACCTATCGTGAGATACTATAATAACCATGCCTTTGTAACTCTTTAAATAACCCTCAAGCCACTCTGTAGCCTGCATATCTAAATGATTTGTAGGTTCATCTAAGAGTAATATATCTGGGCTTTCAAGTAGAATTCTCCCAAGTACCACAGTGGTCTTTTCGCCTCCACTTAATATATTAAAATCTTTACTCAAAAAGCTTTCCGAAAAATTAAGGCCGGTACATACCTTACTTAACTTTTCTTCCCTTTCATAGCCCCCCTTAACCTCATAGCTTTGCTGAATATCACTGTATCTTTTAAGAGTTGTCTCTAATCTTTCTCCCTCTAAGTGCTTCATTTCCTCTTCCATAAGCTTCATCTTTTCTTCCATAACTTCAAGGTCACTAAAGGCCAAATTCAAAATTTCCCTTACCTTAAGATTATCATCATAGTTATGAACTTGCTCAAGATAACCAATAGACTTTCCTCTAGGTATAGAAATAAATCCTTTATCATCCCTAGTAATCTTTTCTACCCCTGCTATTATTTTTAATATGGTAGTTTTCCCACTTCCATTTACACCAACTATACCAACTCTTTCAGTATCATAAACATTAAAACTTATATTTTCAAGCACTAGAGTGGCATCTAGATACTTCTTTAAATTATTAAAAGATAATTCCATCATAATAAATTCCTCTTTTCCTTCTTTACTTTTTTTATTCTTTACCTTTTTCGCCAAACTCTATTATTGTCAAAGCAAATTAGAATGCTTATTACTATAACTTGATAAAAAAGTATTTTTAGTAAAATAAAAAGACCATAAGAAGATTTCTCCTCTTACAGTCTAAAACACAAAATCACTCTATTTAATTAAGATAAAATTATAAATTATTAAAGATTTTAAGTAGGTATCCATAAAGTTAGTACTTACTTTAAGTTAAACTTAATATTAACTAAATTAACGCTAATATCATATTAACCCTCAAAACACTATACTACCACTATATAAATCATTAAACCTTTTCATCTTATTAAATATAAATATTTTAGTAACGTAAGTTATCTTCTAAATTGCTAATTCCATAAAAGAGTGCAACAAATACACCTTCCACATATATGTGAAAGTGATACTCTAATAGAACAGGTTATTAATTTTTAGGTAAAATTAATATTTTATTTAGCAATTAGCTGGTCTCATAACTTACATTCCTCCTTAATATATTCTTTGGTTATTGTACCATATAAAGTAATATAAGTAAATATGGTAATATAAAATAGCTAATAGATACTAACCTTAGTTTAAATTATCTAAAAGGTTTAGAATAGACTTTGATGTATCACTCATTTGCTCTTTATTTGTTATAAAGGCATCTCCATCTCCTTTTTGATATCCATAATCTCCAAATCCACTATGATTTCCACCTTCTATTTCAATAAATTCTGAGTCAGATGGCATAACGTTTTTGGCTTCTTTTATTTTATTCAAGTTCGCTACTTTATCATTGCTCCCCCATAAGGACAAAACCTTAATTTGGTTACTAGTAAAATCTTTTTTATCTTTAGGATATGATGCTAAAAATACTAGCCCTTTTATTTTATTATTCTTAAGTGCATAATCTGCTGCCATAACTCCACCTAAAGAATGTCCTCCTATAACCCAGCTATTAATGTCTTTATGCTTACTTACTATATTTTCTGCCTTATTAGGAGATAATATAGCTAAATTAAAGCTCATTTTAGCAATAACAACCGTATATCCCTTTGATGCTATTTCCTTTGCTATAGGTGCATATGCTGAAGCTTCTACCTTTGCCCCTGGATAAAAAATAAATCCTATGTTCTTATTATTATATATTGGTTTAAATAAAATATCTCCATTTTCCTCTACCGTAACCAAAGAATCAGATTTCAAAGCATCCAAAGCTAAAGAACTAGACTTATAATATGAACTTACATATACAAAAAATGTTGAAACCATTATTATTAGAAAAATAGCAATACCTCTAAAAACTTTAAATTTAAAAGATCTTTTTTGTTTCATGTTATATCTCCTTTTATATTTGTACTAATTTTTAATATAAAATGCTTGTACCTTGTAATTTACTGGGACCCTGGGATACTAGATGCTTAAGGGATATTGATGATTTCATGCAATCGGACTCTAAGCTAAAAGAGTCAATAATTTTTTGGGCTTCGGAGGCCCCTTTTAGTTCGCAGTATAATATTTAGCTTGAGCATTCCACATTTCACTGTATAACTTACCCTCTTTTAATAAGCTCTCATGATTACCACGTTCAACAATTTCTCCCATGTCAAGTACAATAATATCAGAGCAAAATCTACAACTACTCATTCTATGTGATATATAAACACAAGTTTTATCACCTACTAAGGAGTCAAATCTTTGATATATATCATATTCACTTAAGGGGTCAAGAGCTGCTGTTGGTTCATCTAAAATTACTAATGCGGCATCCTTGTAAAGTGCTCTTGCAATTGCTATTTTTTGCTTTTCTCCACCGCTAAACTTTTCACTTTTGCCACTGCTTCCAATTGCACTTATCATTGTAACTTCATTAATATTTTCATAAATCTTATCCTCAAAATGATTTAAACCACTTTTATTTAAACAACGTTTTACTTTATTTTGGTCATAATCTATGGAGCTTGCTACATTTTCTCCTAAACTAAAAGAAAATAATCCAAAGTCTTGAAACACCACTGAAAATAATGATAAATATTCCTCATAATTATATTTTCTTATGTCCACTCCATTTAATGTTATCCTTCCCTTTGTAGGTTCATAAAGTCTACATAAGAGCTTTATAAATGTACTTTTGCCTGCCCCATTTGGTCCTATAAGACCAACCTTTTCATGAAGATTTAACTCACAAGAAACATCCTTTAATACATAATCATTCTTACATTGATACTTAAACCATACATGTTCAAAACAAAACTTATATTCATGATCACTTCTCTTTTCAATAGGAATTGATCCTGTTTCAAATTTATTTTCTAAATCTAAAAACTCCATCAGCTTATTCATGTATACCATTATTTCCGAAATATCTTCATTAACCGAAACCATATTAAGAATAGCTTCATTCATTTTAATAATTGCCTGGCTATATTTTAAAAAGCTCGAAAGACTTATAGCATTTGCTAATACCTTCAAAGTAACCACTCCATAAGATAACACAGTAATAAGTGCACTTGAAAAAGCCTGTACAACAGAGCTGATATTCCAAAATGTACATTCCCTTTTATAATTCTTTCTTATTAATTTACTTGTTTTGTTAAAAGTATCAGCCACTAAATCTTCTGCATCATAGGATTGGACCATTTTAACCATATCCTCATCCCTAATCATTCTAGCCAAATAAGCAAATCTCTTCTCACTATCCAGTTTCACTTCGAATAATTCGCTTATTTTATTTTGTGCCCACTTTACAACTTTCCCCATGACACCACTTATTAAAACAATTATTATTAAAATAAACATAATAGAAAACAAAGGAGTCGTAATAGTATTTAGCCATGTATAATTAGATTTTCCATCACTAATACATAATTTCAAAGTTAAGGTTAGGGCAAATATAAAAGAAATAATATTTTTCAAAAGCTTTGCATAATCTTTTAAAAGAGTTGCATAATTACCCTTATATCTTAGTGCCATAAAAGCACTTGTGAAATCTTTTATAACATTACCATCTTCAACACTTGCATAATCAAGCTTTAAGGGTTTTTCATGAATCATACTTTCAATTTTCATAGAAAGAGCTGTTGATCGTGCATTAACCAATTTATTAAGGTACTCAGATAAAATTCCAAAAACACAAGTCATAACCGCCATTATTATTGAGTATTTAAATGCAACTTTGTATTGTTTATTTATAAGCTCATTTAATATAGGAGCACTAAATGCTATGGATATAAATGGAACTAAACCTGCTACAAAAGCACTTACTATAATAAGGGGCCCCATAGAATGATCTAAGGAGTGAAATCTCTTCATTATTTTAAAGGCATCTTTATGCAATTTACCTATCTTCATATTACTTCCTCCTGATAATAATGGGCTTGAGCTAAAAACATTTCTCTATATGGTCCCTCTTCCCTAACTAGCTTTTCATGGCTACCATCCTGCTTTATCTTACCTTTTTCAAGAAAAATAACTCTATCACAAAATTGTGTAGAACTTAATCTATGTGAAATAAAAAGTGAGGTCTTTCCCTTTGTAAATTCATTATATTTTAAATACATATCTGCTTCCGCTAAAGGATCTAATGCAGCTGTTGGCTCATCTAAAATTAAAACCTCAGCATTTTTATAAAGGGCCCTTGCCAGCATTAATTTTTGATACTGTCCACCGGAAAACTCCACACCATTTTCATCTAGGTTCTTAGTTAGAATAGTTTTTTCTTTTGAAACTAAATTTTGTACTGTTTCATAGAAACTGGCACCTTTTAAGCTCTTATTTATTAATGCTTCATCACTATCTTTTTCTAATTTACAAGATATATTTTGCACAATGCTCTCTGGAAACACCTTGATGTCCTGAAACACAATACCAGTAAGTTTCAATACTTCCGTTGGATTAACTTTTGAAATATCCACACCATTAATAAGTATTCTTCCTGACTTTGGCTTATAAAGCCCACTCATAAGTTTGACTAAAGTGGTTTTTCCAGCTCCATTTGCACCTACAAGAGCTATTTTTTCGCCACCCTCAATGGTTAAGTTTAAATTTTCAAATAAAGGGATACCCCCCTCATAAGAAAAACTAACATTTTCAAAAGCATAAGTGTAGTTTTTAGACTTTGGTATTGTTAATTCATATTTACCTTCTCCAATTTCCTCTCCTAAAAGGAATGTCCTTAAATTATCTACAATAATAATATTTTCTGTAAAGCTAGCATAATGCTGAAATATATTCTTAATCCATATATTTAACCCCCCAATTATCCCAAGATATAAAACAAAATCACTTATGGATAAACCCTTTGTAACCCTATACACTAAGTAGCCATAGCAAATAACATCTCTAAATAGCCCTGATAAAAGTCCAATTCCTTGAGCCTTAAAATTATTGATTTCTCTTTTATTATTATAAAACATGATTTTATCACGTAAAAAGCTAAATTTATCAGAAAACCATTTTTGCATTTTATAAATTCTTACATCCTTGCCTATCTTATTATCCAAGCACTTTCTGTATAAATAATAAATTTCATAAACAAGAGAATTTTTCTCATCTTGATGATTTAAAATCCATTTTCTATTTTTCACATCTTTAATCACTCTAAAAGATCCCGTTACAATTAGCACTATCATAATAAGCGGATGTAGTCTAGCAGATACAAGTGCAAATATTATTAAAGAACATAAATCCACTACTAAATTTAATAGGCTTCGAGTAACCTCCTCAACCCCAATTTCATTACCTACCCCAATGGCTTCATAGGCCTTTTCAAAATCCTTTTTTCCCTTACTACTTTCAATATATTCATAAGGCAATTTCAAGAATTTAAGAAAAAGATGTGGCATTTCAAGTATTCTATATAAAAATAAGCTAGCATTTAACTTTTGGTAACAATAGTTTTCAAAGGTACATGAAAGTGCATAACTACTTACCATGACCATTATAATAAAAAGCGCCTTTAAAGGATCTCCCTTCTCTTCTAATATAAAAATAGCATTACTAGTTAAAAAAATCACAAAAATACAATTCAATGTTTTAAGTACTATATATAACATGGCATAAATAGGACCTAGTACACCTTCTTCTTTTCTCCACCTATTTAAACAAAACTTCGTGTTTTTAATTTTAGTACCCATAAAATCACCTCAATATAATAGTATCATCTTTTAATTTATATAAAAAAAGCTGACGTGGATTGTCAGTTTTTCTACGTGAATTGTACATATTAAAATGGTATGGTAATCTCACTTGCAAATATCCCAGGTTCATTTTGCAAATTAAGAAACCCATTATATTTATCAACTAAAAGCTGAACCCTTTTCATTCCAAAACCATGCTCACCACGTTTATTTGAAATATAGTTTCTTGCATTAAAGTCTAAGTTTTCCTTAGAACTATTTTGTATGGACATATAAAATTGTGATCCATAAACATCTGCATAAATTCTAATAAAGCGCCCTTCTACTGGCACTTGAACGCAAGCCTCAATAGCATTTTCAAGAAGATTACTAACCATTACACATAAGTCCACATCATTTATCTTCAAATCCTCTGGTAAAACAGCCTTAAAATCTACCTCTATGTTATGACGTTTCATAATACTTATTTTACTATTTAAAATTGCATCCATCATGACATTTCCCGACTTTACCAAGTTATCTACTGCATCTAAATCCTTCTCAACTTTAAAAAGATACTCATCCAACTCCTTAAGTTCATTCATTGATAAATAAGCCTTCATGGTTTGCAGATGATTATGATAATCATGTCTCCAACCCCTCATATTCATGTAAATATCCTTTATTTCCGCATACTGATGAGAAAGCAATTTTCTTTGGAAAAGCTCCATATTTCTATAACTTTCACTTTCCTTTGAAGATGCATATTGATCAAAGGCTATAACCATCATAACTATAGCAATTAAAAGACTATTAGAAGCTTCAACAAAAATCATAGACAAAGACATGAGTATTAAAGGAATAAAGGTTCTTTTAGTAACATTTTTATGAAACAATAAAATTATCCATAAACATATAAATGCAAATATTATCCCTCCGCCTGCGTATGGCTTGTACAAGATAATAAAGGTATAAGATAAAACAAGTGGTACAAACCACCTTAGCTGTTCAATAAACACATCATTATTATAAAAAATTAAATATGTAGCTATTATTAAACTCTGAAAGCCATAGATTAAAAGATTATAATACCAGTAATCCAAATTCAAAAATACAATTATCTCTTTTGTTATACCACATAAGACCATGAGAACTATTCCGATAACGTAAATCCTAATATTTTTATCTAGATTTGTATTCCTAGCAAAACTATAAATTAATAAAAACAATAATAAACTTCGGATAAACATTAATGATATACCTTCCTTCTATAAGCTAAATAAGCCATCATGAGTTCTTCCCACATACCTCTAGCAATTGGAATTTCAGTATCATTGTTCATTAAAACCTCCGTCTTTTCTATCTTCTCTATCATACCTAAATTGATAATATAGCATCTATGGACTTTAAAAAAACTTTCCTTTGAAAGCTCTTCTACCCACTCCCTAAGTTTTGTATTTGAAACATAACTCCCCTTATTTATATGTAAAATAGTACTATGATTTGAGCTCTCAATATAATAAATATCATTTTCGTAAAGATTAATAATCCCATCTTTAGTCTTAACTATTAAAGATTTCTCAACTGAACTTAGCTTCTTAATAATTTTATTCATGAGTTGATATACACTCTCCATTTTTATAGGTTTAAGAATATATCCACAAGCATCTACATTGTACCCCTCAAAAACATAATCTTTTATTCCTGTAATAAAAGCTAAAGGTATATTTTTATCTCTTTGTCTAATAATTTCAGCAAGGGCATAACCATTCATAGTTTTAAGTTGAATATCCAATAGCACTGCATCCACTTTTTCTTCTTCAAAAGCAAATAAAAAGGCCTCAGCACTACCAAAAACCCTCAGCGATAATACTGTTCCATAGTCTTTTGCTGCACCTCGAAGCATTGCAGACAAATAATCCTGATGAATCTTTTCATCCTCAACAATTGCTATTTTCATGCCCTCACCCCTCTTTAGAACTTATGTTATAATTATACCATAACTCCACCTAAACAATGTCCTCCTATAATTTACTGGGACCCTTGGATACTAGATGATAAAAAAAGCACTTCATTAAGTTTTATTTTAATGAAGTGCTTGTATTTTGTAATTTACTGGTACCCTGGGATGCTTATTTAAAAACTGTAATATCTTTTGCATCCAATCTTACAGAGTCATGTGCTGTATAGTCTGACTTTCCTATAGCAACAATTAGAACGGGCACATATCTTTCGGGATCAAGTCCAAAGGCTTCTGCAACTTTATCTTCCTCAAATCCGCCTATAGGATTAGTGTCATATCCATGTTGTCTTGCAACCAGCATAAGCTGCATTGCAGCAAGACTTGAATCTATTTTTACAATATCATTCATTTTTTCCTTCGGTGCATTTTCATATCCTGGCATAAAGAAATCCATTAATTCCTTTTTGACATCATTAGTCATCAAACCTTTTTCTACGGCAGAGCCATAAATTTCTTCTGCCTTTTCATAGCATTTCATATCTCCAAAAATAAGTATCATAGCAGAAGAAGTATCATTCTGTCTTGTATTAAATCTGATTAAAGGACGTAGTTTTTCTTTACCTTCTTTTGATTCAACTACTACAAATCTCCATGGCTGCATATTTACTGATGACGGTGCTTTTGTTGCTTCCGTTATCATTTCAAGCATCTCTTCATTACTTATTTTCACATCTTTATCAAATACCTTAGCTGAATGTCTGTTAAAAGTTATATCTTTAAAATCATTATTTTTCATTTGAACCTCCACCTTTTATAATTTCTTTTCCATCACTGAAAGCATTACCTACCTTTTCTCCCATACTCCAGTATGCCGTATGTATAGGATCAAATATTATAGGATTAAGTTTTTTTACGTCAATTTTTGAATCTGTCAAAATAGACTCATCTGCTGATACATTGATAATCATACCTCTTAAAATTTCTGTTTTTTCATCATAGGATATCATTTTACATTCAAGAGACATAGGAAGTTCCTCTATAATAGGTGCATTTATCTTTTCCGCTTTTGTGTGATGAAAACCTGCTTTTTCAAATTTATTAGGCTCCTTATTTCCTGAAACAATACCTACATAATCACATGCTTTTAAATATTCCTCTGTTGCAATACTTACTGTGAATTCACCTATTTCTTTCAGATTTTTAATGGTTTTATGATTTGAAGCAAGACAAAATGATATTTCAGTTGAATTGCTTATTCCTCCCCATGCAGCATTCATTGCATTTGGAACCCCATTTTTATCATATGTTCCTATAATGTAAACTGGCTGTGGATATGTCCATGCTTTAGCACCAAAACTTTTTCTCATAACTTTTCCTCCCTTTAACAAATTAATTATTAGTTCTTTTATTTAAATATCTATATCCATATTTATATAGATAAGGTATACTAATTTTCTTTACTCTATCAACTGCTTATCACTTTGGATAAAGAAAGAAGAATATTTACTGATATTTATATAGCTCCAGCTTTAGCTGTTCTTTAATTCTAATTTCTTTTCTATATTTTCAAGTACATCAATAAGCTTTTCAATTTCCTCCTGCTTAAATGGAACAGGAAGCTCACACTGATTTTTGCTTTGTTTTTCTTCACATTCGACAAGTTCAGACCTTGCATAATCAGTAAGTGAAACAATCACTTCTCTTCCATTTTCTTTATTCCTTTTTCTTTCAACATGGCCTTTCTCTTCTAAAATCTTGAGATGCCTTGTAACCGCTGCAGGATCTATTTCAAGATAACCAGCTATTTTAGTCTGTAGACTATCTCCATTGTCCCTAAGGTATATTAAAATTTCATACCTTGTAAGACTAAATCCTGTACTACTTTCAAATTCCTTCGTAAGTTTCTGTTCAACGCTTCTTAATTTCTGAAGCATATTGCTAAATGCTTTTAATTTCATATTCCTTAAATCCCCTAATATTCTTTCATAATAAAGACTAATTTATTCTTTAATTTATTCTTTAATTAATCCTTTCAATTCCCTATTCATCCAATCTGATTCTTTAAAAACTGATCTACCTATTCCTACAAGATCGCATACATTTCTATCAAGGATATCCATAACATCTGTGCCTTTTTTCACTCCTCCTGTTAAAATTACAGGAATATTCACTGCTTCAAAAATAGGTTTAGATATTACATCAAAATATCCAGGTCTTGTATCCTTTATGGTGTAAAAGCACATACCTCCTGAAATATCAAGAACATTAACTCCCGCTTTTTCAAACTCCATAGCAGCAATTACAGAATCCTCCTTTGAAAGTCCTCCTTCCATAAAGTCTCCTGCTCCCATTCTTAAAAATATAGGGTAATCTTCTCCAAGTTTTACTCTTATTCCTTTGATAATATCAAGGTGTAATTTTATTCTTCCATAAATGTTTCCACCGTATTCATCTTTTCTTTTATTAGTAAGAGGCGATAAAAACTGATCCAATAAATAAGCATGCGCTGAATGTAATTCCACTCCATCAAATCCCGCTTCCTTTGCTCTTTCAGCTGCATCTATAAATTTATCTTTTAAATCTTTTATCTGACTTTTATTAAGTTCTACTGGCATATCAGTGCTTTTACTTGCAGGATTTAAAATAGCAGATGGAGCAACAGGATCCATTCCAGTAACATCTTTCTTTGCAGCACTTCCTGCATGAGATATCTGTAATACTGCCAAAGAATTATTATCCTTAATTACTTTTGCTAAACTTCTCATACCCTCAATATCCGAATCATCTGATATTGATGTCTGATTATTCTGAGCTTTCCCTCTTTCATCTACATAACTGTGCTCAACTATAACTGCAGAAAAAAGTTTGCAGGAAGTTTTCTCTTCATAATACTTTAAGATTTCATTTGTAATATGTCCTTTATCATCCGCTTTTGCTGTAGCCATTGGTGGCATCACTACTCTATTTTTAAATTCTATATTATTGGATATAATTTTATCTTTAATATTCATAATGGCTCTCCTTCTTATTTGACTAATCAATTGTTGATGCCTCAAGTATACTCTTTAGTACAAATTTTGTCAATAATGCTTATGATGTTCTATAAATAGAGTTGGCACCTTATTCTCTTATAATTCAAAATATAATTAAGGTAATCGGTAACAAAAAGGAACCCTTTCTAATTCTCCTCGTTAAAAGTCCCCATCAAAAAACTCTGATGGGGACTGCATTTACACACTATACACTTTGTAGCTTACCTAAAAAATTAACTCTCCTGGTTTGTATCCACTAGGTAATTCTTCTTCACTTAAAAATTTGAAGTTATCATCACTCAATATTGGTAAGAACGCTTCATATGGTATCCTAGAAAACTCACAGGCATAATTACTAGCTCCGAACCATCTTTCCTCTTTACTGCTCAAATTTAAATCCCTAGCAAATTTTGTATGGTTCGAGCAATCATGAACTGCTAAATCCCAATTTTCCTCATCAGCTATTTTCATAAATTTAAGAGTTAATTCCCTACTCCAAATGGGAGATATGTACCCCTGTCTAGAGATATACATATTTTCTTCGCTATAATTGTATATGTTGTTATCATTTAAATGTAGTTCTGCACAATTGATAAAATCTAGTTTTGTATCTAAAATTGCTTGCTTTTTCTTTGAAAATTCTTCGAAAAACTCAGGTGTCATTGGGGTTTCAATACCTACATTTTGAATATATTTTTTAGCTATTTTAATATTTTCAATAACCTTGTCCGAACAATTCGTAGCCCCAAGGTTAAAGCGTATTTCATCAAGACCAGCTTCACCTAATGCTTTCAGTGTCTCTTCCGTAGCCGAAATACCATTTGTGTATAGATGCTGATAAATTCCTGCAGCTTTAAATTTCTTTATAACTGAATAGTATTTTTCAATTTCCATAAATGGTTCTAAATAAACATAGGCAACTCCAGTAGGTTTCTTGTGGATTGAAAGTAATAAGTCAATATCTTTCTCATAAAATTTTGTGCCACCAATTTCCCACATACCTTCACCAATAGGAGGAAGATTATCAAGCTCTCCATAATTATAGCAAAACTTGCACTGTGCATCGCACTTATTAGTCTTCCTTATTGCACCTAATCCAGTTCCAAATAGGCAAGAACGACATCCTTTTGAGAATTTGTTATCATTTCCTACAAAGAATGTTCTATTCTCTAAGTTTTTCAAGCCTTTTATTTGAGACATTAATATATCATTTCTATGATCAATAGTTTCCTCAATTTGTGCAAAAGTTGCATAAATAATTTCTTGCTGCTTTACCATAAGTTCCTGGTCCTCTGGAAGCATTGCAAAAAATTCAAACCACATCAAAGCATCTTTCTTTGGTATCTTCATAATATTTCCTCCTATATTTAAACCCTAAAGATTCAGTGCAAAAACAAACTCAAAAAAGATTATCACTTCTCACGGTAAATATCTTCTATGAATTCTTTTCCTTTTGTTCTTTAGAACATATAATTATTATATGGTAACATACTTTCTCTACCTCTGCAATTATCAACGTTTGAGTTGTTTTAGTCAAGTAAAAGTGGGCAACTATTTTATTTAAGTGTGGTTAATATACCTGCTGTCACCTTTAGCATGAAAACTCATAAAAAAGCACTTCATTAAGTTTTAGTTTAATGAAATGCTTTTACCTGGTAATTTACTGGAACCCTGGGGTGCTGGAGGAAGCAAGGTGACACTCTTGCTATTTGCGATTGCCAATATTTCTGCTTAAGCGCAGTTTTCCATTTTATTCTACCGGTAAGTAGGCTAGGGAATCACTTCCCTAGCCCCTCATAGAACCGTACGTGCGGATTTCCCGCATACGGCTCCCCATATTATAATTTA
>NZ_PTIS01000014.1 GCF_002934235.1 Clostridium algidicarnis DSM 15099
GAATAACTTCGCTCGACTTGCATGTGTTAAGCACGCCGCCAGCGTTCGTCCTGAGCCAGGATCAAACTCTCAATTTAAAAGTATATTCCAAATCTTAGATTTGGCATAAGACTTTCTGAGTGAGTTTCAAATGAAACTCTCAGTTTAATCTACTCAATTACATAATTCAAAAGAATTGCTGGTCTTTATATATCTTTTCTGTTCAATTTTCAAAGATCATGTACTTCTGTGTTGAAGTACTTTGTAAGTATATCATCTGTTTTTTTAGTTGTCAACAAGTTTTTTAGAATTTTAAATCTTCTTATACATTGTAGTCAACTTTTGATGAATCTTGTGCGTCTCTCTCGAGTGCTCATTTATAATAACATTATATTATCTTGTTGCAGTAACCATTATATCTAATTTAACCAGATTAAACTCTTATTTCATCTATTTACTATTAATTTCGCTTTATTCCTTAAGTTGATACACTAGGTAGTGTTTTTCTTGTAATATCAACTCTATATTTCAAAACAAGTAATCTTTTCTTAACTTGTGCCTAATATATTCCTAAAACAAACCCAAATACTCCTTTCTAATTCACTTTAACCGCAACTTTACTTACATTTTACACCCTAGCAACTTCAAAATCACTATACTAATACATAAAACCCATTTAATTATTGAAATAGCAATAATTAAATGGGTTTAAAGTGTAAACCACTTACCATCTAAAGATGATTATTCTTATACAACACTATTAATGTAGTAAGTTTATCCAAATTATAAATTTTATCTAGCATGGCTATTAAATATCAATGAGAATAATTCACTTTGGATATATATCTATATACCCTTTTGTCCTCTTATTCCCTTTACAGGTTTATTATAAACTCTATTTTTTCTATACATCATAGTTGTTTTGTGAGGTTTGTTATTAAAACCTTCATCTTGTTTTGAGACCTCATCTTTTATATTTTGTCTAACTCTACCAATAATATCCTTTATGTTAAATCCTTTAGGCTCTTTGTTATCAGACTTTGTAGCATTATCCATATATTCATCAAAATTATTAGCTATGTCTTCTTTTGTACTTTGTTTTAATTTATATGCTACGGCTGCCGCTGCTGTTGCTGTTCCTAATATCATCATAGTACCAAGTAAGCCACCATTTTTCTTCTTTCTCATATCTATCACCATAGATTCTTTAAAAATGTTACATATCTTAATAATATTGCACATCTTTAATCTATGATTCGCCTCCTTTTTTATAATAATAAAACTATGCTCTCTTTCTATATTATAACCTAAAATCCAACAATATATAATGGCCTTTCATTAAGCAAGTTTTATAATTTCTAAAACAAGCTTTGAAGCATTTACTAAGTCTTCTATCTTCATGTGTTCTTCTAAGGTATGCGCTTTTCTTTCTCCTATACCAAGGTTTATAGCTTTAATTCCATTTCCATTTAATATGTTAGTGTCACTTCCACCGCCTGTAGCTGCTGTAAATGAATTAACACCTATATTCTTGCAAGCCATCTTAGCATGGTCTACAATTTTATCTTCTTCTTCTATAACAAAAGGTCCATAAGCCCTTGTAGTTTTTATTTCTACCTTTGCACCAAAGCTTTTTGCTGCCTTTTCAAAACACTGAACCATATGAGCTGTTTGCACATCCAGCTTTTCACTGCTTAGACTTCTTGCCTCTGCGTTTATAATTATTTCAGGACATACTATGTTTGTTACTTTACCACCGTTTATAGTTCCTATATTAGCAGTAGTTTCTTCATCAATTCTTAATAGTTTCATATTAGAAATAGCTTCTGACGCAACCTGTATAGCGCTTATTCCTTCTTCTGGACAAACTCCAGCATGAGCAGGTTTACCTATTATTTTTACATCTATCTTATCTTGTGCTGGTCCTTTTATTACTATTTGTCCTACATCTCCGCCACTATCTAATACAAAGGCTCTTTTTGATGATATTTTGTTATACTCAAGATTCTTAGCTCCAAACAAGCCACCTTCTTCAAATATAGTAAATACTAATTCAATGGGTCCATGCTCTAAATTATTTTCTTTTATTACAGTTAATGCTTCAATAATAGCAGCAATTCCTGCTTTATCGTCTCCACCTAAGATAGTTGTACCATCACTATATATTATATTATCTTTTATAATAGGCTTTATCCCTTTTCCAGGGCTTACTGTATCCATGTGACAACTAAATAAAACAGGCTCCCCAGTTCTTGTTTCTTTTAGCTTTGCTATAATGTTTCCACTATTAGATCCTAATTTTTCCCCAGCATTATCTCTATATACCTCTAATCCTAGATTTTCTAACTTTTTAGCTATAAAGTCTGCGAACTCTTTTTCATTTTTAGTTTCACTATCAATTTGCACATAATCCATGAAACTTTCCACTAATCTTTGTTCTTTAATCATAGAAAAATACCTCCAAGTCAATATTTTTAATTTTATTTACTACTAATATTATCCCATATTTATGAGATTTCGTAAATTATCTTTGTTATGCATATTTAAATAGGCTCTTCAAGTATTAACCTTGAAAAGCCTATCTTATATAACTTACTATATTTAATCTTACTATATATAAATTGCTAAATCTTTAAAAGGGAAGAATATATTTCAATCCTGCTCCCGGTCCTAGTGGTAATCCAAACAATGTCCATATCATAAGTAGTATGGACCAACCTATTAAAAATACCATAGAATAAGGTAACATGGTAGAAATCAACGTTCCCATTCCCATATCCTCTTCATACTTTTGAGCAAAGGCTACTATTACAGCAAAGTAAGACATAAGTGGAGATATTATATTTGTAGTTGAATCTCCTATTCTGTACGCTACTTGAGTAAGCTCTGGGCTGTAACCCATTCTCATAAACATTGGTATGAATATGGGTGCCATTATTGCCCACTTAGCTGAAGCTGATCCCATAAATAAGTTTATGAATGCAGCTACTAATATAAAGGCAATCATTAAAGGTGCACCTTTAAGGCCTGTTGAGTCTAAGAAATTAGCTCCTTTAACTGCAAGGATTATTCCAAGTTTTGAATAAGTAAAGTATGCAACAAACTGAGCTGCAACAAATACTAAAACTATATATCCACCCATAGAGGACATAGCCTTTGACATTCCATTTATAACATCTTTACTGGATTTTACTGTTCCTGATCCTAGGCCATAAAAAGCTCCCGGCACCAAGAAGAATAATAATATTATAGGTACTATACCATCCATAAAAGGAGTATGTCCTAATATTTTATGTGTTTCTGGATGTCTTAATATGCCATTATACGGAGCTGTTAAAGCTACAATAATAGCTATAAATATTATTAAAGATATTCCTGCATATTTTAATCCCTTTGATTCTAAACTAGTTAATTCACCAGTTTCTACAGTATGTTTTCCTTTGTATTCACCAAGTCTTGGTTCTACTATCTTGTCTGTAACAAGTGTTCCAAGAATAGTTATTAAGAATGTAGATACTATCATAAAGTACCAATTAGCAACTGGTGTTACTGAATAGCTTGCATCTACCATTTTAGCGGCTTCAGTACTTATTCCACCAAGAAGTGGATCTATAGTTCCTATAAGAAGATTTGCACTAAATCCTCCTGAAACTCCAGCAAAAGCTGCTGCAAGTCCAGCTAATGGATGTCTTCCAAAGCTTAAAAATATTATAGCACCAAGTGGTACTAGCACTACATAGCCTGCATCAGATGCAACGTTTGACATAATTCCTGTGAAAACTACAACAGCAGTTATAAGCTGCTTTGGAGTACTTAATACGAGTTTTCTTATAAGAGCTGATATAAGACCTGTACCTTCAGCTACTCCAACACCTAGCATAGCTACTAAAACTGTACCTAGTGGTGCGAAACCTGTAAAGTTAGTTACAGCATTAGTAAACATATATCTTATACCATCTGCTGATAATAAACTTATTGCATTTACTGTAAGATCTTTAGTCTCTTTAGTCTTTGGATCTATACCTGTATATGTAACTGAGACTCCAGCCTTAGCACATATAAATGAAATAATAATAATTGCAATACATAAAATCAAAAATATACTTACAGGGTGTGGCATTTTATTACCAGCCTTTTCTACCCAATCAAGAAACTTTTGAAACTTTCCCCTCTTTTTTGCATCTTTAGTATTTACCTTATTCATTTTGTCCTCCTTATTAAAGCTAACCTTTTAATGCATTCCCTTATGAATCCCTAAAGGTGCTAACTATATTTAATACATATTCTATAAATAATCTTAGGATTTTGCAAGTGTTATTTTTTCTTAATTCTAAAGCCTATACTTTTCTGAAATAAACTGAAAATATAAGTTTTCAAAATATTGATGTACCATTACCTATAATATTGAATTAGAATATAGTAATAATGCCAAAAATACAGATTTAAAAATTCTAAATATAAATCCTTATCTAAAATATTTTATATTTCGTCGACATTCTATGCTTATAATGGTAAAATATGCTCATAATATTACTAAAGGATCAAGTGATTCATTAAGGAGGTAGCATTTTGAACTTTCAAACCATTGCAACGTTTATACTTTTTATAAATATAATAATCTCCATAACCATAATCTCTTTAGAGAGAAAGAAACCAGAAAAGGCCATTGCATGGCTACTTGTTCTTACATTGCTTCCTCCCGTTGGTTTAATTCTTTACATCTTCCTTGGTCGAAATTGGAAACTACATAAATTAAATGAAACTATTACTGATGATATTAAAGAACTAATTTACCCAATAACCAAGGATTATAAACATCAAGAATATGTTCCTCTAATGGAACTTTTAGCTAATAATAGTGATTCACCTATATTTATTAATAACAATATAAAAATATTTGCTGATGGAACTGAAAAATTTGCTTCCCTTAAAGAAGAGCTATTAAAAGCAACTCATCACATACACCTTGAGTATTACATTGTTAAAAGTGATGAGATAGGTAATGAAATCAAAGATATCTTAATTAAAAAATCTAGAGAAGGTGTAATTGTTAGATTTATAATGGATAGGGTTGGCTCCATAAAGATTAAAAGGAGTTACATTAACGATTTGAAAAATGCAGGAGTTGATGTAGTTCAGTATTCTTATTTTTTAGCCCCCATTTTAAGAAGTATAAACACTCAAATAAATTATAGAAACCATCGTAAGATTGTAGTAATAGATGGTAAGGTTGGATTTATTGGTGGTGCTAATATTGGAGATGAATATCTTGGCAAAGGTAAGCTTGGATATTGGCGAGACACTCATATAATGGTTAAAGGGGATTTTGTATTAGGTCTTCAAGCAGTTTTTCTTGATGATTTTATGACTATCCAAAGAGCAAATAATCAATATTCCTTTTATGACCTAGAATTTAAGCATTACTTCCCAACCCCAGAAAAACATGGTGATAAGGTTATGCAACTTGTTAAAAGTGGACCTGACTCTACCTTTCCATCTATAATGCAAGGTGTTGTAAAAATGATAAGCATGGCTACACACCATATTTATATAACTACACCATATTTTGTGCCTACTGAAAGTGTATTAGAAGCTTTAAGGATAGCTGCTCTTGGTGGCATAGATGTAAGAATTCTTTTCCCAGGTCAAGCTGACCACCTTGTAGTTTACTACGCTTCAAGAACTTATCTTTTAGACCTTTTAAAATGTGGTGCACATATATATCTTTATGATGAAAAGTCTTTTGTACATGCTAAGGTAACCACTGTAGATGGCAGAATAGCAACTTTAGGTACTGCTAATATGGATATAAGAAGCTATGAATTAAATTATGAAATTAATGCTATGATATATGACTCTAGTGTCACAGAAGAACTAGAAATGATGTTTTATAACGATATTTCCAAAAGCAAAAAATTAACCTTAGAAGATTTCCAAAACACTAAAAGAATTTATAAAATTATAGAAGCTGTATCAAGGATGTTTTCAGCTATACTTTAACATCCCTTTGCGGAATTCTTCCATCCTGTTAGGCGAGGAGTAATTCACTTAGTATTAGCTAGGTTCATCTTTTTTTATTTTGACAAAGACAAATACTATTAAAAGAGCAAACAATCCCCCAGTGCTATCTACTAAAACATCTTTTAATGCTCCAGCTCTTCCTGGTACAAATAGCTGATGGAACTCATCTGTCATAGCGTAAGCCACAGTAATTATATAGGATATAAAAAATAACCTTCCTTTTTCAAAGTAATATTTCATCACATTATAGGTTAAAATAAATAATATAAAGTATTCTGTGAAATGTGCTGATTTTCTTACTATAAGCGTTGAAAGCTCTCCAAAGTAAGTGTTTAAATCTAAACCTAGCACATTAAATATATATATTACAATTTTACTTTTTTCACTAGAGACCTCTCCTATTTGAGATGAAAAGTAAAATATTAAAACCATCCAACCAATAAGTAGTGCAAAGTTAAGCTGTTTTTTACTAACCTTTTTCATTATTTCTCCTATTCTTTTAAATATTTTTATTTTATACTTTTAATTTTTATAATATATTCTATCAAAGTATGTATTTATGCTATTATCAATATAGATTATAATATTATATCACAAAGGAGATAAAAATTTTGAATAAAAACATTGATATAGATCCCATAAAAATCCCCAATAAAAATGTTACCATAGAGGATATAAAAGATAAGGCAAAGCAAATATCTGAAAACTATAAAGATGAAGCTATAGGGGGATATATGTGTGGAGACGGCCCAATTCCTTCTGATATCTTATTTATAGGTGAGGCTCCTGGTAAAAATGAAATAATTGAAGGTAAACCTTTTGTGGGCATGGCAGGGAAAACCTTAGATAATTATCTAAACCTTGCAAACATTAAAAGAGAAGATATACGAATCACAAATACTTGCTTTTTTAGACCCATAAAGATAAAGCAAGGCAAAACTGGCAGAGAAACCATAAGTAATAGAACTCCAAAACCTTCTGAAGTAGAACTTTTTAGAGAGGTTTTAGATGCGGAAATAACCCTTGTAGACCCTAAAATAATAATAACTTTAGGCAATACTCCTCTTAAAAGACTTACTAAGTTTAAAACTATAGGTGAATGTCACGGAAAACTTTACTTTAACGAGGAACTTAAAAGATACATATATCCAATGTACCATCCTTCATCTTTAACTTATAACAGAAAAGAAAGCTTTAAAATAGCTTATGAAGATGATTGGAAAAACTTAAAAGAAATTCTAAAAAAGGTCCTTACAGCTAAATAATTATATCATGGCTGTAAGGGCCTTTATTTTTTCTTTATTTATCTATATCTATATTTGCCTACTTGTTTATATCTATTTATATATTTGTTTATTTATATATTTGTTTATTTATCTATTTATCTATTTCTATATTTCTGTATCTATCTATTTGTTTGTTTGTTTATTTATCTATTTTCTTATTTATATCTATTATAACTAATCATCAAAATAATCCTTAGGATATATAACTTCCCAGTTCCCATCGAACTCAGCTTTTATAACATTTTTCTTAATTATATAATCTGCTATAAGCTCCGACATATCTATATTTATCTCTCTTATAACAGGTTTATCTTTGAACATATCATAGTCTCCGCCGCCACCTGCTCTATAATTATTCATAACCACATCATATTCTTTATCCATGTCTAACTTAGCATTTTTATAATTTAGTAGCACTACTCTTTCTCCTAAGGGTTTTGATAAGTCTAATTTATAGTCTATTCCTTCCCACATATCGTAATTATAAGGTTGTATCTTCATATTTTTATACTTACTATCTATATTATTATCTTTACTATAAGTATTATCTTTCACGCCTTTTTGAAAATATGCAGCGCTTCTTTCTAGAGCCTCTTTTATATCCTCACCCTTTATTCTTATAACCTTTAATGTGTTTGGATAAATATAATTAGAAACCACATTTCGCATTGTTATCCCGTCATTAAACCCCTTAGCCTTATTGTCAAAAAGTGAAGTTGCTGAAATATCCACCTTTGCATATTTCATTTGAACCTTATTTATAAATTCAACAAAAGCATTATCTTTTAACCGAGTTTCCAAATGGTTATTTATGAACATATCACCTTCCACTCTTCCAATTGGAGTGTCAAGCCACTTTTGAGTTGCCTTTTCATAATCTTTAACCTGATTTAATATATTTTCGTCTTCTTTAACCTGCTCTGTATCTAAAAGTTTTGAGTCTTTATCTACAACTTTCCAACTTCCCGAAGAATTTTCTAAGGTTATTTCTACCTTTACTAAAGCTTTACCTTGATACCCTGGTGACACAGTAAGCACACCATTTATCATCTTTTTATTTATAAATACATGTTGATGTCCCGTTAATAGCACATCTATTTCAGGTATATTTTCACATATCTCATAAGCTTGATTTTCTCCTGTTTCACTGATTACCTCATCATTTTTAATGTTTCTTTCGTAACCACCATGGTAGCTAACTATTAACACATCTACCTTTTCTACATTTTTCAAATAACTTACAAATGTCTTTAATGGAAATATAACATCTAAAAAATCTAGTCCTTTTATATTATTGCTATCTTCCCAGTTAGGAATATATTTAGTGGTTGAGCCTATTATACCAACCTTTATACCGTTTTCTAATTCCTTTATTATATAAGGTCTTCCAAAATAAGGTCTCCTAGTGTCTTTATCTATAATATTAGAGCTAAGCCAAGGAAACTTGGAATCCCCTACAGCATTATTTAAAAAATCCTTACCATAATTAAATTCATGATTACCTATAACTGCAGCATCATAATTCATTATGTTCATCACCTTAATTAAAGGATTAATACCCTTGTTATCTATATTTGCATAATGATATATTAGCGGTGTGCCTTGAAGCATATCACCATTATCTATAAGTATTAAGTCTTCCTTTTTTTCTCTCTCTTCTTTAACTAGAGTAGCGATTTTTGAAAGTCCAACCTCTTTTCTAGTATTATCTGAATAATCAATAGGAAATATTGCACCATGAACATCACTGGTTTCCAAAATCACTACCTTATAATTCTTACTTTTATCCATAATATCACCCTTATAAGTTTTATTTATGATTTAATAATTCACTATAATAAATTCTAACCTAATAACCTTAAACTATTACCTTTTTAAAGTTATTTATTATAATAGTTTATACTTCTTATTTAATTATTATCTAATGTCATTTACAACATTATACCAATAAGTACACATTATATACATCTAAATATTTCAAGTATTTAGATTTTAATGCGAAGAATTTTAAAAGGGCTCTGAAAATCAAATTCCTTTGCATCATAAATTTCACCATAGCCACGTAAATTTGCTTCTTTTATATTTATAGACTATTAATTAGAAATCTTATTAACATTATAAGTTTTTATTACATACTTATACATTCCGTATTTAAATGTTAACTACATAATGTGTACCTTATTTCAGAGTACATAATCATGTTAATACGTATCATCTGACGTAACCCTTTGTTATATTTTTATGCAATTAATATTATATTTGAAAATATTTTATAAATATGCTTGCATATTTATAACTATTAGTTGTATAATTATGCACATGCCAATTAGTTTTTTTAAAAAACAATCAACATTCATTTAATTTAAATGTGGACAATACTAAAAACATCTTAGTTATCCACAGGATAGTAAACAAATTTTATTAAATGTTTATGTAAATAATATTAAAAAACATCAAGTGATTCTTAGACCATGATGGTAGCCATGGGATAAATTATTTTAGGGGGAGATTTTAAAATGAAAAAAACAGTATTAAAAACAATATTATCTGTAGCAATTATCGGAGTTATGGGATTTTCCTTATCCGCTTGTGGAAAGAAGGATAATAATACAAATCAAAGTCACTTAGATAAGGTTAAGTCTTCTGGAAAGCTTGTCCTTGGTACAAGTGCTGATTACCCACCTTATGAATTTCATAAAAATATAGATGGCAAGGATACTATTGTAGGTTTTGATATTGCTATAGCAGAAGAAATAGCAAAAGATCTTGGGGTAACTCTTGAGGTAAAGGATATGGATTTTGATGGTCTTTTAGCTGCTTTAAATACAGGTAGTGTGGACATGGTTATGGCGGGTATGACTCCTGATGATACAAGAAGAAAAAAAGCTGACTTTTCAAATATATATTATAATGCATTGCAGGACATAATAATAAGAACTGAAGATAAGGATAAATTTAATTCTTTAGAAGATTTTAATGGTAAAAAGATAGGTGTTCAAAAGGGTTCGCTTCAAGAAAAGATGGCAAATAACCAATTAAAAAACAGTGAAATTAAAGGTCTTGGTAAGGTTACAGACTTAGTTCTTGAACTTAAAAATAACAAGGTAGATGGCATAGTTGTGGAAAAGCCAGTAGCTGAAGCTTACATAAAAAGAAATTCTGCTATGACTTTATCTACTCCAAAACTTGAAGAAGAGGGAGAAGGCGGATCTGCTATAGCACTTAGTAAGGATTCAGGCGAATTTTTAGAAACTATTAACAATACTTTAGATAGACTAGCTAAAGATAATCTAATCGAAGGTTTTGTTGTTAAATATAATGAATTAATGGAAGAATAGCAAAGGGGGATTTAAATTGGATTTTAGCTTTTTAGGTGAATATTCAGGGTTTTTCTTTAAGGGTGCTAAGTTTACCCTTATCCTTGCTTTTTTCACAGTAATAATTGGGTCATTAATAGGTCTTTTACTTTCTCTTATGAAGCTTTCAAATAAAAAGATATTAAAATTTATATCCTCTATTTACATAGAATTTATAAGAGGTACTCCGGTTCTTGTTCAACTTTATATTATATATTACGGTCTTCCAGCTATTGGAATAGAGCTGCCAGATCTAGTGGCTGCAACTATTACCATGTCTATTAACAGTGGTGCATATGTAGCTGAAATAATTAGAGCTGGTATAAATGCAGTAGATAAAGGACAAACAGAGGCTGCAAGAAGTCTAGGTATGGGAAGCTCTATGACTATGGCAAATGTTATAATTCCTCAAGCTTTTAAGAACATCTTGCCTGCCTTAGGTAATGAATTTATTGTAGTTGTAAAGGAATCTTCAATAGTTTCCGTTATAGGAATTCATGAACTTATGTATAATGCAAATACTGTTAGGGGTACAACCTTCCAACCCTTTGAGCCTCTAATAGTTGCAGCTTTATTTTATTTTGTAATTACATTTACCCTTTCAAAATTACTTGGAATAGCTGAAAGGAGGATGAAAATAAGTGATACAAATTAAGGATTTAACTAAAGACTTTGGTGATAATAAAGTTTTAAAAGGTGTTAATGAAGAGATTAAAAAAGGTGAGGTAGTGGTTGTTATAGGCCCTTCCGGATCTGGAAAGAGTACTTTTTTAAGATGCCTTAACCTTTTAGAAATTCCTACCTCTGGACATATAGTCTTTGAGGGACAAGATATTACAGACAAAAAGGTAGATATAAATAAGTTAAGAGAAAAAATGGGCATGGTATTCCAGCAGTTTAACCTATTCCCACATAAAACAATTTTAGATAACATAACTTTAGCTCCTATAAAAGTTAAAGGTAAATCAAAGGAAGAAGCTGAATCTATAGCCTTTAAATTACTTGATAAAATAGGACTTAGAGAAAAAGCAAAAAGTTATCCTTCTCAGTTATCAGGTGGACAAAAACAAAGAATAGCTATAGCTCGTGCTCTTGCAATGGAGCCTACTGTTATGCTTTTTGATGAACCCACTTCAGCACTTGACCCTGAAATGGTTGGGGAAGTTTTAGCTGTTATGAAGGATCTAGCAAAAGAAGGCATGACCATGGTTGTTGTTACCCATGAAATGGGCTTTGCAAAAGAAGTTGGAGACAGAGTTTTGTTTATGGATAATGGAAATATTGTAGAAGAAGGCAAGCCTTTAGATATATTTTCAAACCCTAAAAACCCTAGAACAAAAGATTTCCTAAGTAAGATACTTTAAATAAAGATAACCAGTAAATACTTTAATATATTTACTGGTTATCTTTTATTTTGAGTTATTATAACTTAATCTTAGCAAACTTTTTCTTTCCTACTTGTATTATATCCTCATCCTTTAATTTTACATCATTAAAGTCGTTAACCTTTTCGCCATTTATCCTAACTCCACCTTGAGTTATAAGTCTTCTAGCTTCACTGTTAGATGATGCAAGCTTTGCATACACTATAACTTCTATAAAGTTCATAGTATCAGTTATTTTTACAGGTTCTAGATCTTCTGGCATTTGATTTTTCTGAAACACATGTACAAAGTGATGTTCAGCTTTTAAGGAATCCTCTTCACTATGATATAATCTTACTATTTCTTTAGCTAAACTCATTTTTACATCTCTTGGGTTTACGCTGTCTGACTGAAGATTAGCCTTCATTTCATTTATCTTATCTGGATGTATATCTGTTGCAAGTTCAAAGTACTTTATTATAAGATCATCTGGTATTTCCATAGTCTTTGTGTACATAAGCTCTGGACTATCATAAATTCCAATGTAGTTTCCAAGACTTTTACTCATTTTTTCCTTACCATCAAGTCCTTCTAATATAGGCATAAATAAAGCAATTTGGCATTCCTTGCCGTATTCTTTTTGCATAGTTCTACCCATTAATATGTTAAATCTTTGATCAGTTCCACCAAGTTCTATGTCTGCATCTATTGCTATAGAATCGTAAGCTTGCATTAAAGGATAGAAAAACTCATGAATTCCTATGCTTATTTCATTTTTAAATCTATTTTTAAAGTCTTCTCTCTCAAGCATTCTAGCTACACTGTATTTTGCTGAAAGTTCTATGACATCTCTAAAATTAAGCTTTTCAAGCCACTCACTATTAAATCTTAGGTCTGTCTTTTCTTTGTCTAATATTTTAAAGATTTGCTTTTCATAGGTTCTTGCATTTTCCATAACCTGCTCTTTTGTAAGTTGTTTTCTCGCCTTTGACTTACCTGTTGGATCTCCTATCATTCCAGTAAAATCACCTATGATTATTACCGCCCTATGACCTAAATCTTGAAGTTGCTTTATCTTTCTTAAAACTACTGCATGACCTATATGAATATCAGGAGCACTTGGATCAAGTCCGAGCTTTACTACAAGAGGTCTATTTTCTTTTTCTGCTTTTACAAGCTTCTCTTTTAATTCCTCTTCGTTTATAATTTCTGCTGCACCCTTTTTAATAATCTTTAATTGTTCATCTACACTTATCATAATAATTCTCCTCTCTAATTTTACATGATGTGCTATAGGTGTTTTGGCTACTCATAGCCCTATAATAATCTTTACTGTTAATTGAGAATTCTCCCCTAAAATAAAGATTATTACCTAATGTCTTTTAAATAAATAAAAAACCCCCGTCCCTATAGCTAAGCTATAAGGACGAGAGTATATAATCTCGCGGTACCACCTTAATTTATTTATATGTCACCATATAAACCTTTTCGAGTACAATATAATACTCTATCCCTATAACGTGGGAAGGATCCGTCAACAGCCTACTTACTTAAATAAATTAAGCTTTAAGTGTGATACTCCAAGACGTATTCAGTATATTATTCTTCTCTCCTTTACACCAAACAGGAGCTCTCTTTGGAAGATTAATATCTTACTCTTTCTTTTCATAGTATTTTAAAAAGTTGTTTCATTAAATTCATCTTATGGTATCAGATATAAAATAAAATGTCAATATTATAAAATAATTATTACTTACGCTGTCCTTAAAGTATCATAAACATTTATAGTTTCAAAGCCCTTATCCTTTTTTCTAACTGGGCAAAAGTTTCCTTCTCTAATTGCCTCTATAAAATCTTTTTCATCTCTTATATTGTCAGCAAATTTTGTAGCATATGTACCTATTTTATTTACCACATGAGCGTCACTAGCCCCAAAGCACCCAAGATTTAATTCTGTTGCTAAGGCGTAGGCATAAAGATTTGCAAAAGGATATGTACTTCCGTTGAATGCTTCTACCCCTGTAAGTGTGGACTTTACATCTCTTATATGATCTCCAAGTCCCCTATTATTATTTCTATAAGGATGTGCACTTATGGTGACTCCATCCACCTTATTTACCATTTCTATAAGCTCTTTTGCGTGAATCATCTTTTCTGGCAACTTTTCAAGCCCAAATACTAGGATATCACCTTCAAAGGTTAGAATTTCTGCTCCTACAATAACCAAAACTTCATCTTTATAAAATGAAGGTGATATATCTTTTCTTAATCCATTGCTTTCGTGATCTGTTATGCAAACTCCATTAAGACCTATTTCCTTTGCTCTTTTTGTTATCTCATCAAGACTCATGTTGCTATCATCTGAATATATATTTTCATGCATATGTGTATCTATAATCATCTAAAACCCCTTACATACATTTACTAAAGTTATTAAAATCAATTTATCATAGCCTATCTAACTATTAATTCTAGTAACTTACAATGAGTAATATATAAGGGTTTTCACCCTCTTTCTTTTATATAGTGGTTTAATGTATCTTTTGTTATATTTATATTCTAATACAAAAGCTTAAGTTTTATTATTTTAATTACAAATGATAGAGACCTTGTCTATAGTATTTATCTATACTGATGAAATAAATGTAGAATCGTGTTAAAATTTAATTGAATTTGTAAACTAAATTTTTTCTCTTTGAAAGGAGTATTTATTATGAAAAGATCTTCTAGTATTCTTGCGCTTTTATTGTCTGGTGTTTTAACCTTAGGTCTTTTTGGTTGTGGTAAAAAGCCTTCTTCAGATGTTCCAAACACTGATGAAACTAAGAAAGAGTCTACTTTAAATATAGTAGCTACCTCAGAGGACTATAAACCACTATTTGAAAAGTTCACTGAAGAAACTGGAACAAAGGTTGAATTTTTATCCATGTCTTCTGGAGAGGTAATCTCAAAGGTAAAGGCTGAAAATGGAAAACCTATGGCTGATGTTTGGTTTGGTGGCGGAATAGATGCATTCATGCAAGCTAAGGATGATAATTTACTTGAAAAATGTGAGTTTGAAGGATCAAATGACCTTTCTCCCGAATTTAAAGATGAAGATAACTATTGGTTTAGCAAGGGCTTAACTGTGGTTGGCTTTATTGTGAATAATGATGTATTAAAAGAAAAGAATCTTCCAGAGCCAAAATCTTGGAAGGACTTAACTAATCCTGTCTATAAAGATGAAATACTTATGTCGAATCCTGCAATTTCTGGTACTAACTACGCTGTACTTAATTCCTTAATACAAACTTTAGGGGAAGAGGCTGGCTGGAAGTACTTTGAAGAATTAAACAAAAACATACCTTATTATTCAAAAAGAGGTAAAGATCCAAATGTCAAAACAGTTGCTGGTGAAGTTGCTATAGGTATAACTTACATAGACAAGTCCCTTGAAAATTTAGAAAAAGAAAAAAATGCTAAGTTAATTTATCCTGAAGATGGAATGCCATGGGTTCCAGAAGGCGTTGCAGTATTTAAAAATGCTAAAAACCCTGAGGCTGCAAAGGAATTTATGACCTGGGTGTTTAAAGATGAAAACTTAAAAGAAATAGCAAAGATAGATAATAAAGACACTGTAAAAATAATAAAACCTAATCTTCAAGGTGTTGAATTAACATTTCCAAAGGATAAGCTACTAAAACAAGACATTTCTTTATTCGGAAAACAAAGAAAAGAAATGTTAGAAAAATGGAGCGCCCTTGTAGGGGACAAATAATGAAAAGTTTAAAATCAAGGGTATCTAATAATAGATTAGATACCCATTTTTATAATATAATAGATAAAATGCTTATCCTTATCATTTTTCTTTTAGTATTTACATTTATACTTTATCCTATACTTGCAGTTATACATAAAAGCTTTTTCCCAAATGGAAGCTTTTCTTTAGACCTTTATAAAGACATATTAGTTAACAACAAAAAACTTCTTAAAAATAGTTTATTTGTAGCTAGCTTATCTACTGTCTTTTCTACCTTAATAGCTTTGTGTATATCGATTTATACAAGCTTTTCTAAACATAAGATTAAAAACTTAGTTATGTTTGTATTAATATTATCCATGATATCTCCTCCCTTTATTTCTTCTTTAGCATACATTCAACTTTTTGGGAAGAGGGGATTTATAACTCATACATTATTAAAATTAACTCTTAACCCTTATGGCTGGAAAGGAATTGTTATAATGCAAAGCTTGTCTATGGCATCTTTAAGTTCCTTAATGCTAATAGGAAGTATAAATTCTATAGATAAAAATCTTTTAAATGCCTCTAGGGATCTAGGGTCTGATAGTAATTTTGCTTTAATAAACATATTACTACCACTTATGAGGCCTTCACTAATAGTATGTGCATTATTATCCTTTGTAAAATCTTTGTCGGATTTTGGGACTCCCATGGTAATTGGAGGATCTTTTAATGTGCTAGCTACTGAAATTTATATGAGGATAATAGCATATTCCGCCTTAGAATACGCATCAGCTCTTAATGTTCTTATTTTAGTTCCTTCTTTGCTACTTTTTATAGCCTATAGATTTTATATGAAAAGATCTTCTAACCTGACTAAAGCTTCTGGAAGATCAAGCTATGAAGATTTAGATATAAAGATTAAAGGTATTCTCTATTACTTTATAACCTTAGTAACTTTTATGTTTTTAATAATGACCTTGCTTCAATATACTAGTATATTTTTATCTAGTATATCTAAATTTAGCTATGGTAAGTTCCAGTGGACTTTGGACCATATAAAATATTTAAGGGTGTATAATAGTTCAAGCTTTATAAGGAGTATTGTTTATTCTCTTATAGCAGGTATCTTTGGAACACTTCTTGGTATATTAATAGCTTATTATGTAGAAAGAAGAAATATTATAGGTACAAAGGCTTTAGATTTTATATCAACCCTACCTTATATAATACCAGGTACCTTTTTTGGAATAGGCTATATTTTGGCCTTTAATAATTATCCCTTAGAGCTTACAGGTACAGCTGCAATAGTTGTTCTAAATTGTATCTTTAAGCAGTTACCTATGACCACAAAAACTAGTAGTTCTTCACTATCTTTGATTAATTCTGATATAGAAAGGTCGGCAAAGGATTTAGGTGCTAGTAACTTTCATGTGCTAAAAGATGTGATCTTTCCTAATATGAAATCTGCCTTTGCTATAGGTTTTATGAATAATTTTACTAGTACCATGACCACCATAGGAGCCATAATATTTCTAATATATCCAGGTCAAAAGGTGGCTACTGTAGACTTATTTGATGCAATTAACAGTGGAAATATGGGAGTTGCTTCCGTAATATCTAGCATAATAATTCTTATAACCTTAAGCATAAATATAGTAGTTTCAAAATTCATTTTAGGAAGGAGTGTGGTTAAAAGTGTATCTTCAATTAAAGGGGCTAACTAAAGAATTTGATAAGAAAAAAGCAGTAGATAACTTGTCTTTGACCATTGAAAAGGGTGAAATTTTATGTCTTTTAGGTCCATCTGGCTGTGGTAAAACTACTACCTTAAAGATGATAGGAGGATTTTTAAAACCAGACTTTGGAAGTATTATAATTGAAGATGAAGATATAACAAAACTTCCACCAGAATTAAGGCCTGTGTCCACAGTATTTCAGTCCTATGCCCTCTTCCCTCATCTAACGGTTATTGAAAATGTTATATACGGTCTTAAATTTAAGGGCTACAAGAGAAAAGACGCACTAAAAAAAGGTAATGAATATTTAGATCTAGTAGGTCTTTTAGAATATAAAACCCGTAAGATACATGAATTAAGTGGTGGTCAACAACAAAGAGTTGCATTAGCTCGTTCCTTAATAGTAAATCCAAAGGTATTATTATTAGACGAACCCTTAAGCAATTTAGATGCAAAGCTCAGGATACGTATGCGTGAAGAAATAAAAGAGATTCAAAAAAAGTTCAATACTACCATGGTATTTGTAACCCATGATCAAGAAGAGGCATTAAATATGGCTGACAAAATAGCTGTAATGAATGAAGGACTTCTTCAACAAATAGGTACCCCTGAAGAAATATATAACAATCCTAAAAATGACTTTGTATTAAATTTCATAGGTACCGCCAACATTATTTATGAAAATGGTATAAAAAAGTTTATAAGACCGGAAAATATAAGCATAATAAAAAGTATCAGTAGTAGTATTAGTAGTCAAAGCTCTACAAATAATGTAAACTCACCAAAGGTGTTAGATTCTGTACAATCTATAGAAGCTGTAATTTTAAACAAAACTTTTTCTGGATCATTTTATATGTACACAGTTAAAACTAAAGATAACACCTTTGAAGTAAAATCAGATACCCTAACATCTTATAACATAGGAGAAAGAGTTTATATAGAAATGCTAGAAATTGGTAGCACCCCAGAGGTGCTACCATAATATGGGTGCACCTCTGGGGTGCATCCATATTAAGGGAGGTAATATAATATGAAACTTAATATGGCTATTTTAGGCTTTGGTAAGAGTGCTACTAGATATCACCTGCCTTATATACTGCTTAGAAAAGATATAAATGTTAAATGGATTTACAATAGAAATAGGAAATTCGAACTTGAAAAAGACTATGAGAATTGCAATATAAGTTTTACCGATAATATATCTGATGTCTTAAATGATGATGATGTTAAACTCGTAACTATTTGTACTCCACCTAGCACACATTATAATCTTGCAAATCTTTGCCTTTTAAATAATAAAAATGTATTAGTAGAAAAGCCTTTTGCAACAACACTTAGTGAAACAAAGAAGTTACTTGATTTAGCTAATTCTAAAGGACTTACTATAATGCCTTACCAAAATAGACGATTTGATTCTGACTTTTTGGTGTTAAAAAGTGTTATAGACCATGGTAATTTAGGAGATATTGTAGAGCTAGAATCACATATTGATTATTATAGACCTGAAGATACTAGTAATAATCTAGACTATTACAATGGAGCTGTTTTTAGTTTAGGTGTGCATATATTAGACCAAGCTATTTCCTTATTCGGTAGACCAGAAAAGGTATTTTATGATGTTAAATCCATAAGAAATCCCGCTAATGCTGATGATTATTATGAAATACAATTATTTTATAACACTTTCAAAGTTAAGTTAAAAACTAGTCATTTAGTAAAGCTTCCTTATTCTAGATTCACTATCCATGGTAAAAAAGGAAGCTTTATAAAAAGGTCAATAGATAGACAAGAGGAATTCCTAAAAAAAGGTATCATGCCTGAAACGGAAGGCTTTGGATTGGATACACCGGATGACTATGGAATTATAGATTATATTAATGATACAGGGGAAGAAATAACTCAGTTTATTAAAACTTCAAGTGGAGATTATGGAAAAGTCTATGATAGCATTTATTCTACTATTATGGATCATAAGGAAAAACTAGTTAAGGATGATGAATTGCTAACAGTTATAGAAATTTTAGAGAAGGCTTTTAAGGGTGATAACCCAAAGATTATAACCCTTTAAATATTCAAGTATTTAATGATAGTTTATTTAACAATAACCTTTGATCCAATAGGTACATTATCATATATCCATTTAGATTCCTCAACTTTTAATCTTATGCAACCATGAGAGGCTGGTTTCCCTAAAGTAGTATCTACTATATTTTTCTGTTCTTTATCAAAGGGTAGGGAGTGAAAAAGATAGTTTCCCTTAAATCCTACCCAGTATTTCCCCCCTTGATCATACTTATCCGTATAAAACCAATCTCCCTTGTTTTGTACGGTAAAGGTTCCTTTAGGTGTTTCCTTTCCATTTATTCCTGTAGAGCATAAAAATTCTTTAGTAAGTGACCATTTGTTTTTACTACCCTTATATATGTAGGTCTTTTGCTCTTTTATATTTACAAGGATTAGATACTTAGTACCACTTGCTATATCAAAGGAATTTATATTCTGCTTTTCTGAAATCTCCTGTTTCTTAAATACAGCTTGAACTTGATCCTTCTCTTTTAGTAAAAGATATTTATCTTTTTCCTCTTCATACTCTTTAACCTTATCTAGCAACTCTTTATCTTCTTTAAGTAATATTAGATTATCTTCAATTAAAGATATAGCCTTAGAGTAATATTTATCCTTTGCCAATTTATCAGCTTTATCTAAGGTGTCTTCTTTTATTGCTAAGTAGCACTTTCTTTTCATATCTAAAGCCTCTAAATATTCAGAGGAAAATGAGCTTACTTCATTAAGACTTTTCATAGCATCCACATAATCTTTATCATTAAATAAATTACTTGCCCTTTCAAAACTATCTTTTGAACTAGAAAATACGGGAAGGGATTCTTGTATTTCTATAACCTTAGAATTAACTACATCATATCTTTCAATTTCCCTTAATGTATATAATACATATTCTTTTGAAATATCATTGGTTTCATTATTTTCGTCTTCATTAGTCTCCAATTCTTCTATACAATTTAAGAAATAAGCCTTTAAATCCTTTTTAATTTTAATCTTTTTTACCATATTAAAATTACCTTTATTTAAGATAATTGAACTCGCTTTTATGTAATCTTTACTGTCAAAGGCCTCCTTAAAGCTTGACAGATCCTTATTATAAAAATTTAAACAAAGAGTAGCATATGACAAAATAATTAAAGTTAAAATTATGATGATTAAATTTCTAATTAATTTTCTACCATTAAAATATTTAAGCATACTTAGCTCCTTTCTTAAATTTGTACTCACCCATTAATTCATCTTTTAATTATTGACACAATTATAGAAATCTAATCACCTATATATTTCAATAAAATGGGAGCACCTCTGGGGTGCTGACAGTAAGTGTCAGTACCCCAGAGGTGCTCCCAATATATTCCATTCAATATATTCCATTAAGTTATAACTTTATGAAAGTCCGCTTGACCCAAAGCCACCTTGTCCTCTTTCACTTTCGGTGGTTAATTCAGTTACTTCTTCCACATTCACTAAAATGGTTGGCTTTATTACCATTTGAGCTATTTTCATAGCCTTTTCTACCTTAAATGTTTCTTTACCATGATTAATTAAGATTATTGCTATTTCCCCTCTATATCCTTCATCAATAGTTCCTGGGGTGTTTAGTACTGTAATTCCGTTTTTCAAAGCAAGTCCACTTCTTGGTCTGATTTGTGCTTCTGTATTTTCAGGAAGTTCTATTATTATCCCAGTATGTATTAACTTAGATTCACCAGGTTTTATCTCCATCTCTTCTACAGAAAATAAGTCTAATCCAGCATCACCTTTATGAGCTGACACTGGAAGTCTTGCTTCTTTGTGTATTAATTTAACCTTTAAATTGTACATCTATAAATACCTCTTTCAATTTTAAGCATGCTACACTATTATTTTTTTAATTATTTTTTAGATATATTAATTAACCTTTTTCAACTGGATTTCTTCACTTTTGTCTTCCCAGTTTATTGTAAGTGTTAAATTATCTTCATCAATATTTTCATGAAAATACTGTTCTAATTTTTTGGTATTTTTAAATATTACACTAAAAGCCTTTAAACTTTCAGAGTAATCTGAGCTTCCACTAAAATCATAGCCCGATAAATTTTCCGAATTAAATTTTATACTTTTAGGTATGGTGTTATTATCTTTATATTGTATTAATAATTTGTTATCTGTCTCTTTATTAAGCTCTAAACTGCCTATAAAGTTTTCACTTTTCCCTTCATATCTAATTTTATTTGTATTTGCAGCAACACATCCTGATAGAACAAAAATACTTAAAAACATAAAAATAATGCCTACTGTCCTTTTCAAAATAACACCTCCTTAAAAATTTTTTCCTATAATTATAGCATATCATATCTGGCAATTAAATTGTACAAAAAGTTCATTAAAAATTCAATTTTCACAAAAAACTTTTAAATGAATTATGCTACAAATAAATAAAGCTTTGTCATAATAAAAGTCTAGATTCTATCATCTGAATCTTTATGATTTTTTATTATTTTTATAAATTCATACCTTTCCATTATTAAACTACGGTTTCTAATCCTAAGCTTTTTTAAAATACTAACTGTGTTAAAATATATGTATTGATGTATTTATATACTGATATATTAAATATGATAAGCTTATGACTTAAACCCTTTCTTTAAAATAAATTTAAGCATCTAAATAAATTTTACTTAACTTTGTTGATTATCTTTATTAAAATCTGTCAATAATTAAAAGAGTTTCATTGTGATTATTAAATTACCTAAACAATATTTCTCTTAATATAAGTTAGCGCTTGATTGGTTCATAAAGAATGTGGTGATAAATGCCTATAAGTTCCTATTAATATAAGTTATTGCTTAAGCTAAATATAAATTAAAATGAGGCGTGTAAATGTATAAAAATGAAACATTAAATTTATTAAAAACCTACTTTGGTTATGAAAATTTTAAAAAGGGCCAAGGCGAGGCCATAGATAGTATCATAAATGGGAAAGATAGCTTTGTTGTTATGCCTACGGGAGCTGGTAAGTCCTTATGTTATCAGATACCAGCCTTAGTTTTAGACGGAATAACCTTGGTTATATCCCCTTTGATTTCACTTATGAAAGACCAAGTTGATGGACTTAATAGTTTAGGCATTGGGGCTACCTACATAAATAGCACCCTGTCTAAAGCCCAGGTAGAAGAAAGAGTTTTAGATATATCTAAAGACAAATATAAATTAGTCTATCTCGCACCAGAAGGCCTTGATAATATTAATTACCTTTTTAGAAATATAGATATAAAAATACCCTTAATTGCTGTAGATGAAGCTCACTGCGTATCAAAGTGGGGTCATGACTTTAGACCAAGTTATAGAAATGTTAATAGTTTTATAAGTACAATTAACCCAAGACCTACAGTACTTGCATGTACAGCTACTGCAACAGACCTAGTTCAAAAAGATGTAATAAGCTTATTAGATTTACATGATCCTAATATGTTTTTTACCGGTTTTGATAGACCTAATTTAAACTTCAAAGTATTCAGGGGTGAAAATAAGGAAACCTTTATTTTAAACTATCTATCTAATAAAAGAGATGAAAGTGGAATAATCTACACATCTACAAGAAAAGAAACAGAGCAATTATATAATTTACTGAATAAAAATGGATACAAGACAGGTATGTATCATGCTGGTTTATCTGAAAATATTAGAAAAGAAATGCAAGAAAGCTTTATGTATGAAAACTTAAATTTAATGATAGCCACCAATGCCTTTGGTATGGGTATAGATAAATCTAATGTACGTTTTGTAATACATTATTCTATTCCAAAAAACTTAGAGGCCTATTACCAAGAAGCTGGTCGTGCTGGTCGTGACGGTGAGCCTAGTGAGTGTGTACTTTTATTTAACAACAAAGACATACAAACTCAAAAGTACTTTATAGACACCTCTCCTATGGATGAGGATAAAAAGTTTCAAGATTATAATAACCTTAGAACAATGGTTGACTACTCTTACACTCAAAAGTGTCTTAGACAATTTATATTAGAATACTTTGGTGAAAAGGATGTCCCTGATAGTTGCAATAATTGCAGCAGTTGTACTAATGAAATTGAATTAAAGGATATAACTACAGAAGCTCAAATGATTTTTTCTTGTGTATATAGAGCAGGCGAACGTTATGGAGTTAATCTTATTATAGATATATTAAAAGGATCTCAAAATCAAAAAGTATTAAGATTTGGTTTAGATAAACTATCTACCTATGGACTTATGAAAAAATATGACAGGAAGTTTTTAGATGAAGTTATAAATAAGTTAATAGCTGATGGATACCTTCTTATGACTAGTGAGCAGTATCCATTATTAAAATTAACCTCTAAATCAAAACTAGCATTAAAAAATAAAGAAAGTATATCCATTCAAATAGTAAAATTAGAAAAGTCTGTAGAAAAGGATGATACACTATTTGAGTTATTAAGAGCTTTAAGAAAATCCATATCAGTAGAGCTTAGTATTCCGCCTTATGTAGTATTCCCAGACTTCACCTTAAAGGAACTAAGTTCAAAACTACCATTAACTGAGGCTGAATTTGGGGAAATTAAAGGTGTTGGTAAGACCAAGCTTGAAAAGTATGGTGATAGGTTCTTAAATTTAATAAAAGAATATGTGGAAGAAAATCAAATAGTTCGAGATAATACAACCGTTTCATCACAAATAACTTCTAACACTGTAATCATAAAAGATAAGGCTAAAAGTCATCACGAAAGTTACAATCTATATAAAGAAGGACTTAACTTAAATGATATTGCCGCTACAAGAAACTTAAGCTCTGTAACTATTCAAAAACATATTATGGATTGCTTTTTAGAAGGCATGGACGTGGACCTAGATGATTTTATACCAAAGGACAGCGAAGGATATATATTAGAAGCCATAAACAAAGTAGGTGCTGAAAAGTTAAAACCAATTAAGGATGAGCTCTCCCCTGACATAGATTATATGGCTATAAAAGCAGTTATTTTAAAGCATAAAATGGCTTAGCTCTCTAGTTAATGTACATGCTATCTTAAAAGAAATAAATTCAAAAGTTTAAGAATAATATTAAAGCTATATCTAAACATACTACTATTATATTGAATTCAACAAAAGACCTGATAATTAAATGTCAGGTCTTTTTTATTATGCTAAACTTAAATGTTTATGTTATATTCTATTACTGCCATCTCAGGTTCTGGGGGCTCTCCTGCTCTAGTAACCGGTATAATAGCGCTAGTTATAATTATAGTTCCTAAAATAAGGGTTAGAATAGATTTAGTTAATACATTTTTCTTCATAATACTACCTCCCATAACATATTATTTTATATTAATAAAGAAGCTTCTATTATAATATTACAATATATTTGAAATTAAGTCAATACTTTCATTGATTTTATCCATATATTCACCTACAACTTCATAATTTTTCAAATTAATCTCAAGCTTTATAAGCCCACTTAACCCGTATATTCTTTCTTTTGTGTTCTTATTAATTTCAGCAGAATACAAAATACATCTATATGTTTTTCTTAACTTAATATAATCTTTTTGTTTCTTATAAATATCCTCTAAATATTTATATCCTTTATTTAAGTATTCATAATCATTGTACTCATTGCATAAATTTAAACCCTCATTAATTATATCTATAGCCTCATTGTATTCTTTTAAATCTATGTATACAATGGATTTCTCTATAAGAGTATGCGATAAACGAGACCTATCGTGTATACTTCTTAACTCTTGAGATTTACTAAAATATACTTTGCTTTCCTTGTATTCTTTATTTTTAAATAAAGCTACTGCTAAGTTATTATATATATTCCCTAAGATAATATTATTTTCTATATTTAAATTATCTTTTAAATCCCTATATATCTCTATGGATTTATTATAATCATCTATATCTTCATAACAAAGCGCTTCAATTATTCTTATTTTTATAAATATATTCTTTTCATCCTTAATATCTTTTCTTTCTTTAGCTTCTTTTATATACTGTAATGCTTTGTATACATTTTTCATATTAGAATACACTAAGGACATGTTATATAAGATTTTGTTATAGATTTTGTAATCATTCATGATATGAGATAATTCAATAGACTTATTAAAATAATATATGGCTTCATTATATTGTAATAACCTTAGTTTACATATACCCATATTATTTAAAATCAAAATCTTATATTCCATGATATTTTTTTGATCTATTATTTCCATGGCCTTATCATAATTTATAAACGCCTCAACAGCCTTAGCTTCATTTAAAAGTTTATCTCCAATCTTTTTATATACCATAATCATTACATTGTATATTTCATACTTGTTACAAATCCTTAAAATATCTAAATATTCTTCCATAGTAGAAGATTTCTCTAGTGACAATTTACAATACATTTCAGCATCTTCTTTAATGGTCCTTGAAAGATATTCTTCGTCAAAGCTTAAATCCATATCTATAGATTTAATTTTTGCATATTCTATTATATTTTGCATAAAACAAATAGCTGTAGCTTTACTGAAATGACGTTTTTCTTTTTCTACCATGCAAATAAACTCTCTTGTGACGCCTTCAATAACTAGATCTTTTTGAGTTAAATTTAGCTCAGTTCTCAAGTTTTTAAGCTTTTGTCCTTGACTTAGAAGTTTCAATGATATCATCCTTCCATCAATGAAGTTTTAGAGTATAAATATTTTTTAATACTCTCATCCATTATAATACATATTATCATATTACATCATATTATTCAAAATATTATTGAAATAGTTCTATATTTATCAAGTGATTCTTAGACTCAGGTGGAGTTTGCTTATAAGGAATACATCTCTCAATCTGAGTCTTAGAAGAACTTATCCAGGGCGTAGCAGCCGCCATCCCCCCCTTGAAGAGGAGAGGGGTGTTACGAATGGTAGCCATCGGATAAACTAAATTTTATCTTATATAACTAATGTATGTATAACTAAGCTTTACTTTAAAAGAGACTATTAAGATGATTGTTATATCATTTTAATAGTCTCTTTTTCATTATGCTAAGTTTAAATATTTATGTTATATTCTATTGTTGCCATTTCAGGATCTGGTGGTTCTCCTCCACCTGGTCCCCCAAATGGTTTTAAAACGCTAGTTGTAATTATAGTTCCTAGAACCATGGTTAGAATAAATTTAACTACTAGATTCTTTTTCAACAAAACACCTCCCATAACATATTATCTTATATTAATAAAGAAGCTTCTATTACCATATTACAATTTATTTGAAATTAAGTCAATGCTTTCATTAAGTATATCCATATATCCACCAATAACTTCATAATTCTTCAAACTAATCTCTAATTTTATAAGGCCACTTAACCCATAAATCTCTTCCTTTGCATTATTATTAATTTTAGCAAAATGCAAAATACCCTTATATATCTCTTTTAACTTATTATAATCCTTTTGTTTTTTATAAATATCCTCTAAATATTTATATCCTTTATTTAAGTATTCATAATCATTGTACTCATTGCATAAATTTAAACCTTTATTAATCATATCTATAGCATACTTATATTGCTTTGAATTTATATATATAATAGATTCATGTATAAAGGTCCTTGCTAAATGCGACCTATCATATATACTTCTTAGTTCCCCAGACTTACTAAAATAAACTTTGCTTTCCTCGTATTCTTTATTTTTAAATAATGATATACCTAAGTTATTATATATATTCCCTAGTATAACCTTATCCTCTATATTAAAATTATCCTTTAGATCCCTATATATCTCTATGGATTTATTATAATCATCTATATCTTCATAACAAAGCGCTTCAATTATTCTTATTTTTATAAATATATTCTTTTCATCCTTAATATCTTTTCTTTCTTTAGCTTCTTTTATATACTGTAATGCTTTGCATACATTTTTCATATTAGAATACACTAAAGACATGTTATATAAGATTTTATTATAGATTTTGTAATCATTCATGATATGAGATAAGTCCATAGACTTATTAAAATAATATATGGCTTCATTATATTGTAATAACCTTAGTTTACATATACCCATATTATTTAAAATCAAAATCTTATATTCCATGATATTTTTTTGATCTATTATTTCCATGCCTTTATCATAATTTATAAACGCCTCAACAGCCTTAGCTTCATTTAAAAGTTTATCTCCAATCTTTTTATATACCATAATCATCACATTGGATATTTCATACTTATTACAAATACTTAAAATATCTAAATATTCTTCCATAGTAGAAGATTTCTCTAGTGACAATTTACAATACATTTCAGCATCTTCTTTAATGGTCCTTGAAAGATATTCTTCATCAAAGCTTAAATCCATATCTATAGATTTAATTTTTGCGTATTCTATTATATTTTGCATAAAACAAATAGCTGTGGCTTTACTGAAATGCCGTTTTTCTTTTTCCACCATGCTAATAAATTCTCTTGTAACACCTTCAATAACTAGATCCTTTTGAGTTAAATTTAGCTTAGTCCTCAAATTTTTAAGCTTTTGTCCCTGACTTGGAATTTCCAATGACATCATCCTTCCAACAATGAAATATAAACATATAGTTATATATATTTTACAATACTATCTATGTAAAATATTAAATTTAATACATTTAAATCATGGTAATATATCCCTATTAGAAAGACTCACCTCTGTAAAATCATCTAATTATTGAAAGTCTTTCTTATATTCTTTTGTATTCCTTCATCAACGTTGCCTCTTTGTGAAAATAACTTTCGCTCCTCTCAAATACATTATAATCATTTTAACCTATTATTAAAGTTGTGTAATGCAAAAATAGGACTATTTTTATAAATAATCCTATTTTCATATAATAAATATATTAAGTTTTTTAAGCAATTTCTTTATAACTCATTATAGCATAAGATCTTCCCTCATCTGTTAATTTAATTATATCATCTTCTATAAATATCTTATCTTGCTCTTTAAGTCCCTTTATTATTGATTTTAAAAAGCCTTGTTCCCAGTGAAGATGTTCATGGATGCTATTAACTCCACATTCCCGCTTTTCGTTTTCTTCGCCTTCATGGTTATATAAATGAAATAACATGGACTTTTCTGCAAATTCTATTTTTTGGGACTTACGTCTTCTTATAATAGTTAAAAGTCCTGTGTCTTTTGCAAATATAAATACTAATAAAAATGTTATTCCAGTAAGAACAGCCATAGATCCTGCTATGGATACATCTAATCTTTGTGCAAATTGGTAGCCTAGTATAGCATTTATAGCTCCTATTAAAGCACTTAATATAATCATCTTTTTTAAATCATTGGTTAATAAATATGCTGTTACAGGGGGTCCTATCATAAATGCAATTACTAAGATAGATCCTACAGCTTCAAAGGCTCCCACTGCTGTTATTGATACTATAGTCATTAAACTATAATGTAAAAGAGCTGGTGCAAATCCCAAAACTGCTGCTAGAGCTGGATCAAAGGTTACTACCTTAAGCTCTTTGAAAAATACTATTATGAATATTAAATTTATAATAAGAATAGCTCCCATGGAATACATACCCTTAGCTCCTATATCCATCCCACCTATTTTCATACGGTTAAATGGTGCAAAGGCAAGCTCTCCTAATAATACTGAATCTGTATCTAAATGAACTGAACCTGCATATTTAGAAATCATTATTATTGCTATACTGAAAAGTAGTGGAAATACAATCCCTATAGCTGAATCCTCCGATACAAGTTTAGTGCTATTAAGCATTTCAGTTAAAAATACAGTTAGAACACCTACGAGAGCTGCTCCTACTATTAAAAGTGGAGATGTTAATCTATGAGTTATGAAAAATGCTATTACAATTCCAAGTAATATAGTATGAGTTATAGCATCTGACATCATAGACATCTTTCTTAATACTAAGAATACTCCTGGGAGGGAACAAGCTACAGCCACCATTACTGCTATAATTTGAATTTCTAATTGTGGTGTCATTTACTTTCCCTCCTTCATAACATTTATTTTTATAGGACTTTCAGGATTTTCACCTTTTTGTCTTCTATAAAAGTAATCTTTTATTTCTTTTTCGTTTTTCTTGTTTCTAAAATACTTCCATATAAGACCTCTATTAGGTGCAAAGGTTAAACTTATAATTACAATTACACTTATAACTATTACTATAGTAGGTCCTGTTGGTAATTTAGGAACAACTGAACTTATTATAGTTCCAATAACTCCAGATATAGCACCAAATATTGCTGATAATACTACCATTAAAGAGAGTTTATCTGTCCACTGCCTTGCAGCTACTGCTGGTGCTATTAACATGGCACTCATTAATATAACCCCTACAGTTTGAAGGCCTACAATAATTGAAGTTACTATCATAGCTGAAAGTAATATATTAATCTTTTTAGTAGGGAATCCAAGACTTTCAGCAAACTCCTCATCAAAGGATATTATTTTAAATTCTTTCCAGAAAATTATAACTAATGATATTAATATAATTCCTAAAATAGCCATTACTCTAACATCTCTTTTTAATAAGGTGGATGCTTGCCCAAATATAAATTTATCAAGACCTGCTTGATTGGCATTTGGAATTTTTTGAATGTAAGTTAAAAGTACAATTCCTGCTCCAAAGAACACTGATAATACAAGAGCTAGTGCGCTATCGAATTTAATTTTAGAGTATTTAACTATAGATATAATTAAATATGTAGATATAAATCCAGCGATAAGTGCTCCTAAAAGTAGTACTTCAATTTTTTTACTTTGTGTAAATAAGAAGGCTAAAGCAATTCCAGGAAGGGCTGAGTGAGAAACTGCATCACCTAAAAGACTCTGCTTTTTTATAACGGCAAAGCTTCCAAGTACGCCACTTATTACCCCTAAAAGTGCTGCCCCTAGTGACACTGTTTGTAATGTATAATCTGTTAAAATAAGTTGCAATATATCCAAGTTTCTCACCTACCTTTTTAAAATTTCACCCTTGCTCTTATATGTCTTATTTATATTTTGCTCTGTAAATACTTCTTCTACAGGTCCACTTGCTATAATTTGAGTGCTTAATAATGTGACCCAGTCAAAATATTCTTTAACTGTTTGAAGATCATGGTGAACAACTATTACAGTCTTACCTCTATCTTTTAATTCTTTTAAAAGAGAAATTATAGCTTTTTCTGTTATGGCATCTACCCCTTGAAAAGGCTCATCCATAAAGTATATATCCGCTTCTTGAACTAAAGCTCTTGCAAGAAATACTCTTTGTTTTTGACCACCTGATAACTGACTTATTTGCCTATTTATAAAATCCTTCATTCCTACCTTTTCTAATGCTTCCACTGCCTTTTCTTTATCTTTTTTGGTTGGGCGCTTCACCCATCCTAATGACCCATATCTCCCCATAAGTACTACATCTAATACATCTGTTGGGAAGTCCCAATCTACACTGCCACTTTGAGGCACGTAGCCTATATTCTTTCTTTCTTCTTTATAAGACCTACCATTAAATGTAACCTTGCCCGATATTGGTTTTATTAAATTTAACATAGCCTTAATCAAGGTAGACTTACCTGCTCCATTAGGTCCTACTATTGCCATTAAAATTCCTTTAGGTATTTTAAGATCAACGTCCCATAAAACTGGTACAACCTGGTATGCTACTGTCATATCTTCTACTTCTATTATATAATCATTTGTGTCTATTTTATTTTTTAACACTTCTGACCTACTATTTTGTATTCCTAATTTATTATTTAATTTATCTATATTTATTTCTGACATCTTTAAATCCCCCTATCCTTTATTTTAAGGCATCTACAATGGTATCAATGTTGCTCTTAAATGTTCCTATATAAGTTTCAGCCTTACTTCCCTCATCGCCTATAGAGTCTGAATAAAGTTCTCCACCTATTTTCACATCAAATCCTTGAGCTTTAACTGCTTCTTGAAGGGCCTCGATATTTTTCTTAGGCACTGAGGATTCTATAAATACAGCCTTAATTTTACGTTCTACTATAAAGTTTGCAAGCTCTCTTACATCTGAAGTCCCAGCTTCTGAAGCTGTACTTATACCTTGGAGTCCTCTTACATCATATCCATAAGCTTTTCCAAAATAATTAAATGCATCATGTGCTGTTATAAGAACCCTATTTTCTTCTGGAAGTTCTAATGTTCTTTTCTTTATATATGCATCCAGTTCATCTAACTCTGCCAAATAACTTTTTAAATTCTCATCATATTCTTTTTCATGTTCTTTATCTAATTCTTTAAGTCCCTTTGCAAGCTCTTTAGATGCATCCTTCCAGATGTTAACATCAAACCAGATGTGAGGGTCATGTGAAATAGAAGCGTCTTGTGAGTTTAATAAATCTTCTTCCTTTACTCCATCAGCTACTGATACAATAAGCTTTCCTCCGCCATCTAACTTCTCGAATACCTCTCCCATCTTACCTTCCAAATGAAGTCCATTGTATACTACCATGTCGGCTTTTTGCATAAGACTTACATCTCCAGCACTAGCCTTATATAAATGGGGATCCACTCCTGGTCCCATAAGTCCCTTAACCTCTACATAATCCCCACCGATGGATTTTGTCATATCACTAAGCATTGTAGTTGTTGTAACAACGTTATATTTTCCCTTTTTTCCTCCAGAATTATTATCACCTTTTGATGGTGCACATCCTGAAATAAAGATTGCAATAATAGATAAAACTAATATAGAACTTAATACCTTTTTCATGGTTATTCCTCCTTTTAATCTACAAAAATGTTGTTTGCAGCTTCTTTTCCTATAATTATATCTTTTTCATTTTTCCTTAAAGTAATAGGTCCATTATAGGGTGCTAAATCTACCACCTTAATTTCATCTCCAATATTTAAACCTAGACTATCTACATATTGTAAAAGCTGTCTTTCGTCAAATACACGCCTTATTGTAGTTTCTTCCCCTACATCTAAAGTATCTAGAGTTCTGTATTTTGATAGACCTATTTCATTTTGAAATATAGGACTACCATGAGGACAAGCCTTTGGATAATTAAGATATTTATCTAATCGCTTTTCTAACTTTAAGTTAGTTACATGTTCAAGCTTTTCTGCCTCTTCATTTACCTCATGCCAACTATATCCAAGATGTTCAACAAGCAAAACCTCCCATAGCCTATGCCTTCTTATAACACTTATGGCTTCCTTTTTCCCATATTCAGTAAGTCTTATACCCTTGTATGGAGTATATTCAAGATATCCTTCATCTAAAAGTTTTTTGATCATCTCACTTACAGAAGGTGCCGAAACCCCTAATACTTTAGCTATCTCTTTATTATTAACTTGCTTTCTATGTCCCCCAAGGTTATAAACAGCCTTTAAATAATCTTCTTTATTATCCGTCATAAATTATTCCACCTTTATGTGTTTAAAAGTTTAGGTATACCTAACTTAATATTATAATACCACCTAATCCTTCAACTGTGAATAGTAATTAATAATAATTATTATTATTCATAATTTATTCACATCCTTATTAAGTTACCTAAAGTTTTTTTATAAAACGCGAAAAAATATACCCTACAGCCAAGGCTATTTAAAGTCCTTGCTATAGGGTATATCTTCATATTAAAGTAGGATATCTAGAAACCATACTTTAATATATTATTTATTATAGGCAACTTGTGTTTTGTTACCCAACTATTAATTGCGCTATATTTTAACTATCTTACTTATTATAGCATCTTCAATTAATTCACTTTTACTAAATCCTTTTTTAAAAAATCTTATTTGTTTATATTTAATTCCATTCATCTCAAAATCCAAAACATCTATTCTATCGCCTTTATAAATAACCGGTTCTTTCTCATCCTTTAAAAAAACTTGAACTTCCATTTAGCCACCTTCTTCATTGTAGTTTAAATACATTATATTACTAATTTCATGAAAATACAAAACACTATTTAAATCTTCTATAATATTGTAAACAACTTATATTTTATATTGAAAATAAAATAACTTTTAACTTAGATATATCCTGTAATTCCATAAAATAAAGTAAATTCAAACTGAATTTTAAAATATATTGAATAGTTTAAGGAAACACTATATCTAAGGTAGGTGATTTAAATGTTAAAAAAGATGGTTATTATTTTAGTTCTTATACTTTCTTTTCCTATAGAAGCCTTCTCTATTGAAACTATAAACATTGAAATTTTTAATGTAGATAATGGCTCTGTTATAATCAATACTTGCTCTAATGTAAGTATTCAAAATCAAGTTAAAACATATCTAAAAAAGATAACTGGAGTTTATGCTAAATTAAATCCTGTTCCAGATGATGGATATATGATTAAAATTCCCTTAGAATATCCTTTAGAAATAAAAAATCAATGGGTACATTCCTTTGTAGATGAAGTTGTAATTATATTGCCAAAAGGTGAGTCTCCTTATCTTTTAATTTTTGATAATAAGGATAATCCTCTTTTCTTTACTTTTAAGGGAAATATAAATAAACTCTTGGAAAGTTTAAACTTTGACATAAGCTCCAACAAAGATATTTTTATCAATTGATTTAAGTTTTGGTGTCTTAAAAAATATATATTGAAATCAACTTAAAGTTAACTTAATGTAAATCTATAAGCTACTAATTTATCTTTTATTTTTAACAGGCTTTTTTATTCCATAAATATTCATAAATAAATTTTCGAATGATTCTTTATCCCCTAAAAGTTTAAAGAAAAAATATGCTAAAGTTATTAAAATACTATTTGTGATTCTCTCTAATGAATTATATTCTTTTCTTCTCATAATAATCCTCCTACTTTCAACATAAATTATAATCTTATTACATAAACCTTTCTATGTTGTATAATTATAAGCATACAGTAAGATTGTATAAAATGTAATACTTATATCCTATATTTTACGAAATGTTAATAATAGATTTTTAATTATTACACTTTAGAGTTATAATATTCATAGTTACAACCTATATACTGTTAATTTAAAGAAATTTTATAAGGGGGATTTTTAAATGAGAATAGTAGTATTAGAACCTTTAGGTCTTACAGGCGAGGAACTTTTAGAAATTGGAGGTTCTTTGATAGATCTTGGACACGAAATAACTTCTTATGGAAATAGACCAGAAAATGAAGAGGAACTTATTGAACGAATTGAAGGAGCTGATGTATTAATTGTTGCAAATATGCCCCTTAGTTCAAAGGCTATAGCTTCAAATCCTAATATAAAGATGATTTCCGTAGCTTTTACTGGCGTGGATCATATAGACATGGAAACTTGCAGAAAAAATAATATAATGGTATGTAATGCCGCTGGCTATAGTACATATTCTGTAGCTGAACTTACCTTTGGGCTTATACTTTCTGTACTTAGAAATATAGTTCCTTTAAATGAAGTTACAAGAGAAGGTAAAAACAAAGATGGATTTAGTCAAAATGAACTTTATGGGAAAACCTTAGGAATTATAGGAACTGGATCTATTGGCACTAGAGTTGCTGAAATAGCTAAGGTCTTTGGATGTAACATCTTAGCTTACAGCCGAACTGAAAAGAAATCTTTAATAGATTCAGGAATTAAATATGTATCACTTAAAACCTTACTTTCAGATAGTGATATTGTATCTATTCATGTTCCATTAAACGAAGAAACCAAGGGACTAATAGGCAGGGATGAAATTTCTATTATGAAGCCTTCTGCCATACTCATAAATACAGCTAGAGGACCTATTGTAGATGAAGATGTTCTAGCAGAAGCCCTTGAAAATGATATAATTGCCGGTGCTGGAATTGATGTATTTAAAGTAGAGCCACCTCTACCTAAAGACCACCCATTATTAAAGTGTTCAAATACCGTAGTTACTCCTCATATAGCTTTTGCAACAGAGGAAGCCATTACAAGAAGAGCACATATAACCTTTGAAAATATAACAAAATTCCTTAAAGGAAATCCACAAAATATAATGAGGTAGGGCCTATGGCCCTTTTTCTTATTCCTTATATTATTTCTTTTATCTTTTCTAAAACTCCATTTTCCTTGTTACTTTTAGCTATAAATCTAGCATGTTTTTTTACTTCCTCTGGTGCATTTTCCATAGCATAGCTATAATAACCAGCTCCAAGCATTTCTATGTCATTAAAATAATCACCAAATACTGCAGTTTCTTTTTCATCTATATTAAACTTCTTTTGAATAAGCCTTATAGCCTCACCTTTATTTGCATCTAGGTTATATAAATCTAACCACTCAAAACTAGATACAGTAACCTTAAGTCTATCCTTCCATTTAGGGAAAATTATTTTATTAATATTTTCTGCAGCTCCACCTAAATCTAATATAGCAATCTTTAATATTTCATCTTTTATATTATTAAAATCTTTTACAATAGCCAGTTCTCTATAATACTTTTTAGCATGTTTTATGATATCTTCGCTATCTGTATTTATATATGCTGACTTTTTTCCACAAAGCACAGGGAAAACATCTTTGATTCCCTCCATATCTCTTAAGATTTCCTTAATATAATCCTTATCTATTGTATTAGCATAAAGCTCCTCACCTTCATACATTACAAGGGCTCCATTTTCAGCTACATATACTAAATCTTGTTTAATATCTTTAAATGCATGTTTTAATGTATAATACTGCCTTCCACTAGCAACCCCAAATCTTATGTCTTTATCTATAATACTTTTGAAAACTTCATTAAAATCTTTAGGCATATCACCCTTATCATCTAATAGCGTTCCATCCATATCTGTTACTATAAGCTTTATCATATATTTACTTCCTTCCCATTCCATATTATGGGTGCACCTCTGAGGTGCATCCTTTTTCTGGATGTACCTCAGAGGTGCACCCTTTTTTTGTATAGTATAATTCTATCATGGATTCATATTAAACATAATGTAATTATTATCCAAAGCGTCTTTGTAAAGGTTTCTCTACTAAAACTTTTGTGAATTTCATGATTAGTGGAGATATGCTTACTAATATTAAGGCTAAGATTAGATAATAAAAATTTACACTATAAATCATGAAGAATTTTCTTGAAATAGGAACTATTAAACTAAATATGAACACTAATATAGTAACTAAATTTAAGCCAAGCTTCACCTTTGTAAATGGCCTAGAAGCTTTAAATAATACGATAAGGCTAACTCCTCCCATAACTATAACTGCAAGTGTTCTACACTGTTCAATTGGAAGCTTATTATAGTACGATACAAGAAATACCACTATGGTTGTTACGGCTACAGCTACTCCATTAGGTATAGATTCTTTTAGTACCCTTTTAAAGAAGCCTTGTTTTACCACATCACAGTTAGGCTCTAAGGCTAAGAAAAATGAAGGTATTCCTATGGTTATACTTCCAATTAGGGTAAGTTGTATTGGCATTATAGGATAAGGAATAAATAGTATGCAAAATACTATTGACATAATAATTGAATATATCATCTTACTCAAAAAAAGATTTGAAGCCTTTTCTATGTTATTAATTATCCGTCTTCCTTCTGCAACTACATGGGGAAGTGCATTAAAATTAGAATCTAAAAGAACTAATTGAGCTACAGCCTTAGATGCATCACTTCCAGATGCCATGGCAATACCGCAGTCTGCTTGCTTTAATGCTAATACATCATTTACTCCATCTCCAGTCATAGCTACAGTCTTTTTGTCTCTTTGAAGAGCTTTTATTATAGCCTTTTTTTGGTGAGGAGTGGTTCTACCAAATACAGTAGTCCTATTTACTACCTTTGCTAATTCCTCTTCATTTTCAGGGAGTTCTCTTGAATCTATATAGTTTTCTGCACTTTTCAATCCTGCCTTTTTAGAAACACAAGATACTGTAACAGGGTTATCTCCTGAAATTATCTTTATGTCTACCTTTTGTTTTTCAAAATAGTTTAAAGTTTCCTTTGCATCCTCCCTTATTATGTCCTCAAATAATATAAGAGATACAGCCTCTACGTCTTTAGACAATTCATCAGTTAAATCCCCGCTATTTATTTTAGCTAATATTAAAACTCTCCTGCCATTTTTAGCTTCAGTTTCTACAACTTCTCTAAACTCTTCATACTTTTCGCCAAGAATAATTTCAGGAGCTCCTATTAACCACTTTTCACCTGTAGCAAATTCAACTCCACTCCACTTTTTAGCTGAATTAAAAGGAATGCATTTATTTATCTTAACTTCTTTATTTTTGCTATACTTTTCTTTTATTGCCCCTAAAGTTGCATTAGAGCTGCCAAAAGATGTAGATATAACACTTAAAACCTCTTCTATAGACTTCACATCATTATTATTTAACGGTACTATTTCCTCTAGCTTTAATTTCCCTTCAGTTATAGTCCCAGTCTTATCTAAACATAAGGTATCAACCCTTGCTAATATTTCTGTAGCAGGTAATTCCTGAACTAACGTCTTCCACTTAGATAACCTTACTATAGATACTATAAACGCTGTAGTTATAAGAAGTACGAGTCCCTCTGGAATCATTCCTACAACTCCTGATACAGCACTTATAACAGCTTGTTTCCAATCTCTATCTGTATTTATAAGCTGAGTTAATATAAGCAAAGTCCCTATAGGTAATATAATTTTTATTGTAACTTTTAGTATCTTATCCATCATTAATTGTAGTTCTGATTTAGCAAGTTTAAACTTTTTTGCTTCCCTTGCAAGTTTTGCTGCATAGGTGTTTGGACCTACATGAGTAGCTCTAACAAGGCCAGTTCCTCCAAGCACTAAACTTCCTGCAAGTACAGTATCCCCCTTGCACTTTTTAATAGATTCGGACTCACCTGTAAGAAGTGATTCATCAACTTCTAGGCACTGTTCAGTTAAAACCTTTGAGTCTACAACTATTTGCTCGCCTTCGCTTAAAGATATTACATCATCTAAAACTACATGTTCTACAGCTATATTATCTTTAACACCATTTCTTATAACTGTTACTGTGATGGCATTAAGCATAGAAAGCCTTTCGACTACCTTTTTTGCATTAAGTTCTTGGATTATACCTACCAGGGAATTGGTTATTATTACCCCTGCAAAAAGCCCGTTTTTAGGGGATCCTGCTGCAATTACAATTATTAAAAGAATTAAATTTATTCCATTAAATAATGTAAATAAATTTCCTCTTATTATATTCCATACACTCTTTGAGGAGGTATTGGTATTTTTATTAACCTTTCCCTCCCTAACTCTCTTCTTTACATCATAATCAGTTAAACCTAAATGCTCATCATTATTTTTAATATCTCTTTTAGACCTTTTTCTTCCTATTCTTCTCATATATAAACTACCATTATTAATCATTAGTTTCCTCCTAATTAAATCCATTCAAAACCTCTATTCTAATTATATTTAGTCTCTACTTATCTTGTGTAAAAATATTTATTTTAAAGTTTTAATTTTAATTTCATGTGAAAATTCATGCTTTAATATTATACTATGATATACAGGTAACTTTTCAAGTGTTTTTGGAATATTTAAGGAATATTTTAGATATCCTATTTACTTACAATTTCTTTTATTTACTAAAAAAAAATTATATATTAGTTAAAATAAGTATTAATATGTTTTTCAATACTTATTTTAATACAACAATATAACAAAAAAAGATTCTGGAATTAACCAGAATCTTTTTAAATATCTTAAAATCATGAATATCTTATATTACTTCTTTTCTTCTACATGATCTTTTATTTTGGCTTTTGCTTCATTATAATTTTTCTTAGCATCATCTTTTGTATCTTCTACAGCTTTTTTTGTTTCCTCTGAAGCTTCTTTTGTAACATCCTTAATTTCTTCAACTGTATCTTTTGCTATATTTTTAGTTTGCTTTGCCTTGTCTTTTACTATCTCTTTTGTTTCTTCCGCTTTATCTTTAAAATCATTAGTTTTAGTTTTTATATTAGTTCTTAATTCTTCAGCTCTATCTTTAACTCCATCATTTAAATCTTTACCTACCTTTTTTATATCCTTCCTAGTATCTTTACCAGACTTTGGAGCTAGTAGCACTCCTGCTGCTATTCCAGCTACGGTACCTGCTAATACATTTGTGGTAGTTTCCATTGCCTTTTTTCTCTTTTGTTTTTTTATTGTTTTATCTATCATTGATTTTAACATAGTATAAAACCTCCTAAGATCTTGTTAATGTTATAAACTTACAGTAAACTCAATACCTACTTTTTTCTTCTTAAAGCATTAATTATAAATAATAGAATAACGGCTCCAACTATTGCTACTAATATACTCCATATATTAAATCCTGTGACACCTTGTCCTCCTACCATTCCAAATACGAAACCACCTATAGAAGCTCCTACAATACCCACAAGAATGTTTGCTAATGCTCCCATTTCACCGTCATTACCTGTAATCATACTTGCTATCCATCCTGATAATGCTCCTAGTATAATCCATGAAAGAATACTCATAATTAATACCTCCTTAGTAAAAGTTTATTGAAACAGTTATTAATTCTTAGTATAATGACTTGTAATTAATAACTATTATATTATCAGAATATTACATATTGTCGCAATAGTCAAGCATGCCAAATACCTCTATGATTAATCATATTCTATTAAATTCAATATACTTCCTTATGCTCCTTCTTCCTAAATAGTATAGTTTACTCCATTTTTATACACATTACTGCTTTAGATGAGAAACATCGGCTTCTAATAATACCTTTATTTCTTTATTTATTACCTCTAAAATTGTAAGGCTTGTATTGTTAATAAATGGAAGATTCCAAAAATCCTTTACATCATTTCCCTTAACAATTATGGAAATGGCTTTTATAACACAAGTGTGTGTAACTATTAAAATATTTTCATGATTTTCATCTTTAATAATATTATTTAAGCCCTTTTCTACCCTTTTGATTAATTCTAAAAAGCTTTCTCCCCCTTGAGATTCAAATGATTCAGGATGTTCTCTAAAATTATTATATTGAATGGGATATTTTTCTTTTATCTCTTCATGTGTCATACCTTCCCAAAGCCCTAAATTCAATTCTTTTAATGAGTCATCTAGAATTATTTTTGTATTATCATCCTGCCGAATATATTTTGCTGTATCTAGAGCTCTTCCTAAAGGACTGCTATAAATACAATCAAAATCTATATCTTTTAAACTCTCTCCAAGACTTCTAGCATCACTTATTCCTCTTTGTGTCAAATCAGAATTTTTGAATCCTTGCATCCTCCCTTCTATATTCCATTTTGTTTCCCCATGTCTAGCTATGTATATATTCACTGCTCTGTTCATCTCCTTAAATCATTATTAATACTTCAATTATAGTTCAAATTTAAAATTTATGTGAGAAAACTTGTAGGAGCATTTTACCTTAGATTCTCTTATAATTCATACATTATATCTAGGATATTGCAAAAACTATATAATAGTTGAAATAAATAATCATGTTGTAATATATTCTTATTTATCTTTTGCAAGTTTTAATATATAATCTTGCATATATGAAAATAGAAAGGTGGCTCGTTATGAACATAAAATTAGATATGATACAAACTGTTGCACTAGCTATTGGTGTGTACTATTTAGGACTATGGCTAAAAAATAGGGTTTCATTATTAGAAAGATTTTGTATCCCTGTACCCTTAATTGGTGGAATCATTTTTGCCTTACTTAATTTTGTTTTAACACAAAATAACCTTGTTGTATTAACCTTAGATACAACTCTTCAAAATGTATTTATGACAATGTTCTTTACCACCATAGGCCTTGGTGCCAGCTTAAAACTTATAAAAAAGGGTGGTGTAAAAGTAATAATATTTTTCCTTTTAGCCCTTACCTTAGTTATACTCCAAGACGTAGTAGGTATTATTATAGCTAAAATGCTTAATGAAAGTCCTCTTTTAGGACTTATTGCAGGCTCTATCACTATGACAGGTGGGCATGGTACTGGAGCTACCTTTGGAGCCTTATTTGAAAAAAACGCTGGTTTTACTGGAGGTACAACTATAGCTATGGCTTCTGCTACCTTTGGGATAATTATGGGAAGCTTAATTGGTGGACCTATAGCAAAACGCCTTATAACTAAAAATAATTTAACCCCTACAAATCATGACTTTATAGGTCACCACGAATCTTCAAATAATCCTATTGATTATAATGAATTATTTAAAACTACTGCTATAATTATAATTTCCATGGCTCTAGGATCTGTCCTTGAAGGACTCCTTAAAAGGATTAATATAACATTACCTTCTTATATTAATGCCATGATAATTGCAGCTATAATTTTAAACGTTGGAAAAGGTACTGGAAAATTGCATGTTAACGAGGAATGTTCAGAAATCATCGGTAATATATCTTTAAATATATTTTTATCCATGGTTTTAATAAATCTTGAAATATGGCAATTAAAAGGTATGGTAGGCTCTTTACTTATAATATTAATTGCCCAATCCATACTTATGATTGTTTTTTCATATTTTATTACCTTTAGATTCATGGGAAGTGATTACGATGCTGCTGTTATTGCTGCTGGTCACTGTGGGTTTGGAATGGGTTCTACACCAAATGGTATAGCTAATATGGAAGCTATTACAGAAAAATATGGTCTGTCCCCAAAAGCCTTTTTCATACTTCCTATAGTGGGTGCTTTTCTAATAGATTTTTCTAACTCTATCGTTATAACTGTATTTGTAAATTTATTAACATAATCACTTATATTCGTAATATAAGTGAAAAATATATCAATATCTTAAATTAGTGCTTTTAAAATGCTTTAAGTAAGCCCCTAACATCATGATATAATCCACACCTATTAATGTGTGGTAATTATAATCATAGATTTTAAGACTTCCTTAAAATTTATCTTCTTAGTATGCTTTCTACAGGCTATATAAATAAGGTTCCTAAAACTAACGGGCTTAAAGCTATTAACGCTATAAATTTATTTTTGGATTCAGATGTATTATTATTATCTAGTCTAAAAAGATAAAAGGACAATAAATAACTCAGTATTCCTGTAAGTACTAGTATACCAATAGAATATATTGGGTTAAAAAGACCCCTTTCATGAACTGATAAAGCCTTAAATGCATCCATGCCATAAGTGGTTGGAATCAACTTAGAAAACCCCTTAATAGATTTTGGTAAAGCATCTGATGGAAACATAAGCCCACCAATAAGCATAGAAGGTAAAAATAATACTTGTGCATAAATTACTGTAACCGATGTATTGTCAGATATTGTTCCTATAAGAATGGCTAATCCAGAGCAAGCAATAGACATTGCAATAAACATTAATATTAAAGCGCCAATGTCTTCTATATGCTTTACATGAAATAAGATAGGCGCACTTATTATTATAATTATAGTAACTATAAAAGCATGAAAGATAGTTGAGATAACTTGTGTTGCTAATATGGAAAACTTAGATATACCATTAATTTTATAACTTCTTAGTATACCATTGTTTCTAAATGTAACTAAGGTATTTGGCATGCCTAAAATAGTACTTACCAATATAGTAAACATAACCATAGATGGAATTAGCATATCTTTGTATTCAGGATTTAATTTAGGCATTATTCCCCCAATCATCAAATAAAACCCAAGTGGAAATATATAATTCATAATTAATAAAGTCTTGTCCCTAAGGCCTGCCTTAAAATCAAATAAAAGATGTATTGCAAAAGTCTTCATATTCCACCTCCAAGTGAAGTTATTTCTAAGAATCGTTCCTCTAATGATGGTCTTTCTACTCTAAGATCTATTAGTACATCCTCCTTTGACTCAATTAAATTTATTATTTCCATTACCTTATATCCAGGCTTATCCGTATAAAAAATATGATACTCATCCATTGCTTTGCTAAAAATCCCCTCTAAACTATTGCCTAGAGTCCTAACAGATATTTTAGTTAAAGCTGACCCCTTAGCTGTTATCTCCTTTGGAGTACCTATAACCATTATCTTTCCTTTTAATAAAATTGCTATTCTATCAGCCATCTTCTCAGCTTCTACCATATCATGAGTTGCAAGTATTATAGTGGTTCCAGAATCTTTTAACTCTTTTATAATCTTATGAAGCTCAAATCTTGCCTTAACATCCAAGGCTGCTGTTGGTTCATCTAATATTAGAACTTTAGGATTATGGGCTACTGCTAAGGCTATGGCAAGCCGTCTTTTCTCTCCTCCTGAAAGAATATGATACTGTGATTTCAACTTGTCTCCAAGTCCTAACCTACTTAATAAATCATATCTTGGTTTAACCTTATGATATGATGAAAATAACTCCATAGATTCCTTAACTGTTATAGTATCTGGTAGTGATGAAGATTGAAGTTGCACACCTATAAGGTTTTTTATCTTCCTAGACTCTTTCCATGGATTTAGTCCTAAAACTTCCATGGTTCCAGAATCAATCATTCTTAGACCTTCAAGACATTCTAGCGTAGTAGTTTTACCTGCACCATTTGGACCAATTATCCCAAATATCTCACCACTCTTGACTTCAAAGCTAATTCCATCTACAGCTTTAAAGTCCCCATAACATTTACCGAAGTTATCTACCTTTATGATTATCTCACTCATAAATACCTCCTAATTATATAATATTGTCCATAATATATATTATAATCTATCCTTGTAATATATTCTATCAAGTGAGTCTTAGAAGAACTTATCCAGGGGCGTAGCAGCCGTCATATCCCACCTTGAAGAGGAGAGGGGTGTTAGGTCTGGTAGCCATCGGATAAACTCTTATATAACCTGTAACCTTCGTTGATAATTATTACTTCATAATTACCATTATATATCGAGTCTAATATAAAGATTTAAAGCTAACCTACTATATTTAGCTTTTTCATGACTTTTCTAAGTTTACAAAAGTGTAGTTATTAATCTATAATAGCAATTGCATCTATATCTTGTGTTTTATTATTGTAATCCTACTAGATATAGTATATGTTTAGAGAGGGGCCTTACACACATGAAATATAAAATAAATTTTGAAATAGATAAATTAAATGAAATATGTGAATTTGCTTGTGAAGATATTTATAAAGAGAATGAAATTTATAATCCAAAAATACTTTTAAAATCCTTAGATAATGTTATCCGAGAAGGAATTAGTGACAAAGATTTGTTAAAATCCATAATTCAATGTGCTTTAGAGCTTACAAGTGCCTTAGAACCTAAGTGGGAATTTGCAGCTACAAAGCTTTATATGCATAATTTATATACAAAGGTTGCTAATAACAGAGGTATCACAAATAACGATACAGGATACAATAATTTGTATGACTTAATAAATAGCCTTACAGACATGGGCTTATATGGAAAGTACATATTAAAAAATTACAATAAAGAGGAAATTGATCAATTAGAAAAATATATAGTACCTAGTCGCGATTATTTATTTACCTATAGTGGGATAAATTTATTATACAAAAGGTATCTAATACAAAATGGAGACAAAAAGGTTCTAGAGCTTCCTCAAGAAATGTTTATGGGGATCTCTATGCACCTAGCTATGAAAGAAAAAAATAAATTATACTGGGCTAAAAGATTTTATGATATTCTTAGTACCTTAAAAGCCACTATGGCAACACCTACTATGTCCAATGCTAGAAAGCCTTATCATCAGCTTAGTTCATGCTTTATAGATACGGTTTCCGATAGTCTTCAAGGTATCTATAAAAGCCTTGATAACTTTGCTAAAGTATCAAAATTCGGTGGTGGTATGGGAATATACATGGGAAAGGTTAGAGCGCTAGGTTCAGACATAAGAAATTATAAGGGAGCCTCTGGTGGTGTTATTCCTTGGATTAAACTTTTTAACGATACAGCTATTGCCGTAGATCAACTAGGTATGAGAACTGGCAGTGTATCTATATGGTTAGATGCATGGCATAGAGATCTCCCAGAATTTTTGCAGCTTAAAACCAATAATGGAGACGATAGAAAAAAGGCTCACGATGTATTCCCTGGTATAGCTTATCCAGATTTATTTTGGAAGCTAGCTGAAAATGATATAAATGCTACTTGGTATATGATGTGCCCACATGAAATAAAAAAAGCAAAGGGATATGAACTTTGTGATTTTTATGGAGAAGAGTGGGAAAAAAGATATTATGAATGTATAGAAGATCCTAATATAGAAAAACGGGAGATTATAGTTAAAGATCTAGTAAAGCTTATAATAAAAAGTGCTTCAGAAACCGGAACACCTTTTACCTTTAATAGAGATATTGCAAATAAGCTAAACGCAAATAAACATAAGGGTATGATCTACTCCTCAAACCTTTGTACTGAAATAATGCAAAATATGAGTGCATTAGAATTCATTCAAGAAGAAATACAAGATGAAAACGGAGATACAATAATAATAGAAAAAAATAAGGCCGGTGACTTCGTTGTATGTAACCTGTCCTCCATAGTGCTTGGTCGTATTGATGTAACTGATGTTAAAGAGCTTGAACACATAGTAGAGACCCAAATTAGAGCCATGGACAACGTAATAGACTTAAACTACTACTCTGTACCCTACGCTAAAGTTACTAATGCATCTTATAGGTCTATTGGCCTTGGAACTAGTGGATATCATCATATGCTTGTTAACAATAATATAGCTTTTGAAAGTGATGAGCATATAGATTTTGTTGATAAACTTTATGAAGACATAAATTATTTTGCCATAAAGGCAAGTATGAACATAGCAAAAGAAAAGGGTGGATATAAATATTTTAAAGGATCCGACTTTCAAACTGGAGAGTATTTTGATTTAAGAAACTATAACTCAGACCGTTGGAATGATCTTAGATCTTTAGTAAGTAAAAATTCTATAAGAAATGCCTATCTTTTAGCTGTAGCACCTAATGGTTCTACCGCAGCCATTGCAGGTACAACAGAAGGTATAGATCCTATAATGAATAGATTTTACTTTGAGGAAAAGAAAGGTATAATAACACCAAAGGTAGCACCAGATATAAACGAGGAGAACTTTCATCTTTATAAATCCGCCTATGAAATAGACCAACATTGGTCTATAAAAGCTAATGCTACAAGGCAAAAACATATAGATCAAAGCCAGTCCTTTAACCTTTATATAACAACAAGCTACACCATGAGACAAATATTAAACCTTTATATAGATGCCTTTAAACAAGGAATTAAAAGTATATATTATGTTAGATCAAAATCCTTGGTTGTAGAAAGCTGCGAGAGTTGTTCTGTATAATTGGATAAAATAAATAAGTAAATACTATTGGTATAACCTGTAATACAGTATTTAGTAAAAGGAGACTATATATTATGGATAAATTAAGCAGAAAGCCTTTATTTAATGAATTTGGAGATACTGAAGTATCTAAAAAGAAGCTTATAAATGGTAATACTACAAACTTAAATGATTTTAACAATATGAAATATACCTGGGCCTCAGATTGGTATAGGCAAGCTATGAACAATTTTTGGATACCAGAAGAAATAAACATGTCCCAAGACCTTAAGGACTATAAAATTCTTACAGAAGATGAAAGGACAGCTTATGATAAAATACTTTCATTTTTAATATTCTTAGATAGCCTTCAAATGGAGAACCTAGGTAATGTAAATAACTATATAACAGCTAGTGAAGTAAATCTTTGCTTAACCATACAAGCCTTTCAAGAGGCTATACACTCTCAATCCTATAGTTATATACTAGATACCATATGTCCACCAGACAAGAGAAATGAAATATTATACCAATGGAAAGACGATCCTATACTCTTAAGTAGAAATAAGTTTATTGGAGACCTTTATAATGAATTCTTAGAAAATCCAATTCCGCAAAACCTACTAAAAACCTTAATGGCTAATTATATATTAGAGGGCATATACTTTTATTCTGGATTTATGTTCTTTTATAACCTTGAAAGAAACTCTAAGATGCCTGGAAGCGTCCAAGAGATAAGATATATAAATAGAGATGAAAACACTCACCTTTGGTTATTTAGAAATATAATAAATGAGCTAAGAAAAGAAGAACCTCAGCTCTTTACAGATACCGTAGTAGAAGAATTAAGAGATATGCTACGAGTTGGAGTTGAAAATGAAATTGCATGGGGAATCTATGTTATAGGTGACAAGATTCAAGGATTAAATAAAAAAGTTATATCTGAATATATTAAATACTTAGGTGACCTTAGACTAAAAGATTTAGGTATGAAGCCTCTGTATAATATAAAAGAAAACCCACTTCCTTGGGTAGACTTATATGCAGATGCAAACTCAGTTAAAACTGACTTTTTTGAAGCAAAGTCCACAGCCTATGCAAAATCAGCGACAATTGAAGATGACCTTTAATAAATAGAAGCAACAACTGGGCCTGATATCCCTATTCCTAACAGTAATAAACACGTTCATCTTGTAAATGGAGTAACTACACTTGATGATGGGCATTTCCATGAATTTCTTTTTACCACACAAATTAATAGTCCTCTTGTGTAAATAAGGGATTAATATAATGAGAGAAGGCACTTATGCCTTCTCTTTATTCATTACTTATATAACTTTTCTTTTCCTATGCTTTCTAGAAATTCATTAACTACAGGTATTACAGAATCAAGGCATTGAGTAAATAATACTATAAATTCTCCTTCCCTGGCATCTTTCATACAATTAGCTAATGCTTCTTCCTCTTTATATATTACTTTAACCTTAGTTATATCAAAATCTTTATTATCCATGACTCCTTTCATAATAAGTCTTGCGGACTCTCCTATGTTCCTGTTTCTTAAGTCTTTTTGCTCCCTTATTATTATATTATCACTGTATTTTGTAGCTATATAACCAAGTTCCCTTATATATTTATCTTGCCTATCTCCAGCTGCCCCTATTATTGCCGTTATAACTTTAGGATTCAGGGATTTAACTATATTAAATACCTCAATAAAAGATTCTGAGTTATGCCCATAATCTAATACTAAATTAAACTTACCCATATCTATTATGTTTTGTCGTCCTGCATTGATACTTAAATCACATTTAATTGTTTTAATCACATCTATAATATCAGTTAAATTAGGATAAATCTCAATTACAGCCATTATTGTAGCCATTACATTTTTAATATTACTTTTAGAAATACCATTGTGGGTAAAAGGTAATTCTCTAATATCTGCTATTGGTGTAAGTTTATTATTATTAAAATATATAATATAGTTATTCTCTACAAACATGCCTTCATAGCCCATATCTTTGTGTTTTTTCATACTATAATCAAAATCTATACCAAATAAACAAACTCTTTTTCTACCTTTTAAAGATTCCATTAACAAAGGATTGTTGCAACAAACTATCTTGCCATCAGGATGAATTTCATCAAATATTACAGTCTTTATCTTAATAATATCCTCTATACTGTTTAATCCTCCCATGCCTATATGATCCTCTGATATAGATGTGAACACAGCTACCCTAGCTTTCTTGTAACCAAGACCTTTTTTAATTATCCCACCTCTTGCAGTTTCAAGCACGGCCACCTCAACCTTACTGTTACTCAAAACCTTTCTCGCACTATAAAATCCCGTGGTATCACCATCCATTATTTTATCGTTACCTATGAATATTCCTCCTGTAGAAGCTAACCCAGAAATATATCCAAGTCTCCTTAATACAGTATGAATTAGCCTTACAGTTGTAGTCTTACCGTTAGTTCCTGTAACCGATATAATTGGAATATCAAATACCCTTTCATTATTGATTTCATAAGTAACCTTATCACTAAAATCATTTAATCTTTTCTTTGTATTTATACCGCTTAATTCAAAAGATTCTATAGTCCTCATAATATACGCACCTTCTTTGCAATATATTACTCTTACTGTTGTTTGTATTGTGGTTCTTCTTGTTCTATATATTTTTGTCTTCCCTTTAACACGTCAACCGCATTATCAAGTTGCTGAGAGATTCTATTAAAATCTTTTTTTGCTTGTTGATCTTCAGTTTCTAAAGCAAATGTCTTAATTGTAGCTGCTGCTCCTTGTAATCCTGCAACTGCTTGTTGCATTTGAGTTCCAACTGTCATATTATCACCTCCTTTACATGGTTTTTATTTAATTATCCTTTAGGTTTAAATATTAGAGCTGCAATAAATCCGAAAATTATTGCAGTGGAAACCCCTGATCCGGTTATCTCGAAGATACCAGTAAGCACCCCAATAATACCATCACGCTCTGCCTCCATTAGTGCTCCCTTTACTAAGGAGTTCCCGAAGCTACTTATGGGTATAGATGCACCTGCACCTGCAAACTTTATTAGCTTATCATATATACCAAATCCACCTAAAATACTTCCTACTACAACTAAGGTGCACATAGTGTGAGCTGGAGTAAGTTTTAATAAATCCATCATAAGTTGACCAATAACACATATTGCACCACCAACTAGGAAGGCATAAACAAATTTTATCATCATAATATTTCAACCTCTTTTTATATTTCTATAGATACTGCATGCGCTACAGAAGGTATACTTTCTTTTTGTTGGTATGACATAGGCGACATCAATGCTCCTGTTGCAACAATTAATATCTTTTTAAGGTTTCCCTTTTTCATTTCATTTAAAAAGTGTCCATAAGTTACAGTAGCAGCACATCCACATCCACTAGCTCCAGAAAATACTGGCTGATCATTTTTATATATTAACATTCCGCAATCTGTGAACTTTTCTTTTGGCATTTTTAAACCATGCTCCTTTAATAAAATTGATGCAAGTTCATGGCCTACCTTACCTAAATCACCAGTAGCTATGATATCATAATAAGAAGGATCAATCTGTAAGTCTCTAAAATGAGCTTCAATAGTATCTACAGCTGCGGGAGCCATAGCTGATCCCATATTAAATGGATCAGAAATACCCATATCTACTACTCTTCCTATCGTCGCAGAAGTAACCTTTGGTCCATTTCCTTCTGATGCTACCAATGCTGCCCCCGCTCCTGTAACACTCCACTGAGCAGTAGGTGGTTTTTGTCCACCATACTCTGTAGGATATCTAAATTGTTTTTCTGCCGCTGCATTATGACTAGAGGCAGCTGTCAATATATGTTTAGCAAATTTACTGTCTACAATTAAAGATGCTAAAGCTAGACCCTCCATAGCACTAGAACAAGCACCGAATATGCCAAGGTATGGTATTCCAAGAGTCCTAGCCGCAAAGCTACTAGAAATAATTTGATTCATAAGGTCTCCACTTATAAAAAAATCAATGTCTTCTTTTTTCATGTTTGCCTTTTTTATTGCCCTTTCACAGGCATGCTCTAATAAAACCTTTTCTGCCTTTTCAAAGCTATCCTGTCCTAACCATATATCTTCATGAAGTATATCAAAATCTTCAGCTAAAGCCCCTTTTGCCTCAAAGGGTCCACCTACAGCCGCAGATGAAATTATTGTAGGTTTAGATTCAAAAATCCATGATTGATGTCCTTTTATCATTTACATTCCACCTAACCACATTATAGTAATTTTAATAATTGAAACTACAAAGGCTGAAAAAACTCCAAAGGCAATAACAGAACCAGCTATTTTAAACATATTTCCACCCGTTCCAAGCACATAACCTTCACTTCTATGCTCAATGGCAGCTGATGCTATTGAGTTAGCGAAGCCAGTTATAGGTACAGCTGTTCCAGCTCCAGCCCACTGAGCAATTTGATCATAAACTCCAAACCCTGTAAGAAAAACTGAAATAATAATCAATACTGCTGAAGTGGGGCTACCTACTGTATTTTCGTTAAAGTTAAAGTAATTTATAAATATTAGCTCTAGCCCTTGACCTACAGCGCATATAAAACCACCTACAAGAAAAGCTCTAATACAATTAAGTAATACAGGCCTTTTAGGTTCTATACTTGTTGAAAGTTCTTGGTATTTTTGCTGATTAGGAGTTAACTTTTTGTTTTTTTTATTAGACATTTTTCCACCTTCTAACGTAATAAATATGGTTTTAACTTTTTAATAATTTGTTTTAATTTTTCTGCATTTTTAATATACATATCCTTTGCCTCTTTATCCTCTGTTTCTAAAGCAAAAGACATGAAATCAGCTTCACTTTTTTCTAAATCAGCATAAAGCAACTCTTTAGCATTTGACTTTGGGGATTCTATGCTATCATCAAAAAGATCTAAATATAAGTCACCTGAAGAATCTACTTGACCTATAAAGACATTTTCTAAAGTAACTCCCATACCTTCTAACTTAGTTTTAAGCCATCCTTGATTCAATCCCATATTAGTAAGTCCTCTATCTAAAACATTCCCATCTAATATTACTGTTTGAGTTTGAGATTTTGGGGGAATCTTTATTCCTAAATCATAAGGGGTAATGGGACTTTTATCAGATTTTAGACCTACATTTATATCTCCTGTGGTTTCCATTATTGCAAACTCAACATCAGCTAAATTAAATGCACCTTTACTACGCAACTCTTTTAAAAGCTCCTCACCAGTAAATCTTACTTTACTTAAACTCTCTTCCATGACCTTACCATCTTTTATAAGTATTCTTTCTTTACCATTAACCATGTCATGTACCCACTTGCTTTTCATACATGCATAGTCTAGTGCAATAGAAAATAGGCTCCAGGTTAATAAAATAATCATGCCTAAAAAGAAATTTGTAATTATATTTAATGACATTAAGGAAACTATAATGGCTATAACCACATAACTTATGAAATTAAAGGGCGTTGTATTAGACATACTTCCTGTTCCTAAAATCCTCGTTAAAATTAAAGTTACAAATAATAAAATTATTGTCCTTAGTAATATCATCAATTCAATGCTCATAATGTTACCTCTTTCAATTGCCTTTATATTGTGGTTCCTGAAGCTCTAAAACCTTGATTCTATTTTCTAAGTCTTCTATAATTTCTTTTGTTTCTAATAGTGACTCTTCATATATATCTTTTGCTTCCTTCTTTTGTTCTTGAATAGAGTAGATCTTTAAAGTACTTTTAATCCCTTTTAAACTTGCTAATGTTTGATTTACTTTAGATGCTACAGTCATTAGAAATCAACTTCCTTTCTTTAATATTTACCTTGAACCTTTTATATAAATATAGTTTAACAATTAAGTTCCTTTTTATTCATTAAGATTATGCTTAACAATTAAGTTCCCTTTTATTCATTCACTTATAAGTTTAAAATTATTATATTTATATCGTATAATATTTTAAGATTAACCTAATACTAATTTCAAATATATTTTAGATGGTGATAAAATTGAATGAAGCATTAGTAGTTTTGGTAAGAGGGCTAATAGCCTTTTTTACACTTCTTATTTTTACGCGATTTCTTGGTAAAGAACAAATAGCTCAATTAACCTTTTTTGACTATATAGTTGGAATTACAATTGGATCTATTGCCTCATCACTTACAGTAGATCTTGCTAGCTCTGCTTGGCCTCACTGGGTAGGTCTTTTCACTTGGGCTGCTTTTTCTGCCATATTACAACTTATTACTTTACATTCTAAAAAGGTTACTAAGTTCGTTAATGATAAATCGGCAATTATAATTCATGACGGCGTAATCCTTGGAGATAACCTTAAAAAATCTAAATTTACCCTTGTGGATATCTTAGGATTACTTAGATTAAAAGACATATTCGACTTAAACCAAGTAAAGTTCGCAATACTTGAAACAAACGGACAGCTTTCCGTTTTAACAAAAGATGAATTTTCAAACATAGTATACAGCATGGATATAAAGTTAAAAAATCAAGATGTAAACAACGAATTAATATTTAACGGCATGATAATTGAAGATAATTTGCCTAAGTATAAAATAGACCGAAAGTGGCTTTTAAAAGAATTAAATAAACAAGGTTTTGAAAGTCCTCTAGAAATATTTTATGCTTATCTTGATTCTTCTAAAAAGTTAAAAGTTGATACTTACAAAAATAAGATTATCGATATAAAAGATATATATAAATAGGTGGTTGTGTTTATTATGAGTAGAAATAAATCATATATAATGGTAGTGTTTGCCTTAGTAGTTTTTATAGCAATAATGACTACAGGTGGCTTGTTAAAAAAGCCATTTAGCGAAAAAGACAATGTTAAAAGTTGTATAGAAAGTGTAAAAAGAGATGTTGAATCAGAAAATTGGATTGAAGCAAAAGAGAATTTAACTAAACTTAAAACTGCGTGGAAAATAGTTGGTAATAGGGTTCAATTTAGCGCTGAAAGAAATGAAATGATTGCAATAGATAGAAATATTGCAAGATTAAATGGATCCTTAGAGGCAGAAGATAAGGTTTCAGCACTTATTGAATTAAGTGAGTTATCATTAAACTGGGATGACCTACAAAGATAGATTAATTAATCTATCTTTGTAGGTCTTATGTTTCCAATCTCTACTTTAGGATGTGTTAAGTGAACTACTCTTTAATAAGTATTTCACACAAACTCAATTATTCTGCTATAACCTTAGGTTGTATTTTAGTATTAGAATTCTTAAAGTTCTCATAACATAAACCAAAAGGTTTAGCCTTTATATATTTTCCTTGACCAATGTTACCTAAAAATTTACCATTCTCAGCTGTTAACTTTCCTCTTAGAAAGACCTTTTCTGCTCTTCCTATTTGTTCAAGCCCTTCAAAAGGATTATAATCCGAACCATATAAACTATCCTTTACGCTTATGATACCCTTAAAGTCAGGGTCAAATATAACTATATCTGCATCTGATCCAATAGCAATCTGCCCCTTTTGTGGAAATAAACCAACCACCTTTGCTGGAGTTGTAGCGAAAAGATCTACAAATCTTTGACGGCTAATCCTTCCCTTTTCTACCCCATAGGTCCACATCAAAGCTAAACGATCTTGGACTCCTGGGCATCCATTTGGTATTGTACTAAAATCCCCCATGCCCTTACGTTTTCCTTTTTCAAATCCACCCTTAACCGCGCAATGGTCAGAACCTACCGCTAAAAGCCAACCTTTATTTACTGCCTCCCATAGTGAATCTAAATGTTCTTGTTTTCTAAGAGGTGGCGAGCATACATATTTTGCTCCTTCAAAATTGGGTTTTGCTAAGCATTCTTCTGTCAATGTAAGGTAATGTGTACATGTCTCACCATAGACAGGTGTACCTTGAATGTTAGCATCTCTAATAGCTTCCATAGCCTCTTTACAGGATACATGCACAATAAATATAGGAGCATCTGCCATTCGTGAAAGGTAGATAGCCCTTTTAGTAGCTTCTACTTCAACTAATGGAGGTCTAGAATCTGCATGATATTTGGGATCAGTTTTTCCTTCTGATATAAGTTGTTTTTGAAGTGTATCAACTATATCGCCATTTTCAGCATGAACCATTATAGTAACACCTGAATCTTTGGCTACCTGAAGCGCCTTAAAGATAGTAGAGTCGTCAACCATTAAAGGTGTTCCTTTATATGCCATAAAAAACTTTAATGTAGAAATCCCCTCCTTAGCTAATGTAGGTATTTCTTCAAAAATCTTATCAGAGGGATCCGTTACTACACAATGAAATGAATAATCTGCAACTGATACACCCTTTGCTAATGTTTCATTGTGAAGTTTTACTGATTCTTTAATGCTTAGTCCTTTTTGCTGCGGTGCAAAGTCTACAATTGTTGTAGTTCCACCTACTATAGCCGCATCAGAAGTTTCAAAAGTCATAGATCCAAAAGATCCATAATGAACATGCTCATCTACACCACCAGGTAAAATATACTTACCAGTAGCATCAATTATATTATCAGCCCTATTATCTAAACCAGTACCTATAGCTACAATTTTTTCATCTTCTATAAGTATATCAGCCTTATATTCATCTATAGCAGATACAATAACACCATTTTTAATTAAAATATTCATTATATCCCCTCCTTAAAAATTTAAGGGAACACCCCCTTTATTGTTTTGCCAAGTAGGTGTCCCCATTAAGTATTGAAATCTTCTATTTAATTATCTGTTATATACCTTTGAATCTATACCCTCAAGGTATTTAACTACATTTTCTAGAGGCTCAACATCAGCAAATTTAGCATCCATATCAAATAAGTTCCAAGCAATAACACCTGGCACTCTATCTCCTATAGTTCCTTCAGGGATTATAGTTTTAAATCCATATCCTGTTGAATCCATAACAGTATGCCTAACACAGGCACATGCAGTAGCTCCCATTACTATTACGGTATCAACACCTAAATAGTTTAAAGTTTGAGCTAAATGTGTACCAAAAAAGTTACTTGCATATTTTTTATGAATAACTGGCTCTTCTGGTCTTGGCTTAAGCTTAGGATCAATTTGCATCCACTCTGAGTTAATATCTAATGTATGCATAGGTATTTTTTCATCCCATCTAGGCAAGTCCCATTGTTTTTCTCCTGTATATCCAGTAGTTGTATGGAATATAGGAACTCCTGATTTTCTTGCAGCTTCTAGTACTTTAAGTGAATTGGCACAAACCTCATCACAGTTTTCACAGGTAAATGGATGACCTTCTGACATCCAAGCTTTTGCCATATCCACTGTTGTTATTGCAGGTGCTTTACCATATCCCATTCTAGTTTGGAATCCTCTTTGCTTATATATCTTTCTTGCCTCAGTAAAAGCCCTATCCAACAATTCTTGATCAAATTCATACTTTCCACCATTATCTTTGTACTTTTCTTCCATTAATCTCCCATCCCTTCATATTTAGTTTTTATTTTGTCTTTCACTTATCTATATTAGCAATATCTATGCCAACTTTTTATATAAGCACTCTAAAGGGATTGGATGGATTTCACAAAGGATGGTTGTTGCAAATATGCATCATTAAATATTAATATGCCTTCTACTATTGGTATTCTCTATATTAAAGGTGTCATCTATTGTTATTTTCTAATGTTGCAATAATGCAATGCTATTATCCACTGTTGTTTTATTACAATTTATACCTAAAATTAAATATTTTTTTAATACCTATTTAATATAAAAGGTATCAATTCCATACCTTTTTATCTTTCGTGATAAGGTTGAAACATCCACCCCAAGGTCATTTGCGGCCTTTCTCATAGATGAATGATTCTTTAGTGCTGATATAATTATATTCTTTTCAATTAACTCCATCATGTGTTTAAGCTTTGAAGAATCGCTCTTATTATTTAAAACTAACTGTTCTGCTAATAATTTTGTTGGTAGTTGTTCAATACAAACTTCATCATTAGGATTAATAATAAATAAGTATTCTATTAGATTTTGTAATTCTCTTATATTGCCTTTCCAAGAATAACTCATCATAATATTAATAACCTCATCTGAAATAGTAATATTTTTCTTGTATTTTCTATTAAGCTTTTCTAAAAAGTATGATATTAAACCTGGTATATCCTCTTTTCTTTCTCTTAATGGCGGTACTGTTATAGGAATAACATTTAATCTGAAAAATAAATCTTCTCTAAAATTTCCTTTTTTAATTTCTTCTAACAAATTTCTATTAGTAGCCGCTAGTATGCGCACATTTAATTCTATCCCCTTATAACCTCCTACTCTAAATACCTCTCTCTCTTGTATAACCCGTAATAATTTGCATTGAACCGATAGAGGTAACTCGCCAACTTCATCTAATAAAATTGTACCTTCATTAGCAAGCTCAAATAATCCTGGTTTACCTTTTTGGGATGCCCCTGTAAAAGCTCCAGACTCATATCCAAATAATTCAGATTCAAATAATTCATGAGGAATTGCTGCACAATTTACCTTTATAAATGGTCCACTGCGTCTATTGCTTTCCTTGTGTATAAACTTTGCTAAAACCTCTTTTCCAGTACCTGACTCGCCATAAATTAAAATAGTGCTATCAAATAAAGCTACTTTAGATAATAGTTCTAACATTTCCTTCATAACCTTACTTTTAAAAATAATCCCCTCATATTCCATATGTATCTCACGAAGTCTTTGGAGTTCACTGGAATATCGTTCAGTAAGTTTCCTTGTTTCTACCAATTCATTTCGTAAGGTTATAAGCTCTGAAATATTTCTAGTATTACAAATTACTCCTACTATGTTATCACTCACATCATATATTGGACTTGCTGTAGTTAATGCACTTTTCCCTGTAACGTACTTATGAATTGTTGATACTACCTCACCTTTCTCCAATACTACTAAAGATGCGGCTATATTGAAAACCTTTTCTTCCAGTAGTTTATTAAGATTTTTACCTGTAACTTCATGCTTTTTTAAGCCTGTAATATTTTCATAAGCATTATTAACATAAATTATATTACCTTTATTATCCCCTTCTACACTACTAGATAATTAATCAATTAATATATAGATTTTATAGTAATATTGTTATCTTTTTAATTCTTTATCTTTTATTTATTAGGTAGCTTCTAGTGTCTTATAACAAATTAAATACATGTCACATCTAATACGACATGTATTTAATAATTAGCATATATTAATAAAATTTGGGGACAGTTCAGCATTATTTATAAAGTTCGGTAAAGTTTGGGGACAGTTCAGCATTATTCATATTTAAATGGGGGACAGTTCAGCATTAATGATATTTAAGTGGGGACAGTTCAGCATTATTTATATTTAAATAAGCATAACAAAAAAAGATCATTAAGCTCTTAAGATACTTTAATGATCTTTTTAAGATATATTTAAATTTATCAAAACATATTTGCTACTTATAATTATAGATACCCAAGATAAATAAGCCTTCTTTTTTTGAAGGCGGTGGGTTCTTTTGAAAACTCAAGTTGGTATTATCCGATGGCTACCATCCATAATACCCCTCGCTATTCACTATTTATATAGTTTATTTACATCATATTTATCATGTCCTAAAAGCATATTTTCTAAGTTTTTAAAATCATAGTTTCGTCCTTCTAAATTCCAGTTACTTTCTTTTTTCTTATAAGAATTTGAAGTATATTTCTTGTTTTTATAATTATAAGATTCTTTAGTATTCCTATTTAGTTCATGTATATTATCTTCATTTTTCTTTTCAGCCCTCTTTTTAATTTCTTTTACAGAGTCTACCATAGTCTTAGATTTTTGGGACACCATTTTTAAAACCATAGTGTAGATATTAGATATACTTCCTCTTCTTTTCTTTTCTATAAGATTTTCTTTTATCAGTTCTTCTAAGTATCTTTGGATAGTTCTAACAGACTTATTAAGCTTTTTAGCTAAATAATCTTGAGATGGGAAACACTGAACCTTTTTATCATAGCACATACTTTGCAACAAAAAATATAGCTTAAACGCTCCTCCAGATATATTATAATTCATTATATTATTATCTATATTAGTATATCCCATGAAAGACGCCCCCTACAGTACTTAATTAAACTTTTGTACACTCAAAGAATATGCAAAAGTTACTCTTCTCTCATTAAGTATGCAAGTTGTTTAAAACTTACCCTAAAGTTAAAAAAAAAGATTTATGACAAAATAAATGCCATAAACCTTTTTAATTTCATTATAACTTTTTAGTGGTTTTTTTAAAATAACAATATGGAGCTGAAAATAGATTCAATACTTACTATTTTTCAGTTGCCTGTTCTTCTTCTTTAGCTTTAACCTTTAAATTAACTTTTCTATTGTCTAATGTATTAAGGTTTATATTTTCAACATTTGTGTCTGCATCACACTTCATTATAAATTTATTTAAAAATATTCTTCCCTTTGGTGTGTTTGCTACTGCATGAGGTTGTGTTCCAACCTTATAATAAACCCAAGTCATATCACTATTAATAGCTCTTTTTAGGTCTTCTTTGTCAATTATAGCTGTTGCTCTTTCTATCCCGTCTTTATCTCTAAGTATTATAGCTGAGGTAGTCTCATCTAATTCCTTAAAATCATTAGGTGTAGTTTGATCGTATACTTGTAAATTTTCTTTTCTATTATCTAATGTATCTCCGTTTATGTGTATAATTGGAGCCTTAGGATGTAGTCCTAATATAAGTGAATGCATGGATTGCTTTCTGCTATAAACTTTATCTCCTACAGTTACGTCTCCTATACTTTGAGCTAAATAGTTGTTAAAATGGCTGTTCCACTCTGGAAACCAAGTTCCTTTAGCTAGGACCTTTTGTAAATCTTCTGCATCTATTTTAGTTTCAACTATAGTTCCTTTTCTTTTGACTAATTTTATATGAGCTACATTCCCTATTATCTCATATTCATTAGTTCCGTCTTTGTATTCTTTTTTCATAATAGCACCTCTTAACTTTATTTTAGGCACCTTCAAAATATACATAGCTTTTTAAGCTCTTATCTTCTTAGGTGCTTTATCACTTCTTTATAATTCCAATATAGAGTTTATCACATAATTCATTCTAATGATAAGTAATTTTAACAAATATTTTTAATTCATATTCTCAATGATCTTAGTTACCCATTTGCATAGATCAATTGATGCTTTCTTTGCAGTTGCTACTACTCTTTCATGAGAATGTTTTTCTTTTTGTATTCCTGTAGCCATGTTTGTAATGCAAGCAATTCCAAGTACATCTATCCCCAAATAATTTGCAGCTATGGTTTCTGGAACTGTGGACATACCAACTGCATCAGCCCCTTGTCCTCCGATAGATCTAATCTCTGCTGCTGTTTCATAATAAGGTCCCATAAATCCAGCATAAACCCCTTCTCTATACTCTACTCCAATTTCATCTGCAATAGTTTTTGCCTTTTCTATAAGTTCTCTCTTATATGGTTCAGACATATCAGGGAATCTAACTCCAAAACGTTTATCATTAATTCCGATTAAAGGGTTAGTTCCAAAAAGATTTATAAAATCATTAATAATCATTAATGTTCCAGGCTTAAAGCTAGTATTTATTCCTCCACAAGCATTTGTTACTATAATACTTTTGATACCTAATTGTTTCATAACATATATAGGATATGTTACTTCCTTCATAGTATACCCCTCATAATAGTGGAATCTACCTTGCATAAGCAGTGTTTCCACACCATTAATTTTACCGAAAACCAATCTTCCTTCATGCCCCTCTACTGTAGACTGTGGGAAATTAGGAATATCTTTATAATCTATGTACTGCATATCTTTTACTACATCCACAAGCCCACCAAGTCCTGATCCTAAAATCACCGCTACCTTAGGCTCTCTAGCTATCTTTTCTTTTATATAATTTACTGACTCCATAACTTTATCGTACATCAAAATCTCTCCTAACAATTTTATTTTTAACATTCCTCAAGAAGCTCCCACCTCTTAGATGGAGAGTAGTTCACTTTAAAATCTTTTAAAATAAATAACTAATTATTAATCCCAATGAACCGAATGAACTGAATCAACTAATATCAATCCATATTTTCTATAAATTCTTGCCTACATCTATAAAAATAATCATCCTTGTATATATTAACTACATTTTTAAATATATTATTAAATATATTTAATTCCCTTATTTATAATTATACCCTTAAACATAAATAATCTCATCTATACTTTATATTATATATTTACTTTTACTTAGAGTTTAGATTATCTAATTGAGTTATCATCGCTAATTCTATCCGATGGCTACCAGACCTAACACCCCTATCCTCTTCAAGGTGGGGGATGACGGCTGCTACGCCCCTTTATAAGTTCTTCTAATACTCATATGGAGAGATGTATTCCTTATAAGCAAACTCCACCTGAGTCTAAGAATCACTTGATATTAAAAGGAACTTAGCGCGAACTTAAAAATCACTTAATTTTGATAACTTATCCACAAAAATATATATTAAACAAAAATAATCCACAGAGCCTTCATATAAATGGCCACAACTGTGGATTCTTTCATATTTATTATATTTTATTTTTAAGGTTATGTAAACCGCTAAGTTTAATTTCATAAAGACGCTTACAATAAATGGTTGCACCTCAGAGGTCCTCCCAGTAAAAGGGAGTACCTCTGAGGTGCTTCCTTTAACTTACATTTGGATCTAAAAAATCTCTCATTCCATCGCCCATAAAGTTTATTGACATAACAGTTAAAAATACACACAATCCTGGGGGTATCCAAAGCCACCATTCACTTTGAAGTGTTCTCATATTTTGAGCTGCCGCCAGCATATTTCCCCAACTTGGCTGTGGGGGCTTTACTCCCATACCTAAAAAACTTAGGGATGCTTCTGTTAATATACCGCTAGCTATGGATAATGTAGACGCCACAATTACAGATGGAATAATATTAGGCAAAAGATGTTTTAATAATATTCTTATGTTTTTAATTCCTAAAGCATGAGCCGCTTCAATGTATTCAGATTTTTTTAGTTTTAATATTTCTGCCCTTACTATCCTTGCTATGCCTGTCCAAGATAATACTCCTATTATTATAATTACATTCCATATATTTGGACCTAGAATTGCTGCCATAGCTATTGCAATAACAAAAAATGGAAAGCACATAAATACATCAACTATACGCATTATTATACTATCTACAACTCCACCATAAAATCCTGCTATAATGCCTAAGGTTGTTCCTATAAATATTTGAATTAACATACCTAACATTCCAACTGTTAAAGATACTCTTCCACCGTATACAAGCCTTGCAAATACATCTCTTCCCATTTCATCTGTACCTAAAATATGATCTTTTGATGGCGACATAGAAATATTCATCAAATCCACTTTATTTATATCCTTTGATATTATAAGTGGTGCTATAATAGAAAAAACTACTAATATTAATATCAGTACAGTTCCAATTATAGCTAATTTATTTTTTTTAAATCTATTTAAACCTCTGTTTTTAATCATATAAATCCCCTGCTTTTAAATATATAATTTTTTTGTAACTTTAGATATACAATCCTTTATAATATTAATACCTTAATTTCCTATTCCTTTAGTTATATCCATCTTTTTATTTTTAATTAAAAGATCTAACTACTCTTCATATGTAATCCTAGGGTCTACTATGGAATAAAGCACATCTGCTACTAGATTAGATAATAATATAATTATAGCTACTATCATTAAAATCCCCATAATAAGTGGATAATCTCGATTTAAAACTGCATCATAATTTAGCCTACCTATTCCTGGCCATATAAATATAGTTTCTGTTAATAATGCACCGGAAAATAAATATGGAATCTGCATACAGAGTACTGTTATTATCGTTATTAAAGCATTTTTAAAACCATGTTTCCAAATAACAGTCCTATTTTTTAAACCTTTTGCTTTAGCTGTCCTCATATAATCTTTGTTTATAACTTCAATCATAGATGACCTAGTATATTTCATAAGAGCTGCTATATTCATAAATGACAAAACTAAAGATGGTAACACCATGTGTTTTGCAACATCTACAAAGGATTTTATTCCAGTATAGCTTTCACCTGCTGTTCTCATTCCCGATATTGGAAATATTGTAGTATCAAAAGATAACATCTTAATTAATAATAGTCCAAAAAAGAATGAGGGTATAGAAATGCCTATGAAAGATATTATTGTTGCTAAATAGTCAAAAGTGCTATTTCTTTTAGTTGCAGAAATAACCCCTACTGGTATTGCTATAGCTGTGCTTATTATAGAGGAAACTATGGATAACAAAAGGGTGTTCCATATCCTGCTATTTATAACTGAAAGAACAGGCTCCTTAAATTGTATGGAATATCCAAAGTCTCCTACCATAGCCCTACGTACCCACTTTATATATTTAATAGGTAATGGGTCATAAAAGCCTAAATTTTTTAACATGATTTCAGTTTGTTCTGCCGGTATATTTGGATTTATCATTTGAATATAAGGATTTCCAGGTTGCATATGAACCATGGCAAAAACTACTATGGATACACCAAATAAAACTATTAAAGTAGTTGTAAGTCTTTTATATATATACTTTTTCAAAACATCACCTCAAACTCACTAAGACTATAAAACACTATAAATTTGTGCAGGCCTCTATAATATCTTAAAGAAACCTGCACCATTCTAACCTTTATTATTCTTCAATGTACCAATTTTCAACATCTATAAAATCTAAATTTGTATTTGGAGTAAAGTTTTTAAGTTTAGGATTTGTAGCTTTAACTATGTTTGGTGAGAAGAAATATACCCATGGCACGTCATTATTCATTATTTTAGCATAATCTTTATATATTTCTTTTCTCTTATTCATATCTGAAACCTCAATACCTTGCTCCATTAACTTATCTGCCTCTGGATTTTTGTAGCTTGATATATTCCAACCAAAAGTATTCTTTTTATCTGAAGCAGCAGTAGAATGCCAATATGGTTTTGCATCTGGATCTATAGGAAGCATATTAGCCATTAAATATAAATCAAATTCATGATCCCCAACTACTTGTTGCATAAGAGTACTAAATTCCATTGTAAGTATTTCTACATCAATTCCTACATCCTTCAAGTTCGATTGTATAAGTAACGCTCTTTGTTCTTGATCCTTATTACCACTTGGGCAATGTAGTTTGACTTTAAACTTCTCATCTTTGCTATTTTCTAATATTCCGTCCTTATCTTTATCTTCCCATCCAGCTTCTTTTAAAAGAGTTTTAGATTTTTCTACATCATAATTATATTCATTAAGCCCAGCATCTTTTGGATAAGCCCATGAAGATGGCAGCATAGGAACATTAACAAGAACTCCATTACCTTCTGAACGTTTTTCTAAGTCATCTTTACGATTTATTCCATACATAAGTGCTTGTCTAACCTTAACATCTTGAAATCTATCTTGTCTTAAATTTATTCCCATATAAAGTATGGCATTTTTAGGATAGTTAACTAATTCAAATTTCTTTTGACTTAAATCTTCTCTATCCTTCTTCTTCAAAGTTGAAACATCTGCAACATCTACAGTTCCATTTTGAAGTTCGCCTTGCACAGTTTCAGGATTTGTAACTTTAAATACAAACTTTTTTGTTTTAGCCTTGTCCCCATAAAAATCATCATTTCTTTCAAATTCTACGCTTTGTCCCTTTTCGAATTTAATAAATTTATATGGACCACTACCTACTGGATTTCCTAATAAGTCACTGCTTTCAGTCCACTTTTCAACAGGTACATCCCCCCATATATGCTTAGGTATAATTGGAGTTGTCCCTATCTTTCCTAGGGCTACGGAATAAGGCTTTTCAAAGTGAAACTCTATAGTATCACCATTAACCTTTATACCTTCTATAGAATCTGCTTTGCCTTCACTATACTCTTTAACGCCCTTTACTTTTTCAACTACATCTTTGCTAGAACCTTCATAATTTTTATTTGCTAAAGTCTTAAAAGTAAATTCTATATCATCCATAGTCAAATCTTTTCCATCATGCCACTTGATACCTTTTTTAAGTTTAAATTTATATACTAAATTATCACTAGATATCTCATGACTTTCTGCCATATCGTCTTTTAGATTATAATCTTTATCATAAGTTAAAAAACTAGAGTAAACTAAATCATTTACAGCATCATCATATGTAGTATTTGCTATCAACGGATTAAATACACCAGTTGGAGCAGTATTTAATGCATATACTATTTTTTCTTTAACCTTCGGTTCAGAAGTCACTTTATCTGTTTTCTCATTATTACTACAGCCTGTAAACACTAAAGACATAGAAATAATAGCCGAAAAAATTAGACATCCTATTTTTTTATTTTTCATGATTTTCCTCCTCAGTAAATTACTATTGTCACCTAATTATATGAATTTTTTTATTCATATTTCAAGTGATATTGATATTTAAAATTCAACCTGCTTCAATCATTTGAAATTACTATAGGTTTGTTTTCTTCCAATCTTTTATAGAATTATCCAGTTCAGTTAGTTTATCAACTAGATTAAAATCTTTATCAAATTCTTTGTCTAATTCCTTTACTACTCGTAATTTATATCTTGCAAAACTGAGCATACCTTCCGCTTTTTGTAAATTACCTTTATTTAATCCATCTTTTAATGCAAATGCTTCATCTATAGCTTTTATTGTTTCTAATTTCTTTTTTTCTGATATATTCATTTCTTTTTCTTTTATTCTAGAATTAAATTCCTCTAATCTTTTTGACTCTAAATCACTAGCATCAAATTTAGGATCTATTTTTTTTGCAGTTTCTATAGCATCTTGTGCAAGTTTTAATAAATTGCTTGCCTCACCTAAGTTATATTCATTTATATCCTTTACAGTAAATACCTTATTTACAGCTTCTCTTGCCTGATCTGCTGCCTCGTCACTTATATCCTTTTTGTTAATTGCCGCTTCTTGAGTAATATTTAATTTAATAGTTAAGCTATACTTTTCATATCCTAGAATAATTTTAGTATTTATATTTCTTTGTTTTTCTTCTAGATTTCCCTTAACTATTACTTCTATGTTTTTTGTGTCCTCGTTATAGTTTATTCTTATTATATTTTTCAATAACCTCAGCCTTTTTATTTTTAGTTCCACATCCAACCATTAGTGGAACCATAATTAAAATAGACATAACTAATGATAATACTCTCTTCATGTCTTTTCCCCCCGTAGAATTATTATTACTAAACCATTATATGAATTTTATAATATACATATCAAGTTGTATCAGTATTTAAAATCTACCTTGACTTAATCATTTAAAATCCCTCTAGCAAAATGTTAAAATTTTATTTAATTATACTATTATTTATACGTTTTAAAGTTGAATAATTTTTTAACAAGGTTATAATGTAATTGTATACCTTTACAAAGGTGTCCAACTTATTACAAATAATATTATACAGGGGGTATAAAAATGGCAGTAGAAGTTTTTAAAAGTACCACTAAATTAACAGATGGACTTAAAATTGAATGTTCAGCTAGAAACCACAAAATAATAATGGACGAGCCTCAATCCTTAGGTGGATCAGATGCTGGTATGAATCCTGTAGAAGCATTATTATGTTCTCTTGGAGCTTGCCAATGCATAGTTGCCAAATGTTTTGCTAAACTAAAAAAAATAGATCTTCAAGAATTTTGGATAGAGCTTGAAGGCGACTTAGATCCTGATGGATTCCAAGGAAAGAATAAAGATGTTAAAATTGGTTTTCAAGCAATAAAAAGTAACATACATATAAAGTCAACTTCTTCAAAAGAAGATATTGAAAAGTTTGTTCAGTTTATTGAAGATACATGTCCTGTATGTGATAGCTTGAAAAATGCACCTAGAATATCTTCAGAAATAATAATAGAAAAATAGCAAGAAAACACTACTATATAAAAGGATAAAAAAGGAAGCACCTCAGGGGTGCTCCCAGTAAAAGGGAGGACCTCTGAGGTGCTTCCTTTTTTTGTTATTCTGCGCTTTTTAGTGATTCTATCATGTCTATTTTGTCGAACTTTTTATACATTGCAAGGTTTACGATTATGGAAAATATCATTGTAAGCCCTACTGAGTATAGGAAATAAATTGGTGGAACTTTTCTTATGAACATTAGTATATTGGTTTCTGCACTTATTATTACAAAGTTATTTAAAAGTACCCCAAGGCCTATACCTGTTAAACTTCCTATGACTGTTAATATAATATTTTCCCTGTATATATAGGAAGCTAGTTCTTTATTATAAAATCCTAGAAGCTTTATAGTTGCAAGTTCTCGTCTTCTTTCATTAATATTTATATTTGTTAGATTATATATCACAACAAAGGCTAGTACCCCTGCTGATACTATAAGAACTAGAACTACGGCATTTATACTCTTTACGCTTTCATCATAATTAAGTTGAATATTATTTTTAAAGCTTACAGAATTCACTCCATTGATTTTTGTTAGAAGTTTTGAAGTATCATCTTCTACATGAATTTCAGTGTTTTGTAATAATCCATAAAAGCCATTAAATTTCAAGCTTTCTCCCGTTACCTTTTCATAATATTTAGGGCTCATGTAAATATAATGCATAACATAATGCTCAGTTATATGAGATATCTTAGCTTCTATAGTGATATCATCAATGACTATTTTAAAGCTATCTCCTACATTTTTCCCCATAATTTTTGAAAGCTTTTCAGTTATAATTACGCCCTCATCATTAAGATTCAAATCTTTTTCCTTCATTGTAAGATTTATATAACTATTGATGTCTTCAGCATTTTCAGGAACTACTATATAAACATCTTCACTTTCAGGATTCTTTTCCTTCACTGTTCCATTTTTTGAATAACTAAAAAGTACAGATTTTATATTAGAATCTTCTATAATCTTATCTTTCATTTCGTCTTTTTCATCTTCATTTATGTTACTTGTAAGATTGGATTGCACATCATATTTATAAATCTTATTAAATTGATTTTCTGTGGATCCTACTATACCTTCTCTAATGCCAAATCCAGTTATCATAAGACCAGTACAAGCAGCTACTCCTATTACTGTCATGAAAAGTCTTTGTTTATATCTAAATACATTTCTTGCTGTAACCTTTTTTGTGAAACTTAGCCTTTTCCACAAAAAGTTTACTCGTTCAAGCAATATAACCTTCCCTGATTTAGGTGCCTTTGGTCTCATTAAAGATGCTGGTACCTCTTTTAATTCTCCTAAGGTTGCTGCTATTACAGATATTGATATAAATAATATCACTATAATCCCTGACTTTACTGCAAGCCCCATATTGAAGGGTGTTAACACATAGGGAATTGTATATAGTGATCCATAAGCTTTGATTATAAGCTTTGGAAATAATGTGAATCCAAAACTTATTCCAACGGCGATACCTACAAGGCTTGCCGCAAGTGAATATATAAGATAATGAGATACTATTGATGTTATTGAATATCCTAGAGCTTTAAATGTACCTATTTCTATTCTCTTTTCCTGAACCATCCTTGTCATGGTGGTTAAACTAACTAAGGCTGCCACCAAGAAAAATATAAGGGGGAATACCCTTCCTATGTTGTCCATTCTATCGCTATCTTGCCTATAGGTCTCATACCCAACATTGGTGGATCTTCCAAGAACATACCACTCTGGATCTTTCATATGATTAAGGTCATATCTATTTTTCTCAATCTTTTCTTGGCCTTCCTTAATCTTGTTATTGGCCTTTTCCTCTTCTATCCTTAACTTTTCAAGATTTTCATTAATTACTTTTTCACCTTGTTTTAATTTATCTTTTCCTTCATTTAGCTTTTTTAAGCCTTCTTCTCTACCTTTATTTAACTGAACTTCTGAATCACTTAACTTTTTCTCATTTTCTTCAATATACTTTCTGCCAGATTCAATTTCTGTCTCTCCTTTTTGAAGTAAAGCCTCTTTAGCATCTACCTCTTTTTGTCCTATAGATATCTTAAGAGCTGCATTATCAAAATTAGCTTTTATTTCTTCTATATTGAAATAATAACTTATCTTCTCTAAATTATTATTATCTTTTAGCGAATTGTACATATTATCAAAATCTTTACCCTTAATATTATTTTTATAAATATCATTTATAAGGTTATATTCTGCTAAAAATTCTGTATTACTCGGATCAGAATCTAGCTGCGCTTTTGCTAATGCTACCCTGCCTAGTATTGCTGATGAAATATTACTTGCAGCCTCACCTTTACCTGAAATTATCTGTTTTTCGCTATTATAAAGTTTAGATTTAGCCTCTTTAATTTGAAGCTTACCATCTTCAATTTCTTGTGCCTTTAACTTCAGCTGATTCTTACCATCAGTTAATTCTACCTTGGCTGATTTTATTTTATTTTCTCCATCTTCCATTTCTTTATTGAAAATATCTTCACTTTTTTTAAGTTCCTCTTCACCTTGATTTATTTTATCTTTTTCATTTTCTAATTTAGAATATGCATCTTTAAATTTATCTTCTACTTCCTTTTTTGATGCATTTAATTCTTCCTCTGCTTCATTTATCTTGGTATTCCCTGTTTCTAAAATCTCATCATATCTAAGTCCACTTCTTTTAACTCCAAGTGTCTTAAGACCTTCTTCTATGATTTGACTTTTTTCTTTATATTTTTCATTATAAAGAAGGCTACTTTTCGACTGATTATTATTAGTTCTTACATATACTTCGGTGTAAACCTCACTTTTAAATACATCTTCTAATATATAAATAAACCCTTTTACAGATCCATTTCCAACAGAACTAAGTTGCCTTTGAAGTGATATATATAAAGGTGAATCCGCAGTACCTACGATTTCAAATTCATTATTTTTTAAGCTATCACCTATATCATTATTACTTCCAGATTCTACAACAATTTTACTTCCTATCTCTAGATTATTTGCTTTTAAAAACTTATCCTCAACTATAGCTTCATTGTTGTTTTCGGGCCTTCTACCACTAACTATATTTATATCATTTATGCCACCTGATTCTTGCAATGAATTTATATTCATAACTAAAGACCTGTTGTCCTTTTCAATTACACCATCTAATGAATAAGCGCCTACAGCCTTTGTTACACCACTTTGTTTTTCCACTTCATCTACATCATCTTTAGTAAGTCCAAGTGTAGAAATTAATTTAAAATCCATAAGATTATTTTCATTAAAATAACGATCTGCTGATAGTTTCATATCTGGACTTGTAGCCCTAACCCCTGCATAAAATGATACTCCAACTGCAATAATTATAACTATTGACAAAAATCTTGAACAAGTCTTTCTTATATCTCTACCTAAATTTTTTAAAAATGTTTTCTTCATAATTACCACTCTATACTTTCTATTGATACAGGATTCGAATTTATCTTTACATCTTGTACCTTGCCACTTTTTACAGTTATGACCTTATCTGCAATTGGTGCTATAGCTGAATTATGGGTTATTATAATAACAGTCATGTTATATTTTTTTGATGTATCATATAAAATCTTAAGTATGGATTTACCTGTATTATAATCTAAAGCTCCTGTAGGCTCATCACAAAGAAGAAGCTTTGGATTTTTTGCAAGGGCTCTTGCTATTGATACTCTTTGTTGTTCCCCACCTGAAAGTTGTGACGGGAAATTATATATTCTATCTTCAAGTCCTACGCTTTTAAGTACTTCTAGTGGGTTTATAGGATCCTTGCATATTTCAACTGCTAGTTCAACATTTTCCAGCGCATTTAAGTTTTGAATTAAGTTATAAAATTGAAATACAAATCCTATTTCTTCACGTCTATAAGTTGTAAGACCTTTTTTATCATATTTACTTATCTCATTTCCATTAACAAATATATTTCCATCTGTAACATTATCCATGCCTCCAAGAAGATTAAGTATAGTAGACTTCCCAGCACCACTTGACCCAAGCACAATAACAACTTCACCCTTATCTATGGAAAATGAAACATCATCTACGGCTTTAATAATAACTTCACCCATTGTGTAACTCTTCTTTACATTTTTAAACTCTATAAAATCTTTCATTCTTTACTTTTCTCCAATCTATATATAGTATATTTACAAATCTATGAACCTCGGTTCTCTTTTATCCCATGGCTACCAGACCTAACACCCCTATCCTCTTCAAGGTGGGGGGTGACGGCTGCTACGCCCCTTTATAAGTTCTTCTAAGCCTTTGATGGAGAGATGTATTCCTTATAAGCAAACTCCACCTGAGTCTAAAAATCACTTGATTTTAAAAAATACCGCCACTTTAAAAGTAGCAAGTTTTAAGTATTATATCTTTTATTGAATTTTTAAATAATGTCTTAAGTTTGTGTGTTAATAGTTAATTTATATCCTCGCTATCTACTTTATCTAAAATATCATTATAAAAGATTTCTATTATACTAAGTATTAGTTTACGAACTTCTGCTCCCTCTTGTCTTTCTTCCAATATTATAGAAATACTCTCAACTAAACTATTTGAAATTATATAAATAAGAAAGTTGTCTTTAAGCTTCTTTCCTTTAGTGGATAACTGATAAGACACATTTTCTGTAACTATTCTAGTTATAAAATCTACAAAGGTTCCCTTACAATGTTCATACTTAGAACCTTGACTTTTATTAAGAAGGATAGAAAGTTCTATACTATTATAATTAAATATTTCCATAATCTTTTCCATAAGCTGATAAAAGACATCTTCCGCCTTATCATTAAGTTCAACTTTTTGAAATTGATTTATGTAATCCATAACTTTATCATAAACTGGCTCTATGAGGTTTTCATATAAAGCTTCTTTACTATCAAAATACTTATATATATTACCAACCGATGTATTAGAGTTTTTAGCTATACTCCTTACAGAAGCGCCCTTGTAGCCCTTTTTATTAAATTCCTTCAAGGCTTCTTCCTTTATACTGTTTCTAACATGATCCTTTAAATATTGCATAAAAAAACCTCCGTTCTCTTTTAGATTATATTACATCTAATTTCCACTGTCAATATTGTCTTTTCTCTCTCCATGGGTTAATATATTATAAGATTAATATTTACAAACATATTTGGTAGGTAAGTTTAAAATTTGTAAATGTTAAAGTAAAAGTATAGAAAAATTATAGCTTAACGACACATGAATTTATTCATTTTTTCTATATAATATTTCTAAAGATATGATGTCAGGAGGGATATTATGCGTAATGATGTATTGAACTATTTAGAATTAATTAAAGATGAGATAGGATTATTAAACAAAAGTGAACTTGCTAGACGACTAAATTGTGATCCACGAACAATAGAAAGATATATTAAGGATCCGAACACTGAATCAAGAAAGCCAAGAGAAATCAAAAGTAAAATTGATGACTTTAAAGAAAAGATTATTGACAAAGTAGATACTTTAGGTTCAAATTCAATGTCAATATTTAAATATATACAACAAAAGGGATATGATGGTGGTTATCACACTGTAAATAATTTCATTAAAAACTATAAAAGTGAGCAATTGCAAAGGGCAACCATGAGATTTGATAAGGGTCTAGGGTTACAAGCAAAGGTAGATTGTAAGGAAACTTTAACTATGATTAATAGTGAAGGTGAAATATTTAATATTAACATTTTCTTAATACTTTTGGGTTATTCAAGATTAAGCTATATAAAGTTAATTACAGATAAAACTCAAAAAACCTTACGCCAATGCCTTATAGAAAGTTTTAAATATTTTGAGGGTGTTCCTAAAGAAATCATAATTGATAACATTCCAGCCGTTGTTGATAGACGTAAAACCACCTTTGAAAATGTAGCTATCCATGAGGATTTTGAACGTTTTTCAGAAAATGCTGGTTTTGAAGTTATTGCATTTAACCCATACATGGCTGTTATAAAAGAGAAGGCAGAAACTTTGGACAAGCTAATTAAAAGACTAAATCCATATAATAAAAAATTTGATACCTTTGATGATCTTAATACTATTGTTAAAAAATTCAATGATGAAATAAATAATGAAATTTCACAGGTAACACATGAAATACCAGTTGTTAGATATTTAAAAGAAAAGAGTTATTTAAATCCGCTACCGCCAATGAATATACTTTTGTAACTTTCTTCCTACCAAAAAAAATATAATATATCTCAGATCTTATTATAAATTAAACAGCTTATAATCCCTCATTACTAAGGATTATAGGCTGTTTTATTATTTCTATTACAAAACTTACTATCAATAAATAGCAGTGTTTTTGAAAATAAATTAAAATATAAATTAGATACACTTGATTTAAAAAAACTGATTAAATCTAATTAACATACATTTTGAGATTCTAAAAAACATACATTTTGATGTTTACATTTCAGTGGTTTAAGTCTATACTATTAAATATCCCTAGAAGTAATCTAAATATAACAATAGAATTTAAAACTATTTAAAATTAGGAAAGAAGGAGATTAAATGAAATTAAAAACTTATGATGATAGGCTTACACTTACAAACGGAACTTACCATTCTTTAGTTAATGCAAGAAAACCTAAAGGAATCGAGGATAAAAAGGCTTACTTAGTTGGTACAGGCATTGGTGCTTTAGCTGCTGGTTGCTTTTTGATTCGTGATGCTCACATGGACGGAAGTAAAATTACTTTCTTAGAACAATTAGATATTCCAGGTGGGTCACTAGATGGTGAAGTTCGTCAAAATATGGGTTATGTAGCACGTGGTGGCCGTGAAATGGGACATCATTTCGAGGTTTTATGGAGTTTATTTAGTTCATTACCATCTACAGAAGATCCTAGCATGAGTGTTTTAGATCATTTTTATTATACAAACTTTGATGATCCAAACTCTAGCAACTGCCGTATTACCGAAAGGCAAGGAGTTCGTTATGACAATGGAAAATTTAATTTAGGTCAAGACCTAGCAAAGGAATTAGCTGCTTTTGTAGGCATGTCAGATGAAGAACTTGAAGATAAAGGTATCGAAGAAATCTTTTCTGAAGATCTTTTAAATAGTGACTTTTGGACATATTGGAGAACAATGTTTGCTTTTGAAAACTGGCATAGTGCTTTAGAGATGAAATTATATATGAATCGTTTCATTCATCACGTTGGAGGTTTACCTGATCTTTCAGCTTTACAATTTTCAAGACATGATCAATACACTTCTTTCGTAAAACCTATGATTAAATATTTGGAAGACCATAATGCTAAATTCCAATATGGAGTTACTGTAAATAACGTTGAATTCGCAATTTCAGATGATAAAAAGGTTGCAAAAAGAATAGATGCAACAGACAAAAACGGTAAAGATCTTTCTATTGACCTAACAGAAAATGACTTAGTATTTATAACTAATGGTTCTATGACTGAAGGTTCTGGATATGGAAGCGACAATTCCCCTGCTCCATTTAACAAAGAAGCAAAAGGATGTTGGGAGCTATGGAGAAATATAGCAGCTCAATCTTCTGAATTTGGAAATCCAGATAAATTCTGTACAGACCCAGAAAAATCTAGTTGGGAGTCTTGTACAGTAACCTGTCATGATGAACGCGTTCCTAAATATATTGAAAAAATCACAAAACGTTCTCCATATGGTGGACGCACCGTAACAGGCGGCATAATAACAGCTATTGACTCTTCATGGTTAATGAGCTGGACTATAAACCGTCAAGAACAATATGACGGACAACCTGAAAAGGACGTTGTTTGTTGGGTATATGGTTTATTTACTGATGTTCCTGGAAACTACATTAAAAAACCTTTAAGAGATTGTACTGGTAAGGAAATTACAAAAGAATGGTTATATCATATAGGAGTTCCTACAGACGAAATTGAAGAATTAGCAGAAAGTTGTACTGCAATTCCTGTTATGATGCCATATATAACAGCTCAATTTATGCCTCGAAAGGCTGGTGACCGTCCATTCGTTGTACCAAAGAATGCAGTAAACTTTGCCTTCCTTGGACAATTTGCTGAAACATTAGACAAACCAGGTCGTGATACTGTATTTACTATAGAATACTCAGGACGTACAGCAATGGAAGCCGTATATGTATTAACTGGAGTTGAAAAAGGTGTTCCTGAAGTATATGGTTCTAGATATGATATCAGATATTTATTAAATGCAGGTGTAAGTTTACTAGATGGTGAGAAGCCAAAACTTGATTTACCACCACTAACTAGACGTAAAATTGCAAAACAAATAGCAGGAACAGAAATTGAAGACTTATTAAAAGAATATGGAGTTCTATAATATGATTTTCAATTATATAATTTGATTAAAGTCCCGATTTTTTAAAATCCCGAATTTCAAAAAAATCGGGATTTTAAAATTTTAGGCATTTATATATTATATTAACATCTAATATATTGTAATTATGATATATAGATTTTATAAAGCTAGTATATTGTAATTATGATATATAGATTACATAAAGGAGGAAACTTCTGTGGAAGAGCAAAAAGATTTTAAGAAAATTTATATACCAACTATAGAAGAAATGCAGAGTTTATATGAAGATGATTTACGAAAGGAAGCCCTTGAATCATCCGAACATGAAAATATTAAACAAGTAAAAAAGCAAGGATCCTTTTTTAAAACCTTTCGAAAACTTGAAAAAGATGATTATAAAATTACTTCTGATTCTAAAAAGGATAATGTTTATTACAAAAAATATAAAGCTTACGTAGAAGAGGAAACTGCAAATAAGGGAAAGCAGATAGAGGAAATTGAAAACTTAATCAAATATGAAAGATTTTTTCTCCGTTTTGAAAGACGGGTAAGTATAGAAAATAATAGTTCTAATCAATATGGAAGTAATTCAGCTACAAGGTATCACGTTGATTTCATAGAAAAATTAGAAGGTCAGCTTGAAAAGCTTATAAAAGGTTCTCCAGAAGCATGGGAGTTTTATTATAAACGCCAATTAATAAGTGATATAGAAAGCCAACACCAACAACGATTAGTAACTGTTCCTTATGTGGTTAATGCAAAACAAAAAGTAATAGATTCATTAAACTTAGGTGTTCCTGTATACATTGTAGGACATTTAGGCAGTGGAAAAACACAACTTGCAACTGAAGCTGCTTTAAGTTTTAGTATTGAAAATAAAATACAAAGCGATTTAGAACATAAAATGGAAGATTGGTTTTCTTTAAATCAAAATTCTACAGAAAAAGATGCTATTGAAAAATTTGTAGAATTTAATAAGGAAAGAGAGCTTTATTATAAAAACATTTTAATCAATGGAAATAAAGAAGAAATAGAATCTTTACAACCACTTTTCATATCCGGATCACATAATTTAACTTATGAAGATATGTTTGTAGAGAAAACTTTATCCCTTAAACACTCTTTTTCAGAAGGTTCTTATATAGATTATTTAAATATGATTATAGAAGACTTTTATAAATGGATGGATGAGCACAAAGAAAGGCTAAATTCCATGACTGAAAAAGAACAGTTAAATCTTAAAATTCAAATTTGGAAGAGTTTTTCTGATTTATTGGTAGCAAATAATAGTGCCTTTGGTACTGAAGTTCAGAAAATAGAAAGAGAAATTTTAATTGCAGTAAGAGAAGGTCGCACCGTAATTGTAGACGAATTAAATACAATTGCCATGCAAAATTTAATTGCTTTAAATGATATCTTGCAGCGTCATGCTGGGGATACTGCTTACATTACAGGAGTTGGTCCTGTTTTGATTAAACCTGGATTTGGATTTATCGGCACAGGTAACTTATCAACTCAAATGGTTAATTACGAAGGTACAAATGAGTTAAACCCTGCCTTTAAATCACGTTTTGTAACAATTGAATACAATTATGTACCTCAAAAGACAACTGGATCATTAAATGACCAACAATCCCCAGAAAAAAATGAGCTTTTTAGAATAATTATAGCAAGATTGGCTGACAAAGGTGGTAACATTCGTATACCTAATTCTAAAAGGACATTAGAAGAATTATTTAGATTTTGTCAATTATGCAGAGTCACTCAAAATGTATTTATGAATAAGTGGAAAGATAATGAGATTGAGAAGGATTTTGGAATGGATGAACCTGAATTAAGGGAGTCCGTATTATCAATCCGTAACATATTGCATGTTTTAGATAACTGGAATCAAGGAGAAGAAAAGGATTTGAGCAAAGCTTTGTGGGATGGTTTTATTAGTTCAATTACTTATCCTGATGACCAAAACTACATACTCTCACAAGCAGTACGTTTTGGATTCTTTCCTAAAGATGAAGGGTGGAACATTGAAACAAAGGGCATAGGAGAATCAACTACAACCTATGACGAAATTCGTACACGTCCATACCACTATGTTCGTCCATTAATAGAAACCTTAAGCTATTTAGATGTAGTTCACCTACTATTTGGAGGTGGAACTGAAAGAAGAACTTTACCAAAGGTATTGATAGATGGCCTTGAAGATGATACTTATGCTCCATCTCAAGTTGATGCAAAAACCTTCCAAAACCTAGACCAAAAATTATCTCACTTAGAACATTCAAAAGATATAATTGACTATCTAGAATATAATGGAGGATAATAATGAAAACAAATTTATCCGTAGATGGAGATTATTTTAAGAATCAAATTAAAACCTTAAGAAAAAAGCTAAATGAGTGTATGGTAACTGGGATTTTAGATGATGATTTTGAAGATAATTTAACTAAACTTTCACAAATGGAAGAAACTTTATTAATTGAATTAATTCCCTATTACCGAACTTCTTTAGATAATACAAAAAAGACTTCAATGAAAATAAATTCTATAAAAAAGCTAGGAGCTTCTAGCTTTAATGGATTTTTAAAAAGTACACTTAGAATTAATGAAAAACTTTTTATTACAAGTAGTATAGATGGCAACGTCCAATTTTTTTATATAGATATTGTAGATACCTTTTATGATGGTACCCAAATTCAACAAGAGTGGACTCTTCCTATTAAAGAAATAAAAGAAGCAGTTTCCTATCTATACAAGTTAAGTCCTAAAGAAATTTTGCTTTTTGGAGTAAGAGGTGGTCTCTACATTATTTCAAGTGATAATTTTGATCAAATACCTAATGTAAACGGAGAAATTAAGGTAAAAAGCCTTGAAGTAAATGGTTGTATTAATGACTTTGGAAGATGTCTTGCAATTAATGACAGCTTATTCATAGTAGAAAATGGAGAAGAAAGATTGAACTTATTGGAACTCACAAAAGAAAAAGATGAATACTCTTTGATCTTTCATAAAGACATTTATTGTAACATTCCAAATTGGACTGTGCTTGAAAAGATAAGCTGCAATTATTTTGTAGTTGGAACGAAGACAGGCCAATTATGTTTTATTAAATATGAGAATAACAAACTCACCATAACAGAAAGCTTTAATTTTCTAAGTGAGGAAATAAGAAAAATTAAACGCTTAGAAACTGGAGATGGTGATAATAATTCCCTTATGGTTATGGGGAATAATGGTCAAATCGGTATACTATCTTTATCCGAAGATACCGAACCCAAACTTATAAAAACACAGTTAAATGATTTAAAAGGTAATTTATTTGATATTCAATCAAAAAAAGGCACAGCAGTAGTTTTAAGTGAAGATGGAATCATCTACTTATTTGAAGAAGACTTTGGAAGTTGGCATCTTAATTTAGACACCACCATGGAAAATGTCTTCTTTACAAATGTTTTATCATTTGATACTTCAAGATATTTGCTTATGGACGTAGATGGAAATTTAAATTTATTAGACATAGATAGAATTGATACCAAAGAAGACTTGTTTAATCTTCCACTGTATGGATAGGAGGAATTAATATGTTTGAAATAGATGAAAAAACTCTAATTGAAGAAGCTAAAAAACATTATGAAGAATTTTTACAAAAAGAACAACGCTCATTAGCTACATTTACAGGTGATTCTAGTTTGATTTATATTCCGGATCCGAAATTAGAAAGGTTTGTATTTAATCCCTCTAAGGGAGTTTTATACTTACCACTAGAAAGCTTTTTAGATGAAAAGTTAAACGACGATGAAATCATGTGGCATATTTACTATGAGCTAGCCCTATACCCTGACTGGAAAAAGCGAACTAAAAATTATCTAAGTAGAAAATATGATTGGCAAAAAGAAATTGATGGCATGACAAGCTATATTCTAGCTAGGATAAAAAAAGAAGGACTAGAAAAAGACCTTGCATATCAACCTAAAATCATTTCAAATTATGTAAGAAAAGAACTTCTTGATTTATTACATCTACTAGACAAACAAACAGCATTTTTGCGAGTTTTGCAGATGTGTCCTATCTATAGGGATGAACAAAACTTTCTTAATATTGTCTCCTATATGAAGCAAATTGGTAAAACAGTTGAGTCCATTTCTAAGATGCCAAGGCACAGAGCATTTGCAAACAGCTTTTTAATTATTGAATTATATAAAACCATACCAACCATAGAAAAGTGTTCTGAAAATCCCTTTAATCAAACAATTTTAAATCAGCCACTTTTCGATTTTATTCGCTATCATTTGGTTAGGCAAATAAACGATAATCAGGGCATTGTAGAAAGAGATCCCTTCATTCGGTCTTTTATCTTTCCGCTCTTTGAACAATTATGGAAAGAAGAAATTGATGAGATGACATTTTATAAATCAAAAGAAGAAAAAGGTGAACAAGTCAAAGGAAGTGAAAATCCTTTTGAAATGTCTAAAGAAGATGAGATTCCAAGTTCACTAGAATCTACAAAGGAAGAAGAAGAAAATATTCTAGAAGAAATGCTAGATAAACAAGATCAAATAAGTGAAGCTGCGCAAAATACTATACAAGGCAAGTCAGATTTAAAACCTTACGGTATTACCAAAACCGATGAACAATTATTTCAATTTTATTCAAATAAAATGAAGTCAGAAAGAGAAGAAATGCGTAAACTTTGGCAAAAGTTAATTGGTGATACAAAAAAAGAGGTAAGTGTAAAAAAGAATAATCAAATAAAAGGCAAACTAGATGTAGACAGCTTCATTAGCTCTTATACAGACTTTGTAGAAGGTGAGAAAAAAGGAAATTATAAAAACCTTCGGATTTTTAATAGATACTTATTAGAAACTAAGGCAGGCGCCTTACCTCACAGAATAGAAATTTCTTTTGTAATAGACAATTCCGGATCAATGGATGAGTCAAAAATCCAGGCAGCAAGGAAGGCTTTAGCTGTTACATTGCTATCAATAGATGATTTTAATGGATATTTGAAAAGTAATGCAACACAATTAAATCAAAAAATAGAAGTTTTAAGTGAAACATGGTTCTTTGGCAGTAAATATTATAATGTGAAAAAATTTAACGATAAAGATGTCAGTGAAAAAGAAAAAAGCGATATAATCCGATCAATTGTCAAGCTGGATGCAACAGATGGAGCAACCGATGATGCAAGATGCCTTAAGGAAATATCTAATAATATTACATCCATACAGGAAAACGAACTCAAAAAGGGAAACCAAATAAAGATAGTTTTTGAAGTTACAGATGGTGCCTCAAGTTTTCCAGGCTCAACTAAAGAGGCTGTACAGGAACTATTATCTAAAAATGTGGAAGTCTACGCATTTCAAATAGGAAAAAACAACACAGCAAATGAAAAGACTTTTAATTTTGTATGGAATGAAGAGTATAAACAACCACACGGCGTTATTATTGGCGAACAAGTAGAAAACCTACCTAAAGAACTTCTCAAAGCAGTAGGAAAAAACATGCAATCCATTTTCAACAATTAGCAATATCTCACCCATATATCAATTGAATATTAAAATCTTTTTTATCAACGGAAAAGCTTCCTAATACTATTTGTTTTTATATCATCACTCCAAATATATATCTTATCACAACTTCTACCAGTAAATGTATGCACCTCTGGGGTGCTACCTTTTTCTGGTAGCACCCCAGAGGTGCATCCTTAATATTCCATTTGATTCTTAACACTTTTTCAGAAGGGAACCCCACCTACCACCAAAGGCCACTTAATGTTTTAGTCCTAACCTTAACTTTCAAATGTGCCAATTGCCTTCTTTATTATAATCATAAGCCAAATAATAGATCCTCCTAAAACAGCATGTCCTAATCCAGCCATATGACTTAATCCATTAAAATCATTACCTATTACTTGAAGAATTCCTCTCCATACCATGGTGAAAGCGGTAAATAATAAAGCAATATTATAAACTATATACCAAGCACCAAATCCCTTAACCTTATTTATTCCGTAATTTGATTGTAACAATAAGATTATTAAAAAGAATATAAATCCTAAAACTAAAAGATGAGGATGTACCGATTTTAATGCTGTAACGCCTTCAAATTTATTAACCTTAGTAACTTCTCTATAAAATACTCCCATTAGTAAACCTAAAATCAAATAGGCAAATGACGTATTATAAATTTTTTTCATTATTGAATATCTCCTTATTATTATCAATATAAGTCTTAACAGTTCTAATGCAAACTAATACTTAATATTAATTATAAGTAATTATTCTTTAAATTTCAAGTTGTAATTATAATCAGTTTGAGTCAAGTAAAAGTGGGCAACTATTTTGTTTAATTTATTATCCATTATTTTACATGAGGTATTTATAATTTACCATGACCATTTTTATTCTTAATTGTAGCTAAGATCTCCAAATCCTTTTAATCCACAAAGTCTTTGTATTACTTTTCTTCCCAAGGTAACCGCAGCTCCACTATAAGGAATAGGCGCGGTATGTATCTTATATTCTTTAGATTTCGTACCCTTTTTATTAACCGCGGAAGCGGATAAAGGTATTTCACGAATTACAGTATCTATAACGCC
>NZ_PTIS01000015.1 GCF_002934235.1 Clostridium algidicarnis DSM 15099
AATGGATAATTTATGTATTGGGGAGATGTTTTTGCATCTCCTTTTATTTATATAGTTTTTTATACTAGTTCTGCCTACTAAAATTATACTCTAACTTACAAGTTAATCAATAAACATTTAATCCTTTTAATTCTTTTAAAATCACTACATATGAAAATTACTTTTAACACTATAAATAAAAAGAACTATTATGATTAAACAAGCTCTATCATAATAGTTCTTTTTGTATTACCCTTTTTGAATATAATGTTATTTCATAGTTTCAAAGCTGCCACAATCAGTGCATTCAATTGTCTTTGCCATAGGTTCATGTTTAACTACTTCAATTTTGTTTAAAGTGCAATAGCTATCCTTCTTATAATGATATTTACATTCCGAAACATTACATCCTATACTCTTATTAACTTCCATGTTAATCCTCCTTTTTATACATTATTTTAATTGTACGATTATATCTTTTGTATTTATATCTTTTATTATTCAAATAACATATTAATTTTACTAAATTAATATATTACTCACTCTAATATCAATATGATATAATATATAATAACTTAATACATTATAGCCTTTATATATTATGGATTAAAAAAATTATAATTCAACTTATTATTAAAAATATGAATTAAAATATAAAATTTGGGGGATGACAATGAAATATTATTTAGTAGCATTATTTGATGAAGATTCCTATAAATCTATAGAAGGTCTTCAAAAAGACTTAAGTAAAAAATACAATCTATATAGAAACCTTCCAACACTGCATATAACTTTAGAGGTTATAGATGATCCTGATATCGATAAATTAGATGAAATTCTTAAAGGAATATTAAAGTCATATAAACGATTTAAAGTAGAAATAGATGATGTTATATGTTTTAACGAGCCTTATAAATCTGTAAATCTAAGAGTTGAAAACAAAGGATATATAGAAAGATTAAATAGGACTATAAATGATAAATTAAAACTAAATGGGTTTAACGTAAGGAAAGATGCCTCTAATTGGGACTTACACATCTCACTTGCAAATACAAACTTTGCTTCAAGAGAATGGTCAAAAAATGAATTTCTGAACGCGTGTCATAAAACACAAGATGATGGATTCTATAAATTAGCAAAGATAGAAAGAATAGAACTTTGGAAACCAATTAATAATAAGAGAGATATGGTTATTAAAAGCTATCCATTAAAAACCTTTTTGCCCTAGTACTTGGATGAAAATATAAATATTTTTAACTTTTCTTTTGGTAATCGTTTTCTGAACTTTCAATTTTTATGATAATTAGTTACAATGGATTAGTGAGAAAATTGCTATTGAAAGAAAGGCGGCTTTGTTATGAATTTACAGTACTTATTTAAGTTACAAAAGGATTTAAATGAAAAAATATATGCTTCCAAAAACTTAGATGAAAGTATCCCTAATTCAAAAAACTTTTTAGCTCTATTAGTGGAACTAGGTAAACTTGCTAATGAAACTAAAAGCTTTGAATATTGGTCCGATGCAAAACCTTCTAAAAGGGGTGTATTATTAGATTCTTATATAGATTGTTTTCATCTAATATTAACTTTAGGTCTAGATAAACTTTATACCAATATTTCACCAAAACTTAAACCAAATGACTATAATATTTCAGAACAATTTTTAAACCTATATGTAGATATAAATGATTTAATGGTCACATCCTCTAAAGATCACTACACAACACTTTTTGAAGACTTTTTAAGTTTAGGTCTTAGATTAGGTTTTTCTTTAAATCAAATAGAAAATTCTTACATAGTAAAAAATACTTCTAATAATAAAAAAATTAAATAATCATAAAATAACTTCTCTACCTTTGGTAGAGTTTTTTTTTTATTTTTGGAAATAATACTTATAGAGGTGATTTTTATGTTAGGTATATTTTTTTCAATAGTAGCTGGAATTGCTATGAGCCTACAAGGTGTTTTCAATACTAGGCTCGGAGAAAAGATTGGGCTTTTAGAAACAAATCTAATAGTTCAAGGTAGCGGGCTTATATTAACCATTTTACTAATATGTTTTTTAGGCTCTGGCAATATAAAAGAAATTAAGTCAGTAAACAAACTTTATCTTTTAGGTGGAGTTTTAGGTGTTCTTATAATATATACAGTAATGAAAGGAATTTCATCCATGGGACCTACCTATTGTATATCAATTATACTTGTAGCTCAGTTATTATCTGCAGCATTAATTGACTTTTGGGGAATGTTTGATACAAATAAGGTTTCTTTTGGATTTAGTAAGATAATAGGTATTGCAATAATGGTTATAGGTATTATAATATTTAAGTGGAAACCTTAATAATTTAAAGGTGGTGTTATTATAAACATATTAAAAAGTATGGATAAAATAAGTTTTAATACAAAGTTTCTTATGAAACTTCACTATAAAAATCTCAAAAATTATTTTGAAGAAACTTCAACTCCATTAAGTGAATCTTTAGTAACTAATTCTGTACAATGGATAGGCCATGCTTCTGTTATGATAAATCTTTATGATAATATATTTATAACAGACCCTGTTATTGGCTCCGTAGGTCAATTCAAAAGGAAGATTAAACCTTCTATGAATCTAGTAAATTCAAATATTAATTATATATTACTATCTCATGGCCATATGGATCACATTGATTTTTATTCACTAATAAAAATGAATAAAAATGTAATAGTACTTTGCCCTAAATCCTATGTAAAATCTATAAAAGTTGTAGGATTTAAAAATGTAATAGGCATATCCAAAGGAGAAATACATCAAAATGGTGACATCACCATAAAATGTATAGCTGCAAACCATGATGGTAGAAGATATTACCTAGGAAAAGATCATAGTAGCAATGCTTATCTTATAAGTTGTAAAGACAAAAGTGTGTTTTTTGCTGGTGATACTGCTTTTACAGAAAACTTCAAGGAAATAGAAAGTGATCTAGCTCTTATGCCTGTAGGTTGTTATTTGCCTGAAGGCTTTGATAAGATGCACTGTACTCCACTAGAAAGTTATAAAATGTATAAAATGATGAAGTCAAAGAAAATGTTGCCCATCCATTATAATACTTTTATATTGTCATTAGAAGATGATTTAGATACTGTAAACATATTAAAATCCATAAAAGATAACACTATAGATATAGTTAATGTAGGTAAAACTTCGTTAATATAATATTACCTTATTAGAAATATCTATACTACCTATTAATATATACATTAATAGACTATAATATATATATATTTATTACTTTTGGGAGGACTGAATTTTATGGATTTTAAACAAATAGAAGCCTTCATATCAGTGGCAAAACTTAAAAGCTTTTCAAAAGCTGCAAACAGTATATACTTATCTCAACCTACTATAAGCTCTCATATTTCTAGTTTAGAAAAGGAGCTAAATATTCAACTTTTTGACAGAAACTCTAAAGAAGTTAATGTAACTCCAGCGGGTAGGTCATTCTTAAATTACGCTGTAGACATTATAAATACTAGAAATAATGCAATAACAAATTTATGTGCTTTTAATAATAAAATTTGTGGTACGCTAAATGTATCTGCTAGTACAACTCCCTGTCACACCATAATTCCAAGTCTTATAAATAAATTTAGTACAGAATATCCTCAAATAGCCTTTAATATAAGTGAAAAGAATTCTGGAGAAATTATTGAAGATATAATTAATTTAGACTGCGAAGTGGGCTTAGTTGGAGATGTGGGGAAAACTGATAAAATAAAAAGCTATTGTCTAGTAGAGGACAACCTAGTGCTAATATCAAGCCCTTCTATGAATATACCAAAAGAAATCACCATAGAAGATTTGTTTAACTACAAATTTATAATGAGAGAAAAAAACTCTGCAACTAGGAAAACCTTTGAAGATAGCCTTCTATCAAATGGCTTAGATCAAAATAAGTTAAATATCTTATGTGAGATAAATAACATGGACACACTAATACAATTTGTAAAGTCTGGTACAGGTGTTTCAATAGTCTCACAAAACGTTGGGCTCGATTACGTAAGTAGCGGTAAGCTTAATATGTCTAAGATAAAAGATTTAGATCTTAAGCGATATATATATCTTATACTTAATTCAAAACGTACACTAACACCTACAGCCAATGCTTTTTTTGAATTTTGTATTAAAGAGTTCAATGTAAATAACTTCCCTTCCTAGGCACATTACTTATGTAAACATAAAAGCCTCCTACTTAATTTATTTTTAAGTAGGAGGCTTTTATTTAGAATAAATACTACTTTTCTTGTATACTTCATAATATATATTGTAATGCTAAAAAGGGGTCTTTATATGTTCTTATGGAAAAGTAAAATTGATGTCAACTTAAAAAAGGCTATAGATATAAACTTATATAAAAATTATAGGGTTATAATTCATTGTAAAAACCTTCAAGAAAATATAGAAAAGAGGATAAAATCTGGTGGTGGAAAAGTTTTAAAGTCTATTTACAATATTAATATAATTTCTGCTTCCATATCTCCTTTGTTAATATTGAGACTATCCGAATATCCCGAAGTTTCATTTATAACCTTTGATAGTTTTGCCTTCCTTTGTGGAAGAAGCGTAATTCATTCTAATAAAGCTTATATTGGCGATACCTATAACCTTACAGGTAAGAATGTAGGTATAGGGCTCGTAGATAGTGGCATTTACCCTCACCCCGATCTTTTATTACCTAAAAATAAGATTAAATATTTTTTAGATATTTTAGATGGATTTAAGTATCCTTATGATGATAATGGTCATGGTACCTTTATATCTGGCTTAATTTCAGGTAGTGGTCATAGTTCTGAAGGTAAATTTAAAGGTATTGCAGAAAATTCACTTATATATTGTTATAAAGCATTTAATCGCTTTGGTAGAGCCTACGTTTCTGACATATTGTTTGCTATAGATGATATTTTAACTAGGTCTCAAAAAGATAATATAAAGGTTTTGTGCTTGCCCTTTGAAATTTTAGAATATAACCCATTTATAATTAATTGTTTTTCTATACTATTTGAAAAATGTATAAAGGTTGGTTTAGTACCTATAGTTCCTTCCGGGAGCATAAATGTAGACGAAGAAACCATTATTGGTCTTGGTTTAATACCTCACTGCATAACCGTATCTGGTGTTAATATTCAAGATAGTATAAAAGAATTCAGATTTTCTTCTTCTAATGGTAATAAAAAAATAGGTAAACCAGATATAGCTGCTAACTGCGTTGATTTATGTTCTTTAAATACTGATACAGAGTATATTTCTGAAAGAAATGGAAAAAAGCTATACCCTAAAACCTTGGATATTCCATACACTTCTTACACTGGAACCTCATGTGCCGTAGCTTATGTATCAGGTGTATGTGCTTTGCTTTTTGAAAACAACCCTGCCTTAACCTTTAAAGACTTGTTATCTTTAATAAAGGTATCCTCAGAACTTGCACCTATATCAAAATCTAGTCAAGGAAATGGAATAATAAATATAAATAACCTTTTACCATAATTCTGAAAAGAGGTTGCAACTAAACTTGCAACCTCTAAACTTAATAAGGAACCTGATATTTTTTACCCCTATGATATGGCCTATTTAATATCCTCTTTTTACATTCACTACATTTGAAAGGTTCTCACCCTTTGAGTACCTCTTTAAGTTATCATAAACTGTTTCAAATCTTCTAGTATTTCTTTTTTCAGATACCCATGAGTTATGAGGAGTTATTAATACCCTTTCAATATCCCATAATAAGCTCTCCTTTGGTAACGGCTCTTCTTTAAACACATCTAACGCAGCTCCAATAAATCGTCCTTTTTGTAACTCTTCGATTAATGCATCTTCATCTATTATGCTCCCTCTGGCTATATTGACTATGGCTGCATTATCTTTCATTATCAAAAATCTTTCTTTATTTAATAAATGATAGGTTTCCTTTGTTTCAGGAATAGCTATAACAACGATGTCGCTTATAGCTAACATCTCATCTATTGCTTCTCTTTTATAACAGCTGTCAAAATAATCTACCTCTTTTCCTTTAGTATTCATACCAACTACCCTTACTCCAAATCCTTGAAGTCTTTTAGCTGCTTCCATAGCAATGCTTCCAGTACCTACAAACCCTACTGTCTTACCATAAAATTCTAGTAAAGATGTATCCATCTTCCATGTCTTATCTAATCTGTTTTTAAGCATATCCATTTGTTTTTTATAAATTTGTAATATGCTTAGCACTACCCACTCACCCATAGGTATGCTATATCCCCCTCTGTTATTTGTTACTATTATATTATTTTCTATAACTTTATCTTTTGGTAACTGATCTATTCCAATACTGGATAATTGTATCCATTTTAATCTTTTCATCTTTAGTATATCTAAGCTCTCGAAAGGATCATAACAAACTAAAACTTCTACGTCTTCAAACTCCGTGTCGTAGGTTAACTTATGTTCCTTTTTAACTATTATCTCATAACCCAGCTCTTCCATCTTTTTTATTTCATCACTACCATAATTGTACGTTACTAAACACTTCTTTAACTTATCTGCCATAACCTTTCATCTCCCTCTATTAATATCTTAATGGTTTATAAAATGTACGCTCTTTGGTATTAGATTAAATACCTTAATACCATTTTACCTATAATAAGAAGGAGTTCAACACTTATATTTGGTTATTTCATATAGGTCATGGGATTCTCAGCCTTTCCATTTAACCTTAATTCAAAGTGAATATGTGGTCCTGTACTTCTTCCTGTACTTCCAACCCTGCCTATAACATCCCCTTTTTTAATAGTGTCCCCTTTACCTTTACTTATTGAACTACAATGTCCGTATAATGTTTCTATGCCCTTGCCATGATCTATCTTTATATATTTACCATAGATACTATCATACCCTACCTTATTAACTACTCCATCTAGGGCGGCCCCTATAGGGTCTCCTGTATTTCCTGCAATATCTACTCCATGATGACTTTCATTGTTCCATCTTGCACCAAAGTTAGATGTTATTGCTCCTCTAGATGGCCTTTCTAGAAATGAAATAGTAGTTCCTATAGGATTTTTAGTTCCTTTAAGTATTACCTTATTTTTCGGTGCTTCTATTATTTCCTCTTTTATCATAGTTTCTGATATTACCTTTGCATTTGTAATGTTTACTTGCTTTTCTATACGTCTTTTACCTTCCTTTCCTAACTCCTGTACTTTAAATTCACCCATATAATATTCATCTGTACTTTTAATGGTTGTATCCTCTTTTATATCTTCTATATCATTTTTTATACCAATAATATTTACAGACATTATTGGATTTTCCTTGCTACTATCCAATTCTTTTATTACCTTATATATCTCCTCTGGCGTCTTTATTTGAGACTCATAAGCTCTGTAAGGTATGTAATATATATTATTATTTATAGATGTATTTATTATATCTTCTTTATTTAAATCATTTACCCTTATATAGTGCTCTTTTACTAAATTAAATAAATCTTCACATCTATCTTTATCCCTTAATATACCTAAATTTATTTCATCTATCTTCAAAACTAAACAATCTACTTCTTTATCTAAACTAGCTTTTATATTTGAAACTATGCTATCATAGTTATTTAAGGATGAAGTTTTCGTAATAATCCTTTCAAATTTTATGCCTTCATTTATTTTTATATCTTTATTTTTATCTAAGATCTTATTGTAAATATCTATAACTTTTTCTTTATCTTTATAATAAGCTACGCAGTTACCTTCAACATATGCTGCATAAGCTAGATTATATCCCGAATTTATGTATATAACTAAAAGTGGAATTATAAACAGTGATATAATAATTGAAGTTTTTATGATACTAATATATCTTTTCTTCATTTTTGTATTCCTTTCTTTATGGAAGACTTTAAGGTATATTTAATCTTCATTTTTATACAGTCCCTTTTACTTTACCCTATTTATCATAAAAATATTCATATGTAAACATTTTGTGTTACTATTTACATAATCATAGCTTTACTATAAAATTATTAGAGCAATCTAAATCAGTATTGCACTTTAGAAAGGTTGGGATTTAATGAGTACCTTCATGCTTAAAAATACAGCTTTAAGCACTACCCCTGTAAGTAACATTTTTATAGAAAGTTATATGCCAAAAGCTAGAGGCGAATTTATAAAAGTGTATTTATTATTATTAAAATACAGTGTTTCTGGCGAACTTGGAGTAAATTCTACCATCCTTGCCTCCGCTTTAAACTTATTAGAATCAGATATAATGAACGCTCTAAATTATTGGAATGACGAAGGCGTCTTGAAGATTATTCCAATAGATAAAATGGGCAATTTTAATATAGAATTTATTAATCTTGGAGAGGATCAAGCCACTTCTAAAGTAAGTCTTTTAGAAGAATTAAACAATTCTTCCGTAAAGGATATGTTGCAAGAAATAGAAAAGCTTCTATCAAGACCTTTATCTCCAAAAGAAATGTCTACCTATATAGGATGGGAAAAAGACTTAAACTTTTCTCTTGAAATGATATTTTTACTTATTCAATATTGTATATCCAAAGGTAAAACAGATTATAGGTACTTCGAAAAGGTTGCTCTGTCATGGTTTGATGCTGGCATAAAAACTATAGAAGATGCCCAATTATATATTAAAAGACATGAAGATAAATGGATTAAATATAGACAGATATTGGATTACTTGGGCATAAAAGATGCTGATATAATGAAACCTCAAGAGGAAATGCTTAGTAAATGGGTAAATCAGTATAAGTTTTCTATTGAAATAATTGAAAAAGCTTGTACTATTTGCTTTGAAAGATTAAATAGAGCCGACTTTAAATATATTGATGGTATACTCTCTAGTTGGAACAAAGATAATATAAAAACTTTAGAAGATATTGCTGCAAAGGACCTAAAAAGAGCATCAACTTATAACAAAGGTAATAATAACAACTACAATAATAATAACTATAATAACAACAACAAAAATAGTAAAAATAGTAACTTCAATAATTTCGAACAAAGAACCTATGACTTTGATGAATTAGAAAGAAAATTGTTAGGATGGGATAAGGATGATTAAAGGATATCAAGAATCTGTAATTAGAATATATGAAAATATTCAAGAAGAAGAGAAAAAGGCTCTTAAAAAAAGAAGGGCTGAAATCGAAAAAAGAGATCCTAGAATATTAGATATAGAAAATAAAATAGGTAAACTTTCTGTTGAGCTTGCAATTAGTTCTATGAAAGATATTGATAATAGGGATGAATATCTAAATAACCTTAAATCCTCTATCACAGATCTTAGAGTAAAAAAGTCAGAAATGCTAGTAACTTTAGGATATAGTCTTAATTATTTAAATCTAAATTATAGATGTCCTAAATGCAAAGATACTGGATTTATAGGCGCTTCTAAATGCACTTGTTATAAACAAAAGTTAATACAACTTCATTATAAAGATTCTCAGCTACAAGAGCTTACACGAACAAACAACTTTAAATCTTTTGATTTTAATTTGTATCCTACTCATAAAATAGGTAATGAAAAAGATACTCCAAGAAAAAACATAGAAAAGATTTATGATAGATCTTTAGCATATATAGATAATTTTAAATCTCACTCAGATAACCTTTTATTTTATGGCAATTCTGGCACTGGTAAGACATTCTTGTCTACCTGCATAGCAAAAGAACTTCTTGATAAAGGGTATCTTGTAGTATATAAGACATCTGATGAATTAATAAAAGATCTTCGAGATCTTAAATTTAATTCAAATAAGATTTTAGAAGAATTAATATTTAACTGTGATTTACTTGTAATAGATGATTTAGGTTCAGAATCAATTACAGACTTTACAAGAGCAGAATTGTTTAATCTTTTAAATAAGCGATTACTTACTAAAAAGAGAATGATAATATCAACTAATTTAACCTTAGAACAACTCCTTCAACAGTACTCAGAACGAATAACCTCAAGGCTTCTTGGAAACTTTGATATAAATAAGTTTTATTGCGAAGATATAAGAGTATCAAAAAACTTAAATAAAATAACATAAAAAAAAAGACTTCTAAAAATTAGAAGTCTTTTTTTTATGGAGCTGGCAATAGGAATTGAACCTACAACCTGCTGATTACAAGTCAGCTGCTCTACCGTTGAGCCATGCCAGCAAATGGCGACCCAGAAGGGACTCGAACCCTCGACCTCCGGCGTGACAGGCCGGCACTCTAACCAACTGAGCTACTAGGCCGTATATAATGGTGGGCACAACAGGGCTCGAACCTGTGACCCTCTGCTTGTAAGGCAGATGCTCTCCCAGCTGAGCTATGCGCCCATTATATATGGTGACTCCTAGGGGAATTGAACCCCTGATACCACCGTGAAAGGGTGGTGTCTTAACCGCTTGACCAAGGAGCCTCATTAAGTATTGTATTATGTTTTATTTTATATTTTATATGGCGACCCAGAAGGGACTCGAACCCTCGACCTCCGGCGTGACAGGCCGGCACTCTAACCAACTGAGCTACTAGGCCATATTCATATAAAATGGTGGGCACAACAGGGCTCGAACCTGTGACCCTCTGCTTGTAAGGCAGATGCTCTCCCAGCTGAGCTATGCGCCCATAATACATGGTGACTCCTAGGGGAATTGAACCCCTGATACCACCGTGAAAGGGTGGTGTCTTAACCGCTTGACCAAGGAGCCTCATATTACTTGTCGGTTGCTTATTGGGAAACCTGACATAGACTATAATACATAATAAATCTGTTTCTGTCAACATTTATTTTTTAATTACTTTATATTTCATCTGTTTTTGTCATTTTAAAGGCCTTATAGCCCTTTAAAAGCCATAAAGCCCATTAAATATATCTTATGTTTAGTTATTGTTCATAGATATATTAAAAGTCTTTATTCCATTTTAGAAAGTTCTACTAGAGCACAACCTTTTATTGCTATAATATCATTTTGATTGCAAAAGTCTATTATTTCGTCACTTTCTGCACCTGGTTGTATAAGAATATTTTTTATACCCATTTCATGAGCTTCTTTTACTATATCTATTCCTTTTATAGGATTTATGCAAAGATCTAATACCCCTATGGTATAGGTTACTTCTTTCAATGTTTTATAAGCACCATCCATTTCTGACTTATAGGTAACTCCTTCAACATTATAATCATTTTCTTTTAACTTTTTTAATATCTTATTTGCATACTTACCATCATTTAAGACATCTCCAACAACTACCCAATTCTTGTATTTCATAAAATCTTTAGCTTCCATCTTTATTCCTCCAATCTTTTAGTTATTATAACTGAATTAGATCAAAACATTTTTATAAAATTTATTAAGCTTACATTTTATTTATATATTAATATAAGTATACCCTATTATTTGAATTTATGTTTTAATATATTGTTAAGATTATTAATTACTCTAGTCTTTATTCTTAACCTATTGTAAAATTATATTTATAATAATATGAATGTTTTTAGCAACATGGGTTTCAATATAAATATACGAGGTGAAATTATGAGGATTGGTTTAGCTCAAATGGATATAATCTTTGAAGATAAACATTTAAATATGCTTAAGGTTGAAAAACTTTTAAAAGATGCTAAGAAAAATTCTATTGATTTTTTAATATTTCCTGAAATGACTCTTACTGGATTTTCTATGAATTTAAAAGATATGCTTGAAGGGCCTCTTTTAGATTCGCCTTCAGTATCTTGGTTTTCTACTAAAGCTTTGGAATACAATATTAATTTAGCCTTTGGATATATAGAATACCATGGAGATAAGGGATTAAATAATTTAGTTATCATATCAAAATATGGAACCATACTAAGCAAGTATTCAAAAATACACCCATTTTCTTATGGTAAAGAATCTATGTATTACAAAGGTGGAGATGAGTTTATTCTAACTAAATTAGAATACCTTATAATAGGTAGTACAATCTGTTATGATTTAAGATTTCCTGAACTTTACCAAATACTAAGCAAAAAGGCTAATATTATATTAGTCATTGCTAATTGGCCTCAGAAAAGAAGGGATGCCTGGATAACCTTATTAAAGGCTAGAGCTATAGAAAATCAATGCTATATAGCTGGGGTAAATAAGGTTGGTATGTTTGGTAACACATATTATTCAGGTGACTCCATGATTATAGATCCTTTAGGTAATATAATAACCTCATTGTCAGATATTGAAGGTGTAATTTATACCGATATTAATATAGATGAAGTGGATAACTTAAGAAAAAGATTCAATGTTAAAGAAGATAGAAAAGACCTTCTTTATATAGAAGGTCTTAATTCAAATATACCTATAAAAGATGAAAGAGAGGACTCGCATGATATATCATGATACTTTAATAATAGGCGGAGGTGCCTCTGGCATATTTTCAGCCATAATAGCTAAGGACCTCGGTCACGATGTTGCTATTTTAGAAGGTAGCAATAGAATAGGAAAAAAGATTTTAACTACTGGAAATGGTAGATGTAATATAACAAATAAAAATATAGTTTCTCCCTACCTAGCTTATCATAGTGAAGATTCAAAGCTTTTTAAGGCTGTGTTAGATAGTTTTACAGTAGAAGATACCATAAGTACCTTTTACTCTATGGGGCTTCCCCTAACGCTATTAGACCATGGAAAGATGTATCCTATGTCTTTGCAATCAACTTCAGTACTGGATATACTAAGAATGTCATTAGATGATAAAGCTATTCCTATATATCTTGAAAACAAAGTTACTAAAATAACTCCATCTAAAAATGGATTTTCCATAACTTCATCTTCAGGTGAAAGTTTTACTTGTAAAAAGCTCATATTATCTACAGGTGGCAAATCAGCGTCAAAGACTGGTTCTGATGGTTCTGGATATAAATTAGCTGAAAGTTTAGGTCACAAAATAATTAATACCATTCCTGCTTTAGTTCAATTAAAATTAGATTATAATAATCTAAAGGCTATGTCAGGCATAAAATTTGATGGTAAAGCCTCTATATTAGTAGATAAAAAGATTGTGAGAGAAGAACTTGGAGAAATACTCTTTACTGATTACGGAATTTCAGGCCCTCCTATCCTTCAACTAAGTAGGATAGCATCTAAAGGGTTAAGTAAAAGAAAAGATGTAGATATACAAATAGATATGATGCCTAATATGTCAAAGGAAGAACTAAGTATATTTTTAGAAAATCACCTCGAGGTTTTTTCTTATAGGAGTATTTATGAGTCTTTTATAGGTATAATAAACAAAAAACTAATACCTATATTTTTAAAGGAATGTGACATTCTGGATATACACTCACCTTGCTATGATTTGGATTGGAAGAAAAGACAAACTTTAATAAATAAGCTAAAGGCTTGGACATTTAAAGTAATTGATACCAATTCATTTTCAAATGCTCAGGTCACTTGTGGAGGTGTAGACACAACTGAAATAAATCCCTTAACATTAGAATCAAAAATTGTTTCAAATTTATTCTTTTGTGGTGAGTTATTAGATGTAGATGGAGATTGTGGAGGATTTAACCTCCAATGGGCTTGGAGCTCTGCTGCAGTAGCTGCTAAGTCATTATAATATAATAATATAAAAGTTGTAAAATTTAAGGGGAAATGATGAAGATGTAACCAATACACTCATCATTTCCCCTTACTTTAAATTAATTCTCTTGATTACTTATCCAAGATGTCTCTAATAGGGTAACTTCTTTTCCTTCATCATCTAAAATTCTATGTATACAATCCATAGTATCTCCATTATCATATATTTGGACTTGTGAGGTTATGCTATGTCCATATCTAGTTTCTTTTTTATATACCACTTTAATTCTTTTTAGCGTGTATTTAAGCATCTTTTCTAATGGAACAGCCTCTATAGCCCAGGAAATATATTTTGCATTGTTTACATGCCTATTAGTATCTATATCACTATACCTTATGGTAAAGTTTTCCTCATTATCTACTTTAGTTAAATTTTTAATTTTATCTATATTCAATTCTTCATTACATTTTTCATCAATATTGTAAGCCTTATATAGGCTCTTTAAAATTCTAATTGGTTTTCTTTTTTCAATATCTATTAAGAACCATACTGATTTTGCTGTACCTATAATATTACCATTTTCATCACAAACTTCATGCTCCCTAAATGCATAAAACTTTTTAAGTGAATATGCGCTAGTTTTAACTATGATTTTTTCACCATATTTAGGGAACCTTACTATATCTATATCCCACTTATATAGTACCCAAGCTGCATTATTAGATTTTAGATAGTCAAGACCTATACCTAATTCTTCGCTTTGGTAGGTAGCTACATCTCCAAAAAAGTTCACCAAAGATGTTATAAGAGCGTTCCTATTATAATCAATGTCATGATAATATATTTCATATTGTTTTGCTGTAATAATACCTCTCATCTAAACCCCTCCAAATAAACTATATTATATCTTTGTAATAAATTAACCATATAAATTACAAAAGTGATTTACCTTAGTCTAATTATATGTAAAGACAAAAGTAAATCACTTATTTATATATATTAGATTTTATTAACCATTAAGAGCACTAAGTAGTTCCTTTATATCAAACCCGTGAACCATAGCTGCCTCTTCTAATGTTTCCATTTGAGATGCCGGGCATCCAACACAACCCATCCCAAAACTCATCAAGACTTCAACGGATTCTGGATACTCCATAACTACATCTCCAATAGTCATTTCTTTTGAAATTTCCATGTATATCAACTCCTTTTTTCTTTTCAGGATATAATATTTATTATACCCTAGAGAAATCTTATATACAATAAAGATATTGTTAAATTAACAATAATATATTTTAAATTTCACCTACCATTATTGTTTGATCTCTTTTGGGACCTACAGATACTATAGATACTCTTATTCCTGTTAATTCTTCTATCCTATTTAAATACACTTTAGCATTACTTGGAAGATCATTGTAGCTCCTAGCCTCTGCTACCGAATTATTCCATCCTTCAAACTCTTCATAAACTGGTTCACATTTAGCAAGATCTTCAAGACTTGCTGGGAAGTAATCTATTACCTCATTTTCAAATTTATATCCAGTACAAATCTTTATCTTTTCAAGTCCTGCTAAGGTATCTATCTTAGTCACAGCAAAGCTTGTAAGTCCAGATACTCTAGCTGTAGTTTTTAATATTACAGTATCAAGCCATCCACATCTTCTAGCTCTTCCTGTAGTTACTCCATATTCATGTCCATTTTTTCTTATCCAGTCCCCTGTTTCATTTATAAGTTCTGTTGGAAAAGGACCTTTACCAACCCTAGTTGTATAAGCTTTAGCTATGCCTATAGCATTAGTTATCATGGTTGGCCCTATACCTACACCATTAGATACTCCCCCTGCGGTAGTGTTAGAGGAGGTAACATAAGGATATGTTCCATAATCTATATCTAAAAGCATACCTTGAGCACCTTCAAATAATACTCTTTTATCTTTCTTTATTTCATTATATACTCTTACAGATGTATCTTGTACAAAAGGTTTCAGCCTCTTTGCATAGGCACTATATTCTTCATATATATCTTCAAAACTTAATTTTTTCCCACCTAAAACCTTAACTATATATTTATTTTTAATTTCTATATTAGCTCTTAGTTTTTCTTTAAATACCTCAGGTTTTATAAGGTCGCATACCCTAATACCAGACCTTTCAAACTTGTCTGTGTAGCATGGTCCTATTCCTTTTCCTGTAGTACCTATATCATCCTTGCCTCTTGCCTTTTCATTTAAACTATCTAGTACCTTATGGTAAGGCAATATTACATGAGCCCTATCACTAACTATTAATTTTTCTCCATTTATAGTCTCACCTAAAGATTCTAAGTATTCTATTTCATCAAATAAAGCCTTAGGATCAACTACTACACCATTTCCTATTACATTTAAAGTGTTTTCATATAGTATTCCTGAAGGTATTAAATGTAGCTTATACTCTTTTTCACCCACTACTACAGTATGCCCTGCATTATTTCCCCCTTGGTATCTTACAACTACATCTGCTGACTTTGCCAAGTAGTCTGTCATCTTACCTTTTCCTTCATCTCCCCATTGAGCGCCTAGCACTACAAAAGCTGACATTAATATCACTCCTTTTCAAATTATATTATATTATTAATTATTACCTTATTTTTGAATAATATTTAAAAATCGTCATCTTTATAAAAACACTATAAAAATTACTTTTAAATTTATTTTTCAAGCAATAATGTTATAATAATTTTCCTTTTAATTCCTCATATAATATATTATCAAAGTGAATAATTCAAGTCAATAACAAATGCGAATATTAATTATTTATTTTATCATATAGTTCGGTTTAATTTGAGGCTTTAATGATTTATCGTATTTTAAATTTTTTTATATTTTAAGTGTTTCATGCAAGCCTCTAGTGAAATCTTCTACCTATTTGTACTTATCTTAATATTTAGTAAACTTATTGGCAATATAGCCTTAAATGTCAATGCAATTAGTGATATAATATCATGTGTAAACTATACTTTCATTTACTATTAAAATTGTAAGTGTAATAAATGTTATATTAAATTGTTTTTAAGGAAGGGGTAATAATAAATGACTATTTATGATGACGCTTTAAAATTTCATGAAGAAAAAAAAGGTAAGTTAGAGATCTTATCTAGAGTTGAAGTAAAAGATGCAAACGACTTAAGCTTAGCATACACACCAGGAGTTGCTCAGCCTTGCCTAGAGATACAAAAGGATCCTGACAAAGCTTACATATACACTAGAAAGTGGAATACTGTAGCTGTAATTTCTGATGGTACTGCAGTTTTAGGCCTTGGAGATATAGGTCCCATGGCATCATTACCTGTAATGGAAGGTAAGTCAGTTCTTTTCAAAACCTTTGGTGATGTAGATGCTATACCAATAGTACTAGATACTAAAGATGCAGATGAAATAGTAGAAACCATAGTTAGGATTGCTCCTACTTTTGGGGGAATAAACCTTGAAGATATATCTGCTCCAAGATGTTTCGAAATTGAAGAAAGGCTTAAAAAAAGATTAGATATTCCAGTTTTTCATGATGATCAACATGGAACTGCTATAGTTACTCTAGCTGCACTTTTAAATTCATTAAAAGTAGTGAATAAAAGATTAGAAGACTTAAAAGTTATTGTAAATGGTGCTGGTTCTGCTGGCGTTGCTATTACTAAGCTTTTACTATCATCTGGTGTTAAAAATGTCATACTTTGCGATAGAACAGGTGCCATTTTTGATGGAAGACAAAATCTTAACTCTTCAAAATCTGAAATGTCCCTTATTACTAATCCAAATAAAGAACAAGGTTCCCTAAAAGATGTTTTGAAAGATTCAGATGTATTCGTAGGTGTTTCTGCTCCTGATACCTTAAATGAAGAGCTTGTAAAATCTATGAATAAAGATGCTATAATATTTGCTATGGCAAATCCTATTCCTGAAATATTCCCGGATGATGCTAAAAAGGCAGGGGCAAGAATTGTTGGAACAGGAAGATCTGATTTTCCAAATCAAATAAATAATATATTAGCCTTCCCTGGAATATTTAGAGGTGCTTTAGATGTAAGAGCTTCAAGTATAAATGAAGAAATGAAGCTTGCAGCAGCTTACGCTATTTCAAGTTCTGTTCCTGAAAATGAATTAAATGAAGATAATGTAATGCCTAAGTCCTTTGATAAAGATGTTCAAGTTAAAGTAGCTGAGGCTGTTAAAGCTGCTGCTATAAAAACTGGGGTGGCTAGAATTTAAATATTTATAACACTCTTTATTAATATAATTAATAAACTATCTTTACTTCAATAATTGTTCATAAAGGCAAGATCTATATTTTATAGGTCTTGCCTTTATTTAAAAATAAATATTGAATTTGTGTAACATTTATAGTAATACTTGTATATATATAAGTACTGTTATTATTATATTACTATATATACTAAGTAAGTTTACATGATAATATTTTTTATTAAAATATTATCTACTGTAATAAAACATAAACTTTTTAAAAATATGTTGACAACCTTTTCATTACCAATTAGAATTAATATATTACCATTAAATTAATTAAATTCATAAATAGAGGCGCAAATAAGTGGGTAGTTTTTAAATATTAAGGAGAAGAACCTCCAACGTTAAAAATGAAGGGTTTATTTGCCGAAAGATATTATTTGTTCTTACTTAATATCTTGGGGATTAAGTTCAGAAAGCTTTATCCTTGCCATGATTAAAGACATGGAGAGCTATTTATGCGATGAAAACCTAAATTTTCATTGCATAGATAGCTTTTTTATATCCTATAAATATAAAACCCTTTAAATAATGACAATTTATTTTCTTTGACTTGTTGTTATTGTTAAAATTTATACAATAATTCTTAATAGTTATTGCTATAATTTAAAATATATTTAATGAAAATTAATAAGGAGGGACTATTTTGAAATCAACAATTAGAATAAGAATGAGTCAAGCCGATGCTCACTACGGCGGTAATTTAGTTGATGGAGCTAAGATGTTACAATTATTTGGGGACGTTGCAACGGAGCTTCTTATAGCTAACGATGGGGATGAAGGTCTTTTTAGATCTTACGATTCTGTAGACTTTTTAGCACCAGTTTATTCTGGAGATTATATTGAGGCTACTGGTGAAATAATTAACTGTGGAAATTCTTCAAGGAAAATGACATTTGAAGCAAGAAAGGTTATAGTACCAAGACCTGACATAAGCGCTTCTGCTGCTGATATATTAGAAGAACCAATAATTGTATGTAAGGCCACTGGAACCTGCATTGTTCCAAAGAAAAACCAAAGAAAATAATAAAGGAAAGGTGGCATATACAATTGGATAAACTTATAATTACCGCTGCTATATGTGGAGCTGAGGTTACAAAAGAGCATAATCCTAGCTTACCTTATACAGTGGAAGAAATAGGGATAGAGGCTGAAAAGGCATATAAAGCTGGGGCTAGTATAATTCACCTTCACGTAAGAGAAGATGATGGAACTCCTACTCAAGATAAAGAAAGATTCAGAGCCTGTATTAAAGAGATTCAAAAAAGATGTCCTGACGTTATAATTCAGCCTTCCACTGGTGGAGCTGTTGGAATGAGTAATAAAGAGAGATTACAACCTGTAGATCTTAGTCCTGAAATGGCTACACTAGATTGTGGAACTTGCAACTTTGGCGGTGATGAGGTATTTGTTAATACTGAAAATACAATCAAAGAGTTTGGTGAAAAAATGATAAAGCTTGGAGTTAAACCGGAAGTTGAAGTTTTTGATAAAGGTATGATAGATATGGCTATAAGACTTCAAAAAAAAGGATTTATAAAGTCTCCTATGCACTTTAACTTTGTTTTAGGCGTAAATGGAGGTATATCAGCTTCACCTAGAGACTTAGTATTTATGGCTGGTAGTATTCCTTCTGAAAGCACATTTACAGTGTCTGGCATAGGTAGAAATGAATTTCCCATGGCTGCAATGGCTATTATAATGGGTGGTCATGTAAGAGTTGGCTATGAGGACAACGTTTACTTATCAAAGGGTGTACTTGCAAAATCTAATGGAGAATTAGTTTCAAAAGTTGTAAGACTTGCAAATGAGCTTGGAAGAGAAATTGCAAATCCGAGTGAAACTAGAAAAATATTAGGTCTTAAGGAGCGTTGTTAATATTATGAATAAAATAGTTGAACTGAAAGATGTAAAACATTTATTTAAAGATGGTATGACAATAATGATAGGTGGATTCCTAGGCTGCGGATCTGCTCATGACATTATAGACTATATTGTAGATTTAAATATAAAAGATTTAACTGTTATAACTAACGATACTTGTTACCCAGGAACTGGCGTTGGTAAGTTACTTTTAAATGGGCAAATTAAAAAGTTAATTGCTTCTTATATAGGTGGAAATAATGATACAGGAAGACTTATGAATGAAGGTAAACTTGAAGCAGAACTTATTCCTCAAGGTACTCTAGCTGAAAAGATAAGAGCTGGCGGGTCAGGACTTGGTGCTGTAATAACTGCAACAGGTGTTGGAACAATTGTAGAAGACGGGAAGGACAAACTAACTATAGATGGTAAAGAATATCTAATAGAACTTCCTTTAAGGGCTGATATGTCAATATTAAGAGGGACAATAGTAGATGAATCTGGAAACATATTTTATAGAGGTACCACAAAAAACTTTAATCCCGTTATGGCAATGGCTTCAGATATTGTTATTGTAGAAGCAGAAAAGGTAGTTAAACTAGGCAACTTAGATGCAGAAAACGTTCATACCCCTAGTGTACTTGTAGACTATGTTATAAAGGAGTTGGCATAAAATGATCCAAGATACCTTAATAGCTAAACAAATTATTGCAAAAAGAGTAGCCAAAGAAATGAAAGATGGTCAACTTGTAAATCTTGGTGTAGGACTACCTACTATGGTAGCTAATTATATACCAGAAGATGTTCATGTTTTATTACAATCAGAAAATGGAATGATTGGAATGGGTGAATCCCCTGAAAGTGGGCTGGAAGATAAGGATATCGTAAACGCTGGAGGTCAATGTGTAACTATTCTTCCAAAGGGTTGTTTTTTCGATAGTTCGTTTTCATTTGCACTAATAAGAGGTGGACATGTTGATGTTACAGTTCTTGGAGCATTAGAGGTAGATGAAAAAGGGAATCTAGCTAACTGGATAATACCAGGTAAAAAGGTTCCTGGAATGGGCGGTGCTATGGACCTTGTTACTGGTGCTAAAAAGGTTATAGTAGCTATGCAACACATGGGAAAAGGCAATCCTAAGATACTTAAGGAATGCAGGTTGCCTCTAACTGCAAAATCTGTAGTTACTATGATAGTTACAGAACTTTGTGTTCTAGAAGTAACGAAAGATGGATTAATACTTACGGAAATACAAAAGGATACAAACTTAGAAGAAATAAGATCTTTCACAGAGGCTGATTTTACTGTGGCTAAAGACTTAAAGATAATGGATGAAAATTAAATATATTATTTTGGAGGTATCACGTAATGAATAAGGGTTGCAAATATGGAACACATAGGGTTATAGAGCCTAAAGGGGTTTTAACTCAAGCTGCACAAAAGATTAACAATGATATGGAAATATACTCAAACGAAATTCTAGTAGATGTTCAGTCTTTAAATATAGATTCTGCAAGCTTCACTCAAATCGAGAAAGAAGCTAATCATGACATAGAGAAGATAAAGGCTAAAATAATAGAAATTGTTCAGCAAAGAGGCAAAATGCAAAATCCCGTTACAGGTTCTGGTGGAATGTTTATTGGTACTGTATCTGAAGTTGGAGAAGACTTAAAAGACATCGATATAAAAGTTGGAGATAAAATTGCTTCCCTTGTATCTTTATCTTTGACACCTTTAAAAATTGAAGAAATAATAGCAGTTCATAAAGACATAGATAGAATAGACATAAAAGGTCAAGCTATACTTTTTGAAAGTGGTCTTTATGCTAAACTTCCTGAAGACTTACCTGAAAACTTAGCATTAGCAGCTTTAGATGTTGCAGGAGCACCAGCACAAATTGCAAAACTTGTAAAACCAGGTCAAAGCATTTTAATAGTTGGAGCTGCTGGTAAATCAGGTATGCTTTGTTGCTACGAAGCAATGAAAAGAGTTGGACCAACAGGTAGGGTAATAGCTATGGATAGAGAAGGTTCAGATGTTGAAAATTTATTAAAATGGGGACTTTGTCATAACGTAATTGCTACGGATGCAACAAAACCTATAGAAGTTTTAAATAAAACCTTAGAAGCTAATAATGGTAAAGAAGTAGATGTTTCTGTTAATTGCGTAAACGTTGCAAACACTGAAATGTCCTGTATATTACCTGTTAAAGATGAGGGTATTGTTTATTTCTTCTCCATGGCTACAAGCTTTACAAAAGCAGCATTAGGAGCTGAAGGTGCAGGTAAAGATATTACTATGATAGTTGGAAATGGTTATACAAAAGGTCATGCTGAAATAACTTTATCTGAACTTAGAGAAAGTAAAATCTTAAGGGAAATATTCACTAAGTTGTATATTTAAAATCGGACAGTATGTTGCCACCTCTAAAGGGTAACGGTTGAGCATAAAACATTATTTGTATTAAATAAAATTTTTAATAAAAATCTTAAAATAACACTAGGAGGGTTTTAAAAGTGAAGGTAAATAGACGCTTTGAATTATTTAAGGATATCCCTGATGAATTATGGAATGACTGGAAGTGGCAACTTAAAAACAGAATAGAGACCCTAGAAGAACTAAAGAAATACATACCGCTTACATCTGAAGAAGAAGAAGGAGTTAAAAAATGCCTAGGCTCATTAAGAATGGCTATAACCCCTTATTACCTAAGCCTTATAGATCCTAATGATCCTAATGATCCAATAAGAAAACAAGCTATACCAACTGGCGCTGAAGTTCATAGATCTGATGCAGATTTATTAGATCCACTAAGCGAGGATGAAGACTCTCCAGTACCTGGGCTTACTCATAGATATCCTGATCGTGTACTTCTTCTTATTACTGACCAATGTTCTATGTATTGTAGACACTGTACTAGACGAAGATTTGCAGGACAAAATGATAAGTCATTACCAATGGATCAAATAGACAAGGCTATAGACTATATTAGAGACACCCCAAAGGTACGTGATGTTCTATTATCTGGTGGAGATGCACTTTTAATATCAGATGAAAAACTTGAATATATAATAAAAAGATTAAGAGAAATTCCTCATGTAGAAATTATAAGAATAGGATCAAGAATCCCTGTAGTTCTACCTCAAAGGATTACAGATGACCTTGTTAATATGCTAAAAAAATATCATCCTATTTGGTTAAATACTCACTTTAATCATTCAAATGAAATTACAGAGGAGTCTACAGCTGCTTGCGCTAAAATGGCAAATGCCGGAATACCTTTAGGTAATCAATCTGTTCTACTTAGAGGTGTAAATGACTGTGTACATGTTATGAAACAATTAGTTCAAGACCTAGTTAAAATAAGAGTTAGACCATATTATATATATCAATGTGATTTATCTATGGGACTTGAGCATTTTAGAACACCTGTATCAAAAGGAATTGAAATTATAGAAGGCTTAAGAGGTCATACCTCAGGCTATTGCGTACCAACCTTCGTTGTAGATGCACCAGGAGGTGGTGGAAAGACACCTGTAATGCCTAATTACGTAATATCTCAATCTCCAAACAAGGTTATATTAAGAAACTTTGAAGGTGTTATAACTACTTATACTGAACCTGAAAGTTATGTTGATACCTGTAACTGTGATGTATGTAAAAATGAAAAGTCTAATGAAAAGCTAATAGGAATAGCAGGTCTAGTTCAAGGAAATGGTATATCCTTAGAACCTGAAGGACTTCAACGAAAGAAAAGAAATCATAGATAAACTGTATAATAAATAATGCTCTTTGCTTTAGTTTTAAACTAAGGCAAAGAGCACCCTTTATCATGAGTTTAGGAAGTGTTTAAATGGATAATAACCGCAATACTATAATGAGCCTTATAGAAGACTTTAAAACCATATCTATAATAGGAATGGATAAAAATGTAGGTAAAACTACAGTACTTAACTATATTATTCAAAATTCCATGGAACTTATAATGCCCCTTGGAATTACTTCTATAGGCCGTGATGGAGAAGGTACAGATGTTGTAACACTTACAAAAAAACCTAAGATATATGTAAGAAGAGGAAGTTACATAGCCACTGTAAGACAATGTCTAGATAATAGTGATATTACTAAAGAAATAATAAATACCACAGGAATTCAAACTCCTATGGGTGAGGTAATAATAGTTAAATCGTTAAGCGATGGATATGTAGATCTTGGAGGACCATCTGTAAATTCACAGATGTCCATGATTTCTAATGATCTTTTAAACCTAGGTTGTGAAAAAGTATTAGTTGATGGTGCACTAGGTAGACGAACCTTTGCATCCCCAAGCATAACAGAAGCTACCATCTTATCTACAGGTGCCTCTTTATCAAAAAACATGTATAGTGTTATAGAAAAAACAGCACATACAATAAGACTATTGTCTATACCAGAAGAAGAGGATTCATACATAGTAGCCTTATGTAATAACACATTAGAATCACAGAGAATAAGCATAATTTATAAGAATAAAAGCATAAAAAATCTCAATGCTTTAACTTCTTTAGATTCCGGTAAAGATATAGTTTATAATCTTACTGAAAATGTATCCTATGTTTTTATTAAAGGCATATTATCGGATAAACTTTTACTTGATATAATTAGATCTACAGATCTTTATAAAAGAGTAATCTTTTTAGTTGAAGATGGTACAAAGCTATTTTTATCAGAAGAAATTTATAAAAAGTTTATAGTTACTGGTGGTCAAATAAGATGCCTATCTCCAATAAATGTTTTATTTGTAACCTGTAACCCTAAATCTCCTTATGGCTATGAATTTAACAAGGACATCTTTTTAAATAAGCTAAGAGAATCTGTAGATTTACCAGTATTTGATGTAGAATATAATGCATAAATAAACTTAAAGAAGGTGAATGTAATGATTTTTTTAGATAAGAAACAACGAGAACAGGTAGGGTACACCTTCGTAATTGATAAACTTGATGCTATTACACCCTTTGGTGAGGATCTCAAAAAGAATATAGCTCCTTTTAAACAACAAGATAAAGAATTACTAGTAACAGAACTAAACAATATAGAAAAAATAACTACTAGCTATATGGAAAAAAGAAATACTTATAGATCCATAGAAAGACTCTTATCAAAGGTAAAAGATATCAGAAACTCAGTTGTAAGATGTTCAAATCTTAATACCTTAGATGATGTAGAGCTTTTTGAAATTAAAAGTTTTTGTATGATATCTGAAGAATTGTATAGCATTTATAATGATTTTAATCATTCAATTAATATAACTGGAATAAACTTTTTTGATTTAAGCCCTGTTTTAAATTTATTAGACCCTGACAATAAAAGGTTACCCACATTTCAAATATATGATAGTTATTCTAAAAAGTTAAAAGATATCCGACTCAATAAAAGAAAATTAGAAGATGAAATATTATACTCTGATGATGAAGAAAAGATTATTATACTTAAAGAAAAAAGACTAAAATATGTTATTGAAGAGGATGCTGAAGAACTAATCATAAGAATGAGTTTAACAAAAAAAATAAACTCATACGTTGATACTATAAAAAATAACATTTATTCTATGGGTAAGTTAGATTTCTTAATTGCAAAAGGGAAATTAGCTTTAAATTATAATGCTACAAAACCTGAGATATCAGATAATATGGAAGTTACCTTCACTAATTCCTTTAACCCAGAAGTTAAACATATATTAGAATCTAAAAATACTCCTTTTACACCAATAAACATATCACTTAATTCTGGAGTTGCTGTAATTACAGGTGCTAATATGGGCGGGAAAAGTGTGACACTTAAAACTATAGTCCTTAATTTACTTTTAGGACAACTAGGTTTCTTTGTTTTTGCGGATTATGCAAAATTCCCTATACTAGACTTTATATATTTTATATCTGATGATCTTCAATCAGTATCACAGGGGCTAAGTACCTTTGGTGCTGAAATAATAGAGCTTAAAAATGTAATAGAACATACTAAAGTTAAAAAAGGATTTATAGCTTTAGATGAATTTGCAAGAGGCACTAATCCTAAAGAAGGATCATTTTTAGTTAGATCATTATGCCAATATTTAAATACAACAACCTCTATTAGCGTAGTCTCTACCCACTATGATAATATAGTTACTGATGACATGATTCACTACCAAGTGATGGGTCTTAAAAATGTATGTTTTGAGGATTTAAAAAGAAAAATTGTTCTTAATAAAACTAATTCTATTGATATAATTCAAGAACATATGGATTATAGCCTAGAAAAGGTATCTAACACTAATAAGGTACCTAAAGATGCATTAAATATATCTATACTTTTAGGCCTTCAACCAGAAATCGTAGAAATAGCTCAAAAATATTATTATAAAAATTTAAATAATGAGGAGGAAGATTATGAATAGTAAATTAAACTTAAACTTTGAAACAGTAGCTAAGGCTAGATCACACGCTAAAAACATAGCTTTAGATACACAAGAATTTATAGACTTACATACAACTGTAGCTGTAGAAAGAACAGTCTGTAGACTTCTTGGTATAGATGGCATCGATAGCGTTGGTGTTCCTTTACCAAATGTAGTTGTAGATAACATAGTAAAAAACGATGCTCTTTCTTTAGGTGCTGCTTATTTTATCGGTAATGCTATGTTAAATACAGGTCTTTCACCTCAAGAAATAGCTGAAAAAGTCGCTAAAGGTCAGCTAGATTTAACTACCTTAGAGTCTAAAGACTTATTTGAAATAAAAGCTACTATAATGCCTATAGCAAAAATATATGTGGAAAAAATCAAGGCAAATAGAAATAAAAGAGAAGAAGTTCTTTCAAGGCTTGGAGATAAAAAAGGTCCTTATTTATATGTAATAGTTGCTACTGGAAATATTAAAGAAGATATAACTCAAGCAGTTGCAGCTGTAAAGCAAGGTGCTGATATAATAGCTGTAATAAGAACTACTGGCCAAAGCCTTTTAGATTATGTGCCTTACGGAGAAACTACTGAAGGATTCGGGGGTACCTTTGCAACACAAGAAAACTTTAGACAAATGAGAGAAGCCCTTGATATAATTGGAGATGAAGTTGGTAGATACATAAGACTTTGTAATTATTGTTCTGGATTATGTATGCCTGAAATTGCTGCTATGGGCGCCTTAGAGAGACTAGACGTAATGTTAAATGATGCTCTTTATGGAATATTATTTAGAGACATAAATATGAAAAGAACTCTTGTAGACCAATACTTTTCACGTGTTATAAATGGCTTTGCAGGTGTAATAATAAATACAGGTGAGGACAATTATCTTACTACTTCAGATGCCTTTGAAGAGGCCCATACTGTACTTGCTTCTCAATTTATTAACGAGCAGTTTGCATTAGTTGCTGGACTTCCTGAAGAACAGATGGGCTTAGGTCATGCTTTCGAAATGAATCCGGATCTTAAAAATGCCTTTTTATACGAATTAGCTCAAGCTCAAATGGCTAGAGAAATATTTCCAAGAGCACCTCTTAAATATATGCCTCCTACAAAGTTTATGACAGGAGATATATTTAAAGGTACTGTTCAAAACGCACTTTTTAATATGGTAAGCGTATTAACTAATCAAAAGATCCATCTTTTAGGAATGCTTACTGAGGCCATACATACACCACTTATGTCCGATAGAGCACTTTCCATAGACAATGCTCGCTATATCTTTAATAGTATGGAAGACCTAGGTGACGAACTTGAATTTAAAAATGGCGGTAAGATGGAAGAAAGAGCTAATGAAGTATTAAGCAAGTCTTCTGAGCTACTATCTGAAATTGAAGGTGAAGGTCTATTCAAAACTCTAGAAAAAGGTATGTTTGCAGGGATAAAAAGGCCAATAAATGGTGGAAAAGGTCTTGCTGGTGTATCAGAAAAATCAAAGGAATACTTTAACCCATTCATAGATTTAATGTTAGGGGGGGATAGATAATGAGCAGTGGATTATACTCTACCGAAAAAAGAAGTACAGATACAGTTTTAGATTTAAATAAAGTAAAACCCTATGGAGATACTATGAATGATGGTAAGGTTCAACTAAGCTTTACCTTACCTTTACCTGATAATGATAAAAGTGCTGAGGCCGCTAAAATACTTGCAAAAAAGATGGGCCTTGAAGAGCCTAACGTTGCGCATCATGCTGCCTTAGATAAGAACTTTACATTTTACGTTGTATATGGAACCCTAACTCATACTGTAGATTATGAATCTATCCATGTACAAACTGTAGAAGTTGATACCTTATCCATGGAAGAAGTTAATGATTATATAAAAGAAAATATTCAAAGAAAAATAGTTATAATAGGTGCTAGCACTGGTACAGATGCTCATACCGTTGGAATAGATGCCATAATGAATATGAAAGGCTATGCTGGCCATTACGGTTTAGAAAGATATGAGATGATAGAAGCTTATAATTTAGGTAGCCAAGTTCCTAATGAGGAATTTGTAAAAAAGGCTATTGAGCTTAAAGCCGACATTCTTTTAGTGTCACAAACAGTAACACAAAAAAATGTTCATATTCAAAACCTTACAGAACTTGTAGAACTTCTAGAAGCTGAAGGATTAAGAGACAAGGTCCTACTTATATGTGGTGGACCTAGGATAAGCCATGAATTAGCTAAAGAATTAGGCTATGATGCTGGCTTTGGACCTGGTAAGTATGCTGATGATGTAGCAACATTTTCAGTAACAGAAATGGTTAAAAGAGATCTTATATAATTAATAAATAGGCATATTTATATTAAAAATAAATATGCCTATTTATTTTTAAATTACCTCTATAAAAAGTTGAAATTAACTTTTATCTTTTCCCTTTAGTATTTCTTATACCTGCTTCTAATGCACAATTCCCTCTGTTTTTATAGCCCGTCTTAGACTCCCTACTTTCTTTGCTCTTTTGTTCCATGCTCTGATTTATATTTTTATTTTGAAAATCTTTATTCATAGTTTTCTCCTTTCATGAAGTTAATCTATATAAAATTATCTTATCCAACTCTTTAACAAAAAATCCACTAATTAAAGTTATTACTAAGACCTTTAAGTGGAAATTAAATTTATGCTAAAAAATAGGCTATTTCTTTTAGAAATAGCCTATTTTTTAAACAGTAATAATATTAAAACATTACATTGAAAAGAACTGCTGCAATAAGTCCTCCAATTATAGGTCCTACAATTGGTATCCAAGCATAACCCCAGTCTGAATCGCCTTTACCTTTTATAGGCAATACAGCATGCGCTATACGTGGTCCAAGGTCTCTTGCTGGATTAATAGCATAACCTGTTGGTCCTCCTAATGATAATCCTGCAGCAAGAATTATAAGCCCAACAACCATAGGAGCTAAACCATCTACCATTTTAGTATTTGCCATTCCAAGCAAAGCAAATACTAAAAAGAATGTTCCTATAATTTCAGTTATTAAATTACCTTTAGTGTTACGAACAGCTGGGCCTGTAGAAAATACTGCAAGCTTTCCAGCCTTATCATCAGTAATTTCCCAATGTGGAAGATAAGCAAGCCATACTAAAACTGCTCCAAGGAATGCTCCAATTAATTGAGCTATTATATACATAGGAACCTCTGACCAAGCAAATTTCCCTATAGACGCAAATGCAATGGTTACTGCAGGGTTAAAGTGTGCCCCGCTTATAGGTCCAAATATATATACCGGAATTGCAACCGCTATTGCCCAACCCGTTGCAATTACAATCCATCCTGAATTTTCACCCTTTGATTTTTTAAGTACAGTATTCGCAACAACTCCATCACCTAGTAAAATCAAAATCATAGTTCCCAATAATTCTGCCATAAATGTTGACATTTAAATATCCCCCTTTAAGATTATTTATTTTGTCTTATGGAAAAGTCATCTTTAATTAAATATTTTTAATTAGGTAATTTCAATTAAACTTTGTTATTTAACCCAATTCATTGATCTTTTAACAGCTTCATGCCATCCATCTAGTAAGCCCACTCTTTTCTCTTCTTCCATACAAGGAGTAAACGACTTTGATATAGCCCAGTTTCTAGCTATTTCTTCTTTATCCTTCCAGTAACTAACAGCAAGTCCTGCTAAATAAGCTGCTCCAAGAGCTGTAGTTTCTATTACTTCTGGTCTATCTACTTGTACATTTAAAATATCTGATTGGAATTGCATTAAGAAATCATTTGCACATGCTCCTCCATCTACCTTTAAAGCTTTAAGTTCTATTCCTGAATCTTCTTGCATTGCTTTTAATACATCATGAGTTTGATATGCTAAAGATTCTAATGTAGCTCTTACAAAATGCTCCTTTTTAGTAGCTCTTGTAAGTCCAACAACAGTTCCTCTTGCATAAGGATCCCAGTAAGGAGCTCCAAGTCCAACAAAAGCAGGTACTAAATATACACCATCAGTATCTTCTACCTCATTTGCATATTCCTCTGAATCTGCTGAAGTCTTTAACATTCTCATCTCGTCTCTTAACCACTGTATCGCTGCACCAGCAACAAATATACTTCCTTCTAATGCATATTCAACCTTATCATCTACTCCCCAGGCAATAGTTGTTAATAGACCATTCTTAGACTCAACAGCCTTGTCCCCTGTATTCATAAGTAAGAAACATCCTGTTCCATAAGTATTTTTAGCAGTTCCTGCTTCATGACACATTTGTCCAAACAATGCTGCTTGTTGGTCCCCAGCTACCCCTCCGATTGGTATTTCATGACCAAATAAAACCTTATCTGTCTTTCCATAAACAAAGCTCGATGGTTTTACTTCTGGAAGCATTTGCTTTGGTATATTAAATAATTCTAATAATTCCTCATCCCATTTTAATTCATGTATGTTAAATAATAATGTTCTGGAAGCATTTGAATAATCAGTAACATGTACCTTGCCTTTAGTTAAATTCCATATAAGCCAAGAATCTATAGTACCAAATAATAAATGACCATTTTCTGCTTTCTCTCTAGCACCTTCCACATTATCTAATATCCACTTTACCTTTGTTCCAGAGAAGTATGCATCCAATAATAAGCCTGTCTTCTCTTTAATCATTTTGTCATAACCTTGAGCCTTCAGTTCATCACAATACTCTGCTGTTCTTCTGCATTGCCACACTATAGCGTTATAAACAGGTATTCCTGTTCTTTTGTCCCATACAACAGTTGTTTCTCTTTGATTTGTAATCCCTATAGATGCTATGTCTGTTGAATCTGCACCTATCTTAGCTATGGCCTCTATAGCCACTGAAAATTGTGAAGACCAAATTTCCATTGGATCATGTTCTACCCATCCACCTTTAGGATAAATTTGTTTGAATTCTTTTTGAGCAGAACCCACTATAAGCCCCTTTTCATTAAAAAGTATACATCTTGAGCTGGTTGTTCCTTGATCTAGCGCCATTACATATTTGCCCATGTTACATCCACCCTTCCATTTTGTAAATAATGTAAAAAATAAAAAGCCTAATAAAACAAAGGTTATCTTCATTTTAAACGGCTCATATTCTCTGCCATGAATATTATATTCTTCTTTATATTCTACTGTAAACCTTTGCAAATTTCAATAGTTTTCTATTCAACTTTTGATATATTTAGATAAATTGTACTTTGAATTAATAAATCACCCTTTAGTCTATTATATTTTACTAAAGGGTGATTTATTACTTTATCTTTATTATTCATTTATAGATTCTTTCAGTGTATGCCAAGAAAGAACTGCACACTTAACCCTTGCTGGCATATTAGAAATATTTTTAAAAGCTATGGCATCTTCTAATTCTTCAAGTTCATTATCATCTTTTATATCCTTTTTTATCATAGCTAAGAACATATCCACTAGCTTTAAGGCTTCTTCCTTTTTCTTACCCTTAATTAAATCTATCATTATAGATGTAGACGCCTGGGATATAGCACAACCATGGCCTGTAAATGCAGCATCCTTTATTATATCTCCATCAAATTTTAACTCTAAAGATATTTCATCACCACAACTTGGATTATGCCCAAGTTCTATGTGGTCTGGATTTTCTATATGTCTTTTGTTTTCTTTGTTTTGATTATGTTCTGATATAAGTTCTGTATATAATTCATTAAGATCCATATCCTAACCACTTCCTTACACTTTTAATAGCTTCTATAAATATATCAACCTCTTCTCTTGTATTATAAAAATAAAAACTAATCCTACAAGTAGAATTTAAATTCATATATTTCATAAAAGGCTGAGCACAATGATGTCCTGCTCTTATAGCAACTCCATAACTATCAAGTATTGTAGCCACATCATGTGGATGCACATCTTTAACATTAAAAGATATTATTCCACCCCTATTAGTAGTATCTAGTGGACCATATATATCTATATAAGGTATCTTTTTCAACTCCTGTAGAGCATACATTGTTAGATCCTCTTCCACTGATTTAATAAAATCAAATCCAAGGTCTTCTATGTAATCTATAGCTGCACTAAGCCCTGCTGCTCCTTCTACATTTTGAGTTCCTGCTTCAAATTTATAAGGAAGCTCAGCAAAACTAGTTTCTTCTTCAGATACATATTCTATCATATCTCCTCCAAATAAGAAGGGAGGCATCTTTTCTAAAATTTCTTCTTTACCATATAAAACGCCTATACCCATAGGTCCTAGCATCTTATGACCTGAGAACACTAAAAAGTCAGCATTAATTCTTTGAACATCTACTCCCATATGGGGCACACTTTGGGCTCCATCCACTATAGCTATAGCTCCTACTTCGTGAGCCTTTTCTATTATATATTCTATATCATTTATTACACCTAAGCTATTATTCATATGTGCTATGGACACTATTTTTGTATTCTCATTTAATGCTTCTTCTAACTTTTCTTTTTCAATTCTTCCCTCATCATTCACATAAACATATTTAAGTTTTAATGACTTCCTCTTTGCTATCTGTTGCCAGGGTATTAAATTACTATGATGCTCAGCAATAGATATAAGGATTTCATCTCCCTTTTCTAAAAAGTTCAAACCATAAGAATTAGCCAATAAATTTAAAGCTTCAGTACTATTTTTAGTAAATATAATCTCTGATGTGCTTTTAGCATTAATGAATTTTCTTACCTTTTCTCTTGTACCTTCATATATGTCGGTAGCCTTTATACTAAGTGTATGAGCCCCCCTATGAGGGTTTGCATTTGAATTTTCATAATAATTCTTTACTGCATTAATTACCACACTTGGTCTTTGAGTTGTTGCTCCATTATCTAAATATACAAGTTGATGTCCATTTATCTCTTCTGATAAAATAGGGAAATCTTCTCTTATCTTATTAATCTTTAAAAAATCAATATTATTCATTAATTAACCTTCCTTGAATTTTTTCTTCAATTTGTTTTCTTATATCTTCAACTGGAACCTCATCTATTATATGTTTAAAAGAACCTTGAACTATTAAAAGCTTTGCTTCCTTTTCAGAAAAACCTCTACTCATAAGATAAAACAGTTTATCTGAATCAACCTTACCTGCACTAGCTGCATGAGCACCTTGAACATCATCTTCATCACATAAAAGCAAAGGTATTGCATAAGATTTTACTGTAGGATCTAAAAGTAATGAAATATCCTCTTCAGAACCTTTTGAACTAGATGATCCCTTTTTAAAATCTAAAGTTCCTCTAAATGTCTTCTTACCATTATCTTTTAAAACCCCTCTTGTTTCTATGTTGCTATTTGTCCATCTACCAATATGATTCATCTTATAGCTAAGATCTACTATCCTATCTTTATCTACTAAATATATAGACTTTAAATCTGATTTACTTGTGTCTTCCTGAAGATCATTAACATAGTTTGTTACACTAACCTTACCACCAAGTTCTACAGATATATAATTTATTTCAGCTCCATAACTTATAAATCCAACATTAGAATCAAAATGGTGTGACTTGTCATTCATTGATTGAACCTTTATAAGATTTACCTTTGATCCTTTTTTTGCATATATCTTAGTTATACCATTATGAAATGCCTGAACTTCTCCTTCAGTTTTGTACTCTATTACAACAGTTATATCGCTATTTTCTTGTGCCACTATAATATTATTATCTAATACTGCAAAGTTATCTTCATCCATTATATATTCTATTCTAATTGGCTCTTTATAAACTTCATCTTTAGGTGCATAAATAGAAATTCCTGTGTTCGAATACTCCTTAGCTATCTTCAATACTTCTTCTGATACCCCATATTCTGTAACCTTTTCCTCACTTTGGTCAAAGTCTGATACTTCAACTTCATGTTTTATTACAATGTTCCCATGAGAAGAAGTTTTCAAAATTCTTTTGTCATACTTTTTTATCTCTGGTATATTAAGTTCACTAAGATTTAATTCATTAACTTTAAGCCATCTCCAAGTTATAACTGGTAATCTATTCATTTCATTAATTTTCATTAACATCTTCTCATCCCCTATCCAATAACCCCTTCTAATTCTAATTTTATAAGGTTATTCATTTCTACTGCGTACTCTAATGGCAATTCTTTTGCTATAGGTTCAACAAACCCTCTAACTATCATAGCCTTTGCTTCTTCTTCACTAAGACCTCTGCTCATTAGATAGAATATAGCCTCATCACTTATCCTACCAATTTTAGCCTCATGTCCTAGATCTACTTCATCATTCATTATATCTATTACAGGTATAGTATCCGATTTTGATATATTGTCTAACATCAAGGACTCACAGGATACTGTAGACTTAGAGTGATGAGCATTTTTTGTTACCCTAACTGCTCCTCTATATATAGCGATTCCGCCATCCTTTGATATAGACTTAGAATTTATATTAGATAAAGTATAAGGGGCTGCATGCACTACCTTACATCCAGTATCTAAATGTTGATCCTTTCCTGCAAAGGTTATGCCTGTAAATTCACATCTAGCCCTCTCGCCTTTTAGAATACTCATAGGGTATAGCATAGATACTTTTGATCCAAAGGATCCAGATATCCATTCTATAGTACCATCTTTTTCTACTATGGCTCTTTTAGTATTTAAGTTATACATATTCCTTGACCAATTTTCAATAGTGCTATATCTAAGTGTAGCCCCTTCTTTTACAAAAAGCTCTACACATCCTGCATGAAGATTATTAACAGAATACTTCGGAGCAGAACAGCCTTCTATAAAGTGAAGTTTGGCTCCCTTTTCAACTATTATTAATGTATGTTCAAATTGTCCTGCTCCAGGAGCATTAAGTCTAAAGTAAGATTGAAGTGGTATATCTACTTCAACGCCTTCTGGGACATATACAAAGGATCCGCCAGACCAGACAGCTCCATGAAGTGCTGCAAATTTATGATCATTTGGAGGTACACATTTCATAAAATACTCTTTAACTATATCTTCGTAGTCCTTAACTGCACTTTCCATATCTGTATATACTACGCCTTGTTTTACAAGATCCTCTTTTATGCTGTGATATACCACCTCTGAGTCATATTGTGCTCCTACACCAGCTAAAGATTCCTTTTCAGCCTCTGGTATTCCTAATAAATCGAAGGTCTTTTTTATATCATCTGGAATCTCATTCCAATCTGATTTCATATCTGTATCTGGCTTTATATAGGTAATAATATTATCTATATCTAAGTCACTTAAATCTGGACCCCAGGTAGGAACCTTTAATTCATTATAAATTTCTAAAGATCTTAGTCTAAATTCAGTCATCCACTGTGGTTCATTTTTTTCTTTTGACATATCTTTTATAATATCTGGTGTTAAACCACTTTTAGATTTATAGGTATATCTAACTTCATTTTTAACATCATATATACCTCTATCTACATCTTCTACATAAGTCTTTTTTCTATCCATCTATTATCTCACCACCCTACACAACTACATGGTCTTTATAAGACTCATAACCATTAGTTTCTATATCTCTAGCTAAACTCATATCTCCAGTTTTTACTATCTTCCCATTAACTAAAATATGAACAAAATCTGGGTTTAAATAATCAAGTATCTTATTATGATGAGTTATAACTATTATTGATCTATCCTCGCTCTTAAGATTATTTACTCCCTCTGCTACTACCTTTATAGCATCAACATCAAGACCAGAATCTGTTTCATCTAGAATTGCAAGTTTAGGCTCTAAAATTGACATTTGAAGTATCTCATTTTTCTTCTTTTCACCACCAGAGAATCCTACATTTAAGTATCTGCTAGCATAATCTTCTCCAATTTCTAAAAGTTCCATCTTTTCTTTAAGTGCTTTTCTAAAGCTCATCATCTTTAATGGTGCTCCAGTTACCGCAGCTTTAGATGTTCTTAGAAAGTTTTGTACAGTAACTCCAGGTATCTCTTCTGGATGTTGGAATGATAAAAATAATCCCTTTTTAGCTCTTTCATTTGTCTTTAGACCATTTATATTTTCCCCGTCTAATATTATATCTCCCTTTGTCACAGTATATTTAGGATGGTTCATCAAAGTATATGCAAGAGTAGATTTTCCTGCACCATTTGGTCCCATAATAACGTGAACTTCTCCTTTATTTACAGTAAGGTTAACACCCTTTAATATCTCTTTATCATCCACTGAAGCGTGAAGGTCTTTTATATCTAAAAGTCTTTCTGTCACTATTTTCATCTCCTTATTAACATTATATAAACATATAATATCCTAGCAAACCACCATGATATTATATATTTATATCATACTACTTTGGTCGGGATTAGTCAAAGTAATTTTCCTTTATATATGCTAAATATATTATCTTATTTATCTTATATAAAGTAAGATAACCATCTAAATAACCCATAATATATATTTATCTTATTTACTCAAAACAATACCTTTTTCAATTAAAACCCCTATTATAATTCCAAGGCTATAACAAATTAAATCACTCCACAAAAATCCAAAACCTAAAATTAATCCCCCTATTACAGTTGATCTTATGCTATCTATAAAATGTGAGTGATATAACTGAGTAAATTCTATAAAAAAGCAAAATATTAAGGAGCTTATAGCCACCATATTAGTATCCAAATAATTAAATAAAAAACCAATTATTAAAAATATCATCAACCCCCAAAGAGTATCCCCTACATAACTGGCAACAAATCTTGGAAGTATATATCCAAATTTTCTTGAACCTATTCCAAGTAAAACCACTGTTATAATTAAAATTCCATAGTTAATTCTATTACGCTTATTCATTTTCATATTAAAATATCCCCTTATTTTGTACTATATATTGTTTATATTAACATATATTTTTAAATATCTAATCTTCTTTCTTATAGAAACTATTTTATAAATTTCCTTGACTATATAACTCATAGCATATATAATTAATTTTAAAATTTAATAGATTTTAATATCTTATCGCGAGTGGCGGAGGGACTGGCCCTTTGATGCCCAGCAACCAGTATTCATAATGTAAGTTATGAATACAAGGTGCTAAATCCTGCAGTTTAATTACTGAGAGATAAGAGAATGAGCGTGGTTTCAGATACCAGAGTTTATTCTCTGGTGTTTTTTTATATATAAATATAGATGGGGTGGTAATTTTGATTGAAATAACGAACTTGAAAAAGTCATATGAAGGATTAGTTGTACTAGAAGACATAAACTTATACATAAAAAAAGGTGATATGTTTGGAATAATAGGTTATAGCGGTGCTGGGAAGTCAACACTATTAAGATGTATAAATGGACTTGAAAGCTATGAATCTGGAAGTATTAAGGTGGATGATAAATATATAGAAGCCCTAAATTATAAAGATCTTAGAATTGCTAGAAAAGACTTAGGTATGATATTTCAAAACTTTAATCTATTAAATAGAAAAACAGTTTATGAAAATATAGCACTTCCCTTAGAAACTTGGGGCTATAGCAAAGAGTCAATAAATAAAAGGGTCTATGAATTATTAGATCTAGTTTCACTAACTGATAAGGCCCACGTTAAACCCTCTAAGTTAAGTGGTGGTCAAAAACAAAGAATAGCTATAGCAAGAGCCCTTGCGTTAGAGCCTAAAATACTTCTTTGTGATGAGGCTACTTCAGCTTTAGACCCTAAAACTACAAAAGATATCTTATCCCTATTAAACAAATTAAATAAAGATCTTGGTATAACCATAGCTATAGTGACTCACCAAATGGAGGTTATAAAAGAAATTTGCAATAGTGTTGCGCTTATTGATAGCGGAAAGCTTTTATATAACGGAAGTGTAGAGGATCTCTTTTTAAAACCTGATATTAGCTTAAAGACCTTTATTGGTAATGATGATTTACCCATAAACCTTCAAGGCATAAATATTAAGATGTTTTTTCCAAAAGAATCTAGTAGCAAGTCCATTATAACTTCTATGGCTAGAGACTTAGATAAAGACTTTTCTATAATTGAAGGCAAGGTTGAAAGATTTAGAGACTCACTTCTTGGCACTCTTACTATTAATATAAAAGATGATGATAAAGATATCATACTAAAATATCTAGACAAAAATAATATATTCTGGGAGGTGAGAGACTAATGATTCAAAACATTATACTACCTGCGCTTTTAGACACCTTATATATGGTGGTCTCTTCTACAATCCTTGCTGTGATTTTAGGATTTGTCCTAGCTATAATACTGGTTGTAACATCACCTAAAGGGCTAAACCCAAATAAATTACTTTATAACATTTTAGATTTTATTATAAACATCTTAAGATCTATGCCATTTTTAATATTAATGATATCTATAGCACCCTTCACTAAATTTATAGTTGGAAAAAGTATTGGGACAAATGCGGCTATAGTACCCCTAACCATTGGTGCAATGCCCTTTGCTGCAAGGGTTATTGAATATTCTTTAAACGAAGTAGATTATGGAATAATTGAAGCTGCAAAGTCTTTCGGCTCTAGCAATATGCAAATTATATTTAAAGTTATGATAAAAGAAGCTTTACCTTCTATCGTATCTGGTATAACACTTACGGTTATTAATGTTATAGGATACTCAGCTATGGCTGGCTCCATTGGTGCTGGTGGCCTTGGAGATGTAGCCGTACGATATGGCTACCACAGATTTAAAGCTTCCGTCATGATTATAACTGTAATTATTTTAATAATATTAGTTCAGTTAATTCAAGCACTTGGAAATATATTATATAAAAAATTAATTTCATAGGAGGAATATACAATGAAAAAACTAACCATTTTACTAACTTCATTATTATTAATACCTTCAATACTTATAGGTTGTTCAAGCAATTCTAAAGAAGGTAATAAGAACACTATAAAGGTTGGTGCAAGTCCCGTGCCTCATAGTGAAATACTAGAAGAAGCTAAAACACTACTTAAAAAAGAAGGTTATAATTTAGAGATAGTAGAATTTACAGATTACGTTACCCCAAATACAGCCCTTACAGAAAAAGAAATAGATGCAAATTTCTTTCAACACTCTCCATACCTTGAAAAGTTTAATAAAGAAAGAGGTACTTATTTAACCTTTACTGCAAAAGTCCATCTTGAACCTCTTGGCATATACTCTAAAAAGATAAAAGATATATCTCTCATCAAAGAGGGAGATACAATAGCTATTCCAAATGATCCAACTAATAGTTCAAGAGCTTTAAAGTTACTTGAGTCTAAATCATTAATAAAAATAAATGATGTAGAACTCGCAACTATAAATGATATAATAGAAAACCCAAAAAATTTAAAATTACAGGAACTAGAGGCCCCTCAATTGCCAAGGGTGCTTGATGATGTTACTATTGCTGTAATAAACACAAATTATGCTCTTGAGGCAAACCTTAATCCACTAACAGATGCCTTAGCTATTGAATCTAAAGAATCTCCTTATGCTAACATTTTAGCAGTAAGAGAGGACAATAAAGACTCCGATGCTATAAAGGCCCTAAGTAAGGCACTAACCTCAGCTGAAATAAAAAAATTTATAGAAGATAAATATAAGGGGTCTATAATCCCTGCATTCTAGATAACCTTATCCCTTACAAATTGATTTATATTATTAAACTTTTATTTCACTTATAAATACTCTAAATTCTTAAAAAATAGCTAATTATATTAATAACATAAATAACTTTTCTAAAACTAATATATCTTCTAAATACTAATAGAAAACTAAAGGAGGAAATCTTCCCTCCTTTAGTTTTAAAAAGTCTTAAATCCATCTCCTAAGGTTTCAAAAACATCTGTTACACTAACAAAGGCCTTTGGATCTTCTACCTTTATAAAATTCTTTATTTTGATAAATTCCCTATTATCAACTATGGTACAAAGAACTTGTATATCGCCCTTTGAATAACTTCCCTTTGCATAATAGGTGGTAGCCCCCCTACCTATTTCTTCTAATATAAACTTCTCAATTACATCTTTTTTAAGGCTTATTATTCTAACTTCTATACATGAATTAAGCCCTTCAATCATTCTATCTATAACTACTGCATTTAATGTTACAGCCATAAGAGCATATAAGCCTTCTTGAAGACCGAATGTAAATGCAGCTAATGTTATCACTACAATATCAGATAATAACAATCCTTTTGCTATATTCATCTGGAAATACTTATTTAAAATCTTAGCTATAATATCAGTGCCTCCTGTAGATGCGTTTTTGTTAAATATTATTCCCATACCCGCTCCTTGAATTAATATACCAAAAAATAATTCAAGTAAAATGTCATTAGTAAAGGGTACGTTATGTGGGAATATAACCTCAAAGGTTCTAACTAACCCAGATAATAATAAGCTTGCATATATAGTCCTTGCACCAAAAGAGTTACCTATCAATATGAATGCTACTATAAAAAGTATTATATTCATAAAAAACATGGATGTACCTACTGCAAGGGCTGGAATGTGTTTATTTAATATCATAGCAAGTCCATTAACACCTCCGGCTGCTATGTTGTTTGGCATTAAAAAGAAGTAAGTTCCTATAGATACTAAAAGTATCCCAAAGGTTATAATAGCGTAATCCATAATATTTCTTGTCACTTTATTCATAAAAATCCCCACTTTATGCATTATTTTTGAATACTTATGTAAACCTTTACAGTTTTGTGCATAACTATTCATATTGATTTAATATAACCATTGAAAAGTTAAATATTAAATCAATATTTTATTACATTATGATTATACACTAGGTTTGATTAAAAAAGTAGTTATATAAAAGCATCTTTCAAATAAAATTTGGTGCATTATAAATCCTACTAATAAAAAAAGGCGAGGATACCCTCGCCTTTTTTATTCTTGATGTATTATATCTAATCTTCCAAACTTACTATATTGTCCAAGCCATGCTAATTTAACAGTTCCAACAGGACCGTTTCTTTGCTTAGATATTATGCATTCTGCAATGTTTTTTTCTTCAGTTTCTTTATTATAATATTCATCTCTATAAAGAAACATAACAATATCAGCATCTTGCTCTATGGAACCTGATTCTCTGAGGTCTGAGAGCATTGGTCTATGATCTGCTCTTTGCTCTGGAGCACGAGACAACTGAGAAAGTGCTATTATAGGGCATTTCATCTCTTTTGCTAATGCTTTTATAGATCTTGATATTTCTGAAACCTCTTGCTGCCTACTTTCACTTCCTGATCCAGACATAAGCTGTAAGTAATCTATAATTATCATATCTATTCCATGCTCTATTTTTATTCTTCTACATTTAGATCGCATTTCCATTACAGTTATACCAGGTGTATCATCTATATATATTTTAGATGCCGCTAAAGGTCCTGAAGCTCTAGCTATGTTTTCCCAGTCTTGATCTTCAAGATTCCCTGTCCTAAGTTTTAGCATATCTACATTAGCTTCAGCACACAAAAGCTTATAACCTAACTGCTCTTTAGACATTTCAAGTGAAAATATAACCACACTTTTATTTGCTCTTAATGAAGCATATTGGGCTATATTTAAAGCAAATGTTGTTTTACCCATAGAAGGTCTAGCAGCAATAAGAACCATATCACCGCTTTGAAATCCTGAGGTTTTACTATCTAATTCAGGAAATCCTGTAGGTACTCCTGTGATATCTCCCTTATTGTTAAATAGCCTTTCTATTTCTAAAAATCCTCTTTCTAAAACTGAGCTTATAGATTCAAAATCACTAGTAGTTCTTTTTTCTGCTATATCAAATATCTTCTTTTCTGCAAAATCTAATACTTCTTCTACATTGTCTTGTTTATTATAGCTATTTTCTATGATTTCTGTAGAAGACCTTATTAGCTTTCTTAACATAGACTTATCTTCTACAATCTTTATATAAGATTGTAGATTAGCAGTGGAAGGAACAGAATTACTTATTTCTGTTATGTATGTTATCCCTCCAGAGTTTTCGAGCTTTTCAATAGACCTTAAGTGTTCTATTAAGGTTATCATATCTACTGGTGCATCCTTTTGATAAAGCTCTAATATAGCTTGAAATATAACCTTATGCGCATCCCTATAAAAATCCTCACTTCTAAGAACCTCTACTGCTTGAGCTATGGATGTCTTATCTATTATCATTGATCCTAAAACTGATTGTTCCGCTTCCGTATTTTGAGGTAAGCTTTTCATTATGGGCGCTTCCATCCATACCCCTCCTGTTTAAAATGTAATATAGACTCCATCTTCAGTAAAGAGGAGTCTTATTACCTTATTATTTAAATACTATTTCTAAAACATCTTCTATTGTATCTACTGATTTAACTTCTATATCAGTTAGTCCTGAAGGTATCTCTTTTTCATTATCCTTTGGTACTAATACAAGGGTTACACCCTTTCTTCTAGCCCCATATATCTTTTCAAATATTCCACCTACAGGTTTTACTTTACCTCTAATAGATATTTCACCTGTAAGGGCTATATCTTGTCTTAATGGCTTTTCTAGTAATGCACTAATTATACAAGCTGTTATAGCTGCTCCTGCTGAAGGACCATCAATCTTTCCTCCACCTATGACATTTACATGCACATCATAATCTTTAATATCTTTGTCTGTAACTTTTCTTATTACAGCCGCCGCATTAAATACAGAGTCCTTAGCCATACTACCTGCAGTATCATTAAACCTTACTCTTCCCTTGCCTTTTTCTGTAGCCTTTAAGACAGATGCTTCTATTTCAATAGTAGAACCTATAAAACCACTTACACCTAAACCATATATATGTCCAATTTCATATTTTCCTCTATTATCTTCTAATGTATCATAAGGAGTAAATCTACTTATTGCTATTACCTCTTCAACATCCTTTTTAGTTATATATATATCATCTTTATTTTGTTTTTCTCCATAAAGTATATATCCATAACAATCGGATAACATGTTTACAGCTTTTCTTCCTTCTATGGTGTATCTACTAATTAGTTCTGAAACTCCATCTTCTAATTTAACCTTAAGTTTATCTGCTGCATTTTCCACTATCTTTTCTATATCTTTTGAAGCTAGTGGTTCAAAGTAGACTTCAGTACATCTAGATCTTAAAGCTGGATTTAAGTCCCTTGGTTCTTTAGTTGTAGCTCCTATTAAAACAAAGTCTGCTGGGGCACCCTTTTCAAAAAGATACTTTATATACTTAGGTGTATTCTCATCATCTGGATCATAATATGAAGATGAAAACTCTACCCTTTTATCTTCTAATACCTTTAGAAGTTTATTTTGAAGTATGGAATCTAGTTCTCCAATCTCATCTATAAATAAAACTCCACCATGAGCATCTGTAACAAGGCCTGGCTTTGGTTCTGGTATACCAACTTCGGCTAAATCTCTTTTACTACCTTGATATATGGGATCATGTACTGATCCTAAAAGTGGATTAGTTATTTCTCTTGGATCCCATCTTAAAGTTGTACCATCTACTTCTATAAACTTACCATCCTTTGAAAATGGAGTAAGCTGGAGCTTCTTTGCCTCTTCTAGTGCGAGCCTAGCTGCTGTAGTCTTACCAACCCCTGGAGGTCCATAAAGTATTATATGTTGTGGATAAGGAGATGATATCTTTGATAATAATGATTTTATAGCTCTTTCTTGTCCGATGATTTCATCAAAGCTTTCTGGTCTTAAAAATGTCTGTAGGCTTCTGCCTAACTTTCTAGAATCTAAAGCTTCTAGATCAGCATGCTTTTTAAGGGTTTTAGTGTTTTCTGGCCCCTTTTGTTTTCTTATTATTCCAAGTCTCATATCATCAATATACTTATCTTGTCTTTCCCTTAAAGCCTCTTCCACCTGTTCTTCTATTTTGTTTTGTATATACTTTCTTGCTAGGTTTTCAGACATCCACTTATTTGTGTCTTCCATAACTTCGTCTATTTCTTTTTCACTTGGTATAGAACTAGCTATACCTTTACCATCGCTTACTATTTTATTTAAAGCATAGGCTCTTTTATATAAATCATCACTTTTCACATGCTTTTGTAATTTAAACTTTACAGTCCTAGCTCTTACTGCACCTTCATCTAAAACATTATTTAAGACTTCAAGAGATACATTTATCTGTGATTCTAAATCTATTTTATTATTTAAGATTTCTTCTGTTTCTTCTATTTCTTCTATTTCTTCTATTTCTGATAACCCTTTTTCTGACTTCAATATATATCCTCCTCGTTACTGTGCTGCAATAACAATTTTCATTTTTGTAGCTATTTCAGGATAAAGCTTTACCTCTACCTCATAAGTTCCAACTTGTTTTAATGTATCCATAACTAGCTTTTTCTTATCTATATCTATTTTATATTGCTGTTTAATAAGTTCTGCTACATCTTTATTTGTTATAGCTCCAAATAATCTTCCACTTTCACCTGTTTTAGCTGATATCTTTATTTCTTTTCCTTTTAGGCTGTTTGCAAGTTTTTGAGCCTCTTCTATTTCAGCAGACTTTTTCTTTCTTTCATTTTCATTTTTTGTGTTTAATATATGCAAGTTTTCACTAGTTGCCTCTTCAGCAAGTTTCTTTCTAAATAAAAAGTTCCTTGCATATCCATCAGCTGCATTTACAGCTTCTCCTTTTTTCCCAAGACCTTTGACATCTGATAATAATATTACCTTCATTTTTTGTCACCTTCCTTTAAGTATTTACCTATAGAACCTTTTAACATTTCTACTGCTTCATCTAAAGATGAGTCATTAACTTTAGCTCCTGCCATAGTCATATGTCCCCCACCACCAAGAGATTCTAATATAACCTGTACGTTTAAATCTCCAAAAGATCTACCACTTATATTAACGTCATTATCTATTTTAACAAGAACAAAGGATGCCTTAATACCTGTGATGTTTAGTAGTTCATCTGATGCTTGTGCTGCGATTATGGTATCTTGTATATTTGGTGGACAAGTAGCAATTGCAATATCATTTTCAACTACCACCGATTTTATTATTTCAGCCTTCTTTAAATAAGAAGATAGATCATGGCCAAACATCTTCTTTACATCAATAGTGTCTGCTCCTGATCTTCTTAAAAAAGAAGCTGCTTCAAAGGTTCTAACCCCTGTTTTGAAATAAAAATTCTTAGTATCTAGACATATTCCTGCTAAAAGCGCTTCTGCTTCAATTTGAGTAAGCTTTGGTTTATCTAACATGTATTGTATCATTTCTGTAACCAATTCTGAAGTTGATGAAGCATATGTTTCTATATAAGTTATAATAGAATCTTCTATAATATCAGGATTCCTTCTATGATGATCTATTATCATTCTCTTTTTAATAGAGTTTACTATTTCAGGATTTTGTACGTAGCTCATGCTATGCACATCTACTAAAATTAAAAGACTATTTTCATCAATTTTAGGCATACTATCCTTTGCAGTTAAAAACAAATCATCATATTCCTCATGCTTACTTAGTTTATCCAAAATATATTTTATGTTATTATTACCATCTTCTAAAACTATATAACATTCTTTATTCTTCTTTTTTATAGCACTACTTAAACCAACAGCTGCACCTAAGCAATCCATATCAGGATTTCGGTGACCCATTATAAATATATTGCTACTTTCGGTAATTAGATTGTTTAATGAATGCGCTATCACTCTTGCTCTAACTTTAGTACGCTTTTCAACTTCTTTAGTATTACCACCATAAAATGAAAGCTTTTCTACATTTTTTATAACAACCTGATCCCCACCTCTTCCAAGGGCAAGTTCTTTAGCCTTATTAGCATAGTTATGGTTTTCTAAAGGATTTTTACCACCTCTACCAACTCCAACACTAAGAGTCACTGCTAATTTATTTCCAAGGTTTATTTCTCTAATTATATCTAAAATTTCAAACTTACGTCTCATATCTGCTTCTACATAAAGACTTTGAACAGATAAAACATATTTATTAGAAGAATATTTCCGTATCATAGCATTAATATTTTGAGCATAACTATTTATTGCTCTTTCTATTTCAGCTGCAAGTAAGGGCCTCATATCTTCCTCTGTACTTTTTATAACTTCATCTAGATTGTCTACTTCAATTAACATTATATTTTCTTTAGCTTCTATATTTTTTTTACTAGTAGTTATATCATAAAAATACAACATTCTTAAAGAATGATCTACATAATTCTTATCTGGCGTCTTCACAATGCTTGTATGGACATCATAATAACCATCACCAATTTTAACATTGTTATAAACTGTTTTATCTGACTCTGGGTTTTCTTCTATATTAAACTCTTCAATTAAATAACTTATATTTTTACTTAATATCTCTTCTCCTTTTAGTATATCTGAAAACCTGTTATTATACCATGATATATTACCTTGTTCTCCTACTATAAGTAGTGGAAATGGAAGATTTATTAACATATTTTTAGTAGCCTGATCTAAATTTTCAGAAAAGTCTTCTAAAAATTCCTTCCAATTATTATTCTTTTCTCTTAAATTATTATAATTATAATATATAAGACAAACGTAAATCAAAGAAAATAAAATACCTTCTATCAAATGGCCTTTTATAAATAATAAGGCTATAAGTATTCCTATAATAGTCATATAAACCTTTGTATTTGTTACTAATCTTTTATACCTCTCCACAATAATCCGCCTTCCTAAATTAATACAGGTATGAATTCTTAAATTCTCTTATATAATTTAGTATTTATTTTTTTAATCTTTTCTTAAAAGTATTACGTAAGCTATTTGGATTTATTTCTCTAAGATCTATAAATATATCTCCAAGCCCTAAATAAACAACAAATAAAATTAGCGGTTGTATAATAAATAGCATAATTATTATGAAAACTTTTATACCTTTTTTATTATTAAATCTTTTTTCTAAATAATAAAATATAACAGATAATCCATCTATTAAAAGTATAAATTGAAATAACGTAACGCTAAATGGAAGCAGATATTCTCCTAAAGGTATATTATATGAATTAAGTATAATACTTAAGCAAATAACAAGTATAAAGCCTGCAGCTACCTTATCATCAAAATACCACTTTGTAAAAGATTTAGGCTCTTCAACTTCGTATCCTAACCTCTTTAAAACTTTATTGGAAATAAGTATATTTATATAAGCTGATATAGCAAGTACAATTATAATACCCGCTGGAATCATAATTAATAACGTTCTTGTATCTAAGGATTCCAATAAATCCATAGTAGGATTACTTGTAATATCCACTCCCAACCCTTCATATAATTCCTTACTTATAGCAATACTTTCCTTAAATGGCCCTATAAACATAATATTTATATACTCATCAAGTGAAGTTTTAACTATAAATGACATATAGATATATACACTAATTAAGCTTTGTATAAGACCTGCAATTGTTTGATATAAAAGAGTCTTAAAAAATCCTTTTTTGTGTTTTATACAGTATCCTAAGGTAATACCTAAAAGTAATATACTGGTTGATGATATTATTGCCCTAATAGGATCTATAAACATTAACATAACTATAAAACTTAAAATACAAGTTAATAAAGCAATCTTTCCGTTATGCCTTACATATAATATTACTACAGGTAATGGCAAAGCTATGGATACTATTGTGCCTAAAATAGGAACATATAATATTATAAAATTAAATATAATAATAATAGCAGCCATTAAACCTACTTCTAATATTTCTTTTGTAGTGTATTTTCTATTTTGCATAATTTCCTCCTAAAATAAAGCTTGTTAAAATCAGATTTATCTTTCCCTTAAGTGAGAATTTAATTTAGAAAGGTTTTTACCGTCCTTTTCCACTACATCCTCTTCTATTATTCCAATTTTAAGTTTCTTTTTCATTGTCTCATCTACAGCAGTGTAAGAATATCCCAGCCTTTCTGCTAAAACATATAGTATTATTATTGCCCCGGAAATGCATTCTAATATTGCTTCTTGAGCTACATTACTACCCTTTGTTAATAATTTAAAAAATTCTGCTATCACAGATAACAGTTGTGATTTTAATCCTTCTATTATCTTTATATCTGACATTATATTAAAGTTATCCTGTTTCAATATAACCCCTCCTATATTCCCTTATTGATATTATACCTTAAAGGTGAAGATTAAAATATATATCTATTGTAGTTTTCTTTCAATATTTATGCAACTAGTTAATAGATTCGTCACTCATAGCTTCTCATTTGATTCAGAATACCCAAATACTTCTGCAGCTGATAAGAATTTAATGGATTCCTTTACATTACCATAAGACTCATATGTTTTTCCAAGCAAATAATATATTTGTGCATTTGAAGGTTCCACACTTAAAGCAGTTTTTAGTATGTTTATTGCATCATAGAGCTTACCTTCTTTTAAAAGCTCTTTAGCCATATCTATATAACTTGCATTATTTTCCTTATCAAATAATATTCCTTTAGATAAATCCTTTAATATTGATCTTATCTTATCTGATGTAAAAGGTTTTTGAAGATAAGCCATAGCTCCTAATTTGGTGCAATCTACAGCATTTTTTACTGTTGCAAAAGCTGTCATTATTATAACTGGGGTTAATATACCCTTTGCTCTTATTTTTCTAAGCACTTCTGTTCCGCTGATTTCTGGCATCTTTATATCTATAAATGCTAGATATAATTTTTTCTTTTCCAAAATTTCTAAGGCGTCATATCCATTTTTACATTGTATAACTTCATACCCTTCTAACTCTAGGCATGTACTCAACATCATTCTTATATTTTTAGTATCATCTACAACAAGTACCTTTTGCATAATAAATTCCTCCTACTTTTCTTCATTTATAGGTAAAGCTATGATGAATTCACTACCCTCTCCCAAAGTACTGTCACACCATATTTCTCCTTTGTGTATCTCTACTATTTGTTTACATATTGAAAGTCCAAGTCCTGTACCCTTATTTTCGCTATCTTCTGGACGAATTTGAACAAACCTTTCAAAAACCTTATCTAAATAATCTTCTGGTATACCAATACCTGTATCCTTTATTGATATATATATCTTAGAATCAGACTTATAAGCTCTTACATTTATTTTATCTTCATATAAAGAATATTTAATTGCATTAGAGATTAGGTTATTAACAACCCAGGTTAACTTTTCAAAATCACCCATTATTGCCGGTAATCCATTTTGTACTTCATAAGATAAGTCAATTTTCTTACCTTTTGCTAAATTATAAAATTCTTTCTCTAACTTTGAAAGTTTTAAAAGATCATTAACTAAAGCTAAAAGTTTTTCTGAATCTTCTTTAATTGTATCTATTACTTCCCTTTGCTTACTATTTATTTCTCCTAAGCTGCCCTCTGTAAATATACTAGTTCCCATCATCAATGAGGTTAATGGAGTCTTAAATTCATGAGATATAGTAGATATAAATTCTGTCTTCATATTTTCAATCTGCTTTAATTGAGTAACATCTTGAAACACAACAACAACTCCATTTACTTTTTCTTCATCATCACTGTTAGCCACCCTTGTTACGATTACATTAAAATAATATTCCTCACCTTTTATATGAAAATTAATTATCTGTTCTTTATGTTCATTAGTACTATTTATTACTTTATAAGATCTAGATATATAATCAAAAATCTTTCCTTGATCTACTGCTTCTAAAAAGTGCTTATTTAATACCTTCTTCTCTTCTATATTAAAGAATTCTTCAAAAGCTTTATTTAATAAGGTTATCTTATAATTAGTATCTAATACTATAAGTGGTGTAGATGAGCTTTTAACTATAGCCATAGTCTTATTTCTCTCTTCCAGTAACTTTCCTAAAGTACTTCTTTCAAATTCATATAACCTTTTAGTCATATTATTAAATTCTTTTGCCATTACGCCTATTTCATCCTCTGATATTATTGGTGATTGTTGATTTAAATCGCCCTCTTTAACCCTTTTTATAGTTTCAGTTAAAAGATGTATTGGTTTGAGTACCTTATCCAAGTAATACTTAGATAGTACAAATCCCCCTATCACTGCAAAAGTTGAAATTATTAATATTAAATACATAGAATTTTGAGCATCGTTAGTTACCTTATCTTTATTATTTAACATAGATTGTTCATTTAAAGATCTAATATCATTTAATGTGTTTCTTACACTATTTTCTGTTTGTATCATTGTGTCATTGTAAAACATTACCGCCTCTTCCAACTGTGAATTTCTTGCAATAATTTGAAGTGATGAAAAGTCTTTAATATATTCTAAGTACTGTTTAGACAGTTCCTTTATAAGTTCTTCTTCACCTTTTTCTGTAACATTTTTTGCCTCTATATTGTAAAATTTAAAAAATTCATCGCTTTCTTTATAAAACTCATCAATATTATCTTCGGTATTATTATATATGCTAGATATTACTATTAAATCTAACTTCTCCAAGGATTCAGACATGTTATCGGAAGCCTTTATACTTTTATAATTATCAACCATAAGTCCATCAATAGAGTTTTTTAAATTATATAAATTAATTACTGAGCATATACCAACTATACCAATTGTTATTACTAAAGATAAATATACTAATGTTATCTTCTCTTTAAATGTCTTATTCATAAATATTCTCCTTAAAAGTTTAACATTATACAATTTTATACTATAAATTAATTTAAGTATATTCTTTACTTGTTTATGCTTCAATAGTCTATACCATACATAATTTAAAAAGCACTACATAATAACTAATTTTAAGTTAGTTTTACTATACAGAGCAAAAAAATAAACCCCATCCTATGATGAGGTTATACTTTAACCATTTATTGTTCTGTTGTAAATGGTAATAATGCTATGTTTCTTGATCTCTTTATAGCGCCTGTTACTTCTCTTTGATGCTTAGCGCAAGCTCCGGAAATTCTTCTTGGAAGAATCTTTCCTCTTTCAGTTATAAACTTTCTAAGTTTATTTACATCTTTATAATCTATACTTCCAGACTTATCCATACAGAAGGTGCAGACTTTTTTCTTAGAACGTCTCATTTTTCCGCCGCCGCCTCCGCCGCTTCTTCTCATGCCGTCTTTTTGATCTCTACTCATGCTATTTCCTCCTTACTTTTAAATTAAAATGGAATGTCCCCATCATCAACGGGGGTCATATCATCATCACTGAACTGTTGTGGTCCTCCAAAGGATGTTCCTCCTGAAGACGAACCTTGGTTAGAATTGCCTCCAAATGTTGCTTCCTTGTTGCCCCATTCTAAGAATTGGACTTCATCAGCTACAACCTCTGTAACATATCTTCTAGTACCATCTTTGGCTTCGTAAGACCTAGTTTGAATCCTACCGCTCACTCCCATGAGTTTACCTTTATTCATGTAGTTTGCAGTGGCTTCTGCTTGCTTTCCCCATACCACAACGGGTATAAAGTCTGCTTCTTTTTGAGCAGCTTTAGGATTATACCTATCTACTGCTAAGGTCAATGTGGTAACTGCTGTCCCGTTTCCTGGAGTAAACCTCAATTCAGGATCTTTCGTCAATCTTCCGATTAAAACTACTTTGTTCAATTAACCCACCACCTTATTCTTCTTCTTTAACTATGATATGTCTTACTATACCATCAGTGATTCTGAATATTCTATCTAATTCTTTAGGTAATTCAGGATTAGCACTGAAGTTTATCAAAGTGTAGTATCCTTCGTTAACTTTCTTAATTTCATAAGCTAATTTTCTTTTGCCCCAGAAATCAACATTGTCAACTACTCCACCATTAGTTTCTATTACACCTTTAAACTTTTCGATATTAGCTTTAACAGCCTCTTCTTCCATTGTTGGATGTAATATAAATATAGTTTCATACTTTCTCATTGCACTTCACCTCCTCCCCCCGGACTAACGGCTGTGATTTTATCACAGCAGGGATCACGTCAAATAATCTTACCATAACTTAATTTCAAAGTCAATATGCTTATTTTTATTAAAGTACCTTTTTAATATCTTTTTCAAATTTACTTCTAGGAATCATAACTATTCTATTGCAGCCCTTACACTTTATCTTAATATCTGCTCCAACTCTTATTATTTCCCAGTCATAACTTCCACAAGGATGTTGTTTTTTCATTTGAACTACATCACCTAGATTAAAAGTTTTATCCATTACTTATCCTCTCCATCCCATACTTTTTTTAAACATTATTTAAACTATCGCTTTTTATTACTACTCGCTTTGGATAAGGAACTTTAATTTTATGCAGATCTAAATTATCTTTAATTTCTTTTCTTAATGCATTTTCAGCTTCCCACTGTGTCATAGGTTTAGCTCTTCCTACAACCCTTATAGTAAATCCAAACTCTTTTATAGCTGTGACACCAATAACCCTAGGTCCATCTACCATATTGTCATTATTTTTGAAGTTTTCACATATAGAATTTAATATATCTACTACATTATCTATATCTTCTTCTCTTGCTATATCTACATCAACAAGAACTCTTATTGATCCTCTAGAATGGTTTGTAACTGTATTTATATTACCATTAGGTATAAGATGTAAGTCTCCATTGAAGTCCCTGATCTTAGTTAATCTAAGGCCTATCCCCTCTACAATTCCGCTCTTATCTTCAATATCAATGTAGTCACCTACTGCAAACTGATCTTCAAATAAAATAAAAAATCCATTTATAATATCTTTAACAAAGTTTTGTGCTGCAAATCCTATTGCTACTCCACCTATTCCAGCAAAAGTAAGACTTATAGGTCCTACTATTTGAGTTAATATAGATGCTACACCAAAAAAGTATACTGTATACCTTAATATACTTTTTAGAAGAGTTCCAAGGGTACTAGCTTTTTTAACATCCAGTGAGACTTTCATTTTGCTTTGCTTTTTAATAAATTTATCAATAAACTTAGTTCCAAGCTTAACCATAATAAACATTATAACTATTATAAAAACCACATTTAATATTTTAAATAAAAATCCTTGAAGCTTTTCTATGGATATCCAAAACCTACCTATACCTATAAATTGATCATTAAATTGAAAAAAAGAACTTAATAACATAATTCCTCCTGAACGTAAATATTTATATTAATTGCTCAAACTTATCTTCACTTTTGTAATAAAGATTCTTTATATGTATTTCACCATTATCTATGATATTCCTAATTAAATCGTAATTATCCTTTGAAAACTTTATGCTGATGCCACAGCTTTGTGTTATATAAGTAGGTGTTGGCATTATTATAACTTTAACACCCTTATCTTTTAATATCTTTTCTGACTCTATTGCATCATGTGTATTTTTAAATACTATTAAATAATAATCTTTCATAATTCATATTCAGTGATAAGCTGTTATCACTAAAGTTTCCCTCCTTTTATTTTAAAATTCACATATTTTATGCTTATTATACTTTAAGCTAAATTCATTGTCAAACAAGTAGATTCAAGCCTTATAACATTAGAATCATTCTTTTATTTTAAAAAACTTCTACTAGGCTCTTATAATCTAATATTAAAATATATTTTAACATTAGATTGCTGAAAAATATACGTCTATGAATTATAATAGTAGTATACTAATAAATATTAGGAGGTAATTTACAATGAAAGTTTATCTTGATAATGCTGCTACCACTTACCCAAAACCACCCTCTGTACACACTGAGATGCTTACTTACTTTACAAACATTGGTGCAAGTCCTGGAAGAGGAAGTTATTCTTCAGCCTTAGAAAGTAGTAGACTTATATATAAATGTAGGGAATCCTTATGTGCCCTTTTTAATTTCCCTAAACCTGAAAATGTAATATTTACATACAACGTTACAGCTTCATTAAATATGCTAATTAAAGGAGTTGTAAAAAAAGGGTTTCATGTAATAACTACATCTATGGAGCATAATTCTTCTTTAAGGCCTTTATTTCAACTAAAGGACAACTTAGATATAGACTTAGATATCTTACAATGTGATGGTAATGGTGTTTTAAATATAGACGAATTCGAAAATCTTATAAAGCCAACTACAAAATTAGTAGTTATAAATCATGCTTCTAATATTATAGGATCTATACAACCTATAGAGGCTATAGGAAGAATATGTGCCAAAAATGATATTTTCTTTATTATAGATGCAGCTCAAACTGCTGGTGTTATAGATATTGATTTCGAAAAGGTGGGCTGTAGTGCACTAGCTTTTACTGGTCATAAAAGTTTACTTGGACCTCCCGGCGTAGGTGGATTTTTAATTTCTGATAAATTAAGTGAAGCTTGTGATCCTATTATAACTGGTGGAACTGGTAGCTTATCTTCAAGTGTTTATCAGCCATCCTTTTTACCAGATAAATTTGAAAGTGGAACTATGAATACTCCTGGAGTTATGGGCCTTTTAGCTGGAATAGAGTATATAAATTCTGAAGGCATGAATTCAATAAAGGAAAGAGAAGATGATCTTTGTGATTTATTTATAAACTCTATTTTAAATATGGATAAAGTCAAACTTTATGGTCTTAAAAGTTCTAAAAATAGAACTGCAGTAATATCTTTAAACTTTAACGATATAGACTCCTCTGAAGTTTCATATATATTAGATTCTGAATTTGGTATAATGACTAGAACAGGACTACATTGTGCCCCACTAGCACATAAAACCATAGGAACTTATCCTGAAGGAACGTTAAGATTTAGTATAGGACCCTTTAATGACAAAAAGGATATAAACTATACAATTGACAGTTTATATAAAATATTAAGGAGTAGCTAAATTATGACACAACTTTTAAATAAAACTAATAAACTACTACTATTTTTTGTAGCATATACTTTAGCATTTATATTATTCTTTAAAACACTACCTTATACACTACCCTTTGTTCTAGCTTTAATCTTTGCTTATTTGCTTAGAAAACCTACGCGGTATCTAGTAAATAAATTTAAACTTAAAGCATCATTGGCATCAATACTTACAACCTTAGTGTTTTTTACCGCAATAATTTCTTTATTATCACTTACCATATCCTCAATGATAAAGGAAATAATAACACTAACTAAAGGTATTCAAACTTATATTGATTCTAATTACTATAATATACTAGATATATTTTCAAAGCTCCAAAATAACTTTAACGATATAGATCCTTATATTTTAGATACAGCTAAAAATTACTTTTTAAATTCAATTTCAGGAATTCTTAATTCAACTGTAAATATTGGTACATCTATCGTAGGTTATTTGATTAATATATTAGCATATATACCCTATATAGGTATGGTAATTGTTTTTACACTTTTAGCTACTTATTTTTTCACTAAAAAAGTAGTTACACACAATGTACCTTTTGTTTCTACTATTAAAGAAAATAATAACTCTGATAAAGCTTTAAAAGTATTCAACCATGGTAAGAAAATGTTACTTAGTTATATAGGCTCTTATGGAATCATTATACTAATAACTTTTCTTATAACCTTAACTGGATTTTTAATTCTAAAAGTTAATTATGCTTTAATATTAAGTATCCTTTGTGCATTATTTGACCTGTTACCAGTACTAGGTATGCCACTTATATATTTTCCACTTATAATCTATAATCTAATTATAAAAAATTATTTCATAGCCATAGCCTTACTCATATTATACCTAGTAGTATTTATTACACGTCAGATAGTTGAGCCAAAGATAGTATCTTCATCTTTAGGTATAGACCCTGTAGCCGTTCTAGCCGCTACCTTCATAGGTTTAAAGGCTAATGGAGTTACTGGATTAATATTTTGTATGTTTTTAGTTGTATTTTATAATGTATTTAAAAAGGTAGATATACTATAAAATATTCTTTGATTTTATAGTTGAATAAAAATACTCCTTAATGGATATAATTCCAAAAAAGGAGTATTTTTTATGATTGAAAATTTATCTTTTGATTCAAATGATAAAAGGTCTGTAGTTTTAATATCAAATTATCTTTCTAATATAATTTCCAATGAATCAAATAAAGGCAATCCAATAGTGTTTTTATGTATTGGAACTGACCGTTCAACTGGAGATAGCCTTGGACCTTTAGTAGGCAATAAGCTTAATTTACTAACTAGAAATAACTTAAATATTTACGGAACTTTAAAAAATCCCATTCATGCTAAAAATTTAACAGAAACCATGAATGAAATTAATACCACCTTTAATTCTCCATATATAATTGCAATTGATGCTTGTCTAGGTAAATTAAATAGCGTAGGTAACATTTTCATAAATAATGGACCACTCTATCCTGGAACTGCTTTAAATAAGAACTTACCACCTGTAGGTGATTTAAGCATAACTGGAATAGTAAACATTTATGCTAGTATAGATTTTATGATACTACAAAACACTAGATTATATAATGTGATGAAATTAGCTGATGTTATATCCACATCTATCCATCAAGCTATAATAAAGTCTGATTTATGCATAAACGGCTCCCGAATGAAACTACATAATTAGCTTTTAAATCTCTCACCTAATATTAAGTAAAATAGATATTACTTTCTAACCATAAAATATGCCTCCAATTAAAATATGTTTTAATTGGAGGCATATTTCATAGCTATTTCTCTTCAATAGCTTGATTTAAAACTTTTAATTCTTCTTCAGATAAATCATACCTAGATATGCCTTTATCTATAGGCTTAGCATAGGTTGTACTTTCATTTCTTCCATAAATGCCTGTAATTATGACACCATCATTACTATAGTTCAGTAATGCTATAGAAAAACTTAAATCACTTCCTACATCTTCAAATGCTTTATACCTTATAACAGCTACCTTTTGTATACAATCTTTTAACCTTAATTCCATACTATCATACATTGTTTTAACTTCTTCTGCTATGGATCTACCTTCTTCTACTTTATCTAAATAAAGATTTATTAACTCCTCTATATTTTTATTTTTAGATCCTCTCATAAACTTTCTATATTTTTGTTCTAATTTTCCTAATGATTTAAATAATATAATTATAAGTATTAAAAATATTAAATTTATAACTAGTAACCCTATTATTATGTAAGGTTGCTGATCCCCTATTGTTTTTAGTATATCTTGCAACTACTAATCCTTCCTTTCTATGTTTCACGTGAAACATTTTAAGATTTATAAGTATTCATGTTTTATAATCATTTAAACTTTTACCTATGATTATTTTGACTCTATTTTCATCATATCTAAAATTCTTTGAAGATCTTCCTCTGAGTAATACTCTATTTCTATTTTTCCCTTGTTATTTTTCTTAAAATTAATATTAACCTTAGTATCAAAATAATTTTGAAGCTTTTCTTTTATTTCATTATAATATGGATTTATAGGTTTATTAACTTCTATAGTTGTATTATCTTTGTTTATATCTTTTATTATCTTTTCAATATCTCTAACTGTAAGCTCCTCATCTATTATCTTTTGAGATAACTCATATTGTAAGTTTTTATTAGCTACAGCAAGTAACGCTCTTCCATGACCTTCGGTTATTACTCCCTCTTTTAAATAATCTTGTACTCTATCATCTAAGTTTAGTAATCTAAGCGTATTTGAAATTGCCACCCTAGATTTACCTATTCTTATACTCAATTCTTCTTGTTTCAAATTAAACTCTTGAGTAAGCCTCCTATATGCTAATGCCTCTTCTATAGGATTTAAATCTTCTCTTTGTATATTTTCTATAAGAGATATTTCTAAAACTTGTTTGTCTGTAAGATCCATTACTATAACTGGTACTTCTTTTAATCCAGCTAGCTTAGCTGCCCTCCATCTTCTCTCTCCAGCTATAATCATATACCCATTATTAACGCTTTTAACTACAATGGGTTGTATAATACCATGCTCTTTTATAGATTCAGCTAAAGAAGAAAGTTTTTCTTCATCAAAAATTTTACGGGGTTGTTTGCTATTTGGCTTAATTAAATTCATAGAAATAATACTTTTATTTTCATCTTCATTTAATTCTTCAGGAATAAGGGCACTGAGGCCCTTTCCAAGGCCTGACCTTTTAGCCAATGCTATCCCCCCCTTGTCTTTTTATAAACTCTTTAGCTAAATCTTCATAAGAAGATGCACCTCTACACTTATTATCATAAAGTGCAATTGGAAGACCATAGCTAGGTGCTTCTGCTAACCTTATATTTCTAGGTATTGTTGTATCGTAAACCTTATCTTTAAAGAATTTTCTTACTTCTGAAACAACCTCATTTGCAAGTTTTACCCTACTATCATACATACTCATTAAAATACCTTCTATTTCTATATCTTTATTTAATGACTTTTTAACCAATTGAATGGTGTTTACAAGTTGTCCTACTCCTTCTAATGCATAAAATTCACATTGTATTGGTATAAGCACTGAATTGCATGCAGCTAAGGCATTAATTGTTAAAAACCCTAAAGATGGTGGGCAGTCTATAAATATATAATCAAATTTATCTTTAACTTGATCCAGCTTATCCCTTAAAATCACTTCCTTATCTTTTTTATTCATAAGCTCTACCTCAGCACCTGCAAGTTCCATAGTTGATGGTATTACATATAAATTTTTAATTAATTCTGATTCTAATATTGCTTCTTCTGCAGATATATCAGATGATATAACATCATAAGCTGAATATTTAAGGTTCTTTTTATCGATACCAAGTCCACTAGTAGTATTTCCCTGAGGATCTATATCTATTGCTAGTACCTTATATCCCTCTAATGCAAGATATGAACATAAATTAATATTGGTTGTTGTTTTGTAGGATAGGAAAAAGACGCCTTACTATATTTCTATAATTGGTTTTCTAAGACCCTCCACCGAACCGTACGTACACCTTTCAGCGTATACGGCTCTCTAATTACCCTAAGTAAATCTATATTTTTTGTGTTTTTAGTCTGTTACTTAAATATGGTGTTTTATTTTCTTGATTATAACTTTCTTGATGAGAAAAGTTATATCTTTTTATATACTTTTCTTTAACTGCTTTTATTGATATATTTTCTTTTAAAGCTATTGTACTTATCATACTATTTTTATGATAATATCTAAATCGTCTCATCTTGTAATTAACATCTTCAGCATATTTATAATATTCATAAATATAATCTATTTCAAGAGTATATAACCTTATAATGTCTTCACGCTTTAAATTTATTCTTTTCCCTATATAGGAAGGTTTATTTTCTTTTTTGAAATTATTAATTGAAGTATTCATAACTTTAGAACTAACTAAAATCTTTGTAAAGGATTCTTTGTTTCTAAATCTAATATTATAATTAAAAAAATCTATATTGTTTGAGTCTTTTAATTGATATTCTTCAATATCCATATATTTTAATTGTTTTAACCTGTAATTTAGATCTTTTAAAAATCCTTTCACATCACCGCCATGCTTTATCATTAAAAGTGCCTCATCATAATAGCATACAGCACTGACATTTACTCTATTTAAATTTATTAACTCTTCAATTACATTTCTTAATTTTAAGAAATATAATTGATAAAGACTAGCACTAACGTGGCTATCTTTATCTATATACATATAATACAAATCATCATTTTTTACTATTTCATAAAACCTTAAATAATTTGATTTAATAAATAAATCTATAAGTGCTTTCAACCTTCCATCATCTATTTTATCATTAATAATACTTGTTAAAATATCTATTTGTTTCACGTGAAACATTTCATTTAAATTAATCTTTACCACCTTATAATAGTATATGTGTTTTATACCTTTTAAATAACTAATTACATCTTCTTTTTTATCTAAAATCTTAAAGAATTCTTCTTTATTTAAATTAGAAAAGTAAATATTATCTAACACCTGCTTTAATACCTTTTGAATTATATAATCCTCTATTGCTCCTTCATTAATATACATATTCAATAAAGCATCTTCTTTAAATTTACTAATATCCGTAGACTTTAATAAATATATATATTTATTGTTAATAATGCAATTTAAGTCTTTAGGATTATACTTTTCTGTCTTTAATCGGAATATAATATTTTGTACTAGTTTATCAATATCTATATTTTCTTTAATTGTATACTCTTTGAATATTTCATTTTTACTTATCTCATCAATAACACCATAATAAAAGTCTAAATTGAATAATTGTCTATAGATTCTATTAAATTTGAATTCTATAGGCTTTTTACTTAGTATTGACAAAATCATATCAGCTTTTTGCATTTCGCATACCTCCATAACTTTGCAATTGGTAATCTGCTTCCCTTCGCCCTGTAAGCGGCTTTCCCGCATCCGAATTTACGGCATTCCCTGTTAATTCAGGTTTCTCTGACTACTACGAAAGCTCCGTAACCATATCAAATATTCAAGGAACTACATCCTATAGCCTTTAATGGCATTTTGACTTAGGCTATCTCCGTTTAGATTTATAAACAAAAGATATAACTTAGGCTCCTGTTCGCTTCTCTAGGCTATTATATTATAGCCCTGGAAAGGTTAGAGAGTATAAAAATCATAGGAAAAATTTTTATAAACCTTATCTAATAAATTTTTATTACCTGGCGATTCAGGCAAGAGAAACTAGGTTTAAAGCAGTTTAGCCTTGGCCCTATTATATCATTGGTCTTGCAATAACCTTCAATATTATTGAAATTAATGCTTTTCTGGCATGCTATTGTCCTTTTTGTAGTTTCCTATAAAAAGTAAGCCAGCTAACCAAATAAACATCTCTCTAGTTTAATATCCTTAAGGACGTTGTTTAAATACCCTTTACGGACGCACTCCTACTCCGCCTTTTTGATTAAAAATACATATCATTTTCATAATTTAGCTTTCATATACTAATTACTCGTTATTATATTTAGTATACTTAAGCAACACCCCCTCTCTCTTATCCTCATTATATATTCTACTCCAATATAATTAAAGCCTAATTTAAATATTTATTTGTTTCACGTGAAACATTTTATTTTTAATATAAAAAAACATCCTCATATTACATTTTTACGTATAATATATGAGAATGTATCTTTTTATATTGAACTATTAAAAGTCTATAATAGATATATTTATAGTTTATTTTTTAGGTATCTTAATAGTGACTTCTATAAATTCATCAAAGTCTTTAGAATCATATTTTGCACTAATACCATATTTATCAAAAACCTGTTTTATTGTATTTATGTACACCTTCGGCGAGAATATGCCTTTAATTCTTTTCTTACCATCTTTAGATACAGTATCGCTAGATATTTTTATTAATTCTCTGTTTATTAATTCCTCTGTATCTTTTACGTTTAAAGACTTTTTTATAACTATATTCAATATTTTTTGTTGTAGTTTTTCTGTAGGCAACTTTAATAAAGCTCTAGCATGTCTTTCTGTAAGTTTATTATCTAAAACTATTTCTCTTACATTTTGGGACAGTTTCAAAAGCCTAAGCTTATTTGCAATAGTAGATTGTTTTTTACCTATAACCGAAGCTAATTGTTCTTGAGTATATCCATGTTCCTTTATCAGATTAAAGTATGCCTCAGATTCTTCCATGTAATTTAGGTCTTCTCTTTGCAAGTTTTCTAATAATGCTATAGCTGCAGAATCCCTATCAGAAATATCAACTATTATAACTGGGACTTTAGGAAGACCTAGCTTTTTAGCGGCTCTTAATCTTCTCTCCCCTGCTACTAGCTCATATCTTCCTTCTCTCATCTTTCTTACAGAGAGAGGTTGTATTATACCGTAAGATTCTATAGACTCTGCCAATTCAGTAATAGCATCTTCATCAAAATACTTTCTTGGTTGGTATAAATTGGGTAATATAAGATTAGGTTCGATATACGTTATTTCATTGTGCATATTCCATACCATCCCTTGCTTCTTCCATCTGTTAATAGTTTCTATATTAACAATGAAATTCCTCTTTTATTCCATAAAAATCATACTACAAATTATATCATATTTTTACATATTTATAAATAATTTTTATCCCAAAGGTTTTTTACTCATAATTCCTGAGTTCCTTGGATAAATACTTGGTGTTAAACTTACCTTTTTTATAATTACTAAATTATGATTTAAATCACTATTTTCAATATTTACAGGTATAATCTCTTGCACCTTTCCTCCTAATATAGCTATAGCTCTTTTAGCTCCATTTAACTCTTCTTCGATACTAGGTCCTTTTAATGCTACAAAGTAACCACCTAGCTTAACATAAGGAAGACATAATTCAGACAAGGTACACATATTAGCTACTGCCCTTGATGTTGCTATATCAAATTTTTCTCTATACTTTTCAGATCTTGATAATTCTTCTCCTCGCCCGTGTATTGTAGAAAAATTATTCAAATATAACTTTTCTATTACCTCATCTAAGAATTTAACCCTTTTATTTAATGAATCCAGTAATACAATATTACAGTCCTCTTTCATAATACCAATAGGTATTCCAGGAAATCCAGCTCCAGTTCCCACATCAATTATACTTTTAGCTTCCTTGAATCCTTTAAACTTAAAAGCCTTTATACAATCAATAAAATGTTTTTTAACTATATCATCATCTTCTATTATAGCCGTTAAGTTTATTTTATTGTTCCATTCTTTTAAAATATCTTTATAATTCATAAACTTATTAAACTTTTCTTCATTAAAATCTAAACTTACATCATCTGATGCAATTTTCATTAAATCATAAAACTCCATATTTACCTCCAAACCAATGTTTTTATATTAACTTTCATGTCTAAGGCTATACTTATGTTCAAGATATATTAATAATACTGACACATCAGCTGGTGAAACACCTGATATCCTTGATGCTTGACCTATACTTATAGGTTTCACAGTATTTAACTTTTGAATTGCTTCTATCCTAAGTCCTTTTATCTCATTATAATCTATATCCTTTGGGATCATTTTAGATTCAAACTTTTTAAATTGATTTACTTGTTCCAATTGCTTTTCTATATAACCTTCATATTTAGACACTATATTTACTTGATCCATAACATCCTTTGGAAGTATAGGTCTTTCCACATCTAGTGGCGCTATTATATAATAATCAAGCTCTGGCCTTTTTATTAACTCATATAAGCTTATAGGTTTTTTTAATTCTGTAGTTCCTAAGGTTTCTAAGCATTCACTTGTTTCTCTTTTACTTGTTACTTGAATACTTTTTAATCTATTAAGTTCACTTTCTATTTTGTGTTTTCGGATTTTGTATCTTAAATATCTGTCTTCTTTAACTAATCCTATTTTATGTCCTATTTCTGTAAGCCTTAAATCCGCATTATCCTGTCTTAATAATAACCTGTATTCAGCTCTTGATGTCATCATCCTATAAGGTTCATTAGTACCTTTTGTAACTAAGTCATCAATTAAGACTCCTATATAACCATCAGATCTAGCTAATATTAGTTGTTCTTCATCTTTTATTTTTAAAACAGCATTTATACCTGCTATTAATCCTTGTGCTGCCGCTTCCTCATATCCAGATGTACCATTTATTTGTCCCGCTCCAAATAACCCATTAACCCTTTTATACTCAAGTGTAGGTTTTAATTCTAGTGGGTCTATACAATCATATTCTATGGCATATCCAGTTCTCATTACTTCAACATTTTGAAGTCCTGGTATAGTCTTTAGCATACTAATTTGAACTTCTTCTGGAAGTGAACTAGACATACCTTGAACGTACATCTCTTCAGTATCTTCACCTTCTGGTTCAATGAATATTTGATGTTGAAGTTTATCTGGGAATCTCATTATTTTATCTTCTATAGATGGGCAATATCTAGGACCTACTCCCTCTATAGAGCCATTATAAAGAGGTGATCTATCTATGTTTTCTCTAATTACATTATGAGTTTCTTCATTAGTGTAAGTTAAATAGCAAGACATTTGATTTCTAGTTATATCATCACTCATGAATGAAAATGGAACTATGGTGCTATCACCCTTTTGTTCTACAGTTTGAGAAAAGTCTACAGAGTTTTTATTTATACGCGCAGGTGTACCTGTTTTAAATCTTCTAAGATCAAATCCTAGGTTTATCAAAGAATCACTAAGGCTCATAGAAGGTGCAAGTCCATTAGGCCCACTATAATAGTTAACCTCACCAAAGATTACCCTGCCCTTTAAATAAACTCCTGTTGCAAGTATTACAGTTTTAGCTTTAAAATATGCACCGGTTCTTGTTATTACACCAATTACATTTCCATCTTCTACATCTATATGGTTTATTTCAATTTGTTTTATATCTAGATTTTCTTGCATCTCTAAAACATGTTTCATCCTATATTGATATTTAGTTTTATCTGCTTGAACTCTTAAAGAATGAACAGCAGGTCCTTTTGATGTATTTAGCATTCTAGATTGTATAAATGTGTGATCTATATTTATAGCCATTTCTCCACCTAGGGCATCTATTTCTTTTACTAAATGTCCCTTTGCTGTACCCCCAATATTAGGATTACAAGGCATAAGGGCTATACTATCTAAATTCATTGTAGCCATAAGCGTCTTTTTACCCATCCTAGCAGAAGCTAGTGCAGCCTCACAGCCAGCGTGGCCACCCCCTATTACAACTACATCATATTCTCCTCTTAAATATCTCATTTTTCACCTCTACTTTCCTAAACAAAATTCTGAAAAAATCTTGTCTATTATATCCTCTTCTAAAGTTTCACCACTAACTTCACCTAAATTAATCCAAGCACCTCTTATATCTATAGATGCTAAATCTATAGATATACCACTGTTAAGTGTTTCCAATGAAGCTAAGCATTTTTCTTTAGCTCGATACAAAGCCTCTTTGTGTCTAGAGTTGGTTATCATTAAATCTGTGGAATTAATTTCACCTTTAAAGAAAAGATCTTTTATTTTGTTTTTTAATAAATCTATTCCATCACCATTTTTTGCAGATATTTCAATTACATTTTTCATATCCTGAAAATCATATTCTTCTAATTCTCTTTTTAAATCAGATTTATTTAAAATAACTATATATTTCTTATCCTTTATATACTCTAAGATTTCTTTATCATCAGAGTCTAGTTTTCTGCTTAAATCTAACATAAATACTACAAGATCTGCTTCATTAATCTTTTCTTTTGATTTTTCTACACCTATTTTTTCTACTAAATCTTCAGTTTCTCTTATTCCTGCAGTATCAACCACCTTAACAGGGATACCATCTAAGTTAATATATTCTTCTATAACATCTCTTGTTGTACCTGGAACATCTGTTACTATAGATCTTTGTTCCATTAATATAGAATTTAAAAGTGAAGATTTGCCTACATTAGGTTTCCCTATTATAACCATACTAAGACCTTCTCTTATAATTCTTCCTTCATTTGCAGTATCAAGTAACTTATCAATTCTATTTATTATATTATCTAAATCAACTTTTATCTTATCTGAAGTCATTTCTTCTAAATCTTCTTCTGGAAAATCCACAGTAGCCTCAATATGAGCTATAACCCCTAATAATTCATGTCTAATATCTTTTATTTCCCTGGAAATTATACCTTCACTTTGCATTAATGCTGATTTCATTGATAGGTCAGTTTTTGCTCTTATTAAATCCATCACAGCTTCTGCCTGACTTAAGTCAATTCTACCATTCAAGAACGCTCTTTTAGTAAACTCCCCTGGCTCTGCTATTCTAGCTCCAGCCTTTATAACTTCTTCTAAAACCTTATTTGTAGACATAATGCCACCATGACAATTTATTTCTACAGAATCTTCTGCAGTAAAACTTTTAGGCCCTTTCATATAACTTACAAGTACCTCATCTATCATTTCTTTACTAAACTTATCTATAATCTTTCCATATCTCATTGAATATGGACTTATATCATCAAACTTTCTATTGCCTTTTCCTTCAAATATAGAAGAAACAATAGAAAGAGCCTTATCTCCTGAAACTCTTATAATTGAAATTCCACTTTCACCTACAGCTGTAGCTATAGCAGCTATAGTATCAAAATCTTTCATCTTTAGCCTCCTAAGCCCGAAAATCGGTTATATATATTATATAAATTATACTATAAAATTAATGTATTATTTAATAAATATAATTTTAATTTTATTATATAATTACTTTTATTTTAAATTTTTATCTATATAAATAAAAATTTGATTTCAACTTTTATATGTTTATTTGTATTAATAAAACATTAGAAATTATATCATTTCATATTCTCTTACTCAAGTACTACCATGGTTTTTATTTATAACCTTTCTTTGATTATAAACTATAACTAATAATTTAAAATAAGAGGTTACCCCGTATATTAAAAAAGAAAGCCACCTTAGGCTTTCTTTAAATCTACTACTACTCTTCTATAAGGCTCTTCTCCTTCACTATAAGTATAAATATAAGGATTATCTTGTAGTGCGGAATGTATTATTCTTCTTTCATAAGGATTCATAGGTTCTAATTTAAAGCTTCTTCCAGATCTTCGTACCCTACTGCCGGTTTTATCTGCTAACCGTTTTAGAGTCTCTTCTCTTTTAAACCTATAATTTTCTGTATCTAATACAACCCTTTTATATTCTTCATCATTACCTTTGTTAACAACAAGACTAACTAGATATTGAATAGCATCTAGAGTTTCTCCTCTATATCCTATTACAATTCCCATATTATCTCCAGACAATATAATATTAATAATATTATTCTCTTCTTTTATGTCAACTTCAGCTACAACTCCCATTGCATTTAAAACTTCAGCTAAAAAAGACTTTGCATCATGTACATAATCTTTTTTTAATTTAACTTTGATTTTGGCTGGCTTAACTCCAATAAAGTTAAATAAACCTTTAGTACCCTCTTCTAAAACTTCAACTTCAACTTTATCCTCTGTAACATTTAATTCTTTTAGTGCTTTCTTTAATGCCTCACTTACAGTCTTTCCACTAATTTCGATTGTCTTCATAACCTATTTCACCCACCTTTGATCTCATACCCCTATTTTTATTTATTCTTTTTATTTAAATCTTTATCGGAGTTAATTTCTTTTGCACCTTTACTTGTAGAAATTTCATCATTAGGCTTTTTATCTAAAGCTTTAGTTAAGAAGGTTTGAGCAATTTGTATTAAATTGTTTATAACCCAATATAAAACTAAGGCTGATTTAAGCTTCATACTCATGAATCCTATAAATCCTGCCATAAAAATATTCATTGTTTGCATCTGCTTTGCCTGAGCATCTTGAGGTGCATTGTTTGAAATAATTTTACTAGATATAAATTGTGTTAAAAATGATAAAACAGGTAATATGTATAAATGGTCTGGTTGTGATAAGTCTTTTATCCACAAAAATCCCACTCCAGTTATACCTTGTAAATTATTAAAAACATAATACAATCCAAAAAGTATTGGCATTTGTACCAATAAAGGTAAACATCCACTTAAAGGATTTGCCCCATTTTCTTTATATAATTTAGACATTTCTTGCTGTTGTTTTTGAGGATCATTTTTATACTTAGTTTGTAACTTTTTAACTTCTGGTTGTAACTCTTGCATCTTTACTTGAGATCTTGTTTGCTTTATATTTAAAGGTAACAAGATTATTCTTATTATAATTGTAAAGAATATTATGGCTAGGCCATAAGAATAATCTGGATTAGCAGTTATTACCTTTACTAACCCATGAATAAATTCAAAAAATTGAGTTAAATACTGATTTATATACTTCAAATACTAAACCTCCCGACAATATTATTTAACAGGGTCATATCCACCTTTATGAAAAGGATGACACTTAAATATCCTCTTTAAGGACATAAAACCACCTTTTAACGCTCCATATTTTTCTATAGCCTCTAATGCATACTCTGAGCATGTTGGATAAAATCTGCATGATGGAGCTTTCATAGGTGAAATATATTTTCTATAAAGCTTTATTAAAGCAATGAAAAACTTTTTAATCACTTTCCATTAAACCTGCCTTTTTAAAAAGGTTTTTCATGGAGTTTTCTATCTGAAAGTAATCTTTATCCTTTACAGCAACCCTTGCAACAAAAACAAAATCAAATCCTTTTTTTATGTCGCTACAGTTTAATCTATAATTTTCACTTATTAATCTTTTTACTTTACTTCTAGTTACACTTTTTCCTACTTTTTTACTTACAGATATACCTACTCTATTAATAGGCATATTACCCTTATCTTTATTATAATAATTTTTATATACATATAAAACTAATAATTCATTAGCAAAAGACTTTCCTCGTCTATACACTCTTCTAAACTCAACATTTTTTCTCAGCTTTTCGACTTTCATGCCAAAACATTACTCCTTTTTTTCCTGCAATTGCAGAAAAAGGCCACTAAAGCGGCCCTTATGCTGACAATTTTGCTCTACCTTTTTGTCTTCTTCTTTGAAGAACTTTTCTTCCAGATAAAGTTCTCATTCTTTTTCTAAAACCATGTTCTCTTTTTCTTTGTCTTTTTTTAGGTTGGTATGTCATTAACATTCTAACTACACCCCCTTCATCTATTCTTATGTATAATAAGGTATTTGTTATCATACTCATATACATTATAGTTTTACCCTATAATTATATAGTGAGCATAATTTAATGTCAAGAAGACAAATGAAATTTAACCTATATATATATATGTAATTTTTGTTGATAAAGTTATCAACAATTTTTTTTGTGGATAAGTTATTGAATGTTATCAAATTTTTATGATATTATAGAGAAGAATTGTTAATAATATTTGATACTTTCAAAGTTATCCACAGTTGTTGATAACTTTGTGCATAACTTATTTGATTCTTCTTGTATCTTATATTATAATCAATATTTCAGCATACAATTCACTATTATATATGCTGTTAATTATGTTTATATGTTTTTTTTACACTGTTGATAACTTTAAACATATAAAATATACTAACAAAGTTATAAACATGTGAATACTTTTAGTAACAATGGCTATTATTTTAAATAGCTGTTTATAAATATGTTTATACATTGTTTAAACTTTAATATAATTTCTATAATAAAATTTTTATAATTTGACTGGAGGATACGAAATGAACGCCCAACTTAAAGAAATGTGGGAAAAAACCTTAAATATCCTAAAAGGCGAACTTTCAGAAGTTAGTTTCAATACATGGATAAAAAGTGCTGAACCTATGGCTATGGATGATAAAACAGTGAAATTTGGTGTTCCTAATGATTTTACTAGGGAAATACTAGAATCTAGATATAAGGACCTCATAATGAATGGTATAAAATTAATAACTTCTAAAAAATATAATATAGAATTTTGTATATTATCAGAAGATCAAGTAGAAGAAGAAGCTGTTAAAGAATCTGTTCAAATAAATACAAAAGGTTCAGTAATACCAAATGATGAAATGACAGCTATTTTAAATCCTAAATACACTTTTGATTCCTTTGTAATTGGAAATAGCAATAGGTTTGCCCATGCAGCATCACTTGCTGTAGCAGAATCTCCAGCAAAAGCTTATAATCCCTTATTTATATATGGTGGCGTAGGGCTTGGAAAAACCCATCTTATGCATGCCATAGGACACTATGTTCTTAAAAATAATCCAAATACAAAAGTAGTTTATGTATCTTCTGAAAAATTTACTAATGAACTTATTAACTCTATTAAAGACGATAAGAATGTAGAATTCAGAAATAAATATAGAAATGTAGATGTGCTTTTAATAGATGATATACAGTTTATAGCAGGTAAAGAAAGAACTCAAGAAGAATTTTTCCATACATTTAATGCATTACATGAAGCTAATAAACAAATTATATTATCTAGCGATAGACCACCAAAAGAGATTCCTACCTTAGAAGATAGGTTAAGATCAAGATTTGAATGGGGACTTATAGCTGATATACAAGCTCCAGATTTTGAAACTAGAATAGCTATTCTAAAAAAGAAGGCTGATGTTGAAAACCTTAATGTACCAAATGAAGTTTTAGTCTATACTGCAACAAAAATTAAATCTAATATAAGAGAACTTGAGGGTGCCCTTATAAGAATAGTAGCTTACTCATCTTTAACAAATAGTGAGATCACTTTAGAATTAGCTACAGAAGCTTTAAAAGACATAATATCTAATAAAGATTCAAAAAACATCACAATAGCAAATATTCAAGATATAGTTTCAAGCTATTATAATCTTAGGATAGAAGACTTTAAATCTCAGCGTAGAACAAGGAATGTATCATATCCTAGACAAATTGCTATGTACTTATCTAGAAAGCTTACAGATATGTCCCTTCCTAAAATTGGGGAAGAATTTGGTGGACGAGATCATACAACTGTAATTCATGCCTATGAAAAAATTTCAACAGGATTAAAAACTGATGAATCATTGCAAAACGTTGTAAATGACCTAACCAAGAAGATTACACAAAAATAATAACAATCTGTACATAATAACTATTGCATAACCTGTGGATACATTTTAAAAACTAAATATAATCTAACAATGTGGATAAGTCTAACTATGGAGCACTTACTTATCCACAGTTATTTTTACATAATTTTTGTCCTATCACAGGGCTTAAAGCACTTACTAACAAATCCACAGCCCCTACTACTACTATTACTATATTTATCTATAATATATCTATATCTATTCTATTTTTAATAAAACTTTGTTAACAAATTAAGGAGGACTCACTATGAAATTTATATGTGAAAAAAATAATCTACAAGAAGCTATATCAATAGTTCAAAAAGCTGTTACAGGAAGATCTCCAATGCCAATACTAGAAGGAATATTTTTAGATGCCAGTGATAATGAATTAAAATTTATAGGTTCAGATATAGATTTAAGTATAGAAACAACAATTAAAGCAAGTGTTATTGAACCTGGAAGGGTAGTTATTAATTCAAAAATATTTGGAGAAATAATAAGAAAGTTACCAAATGACGAGGTTTCTATAGAAACAGCAGAAAATGATTCAATCATAATAACTTGTCAAAATTCTATATTTAATATCACCCACTTAGAAGCTAATGACTTCCCCATGGTACCAAGTATTAATGAGGATTTAGTATTTGGTATACCTCAAGGTATTTTAAAAAATATGATACGAGGCACAAGTTTTGCTGTAGCTGTAGATGAAACAAGACCAATACTTACAGGAATATTATTTGAAATTAATGATAAGATGTTAAACATGGTAGCTCTTGATGGATATAGACTTGCATTTAGGAATGAATTTATAGATAATGAAAATTCTATAAATGCTGTAATTCCAGGAAAAACTTTAAATGAAGTTGTAAGGATATTAGAAGACAGCAATGAAAATGTTGATATAACATTTACAAAAAACCATATTCTTTTCAACCTAGGAAAAACTAAGATAATATCAAGACTTTTAGAAGGGGAATTTATTAAATACAATTCTATAATTCCTCAAGAATTTAATTTAAAAGTTACGGTGGATAAACATAAATTACAAAGTAGTATCGAAAGAGCTTCACTTATGGTTAAAGAAGGAAATGCGAATTTAATAAAATTAGATATACAAGATGAGTCCATGGTAATAACATCCAATTCTCAATTGGGAAAGGTAAGAGAAGAGATCTCAATAAATCTGCAAGGAAGCCCTATTCAAATTGCATTTAATTCAAGATACCTTTTAGATGTTTTAAAAATTATGGAAGAAGACGAAGTTGTTATGGAATTTTCAAGCAGTGTAAGTCCTTGTATAATAAAAAATAAAAATAAACTTAACTGCAAATATCTTGTACTGCCTGTAAGATTAGTAAAATAATAATTTAAGTTGTATTAATAATTATAAATAAGGGCAATAATGTAAATAGGAGAGATGAATAATGGAAGAAGTAAAAATAACAACTGAATATATAAAACTTGATTCTTTTTTAAAGTGGTGTGGAGCTGCATCTTTAGGTTCAGAAGCTAAATTTTACGTGCTAGAAGGCCTGGTTAAAGTAAATGGTGAAATTGCTACACAAAGAGGAAAGAAGCTAAGAATAGGAGATAAAGTAGAATTTAAAGACAATATATATAAACTAATTTAAATAAATTATTTTATTCATTATTATTTAACAATAATATGATATAATTTTATAAGGTGTTTAATATGTATATAAAATATTTACAACTTTACAATTATAGAAATTACGATTATTTAAACTTAGAGCTTGGTCCAAATGCAAATGTTTTTATAGGAGACAACGCTCAAGGGAAGACTAATATTTTAGAATCCATATACTACTGTGGATTTGGAAAGTCTCATAGGACAAATAAAGATAAGGAACTTATTAAGTGGAATGAAGAAAAATCGTCTATAAGTATTTATATATCAAAAAAAAGATTGGATAAAAAGATTGATATAAATATATTAAGGAATGGAAAAAAGGGAATAACAATAAATTCCATAAAAATAAAAAAAATATCAGATCTTATAGGTAGTTTTAATGTTGTTATGTTTTCTCCAGAAGATTTAAGGATAATAAAAGAATCTCCAGGAGTTAGGCGTAGATTCATTGATATGGAACTATGCCAAATAGACAAAAAGTATTACTACAGCTTAGTTCAATACAATAAAGTTCTTCAAGAAAGAAACGTTTTGCTAAAAAATAGAAATTTAGATAAATCTATGTTGGACATATATGATATTCAGTTAGTTAACTTTGGAAAGTATATATTTAATAAAAGATGTGAGTATGTAGATAAGCTTAATCAATATGGTAGTGAAATACATAAAGATATAACGTCAAACAAAGAAAATATATATTTTAAATACATATCAGCTGTTAAAAATAAAGATGATATAGAAAAACAATTATTAAATTTACTAAAAGAGTATAGGCAAAAGGATATAGAACGAGGAACTACAAGCATTGGTATTCATAGAGATGATTTGTCAATTTACATAAATAAAATTGAAGTTAAAAACTATGGTTCACAGGGACAACAAAGGACAGCGGTTTTAACTATGAAGTTCTCCTCTTTAAGCATATTAAGAGACTTAACAGGTGAAGCTCCAGTTTTATTACTAGATGATGTTCTATCTGAATTAGATTTTAATAGAAAGAGATATATATTAAAATCTATTAAGGATGTCCAAACAATAATAACCTGCACCGGTGTAGACGAAATTGAAGAATATTTAAGTAAAGACGCTAAAATATTTAAGGTTATAGATGGAAATATAATTTCATAGAGGAGGAGTCTTCATGTTTCTTCACTTAGGAGAAAATGTAGTAGTGCCCATAAAGGATATAATAGGTATATTTGATATGGAAACTAGTATGGATAGTTCTGATACTAGACAATTTTTAAGAATGGCAGAAGAAGATGGATTTATAGAGCGAGTAACGAAAGAAGCGCCTAAGTCTTTTGTTATTGCAGAAGTTGAAAAGAAGAGTAAAATATTCTTTTCACCTATATCTTCAGCAACATTAACTAAAAGAGTTGATATAGAATATTATTTGAAATAATTTAAATATTAAATTATATTCTATTCCACATTGCCACTTAATAGCATAATAAGCAATGTTAAGTGGCAATTAATCGTGGAATAAAACATTTATAAAGCTAAAATTATTTATAATAAAGTAGGAGGAATTGCGAGTTGGAAGATAACAATAATATTTATGAAGCTAGTCAAATCCAAGTCCTCGAAGGGTTGGAAGCTGTACGAAAAAGGCCAGGTATGTATATTGGTAGCACTAGTGTACGAGGTCTTCATCATTTAGTATATGAGATAGTGGATAATAGTATTGATGAAGCATTGGCAGGATATTGCACACATATAGAAATTGTAATAAATGAAGATAATTCAGTAACTGTATCAGACGATGGAAGAGGTATGCCAGTAGGTATGCATCCTAAAATGGGAAAACCTGCAGTAGAAGTTATAATGACAATACTTCATGCAGGCGGTAAGTTTGGTGGTGGAGGCTATAAGGTATCAGGGGGTCTTCATGGAGTAGGAGCTTCTGTTGTTAATGCTTTGTCTGAAGTATGTGAAGTTACAGTTAAAAGAGAAGGCTTTATATGGAAACAATCTTTTGGAAGAGGTCTTGCTAAGAGTCCTTTAGAAAAGATTGGTGAAACAGAAGAAACCGGAACCATGGTATATTTTAAGCCTGACCCCTTAATATTTGAGGAGATAGACTTTGATTTTGATATCTTATCTAAAAGACTTAGAGAGGTAGCATTCTTAAATAAAGGTATAAAAATATCATTTGAAGATAAACGTGTTGATAAAAAAGATCAATATCAATATGAGGGAGGGATAAAGTCCTTTGTATCTTATTTAAATAGAAATAAACAAGCTTTACATCCGGAACCTATATATGTGGAGGGTGTTAAAGATGATTATATGGTTGAAATAGCACTTCAATACAATGATGGTTATACAGAAAACATATTTTCCTTTGCTAATAATATAGATACAGTTGAAGGGGGTACCCATCTCATAGGATTTAAATCTGCGCTTACAAGAGTATTTAACGATTATGCAAGAAAGTTTGGGTTATTAAAAGAGGCTGATAAGAATTTGTCTGGAGATGATATAAGAGAGGGGCTTACTGCTGTAGTTTCAGTGAAACTTACAGATCCTCAATTTGAAGGACAAACAAAGACAAAGCTTGGAAATAGTGAAGTAAGAGGTATAGTAGATAATATAATGGGTGAAGGTGTAAGCACCTATTTAGAAGAAAATCCTTTAGTAGGTAAGATTGTTATAGAAAAGGGGCTTTTAGCAGCAAGAGCAAGAGAAGCCGCTAGAAAAGCAAGAGAACTTACAAGAAAATCTGTACTAGAAAGAACTTCTCTTCCAGGAAAGCTTGCAGATTGCTCTTCAAAAGATCCATTAGAATGTGAAATATATATAGTCGAAGGAGACTCTGCGGGAGGATCAGCAAAGCAAGGAAGGAATAGAAGGTTTCAAGCCATATTACCATTAAGAGGTAAGATACTGAATGTTGAAAAACAAAGATTAGACAAAATATTAAATTCTGAAAGTATAAGGTCAATGATAACTGCATTTGGAGCAGGTATTGGTGATGAATTTGATTTAGAAAAGAGAAGATATAATAGAATAATAATAATGACGGATGCCGATGTAGATGGAGCTCATATAAGGACTTTATTATTAACATTTTTTTATAGATATATGAGAGGACTTGTTGATGAAGGTCATGTATACATAGCTCAACCACCTTTATTTAAAGTTACAAAGCAGAAAAAGGATTATTATGCTTATACGGATAAAGAATTAAATGATATATTAGAGGAATTAGGTGGAAAAGACAATAGTATTGCAATACAAAGGTATAAAGGACTCGGAGAAATGAATGCTGAACAGCTTTGGGATACAACCATGGACCCTGAGAAAAGAATACTTCTTAAAGCTACTGTAGATGATGCCATGGCAGCAGATGAGATATTTACTATACTTATGGGAGATAAAGTAGAACCACGTAGAGAATTTATTCAAGAAAATGCAAAAAAAGTTATGAATTTAGATATATAGTGCATAGATGAGGTGAAATATATGAACAATAATGAAGGAAAAGTTATACCGGTTGATATTGAAAGTGAAATGAAGAAATGTTATATAGACTATGCCATGAGCGTTATCGTAGGTAGAGCACTTCCAGACGTAAGAGATGGTCTAAAGCCTGTCCATAGAAGAATTTTATTTTCTATGCATGAGTTGGGGTTAGCTCCAGAAAAGGGATATAGAAAATGTGCTAGAATAGTCGGTGACGTACTAGGTAAGTATCATCCACACGGAGATTCTTCTGTTTACGATGCTTTAGTAAGAATGGCTCAAGATTTTTCTATAAGATATATATTAGTAAATGGCCATGGAAACTTTGGTTCTGTAGACGGTGATTCAGCTGCCGCTATGAGGTATACAGAAGCAAAAATGAGTAAGATTTCTGCAGAAATGATAAGGGATATAAATAAAGATACTGTAGACTTTATACCTAACTTTGATGGAGAAGAAAGTGAACCATCAGTATTGCCTTCAAGATTTCCAAATCTCTTGGTAAATGGATCATCAGGTATTGCTGTTGGTATGGCTACAAACATACCTCCACATAATTTAGGAGAAGTAATAGATGGAGTCATAATGCTTATAGAAGAACCAGATTCTAACATTATGGAACTAATGACTGTAATAAAAGGACCAGACTTTCCAACAGCAGGTACCATAATGGGTGAGGCTGGAATTAGATCAGCCTATGAAACCGGAAGAGGAAAGATTCTAGTTAGAGCTAAGGCAGATATTTTAGAAGAACATGGAAGAAGTAGAATAATAGTAACAGAGATTCCATATCAGGTTAATAAGTCTAAGCTTATAGAAAACATAGCAGAGCTTGTTAAGGATAAAAAGATAAATGGAATACATGACTTAAGAGATGAGTCAGATAGAGATGGTATGAGAATTGTAATAGAGCTTAAAAGAGATGCAAATCCAGAAGTAGTTTTAAATCTATTATATAAACATACTAAAATGGAAGATACCTTTGGTGTAATAATGTTAGCATTAGTAGATAATCAGCCACAGGTACTAAATCTAAAGGAAGTATTAGTTCATTATTTAAATTTCCAAAAGGAAGTCGTAAAAAGAAGAACTGAGTTTGAATTACAAAAGGCTGAAGATAGGGCTCATATACTAGAAGGATTGAAGATTGCCTTAGATAATATAGATGAAGTTATAAAGATTCTAAGAGGATCCAAAAGTGCTGATATAGCAAAAGTTACTCTTATAGAAAGATTTGACTTTTCTGATAAGCAAGCGCAAGCTATTTTAGAAATGAGACTTAGAAGACTTACAGGTCTTGAAAGAGATAAAATAGAACAAGAATTAAGTGAACTTATGATTTTAATCGAAAGCTTAAAGGATATATTACAAAATGAAGAATTATTATTAGATTTAATAAAAGAAGAGCTTTTAGAAATTAAGAATAAGTTTGGAGATAAGAGAAGAACTTCAATTGAACAAGGTGTTGGTGATATATCACTTGAAGATCTTATTCAAGAGCAAGAAGTTGTTATAACATTAACTCATGGAGGATATATAAAGAGGATATTAGCAGATACCTATTCTTCACAAAGAAGAGGTGGTAAGGGAATACAAGCAATGTCAACTAAAGAAGATGACTTTGTAGAAAATGTATTTATAGCTTCTACTCATAGTGATTTATTATTCTTTACAAACCGAGGAAAGGTTTATAAACTTAGAGCTTATGAAATACCTGATGCAGGAAGAACTGCAAAGGGAACAAACTTAATAAATATAATACCTATAACACCAGGTGAAAAGATAGAGGCTGTTCTTGCAATAAAAGATAATAAATTAGATGGTAACTTAGTTATGGTAACAAGAAAAGGAGTAATAAAGAAGACTCCTCTTAAAGGATTCATTAATATAAGAAGAAATGGTATGAATGCTATAACCTTAAGAGAAGGAGATGAGCTTCTAAAAGTTAAGCTTACCTATGGTGATGCAGAAATTATTATTGTTACTAACTATGGATATGCAATTAGAATAAGTGAAAAAGATGTAAGGGCTATGGGCAGAAATGCAGCAGGTGTTAAAGCACTTACATTAAGAGAAGATGATAAAGTTGTATCTATAGATATAATAGTTCCAGATGAGGACCTTTTAATAGTAAGTGAAAATGGATTTGGTAAAAGAACGAACATATCTAAATACCAACTACAAAAAAGAGGCGGAAAAGGAGTTAAGACCTACAAGAGAAATGAAAAAACAGGAAATGTTGTAGGCGCTAGGATTTGTAATGAAGATGATGAGCTTATGCTTGTTAATAGTAGCGGGGTAGCTATAAGAATAAATGTAGATGGCGTAGCTCAAACAGGAAGAAATACTAGTGGTGTAACGCTTATGAAAACTAAAGGTGAAGAACAAGTAGTTGCTATTGCTAAGATAAAAAGTTCAGAGGATAATGAAAGTATAGATGGTGATATAATTATTATTGAAGATAATGAACAAAAAGATGAACCAGAGATATCATCTGAAGTAATAGATGACGAAGAATAATACATTAATACAGTTTTAGTATAATAAAAGCATGTTCTATAAACTTATAGAATGTGCTTTTATTAATTATATTAATAAATTCAATGAACACGATGCCAAGTGTATCAATATAAAGAAATAGAAGGAATACATAGGTATAATTACTATTAAGGATTTAATTTATTTTAATAGTGTATAAGCGTAATATCATATGTTGATATAGATGTTATTCTATAAAAGTTCCTTAGCGGAAAAGAAAAACAATTATTTATCGCAAGGACATAAGTTTTAAAAGTTAAAAACAATAATGAAAAAAATTGTTGACAACTTAAAAAACACATGATATACTTACAAAGTACTTCAACACAGAAGTACATGATCTTTGAAAATTGAACAGAAAAGATATATAAAGACCAGCAATTCTTTTGAATTATGTAATTGAGTAGATTAAACTTACTTAGAGAATTCAGA
>NZ_PTIS01000016.1 GCF_002934235.1 Clostridium algidicarnis DSM 15099
TGTCATGCAGGATTCACACCTGCTATATAGTAATAAAGAAAGCTTCGCTCTCTTTATTGTTTACGCCCTTGCTTGGCGTACCTGGGTTCCTTGTGGGGACATGCTTTGCTGGACTCACTTGCTAACCATATTAATTTTGGACTTCCTGAAGTTGATGTGGCTATATACAATCATTTTTATAGAAATCAAGCTATGTAAGAAAAAGAGCCAACCTATATTATTATTAATAGGTTAGCTCTATATTTTTTATATTTTATACATTAATCTTAAAGCATCCACTTTGCGCTTTACATTAGTTTCAGAAGCTAAATGATTATAGCCACCTTTATACTTTAAAACAAAATCTATAAATTCTAATAAAGAAGGACTAGATGCATTTGCTTTTAAGATATTTAGCATTTCTACATATTTTCCTGAACTTACATTTTGTCCAAGTTTATTTGAAATACGTTCTTCATTAAAAGAAGTAACAGCGATATATGCATGGCGTTCGCTAAAAAGTTTAATTAACTTTATATATATTTCATCGGCAGCCCAGCAGACACCATATCCATTAGTTAAAAATACATCCACAATAGTAATTACATAGTCTCTATCCAATTGAGAAGGTATCTTTTGGTTTCCTACCAATCGCTCTACTTGTCTTGCAAATTGTGGTTCATTATAAAAATTATTTGTACCTCTATGCATAGAAAGAAGTTGGTTAAGAGCTATCTTTAACTCATAGGCTTTAATATTGTCTGGCAAATACTCTTCCCCACCAACAATAGAAATAAAGTTCCTTGCTAATTTTGCTTTTTCTTCATTTCCATTTACCCTATAAATAGCATAAGAAGTTGCTAATTCATTTTTTGTTGATGCGTCTATTCTTTTCCATAGTTCTGGCATTATTTGCTTAATATTCATAATGATATGTGGACTTGTTTCTTCTCTTAAATAAATACCATAAACCCCTTTAGCAAGAACATTAGCAAGCTTAACAGGCATTCCACTAATAAAGGCCAATGCATTTATTACATCTGACTCTGTAAATAACCCATCACGCATAGTTCTAAGTAAAAGTTGAGTCTGTATTGTATCACTTGGTATTTGTACTGTTATAACTTCACGGATACAAACCTCTAACCAAGAAATCAATATAGTTCCACTTATTTCTGATTGATTTGATGGATTCCTTTCCATATATCCAAGCATATATCTTATATGATCTAACTGCTTATATCCTTTTTCAGATAGCAGCTCAATTTTTCTTGCTCCTTCAAGTAGCTCAGCTTCTAACACCTTATCCAAATCTTCAAGAGTAGAAAATTCTTCTCTGCGTTCTGCTTGTATTGCTACATCATAGAAGTAATCAATATCATATTGCTGAATACGCAGTTTTAACTGCTTCATAGTTTCTACCCATAGATGATTAAGTGCTGAATCAAATAATCCCACACTTGCAGCTGTCATAAATTTTGTTATGAAATGTGCACATTCAAGTTGATACTCTGGAACATACTCAAGAACATCCATAAAGTTTTTAAACACTTTCTTTCTCTCTTGTACTGGCACTAATATATCATCTATAGGAAGTCCTACCGCTTGATATACTCCCATCATTTTGTGTTCAAAATCCATCATTGTTGGTGCAAAATCATTATTACTTCTAACTATAAGTTCATTACGTTCCTCATTCATCTCCATGTTTTCTGTCCCCCCTATAACCACTATTCTAGTCAAAAATCTATATACTAAAAATATAATTTAATTATATATCATTACCATATTTCAGTAAATATGTTCACTGCATAAATTCGTCATAATTTTCACAATAAGCAGAAAAAAAGTCATCACCTCGCAGCTTTATAAGCTTGCAAAGGTAATGACTTTGTTCTTACTCTTTATAATTCTTCTCAAATCTCCAAGCATCCCTACACATTTCTAATATACCTCTTTTAGCTGTCCAGCCTAGTTCCCTTTCAGCCTTAGAAACATCGGCATAGCAGGAAGCTATATCTCCTGGTCTTCTATCTACTATTTCATAAGGTACTTTGGTATCACTTACCTCTTCAAAGGCTTTTACTAATTCTAAAACTGAAGTTCCTTGGCCTGTACCTAGATTGTAAATATGTACACCTGGTTGAAGCTTGTTTAGGGCTGCCACATGACCTTCAGCTAAATCCACTACATGAATATAATCTCTAACACCTGTACCATCTACAGTTGGATAATCATTTCCGAAAACCCTTAACTTTTCTAGTTCTCCTTTTGCTACTTTTGTAATATAAGGCATTAGATTATTCGGTATACCATTAGGAGCTTCCCCAATTAATCCACTCTCATGAGCCCCTACAGGATTAAAATACCTAAGTAGTGCTACCGAAAAGTCTGGATTTGCCTTGGCTATATCTGTTAATATTCTTTCAATCATAGCTTTAGTTTCACCATAAGGATTTGTAGTTGGACTAAGATCCATAGTTTCTGTAAATGGCACTTCATTATCCCAATATACCGTTGCTGATGAAGAGAATACAAATTTGTTAACATTATACTTCTTGCACATCTTGCAAAGAACCATAGTAGATAACAAATTATTATAATAATATTCAATAGGCTTTTCTACTGATTCACCTACTGCCTTAAGCCCTGCAAAATGAATAACACCATCTATTTTATGAGATGAGAAGATAGATTCTAGAGCTTGTTCATCAGTTACATCTATTTGATAGAAGGTGAGATCCTTATTGGTTATTTGCTTTATTTTATCTATTGTATTTATATTGCTGTTGCAAAGATTATCGGCAACAATGACTGTGTGGTTATTATTTAATAATTCCACACAAGTGTGTGAGCCTATATAGCCTGCACCGCCGGTTACTAGTATGGTCATTTTAGATATCCCCCCATTAAGACAATTACTTATAACCTTAAATATCATAATTTAAAATTATATCATCAACCTTTTTATATTTATTATGCATCATGTAATTATTATCAAATAAGCTTTTCACCTTATCATATATATCTTTTCTATTAGCTAATGAAATTTTATTAACTTCTTGTATCTTCTTAAAGAAAAATAACTTTGTTGCATAGATATAATACATTGAGCTAAATTCTGTACCTTTTCCATGCCATCCATAAATATCCCTGTTAAATTGAATAATTACATTATCCAAATCCAAGAAAAATAGTTTTTCATCTTGATACATTCTGCAAAAACAATTCAGTATTAAATCGGCATAAGAGTTAATAATAATCTTTGATACAAACTCCTTATTTTCTAATAATAAGGAAAGATACTCGTTCCACCTTTGATAAATAATTTCTTTGATATCTGTAATAAATGAGTCATAACTACTTTCCTCAATGCCTTGAAGTAAAGTTCTTACATAATTATAATAAGTATTGTCTTGTTTAGTTAGAGTAATAGTCTTAACATATGTTTGCCTTCCAATAGTAGGCATACCACTCAAAGCAATGCCCATAACATGATAAAACTGCTCCTTATATTCAAATTTTTTAACAAAATACCTAAAAATACGAGCATCTATTAAAGCTAATTTTATAATCCCGTCTGCTATGATTTTTTTATATCCTAATGTACTATCATTTAATTCCGGTAGCTGGATATTATTAAGTAATTGTCTAATTAACTCAAAAATCACATATCCATTAGTTAATTGTGGTGACTGCAAAAGCTTAATCTTCAATTCCTTTTGTATACAATAACAATTATATACAATATCTATTATTTCACTTCTACCGTTAAGAATTTCAATAACTTCATCTTGATTTGCTTCAATGGCTTTATCATATATTTGTTTAACTTTAGTTGTTTCACTTGAATAAAAACCACAACCCATTTCTACACTTTGTACAAAACTATATACTTTTTTAAAATCATTCTCCTTAGTGCCTTCAATCAACAGATTATATAACCCTTTATCACTTCTTGAAGCATCAGAAGGGACATTTATATCAATTTTAATCTTTCTTAGCATTTGTAAAACTTCATTTATATCATCACTAATCATTATCTGCTCTTCCAAAGGATACACCTCTTATCATTCAGCTTATTCCAAAGTTCATCGAAAGCATCTACTATATATTGAGGATGACTTACTTCCTGGATTATATGGTGATTTTTTCCTAAACTATTTATTGATGTTCCTAATGACCAAACTCGTGCAGTTCCATCTCTCATAATGAATAATAAAAATCTGTCATGAAATTTCCAACCAAATTGTCCATATTGACATCTAACTTCAAGGTTTATCCCATAGTTATTACTATTATTTTTTAGTATATTCTTCTGCTCATTTATCCATGTAATAGCATCTTGCTCATTTTCTCCATTTATTTTTCTAGTTTCACTACTTGAAGAAGTTATTGCTCTCATCGGTATTCCCATCTGTTTACTATAATACAAAGTGTTTAAAATATCCTCCGCAGACAAGTATGGGTCCCATAACATAATCTGTTTTTCTGAATTTAATACAATTAGCTTTCTAATATCCTCTAAAGCTTTATTCTTTTCAAAATCCTGTGACGCACCATATTGCATAAATTTCATACGGCGTTCTAATTCCTCTAATCTCTCTTTATATTGTCTCTCCTGTACAAATTCTTTCCAATACTTTTTCTTTTCTATCATATTACGAGGAGTTTCCATAAACTCTGTGCTTTCTACTACAACTTCATTTTCTTCTTTTGAAGTAATAATAGTTCTTTTTTGTGGGAATTGACTGCCAATATTAAATCTAAAATGCATTTGCTTCATAAGACTATACTTTGACTCATATACAACTAGATCTGTTTTTTTATCATAAACTACAGTCTTAATCAAGTTACCTGTATCTCCAATATCTAATTTTACATTTTTATTATTTTTACTATCATGATATTTGATACCAGTTATACAATTATCAAATTCATTCATAACGAGTATACTATATCTATCTTCCCCATCAATACGCTTATCTGTAGAAATGGTAATATTAAGACTTGTATCGTCTTTATTTGAAGCAGAATTTATAGAAATTAAGTTTGATGGAAATTGAAAGATTACATTTCCAATCCTATCCTGCAATACATGTAAATTAATAGGAGCAAATTTCATTATATGTTCTGATATTCTTTCTCTCTGAATTTTTGTTAATTTTGATAATAGCTTTTTTCCTATATCAAAAAACTCATAGATATAGCTACCGTTTATAAAATTATTTTTTAGGCATTTATTTAAATTAACTTCTTCAGTTCCATCTGGTGGTACAAATTGTTTATTTACTAAATCCAATTGACCTATTTGTAATACTCCACTGATATTTGATAAAACTTCAGAATTTGTAATCTGTGTAAAATTATTATATACATCATCCATTGATAGCTGATACTTGCAAATACCCATTCTATATTCATCAGAAACAGTAAGTAACTTATCAGTTAAATATTTAACCTTGTTTGTTTCGATTTCTCTTTCTTCAAACACAAATAAGGAAAAATAATTATAAACATTTTTACATAACTTATCCAATAAAAATATGGTTGTAACTTCACATGATTCATAAAATCCTAAATTGCCACGCTCTGATAGTAGTTTATATTCTGAACTTATTTTGTTTTTAAAATTATCAATTTGACTCATCATAAAATATAAAACTCCATCCTATTATAATTAGTAAAGATGATTTCCATTACTACTCTACTCCATAATACTTAACATACCAATCAGCAAATCTCTGTAAACCTTCCTCTATACTAGTTGAAGGTTTAAACCCTACTGCTTCCTGAAGCTTATCCTTAGAAGCATAAGTTGCCAGTGCGTCTCCTGCTTTTAAAGGCTCGAATATTTTCTCAAAGACTACTTCTCTGCCTAATGCCTTACTCAAAGCTTTCTCTAAGGTTATTATAAACACCATAAGCTTTTCAGGATTGTTATTTCCTATATTAAACACCCTATGAGATATCCCCTTTTAAATTATCAAATCTTCCCTATATTTATTATTGTCTTTTTTATATCCTTGAAATATAGAATTACTGTTATTACAATATTAAATACACTATATAAAACAAAATTTATATTTATCAAACTAAGGATTATACTTATAATCATATATATTATAAATTTCGAATAAACTTTTAGGATATTCCTTATGTAGCTACCTTTTATATTTAATAACTTTAAATATATTACATGTTGCATTATAGAGTATATAGCATTAGTAATTAAAGTTGCTAATGAAACTCCAATTATCCCTATACCTAGTTTAATAAAAATAAAATTCAAAATAATAGCTAAAATCACCGTTATAACCTGAAGATATATTAAATATATTTGTTTTTTATTTGATACTATAAAAACATTGGAAAAATATGATATCTGATTTACAATTGTACCAAATACCAATATCCTATAAATATCAATACTTACACTATACTGAGGAACAACTATATTAACAAATGGTTTTATTAATATAGCTCCAGTAATACATAAAATCACACCAAAAACTTCTACATATTTAGTATATTCTTCTGTTCTACTTAAAACTTCTCTTATATCATTATTACTATTAATATTTAAATTTTTAATAGCTTTAGGATAATATAAAAATAATACTGAGGTTATAAATACTAAAGTTCCTCCAACAATTTGATTTGAAAATGTGTAATATCCTAAATCTTCATATCCTAAAAACTTAATAGTCATAACTCTATCTACAGTTGTTAAAATATAAAACCCTAAATTATATACAAGTAATGGTAATCCAACTATTATTAGATTTTTTAATACCTTTATATCTACACTTAAAGTTATTTTTTCACTCTTCTTGTACCCATATATAAATACTATACAATCTGCAATAAGCATGGATATTAATACAGAATATATTTTAAAATATCTAATAGATATAATTATCAACACAAATGACAATACATTATTAATTAATTCTATATAATTTATCTTTCTAAAATTATCTACTAATCTAAAATAATTAATATAAAAAGCTCTATATTGCTCTAAAATACCTATAATAAAAGTCAGTAAAATGTAACTACCTAATTCTCTTTTATAAATAAACTTAGTAGAAACACCGGTTATAAGTAGTAAAATAGATAATATAAATAAAGCTGTGAAAGATGTTTTTATAACTTTCTTAGCCCCTGTCATATCGCCCTTTGATTCATAAATAACATACTCTCTATTCATGGAATATAAAATTCCAAAATTAGAATAGCTTAAATAACTTAAAACCAATAGCAAGTTTCCTACAACCCCCAAAAGTTCAGGACCAAGTGCCCTAGCATTTACTATTCCCTTAACAAACCCAATAATCAAAGCTACGTATTTAATTGAAGAATATTTAATCAAATTATTTACTTTTTCATTTTTAAAAAATTTTTTTATATTCATAAACGTCTACTCCAATAGAACTCATATCTTATATCAAATCAATTTAACAAACCTGTAACTTTATTAACACGCGGAGAACCAACATTTCATTAGTTCTCCATATGTATAAATAAACTTGGACGACTTATATAATCAGTAATAACTTCTACTCAATCATGTCATATTTTAATATAGTATCGTCAGAAATATCACTTAATGCTACTTTACCTATAACACTCATTATGTCAGTAGGAGATATTCCAGTTCCAGGTCTTTTAAAAGTAAGCTTATCTTTTGTAATCTTCTCTCCTTTTTTAATATCACAAGCTGTAACCAGAGATCTTCTTGCATTTTTTCTTGCAGCTAATTCTGTTTCAAGGCACTTAATTTCATATGAACCCCTAATTTTCTCAATAAACTCAATGCCTTTAATAATTTTTTTAGCGTCCTCAGGTGACATCGCATGGTAGTGATCATTACCTGGTAATGTTTTATCCAATGTAAAATGTTTTTCTACAACAACTGCACCTAAATTATAAGCAGTTTTAATAATATCTGCATCTTCATCAGGTTTAGTATGATCAGAGTATCCAATTAACAGATCTTGATACTTATTCTTTAGGCTTACGATTTTATTAAGATTTGCATGTTCATACGGTGTCGGATATTCTAGTACACAGTGTAACAGTACTATTGGTTCGTTGTTGTATTTACGAATAGTATGAATAGTTTTATCAATTTCTTCTTCATTAGATGCTCCAACTGATAACAAAATAGGCTTACCTTTCTTAGCTTGATATTCAACGAAAGGCAAATTATTTAAATCAGATGAGGATATTTTGTATACATTCATTAATTCATTCAAATAATCTGCTGATTCAATATCAAATGCAGTTGATAGAAATTCTATACCTAATTCATTACAGTACTCAGCTAGCTCCTTATACTCATTATAAGAAAAACTGTCAAACTTCTTGAAAAGTTCAAATTGAGATGTTGTTGTTTCTTCACTTGTATCCCAGTATGATGGTGATTTTTTAGCTGCTAATGTTTCTGCTTTGTATGTTTGAAACTTAACTGCGTGAATTCCCGCATCCTTTGCTTCCCTTACCATTAGCTTAGCTGCATCAATTATAGGAATATTCATTTTTTTAGCTATATCATAGTAATTGACACCGATTTCTGCTATAAGCACAAATTCTCCTTCTTTAGCTCTTTTAATAATTGTATTTTTCATTTCTTAATTCTCCTCTAAAATAATATCTATTACATGTTTAATACCTTTTTTCAAGTTATGTCTTAACATTAGTTCCCTCAACTCATATCTAATCTGTTCAGTTTCAACCAGCCATTTAAACGTAGACTCGATTGTTTCAGCTGATATGTCTTTACCCAAGCCTAAATTTAAAAATCCATTCTGCATTTGGGCAAATTTATGAAGCTGTTCTCTTTCATTTTGAGCTAATACAATAGATGGAACTCCTAATGAAGCTAGCTCAAAAACAGTCCTCCCCTGTGAAGTAAATGCTAAATCTGCATTTCTCATGTAATCGCTCACGTGCTTTACATCGTTATGAACATATATATTCCTGTTTTTCTGAGTGTAAATACCATTTTTTTCACTGTCATAACCGCTTCCAGTTATAAAATTAAAGGTAATATTAGGGTATATTTCACTTAACTTTAATGCTAAATTATAAATTTTCTTTGTTAGATTAGAAGGGTCTGTCCCACCAAACATAACTAATACATTGTTCACTTCTTTTGAAAATTCTTTAGGTGTATTAACTAAAAACTCATCCCTAAGACAAATATATTTTTCTCCACTATATTGATTATATGATTTTATTTTCTTGTCATATAATGCATTAATAACTGCATCAGCATACTCAGCACCCTCACCTAAATCTTCAATGGTAACAACTCTTTTAACAAGGCTTTTTAATTTTTGTATATACTCTTTACTTGTGTCTAAGCAGTCATTAACCACAATATCTGGTTTCCAGACTTTCAAAAAGTCAAAGAAGTCATTATCATCTCTTATTAATGTAAATGGCATAAAACTACCTTTAATCTTATCTACCCCTTCAGCATATTGTCCCTTAGAAGCGAACATAACTTCGTGTCCTGTCATATTATATGCCAATGTCAAACAATGATAGATATGTCCCATACCAAGCTCTTTATATCCATCAGCACGGAATACTATTCTTTTCTTCCTAAGGGCATTTTCACATATAATCCAATCACTTGTACTATCAATATCCACTGATTCATTTTCAGGTACTTCAAATACTGATATTTCTTTTCCCATTCTGCTGTTAGGTGTTACAAATTCTCTTTTGGTAATAAAAAATGCACCAGCTTCTACGTAGTTTGGAGGTAGCTGCTGTCTATTTAACCTTTTTTCATAATTTGGTATATATCCACTTTCATCCTTAGACCATGAGAGATGAGGCTTATTCACTGCACTAATATATGTATCCTTCCTACTATTTAAAAAACTTTCAATAGCTGTTTTTAAAGTCTCTCCTTTGAGTAAAGGAGAGGTGGCTTGAAGAGTAACCACAATATCATACTTTTTATTTTTAAGCTGTTCCATTTTGATAACCGCATCATAAACAACTGGATCTAATGTAACTTTATCTCCTGCTAATTCTGCCTCTCTTTGGATAAAATCTATTTTATTTAATTTAGCAATACCTATAATTTCTTCATCATCTGTTGTTACAACAATATCAGTTATCAAATTACATGATTTAGCATTTTCTATTGAATATGAAATTAAAGGCTTACCATTCATCAACCTTACATTTTTTCGTGGAATACCTTTTGAACCACCCCTTGCCGGTATGACTGCTAAAATATTACTATCTTTTTTCACTTAGCTTTCCATCCTTTCACCACTACCAAATTTTATATTATAATTCAATCAATAATTTTTTTAAATATACTGATGTTGCATCCATTTTTATATGGTTATAAATTAAAATATCTAATAACATATTCTGAATACAATTTTATATAGAAATAAACATTCTAAAAATCACTTAAATTAATATATATTTATCAAGAGTTATTTTGAATATAAATATCAAGTTATGGTTTAAATATTCTTTTCATAAAAAGCTATATAAATCTTATAAATTACAAAATCTATCGACTGAATTACTTTTTTGTTGTTTTACACCCTTTTGTGGAATATGAAGTATTAAAACCCAAAATACTAAAAAACTAGTATTTAATAAAGAATGCATATACATACTATTTATTAAGTATGGAAATATATACTCAATATTTTCTTTTACATAATACTTATCAATAATTTTTGAGACTATTAGCAAATACAATACTGAAAACAATATCCCGGTTTTAATAATTATACTTAATATCGTATTATGAGTCTGTACTAATCTCATATCATTAAAATGTTGGTGCTCTGCTGTATCCTCTGAATTTATCCCAAGAACTTTTTTCAAATCATTATCATATCCATACATAATCAAACTCTTATTCTCTTTAATTAAATCAAAAACTCTAACATTTGCTAAAAATCTAATTCTATTCGATGTGTCATTGATACCTTGCTTATATGGCTTCAAATTAGACGTTGATATATTATATACCCATAAGATACTAAAAAAATAAATAAAAACAATCATAATGATAAAAATTTTAAATATCTTATTTAAGAAAAACATATTTTTCGCCTTATCTATAAAGCTTTTAAAAATCTTTATTATATAAAACAATACTATCATTAGAACAAATCCTCTGCTTTTCAAATATACAATATATAATATAGTTATTAATTTACCAAATTTCTTGTTATTCTTATAATTAAATAAAAAAAATAAGAAAATGATTATTCCTGAATAATTATCATCCCAAGTTGTAATCAAATGCAAATCTTCACCATTTCTTATGCATATATAGAATTGAAATAATAGACTTAAACACATTCCCCAGTAAACAGAATCAGAAATTATAGTTTTTTTACTTTCATCTAGTTTTAAATTATCTCGATAGAAATAATAGATGATTACCATAAGAAATGCTAGATTTTGAGTTATATACATTTTTGAATATTGACTAATAAGTAGAATCATAATATATACTAATGCTAGGAAAATAAATATAGCAAAATCTAAAAAACTAAATTTTATCTTATATCCATGTCTTTCCTTACAGTACCATGTTAAAATTACAGAAATCATAGAAATTATAACCAATATAATATCTGCTATTTTCTGTTGTTCAACTGGTAATACAAAAAACACCAACAATATATATATATATATATTAAAAATATTAAAATTATTTATCCGTTTTATACATTGGTTCATAAGTTTCCCCTATCCGTTTATAATATTGCTTCATTCAATATTTCAATATTTTTGATTTTCTTATGGTCATTTTTAAATTTCAGAATTGAAGAATAAAATTCTTTTTCATTTTTGTTTGAATTTATATATATATCATCACAGAAGTTTAAAATAAAATTCAATTGCTGATTGTTTTTTACTTTATCTAATCCCCAATACTTATTACATATAACTCTTTGTTCATCTGTTATAAAATCATTATATATATTGAAAGCATTTTTAACCTCATTCTTCTCTACAAGACTACTCTTTATCACTGAGCTATTTATCGCTGCTTCAAAATCCCTTGATGTAACTCCACAATATTCCGTTTTTTGTTCAATTATAGTATGTGGCTTGTCCAAAGCAATACAATAACCTATATGTGTTCCAACATTATTTGATATCGTATAATCTGAAATGTTTATAAAAGTTTTTAAACGACTTAAAAAATCAGGATCTTCTCTGTATCCAGCAGTAACAACTGTAAACCCATAATCTTTATATATTTTATCCCTTCCAAGTTCTATATCTTTCCAATATAAACATATAAGTACTGTTTTAAATTCTTTATCATCTTTAAAATTTATAATTTTTTTAACAAAGGATTCTATGTCAAATTCCGCCTTTACTCTATCAATAGAATGTGAAGGAAACACTAATAATGTTTTTCCAAATTTAGATTTTATTTTATTTATTTCTTCATTGGTATATAAGCTATTAGCATAATAAATGTAGGGACCTATTACAAAAATCGGTTTATTGGTTACCTTTCTTAAGTGGCTTTTCCTATTATTGCTATATGTTATGATAGCTGGCAATCCACTGTCACTTGATTCTTTTTCATTTACATAGTTTCCAAAATAAACACCATGTTCAATACAAGCTTTAATTGATTTTCTATAACTGGCATAATTTTTTAAGTTGCATGAATTTCCATAAAAAAAATTTCCATTATAACATTCACTACATTTATGATACTTATTATTTAGTATAAGTTTATAGTCAAATACATCATTAACACTCTTATTTTTTAAAAAATGTATATAGTATAGAAAGTTATTATAGTATACAATTATTTTTTTTCTTCTAATTTCATTCTTTATCAAACATTTAGATGCCATATTAATAAAGTGTCTAAAATAACTAATTACCTTATCCTTCAATCTAATACCTCCAATAATCTATTTTTACTAACGAACATATTTCTAACTACTATAGTTCCTTAAAAATAACTTGTACATGTAATCTCTTATTAAATAAAGCATTCCCTATTCTTGCATAAACTAAAAAATCCCATCAATATTTAGATATAGTTCATTATAAGTAGATTTAACCTTACATATTTTACCATTTTAAAAGTGTAAGATTAATTTGAACCACATCAATATTTAACAACTCCAAATCTTTAAAAATCATTCTTACCCATAAATAATAATATTTTAAAACTCATATGTTTATAATTATTTACAATAACAACATAGAATTTTTTAAACATCCCCAAAACACAATTAATTAGATTTTTTCTTTAGCCATCTTACTATAGTAAATTTTATCAATCATGCACTACTTTTTTTCTCATTACATTTAAATACAAAAACTTTCTTACATTATTAGGAACCATTAATCTTACAATAAATCTAATGGCATTGTTATAGATATATTGAAATATATTTATTGATTTATTTTTTAACATGTATTGAAATAAATTTCTCTGAGTAATGAAATATTTCCAGCCACCTCTTCTTAAATATGTTTCATCGTTAATTCTCATATTAACTAATGGTTCATTTATGTTTTCAAACACTGAATTATTTTGAGCCATTCTTATCCATAAATAATAATCCTCATTCAAAAACCAGTGTTGATAATTGCCTGCCTTAAGCGCTTCTGTTTTTTTGAACATAACTGTGGGATGAATCACAGGATTTCTATATTTCATTTGTTTCTTAATATCTTCATCCTTAATTTTAACTTCTTTATATGCTATCACATTACTTGGATCATCTATAAATTCATTAACAGCTGTTCCAACTAAGCTTAGTTTATTATTTTCTTCAAATTTTTTTAGTTGTTTTTCACACCTATTATTTAAAGAAATATCATCCGTATCCATACGTACAATTAATTCATTCTTACACTTCTGAAGTCCTATGTTTAAAGCTTTTCCTAAACCTACATTTTGTTCTAATGGAATAATTTTTATGATTTTATTATCCTTAAATTCATCAAGCACATTATCTAGTTGTTCAGTAAGTTTTCCATCTTTAACAATAACAATTTCATCAGGCATAATGCTTTGTTGTAACATACTTACTATACTCTCTCTAAGATATTCAGGTCTTTCTTTATAATAGACAGACATCAAAACTGAATATTTAAACTTATCCATATATACACTCCTGACTAAAAATAATAATTCTTCGCATCCCTAAGCCCCTCAACCAAAGAATACTTTCTCTTATACCCAAGCAGTTTCTCTGCCTTTTCATTAGAAACTATCTTTGTTTCACCTGCCACTGCAAGCTTCTTAATTGGACCAAGTTTTGATGCGATATTTTTACAAAACCATCCTGGAATATATAATCTGAATGGTTTAACTTCAAAAATGCTACAAATAGCATCTATCATTTCTTTATATCCAAAATCCCCTGATGAAATATTAAACACTTCACCATTAAGATTATTTTCACAATCTACATATCTCTTAACTGCTTGTACAATATCTTTTCTATAAAGTAAAGCCTTTTTATTAGAACCATTACCTATCATAGGAACTATACCTTTTTTACATAATCCTATTAATGATTTCATACTTCCTTTATCATTTTCTCCATAAACTGATGCTGGTCTAAATATGCATACTGCTGTATCGCTTTTCTTAGAATCCTCTAATAAATACTTTTCAGCTAAAAGCTTACTTTTACCGTAAATACTTTGTGGATTTACTGGTGTGTCTTCTGTAATTAATTTATCTGTAGCTTCATAAACATCATTAGTACTGAAAATCAAAAATCTCTCAACCCCATGCTTTGTACATGCAGCATATAATTTTCTAGTGCCTTCAGCGTTAGTATCTATGAATTGTTGCTCTTCTTCTTTGTTTTTAGGTTGCCAATGAACTGCTGCTGCTAAATGCACAACAGTATTAACCCCATCAAGATTGTTTTCCCATTCAGTTATATCATTTAAGCTATTCTTTAAAATAATTGCTTTATCTTTAAATTTATCGATTTTATTTGTATAGGGATCAACTAAAACCAAATCATATTTATCTATAAATTCATTCACTATGGCACTTCCTATCATGCCATTTGCTCCGGTAATCAATACTTTTTTCATATTGCCATACCTTCTTTACCAACTTCTTTTCCTATATAATCCTCAAACTTCACAAACTCAACATTCTGCTTCTTAAGCCACTTTATATACTTAATCAACTTTTCCTGCAATGTAGGTCTTCCCACTTGAAATCTAAAGTAGTTCTTTTTACCCATTTTCTTTCCGTTCTCAAGTGTTTCTCCAACAACCTCAAAAGGATGTATGTAGAATATGAAATTATCTTCCTTCTCCCAATGCTTTTTCATGAAGTATTTCATAAGCCACAGTGGGAATAATCTAAAATATCCACCACCTGAGATTGGAATGGATTTACCCATTATATCTAATGTAGGAGTTTCAAACTCATACTTATCTTCTTTTTTATAAACCATACTATCTATATTTTTAAATGATGACATGTCCATAACATTATAAAGCTTATGCTCTTTAAATCTTATAAGACTTGCATCATAGTTAAAGCCTAAATCCCATAGTACATCAAGCTTTTCATTTTCCATTGAAAAACAAGGTGCTCTATAGCCTTTAACAGGTTGCCCTGTAATTTCTTCAAGAGTTTTCTTTGTTTCACCTATTCTTTTTCTAAATTCATCTACAGTCATGTCATAAACTAACTCATGATGCTTTCCATGACATGCTATCTCATGTCCCATTTTAGCAATTTTTCTAACTACTTCTGGGTTATCTTTGGCTACATCCTCAAGTACAAATACTGTCAAATATACTTCATGATCTGCCATTTCCTTTAAAAAAGGTATAACTCTTGGTGCAAATCTTTGCTTTGAAGCAATTACATCTTTATATTCTTTTAGGTATTCAAGATGATACCATTCTTCAAGATCCAGTGTTAAAAAATACTTTCTCATATTAAACGCTTCCTTTTAGCTCTAAATTCCTTACCTTGCTCTGCTGTTGGCCATGTAAAGTATCTACCCTCAGATGCAATGTTAGGTTTTCTTTCTAATGTGCCATTTTCCATAGCTTTGATGGCCTTAACCATCATATCGCCACCTACTCTTTTAGTTCTTTCCATAAGTTCAAACATTGATTTACAATCACCAATATAAACTTTATCTTGAGCTACTATATCGCCATCATCAATCTTTTCAGCCATATAATGTACTGTAGCACCGCCATACTCTTCCTCATTAAATACGTACCAGAAGCTTGGCATACAACCTCTATAATCTGGAAGTAAACTACCATGAACATTTAAAATGCCATACTTTGGACATGAAAGTAATGGCTCCTTAATAACTTGAGGAGCTGAAAAAGAAAGAATTACATCTGGTTCTAACTCTTTTACCTCTTTATAGAAATCTTCACTATTTGAATTGTTAATCACTTTATATAGTACATTGTTCTTTCTAGCTACATGCTCTACTCCACATAAACCTTGATAAAGTTTATAACCAAATAGCTTGTCTAACTTACCTGCGAGTGTTCGTAGAACTGTAACTATGCCCATCTTTCCTACTTGGAAAATACCAAACCATTTTATAAAATCAGATAACTTATTTTGAAGTGAACTTTTACATTCAACATTAACAACTTGAAGTACTTCTGAATTATCAATTATCTTTTGTATATTTTTTGGGATGTAAAATCTATCTTGTTGTGTCATAATTATTACTTTTATCACAACATCCCCTCCTCTCCTGTACACATAATCATCTCAAATTATACCCTACCTCTTCTCCAATTCCCACCCCACATCACTTAACAACCTTCTCCCTTACATCCACTTCTTGAATTGTCTTTATTTCTATACTTCCTATTCCCCCTTCTTTAACTCCATCACTTTTTATCACTCTAAATATAGTCATAAAGAATATTTTTACATCAAAGGTGAAATTCATTCTTTTAACGTATTCCCCATCAAGTTTTGCCTTTACATCTATGGGTAGTTCATCTCTTCCATTGACTTGTGCCCAGCCTGTTAGGCCTGGGTGTATGTTATTTGCTCCATATTTATCTCTTTCTGCTATTAGATCATATTGATTCCATAGGCAGGGCCTTGGTCCCACAATGCTCATTTCACCTTTTAAAATATTAATTATCTGTGGTAGCTCGTCAAGGCTAGTTTTACGTAAGAACCGTCCTAACCTGGTTATAAATGCATCTGGATTATTAAGCATATGAGTCGGCATATCTTTTGGGGTATCTGTTCTCATGGTTCTAAACTTTAATATATTAAAATATCTTTTATCCATGCTAAGCCTTTTTTGTTTAAAGAACACTGGCCCTTTTGAGTCTAGTTTTATGATTATAGCTAGTAGTATAAATATTGGACTTAATATAATGAGCCCTATTAAAGCCATACTAAAATCAATTATTCTTTTAATATAAGGATACATAAGCCTCTTCCTCTCATACTTTATAGTTCCCTTCACACACTAGCTGCCACTTCTTTTTCCACAATTCCTTTTCCATGTTTCTCATTTTCTATCTCATCTTTATACCCTACACTTTTACTTTCGCTTTGTCCTTCTTTTAAGCTAGCTTCCCTATAAGTTGGTACCATTTGTTTTATGCCATTTTTTATTTCTTCTATATTGTCATTGTCTAATATAAACTTTAATGAGTTAAGATTTCTCTTTAGCTCTTCTATGTTTGTGTAGGTTGGTCTTCCTATGAAGATTTTATCGTGGCGTGTTTCTTCTAGCCCTTCTTCTGACATTAGTAGCTCTTCATATAGCTTTTCGCCGGGTCTTAGGCCTGTTACTTTTATTTCTATATCTTCATTTGGCACAAGTCCTGATAGTTTTATAAGGTCTGTGGCTAAGTCGTATATCTTAATAGGACTTCCCATATCTAGTACAAAGATTTCTCCGCCTTTTGCATAGGCTCCTGCTTGAATTACTAGCTGTGCTGCCTCTGGTATTAGCATAAAGAATCTTGTTATGTCTTTATGAGTTAATGTAATTGGTCCACCTTTAGCTATTTGCTTTTTAAATAATGGTATTACTGAGCCGTTGCTACCTAAAACATTTCCAAATCTTACTGCTACGAATTCTGTTTTACTTACTTTATTCATGGCTTGTATTATCATTTCACAAATTCTTTTAGATGCTCCCATTACATTAGTAGGGTTTACAGCTTTATCTGTAGATATCATAACGAATCTTTTTACACCATATTTATCTGCTGTTTCTGCTAAGTTTAATGTGCCAAAAACATTGTTTTTTATAGCTTCTCCTGGGCTTTCTTCCATTAAAGGTACGTGCTTATGGGCTGCTGCATTAAATACTATCTCTGGTCTGTATTTGCAAAATATTGTTTCTAACCTTTTTTTATCTCTGATAGATCCTATTAAAACCTTTAGATTTAGACTAGGATAGTTATATTTTAATTCATTTTGTATATCGTAGGCATTATTTTCATATATATCGAATATTATAAGTTCTTTTGGATTAAAAATTGCTATCTGCCTGCAAAGCTCTGAGCCTATAGAGCCTCCACCGCCGGTAACCATTACAACTTTATTATGTATGTATTCTGATATTCCTTTATCATCAAGTTTTACTTGATCTCTACCAAGTAGGTCTTCAACGCTAACATCTCTCATGGTATTTAATTTAGCCTGTCCATTAAGTATTTCGTAAAGTCCTGGTATTATTTGAAGTTTACATTCTGTTTTTTTACATATATTAATAATTTCTGATTTGTCTTTTTGATTAATGGAAGGTATTGCAATTAGTATTGTATCTATTCTTTCTTCTTTTGCAATTCTTTCTATATCCTGCCTATTACCCATAACTTTCACACCACATATTCTTTTGCCTATCTTATATGGGCTGTCATCTATAATAGCTATTGGATTATATCTTTTTTCTCTTTTTGTAAGCATTTCTTTCATGATCATATTTCCTGCGGATCCTGCCCCTATAACCATTACCCTGTTTCTATTTCTGTTGTGCCTTATATAAACAGATAGTATCCCTCTTCTATATATCCTAAAGGAAAGCCTAAAGGATAGTGTAAGCGCCATAGCAAGAACTATAGCTATAATATGAATATTTATAGGGAAATAATGTCCTATACTTCGGCCATATCCCATAACTAAACATCCAGATATAATATTAGCTGTTACTACTAGCATAAGCTCATCTATACTAGCGTAGTTCCATAAACTTTCATACAGCTTCATTATATAAAATACAACTATATAAATTAAAGATATTATTATTGCATCTTTTTTAAATGAGTCAAAATAAAGTCTTGGAATGCCATAGTAAATTAAACTAAATGCTATTATATAGGCTACATTTACAGAAAATACATCCGTTATAACTAAGGCAATCTTTTTTAAATTGCGCATGCTCTCTCCCCCACCATGATATGTTTTTATCCTTTTCAGGTTTAATTATAGCATTTTTCAAAAGTTATGTCGAATTAGTAAACATATCATATTATTATAAAATGTGAATTATATTCATCTGTTATAATTCATTTATGATTGATTTTTTTAGATGCTTTTTCACTTCGTTTTTCTTTTATTATAATTTAATTTTGTTTTCTACATTTTTCTTAACACCATAGTCACCTTAACCTAATGAATAGTATAATTTCTCCTTTATTTTGTTTTTTTATTTGAATTTTCTTTAATAATCTATTAACATTTTGATTTTTCAAATTTCCTATTTTATAAGAATTACATAATTTCCTTCATAAAAGCTACCTTTGTTTGGCGAATCTATGTTTTTATTATATGCTTATATAATGTTAACTTTCGGTGAACAATTTTGTTACATTTACATTTTATCACATAAAAAAAGATCGGAAATAATTCCGATCCATTTTAAGTGCTAGTTATTAACTCTTAATTGATTTTACTTTTCTCTTCCATTAATGCAATTAAGGCATTTATTTCTCCTCCAATGAGGATTATGATAGAACTTAAAAATACCCAGGTCATTAGAACTATAACTGCCCCTATACTTCCATAAAATCTAGAAAAATTATTGAAATTATTAACATAGTAGGAAAATCCTAATGATACTCCAATCCAGCTTATAGTTGTAAATATAGCTCCTGGAATTACCTCTTTCCATGTAAGCCTTCTAGCTGGAGTATATCTATAAAGAACAGCAAATAGAAAGTTAGTTGTAAATATTATTATTATATACTTAAGCACTCCCCAGACCCAAGTTATAAAACTTGGACTAAAGTAATCATATTTTAATAAAAAGCCTCTTATTACACCACCAAATACTAAAAGAATAAGATTAATTATAATTATTGCTACAATGGTTATGGTAAATAATATGGATATTAATTTCACTTTAATGAACCCTCTTGTTTCATTTTCGTCGTAGGCTTTGTTTAGACCTTTTATTACAGCACTAAATCCTGCTGAGGCACTCCAAATACTTAAGATCAAACTTAAAGATAGTAGGCTACCATTTTGTGATTCTACAATGTCTAGCACTATGCTTGAAACTAAATCATAAACGCTTAAAGGTAAAAATGCTTCTAGAGCCTTTAATACTTGAACACTGTCTAAAGACAAAAATCCAATCATAGTAAGTAAAAATATAAGGAAAGGAAAGAATGATAAAACAAGACTATATGCAAGTTGAGATGATAGGGCTACTATCTCATCTTCCTTAAATTTTTTTATAAGTCCAAAAAATAATATTCTAGCGTCCACATGATATCCTAAAACTTTTTTCAGTTCATTCCACCCCTTTCTTTTATAACCTTTCTTTATTATATATTCTATTTAAGTATATTTCAAATATAACCTATTATAGAAGTGGATGGTTTCTTAATTAATGGCTTTTATTAGACAAGCTTACTACTGTTTAAAATTAAAAACCTTGTGGCCTATGAGGTTCCACAAGGTTTTTAATTTTTCTTGCCTATTTATATAATTTAATTAGTTTACATAATTTCTTTCCACTATATATTTTAAATATAAATGCTGCCTTTTTTATATATTGTGATTTAGGTTAGTTTATTAGTCTATGCATTTTAGCATTTCTTGTCTTAGTTTTTCTATTATCCTATCTTTTCTTTTAGAAACTAGTGAATAATTAAGTCCTTTAAGCTTTGCATAACTTTTTATTCCGCCGTAACCTTTTGAAAATACCATGTCTATAAGTTCTCTTTCTTCTTTCTTTAATATCTCTAAAGCCTGAAAAAGGTTCTCCATCTCTTCTTTTCCTATTATATTATCTTCTAAGTTAAACTCATCTTCTATGGTATTTATATACTCCACGCCTTCTTTTGATTTTTTATTTAGGCTTGTCTCAAAATTGGCCCTTGACTTTTGCCTTATAATGTAATAATAATTAAACTTAATAGATTGTTTTAAATAATATCCGAATTCTACGCCTTTTTCTGGATCATACTTTGTGATAGCTTTAAGTATGGAGTTAAATCCTTCTTGAACTAGGTCCTCAGCATCGTAACCTTTAATATAGATGTTTCTAGATAAGCTATACACTAGGGGTGTATACTTCTCTAATAAAGATGTTTTAGCCTCTTCATCTCCGTCTTTAGCTCTTTTAATTATTTCTTCCATTTCCTTTTCCATTTACTTTTCCTCCTCATATTTTAGATTTTTTACTTTGGTTTTTGTGGAATTAAAAGATTTGGTTACTAAGATGTTTTTGAACTTAAGTTCTTTCTGTAAATATAGTATATAAGTATTAAAGTTTATTTGCAATATATTTCCATAGACTTTTTCTCTTATATTTCGACAGTGTGTTCGCCTCTTAACTCTAGTAAAAAAAACAAAAAAGGTAAACATACATAATATATGCTTACCCTCTTAAAGTTACCCAAATTATTCTTTTGATTTGCTTATTCCTGAAACTAGTACTGTTCCTGTTTATATTTCTTTTATAAACTTTTGTAAAGCCTCTTTCCAATCTCGCATATTGTCTCCTATGGTGTTTCTTAACATCATATTATCAAGAGCGGAGTAGGCTGGTCTTTTGGCTGCTCGGTCTAAGTTTTCTGAGGTTATAGGGTCTACTGTACAATTTATATTTGAATATTTTACAATGGCTTTTGCAAAGTCGTACCAACTACACTCTCCACTTCCGGTGCAATGGTATATTCCGTATTCTTCTGTCACTGCTATGGCTAGTATATGATGGACCAAATCCTCTGCATAGGTAGGATTCCCTCTTTGATCATTAACTACTTTTAGTTGACCTTTTTCTTTAGCTGCCTTTATTATGGTTTTAACAAAGTTATTACCATTAAATCCATATAACCAAGAAGTCCTTAGTATAAAGTATTTAGAAGAAAATTCTCTTACATAACTTTCACCTAATAATTTAGACTTACCATATACACTAACAGGGTTTGTTATATCGTATTCTCTGTAGGGGCTAGTACCATTTCCTTCAAATACATAGTCTGTAGATATATGTACTAGTTTAGAGTCTATTATTTCTGATACAATAGCAAGATTTCTCGCTCCAATTGAATTTATCTTAAAGGCTAAATCCTTCTGTTTTTCGCAGCTATCTACATTAGTATAAGCTGCACAGTTAATTATTAAATTTGGTTTTATCCCTTTTATAACAGTTTTACACTGATTTAAATTAGTTATATCAAGGTCTTCTACATCAAAAGCAAAGATTTCAGCTTTATCATATATACTATCTATCTTCCCAATATCCGATGTGCCTTTATTAAGCACATTAATAATTTGGCTTCCTAGTTGACCTTTTGCTCCTGTTATTAAAATTTTCATATAGTGTACTTCCCCCTTATATCTTTAGTTATAATATTAAGTTTTAGTCTATCTTTTAAACTTTCCTTTAATTTTAGGTAAGAATCTATTAATTGCTGTATTCCAAATCTCATCCTTTGTAATAAATAGGCAGAATGTATAAACAATCCCTGAAGTGAATATTATGGCTACAATATAAATGTACATATTCGATATTAAAGATTTATATATAAAGGATATTGGTAAAAATGTTAAGGCGTATAAAAAATATCTAAAGTTTTTAAACTTAAATAAATTAAACTTTATATTTAAAACTTTCCTTGTGTAAATATACTGGGTCATGACTAATATATAGCTACTTACAGTAGTGGTTGCTATTGCTGTGACTTCATTAAACACATTAAACTTTAAGAGTAAATAGTTTAATATAAGGTTTATAAATCCTGCCATAAATATCATAGGTACTAATTGTTTTTCTCTTCTATTTACGTACATAACTTGATTTGTTAATATAGCTTCCATGCCTAGAGATACCATGTACACGCAAAAAATCTTAAGTACTGGTCCCCCTCCTGCATATTCACCTCCACCAAATAATACAAATATCTCCTCTGCAAGGACAAACATTCCTAAGGCCACAGGAAACAAAAATGCAAATAGTGTCTGGGTTATTTTGTTTAAAAGGTTTATGTACTTTTCATGATCTTTGCTTGCTATAATATTTGAAAGTCTTGGTATTGTAACAAATACTACGGAAAGCACCAAAGCATTTATTATACTCATAACATTGTGAGCCACCCCATAATATGCAACAGAAACTTCACCTACATAGTGAGCTAACATTACCTTATCTAACTGAGTGTATAAAACATTTCCATTAGACATTACTATAACTAGAAGTAAAAATTTAATATGTCTTTTTATCTTTATATTACTAAAGTCGAATCCGATACCCTTTTTTATATAAATATAACTTATTATATTGTTTAAAAATGTTGAAAAAGTAGTTAAAAACACATAAATTAAGAAGTCTTCTGAAGACTTTACTGTAAGAAATAAAAGTGCTGCATAAACAAGCCTTACTATTATGGTCTTCAAGGTTATAAAACCATAATTCTCTAAAGCCTCATTTGCCCACTCAATATAAAATATATTAGAAATCATGTTAAGTGCTAGTATAAGATGCACTGGAAATACTGGTGTACCCCTATATAAAGTATAATTAAATACTATGTAAGCTATAATAGTTACTATATTTGAAATTAATCCTATTACAAAAAAGCTTGTGAAAAGTTGAGACATCTTTTTCTTGTTATCTCTTACCTTACTAAGCTCTCTAATGGCATAATTGTATATACCAAAACCTGCAAATATAAAGAAATAGTTAAATATAGTGTAGGCCGCAGTATATCTACCTATTAGCTCTTTTGTCATTACTCTATAGGTATAGGTTGCTATAATAATTGGCATTATTATATTAAATATATTAAGTAACACTTTGTATAAAGCATTTTTAGCTATTGATTTACTCATAAATTTTTACTTCTCTTTTCTTTATTTTATAAATTTAAGTCTTACTTATTATATATTATAGTTTCATCTTTATCAACCATCTCAATTAATACATAATATATATATCGTATTGGGATTCATTGTCACATTTTCAGAGGTAATCCCAATAAAAGGGATCACCTCTGAGGTGCTCCCTTTTATTGGTTATTTATTTTAATGTTCTTTTTACTTCTCTTGCAATATTATTTGCAAGTTCTTTTTGATTATTAGGATTTGATGCCCTTCTTGCATCTTCTAGGTTTGATATAAACCCACATTCAACAAGAACTGCTGGCATATTTGTTTCTCTTGTAACTCCAAGTCCTCTATCATGTTCTCTTCTATTGTAGTATCCCATGTTGCTTGAAACGCCATTCACAATATTTCTAGCAAGTTCTCTTCCTTTTATTGCTTCTTGTGTAGGGGTTAAATCCATTTGGAAGTCATACCAACCATATCCATTTGGATCTACACCCTTTACTATATCCACATTATCAAGGCCTGGCTTAAAGGAACTATAAAAAGTTGATACTCCTTTAGCATTAGAATCTGAACTGCTATCGTGATGAATACTTATAAACGCTTCTGCATTTAAATTGTTTGCTATGGTATATCTATTTGCTATGCTTGTATTTAAGTTATCATAAAGGAAGTCTAAAGGTCCCCTAGTCAAATAAACTGTATATCCTTCGTTTTCTAAGCTTTCTTTAAGTTTCATTGATACTTGCATATTAAGATCAGTTTCTGAATATCTTATCCCACCTATATTGGAAACCGCTCCATAGTCGCCACCATGATTATGACCTGGATCTACTACTATTACTCTATTTTGCTTTATTGTAAAATTAATTGTTCTCGAGTCTACAGTTCCATCATTGGATAATGCTTTTACTTCGATTTTATGATAGCCCTGTGACAATTTATCTATGTCCCTTAACTCGTACTCATATCCAGAAAACAAAGTATTTTCATATTCTTTAAAGGCATTTTGAACATCTGGTCTTATTTTGCCTATGGATACGTTACTTTGAGGTACACCATCTAACTCAATTTTTAATTCTTTAATTCCTGAATCACTTATAGCCCAACCTCTAAACATTATATTAGTTTCACCATAGAGGTTATCATTATTTTGAAAGGGTGCCTCTAAATACATCTTTGCATCTAATTTAATTAAATTAAAAGAATTAACTTTTTCAATCTTGTTATTTTTATTATCAGTAACTACAACCTTTACTTCATGATTACCAGCCTTTAGATTGTCAGTATTGAACTTATAACTAAATCCACAATTTTCTCCCACAGGATATCCTGGAAATAAATTATCTGCATCTGATCTTTTACTCCCATATTTAGAATTACCCACCTTAACTTTATCTATATATACCTCAACAGATTTTATATCATTTTGCGAAAGAGCCCAACCATTTACATCAATTGTTCTACCCTTTATATCTCCTAAAGGATTATCCAACCAGCCTCTCAATTCATCTGAAAAGATTTCAAAAGATTTGGTTTTAATATCTGTACTTCCATCATTTCCTATACACTCAATTTTAACTTCGTGGTTTCCTATGCTAAGGTTAGACACATCATAATCTAGTGTATATCCTGACTCCTCTGTATACTTATATTTAGGAAAAACTGCTTTAACATCAGGTCTATTCAACCCATACTTAGCATTTCCAATATACTTACCATCTATAAAGACCTTCACCTTTTGGATACCAGAATCATTTAGTGACCATCCATATATATTTAATTTTTCTTTTTTCATAACTCTTATTTCTGGAGAATCAATGTAGCTTAGCGGTTCAAGTTTTTTCATACTTATTTTTTTACTAACCTTTGTAGAGCTACCATCTTGCCCTACAGCCTCAACTGTTACTTTATGCTCTCCACGCTTAACGTTATTTGTAAATAACTTTATTTGGTATCCACTTGAAGCACCTTTTGAGTATAAAGGAAATACTTCATTAACATCTGGCCTACTTAACCCATATTCTGCATCTCCAGCGTAAATATCATCTATAAAAACTTTAACTTGTTTAACCCCTGAAGGATTTAGAGCCCATCCTCTAACAATCATTTGCTCAAAGATCTCTTCACCCTCTGATGGATCATCTATATACATCTTGTTACTAAGTCTAACTACTTCAATCTTTCTTATCATGGTTAAACTTTCACCATTATTCGCAATAGACTTAACTAAAATTATATGTGTTCCTGGAGGTATATTCTCATTTATCTCCAGTGCATACCCTGAATTATCTGAACCTGCATACCCCTTAAATACCTTAGTAACATCTGGTCTAGGTAAATTCATATTAGCATTACCTAAGAGCTTTCCATCTAAATAAACTTCTACATTTTTAATACCACTTTTATTTAAAGCCCATCCGTTTACTAATATCTTTGAATTTCCAAATATACCTTCTGGACTATTTATATCCATCATATGGTTTGCTTTTGCTATGTTAATTTCTTTACTTATTTCTTTCTTTGTTCCATCATTAGCCTTTGAAACTACCTTTATTACATTTTTTCCAGTGTTAAGCTTTAAGTTATCTATCGAATATTCATAGCCTGAATTTCCTGCATTTGTATATTCGGGATAATCCTTTAGAGCTTCCCTACTTTCTAATCCAAGCTTAGCATTTCCCAGTAAGGAATTATTTAAAAACACTTCAACTTCTTTAATATCTGATGAATCTAAAGCTATACCTTTTATTTCTAATGGGTCAAATCCATAAACGTTATCATCTAGATTAGTTTCTAATGTTACTATATGTTCTAATTTTTTAATTGAAATAACTTTTTCTTCGTAGATACTATTCCCAAAAGTATCTATAGCCTCTACTTTTATAGTATAGTTACCTGGTTCTATAAGTTTAGTATCTAAATCAAATTTGTATCCTGATTTATCTTCACTTGGATATCCAGGAAAAACCTTATTTACATCTGGTCTATATGTCCCATATTCAGCGTTTCCCATATGTTTATTATCTAAATAAACATTTATGTTCTTTATATTTTTCCCTGATACTGCCCATCCTGATAAACTAAGTTTATTTTTAGACATAACTTCTTTCTCACTCGGATAATCTACCCAAAGACGCAGTTTCAAATCTACCTTTTGAAAATTCTTTACTTCTGATATTTTATTTCCGTTACTATCGATGCTTTCTACCTTAATAGAATGATTCCCATAATCTAGGTTACTTATATCAACATCAGCTTTATATCCACTTTTTTCAACATTACTATACTCTGGATAAAGTTTTTTTAATTCTGGAGTTTCTATACCATATTCTGCTTTTTCTATAAACTTATTATCTATATACACATTTATACTTTTTATTTCATTTTCATTTATTGACCATCCAGTAATTAAAATACTTTTTTCATTTAAATACTTAGATGCATCTTTAGGTGAATTAATTGATAGTTTAGGTAATAATACTCTTTCTGAATCAGTGATTTTTATTTTTTCTGCCATTTTTACAATCTCATCACCATAGGATTTACTTGGAGCCCAGTTTCCACTTAGTTTTTCTACTGAATTTTCTACTTTCCCTATTAAATATGGAAAATGTCTTGGATCTGTAGTATCTTTTCTTGGATAACCCTCAGCACCAGCATATAAAGCAAGATGATCTAGATGTGCTTGTACACCTTTTTCCCAAGTGTCAAATACTTGATGATCCTCCGGCTTGTCATCTACACCTTTTGCTGTTTTCAATCCACATGGATTGTGGTAGCTATCATCAAGAACACCGCCAAAACGTCCATATGCTGTCTCTTTTGCCGCCTGGGCATAGGCTATAACAGGATCAACGCCACCATGACTACTTGCTAAATCCCAATAAACTTTAGCTAAATCAACAAATGTCGGAGTAGCCTTAGCTGCTTTTGCCCAAGTCTGCATTTGAGATAAGGTAGCAGATGGTGCGCCTATTATAGGTGTACTTTTAATCTCTACAGGCTTTACAATCATACCTTGCATGAAAAATATGACCATAGTTATTGATACGAGTTTTGTTTTAAATCTTTTATGCTTGATATTATCCCCCCCCTTTTAATAAAATTATAAGCTTTTCCTTTTTTATTGTCTATAATAAGTTAACTTTCTCTAAATTTTCATAGCATCTCTTAATTTTTTTAAAGTTGTATTTTATTTTCTTTTAATGTTCTAGCATTTTTATCCTTTTGTGATAAAATAACTTCTTTTATGTCCTCTATGGGCCACTTTATATTTATATCTTTGTCATCAAAAGCAAGTCCACCCTCGAATTCTGGATGATAAAAGTCAGTACACTTATAAACAAACTCAGCCTCTTCTGATAACACTAAAAAGCCATGTGCAAATCCTTCTGGCACATAAAACTGTTTCTTGTTTTCTTCTGTAAGTGTAACCCCGTGCCATTTTCCATAAGTTTTTGATGACTTTCTTAAATCTACCGCTACATCAAAAACTTCTCCTTTTATTACCCTGACTAATTTTCCTTGTTGATACTTAGTTTGAAAATGTAGACCTCTTAAAACTCCCTTTTTGGACTTAGATTGGTTGTCTTGAACAAATACCATATTTAAGCCTGCATTTTTAAATTCTTCATAGTTATAGGTTTCCATAAAGTAACCCCTATCATCTCCAAATAACGTAGGCTCTATAACCCACACATCATCAATGCGTGTTTTAATAAAATTAAATTTTCCCATAAATTTTTCTTACTTCCCTTCATACATTTTATCATAATACTTTTGATACTCTCCAGATGTTACGTTCTTCATCCAATCCTCATTATCTAAATACCACTTTATAGTCTTTTTTATTCCTACTTCAAAAGTAGTTTCAGGATACCATCCAAGTTCTTCTTTAATCTTAGTTGGATCTATACCATATCTTAGGTCATGACCTTTTCTATCTTCCACATACTTAATTAACTTTTCTGTAACCTCTTTGTCTACATTCTCATTTATGTATTCTATAACAGTCTTTACAATTTGGATGTTAGTTCTTTCATTATGACCTCCAACATTGTATACTTCTCCTATTTCACCGTTTCTTATAACCATATCTATAGCTTTACAATGATCTTCAACATAAAGCCAATCTCTTACATTAAGTCCATCACCATATACTGGCATGTCCTTTTTATGTGAACAATTATTTATTAAAAGCGGTATAAGCTTTTCTGGAAATTGATATGGTCCATAATTATTAGAGCATCTAGTTATATTTATTGGCATCTTATATGTATCGAAATAAGCCTTAACCATTAAATCTGCGCCAGTTTTACTAGATGAATATGGGCTATGTGGATCTAATGGGGTTGTTTCTACGAAGAATCCATCTTCCCCAAGTGAACCATAAACTTCATCTGTTGAAACTTGAAGATATCTTACGCCTTCTTTCCATCCATCTTCTGTAAGCCATGCGTTTTTTGTAGTGTTTAATAGATTAACAGTTCCCATAAAGTTTGTCTTAGCAAATATTTCTGGCATCTTTATACTTCTATCTACATGTGATTCTGCGGCGAAGTTTATTACATAATCTATTTCATATCTTTCGAATAATCCTTCAACAACTTCTTTATCACATATATCTCCTTGGACAAATATATGGTTTTCATTATGTTCTAAACTTTTAAGATTTTCTAAGTTTCCTGCATAAGTTAATTTGTCTAAATTTACTATTTTTATGTCTTTATACTTATTTAACATATATATAACAAAATTTGATCCTATGAATCCTGCTCCACCCGTAACTAAATAAGTTTTCATTAATAATCCCCCTTGCATAATTTTATTATCAATTATCATAAAAATCTATACATAAATGTATTTTATACTTCTAATCCTTCTTCAGCAATATTAATAAGATACTTGCCATACTCTGTCTTTTGTAGTGGCTTAGATAATTCTAATAATTGTGCCCGTGTAATAAATCCTTTTCTATAAGCTATTTCCTCTATGCAAGCTACATAAAGCCCTTGTCTTGTTTGAATAGCTTCTACAAAATTTGCAGCATCTAATAGTCCTCTATGCGTTCCTGTATCAAGCCAAGCCATTCCTCTTCCGAATAACTCTACTTTTAAGTTTCCACGTTTTAAATATTCATTATTTACTGCAGTTATTTCAAGCTCGCCCCTTGAAGATGGCTTTATGTTTTTAGCTATATCTATAACATCGTTATCATAAAAATAAAGTCCTGGTACAGCATAGTTTGATTTAGGGTTTTCAGGCTTTTCTTCTATAGATACTACTTTATTGTCTGAATCAAAGTCTACCACCCCAAAGTCTCTTGGATTACTTACATGATATCCAAATATTGTGGCTCCGCTTTCTCTTTTAGAAGCTCGTTCTAATCTTTCTGTAAAGCCATATCCATAGAAAATGTTATCTCCTAAAACTAAAGCTACCTTATCATTTCCTATAAACTTTTCGCCAATTATAAATGCCTCAGCTAACCCTCTTGGCTCATCTTGGACAGCATACTGTATGTTTAACCCAAGCTCACTTCCGTCTTCTAAAAGCTCTCTAAAGCAGCCTATATCTCTAGGTGTTGATATAATCAAAATTTCTTTTATACCTGCTAACATAAGCACTGATAATGGATAATACACCATAGGTTTATCATATATAGGTATTATTTGTTTTGATACTGATTTTGTTACAGGATATAGTCTAGTTCCTGATCCCCCAGCTAATATTATTCCCTTCATAATTAAGAATCCTCCTAAATATTTAAAGTAATTGTAACTTTAAATATTATAACTTACATATCAAACATTGTCTATTTGTAGAAGTGTTTTACAAGGCAAATGATATATCTTAGTTGGATCTATTATAAAATCAAATTCAGGGCATTATTAACGATGCTTTAAACTTATTTTTCTCTCTTACTTGTATAAAATTAATATCTTTTATTTTTATTTTTCAGATAATATGTAGTATAATGTAAAAGTATATACATTTATCTTTAACAAAGGAATTTAAAAAGACTGTAAATCAAAACTTCTGTTTATGAGCAATTAAAATGAAAAGAGGTATTTAATTATGTCTGGTAAGAGTAACAATGAAAATGGACAAACTGCTCCAATCTCTAGATCCGAAATAAAGAAAAGGGCTAACAAAAATCACTCAAAGAAAAATAAATCTGGTAAAAAAAAGAGAAATGTTGTAATTTATAGTTTGGTATTTATATTGCTATTTTTAGTAGGGCTAGGTGGATTTTATGTTTTTAACTTATTAGATAAGGTAAAGACTAATGTAATTTCTAAAGACTCTGACGACTTAGGTATAGAGGCTAATGTAAGTAGCTCTTTTAGCAACACAGATATTGTTAATATTGCCTTATTTGGACTTGATAAACTTTCAGATGATGAGCCTGGTCGTTCTGATGCTACTATGGTAATAACCATTGACAAAAAAAATGATAAGTTAAAAATGAGCTCTATAATGCGAGATAGTTACGTAAATATCGATGGTCACGGAAAAGATAAGCTTAATCATGCCCATGCTTTTGGTGGTCCAGAGCTTGCAATTAAAACTATAAACAAAAATTATAAACTTGATATTAAAGATTACGTTTCTATAAACTTTTCTAACATGGAAAAGCTTATAGATGCTATAGGTGGAGTAAATGTAGATGTTAAAAAGGAAGAAATTAATGAAATAAACACTACTTCTGTAGGTTCACCTACTTCTATTTCACACCCTGGTCTTCAAAAGTTAAATGGTATACAAGCTTTATCCTATAGTAGAATTCGTCATGTTGGCAATGGTGACTTTGAGAGAACTGATAGACAAAGAGTTGTTTTAAATTCTATGTTTGAAACAATAAAGTCTTCAGGTGCATCCCAATACCCTTCTATTGTCTCAAAATTACTACCTTTAGTTGAAACTAGTTTGTCTAAAACCGATATAATCAAACTTGGTACTGACGTTATAATGGATGGAAAGATGACTATAGAACAAGAAAGGTTCCCTGTAGATGGCTATTATAAAGATGGTGGCGAGATGATAAAAGGTGTTTGGTACCTACCTTTTGATAGCGAGGCTACCATAAAACAAATGCAGGATTATATATTTAATGATAAGAAGCCCGAACCTAAAAAGAACTAATTAAAGTCTTTGTAGATTGATCTTCCTATGAAGATCTTATAATAGATAATAATAAAAAAAGGTTAAAAGTATTTTTCGAAATACTTTTGACCTTTTTTTACTGATATATGTTTTGAAATTATTTATATCTTTTAACTACCTAATTTTCTGATTACTATGTATTTTTAATTCCTATGACTTTATATGTATGTTGTCATAAACTTTTCTACATCTTTTGCAGGTAGTGGTTTACTAAATATATATCCTTGGATATTATCACAGTTCATATCTTCTAGTAATTTTAATTGGTTATATTCTTCTACTCCTTCTGCTACAACTTTAATCCCCATATTGTGAGAAAGATTTATTATACCTTCTACTATGGACCTATCCTTTTTATTTTTATCTATGAAGTCTATAAATGATTTATCTATTTTTAATTTATTTATAGGCATAACGCTTAAATAATTTAAAGAAGAATATCCTGTTCCAAAATCGTCTAAGGCTAAGCTAAAACCTAAGTCCTTTAATCTGTTTAATAAAGACATGTTTTTTTCATAAAAATTCATAAGTATGCTTTCTGTTATTTCTATTTCCAAATCTTTTGGTGACAAGCCTTCTTGCTCTAATATATATAATATACCTTCTATCAACTGGCTATCATGAAATTGTATTGCTGATATATTTACAGCAACTGTTGAAACTTCTAGGTTTTTATCCTTCCAACATCTTATCTGCCTACATACATCTTTAATTACCCACTGACCTATATGTGATATAAGTCCGGCCTCCTCAGCTATAGGAATGAACTCCCCTGGCGATACAAAGCCAAGCTCTTCACTATGCCACCTAAGCAAGGCTTCATATCCATCCACCCTTCTAGTTTTAATGTTAATTTGCGGCTGATAATACATTACAAGCTCCTCTTTATCAAGGGCTCCTCTTAATGCCTTTTCTATTTTTCCTTTTCTTATTGTATCTTTTGACATTAACTTATTGAACATAGTGATTTGATTTCTACCATTTCTCTTTGATTCATAAAGTGCCGCATCAGCGTTTGTAAATAATCCTTTAGATGTAGATGCATGATATGGATACATACATATGCCAATACTTATTCCTGTATAAATATTAGTATCATTTATTTTTATTACCTTTTTAAAAGATTTTAAAATTCCCTCACAAATATCAATAGTTGACTTTATACTCCTAACATCCTTTATGATTACCATAAATTCGTCTCCACCAATTCTCCCTACAATAGCATCTTTAGGTACCATTTCTCTTATTGTGTGGGCTACATTTTTTATTACCTCATCCCCAAAATCATGACTTAATATATCATTTATAATCTTAAAATTATCTATATCTATAGATACAAGAGCAAACTTTTTCTTTTCTCCATTGCTCTCTTTTATAATCTTATCTAATTTTTCTTTAATTAAGGTTCTATTTGGTAATCCCGTTAGTGTATCATAATATGCCAGAAATTTTATTTTTTCTTGGTATCTCTTTCTTTCATCTATATCTGTAATAGATCCTGCTACCTTTAAAGGTATGCCCAAAGAATCTTTTAATACTTTTCCTCTATTATTTACCCATTTATAACTTCCATCACCAGTCTTTATCCTAAACTCACCTTCATAAGTATCCTTTTTACCTAGAATATGATCATTTAAAGCTCTTATAACACCTTTCACATCATCAGGATGCACGTATTTATGCATATTTCTAATATTATTAGTTTGATTTTCAAGTTTATTCCCTGATATACTTTCCCACTTATCAGATATAAAAAGTGAATTTTCTATTAAATCTAGCTCCCATATAGCGTCATTTACACCATCTAATGCTAGCTTATACCTTTCCTCACTAACCTTTAATGCCATTTCGCTGGCTTTTAGCCCTTGTATCTGATACCTTAGTTCCTCTTCTGTTGCCGCTAATTGATTATAAACTGCTGATAACTCATCGTAGCTTCTTTTAAGTGTCAATCTTTGATTTACTACTTCAGTTATGTCTCTATCAACGCCAGCTATATAAAGTATATTCCCTTCACTGTCTTTTATAGGTGATAATGTTAATGATACATTAATCTTTTGTTCATCCTTCCTATATCTTTCAGTTTCATAGCTCTTAATAACTTCACCTTTTTTTATATTATGAGCTAGCCATTCTACTTCTTCATGATTTTCATCTTTACTTATAATGGATATATCTTTACCTATTGCTTCTTCTTTTGTATACCCATATATGGCCTTAGCTCCTTCATTCCATCTAGTTATGGTTCCATCTAAATTGCTACATATTATAGCATCATCCAATGTAGTTATTATAGTCTCTACCTCGTATAACGCTTCTTTTAATGCATCATTTTCTTTATTTAAATTTAATAACTCTTTATTAACCGATCTTTTATATTTTCTTAATTTTACATTGTAGTATACTAAACCTACTAAAATTATAATTAAAACAATATATCCAGTTATAGCAAGAATGCTTATGTCTTTTAAATTGATGTTCATAATATTTTTTCCCCTTTATTATCAATAGCTTACCTATTATATAAATTAACTATTACCTAAATTAACTATTACCTGTTAATAGCCTTATATGTTATTCCTATTATATAAACTAATCATCCTTTTAAGGATTTTTGTTATTTTTTAATCTATCTATTATATATCGTATAAATTCACCAAACTTTTATAGCTAATTAAGTTATTAAGGATAATTTATTTTTATAAATGAAAATAGACAACCGTGGGGGCGGTTGCCTACAAGTGATGTGAGTTTAATGTAATTAATTTATTTTTTACTATTTTTATTGTTTTGTTGTTTATGCTATCATTATATAATATAAATTACTTAAAGTCCTTTCATTACCGTTACAAATTGATTACAAAATGGTTAAATTTACTGTATTAATATATTTATACTAGTATTTTGAGAAATAAGATGAAAAAGAGGGGTTTTTTTATGCATAATTTGGAAAATGATTTAGTTTCTATAAAAATTAAAGATATAGGTGCAGAACTTTGTAGTCTTTATGAAAAACATCATGACATAGAATATATATGGTATGGAGATAAATCTATTTGGGGACGTAATGCTCCTGTATTATTTCCTATTGTAGGCAAGGTAAAAGACAATACCTATAAGGTAAATAAAAAAAGCTATGCCTTATCTCAACATGGTTTTGCTAGAGATTGCAATTTTGATCTAATAGAAAAAACAGATACTAGCTTATGTTTTGAGCTTTTATATTCAAAGGAAACCCTTAAGATATATCCCTTTAAATTTAAGCTTCAAATAGAATATAAATTAATAAAAAATATCCTTGAAATAAATTATAAGGTTGTAAATTTAGATAATGATGAAATTTATTTTTCTCTTGGAGCTCATCCAGGTTTTAATTGTCCTTTATATCCTAATGAAAACTTTGAGGATTATTATTTAGAGCTTGAAAAAAATGAAACTTTAAATACGCTGTGCCTAAATTCAGATGGCTATTTTAATAATAAGTCAAAACCTTTTTTAATGAATGAAAACAAGATTTCTTTAAATTACGATATTTTTAAAGAAGATGCCTTGGTATTTAAAAATCTTAAATCTGAAAGTGTAACCCTAAAAAGCACTAAAAACCAAAGACAGGTTAAAGTAAGCTTTAAAGACTTTCCTTACCTTGGCATATGGACAAAAGGTGAAGATGCTCCTTTTGTTTGCATAGAACCCTGGTATGGACATGCTGATTTCGAAGATTTCACTGGTGAATTCAAAAATAAAGAAGGAATTTTAAAGTTAAATATAAATGAAGAATTTAATGCAAAGATGTCTATAGAGGTATCCTAAAAGGTACCTCTTTTTTAACCTGTTTTATTTTTAATTTTATAGGATTATTTTATTGTATTTTCTAATTCCTTTGGGTTCATTATTTTATTGTAGGGTAGCCACTCTTTTGGTAGTAAGCTTTGGTAACTTTTATAGTTGTACCTTTCGTCTATTAAAATCAATATGCCCTTGTCTTTTTCTGTTCTTATAACTCTTCCTGCTGCCTGCTTAACCTTATTCATGCCAGGATATATATATGCATATTCAAAACCTTTATTATTATTTGCATCATAATAATCCTTTATTATATCTCTTTCAATGCCAACCATAGGAAGTCCAACCCCCACTATAAGGGCCCCTGTAAGCTTATTCCCTACAAGGTCTATGCTTTCTCCAAATACTCCTCCAAGCACAGTAAATGCTAGAAGGGTATTCTCCCTTTCTTCTTTGAACTCATTTAAAAATTCTTCCCGCCTTTCTTCTGTCATGGATGTTTCCTGAACTATTATATTAATGATTTTATTGTTTTTATCCATGGTTTCGTTATTTTCATGCACAGTTGCATTATCTTCATCCACAGTTTCCTTTATATTATCCCCATGTAATTCTTTATAACATTCCAAAATTGAATTCATATATTTATAAGAAGGGAAAAAGATCATATAATTTCCCTTTTTACTATTACCTAGAGTATAAATATAATTTGCAATGACTTCATAGCTATCTTCTCTTTTGGTGTATTTAGTAGACACATTATTCACTAACAAAACTTCTAAATTTTCCTTTGGAAATGGTGAGTCCAGTCTTATAACATAGTCCTTGGGATCTCCTCCTAAAAGGTCTTTAAAATAATCCATAGGATCTAATGTGGCTGAAAAAAATACTGTGGAAGTTATAATTTCCATTACATTATTTATACTTCGAGAAGGGTCTACACAAAATATCTTTAACTTAAAATCTCCATTTTCAAGACCCCAATAAGTTACGTAATCTTTATTATAATTTTCTCCTATATTTAAAAAGGAATTAAAGTTAAAATATAATTCTAATATTTCAGCAAATCCTTCTGTATTCTTATTTTTAATTAGGTATTCTTCTGATTCTTTCATAAAATTTTTAAGAAGGGGGTATAGCTCCTCTGGTGGAGTCTTTTCTACTATAAACCTTCCTTTTTTATCTTCTAGCTCATGCCTTAAATTAATTAAGTAGGAATTTATACTATTTAAGGCTTTGTAAATCCCGTTAGATTTCCCCTTAATTATCTTCTTTCCAATCAAAACCTTGCTTTTTATAATTTCTGACGAAAACATTTCTCTAGATCTTTCTACCATATTATGCGCTTCATCTATAAGTAACAGATAACCCTCTTTACCTTTCTTTTGGTCTTTGTCGAAAAACCGTTTTAAAGAGGCACTTGGATCGAAAACATAATTATAATCGCATATTATGGCATCACAAAACAAGGATAGGTCTAATGAAAATTCAAAGGGACACACCCTGTGTTTTTTAGCATAACCTTCTATATTTTCTCTATTTAAATTATCTTCATTTTCTAGCATATCAAATAAAGCTTCGTTAACCCTATCAAAATGACCATCTGCATAAATACATTCTGACTTTGTGCAGATCTTTTCTTCGGTGAAGCAAATCTTATCTTTTGCTGTAATTGTTATGTTTTTTAATTTCAATCCATTTTTTCTTAATTTACCAAAGGTATCCTCTGCTACAATTCTTGTTGGGGTTTTAGCTGTTAGATAAAATATTTTAGATAAATACCCCTTTCCTAAAGCTTTAACCGCTGGAAAAATAGTTGAAATAGTTTTACCTATACCCGTTGGAGCCTTTGCAAATATCTTTTTGCCATCTCTTATTGTTCCGTAAACTGCTACAGCAAGTTCCCTTTGACCTTTTCTATAGCCTTTAAATGGAAAACTTATAAGTTCTATTGAACTGTCCCTTAAACTTTTCCACTCTAAAGTAAACATGGCGAACTTATGATAGCCTTTAATAAGTTCTAAAAAAAAGTCTTCTAGTTCTTTTATGTTAAACCTTTTTAAAAAGGTCTTAGTATCATCAGTGTCCACATTGTAATATATTAGCTCCACACTAGCCTTTTTTCCCGAAAGTTCTCTTTCTTTTTCATTTTCCATCAAGAACATATAGGCATAACATTTAGCTTGAGCCCAGTGTAGCTCATTATAATCAATATCAATTAAGGATAAATCCCTGGTAGTGCTCTTTATTTCTTCAATGGTTATACTTATTTCTTCTATGTCTTTCTTATCTATTTCTTTCTGTTCTATGTCTATCTGATCTATGTCTATCTGTTCTTGTTCTTGTTCCTGCTCACTACATATTTCAGATTTATTTTCCTTTATTAAAAGTCCATCTGCTCTTCCTTCTACAAGGATGGTTAAATCTTTATAAAATGTTTTATGACTTAAAAAGGCTTCTTTTTTATATTCAAAGCCTTCTCTTTTACTATAAGCTTCTTCTTTTATCTTTTGTAGTTTTTTATGAATCATTGTCCCTTGTTGAGCTCTTTTGCTACTAATAAAGCCGCTATCTATGCTTCCCCTTCTTAATACAAACTCAACTAGTTCTCTTACACTTATTTTTGACATATTATTTTCCGGGAAATAGGTCTTTTCTTCTTCTTTTATCATATTTCTACCTTATACAACGCCTTTCTAACTTTAATTTAGAAGCTTACCTAACTTCAGAACTCTAATGTTATTTATAATTATATCTTACATCTCTTTTAATGACTAATTCAAAATTAAAATTGTTAGTAATGATATATGATAGTATAATGGATTTATTGTGAATTTCGTGCAGCATATTGTCTTATACTAATACTATATTATAAATGTGAGGTTATAAAATTAAAATGAAACTTAAAAATACTTTTATTATAATTATTTTGTACTTAATATTAATCTTTTTAGGCTATGCCATAGGATATTCTTATAAAAATATAGATTCTATCCCTATTAAAAGTGAAGTAAGCACAAATAAAATAGATAGAACTTTAAAGGAACCTGAAATTAAAATTGTTACTGGGGACATTGATTACACAAAAGATCTTAGTGGACTAGTTCCTATAAATATAAGTGAATATGATTTTGTTTTAGATCTTAGATATGCTACAGACAATAATTTCACTGGTAAAAAGGTATATGATGCTTACGTTGCCGTACTCCAAAAGGATACTTTAAATAAACTTATAAGTGCTAATGAGGACTTTAAGGCTTTAGGTTATAGAATAAAGATTTGGGATGCTTATAGACCAGGGCAGGTCCAAGAATACTTTTGGAGTATAGTTCAAGATAGAAGATATATTGCAAGTCCTTACTATAATGGTTCTCGACATAATAGGGGTACTGCTGTGGATTTAACCTTAGTGGATAGCAAAGGTAAAGAGCTTGAAATGCCTACGGGTTTTGATGAGTTTAATACAACAGCCTACAGAAACGCCGTTATGACAAATAGCGCTAAAAAAAATGTAGATTTGTTGACAGAGGTAATGGTCAAAAATGGATTCTCTCCTATAGAAACTGAGTGGTGGCATTTTGATGATATCAATGCAGATAATTATCCTATACAAAACTATCCTCTTTCTAAATTTTTAGTAAATGTGAATTAATGATTAAATAATTTTACTTATATATTAATTAATTTGACATTAAAGATTAATTAATATATAATCTTATTATACCCCCTAGGGGTAGCGAAACAAATTTAATAATTCTTATATATTTTGGATAACCTTCATTTATTAATACACTATAAATTCATAAATATAAGGGAAACTAATAATATATATTTTATAAGGAGGCAATATAATGAAATTTAATATTGATGAAAACACATCTATTGCTCTAAAAAAATCTTTAGAGACTAAAAATAAAGATGCAGTAAGGGTAGTTATAAAAGGTTTTGGCTGAGGTGGCCCTAGTTTTGGAGTTGTTCTGGATGAACAACAATCAGAGGATGATATCTATGTTGAAAACGGAATAAAGGTTGTAGCAGATAAGGAATTTTCCTTCCTATTTGATGATGCTAAAATAGTTCACACTAAAGGAATCTTTGGAGATAACTTTAATATAGTAACAAAATCATCTGATGATGCTGGAAGCTCTTCTTGCAACTAAGCATAAATATATAATAATATACAAAAAGTCATGAGATCATTTATCTCATGACTTTTTTATTAATTAATTAATTATTTATCTATTTATCTATCTATTTATCTGACTATCTATTTATATATTTATCTATTTATTTATCTATCTGACTATACCTATATAACTACTTACCTACCTGACTATCTTTCTATATATCTGGCTACTTACCTATGGGACTATCTCTCCATATCTGACTACCTACCTACCTACATACTAGCATTCTACCATTCAAGAACTCTTAAAAAAGGTATTTAAAGCTGTGGATAAGGCATTTATGCTTGTAGTTAAGCTTTCTAGCTTTCCTTCGATCCTTATGAGTAAGTATAAAGATACCGCTATAGGAAATCCTACATTGCCTATAAGTGAAATAAAGCCTTCCATATTTATCATCTCCCCTCAATGACTAAATATGCAATTCTTTATGAAGTTCTACATTATATAATATGCCAGTAAAACAAGTTTCCAATTACTCGTGGTAATCTTCTATTATTCTTTGTACTATTTTTTTTATTACACTAGCTTGTGCTACTAGATTCATAACCATTATGAAGATCTTTATCCTGCCTTCATCACTGTCTTTTAAATTAAGTTCAGCTACTATACTGTTTAGTTTTTCTTCATTAAAAAATTTATGTTCTGTTAAAAATTCATTTACGCTTTCTTTTTGTATATCTGAAAAAATCTTGTATGCTTTTTCAAAGGATATTATATCATCTGATCTATCATTTATGTCGTTAAATGCTAATCTGAAAACCTTTCTTATTTCTTCTGTAGTAAGCACTGGTCTCATATAACTTAGTAATAAAAGTTGTGCTAGATGAAGCTTTGTATATCCTCTTTTTTTGCTATCTTCTGGCTTTGATATAGCCTCGCTTTTAATGTAGTTTTGAACTATATTATTTGTATATTTTTCTTCTACAAATTTATCATTTAAATAATCAATAACCTGTGATAAAAACAAATCATATTGAGGTAAATCTTCATAGGGTACTAAATTACTATTGGACATTTCTTCTGCTAATTCTAATATGTAATTTACATCAAATTTCTCATCACTCAATAATAAAACCTCCTTTTAATTAATAAATTGAAATTATAAAATATAAGTTACATTTTATAATCCAAACTTTATAAGTATTTTTAAAGTATAATAACATTATACGGTATTCATAAACCCTTTACAAGGTTTCATTATTGGTTATATTGAAATAATCTGTATTATTGTGTATTAATATAATTGATTATTTAAAACAAATAAAAGGATCAGAAAGCTTAATTAATTAGAATTCTGATCCTTTTATACTGCTATATTTGCATATTTCTATATTCTATTATACATCTTTATATTTCTATATTTCTATATTTATATTAGCTTATTTTGATGATTCATAGTCTTCTATGAATTTTTTAATTCCTGCATCTGTTAATGGGTGACTTATCATTTGAACTATCACTTTATATGGTATAGTTGCAATATCTGCACCTGCCTTTGCACATTCTAAAACATGCATTGGTGTTCTTACACTAGCTGCTATAATTTCTGTTTCTATTCCATAAATACTAAATACTTCTGCAATGTCTTGCACCACTGGAATACCACCGTTTCCTATATCATCAAGTCTTCCAACGAATGGGCTAACGTAGCTTGCTCCTGCCTTTGCAGCCAAAAGTGCTTGTTGCGCTGAAAATATTAAAGTTACATTAGTCTTGATTCCTTTTTTTGATAAAGCGCTTACAGCTTTTAGCCCTTCAGCACACATTGGGATCTTAATCACTATGTTTTTATGAAGTTTTATTAGTTCTTCAGCTTCTTCTATCATCTTAGTATGTTCTAAACTCATAACTTCTGCACTTATAGGTCCATCTACTATAGAGCAAATTTCCTCTATAACTTCTTTAATATTTCTTCCCTCTTTTGCAATTAAACTAGGATTAGTGGTAACACCATCTATAACTCCAAGTTCTGCTGCCTTTTTTATCTCTTCTATATTAGCAGTATCAATAAATATTTTCATAATAATTCCTCCTTTTATTTTGCACTTGCTTTGCAATAGTTTACATCTGAATATTTATAAAGTTACCCTTCATAATTTAAAATGGTTTTACTTGTTTTATATACTTGCAAAGCTTTACCTATAATGTATATAATTATATCATATAGCATCATAACTTTACAATTTTAAAACTTTATTAATTAATACTCATTTAAATTTTTTCTAAATATTATTTAATTAATTAATATGTTTTTTATATGTTATTCATAAATAAATCTTTAATGGGAATTTTATCAACATTTTTCTTTACCACTTTCTCCCTACTCCTGGTACTCTAATAAATAATTTGACAAAATATCCAGTGCAAAAAAGAACTTTATTATAATTTTTTGAAATATTTTTGTGAACTTTATTCTCATCCTTTTCATTGTATTCTTATTACATCCTTGTATACCAGGCCTTAAACTTATTGAAAATATTTATTATACTTTTATTAACATACTTGACATTTCAATAATATGGTAGTATATTAACATTTGAAACAAATCTTCTAGTTAATATTTCAATTAGAAAAACAGTATCTTAAAAGGTTGACTTTAAGTGGGATTTTTGTTATTATTTAAATGTAAATGTCGAAAGATGTAGAAGGAGGAAACATGATGAAATCAACAGGTGTTGTTAGAAGAGTAGATGAACTTGGTAGAATAGTAATTCCAATAGAACTAAGAAGAACTTTGGATATTGCTGAAAAGGATGCTTTAGAAATATATGTAGATGGCGAACAAATCATATTAAAGAAATATGAGCCAGCTTGTATTTTCTGCGGAGACGCTAGAGATGTAACAAACTATAAAGGAAAAAATATTTGTAAAAGCTGCATGGAAGAATTTAAGAAGTAGTATCTTTTAGATAAATACTTTCAAAATACTTTTAAATAAGTTTATTTAATATTTTAACTTTAGAGTTATTCTAACCTTAAATTACATGCGAATGTAATTTAAGGTACTTACAAAAATTAAACTGTTATCTTTAGGATACAGTTATTAATAAAACCAATAAGATATTGTAGTGGTGAAGTTAATTTTACTAAAACTAACTTCACCGCTACATGACTTATTGGTTTTTTTATCTAACATAAACTTATGATAAATATAGCTTTTGGCTTACATCCTAATCTTTTCCTTAAAATAGATAATAGTATCACTCACTTAATACTATTTACTCAATGCTGTGCTTATAAACCTCTGACTTTGGCATCTTTCTATCTTTTGCTACCATTTTAATTGCTTCCTTTTTTGATATACCACCAGCTATATATTTTTTTATATGCTCTTCAATAGTCATATCTATCCAAAGACTTTCTTTTTCCTCTGATATCTCTTCCTCACTTTTACCTGAGATTACAATTACATATTCTCCCCTGGGCTGAACTGTATCATAGTGAGAAATTATATCATCAATGCTTCCTCTTAAAATTTCTTCATATAATTTAGTAAGTTCCCTGCAGATTCCAATATTTCTATTTCCTAAATTTTCTCTTAAAAATCCAAGTGTATCCTTTAATCTATGTGGTGCCTCATATAATATAAGAGTTTCTGTCCTATCTTTTAAGTCTTCTATTATGGCTTTCCTATCCTTGTTTTCTCTTGGCAAAAACCCTCTAAATAAAAACTTAGTTGAGTCAAGTCCAGAATAAACCATAGCTGTAATAAGAGCTGTTGCTCCTGGAAGAACTTCTATTTCTATAGACCTTTCTATACACTTTTTGATTATAATACTTCCTGGGTCAGAGATGCCAGGGGTTCCAGCATCACTTACGATTGCTATATTTTCACCTTGTACTATCTTATTTAATAATTCTTCACTTTTAAATTGCTCATTATGCATATGATAACTTATAAGTGGCTTTTTAATATTAAAATGATTAAGTAACTTTAAGGTTTGTCTTGTATCTTCTGCTGCTATTATATCCACCATATTAAGAACTTCTAAGGCCCTTAATGTTATATCTTTTAAATTACCTATAGGTGTTGGTACTATATAAAGTTTTGCCATATTTTCCTCCTATTTCAACAACTTCTAATGACTTTAAATAACTTCAAATTATTTTAATCACCTTTAACCGTTATATCTTCGTTATAAATATTTTTTATTTCTTCGCTATACTCTCCATTTTCCTCGTAAATATACAGTGGTGGCTCAAATTTTAGGAAGGCTCCACCATCTCTTTGCCCTTCCACTAAAACTATGTTAGGTGCCTTTTTACTATTAGGATGCACAAGTCTTATAGTCTTAGGTTCTATTTTATGCTTTCTCATGGTACATAATATGTCTGCTAGCCTTTCTGGTCTATGTACCATGAACATACGACCATTATCCTTTAATAATATTCTAGAGGCTATTATAACATCTTCTAATGTACAAGCTATCTCATGCCTTGCAATAGCATCCTTATCACTTACATTTAAAATCCCTGATTTATAAACCTTGTAGGGAGGATTTACTGTTAATACATCTACCTTATCTAAGGTTTTTAAATACTTTAAATCTTTTAGATCTGCACATTTAAAATCTACTTTTTCTTTAAGATCATTTATTATTACAGACCTTTTTGCCATATCTACCATGTCATTTTGTATTTCCATGGCAGTTATTTTGAAAAATTCTTTTTTACCTGCTATTAAAAGTGGAACTATTCCAGTACCGGTGCAAAGATCCATTATATTACTGCTTCTTTTTGTTTTTGCAAAGTTTGCTAAAAGTACAGCATCTACGCCAAATCTAAACCCCTCTGTCTTTTGTATTATATGTATTCCTTTAAGCTGAAGATCATCTAAAGTTTCATCTTCTTTTATGTAGTTTTTATAATCTTCTATCATGATTTAAATCAACCCCTTATTATCACTATTAAATTTTATAGTATTAATATTTTAAACTTAACAAAAAAGCTCTCGGCAAACCCGAAAGCTTTTTAATGTATTATAAAAATATCCTAAATAAGCATGATAGCCCATTTTCCCCCTTGGACTATCATACTTTTAAAGTCTCTATATCTATTAATAATAAGCTACATACTATTTTAAAATTCTTCTAGCACTGCTAAATCCGTATATTCGGCCTACTTCTACATTTCTACCTGTACGTGGAGCATGAATCATCTGTCCTCCACCTACGTATATGCCAACATGTCCCACACCATTTGTGAATACTAAATCACCAGGTTGAAGGTCATTATAGGATACAGGAGTTCCACCACCTATTTGATCATAGGTAGTTCTTCCTATTCCGTATCCAAAAGCATTATAAACATATGAGGTAAATCCTGAGCAGTCAAATCCTGATGGTTTTGTACCACCATATACATAAGGTACTCCCATAAAGTTATAAGCATAATTTACTATGGAGTTACTTGATGCTGGTGCTGCATTACTTCCACCTCTTGATGGAACTATGCTTGAAGTTTTAGCTGCGGCTTCTTTATTCTTAATTATTTCTTTACCTTTTTCAATTAAATCAACAACTTCTTCGTCAATAACTACGATGGTTTTTCTAGTTTCTCTTAGTGCTGCTATGGCACTTTTTATATCATCTGATGAACTAGATGAATCTGTAATTATATTTTTTTGAAAAGCTATAATTTTTCTTTCTTTTTCTTTAAGATTAACTTTTATCTTGTCGCTTTCTTCTTTAGCCTTGTCTACTAATTTTTTTTGGTCTTGTTTTTTTATATTTACTTCTGATAATTGCTTTTCATTTTCTATCTTTAATTCATTTAAAGATTTAACTTCATTATCTAAAGCTTGTTTTTTATTATCAAGTTCTAATTTTGTATCATTAAGCTCTTCTATAATCTTTTTATCGAAATCCATTAATTTGCCTATTGCTTTAACCTTTGAAAAAAGATCTGACATACCTTCAGCTTTAATAATAAGCTCTAGGTATCCTGGTGATCCACTTTTATAAATTGCTCTCATTCTTGTGTCAAAGATTTCTTGCTTTTCTTTAAGCTCTTGTGTTGCCTTATCGATGTCTTTCTTTATTGTTTGTATGTCTTTTTCTTTTTGATTCATAGTAGCTTTGTTTTCATTTAGCTTGTCTTGAAGCCCACCAATTTGTGAATCTAGCTCTTGAAGCTCAGCTTCTAATCCATTTAACTTATCTTCTGCCTTCTCAAATTCTTGTTGTTCTTGCTTTATTTCTGCTTTTTCTGCATCCGTAATCGGAGCTGCAAACGCTTGTACACCAGAAGTCATGATAATCCCCATGGTCATAAAGACTGCTATTAATTTTTTATTCACTATTCCACCCCACTAAAATTTTATTTATACAGGGGTAGTCCCCCATTAGTGTTTCACATCACTGTGACTATTATATACTAAATAAAAACTTCAAACAATAGCAAACTTACTTTTTTACAGACTGTACATAAAGGCTCCTGTCTTGCACCTATTATGATTATATGACTATCTCTTTTTGTAGTATTTATAACCCTTTCCATAAATCACAAGTAGACATATTTAATGTGTTCATTTTATAGAACCCCTGTTTTTCGTTGCAATATCCACCATCGCTTAAAACCTCTATATATCTAGGATTTAAAGCTCTCTTTTTTTGAAAATGTTTACAAGACGCACAAATCTTTTCGTCATAAAAAAATTTACTCATTTTCATAAAATTCCTCCCTTTTTGATGACATCTACCAATAAACGGTAATAAAGCATTTATGAACTTTTAGTGAACATCGTTACTTCATTGTAACTTTTATCTTTTTTATACCCATTTTTCTTAAACTTACCAATATATCTTTCGTTATTATGATAATTTATAATATTTAGATCTTTATTTATTCTATGCTTTATACTGCACTTTATGTGCTTTATTATAATTATTAGCCATTTTCCTTCTTTATATTCACTACCCATATTTAATTTCATAAGTTACCTCTATGTTGAACATGTCTTTTTTACTTTGGCTAGTCTTGAAATAAGGCTTCTCTTAATATAAAATATAGTAAGGTAATTCACAAGTTATATATAAATTAAGAGTACAATAAGGATAAACATAGATGAAAAGGAGATTATATAGATTGTATAATTTTATAGAAGTTAAACCTAAAGACATTGACAACTTTAGCAAAGAACATTTGAAAGGTCACATATTCCAAACTTCCGGATGGGGTAATGTAAAAAAAGATTGGGTTCCTAAATATATAGCAGGATATGATTCTAATAATAATATGATTTTATCTTGTATGATGATTTTAAGGAAAATACCTAAAATGACTTATTACATAGGTTATATTCCTAGGGGCTTCGTTGCGGATTATAACAATAAAGATTTACTTATAGAATTCACAGAATATCTTCGTGAATTTTCAAAATCTAACAAAGTTGCTTTTATTACAATAGATCCTGATATACATTTAAAAGAGGATGAAAAACTAAATTATAATAGTGAGAAGATTTCAGGATTTTTACAAAGCATTGGATATAATCATAAAGACTCTGTAAACTTTGAAGGAATTCAGCCTAACTTTGTATTCAGGTTAGACCTTCCTACTTCTGAAGACAAGGAAGCTGCAAAAAAGAAGGTGTTTAAAAACTTTTCTAGTAAAACTAGATATAATATAAGAGTTGCTGAAGAGCGTGGACTCTCTTATGAAACTTATGATAAATCTAACATAACAGATGAAGTTCTTGAGGAATTTCATAAAATAATGGTGGTTACAGGGAAAAGAGATAACTTTATAACTAGAAATAAGGAATATTTTAAAGAAATGATAAATGACTTATTTCCTTTCTCTAGGTTATATATGATTAAGTATAGTTATGCAAAAGACCTTGAAAGGCTTACTGAGAAGCTTAAAAAACAGCAGGATGCAAATTCTAGAGCTGTTATAAAAATTGAAGAAATTAAAAAAGAGCTCTTAGGAGATATTACTGAAGATAAACTAGAAAAGCTTAATAAAAAGCTTCAAGATAATGAGAATAAACTAAAAGAGTCCGAAAGACAAATAGAAGGCTTTAAAAATAGAATGGAAGATATAAAGCCATATGAAGGCCAGGAGTTCTATATCTCTGGTGCTCTATACTTATATTATGGTGGCAAGGCCTGGTACCTTTACGGTGCCTCTGATGACGTTTTAAGAGATGCTATGCCAAACTTCCTTATGCAATACGCCATGATCAATGACAGTATAGACCTTGGCTGCTATTTATATGACTTTAGAGGAGTTTCTGGAGATTTAAACCCTGAAAACCCTTTGTATGGACTATATAAATTTAAAAAAGGCTTTAATGGAAAGTTTGTAGAGTTTATAGGTGAATTTGATTTGGTAATTAAAAAACCTATTTATAATGCCTTTAAATATGTATTCCCTAGATTTAAAGAAATAAGAAGTAAACTTCGAAATAAAAAGTAACCGTGAAATAATAAATAGACTATAACCTTAAATATCTATAAACAGAGCCTAATATAAGCTATGTTTATAGATATTTTTTTACCTTCATGGATTGCATTAAAGAAGCGCCTAGCATAACTCCTATGAACATTACTAATGTAATTTTACCCTCAGATGTAAAATTATCAACTACAGCAACTATTAACCCTAGACTTCCTATAATAATATTATATTTTGCATTAAATCTTATATATCCTTCTTTATCCCTAATATTTTTTGTAGAACTTATCATCTTTTCTCGAAATTTCTTATTAGATAAAACAATTATTCCAAAGATTATAAAGAAGATACTGGTTACAAACATAACTACTGTTGTGGCTTTCATAAACATTCCTCATTTCTAATAATATACTAATACTATTTCCAAAATTCTTCTATAAGAAAACTCCATTTAAACTTAAGACTTATTTTATAATTATATCACACACCAATGTTATTAATATACATTGACTTATAAAAGACATTGTACTATAATAAGTTTTGTTAGCGGGGTGTAGCGCAGATGGGAGCGCGCGTGGTTTGGGACCATGAGGTCGCAGGTTCAATCCCTGTCACCCCGACCAAAAAAAGAGATATAGTTTTCTATATCTCTTTTTTTGATGTTATTTTTTATGATACCATGTTTATATAGGTTTTATTTTAAATCTTATGGAAAGTTGTAATTATTATAAATTCCCTATTTTTCTTCGTGAATATTTATGAAAATGTTACATATAAAATTATGTCATATAATCGCAAGTATTGGTATAATATTCATATGTTAATGACAAACTCTTATAATAGGACCTATAGTAAGCCTTTACTATGGAAGGAGGATTTTTATGAATAAAAAGTATAATGATATATTTAAGCTCTTGGTTTCAAGTTATTATAATGACACCTTTGATACGCAGGTAGAAAGCCTACTTAAAGATGAGGCAACTAATAAAGAAACCTTGGGTAAAGTAATTTCCACCTTATGTGGCGTGGACATTGATTATGGTGATGACTTTATAATTAGTTTAAGAAAAGCAATTACTGCTTATCAATCAAAAAATAGAGTAGTAGAAAAATTAAAGGATTGTGATATGAGTTGTTCTAAAGATGGTAAAACTACTGTCTGTCAAAGTGTCTGTCCTTTTAATGCTATATTGGTGGACCCAATTAAAAAAACAACTTACATAGATATGGAAGCTTGCGCTGATTGTGGGCTTTGTGTTGAGGCCTGTGATAGTGGTAACCTTGTAGATAGGGTGGAATTTTTACCTGTACTAGACTTACTTAAATCTGATAAACCTGTAATCGCAGCTGTAGCTCCTGCAATTTCTGGTCAATTTGGTGCAGATGTTACCATGGATCAGTTAAGAGCTGCCTTTATAAAATTAGGATTTAAAGATATGGTAGAGGTAGCATTCTTTGCTGATATGCTAACCTTAAAAGAAGCCGTAGAATTTGATCACCTTGTAAAAACTAAGGAAGACCTTATGATTACTTCTTGTTGTTGTCCTATGTGGGTAGGCATGCTAAAAAGGGTTTATTCGGACCTTGTTAAATATGTGTCCCCTTCTGTGTCACCTATGATAGCTTCTGGCAGGGTTTTAAAAGCTTTAAACAAAGATTGCAAGGTTGTATTTGTAGGACCTTGTATAGCTAAAAAAGCTGAGGCTAAAGAAAAGGATCTTGCGGGAGACATCGATTATGTTTTAACCTTCCATGAGCTTCGTGATATATTTGAAGCATTAGATATAAATCCTTCAACTCTTACTGGTGTTCCTTCTATGGAATATGCATCTAAGGGAGGAAGATTATATGCAAGAACTGGTGGGGTATCAAAGGCAGTATCCGATGCACTTGAAGATATGTATCCTGAAAAACATAAGTTATTAAACCCAATTCAAGCAAATGGTGTTAAGGAATGTAAGGTTGTGCTAGAACAAGTTAAAAACGGAACTCTTAAAGCTAACTTTATAGAAGGCATGGGCTGCGTTGGAGGTTGTGTTGGTGGTCCTAAAGCACTAATACCTAAGGAAGATGGTAAAAGGTTTGTAGATGACTTTGCTATAGCTTCCACCATAAAGGTAGCCACTCATAGCGAAATAATGGATGATATCCTTGGTAGAATAAATATAACCTCTAGAAAAGACTTCACAGATGAAAAGAAAATAGAAATCTTTGAAAGACATTTTTAACCTTTAATCTAGTAATATAAAAGGCTTACAGTTATAAATTAAACTGTAAGCTTTTTATTATCTCTTTTTATTGTTTTGCTGAAATATATCTGTTTTTGTTTCATCTTTAATTTCTTATTTTAATCCTATAAAGGTTGAATGCATTTCTCGTTCCTCTTCTTTTGGAAGGCTCATGTAATCTCCATAAGTTCTCGTAAGCAAAGAATTGAAATCCTTTGGTCCCCAAAACTTTTCACCTTCAAATTCCATAAGTGTTAGTGGGAAAATTTCCTCTTCACTAAACTCATTTGGCCATGTAAGATCTACTCCATAATAAAAATTAGGTGATTTTGATCTCTTGCTCCACTTTAGTGTAGAATACAATATTTTTCTAACTGTCCTATAAGGTATAAGTTTACCTATAAGTTGAAGAAAGGACCTTGTTATAGACTTTATATTTATACCATCTTCAAAGCTAATATCCATTTTCATATTAATTAAAAGCTTGGATAAACCTTTTTGGATTCCATGCTTTAATCTTGTATCTGGAACCCTATCTAGAGGAAATATGTCAATATATATACCATTATGGTAGGTTTTTTCTTCCTCACCTTTTTCGATAAGCACACTACTGTTATGTCTTATCTTCATAGGTATATTGTACAAATCATAATTTGGATCTGTATCTACTGTCTGTAAAAAAAGCTCCTTTGGTAGCTCATCTTTTGCTACTTCTTTAAATATTTCATAATCATTTCTAGGCATTGCTATATCCAAATCGTCATCCCAAGGTATGAATCCCTTATGCCTTACTGCACCTAAAAGTGTTCCATCTGTAATAAAATATGTTAGACCATACTTTTCAGATAGTTTGTGTACTTCTTTTAGTATATTTAGCATTATACCTTGAGCTTCCTTTAAGGAGCAAGCTGTAGCTATAGTGTTAATATTATTTTCTTTAACTCTACTGCATAAATGATCATCTACATCATCTAGGGCACTTAATTCATCTTTTATCGACATTATTTATCTTCTCTCCATTACAATTATAATTAATCTAGGTTTAACATTTATATTATATAAATCTAGATTATTTAAATATTATTTTTTCTTGAACATTGTTTTTTATAAACTCTATTATACTATATTCTCTAAATTCTATTATACTATATTTTTATAAATATTTTGAAGATTGTTCATATATATATCTATATTATAGTTTTCAAACAAATATTTATATGCATTTTCCACCATTATATTTCTTTCATCTTTTAAGTAATACATTTTCGTCATTGCTTCATAAAGACTTTTTTCATCTCTTGTTTTTAGTATTATGCCATTATAATTATCCTTAATAAGATTTTTCACACCTGCAACCGGGGTTGAAATCACTGGTATTTTCATTGCCATAGCTTCTAATACAGCCATAGGTAGTCCCTCTAGCTTTGAGGGTAATATAAATGTATCAAACATATTAAGATAGCTGTATACATCCTTTTGGTATCCTTCAAATAATACCTTTTTCTCTAGTCCATAATCTTTGACCATTGCCTCTAATCTTTCTCTCTCAGACCCATCTCCTACTATTACAAGCATACTTTCTGGTATCTTTTTAGATATCTCATTAAAACTATTTATCAAAAGGTCTACCCCTTTTATATCTAAAAGTCTTCCAAGAAAACCAAATACATAGGTATCATTTTTAATATTAAGCTTATGCCTCATTTCTTCCTTTGGAATTATGGATTTGCCCTTAAGTTCATTAAAATTAAAAGAATTATTTAATACCTTAATCTTATCTTTTGAAATCTTTTTATTATATTTTAGGTAGTGTTCTTTTACCATATCCGAACAGGCAATGGACAATTTGTAGCTACCCCTATAAAATGCGTCTATATACTTTAATGGGGACATGCCTTCAAGCCAAGGATAAGAACTATGCATATGTGATATAACTGGTATATTAAGGCCTTTAGATGCTATCCTAGCTGCTATTGATGCTTTAACGTCATGAGCATGCAAGATATCTATTGAACTTTCTTTTAAATAAGCTTTAAGTTTTTTTATTTCTCTAGGATTTAACGAACTAAGATCTGCCACGTAAGTTTTAATTCCTGCATTTTCGTATAAATCTTTAAGGTCTCCGCCTTTGCAAAGAGCAAAGGGCAAAAATCTTTCTTTATCTAAATTACTTTCAATATCTAAAACTACCTTTTCAGCACCACTTAATTTATCTGTAGTAACTACATGCATGACTTTTAACTTTTCCATAGCACCCTCACCTTCTATTTAAATAAACTTTAAGATGCCTACATAATATAAGCACCTTAATTTATCTTACTCTTTAATTATTAGCTCTAAGTTATGCGGTATTCTTTCATTTTCAGGAGGTAACTCCATGTAATTTCCAAAAAGTTTAGTAAGATAGGCATCATAATTACCTGGTGCATAAAATATGCCATCTTCAAATTGAATTTCTGTTAATGGAAATATATTTTTCTTTTCAGTATAAAAATTCCAATAGGCAACTTCCATTGAATACCCTATAATATCATTGTCTGTGCCCTTAGATTTTTCTATATACTTATCTCTTTTATTATATATATAGTCAAAAACTTTTTTCTTTTCCATGAATGTAAATGGGAATAATACAACCTTTGCAAAAAACTTTATAATATTTTTTATAAATATCTTTTTACTTTTAACCTTTTCGAAGGGCTCTTTTACTAAAATTAATGTTCTATAAGTAGAATTAAACTTTTTCTTATACTTTAGATACTTATCTGTGTCAGTGTAATCATCCATTGGGAATATATCAATAAACAAGCCATTATGATAATTTCCTATCTTATATTCTACAATTTCACTATTATTATCCCTAACCTTAGTCCATAGCATGTCATATTCTAAATCTGAATAATTAGTTTGTAAAAATAAGTGTTTAGGTAGCTTTTCCTTAGCTATAAGCTTAAATCTTTCATAGTCAGCTCTTGGCATTACAATATCTATATCATCATCCCAGGGTATGAAACCTTTATGCCTTGCCGCCCCTAAAAGAGTTCCCGAATCTAACCAATAGCTTATATGATTTTCCCTACACATTTTATCTACATCTTTTAATATTTCTAGCATCCTTCTTTGAGCCTTTTGCAAATTACTGTCCTTAGTATTATCAGCCTTATTATCCATTTTTACACCTCATAATCTTAAAAATATAGATTTAAACTTCTATCCAATATTTATTTTAAGAGTTTTATATTTCTTAGAACTTTTAATAATGAAATCCTCTATTAAGTTCTTCCTCTTCTTCTTTTGTTAATACAGATTTTAAACTAAGGTTGTGGTAGACCTGCTTGTCTACCTTTGGTATTTGCATATAAGTATTTCCATAAGATTCAATAAGCACAGCTTCTGTATTATTAGGTACGCTAAACTCGCCATCTTCAAACTTTAACTTTTTAGTAACCGGCATAATATCTTCTGCTTTAACCATTGGATCCCAATTTAAAACCTCGGTACCATAACCATAATTAGTCTTAGGATTAGTTTTCATACTTTCTATTCTTTTATCTTTAGATTTTAAATTCATCTCATATATTTTATTATAATCAAATATAGCAAATACAAAAAACACTATTTTTAAAAGAATCTTAATTATATTTTTAGGAAAATTCATTCCCTTAAAAAATGGCTTTTTTAAGGGGGCATTTATAGCTTGTACTTTTATATATAAAAGCCTGTGTATCTTCTCATAAAAAACTCTCTTAAAAAAGTTATCTGAATAAGAATCCATTGGGAAAATATCGATATAAAAGCCTTGATGATATTTAGCATCTTCTGATAAAACTATCTTACTTTTTCTATCCTTTATTTGAGTCCATGTATTTCCTGCAAATTCTGTAGTATCTAGGTTTTGTACATATAGATCATCTGGAAGTTCCTCTTTTGCAATTTTTAAGAACTTCTCGTAGTCTTCCCTTGGCATAGCTATATCTATATCATCATCCCAGGGTATAAAACCCTTATGTCTAAATGCTCCAAGTAATGTGCCTGAATCTAGCCAATAAGTCAGTGAATTTTCATCACAAATATAGGCTACTATTTTTAATATTCTAAGAAGGATTAGCTGACATTGTCTAAGCTCAGTCTCCTCTAAATTTTCTAATCTTTTATCTGGAAACAATTCATCGAAATCAACCTTATGCTGGGTTTTTATACCTTCTTCAATATTTTCTTTAAGTTTTTCCTTATATACTAATTCCATATATATACCCTCTTTATATTTATTAGTTTAATATTATATATAATATAACCTATAAACTACAATTTCATAAACAAATTATAATAATCTTCTTTAATCTTATCCCAATGAAATAACTCTCTGGCCTTTTCGTAGCCCTTTTGATTTATATCATCATATCTTAAGCTATCTAATATTAATAAAGACAAATCATCTTTATTCTTATTATAAAATCCAACTTCATCCTGGTTAAAATATTTTGCAATAGGAAGACTTGATGATATTATAACATGTTTTTTATGAAGTAGTGACTCTACTATAGACATACCAAAAGTTTCAAACTCACTTATTTGAATAAATACATCCATTTCCTCATAAATATTATTGATCATATTAGTATCTACATATCCTGTAAACACTATGTGGGCATAATTTTTATATTTTTCCATTATGCTTATAGAATACTCACTATCCTTTTCTCCTGTTACTAACAAACAAGAGTTTTCATAAAGCTCTTTATTATTTATAAAGCTTTCTAAAATTGTATCTATGTTTTTTATCTTCCTTACTCCTACAGTAAATAATATGTTTTTATCTGCTTCAATATTATAAAGACTTCTTATATCTATCTTTTCTTTTATGGGTATTATGCTTACCCCATTATTTATAACTTCAATATTTTCTTCTAAAAGCGAAGGATAATACTTTAACACTTCTAATTTTAAGTCTTTGGAAACAGCTATTATTTTATCACATCTTTTTAAGAAAACTCTTTCAATAAAAACATGCCTTTCCTTAAAGGATCCATTTATAACTTTTTCTTTTTTAACCAGTCCATGCATTGTATAAACTATCTTAACCTTGTGCTTGAACTTAAGGTAGGTAGCGTATAGTGCAATGGATGAATGATACCTTGCAATATAGATGATCTTTATATCTTTATCATTTATATAAGAAGAGATGTGCTTTAAATCTCCTCTTGCTTCTTTTTCATTTACATTTTCAAATTCTACCTTTTCACCTGGTGATTCATTTGTCTGTAATCCATAAAAATAAAAGTTTTCTTTATCTTTAGAAAGTCTATTATAAAGAATATTTCCTATTTTTTGAGGCGCTGAGGTTATATCTTCTTCATTATCCCATCTTACCCCTATAAATAATACATTCATTAACTTCACCTCTGTCTTTTTGTTAAAAGGGTGCTTCCATAGCCCAATACAAAGTTAGTTATTATAGACATAAATCCTATTTCCCCAATATATACCTCTTCCATTTGCATATACATAAATATTACAGCTAATAAAATAATTATAATGGAAGATTCCATGTCTATTTCTCTACGTTTTATCATATTAATAGTAAGTTTTAGCGGTATAGCAAAATACATTGCTAAAAATAGTACAAGTCCAAGCATCCCATTAGATGCAAAATATCTAACTAAAGTGTTATGGTAACTTATTCTATCTACCCCTTCACTTCTTTCACTTATAACATTAACTACATCTATTCTATCCAAAATATTATATTTTAATCCATCTCCAAAATAAATGTATTCTGTGTAATTATCACCTACAGCCTTCCATATAATATTTCTATTATTGAATCCCTTGCTGTTTTTTTCTTTTAGCATATCATCTGCTGTTCTTTCTTCTGAAACATAATCTTTATTAAGCAACCTATTTATGTATCCTCTATATTCTGGAAGCTTTATAATAGAAAACATTATTAAGTTACATACTATAAGTAGTATAACATTATTTTTAGAAAATATTTTAACTAATAATTCTTTCTTTTTAACCAAAAGGAGAATAAAAATGAATACAAAATATGCAATTAAAGCTACAATACTTGTTCTAGCTACTGTTAAATAAATCATGTACATTTGAAATATTAATAAAAAAGCTGTATATTTATTGCTCTTTTTATTTAATCCTTCTATGAATAAATTAAAGCCACATATAATTGATATAAAAAGATAGGTTCCAAATCCATTTACGTTTCCATACATAGCCGCTGGATTATAAGAAGGCCAATCACTTATAACTACTCCAAAAATCTTGTTAGATAAAGTTATGAATTGATATAGTCCTACCAATGAATGGAATACACCTAGTATGAATATAAATTTTGATATATTATGTATTAAAATCTTTTTATTTTCTTTTGTTATATTATCAATGTAAATTTCAGTTAAAATTATATAAAATATAATCATAAACCAAATTTTGAATGTATATAATAAAGAGCCTCTTCCCTGATAATTATATAAGTAACTTATGCTAACCCATACAGAATATAAAATGAGAAGTATATTATATTTATTAGTTACTAGCTTTTTTATATCTATATTCCCTCTAAAATCTTTTAGGATTAAAAATGCATAGGTAAATGATAATACGAAAAACCCTATCCAAAAAGCTTTCATTCCTACATAATCTAATGAATACCATCCTGTGGTTGATACAAATAATATAATTATGGGTATAAGTGTCTCTATATACGAATTTTTATTTTTACTGGTCAATCCAGCACCTCCTAGTTATATGAAAGTTTATATTCCAATTTATAATCCTATCACGATAGTTAATTTTGTGCAATAAATAGAGTATATAAATAATTAAATTTACTGTCAAGTAATAAAACTTTTATTGGATATTATACCTATTAATGCGGCCATAATCCACTAATCCGTTTCACATTTTTAATATATTTTATACAAACGTTACTAATTTGTAATTTTTCTCATGTTATTTTAGGTTTATAATAGTAAAGGGTATTTACTTAGTTTTATTTTGAATTATAATATTCATTTATGATTTCCTCACTTATTGGAGGTGTTAATGTGGAAACTAAAAATAGCACAAAGTCTTCTCATCATAAAATTTTGCTATTAATAACCTTTTCTCTTATATTTGTTTCAATTATATCCTTTACGTTTTATCAAAAATTTGAAGATAAAATACCTGTTTTGATGTATCATTCTGTTCAAGAAACTAAGGTTTCTGAAATAACTATAAGTAAAAAATATTTTGTAAAACAACTAAAGTATTTAAAAGCTAACGGTTTTAAAACTTTAACTTTAGATGAGCTATACGACCATCTAAATACTGGAAAAAAGATTCCTAGAAAAAGCGTAGTATTAACCTTTGATGATGGGTACAAAGATAATTACACCATAGTATATCCTCTACTAAAGCAGTATGGATTTAAAGCTACTGTTTTTGTACAAACTGATAAAACAGATAAAGATGATTATTTTTTAACCTCTTCCCAGATTAAAGAGTTAAGTGAAAATGGAGTGGAAATAGGATCACATACCGTAACCCATAGGGACCTTTCTACTTTATCTAACGAGGATCAAGAAAAAGAGTTATCAGACTCAAAGATTGTTCTAGAAAAAATATTAGGTAAACCTGTTAACTACATAGCTTATCCTTACGGTTCTTGTAATGATGAGTCAAAAAAGATAGCCAAGAACTTAGGTTATAAGGGAGCTATAGGCATCTTAGACCAATATACTAGTGAGGATACTGATGTGTTTGAAATCAGTAGGAGAGCAGTTATTGAAGATATGGACAACTTTCTTGGTAAAGTTGAAAAAAATAATTATTATATGGGAAAGTATAAATTTAGAAAGCTTAGAAGAATAATATTATCTAAATTTTAATTTCTATTAAAGACCTTACAGATTATATTTAAATACTTAACCAAAAAAAGTGCCTTTATATAAAGACACTTTTTATTTTTTTAATTGTTTTTGTTACTTATCTTCGTTTCTTTTAATTATTTCTCATATTCTACATTATATTTTACTTTTAATTCTTCTGTCATGTCCATATATTTTTTGTTTTGTTTTTCTTGAAGAAGATTATCTTTTATAACATCTTTAACTTCTTCTAATGATTTAACTTTAGGGTCTGACTTTTCTTCAGTTTTTATAATGTGGTATCCAAATTGAGTTTGTACAGGCTCACTTACTTCTCCAACATTTAACTTAAATGCTGCTTCTTCAAATTCAGGAACCATTTTCCCTCTTGTAAAGCTTCCAAGATCTCCACCGTTTTGGCTAGATGGACAAGATGAGTATTTTCTTGCAGCGTCTTCAAAACTTAATCCTTCTGCCATTTCTTTTTCTATTTCCTTAGCTTTTTCTAAAGATTCTACTAAAATATGTTTAGCACTTACTGATTCTTCTTCTTTAAACATATTATTATTTTCAGCATAAAATGATGCTATTTCTTCATCTGTAATAGGCATTTCAGCTAAAACTCTAGCTATAGTAAATTGAGTTAATAACTCTTTTTCCATCTTCTTTGCATGCTCTACAAATTCCTTATCATTATCAAATCCTAATTCTTTTCCATGCTTATACATAAGTTCAAAAGAAATTATTTGCTCTAATAATTGTTTTCTTCCAATCTCTGAATCTATGTAAGCTTGCCTTTCTTGTGGAAATCTCTTCATTGTTTCTTCTACATCATTTTGAGTAATGCTTATTTCCCCAACTCTAGCTAAAACTTTATTCTCCATAATAACTCTCCTTAAAATAAGATTATTTCGCCTTAAATTGTTGCGATACTACTATATTACCATAAAGGCTGTAGTGTTTTAAAGAAGAATCAGAAAGAATACGTAAAACATGTATAGACCTTAGTTTTATGTAATTCCACTAAATTCTATTTAATTCTATTTAATTCTATTTAATTACATTTTTATATTAAACCTATGTACATCCTTCTAATTAGATGTAGTAATTCCCTATTGTCCTACACAACCTCATAGGAACATTGTATCTATTATGTACATAGTTTTATACTTAATACGTGAAAGTTTTACTTTCAACTAAGGGGTGATTAATATTACAAGCGGTATATATGTAGATTTAGATAAAACTACCCCTAGGTACGGATGTACCTATTGCAACAGGTGTAATAGTCTTTTTGGTGTTAGCTTGTGCAAAATTAAGAACAGAGGATGTTGTTTTTATTTTCCTAAATTTTATTTAGTAGATCTTCACAATATGTGCAAGAGCATAGATGGACTACAAACATTACATAGTATAGTAAATAATCCTGGTACCGTACTCCATGAATACTACATTCATGCTAAGGGATACTTTGATAAGGAAGGCTATGAAAACTACATGTCTAATAACCATTTTGATATTGATTCCTATTCAAATAACAATTTTAAAATGGTTATCAATGAAGCTAATTTATCTAATGAGTTAACGAAGATTAAAGATAAGACTATGTTTTTTAGATGTTGTCCTTTTGTTAAAGAAGGATATGGTTGTACTATACCAGCAAAATATAGGACATATGTATGTAACTTCTTTTTATGTAATGAGGTAATTGACTCTATAAAAGAATTGGATAATTACGATGTTTACGTAAGAGAAAGAGAACGATATATGCGATGGTTAGACTTTGAAAATCAAAACTTAGAGCATATACTAAGAGAAAATCATCTGAGCCTTTCAAGTAATCTAGAGGGTGTTATTAAGGCACTACAAGAATTACCTAAAGAAGACTATGAATTTCCTAAGTTGCCTCCAATAATAACCAGTGATAACTTACCTAAAAATGCTTAATTTAATATAAATATTATGCAAATATAAAAAGCCTAGTATTAACTAGGCTTTTTATGATGGTGGCTAGACCAGGAATCGAACCAGGGACACGAGGATTTTCAGTCCTCTGCTCTACCGACTGAGCTATCCAGCCAAAGTTTTCACCCGGCGAC
>NZ_PTIS01000017.1 GCF_002934235.1 Clostridium algidicarnis DSM 15099
CCCTGAGCTTGAAAGAATTTCTACCATGCCAGGAAAATGGCAAAAGTTAATTGAACTCTCACAACAACTTATACTAAAAAATCAGGTTGTATAGACAAATCTATGATTTATCTATTGATATAATCAAATTATTTTCACCTATCAGCATTTTGTTAAAAATAAACAGTCTGAAAAGGTGTATTCTTGTTGCTCTTTTTTAATTTTCCAGAATAAATTTAAAAGTTCTGGTGAAAGAAAAAGTAACACCTCATTATTTTAGAGCACATTTTCACTTTTCAAAGTGTAATTTAAATCTTAAAATTTTTAATCTGTTTTTTCATAGATTAGTTAACACTATCCAATACTCCTTTTATCTCTTCAAGCTTCTCCTCACTAATATTTGATTTAATAAGTAAACCTATTATTTCTTCACGCAATATTAATTTTCTTACCTCTCTTAAATTAATATTGACTCCTTGAACTTCTTTTGTTTCTTCTACATCCTTTTTTAAAGAAGTAGTTTCTTTAACTTCTACTATTTTTTCTTCTACATCTATATCATTTTTTAAAGGATTGTTTTCTTGGACTTCTATATCTACTGTTCTAAAAAATGTCTTTTTTTTCAAAATTTCATCATGCAATAATCTATCCTCTTTTTCAAGATGTTCAATCAAAAGTTGTGTGAAATATTTGATCCCTCGAACCGGAATTGGCAAAGGATTTTCACTCTCCACAGTCATTATAAGCAAATCCTGCTTTTCATCTGTCTTCCAATCGCTTATTATTTTCTTATTCTTTGTAGATGTTCTTTGATAAAGATTATATTCTTTAACTCTATCTTCAATATACTTTTCTATTTCTATCATTCTGATATCCTTGTTTGCCAAGCTCAAAAAAATAATGTACTTATAATTTAACCTTTTTAATTTTAATATCAATTTTAAAACTTCCTTTCTTTTACTTAATATATGACTTTTATAGATGTTCAACTTGCCTTGAGATAGAACTGAGCTTTCCTCGAATTTATAGTAACACCAATTCAAGTGGTTGTAAAGCTTTTTTTACCATTAAATAAATAAAGACTTCTAAAAAAGAACATATTTAATTTAAACACTTAATCTTTATAGTATAATAAAATAATAATTGTTCTAACTAACACAACTTATAATCATAATTATAATATAAATAAAATTAATTAAAAGGAAGTATTGTAATGGATTCCACAATAGCATTTGCTTACCACCCATCAATAGCCTTATTAAAAATTGATAATATGGAGTTTGATTTGATAACTGATACTAAAGAAAATGATAAGATTTTCAAACAACTTTCTAAAGTTAATGATTTTGACTATTATTATATCAATCAGATACTAATAATCCCCGACCCACTACCATCTCCTAGATTAAATTGGTCTAAAAAAGTTATAATAAATAATTTAGAGATAGACTGCAAAGGAAAATTTCCAGCTTTTTTTCATTACAATAATAATGAAAATATTATTTTCGCTAATTCTTTAACATTTCCAGAATATATTTTTTTAAAAAATAATATTGATACTATTTAATGTTATTATAATAAATCCTTTTGGTGGTGGAATTGGTGGGGAACTATATAAAATTAAGCCTATTTTACAAGTTATTAATCATAATAAACACTGTAAAATAGGCTTTCTCATTTCAAATTATATATATGTTTTACTCCCACTCAATAGTTGAAGGTGGCTTTGAGGTTATATCATAGACTATTCTATTAACGTCTTTCACTTCATTAACTATTCTTCTAGAGATTTTATCTAGTACTTCGTAGGGAATTCTACTCCAATCTGAGGTCATACCATCAGAAGAGTTTACTGCTCTTAAAGCTATTGTATGACAATAAGTTCTCTCATCGCCCATAACTCCTACTGACTGTATATTAGGAAGGCATGCAAAGTACTGCCATATGTTCTCTTCAAGTCCAGCATTTGAAATTTCTTCTCTCATTATAGAATCCGCTTCTCTAACTATGCTTAACTTTTCTTCTGTAACTTCTCCTAATACTCTTATAGCAAGTCCTGGACCTGGGAAAGGCTGTCTCCAAACAAGTTTATGTGGTATTCCAAGTTCCTCACCTACAGCTCTAACTTCATCTTTAAACAATTCTCTTAGAGGTTCTATAAGTTTAAAGTTCATATCTTCTGGAAGTCCCCCTACATTGTGATGACTCTTTATTACAGCAGAGGTATCCGTACCGCTTTCTACTACATCTGGGTATATAGTACCTTGAACTAAGAAGTCTATTTCACCTAGTTTATTTGCTTCTTCTTCAAATATTCTAATGAATTCTTCTCCAATTATCTTCCTTTTCTTTTCAGGTTCTGAAACAGATTTAAGTTTTGAAAGAAATCTATCTTTCGCATTTACCCTTATTATATTTAAATCAAATTCTTCTTTAAATACCTTTTCTACCATGTCACCTTCATCTTTTCTAAGTAAACCATGGTCTACAAATATACAGGTTAATTGCTTCCCTACAGCTTTATGAATCAAAAGTGCTGCTACAGAAGAATCTACCCCTCCTGATAATGCACATATAAGTTTTTTATCTCCTACTATGCTTTTTATTTCTTTTATCTTTTCTTCTGCAAATGAAGCCATAGTCCAGCTTTTTTCTAATTTACATATCTTATATAAAAAGTTTTCTATCATTAATCTTCCAGCCGGTGTATGTTCTACTTCTGGATGAAATTGAACTCCATATAATGCCTTTTCTGAATTTTCTATAGCTCCTACAGGACATTTTGGAGTTGTAGCTATTATTTCAAATCCTTTTGGCTCTTTAGTTATAAAATCCGTATGACTCATCCAACATTGTTCTTTTTCACTAACACCTTTAAATAACAAACTGTTATTATCTATATTTATATCAGTTTTCCCATATTCTCTTCCTGTAGATGCCTTAACTTCTCCACCAAGTACGTGAGCCATAAGCTGAGCTCCATAACAAATACCTAGTATAGGCACTCCTATATTAAATATTTCTTCACTAATAGTTGGTGAGTTATCACCATAAACACTATTAGGTCCACCTGTAAAAATCATACCTTTAGGTGACTTTTCTTTTATCTTTTCTATGTTGTAAGTATAAGGAATGATTTCGCAATATATACCACATTCCCTAACCCTTCTAGCTATTAACTGACTATACTGACCACCAAAATCTATTACTAAAACTAAATCTTTATTCATGCAATCCTCCTAAGTTAATATATACTTTTAAGCTCATATAATTTCGATTCTATATACTTTTGATTATATATACCTTTAATGATTTACGCTATAATTTGGAGCTTCTTTTGTAATATTTATATCGTGTGGGTGACTTTCCCTAAATCCTGCTGAGGTTTGAACTACAAAAGTTGAAGTATTATATAAATCAACTAAAGTCTTTGATCCTAAGTATCCCATGCCGGAACGTATTCCACCTATTAGTTGATATATAGTTTCGCATACATATCCTTTGTATGGTACTCTTCCTTCGACGCCTTCTGGTACAAGTTTCTTATTTCCTTCTTGGAAGTATCTATCTCTGCTTCCAGCTGCCATTGCGCCTAAAGATCCCATTCCTCTATAAACCTTGTAAGTTCTTCCTTGATATATCTCAGTTCCACCAGGTGATTCTTCGCATCCTGCAAATAAAGAACCCATCATACATGCCTTTGCCCCTGCTGATAACGCTTTTACTATATCTCCGGAATACTTTATACCACCATCAGCTATTACAGACACGCCATGTTTTTCTGCCTCTTCAACACAATCCATAACTGCTGTAAGTTGTGGAACTCCAACTCCTGCTACTATTCTAGTAGTGCATATAGACCCAGGTCCTATACCTACCTTTATGCAATCTGCTCCTGCTTCTATTAAGTCTTTTGTAGCTTCTGCTGTAGCTACATTTCCTGCTATAATTTCTAAATCATTATATAAACTCTTTATTTTTTTAACCCCTTCTAAAACTCCCTTGGAATGACCATGAGCTGTATCAAGAGTTATAATGTCTACACCAGCTTTAACTAGAGCATCTACTCTTTCTATCATATCATTAGTAACACCTACTGCAGCACCACATAATAATCTACCTTGACTATCTTTAGCTGCATTTGGAAATTTTATTGATTTTTCAATATCCTTAATTGTTATAAGCCCTTTAAGATTAAATTCTTTATCTACTAATGGAAGCTTTTCTATCTTATTTGTTTTAAGTAGATTTTTAGCTTCTTCCATGCTAGTTCCTTCTGGTGCTGTAATTAAATTTTCTTTTGTCATAACATCTTTTATTTTTTTACTAAAGTCATATTCAAATATGATATCTCTATTAGTTATTATACCTACAAGCTTGCCTTCTATAGTAATAGGAACTCCCGATATTCTATATTTAGCCATTAACTTGTCTGCATCCTCTATAGTATGTTCAGGTGACAAATAAAAGGGATCTTTTATTACTCCATTTTCCTGTCTTTTTACTCTATCTACCTCACTTGCCTGTTGCTCAATTGTCATATTTTTGTGTATGATTCCAATTCCGCCTTCACGAGCTATAGCAATTGCCATCTTTGATTCTGTTACAGTATCCATACCTGCGCTTATTAAAGGTATGTTAAGTTTTATCTTTTTAGTAAGATTAGTACTTAGTTCTACATCTCTAGGTAATATTTCAGATTTATTAGGTACTAAAAGCACATCATCAAATGTATACGCTGTTTTTAATATTTTAGCCAAAACAATCATCCTTCCTTTATTTGTATTCTTTTAAGATATTATTGCAAGAATTTTAAATTGAAATAATCAAACTAGTATTCCCATCAAGTGATTCTTAGACACAGGTGGAGTTTGCTTATAAGGAACACCTCTCTCCATCTGTGCCTTAGAAGAACTTATCCAGGGGCGTAGCAACAGTTATCCCTCACCTTGAAGAGTATAGGGGTGTTACGGATGGTAGCCATCGGATAAATAAACAAAAACATACCAATTCTCACTTTACTCTAAGTGAAAATTAATATGTCTTTAAAAGATATATTAATCCCCACTCATAGTCGAATATTTTTGGTATTCGGTAGATACTCCCAACCTTATTTTGGGTATATATGAGTTGAATATATTCCTGCATAATTTTATAAATTTGAATTTAAAATTTCTTTATTTAAATATTTGTTAGTATTATACTTCAAGAAAGATGTTAATGCAATAGGAATTCAGGCTAATTTTGAAAAATATCTAAAAAAGCTACTCAATTTTTATTTTGAATAGCTTAAATATACTTTATTAGGTTTTTCTCTTCTCTATTAACTTTTTATAATTAAATTACTCGCTAGCACCAACATCATCAGTGGGATAAATCACTTCTTTATCAATCATAATTACTATATTCTCATCAGTTTTAGATATAACAAAGTCTCCTTCCTTTGCTTTTGGTTTTGGTATAACTTGAATGTATTTTTTTATTCTGCTATCATTAATTGAAAGTACACCTTTTTCGAAATCGGTATCTTTAATTTCATCATTTGCAATACAAGTATTAACTACATTATATATAGTTCTAGCATTAGCTAAATCTGTTTTTATCTTAGCATCCTTTGTAACATTAGAAAACTTTGGTACGATTAATGTTGCTAAGATACCTATAATTGATATAACTATTAAAAGCTCTATTAATGTAAACCCCTTCTTTTTTTTATTTGTTCTAGAAAATTTTCTCACTTTATTTATCTCCTTTAATTTTTATTAGGTATACTCCTAAAGTTTCATCATTAATGCTTTATATTAAGAAGTGTACAATATCATATACCTAGCTATAATTCTTAACTCAATTCATATAGCTTATTCATAATTTTTAACTATTTTTAAATAAATTAAAATACCTCTTTAATATATACTCCATATATTAAAGAGGTATTTTATTTATACTATATTATTTATACTATATTATTTGATAAAAAAAGATGTTTTGGCAATCCAAAACATCTTTTAATATTAAGTTTTTGTTTATTTTAGTACATTCCGTCCATTCCCATACCTGCTCCTGGCATTGGTTGTGGGTTTGCTTCTGGTATATCACTAATTGCTGCTTCTGTAGTTAAGAATATTGATGCTACTGATGCTGCATTTTGAAGTGCAGATCTTGTAACCTTAGTTGGATCTACTATTCCAGCTTTAATCATGTTTACATATTCACCTTTTAAAGCATCATATCCTATACCAGCTTCACTATTTCTTATTTTTTCAAGTATAACAGAGCCTTCTACTCCAGCATTTATAGCTATTTGTCTCATTGGCTCTTCTAAAGCTCTAGCTACTATGTTAATTCCAACTTGAATATCTGTATCTTCTGTAGTTAATTTATTTACTTCTCCTAAAACATTAACGTAAGATACTCCACCACCTGAAACAATACCTTCTTCTACTGCTGCCTTAGTTGCTGCTAAAGCATCTTCGATTCTAAGCTTTCTTTCTTTTAATTCAGTTTCAGTAGCTGCTCCTACCTTTATAACTGCAACTCCGCCTGAAAGTTTAGCTAATCTTTCTTGGAATTTTTCTTTATCGAATTCTGATGTTGTTTCTTCTAATTGAGCTTTTATTTGGTTTACTCTATCTTTTATACTCTTTGAATCACCTTTACCATTTACAATAGTAGTGTTTTCTTTAGAAATCCTTACACTTTCAGCTCTTCCAAGCATTTCAAGTGTAGCATCTTTTAAATCTTTTCCAAGTTCTTCTGATATAACTTCTCCACCTGTTAATATTGCTATATCTTCAAGCATTTCTTTTCTTCTATCTCCAAAACCCGGTGCCTTAACTCCAACACAAGTAAATGTTCCTCTTAGTTTATTTACAACTAATGTAGCCATTGCCTCTCCTTCAATATCTTCTGATATTATAAGAAGTTTCTTACCTTGTTGAACTATTTGTTCAAGCACTGGTAGTATCTCTTGAATGTTAGTTATCTTTTTGTCTGTTAAAAGTATATATGGATCCTCTAAAACAGCTTCCATCTTTTCTGTGTCTGTTACCATATAAGGGCTTACATAGCCTCTATCGAATTGCATACCTTCAACTACATCAAGTTCAGTTCCCATAGATCTTGATTCTTCTACAGTGATAACACCTTCGTTTCCTACCTTTTCCATAGCATCTGCTATAAGTTTTCCTATTTCCTCATCTGCAGCTGATATTGCAGCAACTCTAGCTATATCTTCTTTTCCTTCTACTGGTCTTGAAGCCTTTTTAATTTCTTCTACTGATTTATCTACAGCAAGCTTAATGCCTTTTCTTACAAGCATTGGGTTTGCTCCTGCTGTAACATTTCTTAATCCTTCTCTTATTATAGCTTGAGCAAGAAGTGTTGCTGTAGTAGTTCCGTCTCCTGCTACATCATTAGTTTTAGTTGCAACTTCTTTAACTAATTGTGCTCCCATGTTTTCATATTGATCTTCAAGTTCTATTTCTCTTGCTATAGTAACTCCGTCATTTGTAATTAAAGGAGCTCCAAATTTTTTATCTAAAACTACGTTTCTTCCCTTAGGTCCTAATGTAACTTTAACAGTGTCAGCTAAAATATCTACACCTCTTTGCATAGATCTTCTTGCATCTTCACCGAATATTATATTTTTAGCCATTTATATTCACCCTCCTGAAATAATATTATGATTCTCCTATGTGTTACTATTCAACAATAGCTAATATATCATCTTGTTTTAAAATAGTGTACTCTTCTGCATCAAGTTTAACTTCTGTACCTGCATACTTAGAGAATAATACCTTATCTCCAACCTTTACTTCCATCTTAATATCTTTTCCCTCTACATATCCACCAGGTCCTACTGCTACTACTGTTGCTTCTTGAGGTCTTTCCTTTGCTGTACCAGTTAAAACTATTCCGCTTTTAGTTTTTTCTTCTGCTTCTAATCTCTTTATTACTACCCTGTCTCCAAGTGGTCTAATATTCATTTAAACCCCTCCTTAATGTATTTATTTTTATTTTATATAAATTAATTGATTACCTTATTGTTAGCACTCTATTTGAATGAGTGCTAATACAATTCTTATAATAAAGAATAATCAACATAAATTCAAATTTACTTAAATATCTAATATCCTTAATATTTGCATTAATATGCGAATTACTCCCTCTTAGTAGCTATTACACAAGATTTCTTCCATTTTGTAATTTAAGTTGTTTTATATTGCTATTTTTATATTATAATAGAATCTATATATTATAATATAATCCGTATATAACTATATATTCTCCTTTTAATTAATATTCAAATAATCAAATTTTATGATAGGAGCGCTTAATATGAACAAACTAAATAAATTAATTTCATTATTATGTGGTATAGCCTTAGCCGTATTTTTATTAACTTCTAGTACAATATTTGCTTTAAATTTTAAAACCTTATATAAAATTGATACAACTAGATTAAATATTCCTTTAGAGGCTAATATAAGTAAGGAAGCTACCATAAAAAATTATACTATACTTATCGATTATCTTAACCCTCTTAATAATGATGATTTGATTTTTGAAGACTTTTTTATGTCCCATGAGGGAAGAGAACACTTCGTCGATGTAAAAAATATATTTAATATCATAACTTATGTTTCTCTTTTCACCTTTATATTATCCCTAATCTTAATAGCTCACCTTTCAAGGCTAAGAAACTTTTCTTTTCTAAAATATTCTTATTTTATGTTAATATTAATTCCTTTAACATTGGCTATACCTTTTATAATAAACTTCGATAAATCTTTTGTAACATTTCATGAAATATTCTTTTCAAATGATTATTGGTTATTTGACCCTATAAAAGATCCTATTATAAATATCTTACCTCAGGAATTCTTTTTTCATGAGTCTATGCTTATATTATCGCTTTTAGTAGTATGTTCAATAATTCTTATATTCTTACATAAAAAGCTAAACAAAAACAAAATTTAAAAATTCGTAGTTTAGAAAGATAAATTTATCTTTCTAAATTTATCTTTTCAAATTCTTTTAATCTATCATTTTCAATTACAGACTTTTTACTAGCTTCGTTACTAAATTTAATAAATAGGCCCTTTGACTTCATTGGTGGTAATAGCGTAGCAGGGCCTCCAGTGCATCCACCCTCACACATCATACCTTCAATAAAGTTACCACCAAGTCTTCCAACCTTCGCCATAGTCATAGCCTTTTTAATTTCAATAGCACCACTTACCCTCACAGGTTTGAAATCTACCTTTATATTGCTATCTTTTATAAAGTTCTCAATAGCTGCTGTAAGTCCTCCACCATTTGCAAATCCTCTTCCAAATATAGACGCCTCATCAATTGCTTGCTCTTCACAATTTTCAGGGTCTACACTAAATGCATCCATAATTGCTGCTATTTCTTCAAATGTTAACACATAATCTACATCACCTTTTAATTCATCTCTTGTAGCCTCACTCTTTTTAGCCACACAAGGCCCTACAAATATTACCTTTGCTAAATTATCTTTTGATTTAATAAATCTAGCTGTAGCTATCATAGGAGATACAGTTGTTGAAACTCTTTCTATTTCATCTGGAAACTTTTTTTCTATAAAATTCATAAATCCTGGGCAACAGGAATTAGTCATATACTTATGGCCTTTTTCCATTCTTTCCACAAACTCTTTGCCTTCATGAACTGTTACAGCATCTGCTCCACAAGCCGCTTCAAATATATCTTTAAACCCCACCTTTTTAAAGGCATCTCTAACTTTCCCCATAGTTACTTTAGGTCCAAACTGTCCTGCAATAGCTGGAGCTACCACTGCATAAATATTAGAATCTTCTTTTGATAATTCCTGAACTACAGGAACTATATAGCTCTTATCTGATATTGCCCCAAAAGGACATGCAGATATACAACTTCCACAATTTATACAATGTTCTTCTTCTATTATAGCTCGTCTATCTTCCTCTCTTACTTCTAAGGCCCCCGTAGGACAAGATACCTTGCAAGGTCGCATAACTTCGGATATAGCATCATAAGGACATGCTTTTTTACACAATCCACATTCCTTACACAATTCTTGATTTATATAAGCTTTACCAGCCACTCTAATCATTGCATTAGCTGGACAGACCTCCATACATTTGTGAGCTATGCACCCTCTACAGGCTTCTGTTACATTATATTTATTTATAGGGCACCTATCACAGGCAGCTTCTATTATATATACTATTTGCTTTTTATCTTTAATATCAATAAATTCGATTTTAGGATGATCACCATCTGGAAGACATCCCATAGCCAATTTAACTCTCTCATTTAATATAGATCTTTCCTTATGAACACAACATCTATAAGTAGGGGTATTTCCACTAATAATTTTATATGGTATACTTTTTAAATTTTCATCATCAAGCTTATCTTCAATAGCTAATACAGCAACATCTTTTAAAACTTCATGCTTTAATCTTTTTAATTGAGTTTCAAAATGGAACATAATATACACCTCTTTAAAATAAATACTTGTACTATCTTAAATATTTTAAAATTAGTACAGTTAGAAACGCTATCAGTAAACAATTTCATTTCTATTATATCAGATTTACATTAAAATAGTATCAACCTTTTTGATGTTTTTACGTTATTATTATCTTTTTAAACCTTGATTAAATCAAATTAAAGGTAGGATATATAAACCTTTTTTATATTTCCTACCTTTAATAAATAAGTATAATCATATTAAAATTATTTGTTCACTAATATAATCAAATTTATGTTCATTGCAAGTTACGTAACATTTTAGCTAAGCAGTAATTTACTTTCTACATTTTAATACTATTTTCTCTTGCATAATAAAATAAATATTGTTGTGCAAATCCTGAAAGTTCATTAAATCTGTCTTTCCCAAATTCTCGTATTTTCTTTAAGGAAACATCTGGTGCTAAATAAAAATGTTGCATAGCTCTTTTAACCCATACATCCACCGGAAAAGCTGAATACTTTTGCATAGAAAATAGCATTATGCAATCTGCAACTTTAGGACCTATTCCCGAAAAGTTTTGAAGGCTTAAATGGCAAGTATCATCATCACAGCTTTTAATATAATGTAAATCATACTTTCTTGCATCTTCTATTTCTGCTTCATCCACTATGCCTTCATTCTTTATCTTTTCACATAAGACTTTAGCCTTATAAATTTTGTCTACAGAATCCTTTATATATTTTGCTCTAAATCCAACACTACAACCACCAATATCCTCTAATGAAACCCCTTGTAAATCTTCTATTCTAGGAAATGCATAATATGTCTTTCCTTTATACTCAATAGGCTTTCCCCACTTACTGCTTATATTGTTTATAGCCCTTTTTATCATAGGTATTCTGTTGTTGGCAGATATTATAAAAGATATAGTAATTTCAAAAGGTTCTTGCCGAAGTATCCTTATTCCATCACCAAAATTCACAGCTCTTTTTAGTAAAGGATCTTTGCTAAGTTCTAGCTTTATGTCCTTATAGTCTCTTTGAAGATCAAAGTACTCTTCCCAAATATTTTTAAATTCCTCTTCTGTAGTATTATATATAAGTACATCTTCATCTCTTTTTTCTAATTCTATAACCCTCTCAAAAGCAACTCCTATATAATTTCCATTTTCTTCTCTATCCCATCTGAAGCATTGACCACAATCAAATATGTGTATAAGATTAAAATTTTTAACTTTTTTTATAATTATCCCCTTATCAAAACTTTCAATATTTTTATAATCCATAGCTTTTCTCCTTTAACTATTTCCTTTATATTTTGAAAATAACAGTTCAAGGTATGACATATCTCTTAATACGCCTTAATTTCTCTAATAAATATTATTATAAGATAACTCTATTCTAAAATCAAATATAGAGTTATTAAATGCCAGTTTTTCAGAATTATAGTCTACTATCTTTAGTGTATAATCAATAATAGACTATCATATTAAAAAAGTTTTGCTTTTAGAGATAATTAATACAAATAAGGAAGACAAAAGAGCCTTTTAATGTACTTTTATACATATTAAAAGGCTCTCATTATATAGCTCTATTATTTGCTTAAAAATTCATCTATGGATGCTGCTGCCTTCTTACCGGCTCCCATAGCAAGTATTACTGTAGCTGCTCCTGTTACAGCATCTCCACCAGCATATACTTTTTCTCTTGTTGTAAGTCCTGTTTCTTCTTCTGTAACAATACATTTTCTCTTATTTATTTCAAGACCTTTTGTAGTTGAAGGAATCAATGGATTTGGTGATGTTCCAAGTGACATTATAACTGTATCTAATTCTATAACAAATTCTGATCCTTCAATTTCAACAGGTTTTCTTCTTCCTGATGCGTCAGCTTCTCCAAGCTCCATTCTTACACATTTCATTCCAGTAACCCATCCCTTATCATCTGTAAGTATTTCTACTGGATTTGTTAATAGGTCAAATACAACCCCTTCTTCTTTAGCATGATGAACTTCTTCTGCTCTTGCTGGAAGTTCGGATTCTGATCTTCTATATACTATATGTGACTCTGCACCTAATCTTAATGCAGTTCTAGCAGCGTCCATAGCAACATTTCCTCCACCTACTACTGCAACTCTGTCTCCAACTCTTATAGGTGTAGAATACCCTTCTTTAAATGCTTTCATTAAGTTGTTTCTAGTTAAGAATTCATTAGCAGAACATACTCCATTAGCATTTTCTCCTGGTATTCCCATAAACTTTGGAAGACCTGCTCCAGATCCTATAAAGACAGCATCAAAGTCTTCTTCTTCGAATAACTGGTCTATAGTTACGGTTCTTCCAACTATTACGTTAGTTTCTATCTTAACACCTAACTTCTTAACATTTTCTATTTCATGTTTAACTACTGTATCTTTTGGAAGTCTAAATTCTGGTATTCCATATACCAAAACCCCACCTGGCTGATGTAGTGCTTCAAAAATAGTTACATCATAACCTTTTTTAGCAAGTTCTCCAGCGCAAGTAAGTCCTGCAGGACCACTTCCTACTACAGCTACCTTTTTACCATTTTTAGAATCAACCTTTGAAAGGTCAATGTTATTTTCTCTTGACCAGTCTGCTACGAATCTTTCAAGTTTACCAATAGCAACAGCTTCTCCTTTTATTCCTAATATACATTTGCCTTCACATTGTACTTCTTGAGGACATACTCTACCACAGACTGCTGGAAGAGCACTAGATCTAGCTATAACTCTTGCTGCTTCTTCAAATTCACCGTTTTTTACACACTGAATAAATTCTGGTATTTCAATTGTTACTGGGCATTGAGTTACGCATTGAGGTTTTTTGCAATTCAAGCATCTGGAAGCTTCTTCCATAGCTTCTTCTTTTGTATATCCTAAACAAACTTCTTCAAAATTAGTAGCTCTTATTTTTGGATCTTGTTCTGATATTGGAGTTCTTTTCATTCTATCCATTATTTATCACCTCCGCAGCCACAACCACCGCCATGATGTGTGTCGCCCTCTTCTTTCTTTAATACTTTTCTTCCTTCTTCTGTTTTATACATAGTTTGTCTTCTCATTGCTTCATCAAAGTTAACTAAGTGTCCATCAAATTCAGGTCCATCTACACAAGCAAATTTAACTTCATTTCCAACAGTTACTCTACAAGCACCACACATGCCTGTACCATCAACCATTATAGGATTTAAACTAACAACTGTTGGTATATCTAATTCTTTAGTAAGCATTACAACGAACTTCATCATTATCATAGGTCCTATTGCAACTACTAAGTCATAATGTTTTCCTTGATTATTTACTAAGTCTTTAAGACATTCAGTAACTAGTCCTTTAAATCCATAAGATCCATCATCTGTGGCTACATATAAATTTCCTGCTACAGATTTAAGCTCATCTTCTAGTATTAAAAGATCTTTAGTTTTTGTTCCAACGATTACATCTGCATCTATGCCTCTTTTCTTTAACCATTTAACTTGTGGATAAACAGGTGCTGTTCCAACTCCACCAGCAATAAACATTATCTTTTTCTTTTTTAGTTCTTCTATATCTTCATGAACCATTTCAGACGGTCTTCCAAGTGGTCCTACAAAATCGGTAAAATATTGTCCTTCTTCATAGTTTGCCATTATCTTTGTTGATTCACCAAGTGTTTGAAATACGATAGAAACCGTTCCCATTTCCCTGTCATAATCACATATTGTAAGCGGTATTCTTTCACCTTTTTCATCCATCTTAACTATAACAAATTGTCCTGGCTGACATGATTTAGCAACTCTAGGTGCCTCTATGTCCATTAAATAAATATTAGATGCTAAGGCTCTTTTCTTAACTATTTTGTACATATTCATTCCCCCATGTTAAATTTTCTACATCATGCTTAATTTCCATATACATTATAACATATAAAAATAAAATTTCAGTATTAATAAATAATAAACTATAAATATATTTTTAATGTTCAAAATAATGAGGTTTTCTTATATTTTTAAATTAAAGAAAACCTCCACTTTTATATTAATTAAACAAGTAACTCCATAAAGGACTAAAAATTAACTTTATCTCCATAATAAATACAAGTAAATAACTTTTCCATTTCTTCTTCGCTTATCTCTCTTGGATTGGATCCTGTACAAGCATCTAAAATTGCATTGGCAGATACTCTTTTTACATTAGCTTTAAAGTCTTCTTCCTTTACTCCATATTCTTTTAAAGTCTTAGGTATTCCCATGGCTTTATTCATTTCTTTTATCATTTCAATTAATGAAGCTATAAGCTCTTCTTCATTATTTCCTTCAAGTGCTAAATTTCTAGCTATTTCAGCATATCTGTCTCCACAGGCCTTTTTATTGAATTGAATTACATAAGGAAGGTATATTGCATTGGCACAACCATGTGGAACGTGGAATACTGCACCTGTTTTATGAGCCATACTATGAGTTATTCCAAGCAGTGCATTACTAAATGCCATACCAGCTAAACATTGCGCTATATGCATCTCTTCTCTTGCTGTTTTATCTCCATTATAAGAGTTAAATAAATGTTTCTTTATCATTGTTATGGATTGCATTGCAAGCGGATCTGAAAAAGCCGATCTTAAAGATGCAACGTAAGCTTCTATAGCATGAGTTAAAGCATCCATTCCTGTGTAAGCTGTCAAAACTTTTGGCATAGTTTCAGCAAGACTTGAATCTACTATAGCTATATCTGGAGTTAAATTAAAATCTGCTAATGGATATTTTATTCCTAATTTATAATCAGTTATAACTGAAAAAGCTGTAACTTCTGTAGCTGTACCACTAGTTGATGGTATTGCCACAAATCTTGCTTTATTTCTTAATTCAGGTACTGTAAATGGATCTTTTACATCATCAAAGGTTGTTTCTGGATGCTCATAAAATATCCACATAGCCTTAGCTGCATCTATAGGTGACCCTCCACCAATAGCTACTATTAAATCTGGTTCAAAGGACCTCATTGTTTCTGCACCCTTCATTACTGTTTCTACAGATGGGTCCGGTTCTACCCCTTCAATTCTCTTTGTTTCTATTCCAGCCTCTTTTAAATAGCTTTCTACCTTATCTAAAAACCCAAACTTTTGCATTGAGCTTCCGCCGGTTACTATAATAGCCTTTTTACCTTTTAATGTTTTCAATACTTCCATAGACCCTTCTCCAAAGTATATGTCTCTTGGTAATGTAAATCTATTCATGCTTCATACCTCCCGAATTTATTCATATATTTATTTTATAATAATAATAACAACTATGGCATTTTCGGTTAAAAGTTTAACAATAATTTCATTATCATAGTTAAACTTTTAACTATTGGTTGCCTTATTACTGTCCATATATTTATTATAACACTTATTCACAATTTATCAACTACAATTAAACATGTATAATGTGCCATTTGATAACAGTTTACCTAAAATAACTTGTTCCATAATAGAGCAATATTTTATCACAGAACAAGTTAAATTATTAACCTTACTTAAGTAAAATAAATACAGCTAATATCATAACCATAGCTGTTAAGATACTTTTTTTCTTATAGTCTTCCCATTTTTCACTTTTAATCATAGCATTAGTTTCTATTAAGTAATCTATTGTTATAAATAAAAACACCATCAATGGATACCTTATACTATTAGTTGGAAGTTTAGCTTTATATCCTACATAGATAAATAAAAAGGCTACAATAAAATCTGATATTGGATCTGACTTTATATACTTTTTAAATTCTTCTCCCTTAAGTTCGTATGCTTTATACCTATCTATATTCATAAAATACAAAAGTTTATTATAATAATCTTTATTTATAAGCTGAAGTGCACCTTTTAAAATATAAAATAATCCTAATATGTAAAGAGAAATTCTAAAATTCCATATAGATATTATAGATAGCACAAGACCTAACATAACAGATGTTATAAACCCTTTAAAACTCATTTCATATTCCCCCAATGTGATATTTTTTATCTTGTAATTTTTAATCTAATCTTATTTTATCATAGTATAGTTTAACTTAGAAACTATATTAAACTTTTTGTGTGTTTTTAACTTTTATATACTAATTAACTAAAATGATATTCAAAAAAGACGGCCTATAGGCCGTCTTTAAATACATCCTTTAAATGTTATTTACTATAGTCGTATAACCCTTTTCCAGTTTTTCTTCCAAGCCAGCCTGCTCTTACATATTTTCTAAGTAAGCTATGTGCTCTATATTTGCTATCCCCTGTCTCTTTATATAAAACATCCATTATTGCAAGACATACATCAAGGCCTATAAGATCTCCTAATGCCAAAGGTCCCATTGGATGATTAGCTCCAAGCATCATTGATTTATCTATATCCTCTGCACTTGCTATATCTTCTGCAAATATTCCAATTGCTTCATTTATCATAGGTATTAATATTCTATTTACTACAAATCCCGGAGCTTCCGCAACCTCTACTGGGTCTTTTCCAATAGATATAGAAACTTCCTTTATAGCATTGAAAGTTTCTTCTGATGTAGCCATTCCTTTTATTATCTCCACAAGTTTCATTATAGTTGCAGGATTAAAGAAATGCATTCCTACAACTTTATCTGGCCTATTTGTAGCTGATGCTACCTCTGTAATGGATAAAGATGATGTATTAGAAGCAAGTATAGTTTCTTTCTTACATATCTTATCTAACTCTTTAAATATTTGTTTTTTAATCTCCATGTTTTCTATAGCAGCTTCAACTACTAAATCACAATCTTCAGCAAGATTCATATCTGTAGTTCCTGAGATTCTTGAAAGTATAGTTTCTTTATCATCTTCTGTTATTTTACCTTTAGTAACAAGCTTTGTAAGATTCTTATTTATGCCAGCAATACCTTTTTCAACAAATTCGTCCTTTATATCTCTTACTATGACTTCATATCCTTTTTGAGCAAAAGCTTGAACTATACCAGCTCCCATAGTTCCTGCACCAAGTACAAATATTTTTTCCATATAAAAACCCTCCTATATTGAATTTGCTTAGCTAAATTATATATTTAGCTAAGCTTATTTTAGATTATTCTTGCATAGTTTTAAACTGTAATATCATCTCTGGAATTACCTTATTAAAGTCTCCAACTATTGCATAATCTGCAAGTTTCATTATTGGAGCACTTTCATCTTTATTTATAGCTATTATTATATCACTTTCTTGCATTCCAGCTAAATGCTGAATTGCTCCTGATATACCACAAGCTATATAAATATTAGGTCTAACAGTTTTTCCTGTTTGTCCAACTTGGTAATCTTTATCTAACCAGTTTTTCTCAATAGCTGCACGAGAAGCTGCAACTGTTCCTCCCATTGTTTCAGCAAGCTCTTTTAGAAGATTAAAGCTTTCCTTATCTCCAACTCCTCTGCCACCAGCTACTAAAACTTTAGCCTCTGTTATATCTTCTATTTCTTTATGAATCTTTTTAACATCTATAATCTTTGTTCTTATATCTTCTTGTTTTAAATTAGCCTCTATTTTAACTATATTTTTTTCTCTACTTTCATCTTTAATGAGCTTTGCAAACACCCCTGGTCTTATAGTTGCCATTTGAGGTCTATGGTCTGCACACTCAATTGTAGCCATAAGATTTCCGCCAAACGCAGGTCTTGTCATTAATAAGTGCTTTGTTTCTTCATCTATATCCAAAGCTGTGCAATCTGCTGTAAGTCCTGTATTTAATCTAGCAGCTACTCTTGGTCCTAGATCTCTCCCTACAAAGGTAGCACCTATAAATAATACTTCTGGTTTGTATTTATCTACAAGTTCACATATAACTTTCGTATACCCATCTGTAGTATAATCATTTAACAATTCACTTTCTACCTGTAAAACTTCATCTGCACCATAAGCTATAAGAGTTTTTGACAATTCACCTACATTATTACCTAAAAGTAAAGAGGTTAATTTCACACCTAGCTTATCAGCCATTTCTCTCCCCTTAGCTATAAGCTCTAATGAAATCTTTTGAAGCTTTCCATCTCTTTGTTCTGCAAAAACCCAAACGCCCTTATAATCAGCTATATTCATTTATAAATCCCTCCTAAATTTCCTAAGTGTAGATTTAAATATAATGTTTTTCCCTTAGTTTTGAAAATACGTGTTCAACTGCTTCTTTTGCAGGTTTATTTACTATCTCCCCTTGTCCCTTTGCTTCTTTAGTTATAGACTTTTTAACCTTTGTAGGTGATCCAGCAAGTCCCAGTTGGGATTTATCAACATCTATATCTTCTGCTGTCCAAATTTTAATTTCTTTGTTTTTAGATTCATAAATATAATTCGCATGCATATATCTTGGTTCATTTAATTCCTTTATAGCAGTAAGTAAAACTGGAGTTTTCACTTCAATTATTTCATAACCATCTTCTAAAGCTCTATTTACTTTTAATACATTTCCTTCTGCTACTACTTCTTGTACATAAGTAATTTGAGGAATATTTAAATGCTCAGCTATTTCTGGTCCAACTTGCGCTGTATCTCCATCTATAGCTTGCCTTCCTGCAAATATTATATCATAATCAATTTTTTTCAAAGCTCCAGCAAGTGCTTTTGATGTAGCTAATGTATCAGCTCCTGCAAAAGCTCTATCTGTTATAAGTATAGCCTCATCTGCTCCCATGGATAATGCTTCTTTTAATGCATTTTTTGCTTGAGGTGGTCCCATGCTTATAACCGTTACCTTTGCACCATACTTATCTTTTAAAACTAAAGATTCTTCTAAAGCATTTTTATCTTCTGGATTTATTATAGATGGAACTCCTTCTCTTATAAGAGTTCCTGTCTTAGCATCAATTCTTACCGCTGTAGTATCTGGTACCTGTTTTAAACAAACAACTATATTCATCTATGTAGCCCCCTCCTATTTCAATGCATTTCCTGCAATAACCATTTTTTGTACTTCTGAAGTTCCTTCATATATTTCTGTTATTTTAGCATCTCTCATCATTCTTTCTACTGGATACTCTCTTGTATAACCATATCCACCAAATAATTGAACTGCCTTAGTTGTAACTTCCATAGCTACTTCTGATGCAAATAATTTTGCTCTTGCAGCTTCTACTGAAAATGGAAGTCCTTGATCTTTTAAAAATGCAGCATTATAAACTAGATATCTTGCGGCCTCTACCTTAGTATCCATTTCAGCAACCATCCATTGTAGTCCTTGGAAAGCACTAATAGGTTTCCCGAATTGTTTTCTTTCCTTCATATACTTAACACTTTCCTCTAATGCACCTTCCGCTATACCTAACGCTTGAGCTGCAACTCCTATTCTTCCTCCATCGAGAGTCTTCATTGCAATTCCAAAACCCTTTCCTTCTTGTCCTACTAGGTTTTCCTTTGGAACTATGCAATTTTGCATTACAAGTTCTGTAGTAGATGAGGCTCTTATGCCCATCTTATTTTCAAGTTTTCCTATAGAGAATCCTTCGAAATCCTTTTCAACTATAAATGCTGATATTCCTCTAGTTCCCTTGCTTCTATCAGTCATGGCAAATATTACAAATACATCTGCAACTCCACCATTAGTTATAAATATCTTTGTTCCATTTAAAACATAATGATCTCCATCTAAAACTGCTATGGTTTGTTGACCTGCTGCATCTGTACCTGCACCAGGTTCAGTAAGTCCAAATGCACCTAACTTATCGCCATTTATTAGGGATGGAAGATATTTTTCTCTTTGCATCTCATTACCATATTGGTATATTAAAGATTCACATAAAGAAACATGAGCAGATAATATTATCCCTGTAGTACCACAAGCTTTAGATATTTCTTCTACTGCTAATATATAAGCTAAAGTATCACCCTCAGCTCCACCGTATTTTTTTGGAAAAGGTATTCCCATAAGTCCATATTTACCCATAAGCTTTGCGTTTTCCATTGGAAACTCTTCAGTTTCATCAATTTCACCCGCTATAGGTTTTACTTTTTCTTCTGCAAATTGTCTTGCCATTTGTCTAACTAATTGTTGTTCCTCTGATAATGCAAAATTCATTTATTTTACCTCCTTAAAAGTACATATTAAATTAAGGTTTTATTTATTTTTAAAGTTTTTATCTCTTCTTTCTACAAAAGCTGCCATTCCTTCTTTTTGATCTTCAGTAGAAAAACATTGTCCAAAGGTTTCTGCTTCATACATAAGTGCTGTATCTATATCACATTGCATACCTCTGTTAATAGCTACTTTAGATAGCTTAACAGCTATAGGCGCATTGGCTGCTATAGTATTTGCCATTAATTTAGCTTCTTCCATTAACTTTTCCACTTCAACTACTTTGTTTACAAGCCCAATTCTTAAAGCTTCATCTGCTTTTACCATTCTACTTGTAAATATTATTTCTTTCGCCATTCCAAGTCCAACATGTCTTGCAAGCCTTTGAGTACCACCAAAACCTGGTGTTATTCCAAGCCCTACTTCAGGTTGTCCAAACTTAGCCTTCTCTGTGGCTATTCTTATATCGCAAGCCATTGCAAGTTCACATCCGCCACCTAGTGCAAAACCATTTATAGCTGCTATCACTGGTTTTTCAAGATTTTCTATTCTTCTAAAAACCCTGTTTCCGAGTATAGAAAAACCTCTTCCTTCCATGGTATTTAAATCCTTCATTTCTGTTATATCAGCCCCCGCAATAAATGCTTTATCCCCTGCTCCAGTTATAATTACTGAATAAATTTCTTGGTCATTTTCTAAAGTATCAACTAAAGTATCTAATTCTTTCAATGTTTCTGAATTCAAAGCATTCAATGCCTTGGGTCTATTAATTGTTACGATGGCAATATTGCCTTCTTTTTCAAGGATAACATTCTTTAATTCCATGATAATCCTCCCTTTTACTTTCTATAATTTACTTATTGAAAATTATAGAAATTAATGTGCTACTCTCAATTTCCTAATAAGTCATTGTTAATTATCTAACAAGTAGACATAAAAAATAATTGAAGCTCGCACTTCAATTATAATTATAACTCGAATAAGAATTTATTTCAATGATAAATCAAATGATTTTGAATTATTTCATTATTCTATTTCTATTTCCATTTCCTTTTCATTTTCTTTTTCATGAATGAGATATGTAAGAGTTAATAAACTTTCACTAAGATGAACATTTTCTACAACTGTGTCCTCTGGTACTACAAGGTCTACTGGTGCAAAGTTCCAAATCCCCTTTACTCCGTTATTAACAAGTATGTCACATACTTTTTGAGCGTTTACCGCTGGTACACATATTATTCCTATATTTATAGTATTTGACTTAATGTATTGTTCTAATTTATCTATATCGTCTATAGCTATATCTCTTATTTTTATTCCTGAAAGCTTAGGATTAGCATCAAATATAGCTTCTAATTTAAAACCTAACTTTTCGAACCTATTATAATTTGCTATAGCCTGACCTATATTACCTGCACCTACTATAACTGTTTTATACTCATTTGATAATCCAACTATTTCACTTATTTGAGCATATAATTCTCTTACATTGTATCCATATCCTTGTTGACCAAAGTCTCCAAAACAATTTAAATCCTGCCTTATTTGTGAAGCAGTAAATCCTATCTTCTCACTTAATTCTTTTGATGATATCCTGTCTACATCGTTTCTAAGTAACTCACTAAGATATCTATGATATTTTGGTAATCTTTTTATTACCGCCATAGAAATACTCCTTTTTTTATCCATGATTACACCTCTTTAACTAAATTTAATAACTTATACTAAGTTACAACGTTTTTAATAATAATTATATAAATATCTTCTAATTCCTTTGCATTATAATTACAGAGATAAATAAAATTATTATTTTTGTGAAAATATATTCTATAATAAATCAAATTCAAACTCAAATATACTTAACTCTAATAAATTTAAATTGATAGATACAACTTCAAATAAGCTTATACCTACAATCTATAAGATAAAACAAAGAAAAATAAAGTAAAATTTATTGTGAATAATTAAATTTAATATAATATACACCAAGTATTCTATCACAAGTTACCTTGTGATTACACAAAAAAATATAATAATTTATAATTTACTTGCTATTATACATGTTTTTACATTGAAAATATATAGTTTTGCTTATACTTTCGTAATTTCATTGCTTATATTATTAAATATACCTGCAAATTCTTAACAAATTGTTATAATACTTATTATTTATTTAATAAATTACTTATAAAACACATTTTGTAGATTAATACTTTATATAATTATTGACCAATGTTTATTAATATATGCAAAATTATATTATAGTTATTAGTTAATGATATAATATAATTAAATTTATACAAATAATAATTTTGAAAGGTTTCATGATATTTATGGATAAAAATACCGAAAAAACTATTTGGATAATATTGTACTTTTCTTTCACATTAATATTTTTATTGTTGCTTTACTCATCTAATGAAAATAGAGTTATAATTGGATTTTTATCTTCCCTTTTAATAATTTCTGTTAGCATAAGATTATCTATCCTTTATCCAAACCCTAGTAAAAAGTATATAGGTAAATTTTTAATCTTTGTTGATTTAACAGTAGTCTATTTAATCTTTGCAGCTGATACATCTGGTATATCAATTTTATATACCATAATAATTATTATGGATTCTATATTTTTTCACAGCTACACTTTTAGCTTTTTAATTATTGTACTTGGGTATCTCTCTTTTATAATAAACAAAATATCCACTCCATCTTTATACACAAATTTAGGCAATATTTCATTATCCTCTGTAATAGCTTTACTAGGATTTGTTTTTTTATCAAGCATACTCTACTTTTTAAAGGAGCAAATAATTCAAAGATCTAAGCTATCTAATTCAATGAATGAAATAGAAGAAAAAAATATAAAGCTTGAAAAGGCCTATTCTAAATTAAAAGAACACTCAGAAGCTCTCGAAGAAATGGCTGCTTTAAAAGAACGAAATAGAATTTCAAGAGAATTACATGATACAGTTGGTCACACTCTTACTACTGTACTCGTTGAAATTGAAGCTGGTAAAAGGCTTTTAATTAAAGATAAACCTGGAGGACTTGATAAAATCACCTTAGCACAAGAGCAAGTTAGAAAGGGCCTTAAGGATATTAGATCATCAGTTACCATGATGAAAGAAGGCAAAGATTTAATTGAGTTTATCCCCTCTTTAAAGTTAATACTAGAGGACACTAAACTTCATACAGACGTTAAAATACAATACGATATATCATTAAGAAAAAACATACCTAAGACCTACGAAAAGATAATCTATAATAGTCTTTTAGAGGGTATCACAAATGGAATTAAACACGGTAATGCTAAAGAGTTTATATTTAAGCTTTATGATAGTGATGAAAATATCTTCTTTTACTTAGAGGATAAAGGATTAGGCTCCGAAGATATTATACTAGGTTTTGGTCTTACAAATATGAAAGAATCAGTGGAATCTGTAAATGGAGAGTTTAATCTAAAATATTTTAGGGAAAAAGGTTTCATAATAGAATTTATATTAAAGGAGGACTTGAATTTATGATAAAGGTTTTAATTGCAGATGATCAAACTCTTATGCGGGATGGTCTTAAGACTATTTTAGATTTAGAAGAGGATATTGAAGTAATCGCTACTGCTGAAAATGGTGAAATAGCCTTTCAAAAGTCTATTGAATTAACCCCTGATGTTATCTTAATGGATATAAGAATGCCTATAATGAATGGAGTAGATAGCGTTAAAAAGATAAAATCTATTTTACCAAAAGTAGCTGTAATTATGCTTACTACCTTTGATGATGATGAATATATAATAGAGGCTCTATCTAATGGTGCATCAGGATATCTCTTAAAGGATATGCCTGCTGAAAAGTTGATTGAAGCTATAAGAGATAGTTTAAAGGGTCAACTATTTATTCCTACAAATATAGCAGCAAAGCTTATATCTAGATTATATGAAAAAGAAGCTTCCAAAAATACTTTAAAAAGAGATTTATCTCTTTCAGAAAGAGAGCTTCAGGTGTCTTCCCTTTTAATCGAAGGCTATAATAACAAGCAAATTTCTTCAAAGCTATTTATTTCAGAGGGTACGGTTAAAAACTATATAAGCAATATTTATAGCAAAATAGGAATTAGTGATAGAACAAAAGCTGCCTTATTTTTAAAGGCAAATCTTTAAAGTTTAGGAGAATAATTAATGAAAAAGAATATCTTTTTTGCTATAACCTTATTATTAACCGGTGTATTAATGTTTCTTAGAAATATTGGAATTATTAAAAATAACATTTCATTTTTTATAGTTGGTTTTGGTCTTATGGCGGCCTATATTCTTATGGGGTATTATACTAAACATAAAAATATATTGATCTTAATACCATCTTTAATTCTTATTTCTTTAGCTTTATTAGAATTTATTTTAAATAATTATAACGTATATAACATAGACTATAGCCTTTTCTTATATCTACTGGGGCTTTGTTGTGTATTAGTTTACATTATACACATAAGAAAACAAAACTTTAAATCTTTTAAAAAAAGGTATTGGATTATATATTTAGCAATATTATTTATAACTCTTTCCACAATTTATAAATTTAAATTTACTAATATATATTTAATGTTAAGGTATTTTTGGCCTTTTATACTTTTATCTATAGGTATTTTTATACTTATTGGAGATTACAAAGAAAAAGTTTCTAAATCAAGTGATTCTTAGACTCAGGTGGTGTTTGCTTATAAGGATACATCTCCCCATCAAAGGCTAGAATAACTTATAAAGGGGCTTATCAGCCGTCATCCCCCACCTTGAAGAGGATAGGGGTGTTAGGTCTGGTAGCCATCGGATAAAATTAATAGGAGGATTTTTTATGCATTATAAAAGTTTAAATATAGCCCATAGAGGCTTTAGTGGTAAATATCCCGAGAACACTATGTTAGCTTTTGAAAAGGCTGTAGAGGCTGATTGTGACGGCATAGAAACTGATGTACAGCTTACTAAGGATAATGTACTTGTATTATGCCATGATGAAACTTTAGATAGAACCACAAGTAATAAAGGTTTTATATCACAATACACCTATAAAGAGCTTAAAGCTTTGGACTTTGGTATTAAATTTGGAGATAAATTTAAAAATATTAAAATTCCTACACTGGAAGAGCTGCTAGACTATTGCAAAGAAAAAGATATATACCTAAATCTTGAGTTGAAAAATAGCATAATCTTATATGAAGGCTTAGAAGAAATGGTTATAAAAAAGATTCATGAATATAATTTATCTAAACATGTAATATTATCTTCTTTTAATCATTACTCCATGGTGAAATGTAAATCTATAGATAATAATATTAAAACAGGATTATTATATGAAGCTGGTCTTTATAAACCTCATATCTATGCACAATATGTAGGAGCCGATGCTCTTCACCCTCATTTTTTAAGTGTAATTCATAAGGATATAGTAGATGATATTAAATCTAAAAACATTCTTATAAATACCTACACCGTAAATGATGAAAATCATATGAAAACTTTAATAAATTTAGGTATAGATGGTATTATAACTAATTATCCTGATAAACTTAGTAACTTACTAAAATCTTAAATAAATTGTTATTCTTTATGTAAAATCGGAGGATATCATTATATGATTACCTCCGATTATTGATAATTGATTTTTTATGATATATAATGTATGTATGCTTAAAATCAAACAAAATATCTAATTTTAATACAAATTTATATCTTTTATTAGATAGACTTTTGTCTAAAATACAGGGAGGTATATAATATGTTAAGTGAAAGATTACAAAAATCATTAAATGATCAAGTTAATTACGAATTTTATTCAGCTTATACTTATTTAGCTATGGCTGCTTATGCTGAAAGTGAAGATTTAGAAGGTTTTGCAAACTTCTTTAAAGTTCAATATGAAGAAGAGCTTTTCCATGCTATGAAATTTTATAATTATATAAATCAAATGGATGGAAGGGTAGTTATCGAGGCTATTGAAAAGCCTCAAATAGAATACGATTCTGTACTTCATCTTTTTGAATCAGGCTATGAGCATGAGAAAACAGTTACTTCTAAAATATATAACCTTGCTAATATAGCTACTGAAGAAAAAGAACATGCAACTCTAAGTTTACTTCAATGGTTTATAGATGAGCAAGTAGAAGAAGAACAAAACTTTAATACTATAATTAAAAAACTTAAGAGAATAGAATCAAATCCAGCTGCCTTATATATGTTGGACGATGAATTAGCTACAAGAGTATTTACTCCACCAACAGCTAATGCATAAACATTTAAATTTATATAATCACTAAAAAGAACAGGAAATAACTTCTTAAGTTATTTCCTGTTCTTTTTTTATTTGAAGTTTACATATTTAATTTTTCACTCTAAGCACTCTCATAGAGTTTAGCACTGCTATTAAAGCAACTCCTACATCTCCAAATACTGCTTCCCACATAGTAGCTATTCCCATAGCTCCTAATATTAATATTACAAGCTTTACACTTAATGCAAATATAATATTTTGCCATACCACTTTATTTGTCTTTTTAGCTATCTTTATGGCTAGTATAATTTTAGATGGCTCGTCTGTCATTATTACAACATCCGCCGCCTCTATAGCAGCATCAGATCCAACTCCACCCATAGCTATACCTATGTCCGCCCTAGCAAGTACAGGAGCATCATTTATTCCATCTCCTACAAAGGCTACTTTTCCTTTTCGTAATTTATCTTCTTGCAATCCTTCTAGTATTTCTACCTTATTTTGTGGAAGTAACTCAGAATAAACTTTGTCTACCCCAATCTTTGTTCCTACTTTATCAGCTACAACTTTATTATCTCCAGTTAACATTAAAATGTTTTTAATTCCTGAAGCTTTAAGCCCTATTATAGCTTCCTTAGAGTCTTCTTTTATTTCATCTGATATATCTACATGTCCAGCATAACCTTCGTCTATACTTAAATAAACCACAGTACCTATACTAGAAATTTCTTCTACTTCTATATTATGCATATCCATAAGTTTCTTATTTCCAGCTAATACATTTTTATTATCCACTAATGCTTTTATTCCATGTCCTGATATCTCTTCATAATTTTTCACCCTTGATTTATCTATATCTTTATCAAAGTATTCTACAATAGATGTTGCTATAGGATGAGTAGAAAATGCTTCAACATAAGCTGCGTATTCTATCAAGCTTTCTTTTGTGAATCCTTCTTTAGAGTAAACATTTGTAACTTTAAATACACCTTTTGTTAAAGTTCCTGTTTTATCAAACACTATAGTTTCAACCTTATTTAAGGCCTCTAAATAATTCCCACCCTTAATCAATATACCATTTTTAGACGCTGATCCAATGCCTCCAAAGAATCCTAAAGGTATTGACACCACTAAAGCACATGGACAAGATACTACAAGGAACACAAGAGCTCTATATATCCAATCCGAAAATGTAGCACCCTCTATTATTAGTGGAGGCACCACTGCTAACATAACCGCAGATATAACTACAACAGGAGTATAATATCTAGCAAATTTAGTGATAAACTTTTCAGTAGGCGCTTTTTTAGCCCCTGCATTTTGTACTAAATCTAATATCTTTGATAGTGTAGACTCCCCGAATTCTTTTTCAACTTTTACGTATAATAGTCCATTTTTATTTATAAACCCTCCAAGGACTTCATCTCCAGTTCTAACTGTTCTTGGAACTGACTCCCCTGTAAGTGCAGATGTATCAACCATACTTTTTCCTTCTATTATAACTCCATCTAAAGGTAGCTTTTCTCCAGGTTTTATCATTATGATATCACCTATTAAAACTTCCTGCGGCGAAACAGTTATAAACTCTTCTCCTCTTTTAACATTAGCGGAGTCTGGTCTTATATCCATAAGATCTGATATAGACTTTCTTGATTTATTTACAGCTATATCTTGAAATAATTCTCCCACTTGATAAAATATCATAACAGCCACAGCTTCTGGGTATTGTCTAATAGCAAATGCCCCTAAAGTAGCTATTGTCATAAGGAAATTTTCATCAAATACTTGACCTTTAGATATGTTTTTTACTGCTCTTAAAACTATCTCTCCACCAACTAAAGCATAACTTATAAGAAATAATCCAAGCTCTATTTTAGGTGAAAAATCAAATATTAATGGTATAATGAAGAATCCTAAACCTAATATTAGTTTTATAATAGATTCCTTTATTTCATTATTTTCCTGTTCGTTTTCACTTTTTGTATTAATATCTAGGTCCTTATTATTAATTGAATTATTGCTTTGTAGCTTCACCTCTACCTCGGGTTCTAGTTTATTTACTATCGATTGAACTTTTGAGAATATATTATTCCTATTTGAATTATTATCTACCTTTATAATTAATCTTTTAGATACAAAGTCTAATCCAGCTTCTTTTATCTCTTCTAATTTATTAACTTCTGTCTCAATCTTTGCTGCACAATTTGCACAGTTAAGGCCTTCTAACATTATAATCATATTTTTATTCTGACCTAAATTCTTTTCTTTTTGCCTTACAATAACATCTGGTTCTAATCTGTTTATTATATCTATACTTTCTTTTAATATTTTATCCATAGCTTCTTCTTTATTACTTTCTATTATTAAAGTCTTTGTTGAAAAGTTCATACTAGCAGAAAATACATCTTCAATTTTAGATACCTTATCTTCTATTTTAGCTGAACAATTTGCACAATCTAAGCCCTCTAAAATTAATTCATGTTTGATCATAAAATCACCCCTATCTACTTTTCTGTGATGTGCACTAACCCTTTATCAAATATGTCTTTAACATGATCATCATCTAATGAATAATAGACTACTTTACCTTCTCTTCTAAAAGTTACAAGCCTAGCATTTTTTAAAACTCTAAGTTGATGTGATATTGCTGATTGACTCATTGCAAGAAGTGCTGCTAAGTCACAAACACACATCTCAGATTTAAATAAGGCACATATTATCTTTATACGAGTACCATCTCCAAAAACCTTAAATAGTTCTGCAAGTTCATATAGTTTTTCATCTGTAGGTAGTGACTTAATAACTTCTCTTACTACATCTTCATGAATCATAACTGTATTGCAACTATCTATCCTCTCTAAATCTTCCATATAACTATCTCCTCTTACAGTTGTACATATGAGCATGTATTCATATGTTGTTTATATTATATTATTTATATTCTGTGAAGTCAAGTTTTTTTAAGTTAAAATATTTATTACTTATGTTATGTTATACAAAAATAAAAAGTTACTCAAAATGCGCATTTTTAATTAACCTTTAGACATTTAATTTATTTATTTTCATTAAATCTTTTTCTATATCCACATTTTCTACATAATTCTTCTACTACTTCTCTATTTGAAAATCCTTGTGCAATAGACACCGCTCTTTTCCCTTCTATAATTTCTGAAAAGTGCATGTCATATATATTACCAAGATTAATTACCCCCTCACCGTCAAGGCAACAAGGAACTACAGTGCCATCTACCAATATTCCTACTTGATTTTTAAGCCCATAACAAAAACCTCTATGAGTCTTATCTTCTTCTGCATTTAAACTTGGCCACTCAAATTCGTAATCTTGATTTAAAAATACCCCCTCTGCTATTTTAATACCTCTTGAAAGATTTATTTCTTCTTGAATTTTATAAGGTAAATTAAATTCTCTTTCTAATATAGATAGTATTTCTCTGTTCCTTTGCTTTTTTATATTTGTAGCATTGTCCTCATCTAGATTCCAAAGCCTTAGAGAAATTAAGGTGTTACCTATTTTTCTAATATCTTTTATAAAGGATATTACATCATCTATGTACATATTTTTATTGTTTTCTATATGGTTTCCATCAAAGCTATGAAGTGAAATATTAATTTGTCTTAAAGATGGTTTCCCTATTAGTTTATCTTGCATCTTTTTAATTAAGGTTCCATTAGTTGTTATATTTGCCTTAAACCCTTTTTCATCACATAAATCTAAAAGTTTATCTATATCCTTATGTAATAAAGGTTCCCCCTTAACATGAAAATATACATACTCACCATAAGGCTTTACCTCATCTAATATATGACTAAATTTATTAATATCGATGAATTCAGCCTTCCTTTTAGTTTGAGGACAAAAGTCACAAGCAAGATTGCAGGCATTAGTTATTTCTATATAAATCTTTTTAAATTTCATAATGTATCACACTCCAATTCTAGTAAAACCTTGTAAAACCTAGCAATTACTTCGCTTATTCTATATTAATGATTTATTAATATATTGGTAATTATAAGTTTTATAAAATGATTTATTCATATGTATTTTATCATATATTTTTAAAAATTCCTTTGAAACTTTTTATTTTAAACTAACCATTACCATTATAATTATATTTAACTTAATAAAGACAGACATGCCTCTTATTAATCTTTATAGTTTTTTAGTCAAATTATCAATTGTAAAGCTTAATAAAAATAGATAGACCTTTAATTAATAAAAGATCTATCTTAATCTATATTTATTTATATATATTTATTAAATTCTATATTTTGTTTAATTCCATTTAGTAATTGTTTCATCTCTTGATCTTTACATTTATCCATTACTAATATCACATCACCTGAATCTACTATAACTAAATCCTTTATTCCAAAGCCTATAATAAGCTTATCTTTACTAAATACTGAGCAATTTTCACTCTCATCTAAAAATACATTTTCAGAAACATTATTTCCCTCATGAACTTTAAGGAATCTACTGAAAGCTTTAAAACTTCCAATATCGTCCCAAACAAATTCACATCTTATAACAAAAGCCTTTCTAGTTTTTTGCATAATACCAAAATCTACAGATATCCCATCCATTAGATCATACTGTTCTTTTATAACATCTTTCTCTTCATTTTCATCTACTGCTTGATATATCTGCATAAGACTTTTATACATCTTAGGAAGATATTTTTCCATTTCTCTTAAAAATACATCTGCCCGCCATACAAATATCCCACTATTCCAAAGATAAGTTCCTTTCATTAAAAAATCTTTAGCAACTTCTATATTAGGTTTTTCAGTAAATCTTTCCACTCTATATGTGGCTATACTTCCAGGTACCCTCTGTCCCATCTCAATATATCCATAACCAGTTTCAGGTGTTATTGGATTTACACCTATGGTAACTAACCCTCTTCGCCTTTCTGCTATTTCTATTGCTTGGTTTAAAGTTTCTTGGTATTCTTTTTCTCCCTCTATATAATGATCTGATGGAAGAACCACCATTACAGCATCCTTATCCTTTTTCAATAATTTAACTGCAGAAAGACCTATACAAGTAGCAGTCTCCTTATTACTTGGTTCTACAAATATATTTTCTTCATTAATTTCAATTAATTCTTCTTTTATCTTATCTTTATAACTTTCATTAGTTACTATATAAATATTTTCTTTATCTATAATTGGTTTAATCCTATCTACAGTATTTCTTAAAAAACTTTTATTATCTACACTCCTTAAAAATTGTTTAGGATTTTCTGATCTTGATAGAGGATAAAGCCTCGTTCCTTTTCCTCCAGCTAATATTAATGCGTAAAGCACTTTTTCACACTCCAAGTATTGTTATGTTTTATAATATGTATGTATGTGCTTATTTGTGAAGACAGCCTAGCATTTATCTTTATTTTCTTAGGTTTAATAATAATAAAATTTAATTACTCTCTAAAAAAATACTTTATTTACTAATAATTAAAGTTGACAAAATAATCTTGTAATGCTATATTTAATTTATAAGATTTAATTGAGCAAAACATTCTTTTAATAAAAAATAATAATAAATGAGGAGATGTTAATTATGTCTATTTATGATTTTAATGTAAAAGATATCGATGGAAATGACGTAAATTTAAATGATTATAAAGGTAAGGCTCTATTAATAGTTAATACTGCAAGCAAATGTGGTTTTACACCTCAGTATAAAGACCTTCAAAAATTATACGATAAGTATAATGAAAAGGGCTTTGAAATATTAGGTTTCCCTTGCAACCAATTTGCTATGCAAGAACCTGGTGATAATAAAGATGTTAAGACTTTTTGTGAGTTAAACTACGGTGTAACTTTCCCTATGTTTGAAAAGATAGACGTAAGAGGAAAAGATGCCCATCCTTTATTTAAGTATTTAACTTCTAATACTTCATTTAAAGGTTTTGATTTAGAAAATCCAAGTGGGAAAATGATTCATAGTTTTATAAGTGAAAAGTTTCCTGAATTCCTTATAGATGATTCAATAAAGTGGAATTTCACTAAATTTTTAATAGATAGAGATGGAAACATAGTAGAAAGATTTGAATCCCCAGTAGAACCAATGGATATGCAAAAGGATATAGAAAAGTTACTATAATCTACTTAAATATTCACTTAAAATAATTTAATTAATAACCTTAATAACTAAAAAAGATAGGTCTAGAGAAAACAATCTCTAAACCTATCTTTTTTTATTTCATTAACTACTCAGTAATTAAAAACTTTTGCAACGGTTTTACATAGTCTATCAAAAATATTTCATCCTCATCTATTCTTCCTACTACATTTGTATTACCAGAGTTTTTCATATCTTTTAATGCTATTTGTAATTCCCCTGTATAATTCTTATAGTTCACATTGTCTATTGTGATATCCCCTCTTTTAATATCTTTTGTATTAAATGGTCTAAATCCATCTCCTGCACTTTTTACTCTAGTCCTAGATGATCTTATCATATATTCAGATACATCTGCTCTGTTAGAATGTAAAGTTTCAAGAATTATATTTTTCTCAGCATCAGATATTCCTTCTTCAATATTTGCTTTAAAAGTTAAAATATAAGGATTTACTTCACTTAAAGCTTTAAGCTCTTCTTCAGATGCAAATGCGTTGGCAATTATTACATCATCAATAGAGTTCGTAGAAAATAAATGTTTTGCTTGAACCTGTATTGGAAGATTTCTATGTTCTTCTAATGTGCATAATCCTTCACTCACAGGCCATGGCCCATATTTTGCTTTGTTTGAAGAAACAAAGGCAGCTGTTCTAATATTATAATTTTTGAATTGAGCATTGCACTTGGTAAAATGTTCATATCCAATTCCAGAATATTTATGTGGATAAAAGTTATGACAGCCTAAAATATTTTCTGGATTAGGATTATAACTAAATACATTGTCTATATATTTAGTTCCAGAACTCATATTAAACTCAATTTTCAATCCATATTTATTAAAACTCATTACAGATTCTTCCATACCTGAAAATCCATTATCTAACCTTATTCCATAGAGTCCCATTTCCTTAAAAATTCCCAAATCTTCAAAGCTTACTCCAAGATATTTTAACACTTCTGGATTGATATCTGCTATAACTTTCATACCATATTTATTAGCATGCGCTATAGTTTGTTTGAATTCATCCATTATCTTTTTTTTATCTCCCTCTACTGAGAGAAGACATGTAAATATTCTTTTATAACCATATTTATTAGCTTTATCAATATATTTTAAGTTATCTTCTAATTTTGTGTGAGCTGGATATATCGAAAACCCTATATTTTTCATAGTAAACCCCTCCATTATTCTTAAATAAATTAAAAGTTTCATATAATATTTCTATCTATTTAATTTAAAATCTTAATTTGATTCATAAACCTTTTCTTGTTCATAATATCCTTTATCTACAATATTTATAAATGGAAGATAAATAAATAGTGATATTACAAGTTCTACAATTTGTAGTATTGCACCTCTTATACCAGATACTAAGAACCCACCTATTATAGGAGGTGTAGTCCATGGAATTAAAACTCCATTAGGTCTTGGCACAATGCCTGTAGTCATAGATACATAAGTTACAATAGCTAATACTAGTGGTACTAATATAAATGGTATAATCATAATAGGATTTAAAACTATAGGCAATCCAAATATTATAGGTTCATTTATATTAAACAAACCTGGAAGTATTGCAAGTTTACCAATTTTCTTACACTGTTGTGATTTACATTTAAATAACATCAAAAGACATAATGCTAATGTTGCTCCACCACCACCGAGCCACAAATATATGGAATTAAATTGTTGTGTAATAATATGAGGAAGATTTGAGCCTGCTTGAAATGCGGAAAGATTTTCAGCTGATAAAGCTAACCAAATCGGACTCATAACAGACTGTACAACATCCCCACCAGATATACCAAATGCCCAAAATAGGCCTATAAAGAAATTAGAAATTAAAGTAGCTCCTAAGCTATCCCCTAATGATGTCAATGGTACTTGTAATATAGTATAAATAAAGTTATGAATTGTTTCAAATGAAGTAAATCCAAACAATAATCTTATGATATTAAAAATAAGCAAAGTAATAGCAGCCGGTATCAATGCTGAAAATGACTTCGCAACTGTAGGCGGAACACCTTCTGGCATTTTTATTACCCAGCCCTTATTAATAACAAACCTTACTATTTCAGTTGCAAATATTGCCGAAAATATTCCTACAAATAATCCTTTGGAGCCTATCCATTCCATTGGAATAACTCCATCTACTTTAACAGCCACCTTTGTCCCTTCCTCTACAAAATTGGTGAAAAATGGTGTTAATATAAGGAATGAAGTAAGTGCAATGGCAGCTGTGCTTAATCCTTCTATCTCATAGTGTTTTGACAAGCTATATGATATTCCAATTATTACGAATATAGTCATTATTGCCATGGTTGCGTGGAATGGTACTATAAAGAATGATGACCACCCTTCTCCAAATATTCCAGTCATAAAATTTTCATATCCTGGTATTGGCAATGATGCAAATAATAAAGACATTGCTCCTATAATAAGTAGCGGCATAGATAACATAAACCCATCACGTATAGAAAGTAAATATTTATTACTAGCTAATTTTTCTGCTACTGGCATTAACTTTTCTTCAATTGAATCCATAAATTTACTCATGATAATCCCCCCATTTTTATTATTCCATAATCTTTAAAGCCTGTTCTAAAACCTTATCTCCATCCATCATGCCATAATCCATAGTGTTTATTACAGCTATTGGAACCCCTTTTTCATCACATAATTTCTTAAGTTTATTTAATAAGTATTTAATTTGTGGTCCTATAAGTACCACATCAACCTCATCTAATTCTTTTTCCATAGCCGCCTCAGGAAAAGCATCAATTGATACTTCTATTCCTTTAGCTTTAGCTGCCTTTTTCATCTTTGTAACTAATAAGCTTGTTGACATTCCTGCTGAGCAAAATAAAGCAATCCTTTTCATTTTTCCGCCTCCTTATTTTTTGTACAAACATTAAACTACCTTTACTTTAAAATATCAAATAAATATATATGAATTGTTATACTTTAACTGTAGTTAAACATTGTTATTCTAATCACTTTTTTGAAAAATATCCTTCTTTCTCTGGAGTTCCTATTGCTTCTCCCTTACCTAGCTTTCCTGCAAAACTTGATATATTTTTCAAGGAATTACTAAGTCCTACTCCACCTTTATTTGGTGTTTCTATTATATAAATATCTTTTCTAAACATTGGTGTGCCTGTACTTTCTTTTGACATAGCTGCAAAAGCTGGTATTTTAAGTTTATTTTCTACGGCTTTTACCAAATACCCACAACATTCACCATATCTTTTATAATTTAATGCTGGGCCGCACAAAACTACGTCTGGTGAAAACTTCTTTATCATTTCTAATATTTCTTCCACAGCCTTTTCTTTATTTTCTAAGAAATAATTATCTCCACAAATTACTGTACCAATTATATCTGCTCCATTCCTTATCATTGTAGATTTTAAAAGCATTCCTGGGCCAAAAGCTCCATTTTGTGATTGGGGTTCTATGTCCATCCTCTCATCGCCACCCAATCCTGCTTGAACTTGATTTAAAAATTGAACTACCTTTATCATTAAATCACCTCACTATCTTATTTAATTTTCTCTTTAAGATTATTAATTTCCTTTTGCATCTCTATCATGTTTTTAACAAGATCTCTTGCTAGTAATGTATTCATGAGATGATCTTGAGCATGAGCCATGAGTATATTTACCTTTATATGATCTCCTTCAGCCTCCTTTTGGATAAGTTTTGTTTGTATCTCATGAGCCTTCATTAATGACTTTTCTGCCTCTTCCATAATATTATTAGCTAAATCATAGTTACCTTCTTTTATATTATTAAAAGCTTCAAATAAACAACTTTTAGCATCTCCTGAAAAACTTATAAGACTAAATATAATTTTTTCATCTACATCTACATTTTCATCTTCATTCATAACCTCATCTATTTTCTTTGTCATATTTATTCCTCCATTTCAATATTTATTAACTATTACTTTAATAACTAAGCAAAAACCGTGCCAATTTATTGATATCCTATGTAATCCTTGATTTATAAGGGTCTCAATAGTTCATTTATAAAACGTGTATATATATTTTATACACTTCTTATTTCTTATTTTCATCCTAATTTTTATCTTGTGCGTTATTTCAATGTTTAAATAAGACTTTTATATGAAGTTTATTTTTTAAAATAAAGCTGTTCTAACCACTACATCCATTTAATAATGCGCAAAAAAATAAGCCCTGTCCCTTACTTTTAGAATTTATCCTTTAGACAACTTATACAAGTTGTACAAGTTATATCTATTATCTAAATTCTTATACACATGGCTTAGTTTTATATACTTATCTTAAATATCTTTATATACTCATTATATTTCTTATAATAAAACAAATTTCGTCTTCATTAAATATAATATTATAATTTTCTTCTATTTTTTTAAGAGCATTTTTCACTATCTTATATTCATTTTTGTACTGTTCCTTAATTACATCTTTAGAATAACAAGAAGAGGTCATCTTACCTTCTATTATATTGCTTGTAGAACAAATCATATGAACCATAAGACCTGTTGAAACATCATAATTAATCTTTTTACCAGTCTTCTCTGTTACCTGTTTTAAAAAATCATTGTATAATATTTCAAACTTATATAAATCCATATTTTTAATATCTTTACTCAGCACTTCAATAAAACTATTATTGGTACTAACTTCTTTTTTTCCTTCTAATATTTTTATAAGACTGTTACAATTACTATCCATGAATATATCATATGTTGATATATAAGGTATCCCATATATATTAGGGTTTATAGTTCCGACTATTGCTAATATATTCTTTTCTTTAGCTATATTGTTCAGCGTATTATAAGTATGTTGTTTATTGTTCAAGGCCATTGGGAATATTTCCACATTATATTCTTGTGTATTTATCTTACTCTCAATAAAATCTTTTAGCTTTATGGCACTTCCTTCTCCTGTAGTACATAATGTTATAATAATATTATCATTTTTCGGAATAAATTTATCGGCTACTTTTATATTATATGATTCACAGTTATCGAGACTTTTTCTTATATTATAGTAAATAGCTTGTACATCCGATTCTATGACAGCTTTTCTTGAGCACTCTATAGCAATTGCTGTAGAAACCATATCAAGCACCTTTATTTCAATACCAGTATCTTTAGATATAAGCTCACCAAACATACTTAATGATCCCATATCTACAAGAAGAATTACTCCCCCTCCTTCATTTGTTTTTATTATCAAATTTTTCAATTCATAATAAGCTACTTTAGGACTCTTATCTAATGCCATATCATAAGCATAGGTGTTATCTGCTCCTACAAGTTTGTTTACAACTTCAGCCATAGATGATGCCGTAGTTCTACCGTGCATTGCTATAACAACAATTGGACTTTGTTTTAATGTTTCAGATTCTATTTCATTTACTGTTAAAAACATTGCTATAAATCCTATTTCATCTTCTGGAACCTTTATACGATAAGCATTTTCTATTAAAACTGCTAGCTCTTTAGATACTTCATATTCATTGTTATAATTTCTTTTTATATTTTCTAAATTATGATTCACTATACTTTTACCACTTTTTATTCTATTTATACTAGAATTTATATGAAGACATAATCCGTAGAACACCTTACTTTGAAATACTTTCCGTAAACTATGACTTGCTATATCTAAAAATGACTCAACTATAACTATTACACCCTCGTCTACTATTTTCGACAATTCATCCTTTTTAACACTTTTGCTAAAAGTTTTTATAAAAGTTTTAAAATAATTTTCAATATCAAATTCCATTAAAAGTTTTATTTCTGTTTCCTTTATGCCTCGCTTATGGAGCTCCTCCATCTTTTTTTCTATTCCTTCATAAAAGTTATCTGGAAGAGAATAGTCGCCTTCTTTCATCAAGCTTTTAGGTCCTTTTGGCGTAAAATATAGGGTTTTTTCGCTTTTTATTATTTTATCTATTTCGTTAGCATGATTTTTATATATAAGAAGACCTTGATTTACGTAACTAGCAAAATCAGTGCAATGAACTTCTATATTTTTTAACTTTTTAGATACTGAATTTAAAAAAGCATTTGCACAGCCTAATTGAATGTCACTTTTAAGTTGTCCTATATTCCCCTGACAATTATGAAGCATAAGTTGTCTCACCGTATTAAGCGATACTGATATATCTTTTCCTATTCTCGCTGCCTCTACAGTAAAAAATTCACATATAAGCTCAAACCTTTCGTCAAGACTCCTATCTTTTAAAGCAGGTATTTTTATATTCATAGGTATCCGCCTTGTGAATGTAGTAAGAAGAACCTCGTCTATATCCTCCGTGGTAGCACACATTATAAGAACTTCGCACTTTTTTTTATTATCATCTCCTAAAGATGAATAAAGTCCTTTATCTATAAGATAAAACAGCATCTCCTGTCCCTCTGGTGGCAATCTATGAACCTCATCTAAAAATAGGACTCCTCCATTGGCTTTTCCTACTATTCCTTCTCTATCTTTATCAGCTCCTGTAAATGCACCCTTCTTACACCCGAAAAGATGAGCTAATAAAAGTTGAGGGTTATTTGCATAATCAGAACAATTAAAAGATACAAATGGTGAATTTGGTTTCAAAAGATTATTTTCCACACCAAATTTATACATAAGTTCTGCAAACATAGTTTTTCCAACACCACTTGGTCCTAATATTAAGGTATGAAGACCCTTTGGTGGATATAGCATTGCAGCCTTTGCTTGTTGAATACATTTTTCTAAACTCTTATCATTTCCTATAAGCATATTAAAATTAGCATTTTCTTTAATTAAAGTGCCTTGAGATTTAATAGTAGAATCCAAAGTATATATAACAGGCTTTCCTTTTATCTTTAGTAATAGACCGTCCCTATGTAATTCATTAAGTATTGAACTTACATTGCTTCTTTGTAAATTAAGCTTTTTTCCTATTTCGCCAGCCGATAGCCCTTTTTTATCAGCATCCACAGAATCTTCTATAAACTTAAATATTTCATCTTTGTTAGTTTTCAATATAATCACTCCTTTTACCAATATATTAGCTATAAAGGTTATATATTGAACTTTTGTATTAATCAAAATATCAATATTTTAATTTTTTCACTTGATAAATGCCTATATAAATATTTATAATGTAATCATAAACATTATCTAAACTTAAGATTAGAAAGGATTTGGTATCATGATAAAAGTTTGTACCTTCAGCAGATATTTTGAAGATATGGCTTCTGCTTTAGAAAAAGAAAATATAGACTTCACTTCAAAAGAATGCCTACTAAGATGCGACCTTTGTAGAACTGTCCCCTTCGTAATGGTTGATCATGAATTTATTATAGGTGAAACTCTTGATGATTTAATTGTTAATATAAAAGAAAAACTTATTTAAATATATAAATTTACTTATAGTATATTTTATATACATATATTTTTACACTATGTATATCTGCCTATTTTTTATTCTATGTATAGTTTCATATTTTTTATCTTATGTGTAATCCTGTATCTTTATCCTGCATATAATTCCATATATTGTATAGTTTGACTAATCATACTATACAACATTTTTAATTATCAAGTGATTCTTAGACTCAGGTGGTGTTTGCTTATAAGGAATACATCTCTATCTGAGTCTTAGAAGAACTTATAAAGGGACGTAGCAGCAGTCATCCCCCACCTTGAAGAGGATAGGGGTGTTACGGATGGTAGCCATCGGATAAAAGTAATCTAAAGTTAACTTTTAATTAGTTAAGCTTTAGATTCTTAAATCCTAAATTATAATATTATTTATATGATTCATATGCTTCTCATGCTTTTTAATACCGGTAACAATTTCATTTTTATTTTTAAAGGTGCTATGTCTTCTACAATTTCAAATACAACTTCTTCTGTAATAACCTTTATATTATTATGATTAATCCAATTGCTAACCAAGATTATTATTTGTTTTTTAAATAATAGGGGTGTCTGACTTAGCACTAATTTATACATATCTTTGCTGTTACCTTCCCACTTGACTGCCCTAAGGATTCCATCCTCCACTATAGCCCTCCAATACTTACATTGATTTTAATCTTACACCATTCTTTCTTTTCACTCTTTTATTTTACTTTAATCTTATTTATATAATTTTGTTCATTATTATACTTTTCTTCTATTTTTATGATGCTTTATATGTTTTAATGCATTTATATTTTAATTTTATAAATATAATTAATGTTTTTATGCTATATATTATTTTGTTATTTCATTATTTTCTTTAATAAGTTAAATTTGTCTTTGTAGGGTGCATACCTAAAATTAATATCTAATTTACCTCTTTTTATAACTGATTTGTAGTGAGAAAAGGTTTCAAAGCTTGATTCTCCATGATATCCACCCATACCACTTTCGCCTACTCCACCAAATGGTATATAATGAGATGCCACTTGTATTACAGTATCATTTATACACGCTCCTCCTGATGTAGTATTTTTCAGTATAATTTCCTGTGACGCCTTACTCTTTGAAAAATAATAAAGAGCAAGAGGCTTTGGTCTACTATTGATTAAATTAATTGCTTCATTTAAGTTTTCGAATTCTATAATAGGAAATATAGGTCCGAATATTTCATCATTCATTATCTCATCTTCCAAGGTAAGGTTATCTATTATTGTAGGCTCAAAATATAACTCTTCTCTTATATTATTACCGCCTAAAATCACATTTCCTTTTCCTAAATAAGATTTTAATCTATCAAACTGCTTCACATTGATGATTCTAGGATAATCAGGACTTTCTTTAGGGTCTTCACCATAAAATTCTTTTATATATTTTTTAATAGCATCTATAAGTTTTGATTTTACTAAGCTATTTACAAGTAAATAATCAGGTGCCACACAAGTTTGTCCAGCATTTAAAAATTTGCCCCAAACTATTCTCTTAGCTGAAAGCTCTATATCTGCATCTTTATCAACTATGCATGGACTTTTCCCGCCAAGCTCTAAAGTAAGAGGAGTAAGGTTCTTTGCAGCAGCTTCCATAACTATCTTGCCAGTGCCTACACTTCCTGTGAAGAATATGTAGTCAAATTTTTGTTCTAATATTTCCTTAATAGATTCTCTTCCACCATCTTCATAAACTATGTCTACCTGTTCTATAGAAAAACATTCTTTAATTATCTTTTTTAATACTATATTTGTATTAGGTGAATATTTAGATGGCTTTATAATAATGCTATTTCCTGCTGCTATAGCTCCTACTAAAGGTGACATTGTAAGTTGGAAAGGATAATTCCAAGGTGACATTATAAGAACTACGCCCTGTGGATTTGGATATATATAACTCTTTGCTGGGAAATGAACTAAAGGTGTTGGTTTCTTTTTTGCCCTGGACCATTTTTCTACATTTTTTATGGCTAAATTTATTTCTTCTAGTACAAGTCCTATTTCTGTAGCATAAGATTCAAACTTTGATTTTCTAAGGTCCTTCCATAATCCATCTAATATCTCATTTTCATTAGAAGTTATTGAATACCTAAGTTTTTTTAGCAAATCAATTCTTCCTTCTATAGGAAGAGTATTGCCGCTTAAAAAATATTTTTTTTGGATTTCTATTAACTTATTTACTTTAATCATAATAATTACTCCTTTAAATCTTTGCAAATTCCCCTATTATATATTAATATTACTTCTAGAGGTGTTTATTTATGGATTGTAAATTTATGCTAGTTAAAAACAAATATAAATTCGTTTATACTCAAAAAATAATTGTGTTAGAAGATAATTTTGCTTATAATATTAAAGAGGACATCTCTTTATTTATCAAAGAATTATCTCTATATGGAGTAATTTTAAAAGACCTTTGTAAAAGCACTCCATCTTTTGATACAAAAAATTTACTTTTAAATATAAGCTTTTCTTTATTAGAAGAGAAAACTTTAACAAGTTTAATTAAAAGAAACAGATCTCTTCCTATTAAAAGTTTATCAGAATTTACTGATGAATCTCCACGATTTATAAAAAAGTGGGAAAATTATTTAATAGCTTATTATTTAATAATTTCTAACCCTCAATACAATAATATAAAAAATTACCTTAATATACAAGCAACAAATGTAGATTCAACAGAAAACATTTCTGACGAATCAAAGTTAAATTCAGATTCTAGTAAAGATAATGCTACAAGCACTGCCTTAACCCTGTATGATAAATCTCAAACTAATAACTTGTGTACAGGAATTTTATTAACATCAAATAAAAATAAGGGTATAATATTAAATTGTTATGGCGAATTTATAAGAATAAAATTACTTGAAGAACCTTCTTCTCGAATAGGATTAATTGTATCAGGTGCTAAAACAAATTCTTGGAGACTATATAAATATCCTTTATCAATAAGTGTTTTTGTGATAATCGTTTTAAGTTTAATATATCTACTTTTGCAAAATCAAATATCTACCACTATAATTTTAGAAGCCAATGCATCCTTAAAAATAAATGTTAATACGATGCATAAAGTAACTAAAGTAATCCCTAAAGATAGCAACGGAAAGGAAATATCTTCAAACTTAAATTTAAATGGAAAGTCCATTGATCAATCACTAGGACTAATTTTAAACAAGGGAAAAGAATTGAACTTCATTGAGGAAAGATCTACAATATATATTTATATAAATGGTAGTAAACTAAATGAAAAGGACCTATCCTCTTGTGAAACTTTTGTAAAAGAAAATGGGATAGATGCAAGAATAAACAATAGTGGCGAAAATCATAATATAAATCCTAAGTAGGTTAAAATAAGTTTTCTTTAGGTTAGTCTTAGCTTTAGATATCATACTATTAATTTTCTGTATACTACCATAATCCTTAGATAATTCACTATTAATTTTCTGTATATTAATATTCCTTTTTGATTTATATATAGTCTTTCACATAAATAAAATAAAGCTTATTATATTAAAATTTGAGGATAGTAACCCTTTAATGGCTACTATCCTCAAAATAAAAATATTTTTATTTAATAATTATTTATTTAATAACGCTTCAACTTCACTTTGGTTGAATCCTATAACTGTCTCACCATCAATTTTTATTACAGGAACACTCATTATTCCCATAGCCATCAATTCTTTTCTGTTAGATGGTTCTTTAACATTCTTTTCCTCGTAGCTTACATTATTTTCTTTAAAATATTCCTTTGCTGCTGAACAAAATGTGCATGTGTCAGAAGTATAAATAACAACATTTTTCATTATAATTCCTCCTTTTTTATCATCAAATACCCTTGTTAGGTATATTACTATTATACAACTATATTTTATACATTTCAATAGTCTTTTTTAATTCATAATAATTATTTGTTATCTTAATTATATGTCTATAATTATAGTTTTATCGTTATTACTTTATAATTATTAGTTTATGTTTATTATTTTATGTTTATTTAAAGATAAATATACATTATAGCTTTCTAAAAAACTTTAATATATGCTATATAAGTGAAATAAATAAGGACGTGATGAATTGAAGACTAGCACTAATACTAATTTAACTAAACATACTGCTAATAAAAAAAAGAATTCACCTAATAACAATAAAAAGATTCATTCTAAGCCTTCTAAAAATGAAGACATTAAAAAAGATTCTTTAACCCCCTCTTACATAGTTCATGATACAAAGGATAGTATACGGATAAACAAATTTATTAGCGATAGTGGGTACTGTTCTAGGAGGGAGGCTGATAGGCTTATAGAAAGTGGGAGGGTAACTGTTGATGGTGTTAAGGCTGTTATAGGTACTAAGGTTTCTACTTACCAAGAGGTTTATGTGGATAAAAAGTTAATCAATGAAAAAGAAAAGCCCATTTATATAGCTTTAAATAAACCTGTAGGTATAACTTGTACAACAGAGCCCTGGGTAAAAGGTAATATAGTGGACTTTGTGGGACATCCTAAACGAATATTTCACATAGGTCGCCTTGATAAAGATTCTGAAGGATTGATCTTTTTAACTAACGATGGTGATATTGTAAATAAGATACTAAGAGCTGAAAATAATCATGAAAAAGAATATATTGTAACAGTTGATAAGCCAATTTCTAGAAACTTTATAGAAAACATGTCTAGTGGGGTTAATATCCTTGATACCATCACCAAAAAATGCAAAGTTACTAGAGAAGGCACTTATGTATTTCGCATAATTTTAACTCAAGGGTTAAACAGACAAATTAGAAGGATGTGCAGTGCTCTTGGATATAATGTAGTTAAATTGCAGCGTATAAGAATTATGAATGTGACTTTGCATAACCTTCCTCTAGGAAAGTGGAGATATCTTACGCCTAGTGAGTTAATAACAATAAATAAACTTATATCCTAAAGTGAACTCAGAAACCAGCACAGATATTGCGTTGTTTAATACTAATAAACCTTCTTATATATTCTCCAAATAAATATTATTAAACTTTTCTACTTTTAAAAAAGCCTTAGATAAAAGTCTTATGACATCTAAGGTTTTTTGTGATTTTATTTATAAATAAATATAATTAGCATTATGCTAAAAAAATATATCTTATTTGTATTGGGCTTTTGATATTCTTTCTTTAAAGCTTTCATCTGTAATAAATGCACTTATGTACACCCTACTTAATTTAAGTGGATCTTCTTTTCCATTTCCCCAGCCTTTATCTATGGTAAATCCTAATGTGTAACCTGAGCCTTTTGTTATATTAACAATATCATCATTAAACTTCCCAAAAGGGTATGCAATACTTATAACTGGTTTTTCTATTAACTTTTCCAAGTCTTGTTTTGATTTTGTTATGGTTTCTATTTTATCTTCCTTTGATATTTCTAATAAGTTTTCGTGATTTATACTATGGCTTCCTATTTCTATACCATTTTTCGACATCTCTTTTATATGATCACTATTTAAATAATTTGGATCCTTATCTATTAACCCTGATATTACAAAGATTGTAGCTGTATATCCAAACTCTTTTAATATAGGGTAAGCATTGTCATAGTTATCCTTATACCCATCATCAAATGTAATTACAACTGAATTTTTAGGAATTGGCATGTTCTGAGTTATATAACTCTGTAGCTCCTGTAATGTAAGGGATACATAGTTATTGTCTTTCAAATACTTCAACTGGCCTCTAAACTTTTCAGGCGCTATCCGAAGCTCGTTATCCTCAGACTTTTCAACAGAATGATAATAAAGTATAGGAACCCCTACCAAATTATCCTTAAGCTCCATACCTTCAAACCTCTCTTCTAATTCTTCTTCTTTCTTTTCCTCTTCTGAGTTCTCTTGATCTTCCTCTTTACTGTCCTTTGTAGCATTAACTTTATTATTTTCTGATATATTATCGTTATTTCTAACTTTTAATATTAGTGATACAGAAAGTACACTAACAACAAATATCAAAGCTAATCCAATTATAATTTTGCTTCGTTTTTTCATATAATCACTCCAACCACTTTTTCATTTTTTTAATTGTGAACTGTCCCCAATTAACCTAGCTAAAGCTTATTAATTATGAACTGTCCCTAATTTATATATATAAATATGAATTTTTATTAATTATCTATATTATTTAAAACTTCATCCACAAACTTCATAACTTCCTCTTCATACTTAAGTTTATCCACTTCAATAGACTCTGCATGTCTTGCACCTTTTGCTATATACAGTTTCTTTATTCCTACTTCTTTTGAATTATACATATTAACACTCATATCCCATGGTACAAATCTGTCCTTATCTCCATGTATAAACATAATTGGTATGGAAGCCTTTTTAACAACCTCAATTGGGTTTACATAATCAAAACTAAATTTTGCTTTTCTTACTGATCTTTTGCTCATGAGTTTTAATATTGGCTTCAATAAAGGACTCTTTTCCTTTATCTTTCTTTCCAACAATTCATTCAAACTAGAAAAGGAACAATCTGAAATAAAAAATTTAGCATATTTATTAATCTTAGCATATTGAAGTACCGTAGCAGCACCCATAGACTCACCATGCAATCCAATTATCTCATCTTCACCTTTTTTATTTATTATCCAATTAACAAATAAATCAAGATCCTCTTTTTCATAATATCCATAAGTAGAGTATTTCCCCTCACTTTTAGAATGTCTTCTTTGATCATATATAAGTACATTCCACCCTTTTTCTAAAAACATTGATATATATTTTATTGAGCATACTAACCCAACAGTTATCCCATGTACAAAAATCATAGTTTTGTTAGATTCATTACTAGATCTTATATAAATACCCCTTAATTTTAACCCATCCTTTGATTCTATAAAAAATTCTTCCTTGTTTAATGATTTATAAAATTCATTATTTATAAGCCCTCTTTTTATTTGTTCGTTAAATATTATATCTTCAGGAATAACCTCTCTTACCACTACTTGCTGAAAATAATATTTAACTATAAAATAAATCACTAAGCATACGATCAATATAATCATTAAAATAGATAGGATAACCTTATACATATTTACTCCCCTTCCATTACATAAAAATTAACTTAGTAAATGTTTAGCCTTAGGGACAGTTCACAATTATCTTTATATCTTTGTATGCTTATTCTAATTTCCCGTTTATTATTAATCGTTTCGTTGCACCTGGTGTACATGTTACTATGGTTAATGTAGCGTCTTCAGTTTCATCTAATACTCCTACATCTTCCGGTTCTACTATCTTTTTTCCTGTAACATTATACTTGAACTCTCCATCTTTATTTCTAACTATTATTTCGTCTCCATTTTCTAATTCATCTGCTCTTTTAAAATACTCACTGTATGTGTAGTTTCTATGGCCTGCTACTGCAAAGTTACCTTTTTGCCCTGGTAAAGCTGTACCTTCGAAATGTCCTACCGCAGATTTTAAGGTTTCCATGTCACTACCTTCAGCAACAGCTGCTGTAACATTGATTTTAGGTATAATCATCATGGCTATTGCATTATCACTTTCTTTATTATGCTCGCCACTAGGTGAACTTTCTTTGCCTTCATTATTTTCATCATACTCTCCCATATCTCTTAGAGTTTCTTCAAACCTAGCTATCATATCTTTTTGTTTTTTATTTGAAGAAATTCTCATAAAAATAGCACTGGATATAATTAAAATGCCAATTACTATGAGTAGTGTCCCTGTTAATTTTTTCTTATTCATATATATCCTCCTTTTTTTAATCCTTAATCTTATTATAAATCATTATCTTATTTAGTCTACAGTTTATAGTTTTAATATTCTTGTGAACTGTCCCCAAATTATTATCTTATTCTTGTATAAAGTAATACCATTAATCAAAGTCTTAAATTTACTGGTTTTTATGCTTTTATTTTATCAAGATTAACACCTTATTTGTCCAAATATTCTTAACATTTGTTAGTTTTTATAGTATACTTAAATAAAGGAATTCTATGAAATAGTGGGGTGACTACATTATGAAAAATAATCTTATATCCGTAGATTTCCATTCAAAAAAAGTATTAGATTCTAACAAAAAGTACAAAAAGAGCATCTTTAAATTAATGTTTTTTAACATTAAAAACTTGTTTCATTTAAATTCTAATAAGAGCTGTCCACCTTGTCAAATTCATGAATTTAGGAAAACCTTATAATTTATAATTTTTCACAAAACTATATCTATAATTTTTATATATTAAAAAGCCATAAGAGATAAATTGCTTTTTTATTTCCCATGGCTTTCTAATGTTTTTTTATTTTTTATGAAATTATATTCTAAATTATGCTCTAAAAACAACTTCTTCGCGACTGAACATGAACCTTGCAAATAGTATAGAAATAACTATATAAGCTATGGTCCATCCCAATGTTGTAAGTATATGATTATAATTATAAATACCCATTATCAGTTCTTTTAAAAGACAAACTGAATTAGCTAATGGTATATGGAAATAAAAATTTTCTATACTCTTAGGATCTAACATATATGTTGCGTATACTGGTATTATAGTTATTATGGTGAGTGGTGTTAAATAAGTCTGAGCCTCCTTAAATGATCTTGCATATATACTTATAGAAAGTTCTAATGCACCAAAAACCATAGTTGTTAATATAGCAACCATACCTATTAATATCATAGCTTTTGGTTCTATACTAAAGCTTGCCGCTGAAGCATTTCCATTAGACATAAGGCCACCACTTTGTTTCATTGCAATCATAACACCTGCTAATGATGCTATAGTTGTTACCAATCCCATAACTGTAATTGCTAAGAACTTCCCCCACAGTAATGACATCCTGCTTGCCTTTGTAGTTAATAAAGGCTCTAATGTTCCTCTTTCCTTTTCCCCAGCTCCTAAATCCGTAGCTGGAGCAATTGGTCCTGATACGCTATACATAACAAGTAATAAAGGTAATAATAACGATAGCATAAATTTACTAAAGCCCTCAGACTCTTTTTCAAAAGTTTTAACTTCCAAATTTACAGGAGTTAAAAGCTCTTGTTTTATACCTCTTAATTGGAGCCTTTTTGCCACAACTTCTTTAGAATAAACATCTATATAACCTTCAACTTTAGATAATGCCATTTGAGATTGTTGACTAGAATTATCATAGGTTACTATAACATTAACCATTTCTTCCTTTGAAATTGAATTTTCAAAGCCTTCTGGTATTTCTAATGCCATAAGTATCTTTCCACTTTTCATATCTTCTTCGATGCTATCAGTTTCTATGAGATTTATTCCCTTCTGATCTTTTATGAACTGTCCCATATCACTATTTGATTTATCTGAAATAGAAATCTTAAGATTATCCTCTACTGATTTTGATGTTTTGCTTATGCTTTTACCCATAACCATAAATAATAAGGGGAATATAATAAGAGGTATTACGATACTTGATATAAGAGTCTTCTTGTCCCTAAATATATCCATTAACTCTTTTTTAAATACTAACAAGGTTATACTTCTATTCATTTTTAGAATCTCCTCCTATTAATTTAGTGAAAATGCTCTCCATATCTTGATCATTATATTTTTCTTTTAGTTTATCAATTTTACCATCTTCAACGATTTTCCCTTTGTTTATTATAACTACTCTATCGCAGAGCTTTTCAACTTCATTCATCATATGGCTGGAAAATACAATTGCTTTGTTTTCTTCTTTGCAATGGAGTATAAAATCATGTATTATTTTTGACGCACTTATATCTAATCCTGCTGTTGGTTCATCAAACAGCATAATTTTAGGATCATGAACAATAGACCTTGCAATAGCAACTTTTTGTTTCATTCCCCTTGAAAACTTACCTACTCTTCTATCTATATATTCTTGCATGTTAAACGCCTTAACTAATTTATTTATTTGTTCTTCAGCTTTCTGATTTGAAACACCATTTAATTGGGCAAAATATTTGATATTTTCTCTTGCTGTAAGCCTGTCGTATAGTCCAACTTCTCCACCGAATAATATCCCTATCTCACCTCTTACCATATGAGCATCATTCACTACATCATAATTGTTTATCCTAACTGTTCCCGATGTAGGTTTTAACATTGTTGCAAGCATTCTTAATGTAGTTGTCTTTCCAGCTCCATTTTCTCCAAGCAAACCAACAATTTCACCTTGACTTACTTTAAAGCTAATATCATCTACTGCTTTTACTGATTTAAATTGTTTACTTAAGCCAATTACTTCTACCACAAAATCACTCCTCTTAAATAAGATAAATTAAAAGACTAAAAAGTTATATTAAGGTTAAGGTAAGATTAAGGGGACGGTTCATAAGTACAATACCTTTAGTTTGTCCTTATTTAAATAACAGAAAATATAAACTAATCATCATTTCACACCTAACGCCTATTAATTCTCTTAATCATTATATCATCTATTAACAAATAACTACCAATAATTTTAATTGTAAAAATAAAAAATATTATCTTTATAATTAATAAATTCTTTATCCTCTCATATTAAGTCTTGATTTTCTTATTAATTTATGTAAAACTAAATATAAATAATTATAGGGACAGTTCATAATTTTAGTTGGGAGGGTTTTTATGCGAATTGGGTTAGGATATGATGTTCACAAGTTAGTTGAAGATAGATCTTTAATATTAGGTGGAGTAACTATACCTAATAAGTATGGATTGCTTGGGCACTCAGATGCAGATGTGCTTGTCCATGCTATAATGGACTCAATTTTGGGTGCAGCAAGCTTAGGGGATATAGGAACCCATTTTCCAGACAATAATTTAATATACAAGGACATATCAAGTTTGTCTCTTCTAAAGAAGGTTTATGATTTGATTTTAAAAAAAGGTTTTTCTATTGGCAATATAGATGCTACTATAATTGCTGAGGCGCCTAAATTATCGCCTTATATTGATGAAATGAGAAATAACATTTCTAGCATATTAGGAATAGACATTAATCAAATTAATATAAAAGCTACTACAGAAGAAGGTTTAGGTTTCACTGGATCAGGTGAAGGAATGGCATCACAAAGTATTTGTTTATTAATTAGTAATACATAAACAAATGAAAGTTTTATTTGAAAAGTATAGTTTATTTTATACTTTTCAGACAAACTTACTTTAATTATGCATTTTACTTTTTTTACTCTTTATATTTAACCTTAGAATACTTGTTCATAAACATTTTCAATTATATTCTTATATCTTATATCTTCCATTACCAATTCAATTCCATTAGAACATAATCTTGATAAATTTGCTTGAGAATTGTTAATTAAAATCTTTCCTAATTCCTTATATGACATATTACATAGATTTCTACATAATAATATAAAAATACTTTTAAATTCACATATTTCTCTGTTATTTTTTAAAAATAAAGCATCTCTTTTTAAATTAAATCTTTTCAACAATATGCTTAATATAACTAAATGTGACTTATCTCTACAAATTAAACTCCTCTCACTTCTATATTCATAGCATCCTTCTTGAAGTGTGAAATCATAATCTTCAAATTCAGTTTCACTTACATTCATTTTTAACATCAATTTATATTTTATTTTAAATCTCTTATAATTCCCAGAAACTATATTTATCATAACCTTTTTATCTAATATATTTTTAGTATCTTTTCTTATTCCAAGATAAATTCCAAGGCTAGAATAAAAATAGTTCTCTATATTATGCTTATATTCAGCAATATCCTTAGGATTATTATGTATATATAGACTTAATACTACAAGGTATCTCTCATTATCCACTATCTTGCTTTTGAACCTATCTTGAAAAAGGTGACCATAACGATTGTACTTTTTATTATAATATTGAGCATAACTTTGATTAATACCATGCATTATTTTAGATATATCCCCACCATTACAATCTATTATAATGTGAACATGATTTGACATAAGACAATACGCATACACCTTAAATCCAAACTGAACCTTATATCTTTTTATATACATCATAAATTTATCTTTATCATTATCGTCTTTAAAAAGATTTATATCACTTATACTTCTTAGCATTACATGATATATACCGTCATGGCTTTTTACTCTAGCAGACCTTGGCAAATTAATCACTCCTAAATACATATATATCTTTAAATTGTAGTTAGATTATTAACCAAATTGTAGATAAATATACAAAAGGAATTTCAGAAAACTTGTGAACTGTCCCCTTAAATTTTTATTATATACTTCTAGCCTTTTGATACATAAATATTATCCTTTATAAAAAATCTCCAATCAAAATCTTTTGCTTCTTCTGAGTAATCGATATTTATTCTCTTAGATGTTTCTATTGTAAAGTCTTTCTTTTCATTATCTAAAATATAAAAGTCTTCTCCGTACATATCAACGCCATTATCTTCCTTCGTTATGTTAAGAGCAATGCAAAGCTTTCCTGGACCATTAGTTAAATTTATTTTTTGTTTTTTAGTAATGTCATTAAAATCTTTACCATATCTTAACTTACTCATAATATCAATTCCATCTATAGGTTCTACCGCTCTAATTAAAATAGCTTCTGGATTATCTATAGTGCTTGCAACTATATTCATACAGTAGTACATGCCATAAATTAAATACACATATGCAAAGCCCCCATCTCCATACATTATTTTAGTTCTATTTGTTGCCTTTCCACTGTAAGAGTGTGCAGCCTTGTCTATAGTGCCTCTGTAAGCTTCAACTTCTACAATTTTGGCAACTAAAATATCGTTACCCACTTTTTTTACTATTAAATTACCTAAAAGTTCCTTCGCAACTATCAATGCATCTCTTCTATAAAATTCTCTACTTAGCTTTTCCAAAACATCAACCTCCTAATTTAAAAATAAAAATAACTTTAATATAAATATGTTATTCAATATCTTTTATTATACTCAATAATATAAGTTTTATTATTAATTATCTTTAAATATTGTGAACTGTCCCTATATACGTATATTATACGTACGTATATATATTATATAAGCTTATACAATAGCTGCTTTATTTGTCTTTTTTGCATATACCTTTTTATTATCGAATCCTCTAAATGATTTATAAAAATACATAGTTGCCATTATATATGTTATAGCTGTTAAAAAATAAGGTAACTCATATCCATGAGAAAAATTATTCATTATGAAACCTCCAACTATAGCACTTAGAGCTCTGCTCAGGTTGTTTGATATATTATTAACACTTGCAAATATTGACCTTTCATTCTCTTCAATTAGCTCCATTGATAGATTTCCTACTACAGGACCTGCCATGTTCATTAATCCATTCCTTATAAATAAAGCTATAGATACCACTATTATATTGGGTGGTAACGCTATAAGCATCAAAAAAGGTATAGACGCTACTTGGCACATAATAATAGTTTTTATTCTACCGTACCTAGCCGCCATATAAGGCGTAGCTAGCCCACCTAAGCCCATTGCCGCCTGTGCTAGGGCCATTATAATCCCTATCTGTTCTGTGGTAGCATTTACCTTATATTTTAGATAAACGTTAAAATATGGGACAACAAGTCCTGCTCCAAATCCTATAAGTAAGTTATAAAGTAAAAATTTCATAGGATATTTCTTTTTAGATATTTTAACCAAATCCTTTAAAAACATAGTTTTATCTTCAACAGAACAGGTTTCACTATCTTTTATAAATGCTATTAAAATTATTGACATAAGTCCAAGTGCTCCTGAAATTACAATAGCATATCTCAGCGCTTCAATGCTTCCAAATAACCTTATAAACCCCCCAGATATTTGTCCAAAAACAAAGTAACCAAACATAGTTGAAAATACATTATCTGCAAAAGAATAACTAAATAATTTTATTCTATTTCTTCCATTGCTATTTTCCATAAAAAAAGGACCTTCCGAAACCAATATAAAACTATTTGCCCCCCCCTGCAATATTGATAGTCCAAGAATCATACCTTTGGTTTGGGACATGCCTTGTAATATTATAGTTATTGGAACAATTATCATAGTTAATAATATACCTTTTTTCTTTCCTATTTTATTAACTATCATTGCACAAGGTATTGAAAAAATGGCTAGTGAAAAGGTCTTTAAACTAAGAATTAATCCTAGAAAACTTTCATCAAAGTTAAGCTCTTTTATGTATATTCCTTGCATCATATTAAATGATCCCATACATATGTAGAAAAAAGATATTCCGCCTAAATAAAGTACTGCATTTTTATTAAATTTATTTCCTGAGTTTTTAAATTGTTTCTGTGCCAATACCATCCCCCCTTAAATTCAAAAATTATAAAGCTTCTGATACTAAAGATTATACACTTATGAAAAAATAATTGGACATTTAACCTATAAGATTCATATTTTATCAAAACAGATTTAAGATTTTCTTAACTGTTACTTATTTTAAATTTAGAAATTAACTAGGGACAGTTCACATAAATTTTTATTTGTGAACTGTCCCTAATTATAATTATACCAATCATTTTTACTATTGCTCTACATCTTTAAACTTAAATTTACTTTCATCCTCTATAAAGTTTATCAAGAATAATTCTTCATCTTTAATTTTACCTACCACGTTAACTCTTGTATCTCTTGGAAGGTTTTTTTTACAAATTTGTAATTCACCTGAATATCTTAAATAATTAAAGTTATCTATAGTCACATAGCCGATTTTTCTAGGTATATTATTAAATTCATTAATTTTATCTTTTAAACCTAATTCTAACCTGGATTCTACAGATCTTATAACATCCGCCGATGCGTCGCTTCTATTAGAGTGAAAGTCTCTAAAAATAATTTTCTTTTCTACATCACAATTACTTAATACCTCTATATCAAATTCTATTAATTTTTCATTTACACTTCCTACACTTATTAATTCATCATCAGATGCTATACTATCACCAAAAAGTACATTATTTATTCCCATTGCGTATAAATGCTTAGCTGCAATCCTTGGTGATGTTAATCTGTGGATTTCTAGAGTAGGGAGTCCTTCATAAATAGGTCCCCTCTTATTAACCAAGGATGGTATAAAAGCACTTAATTCAATTTTATATTTATTTAATAATTCATTTTTTCTTTTAAATGTTTCTACAGAAATTCCAGTGTTAAGTCGTGGATAATAATTGTGGCAAGCTTGCATGTTTAAATAGTTAGGTTTAAAACTTTCAAGCTCTTTTAAAAACCTTTCTGTTACAGTACTTGCGTTTATCTCAATCTTTATACCATACTTATTGTGTGTAAACTCAGCTATATCTTCACACGGAAATCCAAAATCGATTCTTAATACATCTACCCCAAGGTCCCTAATACCCTTTAAATCTTTTTCTTTTAATTTTAAAAATTTAAATCCACTTGGTGATATATCTGCAATAACCGTCATATCTAACTCTTTTGCCCGTTTTATGACATATTTAAATTCTCCTATAACTTTTGAATAATCTGCTTCTGGTATATGTAATGAAGTAAATATCATGTTAAATCCTTGGTTTTTCGACTTCTCCATATACATTATGTTATCTTCTAAAGAATAATCCATTCCTAAAAAAACTGATATTCCTTTGCTCAAAAAAATCACTCCTATGTTTTCAAATCTTATATAATACTTTTATAATTATAATTTGTGAACTGTCCCCTTAATTTCTCTTAACTTAAATTTGTGAACCGTCCCCAATTATTTAAAAGATGTAGATCTTTTGATTCTACATCTTTTAAATATGAGTACAAACCTTAGTTATTTTTTATAATATAATGCAATATACCATTAATCATAAGTACAAATAGACTTAATCATTTTGTGTTTTTTATTTTTACAATTTTTATTTTGTATTTTGTATTTTGTGTGTTATACAAATGCAAATGTTTGAGTACATGACATTATATTTTTCGAAATTTCATACTAAAACTTAATTATTCTATTGGATCTTCAAAACCAAGTGCCATGGTAGCAATAAATCCTGCTATATAAGCGACTAACAATCCAATTAAAAATAAGATAGGCTTATTTGTAATGAGTGCTAAAGGTAAACCAGATAGCCCCATACCTGTTGATGCTACTTTTAAAAAGGCTTGTGTTGCTCCACCAAAAGCTCCACCTATACAAGCTCCTATAAACGGTTTCCCAAGTGGTAAAGTAACTCCATATATCAATGGTTCTCCTACCCCCATAAGTCCAACTGGGAGTGCTGATACTATAGTTTTCTTCAATCTTTGATTTTTAGTCTTTATAAGAACAGCAATTGCTGCTCCAATTTGTCCAGCTCCAGCCATAGAAAGTATTGGTAATAGTAAATTTTCACCTGTGGTTTTGAGTAAATCAGCATGTATAGGTGTAAGTCCTTGATGTAGTCCTGTCATTACAAGTGGTAAGAATGTCCCACCAAGAATAAATCCTGTAAATGCTCCCCCACCTGATATTGCAATTTTAGTAGCATTACCTATAGCATCAGATATAAATCCACCAAGAGGTTGTAATGCCAATATTGCTGCAAAGCAAGAAATCAATATAACTATAAGCGGTGTCAAAAATAAATCTAAAGATTCTGGTATAATTTCTCTTACCTTTTTTTCTAACCAACTTGAAAATGCAACAACTAATAAAACAGCTATTATGCCACCTCTACCTGGTACTAGTGGGTTTCCCCATAATGTAACCTTAGTAAGGTCTGGATGTGATACTATGGCCGCCATTACACCACCAAGCATTGGTGAACCACCAAATTCCTTAGCGGCATTTACACCAACAAATAAATTTAATCCGTAAAAGACAGCATTACCTGCAATTTTCAATATACCGCCTATTGGTCCAGCACCAAATCCTGGATTAAACTTTAATACAATATTTAAAATTCCTGTTACAAGTCCACAAGCTATAAATGCAGGAATAAGTGGAATAAATATACTAGATATCTTTTTAAGGAAAAGTTTAAAAGGTGTAGCATTTTTAGCATTAATCTCTTGTTTCCTTAATTTTGCTTCATCTACTTCGCCTACTTCCATACCAACAATTTGTCCAAATTCATTAGCAACCTTTGTAACTCTTCCTGGTCCTAGTACAATCTGAAGTTGATCTCCTTGTTCTACAATTCCCATAACCCCTTCTATTTTTTTTATAGCGTCAATATTAACTTTAGCACTATCTACAAGTGTAAGTCTAAGACGAGTCATGCAATAAGCAATCTGTAAAATATTTTCTTTTCCCCCAACAACATTGTTTATCTCTTGAGCAATAACTTTTGGTGAAGGTGTATTAGCCATGATAATTCCTCCTTAATATTTTTTTATTTCTAAGCATGTTAGTATTAAATCTTTAAAAATAAATTCAAACAAAAAAAGCTCAAGAAATTTATAAAATGCTATAAACTTCTTAAGCTCATGCCTGCACAACCAGTAACACGCTTTAAAATATTCACTCTTTACTTAATAATACTACATAATCAAGAAAATTCAATACCTTTTGAAAATATTGTTTGAGTCAAGTAAAAGTGGGCAACTATTTTGTTTAATTTATTATCCATTATTTTACATGAGATATTTATAATTTACCATGCCCATTTTTATTC
>NZ_PTIS01000018.1 GCF_002934235.1 Clostridium algidicarnis DSM 15099
CACTTCATTCTTTTAGAGCACATTTTCATTTTTCAAAGTGTAATTTAAATCTTAAAATTTTTAATCTGTTTTTTCATAGATTAGTTAACACTATCTTTATTTGACTATCAAATACTTTGATAGTCAAAGTATATCTTATGAATAAAAAATAGTCAATATTAATATTTTTTAAGTTAATTCATTTAGCGACCTAATTATAGGATATTTACTTTTGAGGTCTCTTATGTCATATCTATCTATTAATATAGGTGCCATTCCAAATTCTTTTGCTGCATCAAGGTTTGATTCGCTGTCATCCACAAAGATGGCTTCTTGTGGTTTAATTCCTAATTCTTCAATAGCTATTTTAAATAAAGTCTTTTCAGCTTGATATGAACCATAAATAGATGACATTATAAAAGTTGAAAAATATTGTTTTAATTTCTTATTAATATGCTCACAGGCTTTTTCCATTGCTTCATTTAGCTGTTTATCTGTACACGAAATTTGAGCATTTCCAATCATTTGGAAAAAAATTGGGTGTAATAAACCAATGTCCTGTTCTAGGCACATTAAGAGTACGTCCTGAATCAAATAAAATTGCTTTAATACCATTCACATCCATTATGAATCCCCCTAACAACAATTATAATTGTATCTTTTTCAATCTAATTTTTTCAACTTACTATAAATTTTCTCTGTATCTATTAAATTGTATTGTTCCGTTTCGATATTTCTATCTGCATGTGCTGCAACTACTATATATGCTCTATTATTTACTTCTCCTGAGCTTACTAAACACAATCCTGCCGCTTTTCTATATCCTGTTTTACCACATTTTATATGATCTTTATCTATATTTAACATACTTCTTTTAAAAAAAAGATTATTATTTATAGTACGTTTAGTAAATAAGCCATTTATACCACGTACTTCATACTCTTTTGATTCAACTATTTTTTTGAATTGTCTATTTCCTAAGGCATATTTAAAAAGTATTCCTATATCTTCTACTGTACTATAATTTTCAATATCTGTTATACCTGTAGAGTTCGAGAAATGTGTATTTTTCATCCCTAATTCTCTTGCTTTTTGATTCATTAAATTAACAAATTCTTGTTCAGTACCAGAAACATATCTAGCTAAAGTTATACTTGCCTCTCCTCCTGATTCTAAAAGTATTCCATATAACAAATCTATTATTTTGGGATTATCTCCTGGTTTAAAGCCTGAAACACTTAATCCATTGGTAATACAATAATCTATAATATCTTGTGTAATCTTTGTTCTTTTATTCAAGTTGCTAACATTTTCAATACCTACTATCGCTGTCATAACTTTAGTCATTGAAGTATGAAAGTGATTTTTACGTGACATTATAAAATTTCACTTCAAAAGTTAATCCATTATCATTAAAGGCTATTATATCCCCCTTATGATCCTCTATAATTGATTTTGACAGATTTAGACCTATTCCGTATCCTGGCAATGATGTCTCTCCTCTATAAAACCTATCAAAAATCCTCTTTAATATATCTTCTTCTACTCCACTACCATTATCAGATATTTTTACAACCTTATAAATAGGATTAGAAGTAAGCTCTATACTTACAGTATCTAATGTATGCTCTAAGGAGTTTTTTATTATATTTAGAAAAGCTTCATAAAGCCATACTTCATCTCCTAATACATAAAAATCTTCTCCATTATATTTTATATTTACCTTTCTATTTCTATTTAAACTATTGAATATATCTTCTATTATCTCTAAAATAGAGAGTTCTTTAAATTTATATTCTATAGCATTAGAATTTATTTTTGAAAGCTTTAGAAGTACCTCTATAAAGTTTTTAAGCTTTTCTAACTCTGAATAAAGCTTCTCTAAATATATATCTGAGTTTTCTCTATCTTCATTTATTAGCTCTACCATAAATCCAATAGATGTTATGGGTGTTTTTAATTGATGAGCAATATTTGAAAGATCTTTTTTCAATGTTAATTTCTGCCTCTTAGCTTCTTCTTCTAGGGATTTTAAGTTTATGATTATTTTGTAAATTTCATCTCTTAGTGAGCTATATTCATCATCTTCTTTAATATCTATTGAATAGTCCCCACCATTTATTCTAATTAAATCATCTTCAAGTTTTTTTATCTTCTCTTTATATTTTTCTTGTTTTTTCTTTTCATTGTACCTATATAGTCCATATATAAGAATCAATATGAATATACTAAGTAATACACCATGCAGTTTATTTGTAAATATACTCTTGTTATAATAACCTAATGAATTTAAAACCACTTCACTGTTTATATTTTTAAATTCTAAAATATTAGAAATTGTTATATAAAAATATCTATCTAATCCAAATATTAATATAGTTATTATTAAAAAAATTATTAAAAAGTAAAGCATTTAATCCCTCACAAATCTATAGCCTATACCTCTTATAGTCTCTATAGTATAGCTATATTGTTTTAGTTTCTTTCTAAGTCTTTTTACCGTTGCTGAAAGAGTATTATCCTCTACAAATTTCCCTCTTATATCCCATATATCCTCTAATATCTTTTCCCTGGTTAATGTATTACCTCTATTTTTCAAAAGAAGTCTTAAAAGTTCATATTCTTTTACAGTTAATTCTATCTCGTTACCATCTAAAAAACATATATAGTTTTTCTCATCTAAAACTAATCCTTTATAATTTAATTTTTTATCCTTCTCTTCTACCCTTCTTAATATACTTTCTATTTTAGCTTTTAATATTGATAATTTAAAAGGCTTCGTAATATAGGCATCAGAAACATTTAATCCCATAACAATATCCTCTTCCGAATCATTAACAGTTAAAAACATTATTGGAGTAGTTTTTATATCATATAATTTTAAAAAATCAAAGCCTGTACCATCTGGTAAGTTTACATCTAGTATTATTAAATCAAAATCATAATTAAATTTTTCCTTTGCTTCGTTTAAAGAGCTTGCATCTATCACAGTGTAATCACTATTTTCTAAATATGTCTTTATTCCAAATCCTAAAGTCTCATCATCTTCCAGTAAAAATATTTTCAATATATCACCTCAAAGTTATTATATCAATAAATCTAGTATATAATTAATTTAAAGAAAATATTAGATTAAATTATTTAATTGTCACTTTAAAATCACTTTCGTATTGTATTCTCTTTCTAGGAGGTAAGATATATGGAAATATTAAAAGTTATGAACTTAAAAAAAATATATGGTGAAGGAGAAATTAAAGTAGAAGCATTAAAAGGAATCAACCTTTCTATTGAAAGAGGACAAATGGTTGCTATTATGGGGCCTAGTGGGTGTGGTAAGTCTACACTTTTAAATTTATTATCAGGTGTAGATGCTATTACATCTGGAGAAATTAAAGTCGATAATACAGATATATCAAATTTAGATGAAAATCATCTTGCTCTTTATAGAAGAAGACAATTAGGGGTTATTTATCAATTTTTCAATCTAATTTCTAACCTTTCTGTAGAGAACAACATAAAATTACCTGTTTTAATGGATGATAAAAATGTGGACCAGGAACATTTTGATGATCTAATAAAAAACTTAGGTATTGAATCTAAATTAAAAGTATTCCCTGATAAACTTTCTGGTGGACAACAACAAAGGGTAGCAATTGCTAAAAGTTTAATTTATAAGCCTAGTATAATATTAGCAGATGAACCAACAGGTAATTTAGATAAACAAAATGCTAGGGATATAATAGAAATCTTTAGGCTTTCAAACTTAAAATACAACCAAACTATTATAATAGTTACTCATGATGAAGAAGTTGCCCTATCTGCTGATAGAATAGTCCGTATGGAAGATGGGCTAATCATTAGTGATGAGGTGATAAGATGATTTTACGTGAATATGTAAAAGGAGATATAAGCTTAAATAAAAAGTCTTATATTTCAACAATCATTACAATATTTCTAGCTGTAGTTATTCTTTCTACTTTTGTTTTTGGTGTTTCATCATACTATAAATCTTATAGGGATATAATAGGTAAAAGTACAGGAGGCTATCACTTTAGAATTGTAAATACAATTTCAAGCAATGATGCGAAAAGTTTACAATCAAATAGATATATAAAAAAACTAGGATTATTTAATAATAAAGTTATAGAAGAAGGTTTTGGATCCAAAGAGAAAACTGAATTATTCGAAATGGATGAGAACTCTCTTTCTACTATTGAATCTTGGTTGAAAGAAGGTAGTCTTCCAAGCCCTAATGAAATTATGATAAGTAATGATATGGCAAGAGAGATTAATAAAAATATTAATGATAATCTTGAAGTAAATGGTAATAATTATACAATCTCAGGTATCTATTATGATACAACTTATGAATACGAAGAATTTTACAATATATTTTTAAATGTACAACAAGATAAACTTTTAGAAAGCGGAGAAGAACTTTCTCCATTTATATGGTATAAAAACATATTCAAAACTTATAGTTTAAGTGAAGAAATAGTAAACAACCTAGAAACAAAGGATATTACATATAATTACAACTTAATGTATTTAGATAGATCCTTTGTTTTTGATCCTCAAGATAATTTATTAAAAGATCATACTTTTCAAGTAATTGTATTGGTTTTATTCTTCATATTAATAATACTTTTTTACTTTATTATTACAAACTTATTTTTAGTGCAAGAGGCAAAGTCTATACAAGAATATTCCAAATTAAAAGCTATAGGTGCTACTAGTAGAGATATTAATAAAATAATAAAACTAAAAGCATTATATATCTCTCAAATACCAATACTTTTAGGTATAGTTTCATCTATTGGAATAATCAAACTATTATTTCTTGCTATAAATAAGGTTGAAATGTATTTTTCTAAATCTAAAAACATTCTTGAAAGTACTATTGATTTAAATATAAGCTTAAACTTTAAATTTGCAATACTTATTTATATTTTAAGCTTAGTAATAATCTATCTAAGTACAAAGAAACCTATAAACAAACTTAAAAAAAGTTCTATTTTAAATGGATTGAAAGGAGAAATAAAATCTAAATCTTATAAGAAATATGACCTTAAATATAAGGGTAATATAGAAAAAGATTTATCTAAACAATTTTATAAAAATGGTAAGAAAAGCTTTAAATTCACAGGAATAACTTTAAAATTAGGATTTGCTTTAATGGCTTTTATAATAATAATAATAACATACTATTCTATAGAGGAGAGATATAACAATATTGATAGATACACAACTTATGGTATTCAAGGAGAATATTCTACTATAAGTCCTTTAAATCAAGATTTAATTAATGATATAAAATCACTTAATATTGATGACTTTATAAACTTTAGAAGTGAATGCGTATATATTGATTATAATGACAATTTAATTGATGATGAATTTAAAAACTCTGGCAGTTTAAATAATCTAGAAAAAAATATTATATCTTTAAAAAATACACGACTTAATATAATTGGCTTAGAAGATAAAAAATTCAATGAATTGGTAGCTAAAAGAGGATTAAATCCAAGTAAATATAAGGGTAACAGAGTTTTATTATTAAATACTGTTGGAGATAATTTTAATATTCCAACATCAAGGATTACAGATAAACAATTTCTCAAAGAAGATATAGAAGCTCTTTACCTTTCAGAGTATGGAAATGTTCTAGATACTAGAGGTTATGAGTTTACTTTAAATGTAGAAGATAAAATTGATACACCACTTTTTGATTATCCTATATATAAAAATAGATTAAATTGTTATATGCCTAAATCTGAGTATATAAAACTATTTAGTAATTTTGAAAAAATCGCTGATTTAGATCAATTTGAATATATTGCTATTAAATCCGATAATGTTGAAGAAACTCAGACTGTGGTAAAAGGTAAGTCTCTTGATTATTTTAAAGATGGAGATTTTAGTTTGGCATCAAAAGTAGACGAAGATAACTTGATCCAAAAAAAGAACTATAATAGGAAATATACTAGCTACATTCTTTAGTGTATTCTTTATTGTAGTAGGATTCTCTAATTGCTATTTCGCCTTTTATAATTTATTTTTAAAAAGAAAGGATGAATTAATACTATATAAATCTATAGGAATGGATGAGACATTACTTAGAAATATATTAAAACGAGAAAAAAACAAGATATTATTTAGTTTTATATCTTCAATGCCTATTATATTAATTATACTAGCTATTATAGTGTCTAAGTCATCCAAAGTATTTACTGTTATAGACATATTAACAAACATAAATTATATATTTATAATCGGATATGTTGCTCTAATATATATATCTATTTCAAAAATGTATAATAACTATAAAAAAGAAATAATATGAAAATAAAAGGGCTATTTCACAACTAATTAATTTTAGCTAAAGGTTACACTTTTAGATGTAACTTTTTATTCATTCATATTTCAACCACAGTATTGTATTCATACTTTTTCTCATATAACTTAAAACATAATAACAGTTCCCATTCTTTTATCTATTATATTAATAAGAAAGATTTTTAAGGATGTGCTATATGGGAAAAAGCAAAAAATCTAAAGGATCTCTAAAAAAAAAGCATAGTATACTATATGGAATACCTCATTGCCATACTGAAAATTCTACAGGTACAGGAGATGTAAAGGTAGCCTTAAAGTATGCTAAAAATAAAGACCTAGATTTTATTATAATAACAGATCACAACAACGCTTTAAATAATAACAAAAAACGTAAAGATAAAAACAAATGGGAAGATGCTCTAAAAGATATACAAAAGTTTAATAAAAAACATGATAATTTCATTGGTCTTTTAGGGTTTGAATTCACCTTAAAGCCTTACGGTCATTTAAATATATTTGCCTCAGAAAATTTCTTTTCAGGGGATATAGGGAATATTAAAAACCTCCTTTTATGGAACTCTGTAAATAATCCTATAATGGCTATAAATCACCCAAGTAAAAACATAGAAAAACTTGATTTTAATCCTTTATTAAATAATAACCTATCTTTAATTGAGGTGGGAAATGGTCTTTACCCTGCTAAATCCTATAATAGATATGAAAAGCGTTATTATTCACTTCTTGATAAAGGTTGGAAGCTTGGTGCTATAAACTCTCAAGATAACCATAAGATAAACTTTGGAGATAGCGATAATTTAACTGCGGTACTAGTGGAGAAAAAAGATAAGAAAAACCTTTTACAATCTTTAAGAAATAGGAATACCTATTCTACTGAATCTAGAACCCTTAAGGTCCATTTTTATATTAATGGTAGCTTAATGGGTGATGTACTTAGTTGCAAGAAAAATGACACTTTAAAATTCTCTTTATATGCTGAAGATAGGGAGGATAAGATTACAAAAATTAAGCTTATATCCTCTAAGGGAGTATGTATAAAAGAAATGGACTTTCCACCCCAAAAGGACATTAAATATTTTTGTTCTCTCCCCTTTAAGGAAAATGAAAAATGGTATGTAGCTAAGATATTTTTACAAAGTGGAGCTACAGCTCTTACCTCTCCAATATTTTTAAATGAAATTTAAAAAGGTTAAAAGTTTTAGCCATAGATGGTTAAAACTTTTAACCTTTTTAAGTTTTTTACTCTTAATATCTTTCTTTTAAAAAACTATTTTTTATTTTTACTTTTTTTATCTTTTTCATTTGTTATTATTGAATCTTTAGGCATAGTTTTTAATTTATTTGGCTTTGCTTTAGTTTTTATCTTTATCTGTTTCTCTTTTTTTATTGGTCCCTTTGAGTTTAAATCAAAAAACCATAACAGTAATATTACGAAAAACATTGATTGTACTATAGACATTACATTTGGGCTAAACTCAAACCTACTAAGAGCTATAGGTAAAAAGAAAACTAATATAGCAACACCTAGTACTATCCACTTGTTAACATTTATCTTTCTTAGTAAATATACATTTAATAAGTTATATAATATAACACCTACCACTGCAGCTATCAAAATTAATAAAACATATGGCATATCTTTCCCCCCTTTAATTTTATACCTATAAAGTATCATATTTCATATTTAAGATTTTTTCAATAAAAACTTCATAATATATATAATAATTAATATAAAAGGTTAATACTTAAAATTAATAATTTAAAGCCTTATTGCACTTTTCTTTTGAATAATTTTAAATTTTTCTTAAAAACTCTCTACAAGTATTAGCTAAAATTGTTGTTATTAATTGAATTCTGTAGTAATATTAAAAATGTAATATGCTTGTATTTATGAGTTTAATATTTAAGGCCTTAAAATTTATGTTATTATTATATTTATCCTGGTTTTTAATAAAGATTTTATAAATTCATGAATATTTGAGTACATTGCTCAAAAAATTTACATATATGGGGTGATTTCATGTCTCTTGTGGTTAATTCTCAATTAGATGATTTAGACCTTCAAATTCTTGACATACTTATTAAAGATTCCAGGACACCATATCTAGAAATAGCTCGTATCTGTCATGTAAGTGGTGGTACCATCCATGTAAGAATGAAAAAAATGGAAGATATCGGTATAATAAAAGGTACAAAACTTATGTTAGATATGCCTAAACTTGGATATGACGTATGCTGTTTTGTTGGAGTATTTGTGGATAAAAACTCTTCTTTTAGTAATGTTATGGATGAAATGGCTAAAATAAAAGAAATCGTAGAATTACACTATACTACTGGCCAATATTCAGTTTTTGCAAAGGTTATATGTAAGAGCATATCAGACCTTCAAGATATATTGATGCATAGAATAAATACAATTATAGGTATACAAAGTACAGATACCTTTATTTCCCTTTCTCAACCAATTGATAGAAACATAAAACTTTAATAATTTTTTTATTAGCTTATTAAAAACCTTTTATTTTTGATAAATAAAAGGTTTTTTTGTTATCTTAGAGTTTCTTCTATCTTAGTATATTCATTTCCGAAAGTATCTAAAACTTTTAAATTTTCATTATTACATTTAACATTTAATATGATATAAGGGTAGGTAATAGCTTGTATGACTACTTCTCCATTAGAAGGTGATTTCTCTTCAATAGTTATAACTGTAGTGTTATCTGTTTTCTCTACGGAACTTACAGAAATAGAATGTCCTCCTGAAGTCTTTTTTCCTGATAAAATTATAATATAATTATCCTTATCTTTACTATATATAAAATATCCCTTTTTACCTTTATACTTAGATACTATATTATTTATGCCTTCTGGCGCTTTATCCCAAGATGTAACTTTATATTCTACAACACAATTATTATCAATGTTTTCGGCAGATGGTACCTTTTCTAAAATACCATCTTCTTCTTTTGCCACATCTTTTTTATACTCATTTTCATTTATACTCATATTTTCACACCCCGTAAATGTGAGACTGAAGATAAGTATAGGTACAAACATCAAAAATTTTTTCATGTAAAAACTCCTCACTAAACTATTTTATAAATATATAATACACTACAAATTAAGTTAATAATTTAAGAAAGAATTAAATATTAGTTATAAAAAATAGATTTTATGTTAATACTAACAAGAATAACTTATAAAAGGAGATGATCTGATGAAATCATTTGATTTTGTTGCGCTTTTATTAGTAATAATAGGAGCTTTAAATTGGGGACTTATTGTATTATTCAAGTTAGATCTAGTTGCATCAGTATTTGGAACTATGTCAGGTTTTTCTAGAATCATTTATGGCTTAGTTGGCCTTTCTGGTATTTATGCTATATCCTTTTTTACCAAAGATAGCCGTAACCATGTTGAATAATGACTCTATCAAGTGATTCTTAGACTCAGGTGGAGTTTGCTTATAAGGAATACATCTCCATCTGAGTCTTAGAAGAACTTATCCAGGGGCTTATCAGCCATCATCCCCCACCTTGAAGAGGATAGGGGTGTTACGGATGGTAGCCATCGGATAAACATAGTTGATTTAAGAAAAGTACTCTCAATACAATTGAGAGTGCTTTTTATTATAAAATTGAATTATTAATTAACTTTATAATATATTATTGATTACTCCCTAAATTACTACTAAACTTATATTAGTAATAAATAAAACTGATTATTAAATATTAGTTCATTCTATTCTATTCTTTAATTTTTAAAATAAAGTTATTATGTTATAATTCTTATTATGTTATTATAATCTAATAACATAATAAATATGACACCATTAAAAATTATAAGGAGGACTATATACACATGTTGGAACTTAGCATTTATAACTTATTATTTTACTTTGTAATATACTCGTTTTTAGGATGGACCTTGGAAGTAAGCTATGCCTTTTATTCTCAACATAAATTTGTAAATAGGGGATTTTTAAACGGTCCCTTTTGTCCTATTTATGGATTTGGAGGATTAATATTAATAATATTCTTAAATTCTTTTAAAAATAACCTTATGCTATTATTTGTTTTCTCCGTACTTTTAACCTCTATTCTTGAATATATAACTGGATATATTTTAGAGACAGTTTTTAATACTCGTTGGTGGGATTATGATGATAATGCATATAATATCAAAGGTAGGGTATGCCTTAGCTTTTCTCTAATGTGGGGAGCAGCATCCGTCTTTATAGTTAAATTTGTACACCCTTACGTTGAAATATTCACAAACAAGATACCATCAAGTTATGAGAAAGTATTATTTTACTTATTTATTATATACTTTATAGTTGATCTTACAGCTACTATAATCTCATTAATTGAATTCAGAAAAATTATTATTCAATTAGAACAAATATCTAAAGAAGTAAAAGAAAAATATTCTTATCTTCTAGAAAAGACCGATGTTATAGAAGAACCTATAAAAGATCTTAAAATTAAATATGACAATGCTATTATTAGCATTAAAACTAATCATAAAAGGCTTCTAAGTGCCTTTCCTAATTTAATGTCTAAAAGTTTTGATAATCTAATAAAAGAAATACAAAATAAACTTAAATTTAAAAAATAATCAATAAAGCCTTTGGATACTTAGTATCCAAAGGCTTTATTGATTATCATATACGTTTTTATAATACTAAACTACTTAAATACTTATACTTATTAATTTAAATTAATATAATTTATTTATTATTTAAATCTATTGCTTTAGATATGTACCCTTCACTATCTTTTAATAACTCTTCACTCTCTTCTTTACCTTTGTTAGTTTCAATCATCAATATACTTAATTTAACATCATATTCTGTCTCTTTAAGATACCTTTCTGCTTCTTCTATAGATACACCTGTGGCTAACATAACTATCCTTTTAGCTCTAGTAATTAGCTTTTCATTGGTAGATTGTACGTCTACCATAAGATTACTATATACTTTACCAAGTTTAATCATTGTTCCTGTAGTTAACATATTTAAAACCATCTTTTGAGCAGTGCCAGCCTTCATTCTAGTAGAGCCCATTATAACTTCTGGACCTACAACTACAGATATTGGAACATGGGCTATTTTAGACATATCACTGCCTGGGTTCATTGTAACACAAATTACCTTTGCCCCTAAAGACTTTGCATAATTCATTCCCCCTATTACATAAGGTGTCCTTCCTGAAGCTGCAATACCACAAATTACGTCATTTTCATTTATATTTTTATCTTCAAGATCATTCTTTCCTAGTTCCATGCTATCTTCTGCACCTTCCACAGCTTTAAAAATAGCAGTTTTTCCTCCGGCAATTATACCTTGAATTAATTCAAAATCCACACCAAAGGTAGGTGGGCATTCTGATGCATCTAAGATACCAAGTCTTCCACTAGTCCCAGCACCCATGTAAATAAGTCTTCCACCCTTTTTTATACCCTCAGTTATTATATCAATAGCTTTAGCTATTTGCTCTGATTCCTTTGACACAGCTTCAGCTACCTTTTTATCTTCTTCATTTATCCTTTTTACCATATCTAATGTTGAAAGTCTATCTATATCCATTGTATTAATATTTCTTTCCTCAGTTACCAAACATTCTAATTTCTTAATATCCATTATATATCCTCCTATAAAAATATTCTACATTCCCATTATAATGCCTATTTTCATAAATATCAATATTTTATGAAACTTTATTTCTTGACCTTCTTCAAAGTATTTTTAGCATATTTCTATAAAGTTTTATATATCTAGATTCTTACACATTAAATTTCTCAAATCATCAGATAGTGTATTTTCTTCTTCTTTAGTTAAATCTTTTGTATATATAGGTTTGTCTATTATAATCTTAACAGAGGCTCTTTTAAGCGATCCCGTTTCTTCAAAGGCTTTGTAAGTCCCATTAATAGATATAGGAACTATAGGAACCTTAGATTTTGTAGCAAGTTTTAAGCTTCCTTTTTTAAATTTCCCCATATGTTTTGATTTACTTCTAGTACCCTCAGGAAATATGCCCATGGAATAGCCTTCCTTTAAATACTGAACCCCTTCATTTATAGTTTTTATAGCTTCTCTTGCATTATTCCTATCTATAAATACGCTTTTTATATCTAGCATCCAGCTCTTATATACTGGTATCTTTTCTAATTCCTTTTTAGCTACAAAACCTATAGGTTTATCAATAGCATAAATAAGTGCTGGAACATCAAAATAGCTTTGATGATTAGACACAAATAAGCAGGCTTCCTTTGGGATATTATCCTTTCCTATTACCTCTATCTCCATACCAATTATTTTTATAGTTTTTATAGACCAGTTACTTACAACCTTTTTAGTATATTGAAATGCTGCCTCTTTACCTTTGAATACCCTAATAAAATGAAACTTTATTCTCTTAAGTCCTATAAATATCATGTATAATCCGTAGTATATTTCTACAAAAAAAGATTTCATCCCACCACATCCTTTTATAAGTTAGTCAAAGTAATTATACTCACTTATAAATTAAAATTCAACATAAACACTTTTATAGTAGCAATAAAAATGATAAACTATTGTAATAAGTTATTAAACTTACTATTAAACTTACTATACAAGGAGTGATACATTTGAAACCAAGGCATTTTAAAATTTTATTTCCTATCTTTCTAGCCCTTATGTTAATTTTTACATCCTGTGCTAGTATTAATACTTCAAGTGATGGTGGAAATAATTCTAATACTGATAACCTTAAAGTACACTATATAGATGTAGGACAAGGAGATTCTATATTAGTTCAGTATAAAGACAAAAACATGTTAATAGATGCAGGTCCTAAATCAAGTTCTGATAAATTAATTAATTATCTAAAGAGCGTTGGAGTAAAAAATATAAACATATTAATAGCTACACATCCTCATGAAGATCATATAGGAGGAATGGTTGCTGTATTAAATACCTTTCCTGTAGAAAAGTTTTATGCTCCTAAAAAAACAAATACAACAAAGGTATTTGAAAATATGGTATCTAAGCTAAAAGAAAAGGACCTTAAAATTAATGTAGCTAAAAGTGGAGTTGTATTAGATTTTGATGAAGATATAACCGCAACATTAATAGCACCAAATAGTACAGACTACGAAAACATAAATAATTATTCTGCTGCCTTAAAATTAACCTATGGAGATAATAGCTTTTTATTTATGGGAGATGCTGAAAAGGTATCTGAAAAGGAAATTCTTCAAAAAAACTTAGATATAAGTTCAGATGTGATAAAACTAGGGCACCATGGAAGTAGTACTTCTTCGTCAAAAGACTTTTTAGACAAGGTTAATCCTAAATATGCTGTTGTAAGTTGTGCTAAAGAAAATGATTATGGTCATCCTCATAAAGAAATAATTAAAGATATGGAAAAAAGAAATATTACAGTTTATAGAACAGATTTACAAGAAAATATAGTAATATCTAGTGATGGCAACAATATAAAAGTGAATAAATAAATTAAAAATGAATTTTTGAAAAATAAAAGAGGACTCATATTTCAGAGTCCTCTTTTAGGCATGGTAGCTTATTCCAATTTGTATATATATGGAATAGATTTACCACATCTTGTTCGTTATATAATAAAATTCTTTGTATTTTATCTTCCGGCATTCTTTTTATATAATCTTTATCTTTCACAACTTTGCTAAAAGTCTTTGCAAGATTAGCTCCGTTGACAATTTCGCCTTCTCTTTCTATACCCATTAGCTTTTCTAAATTCTTTAATCCTATACTTTCTTTAAACTTTTTCTCATATTCTTTTTGCAAATCTATATGAACAAAATGATCTTCAAAGTTAAAGTCTATATTATGCTGAGTAAATAAATATTTAATTACAGAAAAGTCATTATTACCAGAAAAGGTTACTATATAGCCTTTTTTTTCTCTCTCTGCCATTACTTTAAAATAACTTTCTGCCATAAATAGTACATCTATTGCTTCTTTTTTATTTTCTATCATATATTGTGTAACATTTATAGATGAATCTTCTTTATTATAGTAAGAACATCCAAAGACGCCTATACACACTGGCTTTTTATAAACATAGTGTTCTAAATCAAAAAATAAAGCCGATTCATAACATTCTCTTTTTTCTTCTACTTCTAATACTTTGCTAAGATCTATGTCTTCTACATAGATAGTATTTTCACGAATTATCACTTTACCCACTCTTTCTACAAGATCTGTAAACAATCTGGATTTATACTGTAAACAACATCTTTTCTTTCTACTATTATTTTTATCTTATCTCTTACTTCTTTGTGTTCTAAGACCTTTTTTGTTAACTCTCGAGTTGGGTTTATACAAATAGGATGACCTACTGATTTAAACATAGAAAAATCTCCTGCAGTATCCCCATAGGCATAACTATTATCTAAATCTATGAAATACTTGTCCTTAAAATGCAAAATTGCCTTTCTCTTGCTATTGCTATCCCACATTGGAACTACTTCACCAGTATATTCTAGATTATCGTCCATAAGATAATCTGCTCCTTTATAGTCATCAAATCCGTATTTTAAAGCCATTTCTCTAACTAATTCTTTAGGGCTACCAGATATTATTATTATTTTATGCCCCTGAGCTTTATGCCAAACTATCCGATCTCTTGTGTAGGTATATACTCTATCACCTTTTTGGTTTACAACCTTTTTAGCAATAAATTCAACCTGAGATTTATGAAGGCCTTTAACTGCTTCTATATATATATCTGCCATCTTTAAAAGATAATTATCATAATTACCTTGCCTTTTATCCCATTTTTGGTATTCAGGTCTCACTTCATTATACCACTTTTCAGGTTCTATTATTTCATATTTAACTAATTTTTTAAAAAGCTCTCCTATAAGACCTTCCCTATATAATGTACCATCAATATCAAAAAATGCTGCAATATTGGTACCTTTGTCTGAAATCATCATTTTCACCTACCTTTCTTAATAATTAATTATTTACTTTTACATTTATATTTGCCTCTTTTTTATTTTATCATAAGAAACTTATATTTATAGTATAATATCATGAAATTAATATAGGTTCAACTTTAACTGACATCATTATTAATAGATAGTTATTTTTTTATCAGCACTTATAATAGTATTGACTTGTTAATAACAAGATGGTATTATAAGAACATGGTATTGATAATGATTTTCAACGGGGGTGTTTTAATGTGTATTTGTGATTTAAAAATAGGTGAAATTGGTACTGTAATGTCTATCTGTGGTGACGATAAGCTAACTAAGAGGTTACTTGCATTAGGTTGTGTTGAAGGTACAGAGGTTTTTGTAAAACGCTTTGCTCCACTTGGTGACCCTATTGTAATAAACTTTAGAGGCTTCGATATGGCCATTAGAAAAACAGATGCTAAAAATATATATATAAATAATTTAATATAGTTTTTAAGGAGGACAAGTATGATAACAGCAGCTTTGTTAGGTAACCCAAATGTAGGTAAAACTACACTATTTAATGCATTAACAGGTTCTAACCAATATGTAGGAAATTGGCCCGGAGTTACTGTAGAAAAAAAAGAAGGTTTCGCTTACAAAAATTTAAAGATTGTTGATTTACCGGGAATTTATGCTATGGATACCTATTCTAATGAAGAAAAAGTTTCTAAAAGTTTTTTAGAAAACGGTAATGTAGATGTAATAATAAATATTGTAGATGCTTCAAATTTAAATAGAAATTTATATCTTACAACGCAACTAAAACAATTCAATAAACCAATAATTTTAATTTTAAATATGATGGATGTAGCTGAGTCTAAGGGTAAAACTATAGATATTAAATCTCTTTCTAAAGCTCTAAATGTTACTGTAATACCTATGATTGCAAGTAAGAGAAAAGGTATAAAATCTATACTAGAAACTATCGAAAAAAAGGAATATGTAATGCCTTCTGCTGATAATGATTATTATTTTCCCAGTGAAAAATCCACATACAAATATATAGAAAATGTTTTATCTACATGTGTATCTAAGGCTTCTTCTAAAAATAATATAAGCACTTCAGATAAAATTGATAAAGTAATATTAAATCCATTTTTAGCTTATTTAATATTTATAGGCATTATGTTTTTAATTTTTAAGGTTACCTTTAATTGGATTGGACAACCTTTATCGGACATGTTAGATAATTTTGTTTCAAATAGCTTTTCACCTTTTATAGAAGGTTTATTAGAAAGCTCTAGCCCTTGGTTTTCTTCCCTTATAGTTGAAGGAATTATAGCAGGTGTTGGATCTGTAATAGTTTTTATACCTATAATCCTTACATTATTTTTCTGCATATCCATATTAGAAGATAGTGGATACATGGCTCGTGTCGCTTTTATAATGGATAAACTAATGAGAAAAATGGGACTATCCGGTAAAGCCTTTATTCCTTTTGTTATAGGATTTGGTTGCTCTGTACCCGCTATAATGTCAGCTAGAACCTTAGAAAGTGAAAAAGATAGAAAGCTTACAGCTCTTTTAGTTCCACTTATGTCTTGTAATGCAAGGCTACCCGTTTATGCTGTATTTGCTTCAGCCTTTTTTCCTAAAAATGCTGATATACTAGTTTTATCCCTTTATTTATTAGGTATTGTTATGGCCTTTCTTTTAGGTATATTATTTAAAAATACTATATTTAAAAAGGATGAAGAACCTTTCATAATTGAATTACCTGAATACAAATTACCTGAAGCAAAAAATTTATTAAGACATACCTGGGATAAAGGTAAAGGATTTGCAAAAAAAGCTGGTACTATAATATTTGCAATGTCCGTAGTAATTTGGGTATTATCTAAATTTAGCTTTGGTGGATATACTGAAACCATATCTGAAAGCCTTTTAGCTAGCATAGGTAGTGTTATAGCACCTTTGTTAAGGCCTTTAGGCTTTGGAAACTGGGAGGCTGCTGTATCGCTATTAACAGGCTTTGTTGCTAAGGAGTCTGTAGTATCAACTATGGGAGTTATATATGGGGATCAACTTTCAGCAATATTACCCCTTCACTTTACATCTATTGCAGCAATATCTTTCTTAGTATTTGTATTGTTATATACTCCTTGCGTAGCTGTTATAGCCACTTTAAAGAAAGAATATGGTCATAAGATGGCTATCTTCTCAATAACCTATCAGCTTGCATTAGCTTGGATAATGTCTTTCATAGTATTCAACATTGGGAATTTAATATTTTAAAGAGGTGTGTTTTATGATAGAATTAATAGTAACAGCAGTAATAATATCATTCACTGCATATATAATATATAAAAATTTAAAAAATGCTAAAAAAGGCAAAGGCTCTTGTAGCAATTGCCCTTCCTCATCTTCTTGTTCAGGGTGTAGCATAAATAAGATAGAAATTAAAAATAACAAAAAGTAAATATTAAAATATTTTTAATCTACGCAAAGTACCTTAAGCTTAATTAATAAAATGTCCTATAATCTTCTATAAAGAGTCTAAAAGATTATAGGACATTTTTTATCTTTCTATTTATCCTATTATTTCACCACAAGCAAGCTTTCTTCCAGAGTTTCCTGAAGGTTCTGTTCTATAATCATCAGGGTTTTCATGTATTATTATAGATTTTCCTATTATATCTTTAACCTTAAACTTATCCGTAAAAAAGCACATATTAGCAATTCCATGATTAGAAAACAGCACCGGAAAATCTCCCGCATGATTTCCATGAGGCTGGTTATAAGGATTCCAATGACCTCCTACAGATTTGAATGGGTCATTTTTATCGCCTACCTCACAATTTCCAAATTCATGTATATGAAAACCATGTGGACCTATTGGGCTTTTGTTCCCTTCTGCTTTCTTATATTCAGGAAGTCCAGTAACTTTTACGCATACATTAGTTCCATAAGGTACATCCGTAAAATGCATGTATCCCTTTATGTTTGGAGCAAATGGTCCCCCCTTTATAATTGCTGTAGCCGTAGAACTCTTAATATTTCTATAGTCAGAATTAAAATTAGTATATATATTATAATTTGTACAAGGCAAATATCCATAATAATTATAAAGGTCATATATATATTGATTATTTATCATGTTAAAATCCCTTCATTAATACTTTATAAGCTATATTATGACAAACATCAAATATTTGTGAAACCAGAAAAAGACTTAGTTATTATAATAACTAAGTCTACTTTCTATGTTTATTATTACATCTTTTCTACAGTTTCTACCCCTAATAGCTTAAGTCCACTATTTATTACTATACAAGTAGCCTCAACTATATTAAGTCTAGCATTTTTTAAATCTTCATCCTCTATATTTAGTATTGAATTAGAATTATAGAACTTATTAAAGCTCTTCGCTACCTCTATAACATATCTAGTAACTATTGAAGGTTCAAGTTTATCTATAGCTAAAATTATAGCTTCATTAAATCCTTCTAAAGTCTTTACAAGTTCAAACTCTTCTTTAGTTTTAAGCTTTGAATAGTCCACATTATTACTTCTTATGCCTTCTGCTTTTCTTAGTATGCTTTTTCCTCTTGCATAAGTGTATTGAACGTAAGGACCTGTTTCACCTTCAAAGCTTAACATATCATTCCAATCAAAAACTATATCTTTTTCTCTGTTGTTTTTAAGATATGCAAATATTACAGCTCCTATTCCAAGCTTTTTAGCTACCTCTTCCTTATCTTCAAGATTTGGATTCTTTTCATTTATTATCTCTAAAGTCTTCTTTTTTGTCTCATTTAATAAATCCTCTAGTAATACTACATCACCTTTTCTCGTAGATAGCTTTTTGTCTGCAAATTTAACCATACCAAATCCTACATGCTCACAATCATTTGCCCATTCATGTCCCATAAGCTTTAATGTAGTAAATATTTGTTTAAAGTGAAGCTTCTGAGGGCTACCCACTACATATATATTTTTATAAAAATCATAAGTCTTTTTCCTATACATTGCTGCTGCAAGATCTCTTGTTGCATATATAGTAGCTCCATCTGCCTTTTTAATCATACATGGTGGCATATTATATTCATCTAACATAACAACCTTAGCTCCATTGCTTTCAACAAGTAGTCCCTTACCTTCTAATTCTTCTACAACTGAATCCATTTTATCTCCATAAAAGCTTTCACCTGCATAAGAATCAAATTTAACTCCTAACATATCATATACCTTTTCAAATTCTTTTAAACTAAGGTCTCTAAACCTTTTCCAAAGTTCTTGCTCCTCTTTTGATCCATCCTCTAATCTTTTAAAGTGCATTCTAGCTTCATCATCTAATGAAGGATCAATTTTTGCTTCCTCATGGAACTTTACATATATTCTTAAAAGTTCATCTATAGGATTTTTAAGAAGAGCCTCTTCATCTACCCACTTTTTATAAGCTACTATAAGCTTTCCAAATTGAGTACCCCAATCTCCTAGATGATTTATTCCTATGGCATTATATCCTTGTGATGCTAAAATCTTATATAATGAGTTTCCTATAGCTGTAGTGAATAGATGTCCTACGTGAAAAGGCTTTGCTATATTGGGAGATGAATATTCTACTATAACATTTTTACCTTTTCCAATGTCTGAAGATCCATAGTCTTCCTTTTCCTTTAATATCTTATCTAAAGTTTCTTTCATAAAACTTTCTTTTTCTACAAAAAAGTTTAAATAAGGTCCTAAATTTTCAATCCTTTCAAAATCTTCTTTTTCTATTTTATCTTTTAGTTCCATAGCTATAGCTAAAGGTGCTTTCCTTAGAGCCTTAGCTAATTGGAAACAAGGAAAAGCATAGTCCCCCATATCAGCTTTAGGTGGTATTTCTATAAGTCTTTCTAGCTCCTCGACTTTCATATCTACATGCTTTGAAATTCTTTCTGCTATGATCTTTTTATAATCCATTTTTATTTTCCTCCCTAACCACTTAATTATTTTTAAAAATAATTAGTTAAATTGCCTTTTAAAATGTTGATTTTCAACATAACTTAATATATTTATCTTTGTTATACTATTAAATCCTAAAATATAGAATTAAGTATAAAATAAAATCCGTCTCTTATTAAAATAATAAGAGACGGATTCCTCCGCGGTACCACTCCTGTTGATTACTTAAATTAAATAATCCCCTCAAAAACTTAACGCATTTAGCGGCCGCCTTTTATTTTAGACAGCTTCTCTGAGTTTCTCTTCTTTTTATATATCTTATAAGGCTTCCACCACATCCTTAATCGCTGTAAGAAATTCTATAAAAGTACTTCTCTCTTCTTTGAATTTTCATATTAAATTACATTACATTATACACCTGTAACCCTATATTGGTCAATATCAAACAATCTTTAAATTAAAACTATTTACTTTTTAATACCATACCCTCCATAAACAGTTTTAGTATCTGCAATAGATATAACTGCCTTTGTGTTGGTATCCTCAATTAATTTTATAACTTCTTTTTTTCTCTTTCGTTTTACATGTACAACTATCATCTTTTTCTTTTCATTTATACCTTCAGCCTCTACTAATGTAACTCCTAAATTATCTTTTCTAAGTTTTTCTGCTATTATAATAGCATCATTAGCTGAAGCCACTATGCTGATAGTTAAAAGTCCTATTGCTAACTTTTCCTCTAAAAATGACCCCACATAGTTTCCAACAGAGAATCCAAGAGCATAAACTACCATTTTAATAGGATCCTCACTTATTCCAACAAGAACAGTACTAACTAAATAAAGCCATATTATAACTTCAAAAAAACCAATGATAGATCCAACTACCTTCTCGCCTCTAGTTATAAGTACGGTTCTTAATGTCATAAGTGATACTTCAACTATTTTTGCCAAAAATATCAATACATATAGTACCATAATATAATCATATACCTCCTACTACTTTAAAATTATTTACACACCATCATATCTAAAATAACTTTATCTGTATCCACCATACCAGCTGTGGCTAGATTTCCTAAATTTTTTATAGTTTGTTCTACACATTCATGTATTATACCATCTTTACAGGATACTTCAATACCATTTGTAGCAAGCACTGCAGATTGAATAGCTGAACTCACTGATGTAGAAATTTTCAGTGCACAACCTTGCTTTGCCCCATCACATATCATTCCCGAAAGTCCAGCTACCATGTTTTTAACTGCATGGGAAATTGATTCATAGTCTCCACCTAAAAGATAGGTTATGCCACAGCTTGACCCTACTGCTGCCGCCACTCCACACCCACATAAAGCAGATAATCTTCCAAGATAACTTTTTATATGAATTGTAACTAAATTACTTATAGCAAGGGCTCTACAAAGTTCTTCTTCGCTACTCCCTAACTTTTCAAACACAGCTACTACTGGTAGGGTACACGTAAGTCCTTGATTTCCACTACCTGCAGTGGTCATAACTGGTAGTGCACACCCATCCATTCTAGCATCCACGGCTGCTGCTGTTATAGCAATAGCATGAGATTCAATGCTATCTGCAAAAATCCCCTTTCCTATGCTTTCATGAAATGTCTTTCCAACCTTTAATCCATATTCATGTTCAATTCCTTCTTTAGCAACTCTTCTATTCATTTTAGCACCATCTAAAAGAAACTTTATATCTTCAAAGTCTACATTAGTTGCAAAGTTATGTATATCCTTTATGCTGATTTCTATCTTATCATTGAATTTTGTAATTTCTTCATTTACTCCATCTTCAACTTTATTTTCTTCTTTTTCTTCACTTTCATAAAGAACCTCACCATTTAATGATATGTAAACTATATTAGTATGTTCATCTTTTATAATAACTTTAGATTCATCTTGTCCTTTTTTGCATATAACCTCTATGTAAAGCTTACTTTTAGTATCTTTTAGTTTTATCTTCAAATTATTATCTTTTAAAAACTTTACTGCTTCATCTATATGTTTGTCTTCTATATCCTTTAGAACTTCAAGCTTTGCTTCTGGATTTCCACCAATAACCCCAAGGGCCGCCGCTATATCAAGTCCTGTCATTTTTGTCTTTGGTATTCCAACTCCCATACCATTTTTAAGGATATTCCCACTTACTAAAACCTCTACCTTATCTGGCATAAATCCTAATACATTTTTCGCCTTAGCACTAGCATAAGCTACCGCTATAGGCTCTGTACATCCTAATGCAGGTGCGAGTTCTCTTTTAAGAAGCTCTATATATTTTATAAAATTCATAAGTATTCCCCCTAATTTAATTGGATAGTGTTAACACTAACATATCCTATGTAAATGTTTACTACCATTATAATAACAAATGCACTAGTTATATTCAATTTATATTATAGATTAATGTAGAATTTATTTATTTTTTATAATAACATTGAAAAAAACTGTATTATAAAATAATATAGTATATACTTATATTTGATTGAAATTCATTAAAAGGAGTATGTGTATTATGGAGAAACTGGGCATCATTGATATAGGCTCTAACTCAGTAAGATTGGTCCTGGCTCAAATAAACGAGAGTGGTTCTTTTCATATTATAGATGAGATAAAAGAAACCATAAGGCTTGGTGAAGATATTGAAATAAATCAAGTTCTCTCTGAAGATAAAATTATCAAAACTATTAAAACTTTAGACACATTTAAAGCTATTTGTAAATCCTTAAATACTTCAAATATTATAGTAATTGCTACAGAAGCTGTAAGGCAATCAAAAAACGGGGATTATTTTATTAATAAGGTAAAAAAGGATATTAACTTAGATATTAGGGTCTTAACTGGTATAGAAGAAGCTAATTATGATTGTATGGCTATAATTAACAGTATGGACACTGATAATTCATTAATGATAGATATTGGTGGCTCTAGTACAGAAATTGCTTGGATAAAAGAAGGTTATTTAAAAGAAAGCATAAGTCTACCTTTTGGAACTGTAAATCTTACTAAAAGATTTAATTTAGAAGATATGGTTAGATCTGAAGATGATCAAGCCTTTAAGGGCTTTGTTATAGAAGAATTAAACAAAATTCCTTGGATTTTGGGCACAAAATTCGATAACATTATTGGTATCGGTGGTGCTATAAGAAATATGGGAAAAATAGATAGAGCCATTAAAAAATATCCATTAGATACAGCTCATAATTATAAAATGGATTCTAAAGATATAAACCATATTTATAACTTAGCTAAAAGCAAGAATTTAAAGCAAAGATTAAAAATAAATGGGTTATCTGCTGATAGAGCAGATATATTTGTAGCTGCAGTATCTTCACTAAATGTTATTATTAATTTACTTCACATAGACGAAGTAATTGTAAGTGGTAAAGGTCTTAGAGAAGGAGTTTTAGATGAATACATTAAGATTAACTATAATCCAAAAGAGGACATGCTGGAATCATCTATAGATGGGATTCTAGAAAGTCATTATGTAAATAAAGTCCATGCTTATAATGTTTATAATTTAACACTTAAGCTATTTGATGATTTAAAAGATCTTCATAAATTAAATGACGATTTTATAGATATCCTAAAGACTGGATCCCTTCTTCATGACTGCGGTATAAGTGTAAGATATTATAATCATCATAAACATTCTTTTTATATAATAGTTAATTCTCAGCTAAGAGGCCTTACACATAGAGAATTAGTACTAAGCGCATATATGGCAGCCTATCATAGAAATAATGACTATGAAATAAACTTATGTCACTTTAGTAGCATAATAAATAGATTAGATTTGTCCAATATTAGAAAGATTGGAATCCTTTTAAGAATATCTGAAGGTTTAGATAAAACTATGCTAGGTTCCGTAACTAATATAACTACAATTATTGATGATAAATCTGTAACCTTAAAATTAAATGCATCTAGAGACATAGACTTAGAAGTAAGTGAAGCTTTAAGATGTAAAAATAAATTTTATGAGATTTATGAAAAAGAGTTAATTATAATTCAAGAATGACCTTTAAGGGAAGTCTAATTAAACTTCCCTTATTATATTTTAATCTACAACTTATAATTTGGTACCTTGCAATGTATACTACCATATGTTATATTATAGTAAAATTATAAATTAGAGGTGATTAAATGAATGTCCAACTAAAGAAGGGTGTTTTAGAGCTCTGCGTTCTGTCTGTACTTTCAGAAAAAGATTGTTATGGATATGAATTAGTAAATGAAATATCTAAAAATATTAAAATTTCAGATGGAACTATCTACCCTATCTTAAGAAGGTTAACCCAGGAAGGCTATTTTACCACATACCTTCAAGAATCGCAGGAAGGCCCCCCAAGAAAATATTATAAGTTAACTGATTTAGGGCATGAAACCAAACACAAATTAACCTCAGAATGGTTTGACTTTGTTAAAGCCGTAAGTTCCATAGTAAAGGAGGACAAGTAATGAGCCAAGATGAATTCCTAAAAATATTAGAAAAAAGTCTTCAAGGATTCTCTACAGATGAAAAAAGAGAAATTCTTTATGACTATGAAGAGCACTTTTGCTTAGGTAAAGAAAATGGCAAAACTAACAATGAGATAATTAAAGAGCTTGGAAATCCCTTAGATATAGCAAAACATTATAAGAGTAACAGAGTTGCATCAATTAATGAAAATCAAAACAATAACTATCGTGAAAATTATAATAACCAAAATTCAAATAATAATTATACTGAAAATAGTAATACACAAAGATCAAAAAAGTCTAATCCTATGAATGATGATAGTTTTAGCTACTCATACACGCCAAACAAACTTCCTAAGATTCTAATATTTTTACTTTTAACTCCTTTTGTAATCTTGCCTTCAATAGGTATTATACTAGGTTTATATGGTAGCATATTAGGCTTATTTGCAACATCTTTAGCCGTTGTAATTTCAGGGGTTGCACTCTCTTTAGGTGGTATATTTGGTACTACTATACTTGAACTTCAGATAATATCTTTCCCTAATATATCCATGATTCCAATGCCTGCACTGTTATTTGGCGGAATTGGTACCATAGCTCTAGGAGCACTATTTTTCATAGGAACCCTATGTTTAATTAAACTTTTAAATCGTGGAACATCAAAATTCTTTTCCTTAATATTAAGTTTACTAAAATAATAGAAGGGAGGCTAATCAATGTTTAAAAATAGTAAATTAGTTAGAAAGATCACCCTATACCTTTTATGCACTGTTCTTATTTGTTTCTGGATTACTAAAATGATTCTTAATTCCTCTGGATTTGAGCCTAATACTCTGTTTAATGGTTTTGACTCAAACTTCAATATCGGTGATCATTGGAATGGATTTAACTATAAATACAATTATGATGTAAATGAAGAAAAGTCTATAGAACCCTCTAATATAAATAGCATAAAAATAGATATGGTTAGTGCAGATATCAAAGTGTTAATATCTGAGGATGACAATATAAAAGCCACATTAAAAGGTTATGTAAAATCAAGTGAAGAAGCGTCAAATCCTAAATTAGATATGACAAGTAAAGAAGGTACCCTATATATAACATCACAAAATAACGCGTTTAAAGGTTTTTCTTCCTACTCAATGGATTTAGAACTAGAGATATTTATACCTAAAAGCTATGTTAATGATTTATATATAAAATCAACCTCTTCTGATATTTCTATAAATCCCTTAAACTTAAATAATCTAAATATAATTACAACCTCTGGATTTATTGAAGCAGAAGAAATTACAGTTAAAAGCTTTAATTTTAGTTCTACTTCAGGAGATTTAAATATTAATAAATTAAACAGTACACAAAATGAAATTCAAACTTCTTCTGGTAATATTGAGGTTCAATCTATGGAAGGTAACTCATCTATAAGTTCTACTTCCGGTGATTTAAATATTGATAGATTAAGCAGTAACCAAAATCAAATTCGAACTACTTCTGGGAATATTGAGATTCAATCTATAGAAGGGAACTTATCCCTAAACTCTACTTCAGGAGATTCTTATTTAAAGTATAACAAAATGCCAAATGGAAACATTGACATAAGCTCTATATCCGGTAATTTAGAAGTACTTACCCCAAGTAATGCGGAATTCTTCATTAACGCTTCCAGCACTTCTGGTAATATAACATTAAATAAACCTATACTAGCAGAAGTAAAAAAAGAGCATCAGGTAAAAGGGGTTGTAGGTTCTGATAATTGTAAAATAAATATAAAGACTACCTCAGGAGATGTAACCATCAAATAATAAAGTAGCCTCAAATATACAGATTTGAGGCTACTTCTCATATAAAGATGTTATAATCTAAGTATCACTTAGAAAGATTGGAGGTGAATTCATTGGAAAATAAATTAACTAAGTATGTGATATCTAGATTGATTATTCTAAATCCTCTACACTACTTTTAAAAATCATCTTAGGAAATTTCTTTTCTTTAATTTGAATTACTGACTTTTCATAAAGTTCTTGTATTACATTTTTCTTTTGTACAAATACATAGTCATCAAAAAGTATAACTGGATCTTCAATATCCATATAATTCATTATAATACCTTCTATAAATTCAATTTCAAAATCTGAGACTAATTGCTTTTCGCTAAAGCTTAGTAGTGCTAATTGATATATCAATTCTTCTCTATTATCTTTAATTTTCTCATACTCCTCTATGTCAATAGTCAAATCCAGATTTTCCACTATATTCAGTATAAATTGATAATTCACTTCAGATTTTAATTCTACATTATCTTCTATGTATAGTAACCCCTTTTTCTGTAGGCTTTTCATTGCTCTTATAATGCTCCTCAAATTTTCATCCATTATATCCACCTCCCTTACCAATATATTCTACTTAGGCGCCTATAATTATAATATCATGTTACGTAAAATAAAACTTGATATTTTATATTTATAGAGAATTTTAGATATTAAGTATCCTAAATATATTCACTTTAATATATAATAATGGTATTCTATTAATAAGTGCTATTATATATTTACTATATAACATAAGATTGGAGAATTAATAATGAAAATAGAATTAACTACACCTGCAGTGCTCTTTACATCCATTTCACTTCTTATCTCTGCCTATACAAGTAGATTTCTATCCTTAGCTCAATTAGTTAGGCAGTTAGATAATCAGTACAAGCAAGATAAAAATGAAGATATTTTAAAACAAATAAGAAATCTACAGCTTAGAATAAGTATAATAAGATACACTCAAATAATGGGAGGAGTCAGCTTCTTTCTTTGTGCATTATCCACATTTCTTATATTTAAAGATAAGAACTTTGCAGGAGAAGTTGCCTTTGGAGCGAGTCTTATTGCACTCATGATATCCCTTTTACTATTAATAATAGAGGTTCAAATATCTGTTAAGGCACTAAATGTACAGCTAGAAAAATATAAGTAGTATATGAAAGTTCATAGCATTTTCAAAAATATTTATTTCATGCTAAACTTATATAGAGGTGTTGATTATGAAAAGATTAGTAAAAGTTATTGGTGCTATTGTGGAAAATGAAAATAATGAAATACTCTGTGCTCTTCGTTCTCCCAAAATGTCTCTACCAAACCTTTGGGAATTTCCCGGTGGAAAAATAGAAAAAAATGAAACTTTTAAACAAGCTATAGAAAGAGAAATTAAAGAAGAATTATCTTGCACAATTGAATTTATAGGTGTTTTTCATGCTAATACTCACGAATACCCTGAAATTATAGTAAATTTAGTTACAGCTAAATGTAAATTAACTGCTGATACACCAAAAGCAAGTGAACATTCAAAATTAATATGGTTACATAGAGAAAATTTACTTTCCCTAAATTGGGCCGCAGCAGATATTCCCGCTGTAAAAAAGCTTGTATCAGAAAAGGTATAGCAAATTATTGCTATACCTAAAATCCAGTTCTTTAACATAACTTAAATCATATCTTCAGCATCTGTTATACCAATTTAATATATAATCCTATAGATTATCACATTTACCTTCTTACTTCACACTCTTATTTATTTTGCATACTTAACAATAATATCTCTTAATGTTGTAACAGCTTTTGATCCACACCTATCATTATAGTAGTTTCTAAACCTTCCATCTTCAACGTACATTTCAGCTAATCCAACATGAGCCTCTCCTGAATAACTTGACCAAGAAAAACTTAACCATTCTTTGTGTTTTTCATAAACATTCTTTGCATCTTTTGAATCTAAATCCTTTGCTTTTATAACTTCAGCTAAAGATTTAAACATCTCACTTTCAATAGTTTCCATGCTTTTAAAATTTTCCTCGCTCATATTCATAAACCTTTTATTAAATTCTTTAATGGTTTCTTCACCATACTTTTCTCTAATTTCTTCACCATATTTAGTTTCGTTTTCTTCTAGTTTCTCTTTTTTTAATCCTTCAAACTTTTGTTTATTTGTCATTTCAATCTCTCCTTTATTATAATCTAATGTCTTTTCCACTGTAAGAATTAATTGTTCTAACTGATTTTTTCTAGAAATTAGTTTATTATGATGTTCAATTAAAGATTCATGAATATCAAAATCCGGTTTAGAAATAATACTTTGTATATCTTCTAATTTCATTTCCATTGATCTATAAAGTAAAATTTGTTGTAGTAAATCTACTTCTTTTTCTCCATAGATTCTATACCCAGAAGAATTAATCCTACAAGGCTTTAATAATCCTATTTCATCATAATACCTAAGCGTTCTTGAACTTATTCCTGCTAATTCAGCTAGCCTTTTAATTGTATATTCCACATCATTACCTCCTTACAATTTTATAATAAAGGATTACGCTACGTTAATGTCAATATAAAAAATACATACTAATAAAACTTATTTCATCAGTATGTATTTTATTTCCAGCACCTCAGAGGTGCTTACATTAAATTACAGATTGTTTGTTTTGCTTTTTTAGAACTATTATTCCAGAAATAATAAGAAGCATTGATATTGCTATTAAGGCTTCGAATCCTATCACACTACCAGTTTTAACAAGTTCCTTTTTATTAGTTTTAGATTGGGATTCTATATCCTTATCCTTATTTAATTTATCTTCATTTGTATTTGTAATTGTACTATCTGCATCTTTTATTTCTTCCTTTGCATCACTATCACCTTTAAGATCTGTATCTTCGGTCTTTTCCACAACTGCCTCTTCTTCATTTCCTATAAGGGTTATAGACTCATAAACAGATTTATTGTTGTATATGTCTATTAAAGCTAAGGCTGCTTGTTCAGTACTCATCTTAGAATCTGTTCCCCACTTACTCTTAAATTCAAAATGATCTCCAGTTTTAAATGTTAAAAGGGCATCTAAAAGTGTATTACCATTTTTAACCCACTTGTTTGAAAATATATTTTCTTTATTAGCTATAAGAGCTTGTATTACTGCTGATAATGTATATGGATTTTCATTTCCATAAGATTCAAAACCAGCACTCTCTAATTGTTTACTATTTATATACTCTATAGAAGACTTTATTATTTCTTCTACGCCTTTTATATCCTTATGCTTTGATAAGGCTGTAATAACCATAGCTGTAGTATCTACGTCTCCATAAGATCCATCTTTTGACTTAGACAATAAATAATTTACAGCCTTTTCTTTATCATAATCTGCTTTTGACATGTCTAGTGCAATTATTGCAAAGGCTTGAAGGGTTGGCCAGTCTTCATCGCCATCTAAAATAACAAAAGCCCCATTTTTATTTTGTGAATCCTTAAGCATCTTAACATAATTCTTGCCCTCATAGTTTTTTGGATTTTCTCCTATTGCAATAATAGAAATTATATTATTTATAGCATCACCAATATTGTCTACTTCAAAAACTTCTATCTTGTTTTTCAAATTTATGTCCTTTGATATACTTCTTAGTGCTAATGCTTGTCTAAAACTATAAACATCTGTGTTTTCATAATATTTAGCAAGATCTATTAGGATATCTTCTAATTTCACTTCTAATCCCTTGCCTACATCTATACTAGATAGAAAATAATCACTACAATGTTCTATTTCAAATAGTATATTACCATCCTTTACTTTATGTGGTCCGCTAATCTTTTCTATATTCCCAGTGTTTTTATCATAATAATATAGATAAACTGGTTTCACACTATCATACTTCATTGTTATCTTTGCTTTAGCTGGTAATATTCCATTATCTTTAAAGGATAATATTTTAGCATCATTAAAGTTCTTTAAAATAGATTCTTTGTTTTCACTCTCTTTATTTAAATCTATATTTATAGATTTAACATTCTCCTTATTTATATATTTTGTTTCAAATTCCCATGTTATATCTTTATTTATAAATGTTAAAATTTTATTTTTCCCTAAAGCTTTTTCAAAAATCTCCGAAGAAATTTTATTATCCTTGTCCATTTTTATAGTAATATTTTTTATGAAGGGATCTTTAATACCTTCACTTATCTTATCTTCATCATAGTTTATCTCTAAAACCTGTTCTTCTACTGGAAGAGATACCACATAAGTATTTGGCACCACTTCTATATAATTATCTCTTTTACCAATTGTTATATTATATATAGCATTTGGTGCTTTAAAATTCACTTTTCCATTATCATCAGTTTTAAAGTTTCCTATACCTTCTATATTAATATCAGTATTTTTTAAAGCTGTTTTATCTATTGCCTTTAGCAGTGTTATTTCATGATTATCATCTAAAGATTTTAAAGACACATTTGGTATATCTGTATATAATTTAAATTCTCCATCATACTCAAAATGAGTCATATAGAATACTATCTCATCATAATTAAATTTACCTTCCGCATCTTTTATATCAGTAAATGCACCTGGTCCTACTTCGGGTTGTTGAATTTCCAAACCCTTTTTTACATAATAGCTCCATCCGAAATTTTTACTTTGATTTTCTCCAAGTATTCCATTTACAAAATAACTTTCGCCCCTTCCAGCCCCATTAACATTTCCTTTTCCTACAGCTTTCATTAAAATTTCAAGAACACTACTTTGAGAAACCCCAGACTCTACAATATCATTAAATAAAGTTTTTTCATTACCTTCAACTCTTACCCTTACCTTTTCATAAGGAGGCATATCCACTATGAAATTTACTTCTTTTTCTGATTTAACACCCTTTAGGTCTGCTACAACCTTTATCGTATATTTTCCAGCTTTATTTATAACCCCTCCTAAGAAGGGTTCTCCATTTAATGTAGCCTTCCATGTTCCTTCATCTGTAGATATATCTACATTTACAGCCTCTGTATATACCTTCCCTTCTTCTATTCCCTTAATGGATATAACTGCTGACTTCTCCACTTGACCCATAGAAGTATTTTTTATTCCAAATATAGATTCTCCATAATAAAGATCCACTAATGCAGCAAATCCATGATAGGTTGCTGTCATTTCATAAGCTCCTCCTTCTGACTTAGAAAATCCACCATATTTATTATTGCTGTTCCTTGGCTTAGATTTTAATTTTAGAAGTGCCTCTAGCATACTTTTGTCTTTAATCCACTCTTTAGAAAGAGGATTTATATTGTTAGCAACTAACCCTTGAATAACTATACCTAAAGTTCTTGCTTCATTATCCGATTCAAAGCTACCATCAGATTTTTGAAAGGAATGTATTTTTGAAATAATTGTACTTATTGTATCATTAACACCCTCAACTTCAGGATGAGATGCTAAAGCTATAAGTGCCATTCCTTTAACTTCTATGTCATTATAAACTGAACTTACAATTTTTTCGTTAAGTACTAACTTTGTTAAAGCAGTTATTGCTAATTCTTTATTATAATCAACCTTTGCAACTTCAAGGGCTATTATAGAATAGGCTAAATTTATTGGTGAATTACGGTCTGTTATATTACCTACTATAAATTGTCCTTCAAATTCATCTCCTGCTGGTCTTTGAGATTGAACCAACTTCTTTATATAATCAGTACCCTTATACTCCCTAGGATTTTTATTTCCACCTATTAATGATAATATATTTTGAGAGTATATTATAGAACTTGTCCCAGTTTTAAAGTATGCATTATCTAATAATTCTTGAGATGCCCCAGCTTTATTTAATGCTAATGGCGCAATAGCTTGCATATTTTCATTAACATACATCTTCTTAAAGTCTTCAATTTCAGTTTTTATTATTTCTTTATCTTCCTTATTTATTTGAATTTGCTTTGATGTTGACGATTGTTTCCCTCCATCAAAGGCTTTAGCAGGTACATAGGATATGAGATTTAAAAGTAGCGAAAAAGTTAAAATAATGCTCAAAAATTGAAACTTATTCTTTTTCATATTAACATCCTTTCTTTATTAACATTTAAGTTTAGTAAACATTATATATATATCTTAAATCTCCTCTCTATAAAATAATTTTTATATATAGAATAACTATTATATAAATCAATACTATAAAATTGTGATTTAAAATAAAAAATACCTATCCACTTAACCTTTGCCTGTGAATAGGTGCATTAAAATCATTTTTATAATAATAAAAACCTTAGCTTTGAAAGGCTAAGGTTTAACTAATACATATAAAAAAGCTTTATTTAAATTTACTTGTAATATAAATTTAAATAAACATCTTAATATCCTGTGTTAAACCCTTAATCGGAAGGCACCTATTACACTTTCAACTAGTTAGATATCCTGACTTATGGTTCATAGCATCCTTCCGCCTTCCCAGAAAAATAAATTCCAGTGACTTCATATCAATATGGAAGTAGCTCCCCAAATACAGTGGCCGTACCGCCCAGGATTTTAACCTGGTTCCCTTTTAACTTATATTAACTCTATAAGTTTCTAGTTGATTTAATACTATTTAATTTTATCCGATGGCTACCATCCGTAACACCCCTATCCTCTTCAAGGTTGGGGATGACGGCTGCTACGCCCCTGGATAAGTTCTTCTAGCCTTTGATGGAGAGATGTATTCCTTATAAGCAAACTCCACCTGAGTCTAAGAATCACTTGATATACCTATACTAATATATTTAATAGTTTATTCAAAGTTTGTTAACTTCTATAGGAGTAATTTATATCCTTCTTATACAAGTTAACTTCCATTTACTCTATATATGTTAATAATTAAAAATTCTGAAGTTTTCGCATTAAAAGGAAAGAACTTTATGATTAAAAGTCATACTCGGTATATCTATACACTGGTAACTGATTTTAAAGAGATGCAACCAATATTTATATGTTTTAATACAACTTATGGTATAATAAGCATACAGAAAATATAAATAAAAAGGGGGGGATTAAGATGAATTGTAATATCAAAAAAAGAACCATAATTATATTTCCACAACTTGAGAATATTAATATTATAAATGAAATAAGAGAAAAATATGACCCACTTGCAAATCACGTTAGACCACATATTACTTTAGTGTTTACTTTTGAAAGTAGTCTTACATCAATTGAAATTAAGGAACATTTAAAGAAAGTACTTGATGGAACAAGACGCTTTAGATTGACTTTACAGGAAATAATAAAAATTGATAACCCTTTAGGGCTCTATCTATTTTTAGACATAAAGCAAGGTAATGAACAGATAAAGGAGCTGAGTAAAAAATTATATACAGGAATCTTACAAAGCTATAAACCTAATTGGTTAAACGAAAAAACATTTATGCCTCATCTAACAATAGGTAGTTTTACTTCAAAAGAAGATTTAAATATAGCATTTAAAAATACTGAACTTATTAAAGAAAATTTCACCACAGTGATAGATAAAATTTCTGTTGAAATTATTGATGAAAATGAAGATTCTATTATTGAGGTTGAAGTAGATTTAAGTAATGAGTAAATTAAAATCTTAATAGTATGTTTTATTCATATATATTTCTCATTTCAAATCTGAATACTTCTTGTTAGAACCCATGAATTTCTCTACACTATACTTTTTATTATTCTTTTCCATTTTTCTTTCAAGAGCACCTGATAAATCTATATTATACAATTGTGCAAATCTAAGCAAAAAGAAAAATATATCTGCCGTTTCATCTTCTACGTCTTCTCTTTTTTTAGGATTATCTAAAATCTCTTTCATTTCTTTTTCATTTTTAAATCTAAATAGCGATAGTAATTCATTTGCTTCCGTAGATATTCCGATTGTCAAATCTTTTGGATTATGAAATTGCTCCCAATCTCTATCATTGCAAAACTTCTTAACAGTATTCTTAAGGTTCAGCCATATAGTTCTTGTTCCATATCTTGATATTTATTTTAACATTCCTGTGCGGAATTCTCCCATACTCTTAGGTGGGAGATGGATAGCACTTGCCGACAGGCAACAAATAAACTATAATATAACCAACATATTGTTCTTACAAAACTGAATATATAAGGTTGAGTAGAGAAAAAGGTTCTACTCGTAAAATATTCAACCATGCATTATTATACCACAAGAGCGAAAACCAAGCCTTGACGGTGGCATATCAAGACAATTGATAATCGCTTGATGCGGTGGGTTCTCGCCAAGAACGGAAATTGGTAAAACTAACAGTATAATAAAAGATATATTGTTAGAGAGGTCGGAACGACCTTGATAGCTTGGGTAAACTTGCTACATTAGTAGTATTGACCAAGAAGCTCCCACCTCTTAGGTGGAGAGTAGTTCACATTATAAACTAAGTATAATCAAGATTAACCTTCATTTAGAGTATTTAATGAAATATTAGTGTATTCAAAGTAATAAATGAGAGAGTATATAAGTATACTAGTTTGAATATGAAAGGACGCGATGAGATGAGTACATTATTTATTCAATATCCAAAGTGCACAACTTGTATTAAAGCGAAGAAGTTTCTTCTAGAGAACAATATAGAGTTTGAGGATAGACATATAGTTGAAAACAATCCTACTGTAGATGAACTTACTGACTGGTTTAAAAAAAGTGATCTAGAAATCAAGAAGTTTTTTAATACTTCAGGCAAACTTTATAAAGAAATGAGTCTTAAGGATAAGATAAAAGAGATGTCTAATGAAGAGTGTCTAAATTTACTGTCTACTAATGGAATGCTTGTAAAAAGACCATTACTTATAACTGGAGATAAAATACTAATAGGCTTCAAGGAAGATGCTTACAAAGAGTTCTTTAATCTATAGGTAAATAGTAAAAATTATAGAGGATATAAAACTTATATCCTCTATAATAAAATAAATTTTCACGGTTTATACTTTCTCTTAATACCGTTCAACTATACTTCTATATGCTTCTCTAGTGACTACTCAATGTTTCTTTTTATTGATATAATATCTGCTAAAAATACATCTATTAAAAGTTGACCATTCATCTGATGCAATTGTTTTACAACCTTTGCACCAAATTTATGATAAAAACTATTCGATTGTGCATAATGATGATGATATATAACTATTTTTTCTATATCATTTTTAATATAATAATTTAAAATATATTTAGGTAGCTTAAGAGAAATACTTCTGTTTCTATGTTCAGTATATACCCAAAGCCCATTTCACTATATCCTTTTGAAGTATAAACATTACAATGCCGTCTTCAAGTTTACCTTTAATCTAGTTTCTTCTCAAGTCCCATAAATGCTAAAGAATCTAATGTACATTCTCCATCACCTGAAATCCCTATTATGGTATTAAAACCACACTTACTCCAAAATCTTAACCCTTGCCAATTTTTTAAACTAACACCTAAACTTATTTTATTTAACTTAATCTTTTGAGTTTCATTACAAATATACTCTACTACTTCTTGTCCAAATCCTTTTCTTTGGAAGCTACAATTAATATACATATATCCAATCCACAAGGTTTTTTCTTCTGGATATCCATGATACATATCTATAAATCCAATTAGTTCTGATGTTTCTTTAAGATATATGGATTTAATTTTATAATATTTTTTATTAGCATTAGTTATTGGAGGTAAGTCACCATCAGCTAAGCACTTATAAATATGGTCAGCTTCAAAACTATCTCCAATTATATCTTTTAAATATTTTCCTGATTCGTATAATCTCTGTAAGCTTTCACATTCATCTTTAACTGAATCTTTTATAATGAGCCTTGAAGTTTCCCCAAACTCTTCCATTAAAGTTGGACCAACTTTCCAATACTTACTTCCATCATTGGTTCTATTTAAAAAGCCATTATCAAACAATTCTCTTCTTAAAAAACATCCATCAGCAAACGTAAAGCTTGCTGCTAGAATTTCTGTAACTTCTTTTTCAGAATACATAACTCCAACTTGAAATTTTGAAGATATATATTCTAATACCATAAGCCGATACTTTACCTTTGAGGGCCAAGCCTTTATTTTATAATCTTTATCAATATAATTTTTGATCTTATTCTCTACACTCATAAATAAAACTCCTTTAATAAATCTTTCTATGTTTGTAAATCTTTATTGCATATTTAATGAGTTTGTTTATAATTTTTAATTGGTAAAATGTTAAAACTGTGAATTAATTATAACCTTATCCAATATCTTAAAACCTCTTTACTAGTTTCCTTAGATATTATGATATTCTCTAAATTCCCCCCATTGTGTTCAATAATTTTCTTTGAACCAATATTATCAAAATCACATGTTATTAACACTTTTTCCATTCCAAAGCCCTTTGCTTTATCTAATGCCAATTTCAATAGGATTTTCCCATATCCTTTACCTCTATAACTTGGTGATATATCATATCCAATATGACCACCTTCCAGATGGTTTTTTTCAGCAAGTCTATGCCGTAACCTAATTGTTCCTATAATATTATTATTGTCATTTATAAGCCACCATTCTGTTGAAGGAACATATCCTTCTGGTAAACACACCCCATTGGACATATCATGGTGGTCCTTAATATATGCTTCAAAATCAAAATTTCCATTGAAGTAGTCACTATTAAAAGTATTTTCTTTATGATTATTATAATCCTTAATCATATCTATAAATTTTTCTTTTAGCCAAATGTCTGGTTCAATCAAATTAACCACACCCATCACTCCTATATATGTTTAATTTTTATGCAATCTTCTTCTATGACGTAATAATTTACAATTGTGAAACAACTAATGTGGTAAATCATAACACCATTTACCACATATGGTAGCCATCGGATAAATATCATCATAAGTAAATTCAACGATTTAAGTTATAAGTAGAAGTTGGTTTAATTTGTTATTATAACTTAGCAAAAATAGTTAAATTAAAATAATCTCATCTGGTCACTTGGTTCTATATCAAATCTTGCTGCTATTAAGCTTTCTTTTTCGGATTCTTCTTCACCTTTTTTGTGCTCTCCTTTTAAGTATGATTTATTTGTATTCAAACTTGACTTTATTAAGTTTAATACATATATATTTTCAAATCTACCATATATAGAGTCTCCACCTAATCCAGATAAACATATTAATTGAGTATTACTTTTCTTTGCAATATCCATAAGTGGTTTTAAAAGATGGACTGCATTTGTTTGCGCAAATGGATTATCCATTATTAATACTTTTCCACCTTCATTTTTACTAAATATATCACTTTCATCCTTTCTTGTGTAGGATAATAAACTTGAAAGTATTACAAACGCAGATAGGAAGCCTTCTCCCCCTGAATTTTTAGCAACTTCTCTCCATGTTATTTTTATTTGTTTATTTTCTTCAACCTTATATAGTTTTATTACTATTGAATCAATATTAATAACTTCATCATATAATTTAATTGTTGTAATAGTGCTATTTATATACTCTTCAATATTTTTATTTTCTTCAAGTATCTTAATACCGTTATCTCTTATTGTTTCTACATAATCTTTTAATTTTATCTTGTATAATTCTTTGTTTTCTTCGAAATTATCTAATATTATATCTAGCATTTTTCTTCTTTTATTATCTATTATTATTGAAGAATTTTCATCTATCATACCTATGTTTTCATGAATATCTTTAATATATTCTAGCATACTAGTTATTAAGTTATCTTCCTCTTCTCCAATAAGTTCTATATCTGTATTAAGCTTTTGTAATTGTATATTAAATGATTCTATTAACATTGTTAGATATTCTAACACTTCTAAGGGCCTTTTTACTAATTCCCCCATTGTATTTAAAGGTGTGTTAAATTCTAAAGTATCTTTAAACACTTCTTGATTTTGAATGTTTACTATAGTTCTATACAATATATTTTCATTTTTAACTATGTCTTTATCAATATTCCTTAGATCTCTTTCTAACCTTCCTCTATCTTCATCTAATGTGTCATAGTTTATTATTATTTCCAAAACTTCTTTAACTTCAAGATTAGAATAGCTAACTAATGAGCTTTTGTTGTTTTCTAAAGTTCTTTTGTCTTTTAGCTCAATATTTTTTAGATCTTTTAATTCTTGCTTTTGACTATCTATTTTTGCTTTTTCTAGTTCAAAATCTCTATGAAAAACTTCTTCTCTTGCTAAAGCAACTTCCTTATTTAAAGTAGTCCTTAACCTTTTATAAAGAGATTCTATCTGGCTATCTAACACTGCAATTGTTTTTTCTATTTCTTTTATAATTTTTCCAAGTCTCTTTATTTCTTTTTCTTTAACACCTATATTGCTATTTACTTCTTTTTCTTTTGAAAGATTATAAGTTTCGTTTATATAATCAACTTCTTGCAGCTCATAATATCTAGCTTTTTCTATTAAGTGATTTTCTGTTTCATTATATCTTTCTCTTACTGCCTTTAATCTTTCCTTTAAACTTTTTTCTGATTCACTTATGTTTTTAGTTAAAGCTTTATATTCTGAAACTAAATCTTCTTTATCTTTAATAATCTTAGTTCCTTCTTCATAATCCGAGTATTCTAGCTCTTCTTTTTTTATATCTTTTAATAATTGACCTGTAGAACTTATTACATCCTTTTTTACTTCTAGATTGTTTTTTATGATTGAAATCTCTTTTTCTATTTCTGATATACTAAATTTATTCTCTTTAAGTAATCCTATATTTTTAGCTAGCTTAGCTTTATTTTCTTTATATTGGTTGTACTCAGATCTTAACTCTATAAATGACTGCAGTTTACGCTTTGATTCTTCACTTTTATTTTTATAATGACTTATTTCTTTATCTAAGTTGTCATTTTCTTGATTTAGTTTAATTAAATCTTGCTGTAATTCTCTTATTTTAACTAACATATTTTTATTTTCTTCTTGTAATATATTAATCTTATCTTTAAGCTTTTTGTATTCTTCTTCACTTAAATTAGAATATTGAACTTCATTTCTTTTTCTACTATATAACTCTATTTCTGCTTCAATATTTTCTATAGTTTTAGATATCTTTTCTTTTTTTAAATTAATATCGCCAATTAAATGTTTTAATTCAACTTCATCTAATAAAGCTTCATTAAATGCAATATAGAAACTAACTCCCTTTATATCTATAACTCCATTGTTTGTTTCTATTTCTTTTTCTATATCTTGCCTTTTTATTATTGGTATTGGAAAGTTAGTGAATATATCTAAGCTTTCATTTCTTAAAGTCTCTATATCCCCCTCATCCATTATTAATGAATATGGAATAAAACTATTTTTCTCTACTAGCTGCTTGTTCTTCTTCTCACTATATCCATTATTTTTTAACCATTGCATTCCATATAAAATATTTATTCCTTTTCTATACAAAGCTCCTTCAATTTCTATAGGTACCTCCAAGACTTTACCACTCTCTAATTTTTCTAACTCTTTATTTAATTCTTCTAACTTTTTAGAATTCTTTCTTTCATCTATTTTTAATTCTTTAATATTCCTTTGGAATGCTTCTAAAATTTCCTCTATATTAAACAATTTATTTTCACTAAAATCTATTATTTTTATAATTTGTTTTCTTTCATTAATTTTAGTTTCAATTTCCATTAGTAATTCTTTGCTATTCTCTAAATTAATATAATTTGCTTTTTCCCCTAATAAATTATCTTCCTTTTCTTTATTTGCTATTTTAATTTTTTCTTCATTTTCCTTATATGATTTAGTAAGATTTTTAAGGACATTATTTGTTTCTTCAATAGCCTTTTCTATTTGCTTTTCAAAACTTATTAAGCCATCTTCTTTATAATAGCCTTCAATATTTCTATTAATGTCTAGGCTATACTCCTTATTGAACTTTTCTTCTTCCTTATTATATTTTTCTATTCTTTCTTTTAAAACCGCTACTTTTGCATTTAAATCGCTAGATTCAATTATTAAATCATTTTTAATCCTATTTGATTTTGCTTCATCAGATATTAATTCTTCTTTCTCTTGCTCATATTTTATTAATGAAGATTTTTGTACATTTTTTTCTTTATCTAGAATTTCTTTTATGCTATAGCCGAGATCCTTTATTCTTGGTAACTTTTCTTCATTTGATTTATTCAATGCTTCTAATTCATTTTCTATCATTTGGGTTTCTTCAGAAGCTTTTGTATAATCGAAATAAAATTTTGCACATTCAAGTATATTTTTTCTTCTCTTTAAAAATGTTAAATTTTCTTCTTCGAGATCCAATCGCTTTGTTTGATCTTTTAAGCCTTCGCTTTTTTCTTGTTTTTCATCATCTTTTTTATAAATATAGCTTGAAATCTCTTCATAATTAATGGCAATTAATTTGTCTTTTAGTACATCCTCTTTTGATTCTATTTCACTTATGCTTTCTTCTTTTGTCTTATATTCTTCATCTATTTTATTCATTAAATTAGCAATGTTATTTTCTATATGATTTTTAATTTCAATAGTTTCTTGATAGTTTTTTGCATTTTCACCTATTTGTGCTGACAATTCCATAAATAGCTCCATATTGTTTTTACTATCTATTTTACTTTTATTATTTTTATATTGCTTTATGTAGCTATACATTAACTCATTATATTTCTTAATTCTATCTTCATCTTTATTTAGCTTATCTTCAATAGCTGGAATAAACCATTCCTTCACTAATCCACTTTCATTTTTAGCAGTATTAAATAGCTCTGATAGCCCTGATTCTTTTAAATTTACTTTTCTTATTATATTTTCCCATTCTTTATTGTCTATTTTATATTCCCTAAGTTTATCAAAATATCTTGTTGATTGAGTATTCATATCATAATAATTAAACTTATAATTATTATCCTTTTTTAAATCTTCAAAGATATTTTTACTGCTAATAAATCCTCTTAATTTACGTACATTACCTTCCTCTTCTATAAAAGGGAAGCTTTTAATATCATATTTGTTCTTTTCTTTATATTCATGAACAAAACTCAGTATCTCGAGTTTATCCTTTGAATCATCATCTGATGCCAACTGCCTTTTTCTAACCATCATTCCTGTAAGAAGATAACCAGCATTATCCTCTAATAACCACTCCACTAATATGTATGTTGGACTACTTGTTGTAAAATAACTATCAAAAGTTCTGTCCTTCATATTTCTCTTTCTTTTACCCATAAAAGGAGCCATAACCATTTGAACTAAAACAGATTTCCCGCCACCATTTCTTAGGTTTAATAATGTATTCTTACCCCCTAAGTAGAATGTTTCATCATCTATTTTCATGCTATTATTATTATAATTAAGATTTATAAATCTAAGGCTATTTATTTTACTCATCTATATCTTCCCCCAAGGTTTTCACAACTCTATGATAATTATTTTTATTAAGCAAGTTCCAATCCATGAAACTATCTAACTTTTTAGTGGTTTTAATCATGTCATCCTCTTTCATATAATAGATTAATCCTTGCTCATCTAAAAAGTTTAATATTGTATTTATAAAACCTTCTTTTGTTGTTTTAGCTGTACTTTGCTTTTCTGTGCTTTTTAAAGCTTGGAACTTTTCTAGTATATTTGAAAAAGCAATTCCACCTTCTTCTTCCTCTTCTTTACTTCTAGTTGCACCTTCTTTTAATTTGGTCTCAATAGTATTAATAAAATCTCCTATCTTAATAAAACTTCTACTTTTACTAGATAATCCATTTGAATTATAAAACTGAACTAATAATGTTAAAATAACAAACTGTGATAAATAATAATCTTTATCTGTAGCACCGGATTTGCATAATCTTAACTTTAGTTCCTTTTTTGAATACCCTAAAAAGTCATTTTCTTCTTTTGGAATTAAATATATTACACCCATATATTTTTCTATATCACATTCTGATTCTTCTCCTTGGGCTTTTACTAATATCGTTATCTCTTCATTTTCTGAATAAGCCCTATATAATTCTTCATTATTATCTTCTCTAATTTCACCTTTTCTTAATAATTCATAAAATATTCTATTACTAATCTTTATTGTATTTATTTCATAAGCCATATAATATTCTCTCCTAATTTATTTTAAAATAAACTTCTGAACAAATAAAGTTTTTAGTCTCACCAAGTTCATTAATTACAGACTTTATAATTAAATCTTCCTTATCTAAAGCTTTTGACGCATAAATTCTTTTTATATTTGAAAGTTCTTTATTCTGTTCAATAACTTCAATAACTGCTTTATTAAGTTGAAAGTCCATCTCTCCCATTTCTGTATTACTTTTTCTTTCTTCTAAAAGTGAATTAATGTCTATTTCACGTACTTTTAAAAATTCAATAATTACTTCTCTAAATATCTCAACTGTTGGTATAAGCTTAAGCTTTATATATTCATCTCTCACTATTAACTCATTTAAATCAGACAAATATAGTTTATTAGTAACTTTCACATTTTCTAATATTATATTTATTACAGTTTTATATTTTTCTAATCTTTCAAGTTGCCTTTTTTCTTTTTCCTTTTCTACATCTTCATCGCTAAATTCTAACACTTCTAAATCTTTTTCCTCTTTATTTTTTCTTATAGGATTTTGATATTGTAACGCTTTGTTTATATTATATATCTTAGGAATATGATTTTTAAATAAAGGGCGTAGAAAAACTTCAATATTTTCTATTTTTTTTATATCTCCCAAAACTTTTTCATATATTTCATTGCTTAAACTAAACCTTTTAATTATAGACATTTTTGATATGTTTTCTAATTCTTTGGCGTAAATCTCTTTAAGTTCAAAATGTTTTTTTAATATTCTTTGATCTTCATCAATTGTCTTATTTAAATACCTTTTTATACACTGCAAGTTATTCAAATTCTCATTTTCTTCTTTAGTTAGTTCACTTAAATTAATCTCTTTATGAAGAAATTCTTGAATCCTCTCTTCTACAACTTCCCTATGTAACTTATACTTTTCTTTACTTTCCTTCATTAAGGCTAAATTGCCCTTTGTTATTTTTTCATAATCTGAATTTGAATAATTTAATGGATTTTCTCTTATTCTTTGAATATCTTCTTCCATCTTCTGGACCCTTATTCTAAACATATTAAATATGTTTTTTATATCATCAGCAGCCTTGCTATACTCAGCCTTTTCCAAATGAAGTTTGAATATCATTTCATGAATACTTATTCTTAAATTTTCTTCTATTTCTAAAGTTCCAAGCAACATATTATATCCGTCATCTGTTAAAGAATAAGTTACCCTCCTTACACCATCTATATCAATAATTTTAGTAATAAGATAACTTACATTAATTTCTTCATATATACCCGTTGCATAATTAAATCCCTTATAGTACCTAACATCTCCGTCATTACAAATAATAGTATTTATTATGAATTCAGTTAAAGATTTTTCCTCCTCATAGGAAAGATTTTTTTTATAATATAAATCATTAATTTCATCTATAAAATCAGTTATATTATCTAATGTACATACCTCTTCCTTTAAAGATTGTTCCATTATATATAACAAAACAGTAAAAATTAAATTTTCCTGTTCATCATATTCATCAAATCCATACTTCTTCCAATTATTTTTCATTATGCTATTTCTAAAAATCAATGAATAATAACCAATCTTTTTCATTCTAATATTAAAGTTATTTAAATAATCAAATACCATCCTCTAAATCTCCTATATTTAAAATTTCCTGTGGTATGTATACCCCTTCATTTAGTATCTTTAAGATCTTTTCTTTATATTCTTCATCAAAATGTGTAAGGAAACTCCCATTCATATTTTTATTTTGCTTTTCTTTTATTGCTGCTAATTCATAGCTATTACTTAGTGCCTTATCAATCATCTTTTTATATCCTTCAACAAAAGGTTTAATACAATACTTTTCTTTTATTAAATCCTCTAAACCCTCATATATAATTATACCTTCATAATCTAAATCACCTAAATACAAAATTTTATTTCTAGTATCAGATACATTTTTATCAACAACAAGTTCAAAATCTTTAATTGACTTTTTTATTCCTTTGCCCTTTCCATATATAACTGTGCCTATATCATTACCAAATATATCTGCACCTTTATCCATAAGATGTTTTCTTACTGTATAAAAAGTATCCATATTCTCAATTATAATTATATTTTGAGGTACCTTCTTAGTAAGTGAATAATAAGCTATTGGCTCATTAGTTCCATAATAATTTAGCTTTTTCACATCCACATTTAACTTCTTAAGTAAGGTTAGCCCTCTATCTTGTAAATACTTTTCTTCCTGCCATATCTGAAAAGATCTTTCTTTTTGTGAAACTTGTTTGTTTAAAAGTTCCCTTTCATTAAGTAAAAAGTCGCTTAATTTTAAAATATACTTTCTATTTTCTTTGTATTTATCAATATTTCTTCTAAAATATGAGGTATTAAGCTCTGGTATTATCTTATAATCAATTTCTTTAAAATACTTAGTATTGTCTTTCTTATCCTTTAAAACTATATATCTATTATATAAAGCAGGCTTTTTTCCATTTGTGCCACTTGCTCTAACTATTTTAATCTTTTCATCCTTTATTAAGCTTAAAACAAGATCGCTTAACTGGTTATAATCATTTACCTTATAGAGACTTTCTAACTCACCTAAGGTTATTTTATTATATTTATCTAACTCATTAATTTTAATCACCTTATTTCCTATTTTACATATATTTTAACATAATATTAGATCTTCCACCTATTATTATGTAATACTAAATCTTTTCTTACTTTATCATTAAACTACATGATACCTATATAATATCAATCCAAGATACCCTAATAAAACAACTGAATCGTTAAATATATCAATGCTTCTATATGCATTCCTAGTTTTTCAAATCCATATTCTAAGATTGCATTACAGCCTTCTGTGGCATAGCCCTTTCCATAGAATAAAGGATTAAAAATATATCCTAGATCCCATGTTAAAAAGTGCTATGGTTCAGCCCTATTAAAATATATATATGTCCTATAACTTTTCTACTATCCTTTAACTCAACAGCCCAAAAAGTATCTCCTTTTGAAAAAAACTTTGTATAACTACCTTTTTATAAATAATTTATAATTTTAAAACCATTTCATATTGATCAACAATATACTCAAATCCTAATACCAATAAGAAATCTTTCGTAGATTTAGATTGATGGTCTACATTAAGAACGCCAATCTTATGTGATTCTGTATTTTTTAGCAAATCCGTAACGATACTTCTTGCAATGCCTTTACTCCTATAATTCTTATTTACTGCTATTTGTGGAATATCTCCTGTTTTCTTATCAATAATTCCATATCCAACAATGATATCGTCAAAACGTACAATGGAATATATGAATGTATCTGGTGCAGCATTGATTGAATCAATAGCATTTTGCCAGGATGGTTTGAAATCCCAAAATCCTATTAAATGTTTCCAATTAGTTGAATCAAAATTACCAACATGTTCAACTCTGTAGGTTGCCATAGGGTTGTATTTATTCTTATCTAGCTGAAAGCATGCTAAATTTCTTATAATCTCAAAACCTTGTTTTTTGTAAAGTTGAACTGCTGATGTATTGGTTTGAATTACTTCAAGTAAATATTGCTCTACTTCTTTTTCTTTAAGCACCTCTTTGATATTTAAAAGCATATTACTTGTTATACCTTGTTTTCTATACTCTCCTAAAACACCTGTACCTGTGTCATAAACAGTTAGTTTCCCATTCCAGTTTCTAAATCCATTTAAAACAAACCCCACTAACATATTATTTTTAAATGCACCTATAGAAATTTCTGAAACATAGCCTCTCCTTTGAAGCATTTGCTGAAACTTCCAAAATGGCAAATCCATTTTAACTTGATAATCAGAAAATGCACTTAAGAATGCTTCATGTAATATTTCAATTTTTGTATTTTCAAGTGTTTTATAATCAAACATAATTATCTCCCCCTACGTCATTTACTTTTGAATACCTGCACCCTTACATTAATCTTTTAATAATTCATTGTAATTTTCTTTATTTCTAGCTGTACAGATACCTCTAAATAAAGTTACCAGAACTTTTATTATTGTACCATATTATTCAAATCTATAGTGTCCTGTAATAGATAAGCTCTTAGAATAGCTTATTAATGCATCTTCTTCTCTTTTAGGCTGTGCTGCATTATGAATGATGTATGATACGCCTTCACTATTTCGTTTATCTGATACAATGGCAATATGAGAATAATCTTCCCCAAATATAACAATATCCCCTGGTTGCCACTGACTTATTTCATAAGGATCTAAGCTATATGAAGCAGCATTATTATCAAAGTAAACCTTTAAATTAGGTACTCTTCTAAAGTCAATATTCTTTTCTGCCTTTCCCCCTACCCTTGGATACATCAATAAGTTATTATTTATATCTTCATCTACCATATCTTTAAGCGAATATCCAGCATTTTCAAAAGCTCGCCATATAACATCTGTGCAAACTCCCTCATTTTCTGGAGGATAGCCACCGTCATAATAAACACTTTTATACACTGGTTTATTCAGTGCATCCTTTCTAGCGCCTAACAAAATGTCAGTATAATCGTCTATACCATTATCGTTATAATCATTTTTGCTTTTTATAATTTCAATGCCAAAGTCCTTTGCTGTATAAGCTTTTTTAGGAATCAAGTTCCAATAGGATAAAGTAACATAACATCCTACTAGAATAGCTATTATACCCATAAAAATCAGTAGCTTTTTTCCCTTTCTTTTCATGTTATTCCCCCTATTATAATTCATTACATCATATTTACTACGTATTCAAAAGTCATATTGTTTAATTTTCCCTGTAATTTTTTTAAAATTAACTTAAATAGAACTTTCAAACAAAAAAAACAGTGCAATAAAAAATAGTTTTCATTGCACTGTTTTTTAGATTATATCTTCTTTTGAAAATATTTTAAGTTCTTTTAATAATTTACCTATTTATTTTTCTTATTACTGGAACAATTTTCACACCTAAGATAGCCACAATAACAGATTTTATAATATCTCCTGGAATAAATACTAAGAATCCAATTTTCATGGCTTTAGTGAATGTCATGGTAATTTTCAATACATTATTAAGTATAATATACATATAAGGTACACCTATAATATATATTACTACAACACCTAATATTGAAGCTAAAAATATTCTTAAAAATGATGGTTTTTCACTTTTTCTTACTATCTTACCTATAATATATGAGGCAAAAACAAAACCTATAAGATAGCCAAATGTTGGATTGAAGATATAAGAAGGCCCTCCTCCTGATGTGAATATAGGAATTCCAAAAAGTCCAATAATTATATATAACAATTGGGATAAAGAACCTAAAAATGATCCTAAAAGCACACCAGCAAGTGCTGTAAATAAATACTGAAGCGTAATAGGTGCAGGTCCTATAGGTATTTTTATGAATGCCCCAACTGCTGTAAGTACAGTAAATAATGCTACCAAAATCATATCTTTTGTTTTAATTTTCATTAGATCGCCTCCAAAATTATCTACAAATAAAGATCTATATTATATGATTCACACTAATACTGTGTAATCTAATATAAATATCCAACAACTATTAAAACTTGTGCTAAAACATAAGTTAGCATAATATATAGGTTTCCATTCTTGAATTTGCCTTTAAAAGTATCAAATGCTAACATAGTATCTGAACATAAAAAGAGTAATGAGCCTATAAATGGTAAGAGAAACGATATATTTATATCCATAACCCAAATACGTGCTAAACTAGTAAAGCTCATTAAAATAATAATGATCATATAAATAAAAACAGGTATCTTCATATCTCCAAGATAATTTATTAGTTTTTTCATTATAATTGCGGCAACTATACCATATATAATAAGCATTAAATAAAACCATATAGGGATGTCCTTTACAAAAGATATACTTTGTTTAAAAAGTAGAACATAAGAAATGTGTCCTATCAAAAAAGCAATTAATCCAAATATAAAATTATTTTTCCTATCTGGCCATAGTAAAAAAACATCGCCAATAAAACCAAATGCTAATGCAATTATAATGAACTTATTAATATTCTCTGCACCTATTACATAAAAAGTTGCCAATAGTGGCATTAAAAATGGTTTAGTATAGCAGCGCCCCTTTTTATTTTCATTCTTAGTAAAAATCATATGCATAACAAAAATCAATAGAAATATTCCGCCTATTATTACCTTGTATATCATAAGATCCTCCTTATATTAAATTTCTATTTAAAGACTCACTTCAAAAATTTATATAATTGCCAATTACATATAATGTCCATATATGAACTGGATAGAATATATAAAAGAAATATTTAGCCTTTCTTCCCCTTTCACCATTATACATAAGTATAAATGGAAGTGAAAATACCATCATCCATTGATAATTTTGTACAAATAAGCTTTCATAAATGCTATTTGCTGGATTTGTTAATATTAAAAGCGAACATAAAATATACCAAAAACACATTTTAGTTTTATTTTCCCTATTAAAATAAAATATAAGTGTCATGGCAGTAGTAAGAATTGATCCTTCTGCAAAAAGGGTAAGAAAAAATGAAATACCAATACTTAGGTTCGCTAATCCTTTATTATTTGCTTCCTTCTTCCATTCAATAGATGAAAGTAACATTAAGTTTAATGCCATAGAGATTAATATATTATTTGTGATTTTTATTGGTCTATTAAATATATACATCAATATAGATGAGCCTATTAACATTATTATTCCACTAATAGCCAGTCTTTTTATATAACCTTTCTTACTTCTTGTATGAAAAAATCCTTCAACTAGTAAATAAAAAAACACCGGTGCCGCAATTCTACCTATATAATGAAACCATAAGGGTGTTCCTTGAATGAACTCTGCAACATGGTCAATAAACATTGCTATTCCCATTATTATTTTTAGCTGAAAACTATTAAATTTCTTCATTATTAATATCCTTCCGAATCTTAAATTTAATTATCATCAATTATTCTTCTTATACTATTCTCAAAAATATAATTCTATAACGTATTTGGTTTCAATATATGCTTAATATATAATTCTACAAGATATTCCCTTTTCCTTCTTATGAGCATTTAATTATCTATCTGCTTCTACTAGATGACTCTTGAAGTTTCTTTTTTTATTTCTTTTAGTGCCTTTTTTGAACCTCTCTCAATATCTTTTTCTAACTTTCTTTCCTTATAGCTTATGAATAACTGATTTAAATCATAACCCTCTGGATAAAGTTCACTTGCCTTTAATTCTAGTTTTATTCTTTTATAGTTAACCTCAATAAATTCCTTATTGTATAGTATAGTCACATTATTTAATCTATCTCTTTCTTTATATACAATGGCTGATTCATTATTTTCTAAAAGAATAATTTTATCACCTACAGAGTATTCATAAAAATCTTCCTTTTGCTTTTTATTACATTACAAGTCTACGAAATCTTGATAGATTTCTATTTTTATATAATAAAAAAAGCTATGGATACTTCCACAGCTTAAAATTCAACAATTAATAAAGGTAGTTTTATTACCCCTTTAAAGTAAATTCGTGGACTTGTATCTTTAATAGTACAAATTAACTATTTTAGATACTAAACACTCACAAAAATACCTCTCTCTTCTTGAAATCTATCTTAATCCAATATACATTAAATTTAATCTAATTGTCAATGTTATTATCCATATTTACACTAACCTTTGTAAATATACGATTTTTGTTATCGTAAATTTTAATTATAAAAACTCAAATCACTTTAAATTTACTTAAATTCTACTACTTATTATTCAAATTCACATTTAACCAATTCGGGCCATTCCTATCTTTCCAAATTATTTCTCCATTGTTAACAACCATTTCATCAGTGTTTATTCTTTTCTCATCTATATTTTCATTATAATAAATAGATTTATATATAGAAGTTTTTCCTGCTCCATTAACCCCTGCAAATATAGTGTAATTTTTCATATTACTTACCTATAACTTTCATTTGTTCTCGTTGTAATATCATGTTGCATAAATTCGCATAAAATTCTTGTTCTTCTTTGGTTTTTGAGCTTTGAAGTAATTTCATAATATCATTATAAGAATATCTTGTGAAAATATCATATAAATTAATATCCTTATTTTCCATATAATGCACCTCCTAAAAGAAAGTTATTTATGTAATATTATATACCAAATTCATCAACTAATAAACCTACTCTCTTTTAAATCGCCTATTTATTTTGGTTTTCCACAGATACGCTTCATCTCTTATTATTTAATTCTGTTACCTTTTCTATTGAAAGTCCCATTTCTTTCACTTAATACACATAGAACTTAATTACAAAGAGAAAAACACCCATTAACATACCTACCTAGACTCACCAAATAAGCTTTGAATCTCCACATCTGTAAGGGATCTATACTGGCCTTTTTCTAATGATTCATCTAACATGAGTCCCCCAATTGAAACCCTCTTTAAGTATACCACATAGCAGCCGACTGACTTTAACATACGCTTTACTTGATGCTTACGACCTTCCTTTATAGTAAGATATCCTGAAACAACGGGCTGGTTATAATGATCTGAGTCTATATTTTGTAAATCTTTATTAGGCATTTCATGTTTAAATTCTTTGTACATTCCGGATTTTTGGACTTCTATTTTTGCAGGTTTCGTTAGTATTTCACCTTTTCCTATGTATATCCCTTGTTCTAATTGCCTCATATCTTCCTCATCTAAAAATCCCAAGGCCCAAAAAAAGTAGGTTTTTTCAATATGTTTTTCTGGATACATTAGTTGGTGTTCAAATTCGCCATCATTAGTCATTAGAAGCAATCCTTCTGTATCCTTGTCCAATCTTCCAACATGAAATACTCCATCCATGTTCACGTCATGAAAAAAATCAAATACAGTTTTGTTAACTGTATCTTTTCTTGCAGTAACATATCCAGTAGGTTTATTAAACATATAATATACCTTTCCAGTATAATGAACTACTTTATCTAGATATTCTATAACATCAGAACTTTCTTTAATTTCCATTGCAGGCTTTGTTATCACCTCTTTGTTTACTTTTACCCTGCCCTCTTTTATATAAGTCCTAACATTTTTCCTTCTTCCAAGGGATGATTGTGCTAGAAATTTATCTAATCTCATATCTTATCACTTCTCTTTCATTTGGCAATGATTTTTTGGTAGCTAGATCATCGTAGATTTTTATTTTGAATATACAAACTACCTAAAAAAGAGCAACAGCTTTTTACTTGCGATTGCTCTAATTTTTTTATCTTGCATTGATTAATATCATAATTATTATATATTCAAATGTTTTAATAGCCTTTTATAATTAATATTTAAATCTTTAAGCATAGTCATAGATTTAAATATTAATTTATCCGATGGCTACCATCCATAACACCCCTATCCTCTTCAAATTGGGCGATGACGGCTGCTACGCCCTTGGATAAGTTCTTCTAAGACTCAGATGGAGAGATGTATTCCTTATAAGCAAACTCACCTGAGTCTAAGAATCACTTGATCTCTACTTAAGCTTAGCCCTCAAAAACATTATCTTCATTCCCTTACTTCGGAATTTCTCTTCGTATTCTGTCATGATGTTTTCTTTGAAGTCTGAATTATGAAGATCGTAGGTATGGTAAAGCAATTCAAATCCACTTTCCTTGAAGTACTCTTGTGAATCATCAAACAATTCTTTATCATCACTTTTAAACCAAATCTCACTTTCAGGTTGTAAAAAGGTTTTGTATCTTTCTAGAAACCTTGAGTGGGTAAGCCTTCTTTTGTTATGGCTTAATTTAGGCCATGGATTACAAAAGTTTATGTATATTCTATCTATCTCATTTTTATCAAATACCTCTTCTATAAATGCAATTTCTAAAGGGATTAGTCTTATATTATCTACTTCCCTTTCTACTTCATTTACTTTTCTTAGGGCATAAACCAAAACTTCATCTTTTAAGTCTATTCCAATAAAGTTTATATCTTTATTAGCCTGTGCCTGTGTACTTATAAATCTACCCTTTCCACAGCCAAGTTCTAGATAAATAGGATTACTATTATTAAATTCCTCTTTCCACTTGCCTTTTAATAGGCTTGGTTCTGTTACTACTTCTTTACTTTGTTCCAGTTCTGGTCTAGCCCACCATTTCTTTCTAAGTCTCATTTTTCCTCCTTGTAATAGTGCATATAAACCTTTTTAATACAACATACTTTCATATTAAAAAGCTTTTGCATCCGTAAAATTATGTGTGTTTATTTTAAATTTCTAATATTAAAACATAACTTATGTGTATTTAAATTCAAAAATCCACCCTAGCTTATTAAACTTACATCCCCGTAAGTTTAAATGAAACATTTATAAGACCTTGAGCTAAAGCGTGTGCAGGATTTCCCACTAGATATGAAGATAGTGGTGATACTATAAATATAATTAATATGATATTTTGGTATCTATTTATAGTTTCTGAATATTTATTAAATTCTTTAGGAAATATATCTCTTAAAATATGAAATCCATCAAATCCAGGTATTGGCATAAGATTCAAGAAAAATAACATACAATTAATTGTTAGGATAGGTTTAATAATTGCTATTAATACACTTACAAGCCTTCCCCCCACATAAAACTTACTCATAAATATAACTAATGAAAGTACTAAAGCACTAAATACAGCTAAAAATAAGTTTGCCAAAGGCCCTGCAAGGGATACCTTTAAATCATCTTTATATCTATTTTTAAATGCATAAGGATTTACCTGTACAGGCTTTGCCCAGCCAAAACCTAGAAGTAGAATCATTAAAAATCCTACTGGATCAACATGAGCTATAGGATTTAGGGTTAATCTACCCTGAAACCTAGGTGTTTTATCCCCTAATCTATCTGCAACTAAAGCATGAGCATATTCATGTAAGGTAAAACCTAATAAAATTGCAGGTATACTTAAAATAATACCTAAAATATCAAAATTTCGTAACATAGTTGTCCTCCTAAAAATTAATCGATCTTTGTCTTGACTAGCTTACCTTGACTTGAACTTGCTATACCACCTTTATAAATTTGAAGAAATCTTCCTTCATACTTTACCTCTTCACCACTTTTGGCATCTTTAAGTATACCTTCTAATTTAGCATTAATATATACTTTTCCATCTCCTGTTACATTTATATCTTCTTTATTTACTGGATTAGTTAGACTTATCTTACTCCAACTTCCTGGACTATCTTTTAAATTACCATAAACTATGGTTTTTATTTTTTCGCCCTCTTTATCTCCTATATAAATTGTATCTTCATTATCTACTCCTAATATATTAGGATTTTTTATCCCTGGAATTTCTATAGGGTTTTTTATTTCTGTTGAGTATATTTTTTTATAAGTTATATCTTCATATAACAAATTATCCTCACGAGTTAATACCTTTATGTTACCTATTATATGAGACCTGGTTTCCACTTTATTTATCTCATGCATTATATTTACCCTGTATAGTGAAGATCTATTTCCTGTTTGTATACTTTTTACATATGTAGTGTTAGTAAGAGATGTGGCGATATCCTTTATAGATGAATCTGTATTTACTTTAGCTAAATTTACTATTTTACCATCATTATCAGCTATTTCACCTTTTTCATTTTTTCCTGCATCATAGTATGTGAGTTTTAGTACAGTTCCCCCATTGCCTGAAGCCATCTTTTCTCCAATAAGCATTCTATTTTGATTTGAAAGCCAGGTATAATAGGTTATATCGCATCCTTTTTCAGCTTCTACCTTTTTTTTGTCTCCAGTAATTGTATTTATAACCTCAATTGCTTTCTCATCATTATAAGCAAGATACTTACCTGTAAAAGATACTGCAACATTTTGAGATTCTTCTGGTACTAATATATCTACATTGCTCTTCTTTTCTTCCTTTTTTTCTACCTTTTTAATTTTCATATTTGAAGTTCCCTTAGCTAAATAATAATTATTTATATAGAAGAAGCCTATAAATTGGATAGAAAGTGATAATAGACCCCATAAAATAATTCTTTTGAAATGTTTCATCTAATTCTCCCCTTTGATCGCTATTTAAACTATTTTACATACATACAAGAGGCACCGGTTCTTTCTCCTGTACTATCGCTTGGAGTATTTATCACTTCATCTTCATAATACATAGTTGAAGATGATCCACCATCTAAATTAGTAGCATTTACTGCACCGTACGTTAACATTACTTCTTGAATATCCTCTAAAGTTGCTCCAAGTCCTGTAATGTTTCTTCCTTCAGTAACTAACATAAGTATAGCCCCATCTTCTCTTTGTCCTATAACTGTTCTAGGTGCATTTCCCCAAGCTTCTACATCAACCTTTTTACCATTTACTATAAGGGCTGGTCCGAAACTTACAGCTTCTGTGGCGCCAAGTTTTTTAAGTTGAGCTACACTATAGGGTCCTACTAAAAGCTTACCTTCCTTCGTTAAGGCAACCATCTCTCTTTCTTCACCCTCTACAAGATCGTTGTGTATTATCTTACCATCAGCCAATATTAGTCCTTTGGGATTAGCTCCTGTACCCGTCCACTTTTTACCTCCATTGGTATCCTCAAAGGATCCGCCATTTATAGCTGCCACGGCATCCTTATCCCTAGCCATCTCACTAGTAAGCTGTCCTTCCGTATAAAGTTTACTCGTATATCCAACTTTAACTCTTGTAGGATCATGAACTATTAACATATAGCCTTTAAATTTACCTGGTACATGTATATCTTGCCTCTCTATATTTTCATCATGCTTTTTAGATATCTTAATATCACTAATACTTAAATCTTGTTTCACAGTCTCAGTTCCATGACTACCTAATATACTGTCTATTCTTTCCTGTGATAAAAATGAAGTAGCTATCCATTGATGACTTAAAGTTGTCATAGCAGAACCTACTAGGGTAGTGGTTACATTCTTAAATGGTCCATAATAGGCTATAAAAGGTGCAGTTGCTATTGTAAATATAATTTCAAATGCAATAAATCCAGTGAATAACTTCCATGAAAATTTACTTTTCATTTTCTTTTTTATCTTTTTATCATTTTTATTCATTCATTCTTCTTCTCCTTTATAAATCCACTCAGGCAGGCCTTTATTCCTTATACGATATATTTTACAACTTAGTTATTTATATCTAATTATTTCAATTTATATATAGAGATAATCCTAGTATCTACTTTAAAACTACTTAAATCTTTTTTATTATATAATTTATTACTTATAAAAGCAAATATATACTCTAACTTTTAACCCAACCTATTATGTTTTACCCTAACGTAAATATAATGTTACGTTGTTAAATAGCATAAAAAGCTTTAGTATTTCTATAAATAATACTAAAGCTTTATTCTTTTAATCAAGATATCTTAAAAATAACAGTTCAAGACGCCTTAACTTATAGTTTTTTATTCTGCTATTTCTAAGGCAACTTCCATCATTTGAGTAAATGTTTCTTGCCTTTCTTTTGATGTAGTTTCTTCTCCTGTTAGCATGCTATCACTAACTGTTAATATGGATAATGCCTTTCTATTAAACTTAGATGCTATTGTATAAAGGGCAGTAGTTTCCATTTCAATTGCCATAACCCCAAACTTAGCCCACTTTTTCCAAGCATCTCTATCATCTTGGTAAAAGCTATCTGCTGTAAATACACTTCCTGCTTTAACATTTATTCCAATGCTAGTTGCATAATCATAAGCCTTTTTTAAAAGTTCAAAGTTTGCTGTAGGTGCATAGTCTTTGCCATCAAATCTTATCTTATTTATAGCAGAATCCGTGCAAGAGCTCATAGCTAAAACCATATCTCTAACTTTAACGTCTTCTTGCATACTCCCACAAGTTCCTACTCTTATTAGAGTTTTAACGTTATAACTTTGTATAAGTTCATTTACATATATTGATATAGATGGTACCCCCATACCTGTACCTTGAACAGATACTCTTTTCCCCTTATATGTTCCTGTATACCCATACATACCTCTAACTTCGTTATAACATATAACATCTTCTAAAAAGTTATCTGCTATAAATTTAGCCCTTAATGGATCTCCTGGTAATAGTACTGTATCTGCTATTTGTCCTTCTTTTGCTCCTATATGTACACTCATTTAAATCCTCCTTAAAATAAACGGCATCTTTAAATCTAACATTCTAACTCTAAAACAGCTTAATATATGAAAAGTTCTCTTCCGATGCCTATAATATTATTAAAGTATATAGCATATGTTCACTTTTTTCAATATGATATGCCTCTTGGTTTGAGTCAAGTAAAAGTGGGCAACTATTTTGTTTAATTTATTATCCATTATTTTACATGAGATATTTATAATTTACCATGCCCATTTTTATT
>NZ_PTIS01000019.1 GCF_002934235.1 Clostridium algidicarnis DSM 15099
CGTGAAATACCTTTATCCGCTTCCGCGGTTAATAAAAAGGGTACGAAATCTAAAGAATATAAGATACATACCGCACCTATTCCTTATAGTGGAGCTGCGGTTACCTTGGGAAGAAAAGTAATACAAAAACTTTGTGGATTAAAAGGATTTAGAGATCTTAGTTACAATTAAGAATAAAAATGGGTAGGGTAAATTATAAATACCTCATGTAAAATAATGGATGATAAATTAAATAAAATAGTTGCCCACTTTTACTTGACTCAAACAACTTGTAAAATGTGCTTGTATTATTCAATAGTTATAGGTAAAATATATTTTATATAAATTTAAACTAAGGTGATACTATTTTTATATCATTTCGAAAAGGGTATTAATCTTATAACAACTTATGCTATAATAAAAGTTATGAAATTAAAATAAATTTAAATACGACATAATAAATATAATATAGATATTTAAGTGAAATTAAATAGATTTTTATAGACATTTAGAGCATAAATTTAGTTGAATTTTGGAGATAAATTAGACCATAAATAATAAATGTCATTATATAACTTAAAAATTAAGACTTATAAAAATTTAGTGATGAAAATAGGATTATATTAATTGAAATTAACTTATTAAAAATAAATTTAGAATTTTGCGAGAAGTTCATATAAAAATGATAAATAAGGGTGAAATATATGGAAAAATTAGTAGTACACGGAGGAAATAGGCTTTTTGGAGATATTGACATAAGCGGAGCAAAGAATGCAGCAGTAGCAATAATACCAGCGGCTTTAATGGCTAGCGAGGGAACTTGCCACATTGATAATATACCTAGTATTGAGGATGTCCACTGTTTAGAGAGAATAACAAAGTCTTTAGGATGTAAGATAAAAACTAATGTTAACTCATTAGATATAGATAGTTCGGAAATAACTAATTTAGATGCTTGTACTGAAGATGTAAGAAGGATGAGAGCATCTTATTACTTTATTGGGGCATTACTTGGAAGGTTCAAAAAAGCAAGAGTAGAACTTCCAGGCGGCTGTCCTATAGGCGTGAGGCCTATAGACCAGCATATAAAAGGATTTGAGGCTCTTGGAGCTACGGTTAAGATAGAACATGGGGCTGTAAATATAAAAGCAGATAGGCTAATAGGCACAAATATATTTTTTGACGTTGTAAGTGTTGGGGCTACTATAAATGTTATGTTAGCAGCTACACTGGCAGAGGGAGTAACAACACTTGAAAATGCCGCAAGAGAGCCTCATGTAGTAGATGTAGCCAACTTTTTAAACTCTATGGGTGCAAACGTTAAGGGAGCGGGGACAGATATAATAAGAATTACTGGAGTAGAGAAGTTATATGGATGTAGCTATAGTGTTATTCCAGACCAGATAGAAGCTGGAACATTTATGATTGCAGCTGCAGCAACTGGTGGGGAGATAACAGTTAAAAATGTTATACCGAAACATCTAGAATCCATATCAGCAAAACTAATAGAAATGGGAGCAGAAGTTATAGAACAAGATGATTCTGTAACAGTAAGATCCACTGGGAGATTAAAGGGTGTAAACATTAAAACTAATCCATACCCAGGGTTTCCAACAGATGTTCAACAACCTATGAGTACATTACTTTGTGTTGCTGAAGGAAGAAGCATAGTTAATGAAAGCATTTGGGAGAGTAGATTCAAACATGTAGATGAGCTTAAAAAGATGGGTGCAGATGTAAAGGTTGAAGGTCGGACAGCTATAATAGAAGGTAAGGAAAAACTTACAGGAGCTATAGTTAAGGCTACAGATTTAAGAGCTGGAGCAGCTATGGTTATAGCGGGATTACTTGCTGAAGGAAGAACTGAGATACATAGCATAGAACATATAGATAGGGGATATCCTGATATAGAAGTTAAATTTCAAAAATTAGGTGCAAAAATATATAGAGAAAGTATAAAGGAATAATAAATATCTCTATAAGGTAGTTTGGAGGAATATATATGATATTTTGTTCCTTATATAGTGGAAGCAGCGGGAACAGTATATTTGTGTCATCAGAAAAGTCAAAGATACTTATAGATGCGGGGTTACCAGGTAAAAGTATAGATGCCGCACTAAAAGAGATAGATGAAAGCCCAACAGAATTAGATGCTATATTTGTTACACATGAACATTTAGATCATGTAAAAGGTATTGGGGTTATGTCAAGAAAATACGATATACCAATATATGCAAATAAAGACACATGGGAAGGTATGGCCAAAACTGTAGGAAAGATAAAAGACTGTAACATTAAAGTTATTGATAGTAGTGTAACAAATATAAAGGATATGGATATTATAAACTATCCTATACCTCATGATGCTGCAAGTCCTTTAGGATATTCAATTTATTCATTAGGGAAAAAAGTTAGTATTACTACTGATTTTGGGTATCTTACAGCTGATATAAAAAGAAATATAGAAGATTCGGATGTTATATTATTAGAAAGTAATCATGATGTAGAAATGTTAAAGTTTGGACCCTATCCTTATAGCTTAAAGCGCAGGATTTTAAGTGATATAGGACATTTGTCCAACGATGATTGTGGAACTGCTATAGTAGACATGATGAACGATAAATATAAAAGAATAATATTAGGTCATTTAAGCAATACTAATAACTATCCAGAGTTAGCATATGAAACTGTCATAAGTGTTTTAAGAGAAAATAATATTGAGCTTAAAAAGGATATAGCTGTACAAATGGCAAGTAGAAAAGGTCCAAGCAGCTATATGAAAGTATGATTCGACAAACACTAGTCTTATTAATATTTAGAGGAAGGTATATATGGATAAAAGATTTAAAAGTGCTTTAAGCATAGGGCTTTGCTTTTTAGCTTTGACTACAGTAGCTTGTTCTAAGAAAGATAAAATAAGCATAAACAATAAAGAAAAGTTTAAAAACATTCAGCTACCAGCAGAAAAACAAGACAATATTGAGTTGGATATTTATTTTGATGCATCTAAAGATGCTTCAAAGATAGAAATAGCCAAAGAAGAGGTTTTAATTCCAAAGGAAGAAGTAATAGGGCAGTTAATAATAGATTCTTTAGTAAAAGGACCTTCTATTAATGGTAAGTTAAAACCTGTATTACCTAAAGAAACTAGGCTTTTAAGCTTTTCAATTAAAGATAACATAGCCTTTGTAAATCTTAGCAAAGAGGCTTTAATAACTATGACACCTGCAAAAGAGGAATCAGTTTTAACAAGCATAGTGGCATCTCTTGAGCAAATTCCATCTGTATCTAAAGTAAAGATACTTATAGAAAGCAAAGATGTTGAAACATTAGGAGGAAATTTTGATATTTCAAAACCTTTTAAAAGAGATGAAATAGGTCTTCTTAAAAGATAATAGAGTAATATTAAAATTTATTCTAAAAATTTAGAGTACAATTAAACTAAAAATAACATTTACTATGAATTTGAAATAAAGTAAAATAAAAGTTACAAAACAATATAAATTATAACTAAATCCTATAGGGCAAATATGATTTGTAAAAAGAAGGAGATAATAAAATGAATTTATATAAAAGATGGACAGATATGGTTGTAGAGTATGTTAAACATCACGGAGAAGAGGCGTTTTGGGATAAATATAGCGATATTGAAAGACGTATTTACATAAAAATACTAGCAAGTCACAAAGATACCTTAAGTACTACTATTTCTGATTTAGCAAAGGAGTTTGAAACAACTCCAGAATTTGTAATGGGATTTGTAGACGGAATAAATGAAAGTTTAGTACAATCAATAGATTTAGAGACTATAAGTGAAGACAGTGAAATTGAATTCAAAATAGATTTTGAAAAGTTATACTTCAACATGTTAGATGCAAAAGCGGATTATCTTTATGAACTTTCACAATGGGAAGGTATATTCTCAAAAGAAAAGAGAACTGAAATACATAAAGCCTGGAAATCATCTAAAACAGTAGTTAATGAAAACAAAGTAGGAAGAAATGATCCCTGTACCTGTGGAAGCGGAAAAAAATATAAGAAGTGCTGTGGTAAATAGTAAAAGGTAGCATTAAATAATATAATTAGTAGATATAAGAGGCTTTCGAGTAAACTTTGAAAGCCTTTTTTTAAGTGACATAAGAAAGATTTATAATAATGATAGTACTTGAAAATGAATATAAAATGTTAAGGTAGGAAAAAACTTATGAATATAACTATAATATCTGTAGGAAAAGTAAAAGAAAAGTATTTAAGAGACGCCATAGAAGAATACTCAAAAAGATTAAAAAGGTACTGTAAGCTTGAAATATTAGAAGTTTCCGACGAGAAGACCCCAGATAATGCATCTGAAAAGGAAGAAATTCAGATAAAGGTAAAAGAAGGAGAGGCTATATTAAGGTATATAAAAGATAACGCCTTTGTTATTGCATTAGATCTAAAAGGTAAAACAGTATCCTCAGAAGAGCTAGCAAATTTTATATCAGACCTTGGCACAAAAGGTAAGAGTGATTTAGTATTCATAATCGGAGGATCTCTTGGACTATCACAAAAGGTTCTAGAAAGAGCAGACTATAAGCTATGCTTCTCAAAGATGACCTTCCCCCACCAACTATTCAGAGTTATGTTATTAGAGCAGATATATAGAGGATTTAGGATAATTAAGGGAGAACCGTACCATAAGTAAGCCTCCAAATTTTACATTTGGTTAGGCGAACTTACTCATTCGAACGAATGTGAGAAGGAGTTTCCTTAATAGCCTCCAAATTTTACATTTGGTTAGGCGAACTTACTCATTCGAACGAATGTGAGAAGGAGTTTCCTTAATAGCCTCCAAATTTTACATTTGGTTAGGCGAACTTACTCATTCGAACGAAGTGAGAAGGAGTTACCTTAATAGCCTCCAAATTTCACATTTGGTTAGGCGCACTTACTCATTCGAACGAAGTGAGAAGGAGTTACCTTAATAGCCTCCAAATTTCACATTTGGTTAGGCGCACTTACTCATTCGAACGAAGTGAGAAGGAGTTACCTTAATAGCCTCCAAATTTCACATTTGGTTAGGCGCACTTACTCATTTAAGCGAAGTGAGAAGGAGTTACCTTTAAGGGTGAGGCTTTTATTAAAATTGGATAAGTAAATTGATATATGTATTATTCGGACAATAGGATTTAATACATTGTAATATATATAATAAGTTAAATTATATATGTTTAAAAATAATGCTTATTGTAATATAATTAATGAGAGGTGTTATTATATGGGGGAATTATGTAAGGTATGTGGTAAATTGTTAAATCGCTCTCAATATAGTAAGGATGGAGCGTTTAAATCTTGTCCTAATTGTTCAACAGCAAATGGAGAAGAACATGTGTATTATTCATATCCTGAAGATTTTGGGACGACGCCAAAGAGGGCATCAAGTAATAGACCAGATGGACCACAGAGTCACTGTGAAAGTTGTAGATTTGAAAAATCTAGCTACCCAAGTTCAATATTATGCAGTGAAATAGAAAAATAAACTTGGTAATATGAAGTAACCTTTGATTTTGAAAGGTTACTTATATTTAATAGAATTTTAAAAACGTATGTTCTTTTGCGCGGATTTGATTTATACTAAAATATATAATACTTTGGAGGAATAATATGAGGAAGAATAAAATAGTGTTAGCAGCACCTGTGTTAAAATGGGTAGGTGGAAAAAGACAATTAATGAGTGAGATAGAGAATATATTGCCAAAAACATACACCACATATTATGAACCCTTTATAGGTGGTGGAGCAGTATTATTTGAATTACAACCTAATAAAGCTGTTATCAATGATGTTAATGGTGAATTAATAAATTTATATAATGTAATTAAGGATGATGTAGAATTATTAATAGAAGATTTAAGAAAGCATGAGAATACATCAGAATATTTTTATAGAATTAGAGAACAAGATAGAGATAGAAATGAGTATGAAAAGTTATCTAAAATTGAAAAAGCATCAAGAGTAGTTTATTTAAATAAGACATGTTTTAATGGTTTATTTAGAGTTAATAAGGCAGGTGAATTTAATTCACCATTTGGTAAATATAAAAATCCAAATATAGTTGACGAAGTAACACTTAGAGCTGTAAGTAAATATTTTAATAAATCAGATATAAAAATTTTAAATTGTGATTTTGAACAGAGTTTAAAGAATATAAGAAAAGGGTCTTTTGTGTATTTAGACCCACCATATGATCCAGTTTCGAGTAGTGCGAATTTTACAGGATATGATAAGGGTGGATTTAATAGAGATGAACAAATAAGATTAAAAAAACTATGTGATAAGTTAGATAAAAAGGGAGTTAAATTTTTATTATCAAACTCTGCAACGGACTTTATTAAGGAGTTATATAAAGATTATAATATAAAAATAGTTAAAGCTAAGAGAGCCATAAATTCAAATGGTAATTCAAGAGGGGAAGTAGATGAGGTTTTGGTGAGAAATTATGAGTAAAAGTAAAAATGATATTGCATGGGAAAAACTATTTAGTCAGCATAATATAATTGCTGAAATTCATGAAAATGGAAAATTTGAAATATCAGCAAAGCAAATAAATGAGGTAAGAGAAGCTAGATTAATGACTAAGTTTGACCACAAGGTAAATTTACCTAAAATATTCGCAGATAATAAGCTATCAATCTTACCTATTACAAGAGGTAATTATGTAATATCCAAATTTCAAGCATATAGTAAATTTGAGAATATAAATTCGGAAATTGTAAGAGTACAATTTCCGGAATATATTACAAGTATAGATTATGAAAATATAACGAGTGAAGCTATGGCTATTAATTGTGCTTATGTATCTGGAATAATACACGATTTTGTAGAAGATGAAGAATTGGTTCCGACTGTTAATGGAAGAATGAGTTCAGATAGATTTAAATTCAAAATTAAAAATATTGATATGAATAATAAAATGGATATTGAAGTTATAAATTCTCAGATAGAGATTGATGGTGGGTATGAAGGTGTTGAAACATTAAGTTTAATAGAAGCAAAAAATTCAATATCAGATGATTTTATTATAAGACAATTATATTATCCATATAGATTATGGAGTAGTAAAATAGAGAAAAAAGTAAAGCCGATATTTATGGTATATTCAAATGGTATATATAGTTTTTATGAATATAAATTTGAAGATGGTGAAAATTATAATTCATTAAAACTTGTAAAGCAAAAAAATTATATAATTGAAAATGTAGATATATCACTGCAAGATATCTTGGATATATTTAACAACACAAAAATTGTAGACGAGCCTAAAATATCATTTCCTCAAGCAGACAGTTTTAGTAGAGTTATTAATTTATGTGAGTTGCTATATAAAAATGAAATGAGCAAAGAAGAAATAACAGTAAATTATGATTTTAATCCAAGGCAAACAAATTACTATACTGATGCAGGAAGGTATTTGGGACTTATTGATAAAAAAAGGCAAGATGGAGTTGTTAAATTTTTTTTGACAACAGAAGGTAAAAAACTATTTAAACTAAGATATAAAGATAGGCAGTTAAAATATGTAGAATTAATATTTAAACATAAGCCTTTTAGAGGATGTTTTAATAAATGCTTACATACTAGTGAAATTCCTAATAAGAAAGAAGTTATTAGGATAATGGAAGAATCAGAAGTATATAATGTACAAGCTGAAAGTACTTATGAAAGAAGAGCTTCAACAATCACTGGGTGGGTTAATTGGATAATAGATTTAACTAAAAGAGTGTCTTAATATGATTATAAATATATATTATAGAATAAGAAGTGAATCTCCTACTTATATTTAAGTGTAGATGGAAGATTTTATATTTTATAGGAGAGATTAAGATGATAGAAACAGCATATTTAACAGAAAAGCAAGTTTTGAAAATTATACCACAGGAGGTACATGAAACTACACAAGGGATATTGCAGATACTAGATTCGGAATATGGATCACAGAGAAACAAATATGAGGATGCTGGTGGCTAGGTGATAGTTGTAGAAAGGAAAGAGGAGCTTAAAGAAATAAAGGATAAAATCTACTTCGATTGTGATGATGTTATGGCTGAATATATAGACAAAAAGGTTTGTTGTAATGGTGAAACTTACACAAGTTCCTTAGTGGTCTGCAGTAATGACTAAGGTATATCACTAATAATTCCAATTGAATTAACACCACAAAATCTTAAAGAACATATGATTGATTAATAAACCTTAATTGCCAATGAAACAGTAATTAAGTCTTTTAACTATTACTGTGGTAAGAAAAAACACCTTAAGAAATTAAAATATCGGCACTACTATCAATCTCCCAGTAACCAAATTCTTCACGATTATTTATGTGACGTGGACGTTCTTCAATACTTTTACCAAATTTTTTCTTATGCTTTTGACCATTGTTGGCTTAGTATTCCTACGTAGCTTCATTGGTAAGTCTGCATTTTTAACAAGCAGTAACCCAAGAACAATATAGTTATATAAAGTTTTAGTGCAGACCATTTGAAAATGCTCAAACTGATCAGTTTGAAGCGCATTGCCTACACAAGCATCAGGTGACCATGAATCATGCTTTATCTTAGCTACAGCAGTTAATGAATTCAGAGCATTCTAAACGCTTAAATGTACGACATGAATTAAGACGATGTTTTTTATAAACGGCTTCGCCTGTATCTGCAAGGTAAATCTCAATACATTTTCCTTGTTTAATTTGAGTAGTAGTACCACGTCGTATTTCATTTAGAACAGTATTTATAGGACGATTAAGTTCTGTAGCTATCCTATATGCTGAAAACCCATCTTTAAGACGAAGTTAAATAGTCATGCGCTCTTCAAAATTCAAGTGTTTATTTTGCGTGATTCCGTGTATGTTTTTCTTTTGCGATTAAATCATAACACAGAATAATCCACTATGGATTTTTTTATTGATTCAATTTCATTTTACAACAAGTCGCTAATTAAAATTACAATTCCAGAAGAAAAAAATCTTTGTTATAATTAATTATAAATAAGATAACTATAAAAAATAAGAAAGATATAGAATTTATAGAGCTTCACTTTGATGAAAAGGTACAGAAATATTTTATAAATAATAAAGAAGGGGAATCTCCAGATGATGGCGATTGCCATTCTTTTATTTTGTTTACAATTAGGGTATAATGTACGTAAATCTAATAATATAAATTTAATTGGATATTGAGGAATCATTGTTTTAATGAATACTAAATACTATACAAAAAAATTTTGGTTTATAAATTGAGATAAAAATACAATGAGGATATGAAGGGGGATTTAAAGATGGGGAAAGTTATAAGTTTAATTAATTTAAAAGGCGGGGTAGGTAAAACAACTACAACAGTAGCTTTAGCGGAATTTTTAACTTTGGAAAAGAGAAAAAAAGTTTTAGTAATTGATTTAGATCCACAAACTAATGCAACAGTAATGTTAATAAACCAAGACGCATGGAAAAGGGCTAATGATAATAAAAGGACAATCCATCAAATGTTTTTGGACAAACTAAATGATACTGATTATTTTGATATATATAAGTCTATAATAAAAGGTGTATCAAGTATAGGAGGCGGAATACCTGATTTGCATTTACTACCATCAAGTATTGACTTACTTGATGTACAAGATAGAATACCTATGATTAATCAGATGAATAGTTTTGCACAAAGTCCTATTACGGTTCTTGCAAATTATTTAACTCAACAAATTATAGATGAATATGACTATATACTCATAGATTGTCCACCTAATTTAGGTGTTATAACTTTAAACGGCATATACTTAAGTGATTATTATTTAATACCAGTTGTTGCTGATATACTATCTACATATGGAATACCTCAAATTAAAGATAGGATAAATAAAGTTTCAGTTAATATTAAATCCATTAATAGATCATATAATATTAAACCTTTAGGTATAGTAATAACTAAGTATAGAATGCAGAGTAGGATGCATAGAGAAACAAGAGATGACTTAATATTAAGAAGTAAGTTAGCAGAAACAGATAAAAGAAGTGTTCCACAAGTTTTTAAAGTTTATGTAAAAGAAACAACTAGAATATCAGAAGCTACAGATATAGATGTTCAAATAAATACTTTGAAACAAAAATATGGATACAGTCAAGAGGTTTATGATGCATATGAAAATATCACAAATGAATTTATTCGAAGAGTAAAATAAGCAATTACAGGAGGCATTGCTATGTCAACAAAAAAAGAAGAAATCTTAAAATTAGTTATGGAAGGAAAAACATTAGATGATATACTGGAATTAGGATTTAATAGAAAGTATGTTAAAGAAGTTATAAGAAAGTTCAATAAAAAAGAGGATAAAAGTTTAGATAGTAACAAAACAAAAGATGATGATATTGTTCAAATGCAAAAAGATATTAAAGAGATAAAGAAACTATTAAATGAACAAGGTAGTTTAGATAAAAAGGAACTTTTAGGTGATAATAAGATTATTTTTAAAAAGCAGCAGTTGGATCAAGCACTAAAAATACTTAATTTTGTAAAAGATAATGAACAATTTTTGAATTATATTCAATTAGATATAAATATATCTATTACTGACGTTGAAAAAAATCAAAAAACAGAAACTCTAAAATCTAAAGATATTAACGGAGTTAAAATAAATCCTATAGAGATTTATAGAAAGAGTGGAGAAGTTGTTCTTAGAGGGATTTTAAATAGTTTTGATGTTGAGCAATTAAAGGATATAGCAAGACAATATATGCCCGATGCTAGGGGATATGTATACAAATGGAATGATAATAACAAGATAATTGATTATGTTGTTGATCGTTCAATTTCTTTATCTGAAAAGGGAAGTGTATTTGTAACTGACTAAAAATTAAGTAGCAATAAGTAGTCTATATTAATATATGATGAAATTAAAAAGTATACATTATAACCGTTACGAAGAACCGGTGCGGCTGAGCAAGGTTGGGTAATTTAAATGGTGGAAATCCATTCTGAAAAGATTGAGTCAAATCATTCAGTAGCGAGTCATGGAGATAAATAGGTAACTATTTATTTTAAGCGTTGACAGTTAGGTAGTAGGCTTGAAAGTGATTGAGACTCGTAATAAGTGTAAATTTAGGAAGGCTGACGGTGTCGGTTCTCTGGAAAGCAATATTATAGTAAGCGATAATGACGAGTTCACTATAACTTCCTCGGGGTCAAAGAGCCAAGCATGCTATACAATGATTACACAGCAACTCAGGAGACCCTGCTGTTCTCCTACGAAGGAGTATGACAAACAACTGATAATAAGGGAGAATGTCAAAACGTTAGTAGGAAGTCGGATAATCTAATAGTACCAATGAAGTAGGGTAATGCCAACGGAAGGAAGGAGATTACGTATTATTGCCTTAATTAAGGACACATTAACTACGCACAGGAGTAGAACAATTGATGGAAACGAAATTAGTTAAGATAGCAGAAATTGCTAAGGAAAAACCAAAGGAAAGATTTACGTCTTTATATCATTATCTAAATAAAGAAATGCTATTAAAATGCCACAAAGAACTTAGTGGAAATAAGGCTACAGGTATAGATGAAGTTACAAAAGTTCAGTATGCCGAAAATTTAGAGGATAATATAGAGAATTTAATTAAGAAATTAAAGAATCATAACTACAAACCACAGGGTGTTAAGAGGGTATATATTCCCAAGGGTGATGGAAAGTCAAAAAGACCGTTAGGTATTCCTTCATATGAAGATAAAATAGTGCAAATGGGACTAAATAAAATACTGCAAGCTATATATGAAGAAGATTTTATGGAGTTTTCATATGGATTTAGACCAAATAGGAATTGTCATACTGCAATTAAAAGACTGAACAATATTATTGAGAGTGGTAAAATAAGCTACGTGGTAGATGCAGATATAAAAGGATTCTTTAATAATGTGAATCATGAGTGGATGATAAAATTTCTAGAACTAAGGATAGGAGACATAAACATCATTAAGCTTATAAATAGATTCTTGAAATCAGGAATGATGGAGAATGGTGTTGCGGAAGCAACCGAATTAGGAACTCCCCAAGGTTCAATACTTTCACCAACTCTAGCAAATATATATTTGCATTATGCACTAGATTTATGGTTTGAGAAAATAATAAAGAGAGCTTTTAAAGGTGAAGCTGAAATCGTAAGATATGCTGATGATTTTGTGTGCTGCTTTCAATATTAAGGCGAAACCAGAAATTTCTGTAGGTTTCTTCTATATAGACTCAGAAAGTTTAATCTTGAAATTGAAAAGAGTAAATCTAAGTTAATACTGTTTGGAAGGTTTGCAGAAGAAAACAGAAAGAAGATGGGATACCAAAGAGCAGAAACATTTGATTTCCTAGGATTCACTCATTATTGTGGTAAAAGTAGAAATGGAAAGTTTAGAGTTAAGCGAAAAACAAGTAAAAAGAAGTTTAGAGCAAAGGTAAAGGAATTTAATCAATGGGTTAAATTGATTAGAAATAAGCTTCATATAGGAGATATATTTGATTTAACAAAGCAAAAGCTTAATGGACATTATCAATACTATGGGATTACAGATAATTCATATATGATAAGTCAGTTTTGTTTGGAAATAAAGAAAGCACTATTTAAGTGGTTAAACCGTAGAAGCCAAAGACGAAGCTTTGATTTAGACAAATTTAAAATGTATATGAAGCATAATCCATTACCTAAACCTAAAATTTATGTGAATGTATATAAATAGCAATTTCTATAAAATAATATGAAGAGCCGTATGCCTTAATTTGGCACGTACGGAATCTGTGAGGGGGAAAGTCTGTGAAGGCTTTCCCTACTCGACTATCACAAGTAATATAGATTTTTTAGTCGGAATTTTTGAAAAGAATAGAGTGTAAATAGATTAAATTTATAATAATATATTTACACTCATTTTTTTTAAAATTAAATTGGCATTGTAAAAGTATCTTTTCTCTTATTTAAAATCTCTTATTTAATTCTCAAATTTATCATCCAATCAGGTTCATTATTCCATTTTTCTTCTACAGAGTGAAGTATACGGACATATCCATATAAATTATCATACCTTCTAAAAATAGGTAGAAATTTAAGCATTTCATCGGAAATAGCATACTCAGTGCAGTAACCATTAATAAATTCATTTACCGAAAATTCTACTTGTTCTTCTTGCATATCCTCTTTTATACTATCTAATGATTGCACCATATCTAATGCAAACCAATGATACATTGCATCATCAAAATCAATAGTATTATAGGTTTTCGTAACTTCATCATAAAATACGTTGTCAGTTTCAAAGTTATAATGGATAAGTCCAAAGTTTTCTTTTGTAGTTGGTAGTTTTGAAAGATAAGATGTAAGTATAGCTAGCTCACTTTTGGCAACAGTTTCATTTGGAAAAGTTGATAATACATCTTCCATCCAGTCCGCTATTTCTTTCCAGTCATTACGTTTATTATTTACTGGCCTAAATTCACTGCTTAGTTTATGAAATTTTCCTAAAGCTTTACCTAGACCGAAGATTATATCCTTTGTCAAAGGCATTTCTGCTATTTGTTTACCAAGTACTTTTTTAAATGCAACAGCATAGAATGTTCCTTAAGGTGTGTCTACTACTTCAAGTTCATTGCCAGCTTTAGATAATATAGTATCTAAAGCAGGATAACCATTACCTCTTAAATAGCTCAATAATTCAAGTTCGGAAAGTATTTTTTCTTTGTTTTTTTCTTCAGTAGGTGCAAATCTAAGAAAAAAAGTTTCACCTTCATTCTTACACCAATAAACTGCATTTGATGAAATCCTATAATAATTTAATAAATCAGAATCTACATTATCATCTAGATCACTTACAATAAATTCAGTATCTATATTTCCTCTAACCAGCATACCGTTTTTCATTTTTCTTCCGCCTGATATAGCAAGTTTACGAGAAAAGTAACTTTTCATTGGTAACACAGTATATATAATAGCCTCAGTATCATTAATTGTTTTAATTGCAACCCAATCACCAATTGCAGGGTAATCCTTTTTTACATCTGCGTTATACATAAATTTACCGCTCAATTTACCATTGAAATTTCCTTTTTCAGAAAATGCAATATAGTTCCCTTTGTGCTGGGTGATGACTCTTGCGGCACGAAACCCTTTGTTTAAAAAGGGTTCAAAATTTTTATGAATATAACTATAATATCCGTAGGGAAAGTAAAAGAAAAGTACTTAAGAGACGTCATAGAAGAATATTCAAAAAGATTAAAGAGATACTGCAAGCTTGAAATATTAGAAGTTTCCGACGAGAAGACCCCAGATAATGCATCTGAAAAGGAAGAAATTCAGATAAAGGTAAAAGAAGGAGAGGCTATATTAAGGTATATAAAAGATAACGCCTTTGTTATTGCATTAGATCTAAAAGGTAAAACAGTATCCTCAGAAGAGCTAGCAAATTTTATATCAGACCTTGGCACAAAAGGTAAGAGTGATTTAGTATTCATAATCGGAGGATCTCTTGGACTATCACAAAAGGTTCTAGAAAGAGCAGACTATACGCTATGCTTTTCAAAAATGACCTTCCCCCATCAGCTATTCAGAGTCATGCTATTAGAACAGATATATAGAGGATTTAGGATAATTAAGGGAGAACCTTATCATAAGTAAGCCTCCAAATTTTACATTTGGTTAGGCGAACTTACTCATTCGAACGAATGTGAGAAGGAGTTTCCTTAATAGCCTCCAAATTTTACATTTGGTTAGGCGAACTTACTCATTCGAACGAATGTGAGAAGGAGTTTCCTTAATAGCCTCCAAATTTTACATTTGGTTAGGCGAACTTACTCATTCGAACGAATGTGAGAAGGAGTTTCCTTAATAGCCTCCAAATTTTACATTTGGTTAGGCGAACTTACTCATTCGAACGAATGTGAGAAGGAGTTTCCTTAATAGCCTCCAAATTTTACATTTGGTTAGGCGAACTTACTCATTCGAACGAATGTGAGAAGGAGTTTCCTTAATAGCCTCCAAATTTTACATTTGGTTAGGCGAACTTACTCATTCGAACGAAGTGAGAAGGAGTTACCTTGTGCTGCATTAGCTATTTGTCTATAAGATATACCAGGAGTTGAATCAGCCATTTTTGACAATCCTATATTAGTGCCCATGGCCATAAGAGCTGCCATTAGTATGGTTTTTTCTTCACCTTTAGCAATATGACCACTTGAAGCATGAAGAAAATTTCTATCAAATTCAGTCCACTTTGATACTTCTAAAAGCAAATCAGGAAGTTTAATTCTAGGTATAATTTTATATAACTTTTGGCTTAACAGAACAGCTTCAGGTGGAGTATCCTTTTCTAATTTATCAATATATATCTTAGAATTTTCAATCGCTATACCATCCCTAGGTGGTAAGATAGTTGTCGTAGGAGGAAAAAGATGATATCCTCGAATAAAGATAATAATAAGGAGAGAGTAACCTATGACAAGAGATAATAAGAATAATAAAAGATATACTAAAGAAGAAAAGGAATCCTTAGTGCGAAGAATGTTACCACCTGAAAATATTTCTACAAGCCTACTTTCAATAGAGACTGGCATAAGTAAATCTACATTAGCCACTTGGAAGTCCAAGGCTACAGGTGGGGCTGCAAGTAAGTCAAAAAGAAGTATGGGCACAAGAGATAAATTTATGATTGTTATGGAAACATATACTTTATCAGAAATAGATCTTTCAAAATATTGTAGAGAGCATGGTTTGTATGTTGAAGAAGTCAAACAATGGCGTTCTAGCTGCATAGGAGCAAATGACGTAGTCAGGAATAGTAACAATAATTTATCAGAAGAACTAAAGGAAGAAAAAAGGAAATCTAAAGAATTAGCAAGAGAAATAAGATTAAAGGATAAGGCGTTAGCTGAGACTACAGCTTTATTGGTACTCAGAAAAAAATTAAGCACCCTTTTCGGGGAAACCGAGGAAGACTAATTATCATAGAACATCGCATGACTATAGTTGAGCTAATTAAAGAAGCAAATGAAAATGGTGCAAGATTAATACCATCTTGTGAGGTTTGTGGTATTAGTAAAAGAACATTTGAAAGATGGCGTAAAGGTGGTACTGTAAATGAAGATAAGAGAAAAAGTTGTATAAGACCTGAGCCTAAAAATAAACTAAGTAAATCTGAATATCAAAGTGTCTTAAATACTGTTAATAGGCCTGAATTTGCAGATTTACCACCATCACAAATAGTACCTGCGTTAGCAGACAGAGGGATTTATATAGCATCGGAATCAACATTCTACCGAATATTAAGAGCTGAAAATATGCAACATCATCGTAGAAACACTAAGGCCCCTGAAAGAGTTAAAATGCCAACAACTCATATCGCAGATGGTCCAAATCAAGTTTGGACTTGGGATATAACTTGGTTAAACACTTATACTAGAGGCATTTATTATAAATTATATACTATTATAGATATCTACAGTAGGAAGATTGTAGGCTGGGAAGTATGGACAGAAGAAACTGGTGAACTGGCTTCGGAATTAGTTGAGAGAACTTTGCTATTAGAAAAAGCGAAAGGAAAACCTCTTGTTCTTCACTCTGATAATGGTGCGCCCATGAAGTCCTATACACTTAAATCAAAACTAGAGGGATTAGGGGTATTATCTTCATATTCAAGACCTAGAGTAAGCAACGATAACCCTTATTCAGAAGCACACTTTAAGACTATGAAATATAGGCCAGGATATCCGCAGGATGGGTTTAAATCAATTGATGATGCACGAGAATGGGTATCTGCATTTGTATATTGGTATAATAATGAACACTATCATAGTGGAATAAAATTTATGACTCCAAGTAGCAGACATAGTGGACAAACTATGAAAATAATAGCTAACAGAAAAAAGGTTTATGAATCAGCTAGAAAGCTTAATCCTCTTAGATTTAATAAGGGAATTAGAAACTGGGAGCCTGCTGAGACAGTAGCATTAAATCCTACTGATGAGATTAAACAGACACTAAAAACTGAAGCGATATAATTTGTAAAAAAATTACATATATTCTGACGGGATAGCATTTTAATATTGAATTCAATAATATTACAAAATTTCAATAAATATAAAAAGAAGTTATCGCGCAAGAATTTTTAAAATCTATACGACAACTCTCTTGACAAACACCGCCATCTAACGTATCAATATTTTTTGAGAACCACTTTAATCTACTATTTAAAGATTCAATTCTTTCTTGTAGGTATTCTCTCACATCAAGATTTACTGCAAGTCTTGTACCTGCTTTTTTAACAGTGTTTCATTCATTATATGGTATAAGATATTCCTCAAAGTCTTTGAAATTCTTGCTTCCTTCAACAGAAACATCTCCAGACCGTATTCTGTTTTTAAGTTCACTAAGTGTTGCTATTTCATAATAGTGGCGGTTTATTGACCCATCTTTTTCATATAAACATCTATTCCAATTAAACTCTTATTTATAAACCTTTATTATGATTGTGAATTAGTACAGCTTATATAAATTTCATTTCAATTAATGAAAATCCAACAAAAGTAAAAGTAAAATCTATTAACCTTACTTCATAAACTTGTCTATTGCCTGATTTAGGTCGGTCAGAACTTTCTTATCGCCCGTTTCTACCGCATCAACAACACAGTTTTCAATATGGTCTTGTAGAATTATTTTCCCAATATTGTTAATTGCAGATTTTACTGCTGAAACTTGCACCAAAACCTCACTGCAATCTCTGCCCTCTTCAACCATCTTCTTTACAGCCTCCAAATGCCCAATGGCTCTTGAAAGTCTATTTACTACTGCTTTAGTACTTTTATGGCTATGACTATGGTTATGCTCCTCACCCATTATTTTATCTCCTTTTAAGGTTTTATTTTAATTATATACATATTTCCTGCCATTTTCCATTTAAAAATCGTATTAACAGAAGAATTGCTCTAAATGTTATATCTAATGCATATCCCATCCATACGCCCAATAAGCCCAATCCACAAACCACACCTAATATATATCCAACTCCAACTCGTCCACACCAAATACCTATTAGTGTTGCATACATAGGGAACTTTGTATCTCCAGCCCCTTGTAATGCACTAGTGAATATTTGAGTAATAGCTGCAAAAGGTTGGAATATAGCAATCAGTCTCAGAACAATAACAACCATATCTTGAACTTCTTTTGTATCTGTAAAAATGCTAGCAAGGGTACGTGCAAATATAAAGAATATAACTCCAAAGCAAAGCATAAAAGCAGTTGCAATTATATCTGATAAGAAAACTATACTTTTAGCCTTTTTAATATTATTTTCCCCAAGGCTTATTCCAACAAGAGTAGCAGTAGCAACACCAAATCCCATTGCAGGTATATATGTGTAACTTTCTATATTTCCCGCTATATTATGAGCTACATAGGCTGAGATTCCAATAGAAATAATCATACTGTTATACACTAACTGTCCTATTCTCATAACTAGTTTTTCAACACCAGCAGGAATACCAATTTTTAATATAGAGCTGATCACATCTTTCTTAATCCTCATATTCTTAAAGTCGAGTTTAATTTCTTCACCCTTCATTAGTTTTCTTGTAAGAATTAAAACGCCTATAATTCTTGAAATAGTTGTTGCTAGTCCTAATCCAAAGATGCCTAAGCCTAATTTTATAAAAAGCATATTTAAAACAATATTTAGTACATTAGCAATTCCTGTAGCTATCATGGGTGTCTTAGTGTCCTTTGTTGACCTTAAACAACTAGATAATATAAGTGATAAACAAAGAAATACTGATGGAACTACCACAATCATATAATATGGTGATGTGTAGTTTATAAGGTCAGGTGACACCCCTGATACCATAAGTATTGGTTTATAAAATACAAAACTAATTATTCCAACTAATAATCCCAGTGTAATTCCAAGTATATTGGATTGCTTTATCGCACTGTTGGCTTCTGTATAATCAACTCTTCCGAAATTTCTTGAAACAATTGCACTTGTACCTATACTTATAGCAGTATAAAATGCGATAAAAATATTAATTATTAAGTTTGTTACGCCAATTGCTGCAATTGCATTATCATTAATTTGACCTGCAAAATAGGTATCTACTGTTCCTAAAAGTGTTTGAAGAATATTTTCTATTATAATTGGAATTGCCAAAGCAAATATAATAGAAATATTCTCTTTATTTTTTCTTATCCAACTCATGTTATTCCCTCCCATTATCCCCCCACTGGGGATAATGTAAGAGTAACACTAAAAAAAATACATTTCAAGATATTTGGAAAATATATCTATACTCCAGATATCTTGAAATGTATCTAATTTGCAAGATAATACAATTACGCAACAACTTTAAGTAAATTGTACTACTATGTACTATTTATTATCGTGGGCGAATTATACAATATTTATCCATTTAATTCCTTAGCGTGGGTTTTGTCGGAAATGTTGGCGTGGATATCATGGATATTTTTCTGATTTATATGGTTACTATTGGGAAGTTGCTTGGGGCCCAAACTTTGAATATGATGATAAAGGCATGCTTGTTTTTTAGTAAGTAAAGTTCAATATATACATAAGAATAAAATGGAAAGTCTAAAAGTCTTAATTACTATAGTTGTAGTGATTAAGACTTTATTTTTAAACGTAAATGTTTTATTCCATCCAGTTTATTTTCTTTGCTTGTTTGTGAATTAGATTATTGTATAGAAATGTAGATGCCACCAAGGTAACACTAAACACTGAATGTATTATATAATTTGGTATAGTGAATAAAACAATTCCCCATATAAACCAGTAAATTGATGCTTGTTTTAGTATTGAAAGAATTAATTCTATAGGTGAAATTTTTCCATAGCTATCTACAATAGAGTCACACCAAGATTTTTCATCAGCACCGATTATATCGGATAAAGTTTTTCCGCGTTTTTCAGCCTCTATGGCCATTCCAATCAAATCTTTTCTTATAATTTCTCTATCAAAGGTTCCAATTTTAGATATTTGTACATAGTTTAAAATACGAGATAAAAATTCTTGATTTATATCAATTAGTTCTTTGGTATTAGTTTGATTTTGCTTCCTTAATAAATTTAACTCATTTAACATTATTGATACCCCCCATAGATAATATGGTATTTACAGATTGAGAAACTTCATTCCAATTTTTATAGAACTCTTTTAGAGTTAAAATTCCTTCTTTTGTTAGAGAATAATATTTTCTAGAAGGACCGAGAGGTGAGGGACGAAACTCTGAATTAATGAGATTCTTTTTTTCAAGTCTTAAAAGCAGAGGATAAATGGTAGATGAAATGTAAATATATACAAAGAATAATATAACAGATATTTACGAAAAAAGGGATTAGGGGAAGTTTAACTTTCCCTAATCCTTATATATGAAATTATATATTAAAGGTTATTAACTTATATTTCTTTTGAATATACAGGTGATGGATTTGGGGCGAGCACTACAAAGCAAGACATATCTTCATTACCAGTATTTTTTAAGCTAAATATTTCAGTACCCTTACAGTGAATTACATCACCTTTAGAGATTTCATGGCTAGTTCCGTCTACTGTCATATCTCCCTTACCTACAAGTACGTGAATAATAAGGTCACTTTGTTCATGATTGTGAGGTGGAACCCCTTGGCCTGGCTTAAAGTTTAAAACAAAGTTAAGAACTCTATTCTCATTGAAAATAATCTTTTTTGTAAGATTATCATCGGAATAAACCATTTTATCTGCTATTTTTTCTATTTTCATATTAAAACACCCCTTTTAATATCTCGTGTAATATGTCACACGGATTGTATTTGATTATAGTATAAAACATTAATCTTTAATATAATGTGATTTAAATCAAAATAAATTCATTATTATAAATAAATATATTTTTAATATAAATGCAAAAGGATTTAAGTTCATCTCATTTGGAGTATTGAACTTAAATCCTTTTAATTTAGCTTACCATTCATTGGGATAAGCAATAAGGCTAACTGTAACATTCCTTCGGCCAAAGGCAGAGCATTCTGATTTTGAATTCATATATAGATCTATTTTAAGATTCTTTATGGCAGAACCAGTATCTGCAGCGATGGCATATCCATAGCCTTCTATGTATAGCTTTGACCCTAAAGGAATAACAGAAGGATCTACTGCAACGGTACTAAGTCCAGAAGCATTTCTTATAGGTTTTAATCCTGAAGCTGTTAAAAGACCATCAAAGTAAGCTGTTGCCTCCATAGTATAAGTCTTTTTAGCAGGGCTAGATCCCCGGTCAATACTTCCAATATTAGTATTACTTACCTTATTAGAAGCGGTTTCCTTCATTGATCTTAGGGAGCTTGTACCATCATTTATGGCATCTTGAGCCTTGTTTTTTACAGAGGATGTATTTAGTTGTGGAAATAGTGACCTTAACGTAGATATTGCATCTTTAATTTCACTTTCAGAAGAACTAGAAGATTTAATTACGGAAACTGAATGTGATATTAAAGAGTTTTCATTTTCTTCTATAATAGATGCAGCTTTTTTCTTTTCAGCGCTTAGTTTATCTAAAGCGATCTGTTGAGATTCCTTTTTAGTGTTTATATCTTTAAGAGACTCTTGTGTAGAAGACTCTAAAGTTTTAAGCTCATCTTTTTTATTATTCAAATTATTTACATCTAAATCAAGTGCTGCCTTTTCTTTCTCTATATCACTTATTAACTTTTTATCTAGAGATATTACTTTAATCACAGCTTGGGCATTGGATATCGCATCAGAAAAGTTGTCTGATGATAATATTACAAATAAAGGATTAGAAGATAAGTTACTTTTATACATAACACTAAGCCTTTTTCCTAAGACCTCTTGTTTTTCTTCTAAGACTTTTTTGCTTTTTGTAATTTCAACTTCTGTATTTTTGATCTTATCCTCAGTTTTACTAATTTCAGATTTGTTTTCTAAAAGCTTAATATTTAACTGACTTATTTCTGAGTTGAGGCTAGATATCTCGCTATTTAAATCAATAATCTGGTTATCTAATTGTTGAATTTGAATGGTACCTTTTTCAATACTTTCTTCCGGAGTAGCACTCGCAACATGTGTTGTAATAACACTATTACACACTATTAATATAGAAGTAAGCGATATTAATACTTTTTTATTCAAAGTTTTGTCCTCCTTGTATATTGTGTATTGTTTTAATTAATAGCTTTTTAGCTAATTAATTAAACTGATCAAAACTTATTACATAAGTATACATGAAGATTTAGTTATATTCCAATGAAATATTTATAAACAATAGATGTTAAAGGTATTTGAACCACTAGAATATGAATTTAACTCTAGGGTGGCTCTTTCATTTATAGCAAGTTTCTTTGTATAATAGTATAATTAAATAAGATACTAAATTAGAGGTGTAAATATGGATTCAAATATTCGGTCAGTTTGGGCTGAAATAAACTTAGATGCAATTGGGCATAATATGAGGCAAGTTAAAGGACTATTAAAAGATAAAAGTATAATCGCAGTAGTAAAAGCAGATGCTTATGGACATGGTGCTACCTATGTGGCCCCTACATTGTTAGAAAATGGAGCAACACACTTAGCGGTGGCAAGTATAAGAGAAGCTATGGAACTTAAAGATGCAGGAATTAAAGCACCTATAATAATTTTAGGATATATGCCTATAACATTTGCAACAAAGGTTATAGAAAATAATATAGAACAGACAGTATATGGATTAGATTATGCAAAGGAATTATCGAGTACTGCCATAAGTATGGGGAAAAAAGCTAAGATACACATAGCTATTGATACGGGAATGGGTAGGTTTGGATTCTTGCCTAATGAAGATAGCCTTAAAGAAGTTTTAGAGATATTCTCATTAGAGGGAATTATAGTAGAGGGTATATTTACTCACTTTTCAACTTCAGATGAGGAAGATAAAGAGTATACTTATAATCAATTTAGAAAGTTACAAGAGTTTTGTGATAAACTTTCAAGTAAGGGTGTAAATATACCTTTAAAACATGCAGCTAATAGTGGAGCTATAATGGATTTACCTGAAACTTACTTAGATGCTGTTAGAACAGGTATATTATTATATGGATATTATCCATCCTCCTATGTAAATAAAGAAAGGATATCTTTAAAACCAGCTCTTACATTAAAGACTCAGGTTGCTTATGTTAAAGAGATGGAGGAAGATATGTATATAAGCTATGGTATGACCTTTAAAACTGAAAGGAAGAGTATAATAGCAACTTTACCTATAGGATATTCAGATGGTTATTCAAGGCTTTTAAGTGGTAAGGCTAAAGTTATAATAAATGGAAAGTTAGCACCTGTAGTAGGAAGGATATGCATGAATCAGTGTATGATAGATGTAACTGATGTAGGTAATGTAAACATTGGAGATGAAGTAATACTAATTGGTGAGCAGGGAAATTTAAATATAGATGCAAATTATATAGCAGAAATCATGGGAACAATTAATTATGAGGTAATTTGCATGATTAAAGAAAGCATATCCAGGGTATTTATTAAAGATGGAGAAGTTATAAATGTCAGAGACTAGATAGTAGGAGGTGATTTCTTGATCTTTTCATCCTTTGAGATTAGTGCTGAAGAAAAGATAAATGTACAGATAGAAAATCATATAAAAGAAGCTATAGAAAAAGGGATCTTACAAAAAGGCGATAAGCTACCTTCAACTAGAGAAATAAGTAAAGTACTAAATGTAAGCAGAAATTCTGTGATTATAGCTTATGAGAACTTAGAGAACCTAGGAATTATAAAGAGTTTAAGGGGTAAGGGTACATTTGTAGCAACTGAAGCTAATACTATAGATGGGGACCTTACCATTAGCTGGAGCCATATGGTTAATGATTATGGTAATAGTTGTAGAGATTTAGATATAATAAAGACAGAGTTACCTTGGAAAAAAGGTATGATTTCATTTAAAAGCATCGCTCCTGATGAAAGTTTGTTTGATATAGAAGAATTTAAAAGATCCTTCTTAAATGTGTTTTCTACAGAGGGTGATAAATTATTAAATTACGGCTATGCTAAGGGATACAAACCTTTAATAGAGTATATCAAAATGTATATGGCAAATAAGGGCATAAATGTAGATCAAAAAGATGTACTAATAACTAATGGATTTACAGAGGGCTTTGATATATTATTAAGTACATTAACTAAAAGAGGAGATATTATAGCCTGTGAAGAACCAACTCACAATACGGCTATAAAGATAATGAGGTCACATGGACTAAATATAGCATCTGTTCCTATGAACTTTGATGGGATAGATATAGATTTATTAGAAAAGACACTTAAAGAGAAGTCTCCAAAATTATTATATCTAATACCTTCTTATCACAATCCAACGGGTATTGTAATGAGAGGTGAGAAGAGGCAAAAGGTATATAAGCTTTGTGAAAGATATAAAGTACCTATATTAGAAGATGGGTTTAATGAGGAACTTTTATATTCTAGTTCCCATGTAGCTCCTATAGCATCTTTATGTGTAAAAGGAAATGGAGTAATATATGTAGGTAGCTTTTCCAAAGTTTTATTTCCGGGACTTAGGATAGGATGGATTTTGGCTGATAAGAATCTTGTAGATACTTTAGAAAGTGTTAAGAGAGCAAGGACTATTCATTCTTCTTTTTTAGATCAAGCAATACTTTATAATTATATGGAAAGCGGCGCTTTTACAAGATATATGAAAAAGATAAGAAAGCATTATAAAGATAAGTATAATTTCACACTAAAGCAGGTAAAAAGGTATATACCCTATGAGTATATATGGGGTGAAGGTGGACTTCATATTTTTATAAAGCTAAAAGGAGTAAGTGGAAGGAAGGTCTTAAAAGATTGTTATGATAAAGGTGTTGTGTTTATGCCAGGGGATATATTCTATAATGAGGATAATGGGTCAGAAACCATAAGAATAGGATTTTCAAGAGTAACTAAAGAAGATATAGAAAAGGGCATAAAGATAATAGGAGATGTAGTTAAAGAATTAAGTTAGTAGTTAATGAACTAATGAATTAAGTTATAAGATATAAAAATTATACATCACCTCCCTTAAATATTTATAGAAAAGTAATAAAAAAATTTTTTATTATTTTAAGTATTAGACTTTTTTGTAATTAGCCAAATAAAAAACACACACATAGGACCAGCTAAAAAAATGCTTAAAACTAAACCAGAGAGTATACATGCAAATAACCCGCAAATGCCAAGAGTCATTTGCTTTTTTATTGTTCCAAGTATAATTGGCCCTAAACCACAAATGGCACCTACTATAAGGGAATTTATAGTACTAATCATATAACACCTCCTTGTATAGTTAAATTACTAAGGGTTTAAAATGAGTATATTATTTACCTAAAAAAATTCACTTTTAAAGAATTTTATGTGATAATATAAAAATGTGTATTATTAAATTTATTCAATTTATTAAATATAAATAACAAAAAGAAAAATTATTATAATTAAGTGAGGCGTAGAAAATGAAGATAGGATTTGATCACAAAAAGTATCTTGAGGAGCAATCTAAATATATATTAGAAAGAGTTAATGATTATGATAAGCTTTATTTAGAATTTGGTGGAAAACTTTTATTTGATCTTCATGCAAAAAGGGTTTTGCCAGGATTTGATGAAAATGCTAAGATTAAATTATTACATAAGTTAAAAGAAAAAGTTGAAATAATTATATGTGTATATGCAGGAGATATAGAAAGAAATAAGATAAGAGGTGATTTTGGAATCACCTATGATATGGATGTGTTAAGGCTTATTGATGACTTAAGAGGTTATGATTTAGAAGTAAACAGCGTTGTAATAACAAGATATGACGATCAACCTTCAACTACTGTATTTATAAATAAGCTAGAGCGTAGAGGTATTAAAGTTTATAAGCATAGGGCAACTAAGGGATACCCAACTGATGTTGAAACAATTGTAAGTGAAGAAGGCTATGGCAAAAATCCATACATAGAAACTACGAAGCCTATAGTTGTAGTTACAGCGCCAGGACCTGGTAGTGGTAAGCTTGCAACTTGTTTAAGTCAGCTTTATCATGAAAATAAAAGAGGAAAGGTCGCTGGATACTCTAAATTTGAGACTTTTCCTGTTTGGAATGTTCCATTAAAGCATCCTTTAAATATAGCCTATGAAGCAGCAACAGCAGATCTTAAGGATGTAAACATGATAGATTCTTTCCATTTTGATGCATATAATAAAGTTTCTATAAATTACAATAGGGATATTGAAACATTTCCTGTACTTAAAAGGATAATTGAAAAGATAACAGGAGAAGAATCAGTGTATAAATCCCCAACAGATATGGGAGTTAATAGGGTAGGCTTTGGAATTATTGATGATGAAGTAGTAAGAGAAGCTTCAAAACAAGAAATCATAAGAAGATATTTTAAAACTGGTTGTGAGTATAAAAAAGGATACGTAGATAAGGAAACCTTTCAAAGGGTAAAACTTATTATGGAAGAACTTAATTTAAAAGATACTGATAGAAAGGTAGTTATGCCTGCAAGAGAGTATTCTACTAAATTAAAGCAAAAGGCGGAAGAAAATGAAATTTGTTCAGTAGTAACCATTGAGCTTTATGATGCAACCATATTAACAGGAAGAAGCTCTGAGATAATGGATGCGACGGCAGCTGTTGTATTAAATGCAGTTAAGTACCTTGCAAATATATCTGATAGTATTCATCTTATTTCCCCTGTTATACTAGAACCTATTATAAACTTAAAGATGAAAACCTTAGATACTAAAAATACAGCCTTAAGCTGTGAAGAGGTGTTAATAGCTCTTAGCATATGCGCTGCTACCAATCCTACAGCTCAAGCAGCTATGGAAAAGCTAACCATGATAAAAGGATGTCAAGCTCACTCTACCACAATTTTAAGAAAGAGCGATGAGCAAACATTTATAAAGCTTGGAATTGATATAACCTGTGAAGCAGAATATCCAACAGAAAATCTATATTATAATAATTAATATAGAATCAAAGCTTTTTTAATAAGTTAAGGGAAAGGAAAGGGAATATGACAAAAAGGATATTTAAGGCCAGCGCTATATTAAATCCAGTGCCAGTAGTTTTAATAACTACTCAAAACAAAGAAGGTAAGACAAATGTTTTTACAGTAGGATGGGTAGGTACAGCATGTACTAGACCGCCTATGGTAACCGTTGCGATTAGACCTGAAAGATTATCTTATGATTATATAAAAGAAACTGAAGAGTTTGTAATTAACCTACCTAATGTTTCAATGACAAGAATAGTTGATTACTGTGGGGTTACGTCAGGACGTAAGGTAGATAAGATAGATAAGCTTAATCTTAATACAGAAGAATCTCAAAAGGTTTTAGCACCATCTCTATCAGATTGTCCTGTTAATATAGAGTGTAAGGTTAGGAGTATTACAGCATTAGGAAGTCACGATTTGTTTTTAGCAGAGGTAGTATCTATTTCTGTTGATGAAGATGTAATAGATACTACAGATAAGATTTGCCTTGAAAAAGCTAACCTCTTAGCATATTCTCATGGTGAATATTTTGCACTTGATAATAAGCCTTTAGGAAGCTTTGGATATTCAATACAAAGAAAAAATAAGAAAAAGAAAAAGAAAGCAATAAGTAAAGAGTAATTTTTAAAAGACGTTAAAACACCACCTTAACTTAGACTAATCAAAGTTAAGGTGGTATTTTAAGATTTATATAATATTTTAATATAGTAACAAATTGAACAGTCTAAAATTAGACTTATCTATTTTGTTTTTAAATAGGGTATTTAATTTTTATATATTAAATTGCTATATCTACATTATCTTCATTAGCTTTTTCCATTTTAGCTGCAGTATAATTTACTAAGTCTACTGTTCTACAAGAATATCCCCATTCGTTGTCATACCATGAAACAACCTTCACAAGGTTACCGTCCATTACCATGGTGGAAAGCCCGTCTATTATTGAGGACCTATCATCTTGCCTATAATCAATAGATACTAATGGTTCGTCTGAATATCCAAGTATACCTTTCATAGAATCCATTGAAGCTTTCTTTAATGCATTATTTACCTCTTCAACTGTTACATCTTTTGAAAGCTCACAAACAAGATCTGTTATTGAAACAGTAACAGTAGGTACTCTTAATGAAAATCCATTTAACTTACCCTTAAGATTTGGGAGTACTTTCCCTACAGCTTTTGCAGCACCTGTTGTAGTTGGAATTATGGATTCTCCTGCGGATCTTGCTCTTCTTAAATCCTTATGAGTTTTATCTAGTAACTGCTGGTCATTTGTATAAGAATGAATAGTTGTCATTAGGCCTTTAACAATACCAAAGTTATCATCTAAAACTTTTGCAAAGGGTGCAAGGCAATTTGTAGTACAAGAAGCATTTGATATTACAGTATGAGTTTTAATATTTAAGTCTTCTTCGTTAACCCCCATAACTATAGTTATATCTTCATCTTTTCCTGGTGCTGTTAATATTACTTTTTTAGCTCCAGCCTTTATATGCTTTAAAAGATCCTTTTTCTCTTTGAATATGCCAGTGGATTCTACTACTATATCTACACCTAAGGCTTTCCAAGGTAGGTTTTCAGGATCATTTTCTCTACATATCTTTATGTGATTGTCGTTTACAATTAACATATCTTTTGTAGTTTCAACAGTTCCGTTGAACTTACCATAACAAGAATCATATTTAAAAAGATGAGCTAAGGTTTCACTATCAGCTCTTGCATTAATAGCAACTATTTCAACATCATTATTTAATCTATCCTCTGCAATTCTAAGCACGGATCTTCCTATTCTACCAAAACCATTAATAGCGACTTTTATAGACATATTACTTCCCCCTATATGATTAATAATGTATAATAAATATTAAACTAACATATTAGTGTATATAGTATACTATATATGCGACAAAACAATTATATGTGTTATACTATTTATAACAATAAACATCATACTTGTCAAGAGTATAAATTAAAAATGTGGTGACTATACTTAAATTAATAAGTATAGTCACCACATTTATTACCTATATTAGTTAAAATGGTGCATAACCTTGGTCATTCCACCAACCTTCTTTAAGTTTTTCATATTGAGCGGAAAATTGATCAAGATGGGATTTTTCCCACTTTACTAATGTGTTAAATATATCTTTTGCACCCTTACTTGTACATTTAGATGCTGCATTAGTATAAAACTCTACAGAGGCTCTTTCCATTTGGATACCTATTCCAAATACAGATACTGCTATGGCTGCATCTTTTCTATCTAAGTTACTAAAAGAAAAGATATTTGGAGATGGAACTTTATCTAAAAGAGCTAAATTCATTTTATCTTCATCACTGGTAGTTATTTTTTCAAATAAATCGTTTAGCCATTCTATATGATTTTCTTCCTCTTTTGCAAGTTCTAGATAACTACTTTTTACCTCAGGGGAGCTAGATTGATTAGCTGCCATCTTATAAAATTCATAACCTTCTATTTCGTTTATGATTGCTTGTTTTATTACACTAAGTTCTTCATTATTCATTTATATCTCTCCTTTGTATATTTTATATAAATTAGATTTTTTAACTTTAATCCATTTTTCCGCTATTAAATGCGTTTAGATTAACTTCTAAGGTTTTTGATGGAACGTACTTTTCAATAACACTTTCCCATGTGCTGTCTTTAAAAGGTAAATATTTAGCGATGGATCCTAAAAGATAAATATTAGAAGCTTTTATGTTTCCGAGAGACTTAGATTTTTCCTTTGCATCTACATAAATAACTTCTAGTCCTCTTTTTTCAATCTTATCTTTTATATCTTTAGGGTAATCCTCTTTTTCGATTAAAACCCTATTGGGGAAAACAGCTTCATTATTTATTATAACTTTGCCCTTTGGTGCTACCGTATGACACCATCTTAATCCTTCTAATTCTTCCATTGCAAGTAATATGTCAGTTTCACCTTCAGGTATCATGGCGGAATAGACCTTTTCACCAAACCTAACATTGCCAAACACCATTCCACCTCTTTGAGATAGTCCAATAACATCACTAGTCTTAACATCAAAGCCTTCTTTAAAGGCTACTTCTGCTAATATACTGGTGGCTAAAATTAAGCCTTGTCCACCTACACCGCTAATTAAGATATTCGTAGTACTCATATTCTAATACCTCCTATTTTTCAATATTGCTTCTTTTTATGGCTCCAACAGGACATACTTGTGAACAGACAGAGCATCCAACACAACTGCTCGGATCTATATAAGAATTTTTCTTTTCTTTACCTTTATATAGTTTCATAGATATAGGAGGGCAGTTTGTTTTTATACAGTTCCTACAGGATATACAGACACTAGAATCTACATAAAAGTGAGGTTCTTTTACTTTAAAGTTTAGAGCACAAGGTCTTGTAGTTACTATAACTGATAGTCCATCTCTTTTCATGGCATCTAAAATTTCTTTTTTTGTTTCATTGTATTTAAACTGATCAACTACAGTTACATCTTCTATGCCAAAAGAATTCAATACCTTAGGAATATTAACACTATGAGTACCAAGGTCCTTAAAGTATTCGCTAGTGGTTGGAGTAATTTGTCCTCCGGTCATAGCAGTAGTTCTGTTATCCATAACTATTACTGTTATGTTTTCTTTAGAACTTGATAGCTGTAAAAAGCCTGTCATACCTGAATGGAAGAAAGTCCCATCACCTATAGTAGCTACAATTGGCTTTTTATTTCCTGAAAGGTTTTGTGCCTTAACGATTCCAAGTGCCATGCCTAAAGATGCACCCATGCTTATATTTGTTTTATGAACTTCAAAGGGTTCTTGGATGCCTAGGGAGTAACAACCTATATCACCAATTACAGTAGCTTTAGCCATTTTTAATATATGAAATATAGGCCTATGAGGACATCCAGAACAAAGCATAGGAGTTCTTCTAACTGCATATTCTTTTTCTATAAGAGGCATTTCAATATCTAAAATATTAGCATCTTTAAGTCCAATTTTAATAGACTCTACAGTTATTTCGCCTGTGAAAGGAAAATATACTTTGCCTTCTACATTTAAGCCTCTTATTTTAAGCTCGTCTTCTATAAATCCTAAGGTCTCTTCTATTACAACTAATCTTTCATATTTTTCAGATAAGGTTTTTATATAGTCAATAGGAAGTGGCCATACCATAGCTAATTTTAAGATATCAACATTTGTATCAATTTCCTTAAGATTTTCATAACATAAGCTACTTGTAATTATTAAAGTAGAGGATCCTTTACTTTCTAATTTATTATTTATATTGATATTATTATATTGTTCAAGCTTTACCATGCGCTCTTTCATAAAGTGTTGAGCAGCATTTGCAAAGGGTGGTAGCATACAGTATCTTGATTGATCTTCAACAAACCCTTCTGGTATATGTTCTATTCTATCTTCTAATTCAACGATACCTCTTGCGTGACATAATCTACTAGTAAGCCTTATCATTACAGGGGTATTAAACTCTTCACTAAGCTTCAATCCTTCTTTCACAGCTTCCTTAGCCTCTTGTGGTGTAGATGGATCTAAGATTGGGATGTTAGCAAATTTACCCCAAAATCTACTATCTTGCTCATTTTGAGAAGAGGTAAGGCCAGGATCATCGCCAACTACTAGTAAGAATCCACCTTTAGTTTTAATCTGTGTAAATGTCATAAAAGGATCTGATGCGATATTTATCCCTACGTGTTTCATAGAAACTATTGACCTTGCACCACCGATACTTGCCCCCATGGATATCTCTATAGCTACCTTTTCATTAGTTCCCCACTCGGCATAGATTTCATTGTAAGATCTCATGCTGTCTAAAATTGATACTGTAGGGGAACCTGGGTAACTAGATGCAACTAAGCCACCAGCCTCATAGAATCCTCTACTTATAGCTTCATTACCTGTTAGAATATTTTTCGTCAATATAAGCACCTCCAAAGTTATAAAAATTTTCAGAAGATTATATTTATTATAACATAAATTTATCCTATAAATTAAAGATAAAAAGAATAAGATGGATGTATTTATAAAAAAGGTTATATAAATTTACTAAACTAAGAGTAAAACATTAAAACTTTACTTTTTAGAAGTGTATACTATAATTAGGAATGAAAGAAAACTAAAATGATATGTCATTATTTTATTTATAAAGGTACATTTTTGATAGGATATGTTTTATAATAAAATAAGAAAACATATACAACAGGAGGAATGCTAAATGAAAGAAAAAGTTACAAGCTTTAAATCAGAATACAGGATTATGGGATTAAGTGTACCTGTATTTTTATTACTATCGGTGGTTGTACTTATTGCTACTTACTTAGAAGTATTGCCTAAAGGCATGGTGGGGGCGTTCCCATTAATGATAATAGTAGGAGCTTTGCTTGGGGAGATAGGTAATCATTTACCTATCATTAAAGATTATTTTGGAGGGGGCCCAATTGTAATAATTTTTGGATCAGCGGCTTTAGTGATGTATGGCGTATTTCCGAAATATGCTACGGATATTATGACAAACTTTATGACAGGAGAAGGTTTTCTTGATTTTTATATCGCAGCGTTAATAACAGGCAGCATACTAGGCATGAACAGAGAATTGTTAATTAAGGCTGCAGTAAGGTATCTACCAGCAATCTTAGGTGGTGTAGTGGTTGCTATCAGTTTTGTAGGTATTGTAGGAGCGATTATAGGGTATGGGGCAAAGGAAGCAATACTTTATATAGGAATACCAATAATGGGAGGCGGTATGGGAGCGGGTGCGGTTCCTTTAGCAAAGATATTTGGATCAACTCTTCAAAAGGATCCAAAGGAGATGCTATCCATTATGGTTCCAGCTGTAGCCCTTGGAAACTCATTAGCAATAGTTGTTGGTGGTCTTCTTGATAAACTTGGAAAAGTCAAACCTTCACTTACTGGAAATGGTAAGCTTATGAGTATAAATGAAGACGTTATCGTAGAAAAGGAAGAGAAAAATCCTATAGATTATAAACTTATGGCCATAGGACTTTTAATATCTGGTATATTCTTTCTATGGGGAAATATAATAGGCAAGTTCTTCCCAGCTATTCATCCTTATGCTTGGATGATTATATCTGTAGCTGCAGTAAAAGCACTTGGTATTATGCCTAGAAAATATGAACTTGCATGCTTCCAATGGTTTCAATTTGTAATGGGAAATCTTACAGGGGTACTTTTAGTAGGGATAGGTGTTGCATATACTAACTTAGCGCAAGTAATAGATGCAATGACACTTCAATATTTACTTCTTGTAGGAGTAACAGTTATTGGAGCCGCTCTAGGGTCCGGAATTGTTGGAAAGCTTGTAGGGTTCTACCCAATAGAAGCTTCAATAACTGCTGGACTTTGCATGGCTAACATGGGAGGAACAGGGGATGTAGCAGTACTATCTGCTTCAAAAAGAATGGAACTTATGCCTTTTGCTCAGATATCCTCAAGACTTGGTGGAGCATTTATAATGATATTAGCTAGTGTTATATTAAAACTTATCTTTTAGAAATTATAACATATTTAATATATGAGATAATTATAGGATTAATAATTTAGTTGATTTAAGAGACTATCTCAAAATATTATTTGGCGATAGTCTCTTTTTAATATTTTTAAATTGATAATAATACATTAATATCAATTACTTTTTAAAAATTATTATTACTATCTAGGTGGAACTTAAGATTAATGGTACAATATATTTAATAGTTGTAAAGCGTTAATATAGCGTAGTATTAAGAAAAGAGAGGTAACTTAAATGAAGAGAATAATTTCATGGAACGTTAATGGAATAAGAGCGTGTGTTAAGAAAGGTTTTTTAGATTACTTTAATGCAATGGATGCAGATATATTTTGTATACAAGAAAGTAAGCTTCAAGAAGGTCAGATAGATTTAAATCTTGAAGGATATCATCAGTATTGGAATTACGCCGAAAAGAAGGGGTATTCCGGGACAGCTATCTTCACTAAAGAAGAGCCTATTTCAGTATTTTATGGACTAGGTATAGAAGAGCACGATACAGAAGGAAGGGTCATAACATTAGAATATGATGATTTTTATATGGTAACAGTATATACTCCAAATTCAAAGCCAGAACTTGCAAGGCTTGATTACAGAATGCAATGGGAGGATGACTTTAGAGAATATATAAAGCATCTTGATGAAAATAAACCCGTTATAATTTGTGGTGATTTAAATGTTGCACATGAAGAAATAGATTTAAAGAATCCTAAAAATAATAGTAAGAATCCAGGTTTTAGTGATGAAGAAAGAGGTAAGTTCACAAGTTTTCTTGGAAGTGGATTTATAGATACCTATAGATACTTTTATCCAAATAAAGAAGGAGCATATTCTTGGTGGTCTTATAGATTTAAAGCTAGAGAAAATAATGCAGGATGGAGAATTGATTACTTTTGTGTATCAAAAAGCCTTGAAGAAAGATTAGTAGGAGCAGATATACACAGTGAAGTTTTAGGATCAGATCACTGCCCTGTAGAGCTTAAGATACAATTATAATAAAGCTTAGGATAACAACAATAGAGGTTCAAAGGAGGAAGTTTTATGGATGTAATGGAAGCAATTAAAACTAGAAGATCTATAGGAAAGTTTAAAGATGAAAAGGTTCCAAAAGAGCTTATAGAAAAAGTAATTGAAGCAGCAACTTTTGCACCTAATAGATATATTACAGAACCTTGGAGATTCTTTGTTATAAGTGGAGATGGAAGGCGAGCTCTTTCAAGGCTTATGGAAGACATTGCATTAGATTCAGGCATTGATCCCAATAGTGAGGAAGGTAAAAAGAACATAGAAAAGCAAAAAGATAAACCCTTTAGAGCACCAGTAATTATTGCTGTAGCAGCAGAAGTTACTGAAGATAAAAAGGTAATCAGGTTAGAGGAATTAGGTGCTACTTATGCTGCTATTCAAAACATGCTTTTAGCAGCTCATTCATTAGGTCTTTCTTCCTACTGGAAAACAGGAAAGGCTTGCTATAGCAATAAAATGAAAGAGTTTTTTGGATTGAAATCTAAAGATGAAGTGTTAGCTTTAATATATTTAGGATATCCTGACGCCAAGAAAGCCATGGTACGTAGAAAATCAGCAGACAGTTTAACTAAATGGATAGAAAGTGATATATAAAACGAAATGAATGTAAAAGGGTAGGAGATGCTTTAATGAGTAAGTACAGTTGTGATAGTTGCATGAGTAAATTATGTGCTAAAAAGGTACCTATATTTTCATTTTTATCCGATGATGAGTTAAGAAAGATAATATCAATGACAGGTCATCTTCAGTTTAAAAAAGGTGAGGCCCTTTGTTATGAAGGAGAAAGTTCTGATACTTTATTTATTATAAATGAAGGAAAGGTGAAACTTTCAAAGATGACTAAAGATGGGAAGGAACAAATAGTTCATATACTTTCTAGCGGTGATTTTTTTGGAGAGTTAAACCTATTTAATGATGAAGAAAGGTATAATTTCTCTGGATACGCTATTTCTAATGTAAAGATTTGTACTCTTTCAAAAAAGGATATGGACTATATTTTAATAAGGAATCCTGAGATTTCTCTAAAAATATTAAAAGAAGTCGCAAAAAAACTAACAAGTGCAGAGAACTTAGCTCAAAACTTGGCTACAAATGACGCAGAAATAAGAATTGCTCATATGATACTAGAGTTTAGTGAAAAATATGGTAAAGTCACTAAAGAGGGAGTAAAAATAGAACTTCCTATAAATAGAGAAGAGATGGCAAACTACTGTGGAATAACAAGGGAAACTATAAGTAGAAAGCTTAGCGGATTTGAAGAATTAGATATAATAGATTTTATTGGGAATAAGATCTTAATAATAAAAGATGAGAAGTCACTTAGAGAATACGTAGAATAAAATGAGATATATTAAAAGGCAGTCCACGCAAATTGTATTTAAATACAATTTATGTGGACTGCTTTTTAAGTTTTTAAAACTGTGACTTGAATCATATTTTAAAAGCAATAACAGATATAGAATTAAGACATAGTAAGACACAAGATAAATAAATAAGAATTTTGATAAATAAATATAAATAACTAATACACTAGGAGGTATTTAATATGGAAAATTTCAAAATGATTAATGAAAAAACTTATTGGGTAGGAAAAGTGGATGATAGAGATGTACCTTTTCATAGATTAACTCTAACAAAGGGAACAACATATAATAGTTATTTATTAATGACAGAAAAGCCAACAATAATTGATACTGTGGATATGGCTTTTGCAAGAGAGTATACTGAAAACTTAAATAGCATAATAAACTTAGAAGATATTAAATACATTGTAATAAATCATACAGAGCCAGATCACTCAGGAGCATTAGGAAGTCTTGCTTCAAAGGCTAAAAATGCAGTTATTGTATGTACTAAATTCGCAGTAGAAGAGTTAAAAGAAATGTACAAGCTTCATACTAGAGAATTTTTAGTAGTTGGTGATGGAGATAGTTTAGATATAGGTGGAAAGACACTTAAGTTTATAGAAACACCATACCTTCATACAGAAGAAACAATGATAACTTATTGCGAAGAAGATAAGATTTTATTCCCTTGCGATATATTCAGTACTCATGTAGCTAATTATGAATATTTTAATGATGAAGCAAAGGAAGATATTACACCGGATTTCATTGGATACTATACGTTAATAATGCACCCACATAGAAGATATGTTCAAGATATGATAGAAAAGATAAAGGATTTAGACATAAAAGTTATAGCACCCTCACATGGGTTTATTCTAAGAGAAGATGTTAAAAAGTTTATAAACATATATGACGATATGAGTAAAAATACACAATCTAATAAAAAGGCGTTGTTCGTATACTCTGGAATGACTAGCAATACTAAAAAGATTGCTTTAATTATGAAAGAAAGTCTTGAAAAAGACAATATAGTAACTGAAATTATGGATATAAATAAGGTATCTAAAGAAGAGGCTTTAAAGGCAATTGAAGGAACAAATATGTTATTAGTTGGTACATCAACAAAATACGGAGATGCAATAGGAAGTTTAGAGGATACAATAAAAGAACTTAAAGATATAAACTTACAAGGGAAAATTGCAGGGGTATTTGGATCATATGGATGGAGTGGAGAAGGAATTGAAGTTGCTCAAGATTATTTAAATGAAACGAATATGAATGTTTTAAGTACTTCAAATATAATAAAGTCAACAGGGATGACAGATATAGAATTTCCAATAAGGGTAAGATTCTCACCAAAGAACGAAGATATAAAGAAAATTGAAAAGGCATCAAAATTTGTAGCGGACTTGTTATTAAATTCAATTTAATAAATTAAACTTAAATAAGATAAGTGAAGATATAACTTTCATACTTTGATATTGAGTAAAAAGGCGCTAACTTTAGATGAAAAGTTAGCGCCTTTTATGTAGATGTTACTTAATAACATTAAAATGTATTTTGTAATATATATTAAACTAAATTGCTGGTATCATTAACCTTTAAAGATTTTCTATCTATATTAGAGTTATATACTAATCCTAATATGATAAATGTACACCCTATAAATTTTCCCTTTGAAATAGGGTTCCCAAAGATGTAATCTACAATTATGCCTGTAACAATTTGTCCTATAAAAATTAATAATGTGGAATATATTACAGGTATCTTAGGTATTATTACATTTGAAAGTATTACCACAGCAACGCCTACCATACCGCCTAAATAAGCCCATAAAGGTATTCCTGAAAAGCCCTCAGTCGACATTTTAAAAAGCGACCCATTAAATATACAGACTAAAAGTATACATATTAAACCTACGGTATAGTTTATAACAGTACCCTGGATAACGCCGATTTCTTTGCCTAGTCTTGAATTTATTATAGAGGCTAAGGTAACTAGAGCTCCGCCTATAAATGCTAAAATTATATATAACATAATATCCCTCCTTTTAAATTAGTATATAAGCATAATAACTATGCCAAAGGAAATAAATAAAAGTCCTATAAGCTTTTTACTTTTGAATTTATGAACTGCCATATTAAATAAGCCAAAGTGGTCTATTAATATTGATAACACAAGTTGTCCAAATAGAGCCAGAGATAAAGTTAAAGAAGCTCCTAAGTTTTTGAAACATATACTATTGAAAATTACAATAAATATACCTATGGCTCCACCGGTGAAGAAATAAAGAGGAGTGCCTTTTTTTAACTTCATCTTATTTTTAGTTATAGCTAATACAATTAATACACATATTAAACCTATTATATGAACTAGTAAGGTTGAAATATAATACCCTAAATAAGTAGATAATCCTCCATTAAAGGTAATCATTATAGAAATAAGGATACCCACTACTATTGCTAACAGATTATTCATAATTAATCTCCTATCTTTAATATTCTTAACTAATTTATATCATAAAATCATCAAAAAGTAATATGACATATGTCACAAGGAGTGTAAAATATGTATTATAATTAAGAGATAGGGGTGATTTTATTATGGTTAAAATAAAGGATAAATATAAGCTCAATTACTATGTACAAAGATATAACATAAACGATATTTTTCAAAAAGACATGGTTCCTTATATGGATTTAGTTTTATTTGAAAAAAATGAACATATCTATAAGGCTGGAGATGATATGACGTATTTTTATTTTTTGGTAAAGGGTAAAACTAAGGTTTACAATCTTCTTAAAAATGGCAAAAGCCTATTATTGAAGTTCTATAAACCTCTAATAATAGTAGGTGATGTAGAGTTTATTGATAAATATAAAGCTGATTCTAATATCCAAGCAATAGAGGAGTGCTTATGTATAGGTATAACTATGGAAAACATAAGAAAGTATGCTATAGATGACTGTAAGTTTTTAAGATATATATGTAAAGAGCTTGGAAATAAATTAAGTAGTATATCTAAACATAGTGCCATAAATCTCTTATATCCTTTGGAAAGTAGATTTGCAAGTTATCTTCTAGCCACTACCCCTGAAAACAATGATTATTCAAAGGTTCATGAAATTTATACAGATAAGCTTACAGAAGTAGCAGAACTTCTAGGAGCTAGTTATAGACATTTAATTAGGATTATTCATAAACTTGAAGAACAAAATATAATAAAGAAGCAGAAGGGTTCTATAATTATATTGGATAGAGGGGCTTTAGATGACATAGCAGAAGATATATATGAAATCTAATTATAATTTACCAGAGAAGTTAAACTATAATTAGATGCATAATGTTAATATAACTTTATTTTTTAGGCCTTGGCTTTCTTGTATTTTTTCTAAAGCTATTATTTGAATTAGATCTTTTAGTGGAAGGCCTATTATTTGAGGTCTTCTTTTTAATGTCATTATTAATTATTGGTGCTGTTATATTTATAGCATAAGGATGGTCTTTTACAACTGGGATAGATTTTTCTATAAGATGCTCTATATCTTTAAGATATGCAAATTCTTCCTCATCACAAAAGGATATTGCTATTCCATTTAAACCAGCTCTACCAGTTCTTCCGATTCTGTGGACATGGGTTTCTGGTACATTAGTTAAATCAAAGTTAATAACATGAGATAAATGGTCTATATCAATGCCTCTTGCGGCTATATCTGTTGCAACTAAAACTCTTGTTTTGCCTTCTTTAAAATTGCTTAAAGCTAATTGCCTTGCAGATTGTGACTTATTTCCATGTATAGCTTGAGCATTTATTCCTGCCTTAACTAGGTCTTCAGTTATCTTATTTGCTCCGTGCTTTGTTCTTGAAAATACTAGAGCAGAAACAATAGATTTGTCTTCCAATAAGTGAATTAGTAATGATCTTTTATTCTTTTTTGAAACAAAGTATACTGATTGATCAACAGTATCAATAGTAGAAGAAACAGGTGCTACTGCAACTTTAACTGGATCCTTTAAGATGGAATCCACTAATTTTTTAATCTCGTTTGGCATAGTTGCTGAAAACAACATGTTTTGCCTAGTTACAGGTAATCTTGTTATGATTTTTTTTACATCATGTATCATACCCATATCGAGCATGCAATCTGCCTCATCAAGGACAAAGAACTCTACACGATGTAGATCAATAAACTTTTGATTAACCAGGTCAATTAATCTTCCAGGTGTTGCAACCAAAATATCTACTCCAGATTTTAATGCATTAGTTTGTGGATTTTGAGATACGCCACCAAAGATAACTAAGGTTTTAAGGTCTATATATTTCCCGTAAGATTCAAAGCTTTCACCAATTTGAATAGCAAGTTCTCTAGTAGGAGCAAGTATAAGTGCCTTAATATGGTTGGATTTTGACTTAGGGTTTTCTTTATTAATCATAAGCTGAAGTATAGGTATAGCAAAGGCAGCTGTTTTACCAGTACCAGTTTGTGCACAACCTAGAAAGTCTCTTCCATTAAGTATAGGGGGAATAGACTGCTCTTGTATAGGGGTTGGCTTTTCATATCCTTCAAGTTTTAAAGCCTTTTTTATTGGGGTTATAATATTTAAGTTTTCAAATAACATTTTTTCTCCTTTTTAATTACGTATTTTAGTATATATTATTGTTGATAAATATCAATAAAATTTACAGTTTTAAAAATCATAATATTTAATTATAGTAAAAGATATTTATATTTGTATTTTTATAAGGATGATAATATTTTACGACTTTAATATAATAACACAAACTAATGGATTTCCCTAAAATATATTAAATAATACACAACTTATGTGGTTAAATTTTCTATAGGTGTTAATAATATAAAAGGCAGAGTATTTATTATAAAAAGTAACTATTAATTTATACTTGTGTAATATATGGAACATTTGAGGTGAAAGCAATGAGAATACCAAATCACATAGGAATAATTCCAGATGGCAATAGAAGATGGGCTATAGATAAAGGCTTATCTAAAGAAAGCGGATATGAATCAGGTATTGATCCTGGATTATTACTTTTTAAGTTATGTGAAAAACTAGGAATTAAAGAGATAACCTATTATGGATTTACAGTAGATAATACTAAAAGACCAAGGGAACAAATAAAGGCATTTACAGAGGCTTGTATTAATTCTGTAAACATACTTTTAAAGGAGGATGCTGAACTTCTTGTAGTAGGAAATACTAAATCTCCAATGTTTCCAAAAGAATTGCTTCCTTATACTACAAGGAGGGTCTTTGGGAAGGGAGGAATGAAGGTTAATTTTCTTGTTAATTATAGTTGGAAGTGGGATCTTGAGCATCTAAAGAGGTCTAAAAGTGTAAGTAATAACATTACAAATCAAATTCAATCTTGCGATGTTTCAAAAATGGATTTAATTATAAGATGGGGAGGTCGAAGAAGATTAAGTGGATTTCTTCCAGTGCAGTCTATTTATTCTGATTTTTATATAATAGAAGATTATTGGCCAAATTTTAAAGAAAAACATTTTTATGATGCAATAAATTGGTATGATGCTCAAGATATAACTCTTGGGGGTTAATAGGATATTAAATATAAAGACTTCACTGATTGTAACCTGTTGAATAGAGCATAAATAACTGATATAATTAAAGCGTAGCATAATAAAATAATAATTGTTTTAGGTACCTTTTTAGGTTTAATAGGGAAAGTGGTGAAGATCCACTACAGCCCCCGCTACTGTATACGGCGACAAAACCAAATCCACTGGAGATTATCTCTTTCTCTGGGAAGGGTGGTGAAGGGTGACCCGTGAGTCAGGAGACCTGCCTTAAACAATGTATGGAACTTCGGAGGGAAGCAAAGCCATGAATAATAAGTATTAATAATACTGATTTTTTTGTTGTGTAATTATTGAGCTTATTGATTCATAATATTAGATACTTTATGCCTCCGTTTTACGGAGGTTTTATTTATTTAATTTTTATGAGTCATTCAGTATCTATCATCATTAATGTAACTAATAACTTTTTCAATTTAAGCATTAGTGGTAAGAAAGTATAGAGATTAGGTTATGTCTTTTAGGAGATGTTAGCATCATGGGAATTTTTGATACTATAGCTTAGTAAAAAAAATATGTGGGGAGAATATCTAAATGAGTAAAATCAAGAGTCACAGAGAAATCAGAAAAGAAAAAGAAAAGGAAAAGGAATGGTACGTTAAGGTAATTAATATTTTAATAGGAAGTTTCCTTTATTCTATTGCAATCAATGCATTTATAATACCTCATAGACTTTTAAGTGGAGGAGCTGCGGGAATATCTCTTATCTTACAATATGTATCAAATATACCTTCAGGGTATTGGGTTTTTATTATTAATATACCAGTATTTATTATAGGGTATAAGTTAGTAAATAGAGAGTTTGTAGTTTTAAGTTTTATTGGAATGGTATCAATGTCTATATTTTTAGTTTTAACAAAAGATATGGTAAGTGTACTTAAAATAGAGGATATTTTTATATCAACTTTAGCAGGAGCCGTTGTGAGTGGGGTAGGAATGGGAATGATATTTAAACAAGGTGCCTCTCAAGGAGGGACTGACATAGTAGCTATAATACTTCGAAAAAGAAATGGAATGAAAATGTCCACTTTATACTTTGCTTTAAATGGTGTAATTGCAATGATGGGAATCTTAGTTACAAATCTTACATTAACACTTTATACTTTATTATTGATGTATATAAAATCAGTGGTTATAGATAAGGTTTTAAATAGCTTTAATAAGAAAAAGATATTATTAATAGTTACGTCTAAGGAAGAAGAGGTATCAGATTGCATAATTAAAAAGATAGGAAGAGGCACTACCTTCCTTTACGGTGAGGGTGCATATACTGGTGTCAAAAGGAAGATAATATACTGTGTAGTTAGTGAAAATGAATTAAATATGGTCCAAAAATTAGTAGAAGAAATAGATGAGTCAGCTCTTATTTCAGTTTCGGAAGCGGCAGATGTTCACGGAAATGGATTTTTACGATCGGTTATATAGTAAAATTATAGGGGGGTTATTATGAGAGAGAGGGTAAAGGAATTAATTTTTATAAGTATAGGTAATTTAATGGTGGCATCAGGTATGTACTTTTTTCTTATGCCTAATAATTTAGCTACTGGAGGAGTTAATGGACTTGGTTTAATAATTAATTATTATTTACCTAAGCTCCCTGTTGGTGCTTTGATGATGATGATGAATTTAATCTTATTTATCGTAGGTTTCTTAATCATAGGAAAGGCCTTTGGAGCAAAAACTATATATACAAGTTTGGAACTTTCAGGCATGATATGGATAATGGAAAAGCTTTGGCCTTTAAGTGGGTCTTTAGTAAATGATATGATTATAGAATTAATATTTGGTATATTAATGACTGGTATAGGTATGGGCATCATATTTTATCAAAATGCATCTACTGGGGGCACTGATATAATTGCTAAAATAATAAATAAGATTTTTAACATTAATATGGGGGTAGCTTTATTAATATCAGATTTCACAATAACTCTTATGGCTGGGGCTACCTTTGGTTTAAGAATTGGTATGTATGCATTACTTGGAGTTATTATAAATAGCTTTGTAATTGACTCAGTAATTGAAGGCTTTAATATATGTAAAGAAGTTGTGGTTATAAGTTCAAGTGGTGATAAAGTCAAAAAATATATTATGGATGAATTAGAAAGAGGAATTACAATATATTCTGCAAATGGTGGATATACAGAAGAAACAAAAGAGGTTATAACTACAGTTCTAGATAGAAGAGAGGTAATAAAATTAAATAAATATATTAAAGGAATAGATAAGGATGCTTTTATAATAGTTAGAAGTGTTCATGAAGCTATAGGTGAGGGATTTAAGATAGGTATTTAACTAAATTACAAGAAAGAACTAAGAGAAAAGTTTAGGCTTTTCTCTTTTTATTTTGTAGTTTTTTAATCATTTATATAGCAAGGCTATTTTGATTAGGAGTGTCTTTATATTAGCAGAGTTCTTTGCTTTACAGAGTACATTTATTAATATTAAAGCTCAACCAGGGGATAAATTATGGTAACTTAATATAGTATAAAAATATAAATTTATAGTTAGGGGACTAATCAAAGATTAGGGAGAAACTTTTAAATTAAAGGCTATACAAAAATACAAAGATAAATATTTGCAATAATAAAAAGAAAGTAAGTGTTAAAGCTAAGTGTGCAGAATGCGCCATAGAATGGTTACGTATACATTAATAACAAATTACTAATGGTAATAACTTGTTAAAAGATTTATAATAAAAGGTTATTGACTAATATATATATATAGGTGATAATATTTATTATGGTTAGTCGACTAACTAGTTAGGAGGAGTTAAATGGATAGTTATGATCACGATTCTTTATACAACACATTTTACCAAGTCATAAGATTTCACTATCATCGTACACATATGTTACTTGATGAAATTGGAATTTATCCTGGTCAACCACCAATGTTATTAGCATTATCCAAGGAAAATGGCCAAAGTCAAAAAGAATTAGCTAAGAAACTTAATATTAAACCTGCGACTATTACTGTGATGCTTAAAAGAATGGAAAAAGCTAAACTTGTGGAACGTCGTCAAGATTCATTAGATCAAAGAATATCAAGGGTATATATAACTGAGCAAGGGGAAGAAGCCTGGAAAGATGTTCATGAAGTTATGAGAACCATAGACAAAGAATGTTTTAGTAATTTTACACAAGAAGAGCAGATGTTACTAAGACGGTTATTAATGCAAGTAAGGGATAATCTTATGGATTCCTGTGATATAAAGCTAAATGTTAATAATACAAAAATTTAAATTGTTGGAGATGATTACTTATGATTAAGTTATTTAAAAATTTAAAGCCATTCAAAGTACCCATAATTTTGGTACTTGTATTGGTATTTTTCCAGTCCCTTTCTGAGTTATATTTACCTACATTGATGTCAGATATAGTAAATAATGGGATAGTAAACGGAGATACAGACTATATATTAAAAATAGGGGGATTTATGTTATTAGTTGCACTAGGTGGAACTATATGTACTATTACTGCAAGCTTTTTATCATCAAAGGTAGCTACAGGATTTGGTAGAGATCTTAGAAAAGGACTTTTTACTAAGGTAGAAGGTTTCTCCATAGAAGAGTTCGATAAGCTTGGAACATCATCGCTTATTACTAGAACTACTAATGATATTACTCAAGTTCAACAGGTTCTTGTAATTATTATGCGTATGATGATAAGTGCACCTATGATGTGCATTGGTGGTATTATTATGGCGGTTTCAAAGGATAGGAAGCTTTCTATTATTATTGTAGTAGTTATACCAGTATTAATTGGAATTATAACTATTATAGCAAGAAAGGGACTGCCACTTTTTAAATCAATGCAAATAAAACTTGATAAGCTAAATTTAGTATTACGTGAAGGTCTTACAGGTATTAGAGTAATACGTGCTTTTAACCGTAACGATCATGAAAGAGAGAGATTTAATGAAGCAAACCATGACCTTACAAGTACAGCTATTAAGGTAAATAAGCTTATGTCTATATTAATGCCGTTAATGATGCTGGTAATGAACTTTACTACAATTGCAATTATATGGTTTGGAGCAAAACGTATTGATGCTGGGAATATGCAGGTGGGAGACTTGATGGCATTTATACAATATGTTATGCAAATAATGTTTTCATTAATTATGGTTTCTATGATGTTTATTATGATACCAAGAGCTTCAGTTTCAGCATCAAGAATTAATGAAGTTTTAGATATTGTTCCAGTGATAAATGATCCTAAAGATATTAAAAAGGCAGTATCAAAGAAAGGTTATGTTGAATTTAAAAATGTAAGTTTCAATTATCCAGGATCAGAAAGTTCTGTTATAAGAGATATTTCTTTTAGTGCGGCACCTGGAGAAACCACTGCAATTATTGGTGGTACTGGTTCAGGTAAATCTACAATCGTAAGTCTTATACCAAGATTTTATGATATTAACAGTGGAAGTATCTTAATTAATGGAGTAGATTTAAGAGATATGTCTCAAGGCGAACTTAGATCTAAAATAGGATTTGTACCTCAAAAAGCAGTATTATTTACAGGTACTATTTCAGATAATATAAGATATGGTAAAGAGGATGCTACAGAAGATGAAATAAAGAAAGCAGCTAATATAGCTCAAGCTACAGATTTTATATCAAATATGGAAGAGGGATTTAATTCAGTGATAGCTCAAGGAGGTACTAATGTTTCTGGTGGACAAAAGCAACGTTTATCTATTGCTCGTGCCTTGGTTAGAAGACCTGAAATATACATCTTTGATGATAGTTTTTCTGCTCTTGATTTTAAAACAGATGCAAAGCTTAGAGCTGTACTAAAAGATGAAACTAAAGAATCTACAGTAATAATTGTAGCTCAAAGGGTAAGTACTGTTATAGATGCAGATAGAATTATAGTTTTAGATGAGGGAAACATAGTAGGTATGGGTACTCATAAAGAACTTTTAACTAGTTGTGATGTATATCATGAGATTGTATCCTCACAACTTTCAGAGGAGGAAATAGCATGATGGAAGATAGACAAAAAAGACATAAGACTCAAGCTAAAGGACCTATGGGTGGTGGGCCTGCCATGGGTAGACCAGTAGAAAAGGCAAAAGATTTTAAAGGTACAATGAAGAGGCTTATTACTTATTTAAGACCTCGAAGAGTAAGTCTTATAGTAGTTTTTATATTTGCTATATTAAGTACAGTTTTTAGTATAGTTAGTCCAAAGGTTATGGGAAAGGCTACAACTAAGCTATTTGAAGGAATTATGGGGAAAATGGCACTAGAAAAGCTATTGCCACAGTTAGATACACTTACTAAATTATCAAAGAATCCAGCAACGGCTACTCCAGATGTGGCAAATAGTATATCAGCAGTTAATAAAAAGATATCTGAAATAATGAGTTTAAATGGCGGAAAAATAGATTTCGATTATATTGCACATATAGTTTTTATATTAATAGGTCTTTATGCTATTAGTGCTATATTTGCATATGTACAACAATATGTAATGGCAGGGGTTGCTCAAAAGACTGTTTTTAATATGAGAAAAGACGTAGATGAGAAGCTTTCACGTCTACCCCTTAAGTATTTTGATTCTCACACTCATGGTGAAATATTAAGTCGTGTAACCAATGATATAGATACTGTTTCTAGTACGCTTCAACAGAGTTTAACACAACTTATTACATCGGTAGTTACTATAATTGGTATTATTGTAATGATGTTAACTATAAGCCCTATACTAACTCTTGTTACAATTGTAACCTTACCATTATCTATTTTTGTAACAACAAATATAGCAAAGCGTTCACAAAAATACTTTGCAGATCAACAAAATGCTTTAGGACGCCTTAATGGGCATGTTGAAGAAATGTATACAGGTCATAAGATAGTAAAGGCTTTTGGACATGAACAAATATCCATAGGAGAATTTGACGATATAAATGAGGAACTTTATAATGTAGGATGGAAGGCACAATTTATTTCGGGTATAATTATGCCACTTATGAATTTTATAAACAATATAGGATATGTTCTTGTATGTGTGGTAGGTGGTATATTTGTAACAAAAGGGAGAATTAATCTAGGAGATATACAAGCATTTATTCAATATTCAAGGCAATTTGGTCAGCCAATAGTTCAAACAGCTAATATAGTTAATATATTACAATCTACTGTGGCTGCGGCAGAACGTGTTTTTGAAGTTTTAGATGAAGTTGAAGAAATTCAAGATGCTGATATTACACAAGTTATTGAGTCACCTAAAGGTGAGGTGAAATTTGAAAATGTAAACTTTGGATATGAAAAAGATGCTATGCTTATAGAGAATATGAACATAGATGTGAAACCGGGGCAAACCATTGCTATTGTAGGGCCTACAGGAGCAGGTAAGACAACTATTGTAAATTTACTTATGCGTTTTTATGAAATAGATGAAGGAAAAATAACTATTGATGGAATTGATATAAGAGATTTAAAACGAGGAAATTTAAGAAATATATTTGGAATGGTGCTTCAAGACACCTGGTTATTTAATGGAACGATAAGAGATAACATAGGGTATGGACGCCTTGGGGCTACAGAAGATGAAATTATCTTAGCGGCAAAGGCAGCTCATGCAGATCATTTCATTAGGACATTGCCAGAAGGTTATGATACTATTCTTAATGAAGAAGCGTCTAATATATCTCAAGGACAAAAGCAACTATTAACTATTGCAAGAGCAATACTATTAGATCCATCTGTATTGATATTAGATGAAGCTACAAGTAGCGTAGATACTAGAACAGAAATATATATACAAAAGGCCATGACAAAGCTTATGCAAGGACGAACAAGTTTTGTTATAGCACATAGATTATCAACTATCCGTGGTGCAGATTTAATACTTGTTATGAATAATGGAAGTATTATAGAAAAGGGAAGTCATGAAGAACTGTTAGAAGATAATGGATTTTATGCAGATCTTTACAATAGTCAATTTAAAGGTGCGAGGCTAGAAGAAGAGGCTATTTAATGAATAAGATCTGGTTTTTAATTAATATATGTATTGGAAGATTTGAAGGTATGAATAAATATTAAGATATAAAGGATAAGATTTAAAAGGGACTACATTCAATGTGGTTCCTTTTTTAATTTATAGCAACATTACTATAAGTGCCAATTGCAATCATTGTGAATAATATAGTATTACATAATGTTTTAGAAGTAATATGGAGGGATATATATGGGGGAAAAAGATATTAGTAGCAATGATAAAGAAAACATTGACGGTAAAAAAAGGTGTGATTCAATGGTTATAGATTCAGAAGTTTTAAGTACATGTAATAGTAAGTGTCATGCTCTAACGGGCTCTACAGGGCCACTAATAGCTAAAGTTCCTGTGATTTTATCTGATGTAGAAGTAGAGATCAATGTAGAGTCTGAAATAGAATTAGAAAAGACAGATATAAATGTAATAAATATTGATAAAGAGGTTTTTGTAAAGGAATGTAAGCTTATTCCTTATACAAACAAGATATTTATAGAAGGCTATGTGGAAAAGAACATACAAGTTTCTAATAATGATTGTACTAATAAAGCAAGTGAAGGTAACAAGATAGAATATACAGTAGTTAATTCTCCATTTAAATGTGTAACAGAAATTGAATTTTTTAGAAACCCATTATATGGCGAAAGCTATAAAGAAAGATTAAATGGTTTAGATAAAAATACGCTTTGCAAAAATAATAAGGAAGATTCATGGATTCATTACAGTAAATTATATGAACCGGTTTATTGTGAGTGTGAATATGCGAAGATATTAGAAATAGATGCCTTGGATAGTAAAGATAATGGAATGAAGTGTTTAGATAAAAAGGAAGGGTGTAAAAAGATACTAGAGAAAATGGTTATATTTATAAGATTTAAAGTAATTCAAAATCAACAAGTCTTTATACCAGAATTCCATGGAGATGTAATGGCTATAGAAAGTTGTAACAATAACTCTATTCATAAATATACTAGAAATGATGATAAAGATAAAAGCAATGTAACTGTAGCATTTGGCGAAAATGAATGAATAATGACAAATGGTTATAGTGAATTAAAATGAATTTAGTATATTTAAGTAATAATATGTAACAACTTATATTCTCAAGAATAATATGCTATTAGATATAAAATCTTAGAATTCATAAAAAGATCTTAAGAGTTTATATACAAAGGACTATAAAGGGGATGAGTTTATGTTTGAAAGTAATTTAATTAATGGATGTAATGATCCAAATATATCTCCTAATTGCAATAATTCAAAAGTAGTGAGTTCAAATCATTTAGGTGAATGTAGTAATGAATGTTATACACCATTTGGAAGACCAGGTCCTATGGTGGTTAAAGTTCCCGTAGTGTTAGCAGATTGTAAAATACAAATTGATATAGAGTCTGATATTAGACTAGAAAAGGAAGCCTTTGATGTAAAGACAATAGATAAGCATGTATGTATTACTCAGTGTCATCTAGTGCCTCATACAAATAAGGTTTTCATATCTGGACATGTACAGAAAAATATTCAATACTCTACTGTAGATTGTGACAATGCTACAAGTGTAAGTGGAAGTGTGTTGCACTCAACATTTAATATTCCGTTTAAGTGTGTAACAGCAGTTAAATTTGATAAGGAACCAATATTTGGATCCTATTGTAAAAGAGAATCAAGTGTATTAGATAAAAGTATGCTTTGTGAAAGTAATAAAGAACAGAGCTGGCAACATTACAATGATTATTATGAGCGTATTTTTTGTGAGTTAGAGTGGTCAAATATTCTAGAAACAGATATCTTCCATGGTGATAGAAGATGTGGTGGAGATTTTAGTAAAGAGAGATGTTTTAGAGATATAACTGAGAAAATGGTAGTATATTTACGCATTAAGTTATTACAAAACCAACCTGTATATATAGGAGAACCTGAATGTAAGGTTGATATGATAGAAGATTGTAATTGTAAATGTGGAAAACACCATAAGGCTGAAAGATGTAGTTGTAATAATCAAAAACAATACGATGTGTGTAATGATGATATTGAAATAGGATGTAATTCTGGAATGGGTGTTGTAGGAAGACTTCGAGGGCAAAAGCGTTATTAATTGTTTACAAGGGGTTACTTTAATACTTGTATATTACAGTAATGGATTTATCCTGTAAGAAGGCTAGAAAGTTAAAGTTTATGATAATAAGGGAGGAAACTATTTATGAAATTATACTATAAGGGATCACAAGAAGAGGAAGAAAGATGCGATTGCAATAAAGGACATGATGATAATAGATGCGATGAGAACAATGAGTGCTGTGATAAGCATAAATATGCACATTGCTGTCCAAAGAGCCCATGCCCATATCCAATACTTTTTGAATGCACTCAAGGAACAGGTACCTCAATAAGTAAAACTAATGAAAACTTTCAACCAAGATCTTTAGGATGCATTACTATAGATACAAGCTGCTTAAAGAATCCAGTAGTGAAGGTAGACTTTTCGAGTACTATTAAATATAAAGATAACTCAAACACTGAACCGACAACATTATTATTTGGATTATTTAAAAATTGTGATGATAAACAAGAAATACCTTGTGGAACCTGGCAATATACAATAGCATTCAATCAAGCTAATGAAGAACTTACAACTGCATTTTGCTTTAGTCATTGCGAATGTGGTAGTTGTCCAGGATGTTGTGTATACACTGTTAAGATAATAGAGGCTGTAAACGAAAATGGAGATACGTTAATAATAAGTGATCCTTCACTTTCAGTTATAGCTAAATCATCACATTAAATTTAATATTACAATAAGTGGGAAGATTCTTTTGAGGTCTTTCCACTTATTTTCAAGTTGAAAGTGGAACGACGGGGGAGCTATTTCATATATTGTAATTATCAATAATAAGGAGATTATTATATGGGAAAAAGAGAAAGGCGAAGAAAGTATAAAGATGTAGACGCTAGAAATCTAGGTGTAAATCAAAATTTAGAACATAAAAATCCAAATATAATAACAGAGAAGGAACTTATTATTATTATTATATTAAAGCTATTAAGTGAAAAGTTAAAGCAAAATGATAGTGTTATAAATAAGGATTTACAAACAAAAGGTAACCTAAAAGAAGGTGTTGATTTTCGAAAAGATAATGGGGTTGATGTAAATCCACGATAGTGTTAACTAATCTATGAAAAAACAGATTAAAACTTTTTAGTTTTAAATTACACTTTGAAAAGTGAAAATGTGCTCTAAAATAATGAGGTATTACTTTTTCTTTCACCAGAACTTTTAAATTTATTCTGGAAAATTAAAAAAGAGCAACAAGAATACACCTTTTCAGACTGTTTACTTTTAACAAAATGCTGATAGGTGAAAATAATTTGATTATATCTATACAACTTGATTTTTTACTATAAGTTGTTGTGAAAGTTCAATTAACTTTTGCCATTTTCCTGGCATGGTAGAAATTCTTTCAAGCTCAGGGATGGGGTTTAATGGTTCAAAGT
>NZ_PTIS01000020.1 GCF_002934235.1 Clostridium algidicarnis DSM 15099
TGGGGAGCCGTATGCGGGAAATCCGCACGTACGGTTCTATGAGGGGCTAGGGAAGTGATTCCCTAGCCTACTTACCGGTAGAATAAAATGGAAAATTGTACTTAAGCAGAAATATTAGAAGTGGCAAAGAATTGGATGTAGAATTTGTTTCTAAACGTAAGTGATATGAGATTAAAAACTTCACTTCTTGTTAATAATTAGTAAGAAAGATTATCAAGAGGAGGAGTTATGACACGGAAAAGAGAATGGTATAAAGGATCAACATATCACATTACAGTTAGAGGGAATAGACGAAATGATATATTTAGAGATAAAGAAGATTTCGAATATTACTTAAATGTAATAGAAGAAGCGTTATTTTATTATATACAGTATAACTATAAGGTTATTTGTTATTGCTTAATGGATAATCATGTTCATTTAATGATTAAAACAGATACAGAATCATTAGGAAAGTTAATGGGAAGAATAAGTGCATCATATACAAGATATTTTAATAAAAAGTATAATTATATAGGTCATTTATTTCAAGATAGGTATTTTGGTGAATTAATTGAAAGTGATAAACAAATGTTAGAAGCAAGCAGATACATACATTTAAATCCTGTAAAGGCAAATATGGTTGAAAAGCCAGGGGAATATGAATGGTCTAGTTATAATATGATCATAGGAAATAAGAAAGAAAAGATTATCGATTCTAGATTTATATTAAATTATTTTAAATATAATGATACAGTGCAGTTATATATAAACTTCGTAGAGAATGATTTGCAAGTTGAGACTCACAAGGAACCCAGGGTAGAAGAAAATGGAAAACAGCGCTTAAGCAGAAATAATAAGTGAGTCCAGAAAATTACAAGGTATAAGCATTTCATTAGAGTAAAATTTAATGAAATGCTTTTTTGATGTTTAGGTAAGAAAGTTTATGTCTATACTTAAAATACAAATATATATTAAAAATAAAGGCTGATGAGGTGTTGGGAGGCAGTATAAATGGCATCAGTAGTTAATAGTTTTGCTATAAGTGGGATAGATGGATATGTTGTAAAAATCGAAACAGATACTATATATGGGCAGCCTTCTGTATCAATCATTGGACTTGGTGATGCATCAATTAAAGAGGCTAAGGAAAGACTAGAGGCTTCTATTATAAATATTAAATATGAATTTCCCAAAATGAAGATCGTTATAAATCTCTCACCGGGAGATATCAAAAAGAGTGGCTCTCATTTTGATTTAGCCATGGCTATAGGACTTTTAATACAGTCAAAGCAATTAACTTTTGAAGATAGTGAAAGCTTTGGATTTATAGGAGAACTCTCTTTGAATGCTGACATAAGGGCATGCTCTGGGATTTTACCTATGGCAATTGAAGCTAAGAATAGGGGAATTACTAATTTAATTGTTCCAAGGGAAAATATAAGGGAAGCATCTTTAGTAAAAGGTATAAACATTTTTGGGTTTGAAAAGCTTACGGAAGTTATTTCTTTTTTAGAGGGTGTAAACCCTTATAGTAATTTAGAAGATTTAAAATGCGATAATGTAATACAAAGGCCATATTTATATGATTTTGAAGATGTTCAAGGTCAAGATGCTATTATAGAATTTATTGTAGCAACTGCTGCAGGTGGTCATAATTTAATTATGTCTGGAGCACCCGGATGTGGTAAGTCAATGATAGCCAAAAGGATACCATCAATACTTACATCTATGACTGAAAAGGAAGCTTTAGAAGTAACAAAAATATATAGCGTATCAGGTGGTTTAAAAAATAGGGGTAGTTTGATAACCGAAAGGCCTTTTAGAGCCCCTCATCACAATGCATCTATAAATTCCCTTGTAGGTGGAGGAAATAATGCCATGCCAGGAGAGATTTCTCTAGCTCATAATGGTATATTATTTTTAGATGAAATTGCAGAATTCAATAAAAAGACTTTAGATGCTTTAAGGCAGCCTATGGAAGATAATAAAGTTACTATTTCTAGAGTTAAATGTACCCACATTTACCCTTCAAGCTTTATGCTTATAGCTGCTATGAATCCATGTCCCTGTGGTTATTACGGAGAACAAAGATGCCATTGTACAGATTATGAAGTTTTGAAATATAGGCAGAAAATATCAGGGCCAATGCTAGATAGAATTGATATACAAAAATATGTTTTACCAGTAGATTTTATAAAACTTTCTGATAGTTCCAAAGGTATTAGTTCAAGTGAGCTTAGGGAAAGGGTTGAGTTTGCTAGAAGTATACAAAGAGAAAGATATAAAGATATGGAAAATATAAGTTCAAACTCTGAAATGACACCTGCTTTAATTAAAGAGTTTTGTATACTAGATGATGAAAGTAAAAAGCTTTTACAAATGGCTTTTGATAGATTTAAGTATAGTGCTAGAACTTTTCATAAGTTTTTAAAAGTTTCAAGAACCTTTGCAGATATGGATGGTGTACAAAATATAAGGAAGCAGCACATTGCAAAAGCCTTAATGTGCAGGGATTTAGATAAAGAGCAAGTGAATATGGTGGTGATATAGCTTGATTACATATGATAGTGATTTAGTATATTGGATATGGTTATCTGAAATTAATGGCGTAGGTCCAGTAACAGCAAAAGTACTGCTAGATGTATTTAAAACCCCATATAACATTTATAAAGCTATAAAATCCGAAATTATAAATATAAAAGGTATAGGAAATACGACTGCAGAGGCTATTTTTAATTCTAAATCTTTATTAAAGTCAGAGGAAATTTTAAAAAGGTGTAAAAAACTTGATATAGGAATATTAACCTATGCAGATGCGTTATATCCAGTTGAGGTAAAGAGTATTAAGAAGACTCCCACTATATTATATTATAAAGGCAATATTATTGAAGATAGTATGGGTGTAGCTATTGTTGGTAGTAGAAGATGTACTGAATATGGTAAAAGGTTAACAGTAGAAGCAGCGGAATTTTTAGCTCAAAATAACATACCAATTATTAGTGGAATGGCAAAAGGTGTAGATGGATATGCGCATACGGCTTGTCTAAGGAAAGGCGGATATACTTTAGCTATCTTAGGCTGTGGCCTAGATATATGTTATCCAAAAGAACATATAGAAATTATGAAAGTGATTATAGAAAAGGGTGCGGTTATTTCAGAATACCCACCAGGAGTAAAGTCAGATGCTAAACATTTTCCTATGAGAAATAGGTTAATAAGTGCTTGGTGTAAAAAACTTTTAGTTGTGGAGGCAGGAGAAAAAAGTGGTTCTCTTATTACAGCAGCATTTGCAAAAGAACAAAATAGACAAGTGCTTGTAGCACCAAATAGTATTTATAGTAGAGAGAGTATAGGTACAAATAAGCTAATAGAAGAAGGGGCCAAGATATATTTAAGTCCTTCCAAATTGTTACCAGATCATATGGAAAACATAAGAGTAAATAATAAGAAAGAAGATATACAATTAACAATAAGCGAAGATTTAACACCTTTAGAAAAAGAGATACTTAACAAAATAAAAGATAACCCCATTACCTTAGGTGAATTATTAATTATTTTAAAAGAGTATAAGTCAGATGTTTTAGAAACCATATCAATAATGGAGCTAAAAGGTCAGATAATAAACGTAGGTGGCATATTGAAAGAATGCCCTCATAAGGAACCCAGGGTAGAATAAAATGGAAAACTGCGCTTAAACAGAAATATTAGCAATCCCAAACAGCAAGAGGGTAGCTTCGTTCCGCTCCAGCACCCCTTAGGCACAGTAAATTATAAACTTAATTTGCATTATTTTAAAATAGATTTAATATAATGTTATATAATACTTATTTAAAGGTGAAAACTATGCCTATATTCTTTTTAATGAGACAACATAGTAATATAAGTCATTCATTAAAGGCTCTAAATAATATAATAAGAGCTGATGGAAATGAATTAATATTATCAACAGGTTATGTAAACTTAGATTTGCTCTCTAATCCCAAAAATGGGTTTAGAGATTCATTTGAATATTGGTTTAATAAGGCAGAAAGCACTAACGAACTTAATTTAACTATAGTTGGAGGAATGATAAAACATAAATCACCAAACAACGTTACACCAAGGGACTCCTATTATGTATGCAATGCAATAAATAATGGTAACTGTGTTAAGTGTAATATAAATTATCCAAATGATCCATGTAAACAATATTGTTTTAAGAAGTTTATCGAATTAATAGAGAGTTGGATACCGGCATCTAAAAGTCAGTACATTAAAGTAGTATTTGCTAGAAGTAAAAATAATCAATATCATGCAAAAGTGGCATTAAAGTATATGAATAGTGAACCAGTTATGGCTTTGTGTGGTAGCAGTAACCTTACTAAAGCCGCACTACAAGAGTCTTATACTTATTATAACTGTGAAGCAGACATGCTTATTTATACAAAGCAAAGTCAATTTTTTAAATTTACAGTAGATAAGAAGAATCTTGACAATGAAGATATAAGGGAAGATGTAAGGGAATTGATAGAAGAGTTGTATTATAACATTAAAGGAATTTCAGGGATATTATTATTGCTGCCAAATGAGAAAGAAAATAAAAATAGGAAATGGGAAGAGTTGTTAAATGGTTTCCTTAATGATAGTGAGGGAGATAGTTTAGTATTAAATTGTGAAAATGAAAGTAAAATCAAAGGCTTTTTGGATCAAGCAATTGAGATAAAGAAAAAGATAAAGATTGTTGAAACCAAATCAAAATATAACATTGAAATAATAAGCTATAAGGCGAGAAAAAAGGTATGCGAAAAAGCTTTGATAAATATTAATAATGTTATGAAAACTCACATTTTATTAAACACACAAATTATGAATAAAGATGGATCATCAGAGTATTCAAGTGGTTGGGAATAAGAGGAACCCAGGGTAGAATAAAATGGAAAACTGCTAGCAAGAGGGAAAGTTCGTCCCCCTCTAACACCTCAAGGACTAGCAAATTACCAGAGATAAGCATTTCGTTAAAGTAAAATTTAATGAAATGCTTTTTTGATGTTTAGGTAAAGAACAAGTGAAATTGAAGAAGTTTTTATTTATGAGAAGAACGAAAAATAGAAAAGCACCTTCATTTGGTATTATTGTATATGTGAGATATTCAAATAATGTAGGAGTAGTATTTGTAATATTTATTTTATAGCTATTAAGTTTTTATAATTAGTGGCGATAATGAAGTATAAGAAAGTAGGTTTTATAGAAAGTTTTTAATTAAAAAAACTACAAAATTTTTTAAATACCTATAAAGTTTATAAAATAAATCTCGAAATATAAAGTGTAAGATAAAAACCTATACAAGGAGGAATGTATGTTAGCTTTAAGTATAAATGTAGGAGATTATGTGGTATTACAAACATCAGATGGTCTTGTAAAAGTTCAAGTAGTTGAAGGTAATGTAAGTGGTAAATACAGGTTAGCTATAGAAGCTCCTCAAAGTATAGGTATAGTCAGAAGAAGTCTATGGGAAGAACAACATGAGGGTGTTACTTTTAAAAAGTATGAGCCTAAATTAAAAAAATGATAGTTTTACAAAATTAAGTTAGTAAAGCTCAAAGAGCTTAGCTATAAATAAGCAGGCAAGGGATGCCTGACTAAAATCGCCAAGGAGGCAAATATTATGATAATTAATCACAACATGGGAGCAATGAACGCAAACAGGATGATGGGTATAAACCAAGCAAATGCTGGTAAATCAATGGAGAAACTTTCTTCAGGTCTTAGAATCAACAGAGCTGGGGACGATGCAGCAGGGCTTGCTATATCAGAAAAGATGAGAGGACAAATCAGAGGACTTGATCAAGCAGCAGCTAATGCTCAAGATGCTATTTCATTGACACAAACCGCAGAAGGTGCTTTAAGTGAAACTCATTCAATTCTTCAAAGGATGAGAGAACTGGCAGTTCAATCTTCTACAGATACAAATACTTCTGATGATAGAAATAAAATACAATCAGAAGTTGATCAATTAGCAAAAGAAATCACAAGAATTTCAAATACTACAGAATTCAATACTCAAAACCTGCTTGCCGGTGGCTTGTCAGATAAGTTCCAAATAGGCTCGAATGCAAGTCAAAATATAAGTTTATCTGTAAATGCTATGGATGCTCAATCTTTGGGCGTTGCTGATAGTACTAAATCTACAGATACATTTGTGAATACTAATACTAAATTAGCTACAGTAGGTAATGCTGGAAGAGGTTTAGATAAAGGTACAGCATATAAAGTGGTTACTACTGTAAATGCGGCAGCTGCTGGAGCAGTATCTACTGATTCAGAGGCAGCAACTAATGGAGGTGCACTAGCTGTAACTACTGATACTGCTTATACTGGTACTAGTAATGCAACTTATCTTGTTAAAGTTGGAAGTGTTGATTCCGCAGCTGATAATAATACAGCGACTTCAATACAATATTCAAAAGATAACGGAACAAGTTGGACAACTGTAACAGCAGATGCAAGTGCTGGAATAACTGTTGATGGAATGAAATTTACAATGGCTAAGGGAGTAGGTAACCAATGGTCAGTTGGAGACCAATATCACTTTACTGCAACAGCTGCAAATGCAACTATACAATTACAGGATACAAGTAGTGCTAATATTGGAACAGCTACAACTGTTCATTATGGTGACAAAAAAGCAACAATTGGTTCTTCTGCAACTGGTAAGACAGTAGATACAACTTTTGATTTTTCAAAAATAATTGCTGGTACAGATACTTTCAATGTTGATGAAGTTACTTCTGATGCTGCAGTAGTCAACGATGGAAAAGTTGTTACTGATGCAACAGCAGCAGCAGGAATTAATTTAAGTAGTCAAGATAAAGCTAATACAGCAATTACCAAAATCGATAATGCGATAAACACTGTTTCACAAGAAAGATCAAAACTTGGTGCTTTCACAAACAGATTAGAGCACACAATAGCTAACTTAGGAACTTCAAGTGAAAACTTAACATCAGCTGAGTCAAGAATCAGAGATGTTAACATGGCTAAAGAAATGTCAACATTCTCAAAGAACAATATTCTTAGCCAAGCTGCTCAAGCTATGCTTGCACAAGCTAATCAACAACCACAACAAGTTCTTCAATTATTAAGATAAGTGACACTCTAAATCTTCGATTTAGTTAGTGGAACTTACTCCACCGACGTAAGGAGGCGGAGTTTCAGATAATTGATAAACTTACAAATGTAATATTAAGGAGTCAGGGCGAAAGCTCTGGCTCCTTTCTTATAATTAAGTAGGAAACATAGATATGAGTGGTGGATTAAATAAAGGAATTAATAATAAAGTAATAAAAATAAATAGTATAATTCAAGAGTATAATTTGGAAAATTTAAGAGTTATAAGATTTTTAGATGAGGATGATGAGAAAATATCAAAGTATGACGAAGTCATTGAAGATATAAGCTCAGTTATAGCACAACTACAAATGGTATCTACACCAGCAGCTCCAAGAACAGAAAAAAAGAAGTGTGAGTATGATGAAATTATTTCTGAATTAAAAGTTTTAAAACTCACATTAAGTTATTTAAGAGAAAAACATAGATAAATTATAATGAATAGAAAAAGCTAAGGTGACAGGTAATTGTAAAAGCAGCTTTCCAAATGGTGACCAAAGAATAATACAGATATACGGAAAGTATTAAGGAGAAGGAATAATAGTAGAGGGATTGATGGTGTAAGTTATCCAAGGTATAAATGGGAGCTTAATTTATAGATTGACAATCAAATCTATTATTTTTTCAATGTGTTGACAAGACGCCAACAATGTAATAAACTAATTATGGTTGGCGAATGGACAACATAAAAAGGAGTGATAATATGATTAGTAAAAATCCCAATGAACTTCATAGGAAAATTCTTAAATTAAGAAAAATTCATAATTATACACAACAATATGTGGCAGATTACCTCGAAGTTGACAAATCAACTTATGCTCATTATGAGGCAGGAAGAAGAACACCTAACGTAATCAAGCTAAGAAAACTTGCAGAGTTGTATGATTTAGAAGATGAACTACTTGGTTCAACTTTTCCTATCGAAGCTAGTACAGAATATCCAAAGGAAATGCTTGATAATTTACAAAAGGTAATTGATGAATGTACAACATACTCTGGTGATTATGAATCAGAAAAGGTAGAATTTGAAAAATTGAGAGAAGCATTGAAACCAATTTTGCAGCTAAGGAATGAAGCATTGGATTTTCCTGATATCAATATTAATATGTTACCAACTAATATTACAGTTAAAAGGGTATATTTAAATATGCGTGCAGAGGCATTAATTAAAAAGTGTTTAGATAAACAAATTGAATTAATGAATTGGAAATGAGTAAAAGGCAAGAGGGTAACTTCGTCTCTCTCTAGCGCCTCTGAGGCCCAGTGAATTACCAGGTACAAGCATTTCATTAAAGTAAATTTTAATGAAGTGCTTTTTTGTTATGCACACATGAGGGCGGTTTTATGATAATAATTACTGAATTAAATAATTAAAGTTTGCAAAACAGGATATAAAAGATGCGGACATATGTACTACGTAAATTAAAATCTATCTACAGTAATATTATTTATAGAAATACTTTAAATCGATGTATGTTAATAGTAAAAGATACCCAAGACTTTTGAATTTACAATGTCGATTTAAAGGGAATCATAGTATACGATTTATAGAGGAACACTGTATTTTTTATCGAATCAGGTAGTTAAGTAAAGGGGGGGGCAGAGGGGATGCATACATTAGAATTACTAAGTTAGAATTAAAAAATGCGCAGATGGAAACTTTATATTTAAAATGGATTTAATAAGACTTCATTAATAAACTTTATAATTTGTTTTATTGTTGACTAATTGGACTATGAACCTACCTTTAGATTGGAGAGGAGAATATATATGTTGAGAGACTTAAGATACTATGCATGTGTAGGCATAATTGATTTTTTCGAATTAACTATGGATAGAACGGAAGTAGCAATAAAGTTGACTGATAATAGTAAACATTCTTTTGATAATGAAGTGAATGTTATTGGAAGTTCCTATTCGGTGGATATAATGAGTAGACTTGAAAAGGTGGAAGAAAGGGTAAGGGAAATTATCTTTGAAAATGAAAAAGAATACCCAAATACTATAAGATATTTCCCTATTCCTAATCTAGATTATTGTGATTTTGATGTTTGTGTTGTTGCAAAGATATCAAATAATGGTTCAACATATATATTTTCACCAAATGAAAGATATTTACAGTATATGTCCGGAGGTCAATGTCATAAAGCTAAGCTTCAATAAAGTATAAAATTAAGTAATATGAGGATAAACTTGGGAATTTTAATATTTTACTTAATACTAGTCCAAGTGCTACTGCTATTACTTACTTTGCTACCTAAATATATTAGATATAGAGGTTCTGGGTATAAGGCTGCTAGTGGCAATGGTTTTTTGAAAACAGCATTTAATAAAGGAAATTTAGGTGAGTTTTTGACATTTTTATATCTTGAGAAGTTAGATGGTCAAAATAAGATTATGACAAATCTTTATTTGCCAAAGAAAGATGGAACCACAACTGAGGTAGATTTAATTATGATTTCAGAAACAGGTATTTATGTTTTTGAATCAAAAAACTATAGCGGTTGGATTTTTGGAGATGAAAAGAGTAAAAACTGGACTCAGACACTTGAAAGCAAACAGAAGAATCAATTTTATAATCCTATATGGCAAAATAAAGGTCATATTACGGCTTTGAAATCCGCAGTGGAAATTGATAATGAGGATATGTATAAGTCATATATTATATTTAGTGACCGCTGCACATTAAAAAAGATTAATGTCACATCCCCCAATATTAAAGTAATGAAGAGAAATGCATTAATTAAAACTATAAAGAAGGATATTGAAAATTCTCCCAAGTACATGACAATAGAAGAGGTTAATAGTTTATATTTTAAACTTCAAAGATACGCCTGCGTTGATGAAAGTATCAAAAAGGCACATATTGAAAATATTAAAGCAAAATAGAGCAAAAGAGTAACTTTATTAATCATTTTTCCACTTAGATTTGCTCGTAAAAAGTATGTTTGTATAGATAATATGAATAGCGGAGTAAATACACATTCAAATTACAAATAACTATAAATATTTATAAAATATGACATATGTGGTATACTAAGGACTGTCAAGAAAATACTGTTGGTCTTGATTAAATATACAATAAACAAAAGTGAAAGGGGAAAATTATGCGCAAAAAAGTCAGAGTTATGGTACTATTCTTATCAGTTTTAATGTTATTTTCCTTAGGAGTACAAAATGAAGCTATGGCATATGTAATAAATAAGGAGGAAATTGTAACTCCTGATAAAGATGATGCACTACCAGATGAAATGCTTAACTGGGTTATAAGATGTGCAAAGAAAAAGACAAAAGATTATAGTTATACTAAATTAACAAAGGAAGACTTGCTACAATTACCAGAGATTTATTATTCTGAGGGGGATCACTATGATCTATATGAGTTCAATGTATTCGTTAAAAGTATTGAAGGTCTTCAATATGCTACTGATACAGAAAGGATTATATTACCTTATAATGAGATTTCAGATTTAAATCCTATATCAAATCTAACTAAGGTAAATAAAATTATATTAAATTGTAATGAAATATCAAATATTACACCATTAGAAAATCTAATAAATGTTACATATATTCATTTAGGTGATAATGAACTTACAACTTTAGAGCCTCTTTCTAAGATGACCAAGCTTACAAGTTTAAACGTTGAATTAAATCATGAAATAAGTGATATAAGTACTATAAAAAACTTTCCTAAATTGAAATACTTAAATTTAGGATATAATAATATATCAGACATTAATGCATTAAAAGAGTTAAAAGATATGGAGGATGCATTAATACTAGGATCAAATAAAATCCAAGATATAAGTCCAATTGCTAGTATGACAAAATTAAAAGAGTTAGACCTTTCTTCTAACAATATTTCAGATATTAGTGTTTTGAAAAACCTTAAAAGTCTTAAAATTTTAAGACTAAGCAATAATAGTGGTATAAAAGATATTGCACCACTTACAAACCTTACTCAATTAGATAAGAATGAATTATGGCTTACAGGCACAGCAATAGAAAATGAAAAGGATAATTTATTTAAGATAATTGATGTCAATAAACTGATTAATAAATTTAAAGCAAATTCTATTACTATTGATGATAAAGATGAAGTAGATAACGCAAGAAAAGCTTTTGATTTACTTCCAGCAGATTTACAAAAATATATTAAAGAATTAAGAATTACTGCAGCAGAAGAAAATATAGATAGACTTGAAAAAGGTGAGTCAATAAAACAATATCCTGAATTAAGTGAATTTGATGACCAAACAATGGTGGTAGGAGACATGAAAACTTTAGAAGTTAAGGTATTAGATAAAAGTGGAAAGCCATTGAGTAATGTGAATTTTAATCTTAAGTCTTTTTTTGATAAAAAGTTAACTTCAGATGAAAAGGGTGTCATTAAATATGCTGTTGTTCCCTGGGAAAGATACCTAGAATATAAGATAGAACTTGCTGATAAAGATACATATACTTCAGATATAGAGGAAATTACATTTAAAATAGATGGTACTCCAAAGATAGTTGAAATAAATGGACAATCTGTTACAGGAAAAGAAAATCTTAAGTTTGTTCTTACAGCTAAAGGGGAAGTAAAACCTGTAGTAGATAAATTAAAACTTCAAAGTGCAATATTAGATGCAGAAAGTAAAGATGCAAATAAGTATACAGAAGAAAGCTATAAACAATTAACTAATGCATTATTAGTAGCTAAAGAGATCTTCCAAAATGAAGATGCAACAAAGGAAGAAGTTGAATTAAATACTAATAATGTAATGAATGCAATAGCTAAATTAGTAGAAAAAAGCACAGAATCAGAAGTAACACCAGGGGTAGAACCTGAAGCAAAACCAGAGGTTAAACCCGAAGTTAATACAGAAGCAAAACCAGAAACTAAACCTGAAGCAAAACCAGAGATTAAACCCGAAGTTAATCCAGAAGCAAAACCAAAAACTAAACCCGAGGTTAAATCGGTTTCAGGAACTGTATCGGGAAACAAAAAAGCAGATAATAAAAAATCTAGCCTATTACCCAAAACAGGTGGATCATCATTAAATATGAATATTATTTTAGGAAGTTTTTTAACTGTCTTAGGTATGATTATGATTTTATTTAAAAAAAGAAATTAGTAAATAGAATTTCAGCACCTCAGAGCCCTAAAAGATTATCAAGTTACAAGCATTTCATTAAAGTAAAATTTAGTGGAATGCTTTTTTTAGAAAATTACCCAAGGCTTCAGAAAATTGGTGAGAAAGTTTATGATAAAGATGGAGTAGCTAAATGATGAAAATAATTAAGGTAAATATTTTCATCAAACTTAATATGTAAAAACTTTTAGGTTCACATAAATAGGTATATAATATATAATGAAAATTAAATTAGTTAAATACGCGAAGTTATGTTAATTAGGTATGAATAAATATATTAATAAGGGGTGTACTCCAATGACAAAAGAACAATTTTCAATTTTATATACACTATTTAAAAATCATATAAAATCTGAGGAAGAACTATCAGGACTTTGTGATTTATCTTTAGAAAATATAGATAAAGATTTAAAGGTTTTAGAGGGTAAGATGTTTGTTCAGGATTATTCACTAACAGATTTAGGAAAAGTGGAACTAGATAAGCATAAGGTGGATAATGCTGTGATAATGGCGGCAGGACTTTCTTCAAGGTTTGCGCCTTTGTCTTATGAGTATCCTAAGGGGTTATTAGAGGTTAAGGAAGAAAGGCTTATTGAAAGACAAATAAAGCAACTAAGAGAAGCTGGAATTGAGGAAATAGTTGTAGTTGTAGGATATATGAAAGAGAAGTTTTTCTATTTAGAGGATAAATATAATGTGAAGATTTTAATAAACAATGATTATTATAAACGTAACAATAATTCTACTTTGTATGTAGCTCAAAAATATTTAAAAAATTCCTACATATGTTCTAGTGATAATTATTTTGCGGAAAATGTTTTTGAGTCTCATGTTTATGATTCTTATTATGCCGCAATGTTTAGTAAAGAATATACAGATGAATATTGTATAAAAAATGATTCAAAGGGAAGAATAACAAATGTTACTGTATCTGGTGAAAATCAATGGTTCATGATTGGGCAGGTTTATTTTTCTAAAGAGTTTTCTAAAAGGTTCATAGAGATTCTTTTAGCTAAATATAATGAACCAGGTCTCGATAAAATGCTTTGGGAAGATATTTATATTAATCATATAGATAAATTAGATATGTACATAAGAAAGTATGAAGAGGGCACAATATTTGAATTTGATACCTTAGAGGATTTAAGAAAGTTTGATTCAAAATATATAAATAACACAGAGTCAAAAATATTAAAAAACATCTGCAAAGTACTTAAGTGTAGTGAAGCTGACATTAAAAATATTGCACCTATTAATAAGGGACTCACAAACACCTCTTTTCTTTTTGAATGTAAGGGTAAGAGATATGTTTATAGACATCCAGGCGCTGGCACAGAGGAGATTATCAATAGAGCAAGTGAAGCAAAGTCACAAAACTTAGCAAAAGAATTAGGCATTGATAACACCTTGATTTACATAAGCGAGGATGAAGGTTGGAAGATCTCTCACTTTATGGATAATGCCATAGATTTTGATTATCATAATATGGAGGATGTAAAGAAGGGATTAGCTTTAGTTAGAAAGATACATGATGCCAATGTTGTATCAAAATGGGATTTTAATATATATGAAGAGGCAGAAAAGCTTATTATGTTAACAGGTGAGAATAATTCTTCAACTTTTGAGGACTTTGAAGAGCTAAGGACTTCCATTACTAAACTATACGACCTTGTTGAAAGCGATGGTATTCAAAAAAGGATATGTCATAATGATTGTTATGCTCCAAACTTCCTTACAGATGGAAAGACCATGTATTTAATTGATTGGGAGTATTCCGGGAACTCTGATCCAGCTAGTGATTTAGGTACCTTCATCTGTTGCTCTGATTACACCAAAGAAGAAGCTATGGAAGTACTAAAGATCTATTTTGGAAGAGATTTAACAGAAATCGAAATGAGGCACTACCTAGCCTACGTTGCAATCTCGGGATATTACTGGTTTGTATGGGCACTTTATAAAGAGAGTGTTGGAGAAATAGTTGGAGAGTACTTATACATATGGTACAAGTATACCAAGACCTATAGCAAGATAGCATTGGAACTTTATAAGTAGAAGGGCTCTATAAAAATTACAAATTTTAAGTATTAACTACCAAATTCAGAAATGAATTTGGTAGTTTTTTTGTAGATGAATATTTTGATTAATATTGAAATATATTGTAAAATGGTGGTAGGGAATAAATAGATAGTGTTAACACTATCAATAAATTTAAGGGAGAATAATTATGAAAAAACTTAAAAAGATAACTTCCATTGCACTGATTTTTATATTAGCCATTGGAGTGTACGGGTGTGGTACTGAATCACCATCTAATACTATGAAAAATTATTTTGAAAATATTAAAACAGGTAAAAATAGTGATTTTAGTAAATTATTAGATGAAACAAAAGAAAATGAAGAAAGAAAAGAGGGAGATATATCAGAAGAAAACAGTCAAAAGTTAGTGGAGGCTATGAAAAAAATATCTTATACCATAAATTCTGAAAAAATAGATGGTGATGCTGCTACCGTAAATGTAAAAGTTAATGGTCCGGATATAGCTGCGGTAATGTTAGATTATATACAACAAGCATTTGCTAATGGATTAACACAAGCTTTTTCCACTAATAAATTAACAGAAGAACAATCAAAGAATATGGATGATGATATATTATCCAAGTGTATTGATAACATTAAATATACTGATAGAACAGAAGATGTTTCATTAATTAAAAAAGATGGTCAATGGGAAGTAGTTAATAATGATCAGTTAATGACGCTATTAATTAATATAAAAAGTTCTTCTTTAAATTCAAATATTGCCACTGATGAGAAACTCAAAGCTGAAGTTAAAGAGATAATATTAAATGAACCATTTAATGTTCAAACTGATAATGGTAATTATATTCTTACTATAGAAGGGGCTAGAGCCACAGAAAAAAGAAATGAATTTTCAGATATAGAAGCTAAAATGGTGGTTATATTAGATTATACCTATTCAAATATTAGCTTTGGTGAAAGTTTAGGACAAGACTTATATATTGATGAATATGCATTTCAAGTATTAGATGATGAGGGGAATGTTCTTGGTTATTATCCGGTATATGACGATAACAGAACACCAAAAGAAGTTCCTGTAGGCGGGAAATGTAAAGCAAGTGTTACATTTGCAGTGCCTATAGAAAGCGTAAACTTAAATGTAACATTTATTAGAGGATCGGAAAAGGTGGGTAAAATAGTAGTTCCAATAAAATGATATGCCATATATTCAAGTAAGTTACAATTAAGATATGTATAAGTCTAGATACTATTATTGTCTTTAGCATAAAGTAGAGGTACAATATATTCATCAAGGAATAAAGTATACATAATTTTGAGGCTTACTTTAACTAATATGGAGGGTACTATGAGCAATACGGAAAATGTGGAAAAGCAAAATGATTCAACTAAGTTGGAATATGTTTGTTATTGCAACAAAGTAACTGAACAAGATATAGATAAGGCAATAATAGAAAAAGGAGCAACTTCCGTTAAAGAGGTAATTAAAATTACAGGGGCTATGGTAAATGGCAATTGTAAGGTTAATAATCCAAAGGGCACATGATGTTATTCTGATATAGTTGAAGTTTTCAACAAATATAAGAAGTAAAACAAATAAGGTAGCAAAAATATAATTATATATATGATATAACAGTTAAAGAGAGGAAGATGATGATGAAAGTACGTAAAGCAATAATACCTGCAGCAGGACTTGGTACTAGATTCTTACCTGCTACAAAGGCTCAACCAAAGGAAATGCTACCTATAGTAGATAAGCCAACACTTCAATACATAATAGAAGAGGCTGTAGACTCAGGTATAGAAGAAATTTTAATTATCACAGGAAGAAATAAAACCTCAATAGAAAATCATTTCGATAAATCCGTAGAACTAGAGCTTGAACTTGAGAAAAAGGGAAAGACTGATTTATTAGAAGAGGTAAGAAGAATTTCTGATATGGTAAATATTCACTACATTAGACAAAAGGAACCTAAGGGTTTAGGTCATGCCATATATTGTGCAAAAAGCTTTATAGGAAATGAACCTTTTGCAGTTCTTCTTGGAGATGACATAGTTTATAATGAAGATAAGCCTTGTTTAAAGCAGATGATCGAGGTTTATGATAAGTATGAAACAAGTATACTAGGAGTTCAAGAAGTAGATAAAAAAGATGTAAATAAATATGGAATAGTAGATGGAAGTATTATAGAAGATAGAGTATATAATGTAAAGGATTTAGTAGAAAAGCCTTCGGTAGATTGTGCGCCATCAAATGTAGCTATACTAGGTAGATACATAATAAATCCATCAATATTTGAAATACTAGAACATACAAAGGCAGGAAAAGGCGGAGAAATCCAGCTTACAGATGCCTTAAAAGAGCTTGCCAAGAAGGAAAATATGTATGGTTATAATTTCATAGGCAGAAGATATGATGTAGGAGACAAACAAGGCTTCTTAGAAGCAACTGTTGAGTACGCGCTTAGAAGGGATGACCTAAAGGAGGATTTCCTTAAATATTTAACTAATATTATTAAAAAATAGATAAAAATATAATATTTTAAGCTATATTAAAATAAAAACATAGTAAAAACATAAGAATGAGTAGTACAGTTCTTTGTTCTACTTATTTTTGTGTTTGATATTATAAGATTTTATTATAAAAATCAGTATAATTATTTAATACCATTATGATGCAATGTAAAGTATAATCTATATATTAAAGATAAGTTGTAAAACTGAATTGTGTGTTAATGGACTTTGACTTTTAAAAATGATATAATTATACAGAAAACAGGTAAAAAAAGTGTTTTAACATGTAATTAAACTTTGAAAACTAATAGATATATACATAGTGGGGGAGAAGTTATGCAAAAATTTAAAAAGGCTACTTTAGTTATAATAGATATATTTTCTATAAATGTAGCTTATATAATAGCCTTTAGTTTAATTTATTATGATGTTCCAAGACTTTATTTTGATTCATTTAAAAAGGATACAATAATAATTTCTTTAATTTATATAGTTATATTTTATATAATGAAGCTATATGAAAGCTTGTGGAACTACGCCAGTGTAGATGAGCTTATGATGGTGGTTGGTGCTAATATTTTAGCAGGAGTTGCATCTGCATTATTCGGATATACATTAGGAAGCTTTATACCAATAAATGTCCATATTATAGCAGTGGTTATGTCTACAGCTCTTACCTTAGGATTCAGGCTTTTCTTTAGGTTATATAGACGAGGAGTTTTATCTGTTTATGTAAGGCATAATAGAAATAGAAATAGGGTAATGGTTATAGGAGCAGGATCTGGCGGGAATATGATAATAAAAGAAATGCTCACAAGAAAAGAAAAGAGTTACAATCCTGTGGCAATAATCGATGATAGTTCATATAAAAAAGGTAAAAGTACATGTGGTGTAAAAGTTATGGGCAATAGAAATGATATAGAAAGAATTGCAAAAGAACAAAGAATAGATACAATACTAATTGCAATACCTTCTCTTAATCAGAAAAACAAGGCGGAAATCATTAATATTTGTAAAAAGACTGGATGCAAGCTTCAAATAATACCAGGACTTTATGAAATACTTAATGGACAGGCTAAATTAAATACCATGAGAGATGTTAGTGTTGAGGATCTACTTGGTAGAGATAAGATAAATCTTGATGATAAAGGAATATCAGAATACATACATAATAAAGTTGTAATGGTTACCGGCGGTGGAGGCTCTATAGGCTCAGAGCTTTGCAGGCAGATAGCCATTTTTAATCCAAAAGAACTTATAATATTCGATATATATGAAAATAATGCCTACGATATACAAAACGAATTGAAATATAACTATCCTAGTCTAAACCTAAAAGTTTTAATAGGGTCTATCAGAGACAAAAAAAGATTAGAAACAATATTTTGTAAATATAAGCCAGAGGTAGTATTTAATGCAGCAGCCCATAAGCATGTACCCTTAATGGAAGAAAGCCCAGGAGAAGCCATAAAGAACAATGTTTTTGGAACATTAAACTTAGCAGAAACTGCAGATAAATATGGTGTAAAAAGATTCGTTATGATATCTACAGATAAAGCTGTAAACCCTACTAATGTAATGGGAGCCTCTAAAAGAATTTGTGAAATGATAATACAAGCTATGGATAAAGTAAGTAAAACAGAATTCGTAGCAGTAAGATTTGGAAATGTTCTAGGCAGCAACGGCTCAGTAATACCGTTATTTAAAAAGCAAATAGCTAAAGGTGGACCAATTACATTAACCCATAAAGAGATAACAAGATTCTTCATGTTAATACCAGAAGCAGCTCAGCTAGTAATTCAGGCAGGAGCCTATGCAAAAGGTGGAGAAATCTTCGTATTAGATATGGGAAGTCCTATTAAAATATACGACTTAGCCACAGCCCTTATAAAACTATCAGGACTTGTACCAAATGAAGATATAGAAATAAAAGTAACAGGCCTAAGACCCGGAGAAAAGCTGTATGAAGAGCTACTAATGTCAGAAGAAGGACTAGAAGAAACTAGGCACGACAAAATCTTCATAGGAAGACCAACCTACACAAACATAGAAGAGCTAAAGAGAAATCTTAACTCATTAAAATTTGTATTAGACAATGACAATATAGAAGAAATAAAAAATAGCATAAAACAAATGGTGCCAACATATAGGGAAGCCACTTCAACTAAACTAGATGTAAATAAAGATAAGATTTCAGAGAAAGAAGTGGTGGCTAGTATTTAAAATGATAAAGTAAAGAGGAGTTTAGATTATGAAAATTTCGTTTTCACCACCAGATATTACACAAGAAGAAATAGATGAGGTAGTAGACACTTTAAGATCAGGATGGATAACAACTGGACCTAAAACAAAATTGTTTGAAGAAAAGATAGCTAATTACACAAATGCATCTAAAGCAGTATGCTTTAACTCAGCCACATCAGCTATGGAACTTACGCTTAGACTTTTAGGTGTGGGTGAGGGTGATGAAGTAATTACATCTGCATACACATATACAGCTTCAGCAAGTGTTATACATCATGTAGGAGCAAAGATAGTCCTTGTTGATACAGCAAAAGATTCATTCCAAATGGATTATGAAAAATTAGAACATGCAATAACAGACAAAACAAAGGCAATTATACCTGTTGATATTGCAGGGGTTATGTGTGATTATGATAAGATATTTGAAATAGTTAATAATAAGCAGAACCTTTTCAGTCCATCAAATGAGATCCAAAAGGCTATAAACCGAGTTATTGTTTTGGCAGATGGGGCTCATTCTTTAGGGGCTACATATAAGGGTAAAAAAAGTGGAGAAGTTGCAGACTTTACCTGTTTTTCCTTCCATGCAGTAAAAAACTTAACTACTGCTGAGGGTGGTGCAGCAACTTGGAGAGATATTCCTAATATTAATAATAATGATATATACACACAATACATGTTGTTATCACTTCATGGGCAAACAAAAGATGCCTTTGCTAAAACAGACCCAGGATCATGGGAATATGATATCATTTATCCTGCTTATAAGTGTAATATGACAGATATTATGGCATCTTTAGGACTTGCACAATTAAAAAGATATGATGCAATCTTAGAAAGAAGAAAACAAATTATAAATATGTATGATAAAGCTCTAGAAAATGGTGGAGCTACTAGCTTGAAACATTTCACTGATAAATCTTCTTCTAGCGGACACTTATATTTAGTTAGATTGAATGATAAAGATGAAGATTATAGAAATATGGTTATTAAAGAAATGGCTGAAAAAGGCATTGCAACTAATGTACATTATAAGCCTCTACCTATGCATACTGCGTATAAAAACCTAGGATTTAATATAAAAGATTATCCTAATGCATTTAATATGTATAGAAATGAGATTACATTACCTCTTCATACCTTGCTTAGTGACGAAGAAGTTGAGTATGTTACAGAATGCTTGAAAGAAATTGTTAAATAATAAGTATGAGATTTAGAAGAGGAAATTATTAATATAAGGAGTGGATATCTTGTATGTAAACATATTTAAACGATTATTTGATATTGTTTTTGCAATAATACTTATGCCAATTTTTTTAATTGTCTATATGATAGTGGTAGTAGCTATTAAAGTGGAAGATAAAGGTCCGGTGTTTTATTTTGGTGAGCGTCTTGGGCGATATGGTAAATCATTTAAAATGTATAAGTTCCGTTCAATGAAAGTCAATGCTCCGGATTGGCGACTAGAGGATGGATCTACATTTAATGGTGAAGAAGATCCTAGACAAACAAAAGTAGGTAAGATTTTAAGAAAGACAAGCATAGATGAGATTCCACAGATTTTAAACATTATCAAAGGAGATATGAGTTTTATAGGTCCAAGACCCGATCCTACAGATTGGCTAGAACGATATTTAGAAGAGGATAAGGTGTTGCTTAATGTATTACCTGGTGTAACAGGGTATAATCAAGCATATTATAGAAATTCTTCAGATGGGCGTAAAAAAACTGATAATGATGTGTATTACGCTAAAAATGTTTCTTTTATTATGGATTTAAAAATCTTTTTTGTAACACTAGTATCAGTACTTTGCAGAAAAAATATATACACACCTAATTTAGATATAGAAAAGTCCAAGGTAAATAAAAAAACATATAACTTGATTAAATAGGAGATGAAATATGCTTAGAGAGATAGGTAGCGAATTTCATATAGAATCAGAAGTAAGTAATAAATTAGATGGAAATTTGAATACAACTCAAAAAAAATATGCTGACTATAGATATACTAGAAGTGGGAGAGAGGCCATAGGATTTATATTAAATGAAATAGTGACTTCTAAAAAAGTTGCGTTACTTCCTACATATATATGTAAGTCAATGCTTCAGCCATTTTTAAACAAAGGATATTCTATTGAATATTTCGGGATAGATGAAAATTTTAATCCAAATTTAAAAGATATAGAAAGAGCATTGTGTAAAGATCCGGATGTTATGCTTGTAATTGATTGGTTTGGTATGAGCAGAAATCAAGATGCAGTATGTTTAGCTAAAGAACATTCTAAACAGTTAGTAATTTTATCCGACTGTACCCATAGCTATTTTAATGATTCAATGACATTTGAACCTGACTTTATTGTAGCTAGCTTAAGAAAATGGTTTGCACTTCCTGATGGTGCCGTTGCAATAAATTGTAAATGCAATTTTGAGAATAAATTAGAATTTAATGATAATGTCTTTTATCATCATAGAAAAGAAGCAATGAGATTAAAATCCAATTATATTAATAATAGAGAAAAGGCTTTAAAAACCCAATATAGAAAGTTACTATCAGAAGCGGAAGCTTCCATTGAGTTAGATGATAGGATATTAGGAATATCACCATTTTCTTTATCAATAATAAATCAAATGGATTTTGATTATATGAAACGAAAGCGCAGAGAAAATTTTAATATACTTTATAATTTGATTGATAAATCCCTCGGTATGCCTATAGTAAACAAAATGATAACAGAAAATGACTGTCCATTTTGTTTTCCTATTATAGTAGAGAATAATAGAGATCAGATACAAGAATGGCTTGCAGAGAATGGTATATACTGCCCGGTATTGTGGCCACTTCCAGACGAGGTTTATTTAAACTATGGTATTTCTGCTTATTTATCTGATAATATGTTATCAATTCCGTGTGATCAAAGATATTCAGCAGATGATATGGAATACATAGCAAAAACAATTAAGGCTTTTTTAGGGAGGAAACAACATGAAACAACAAAAATTAATGATTCTTGGAGTTAGCGAGTTGCAGTTACCTGCCATATTAAAAGCTAAGGAAAAAGGGTTATATGTAATCGGCGTTGATATGAATAAGAATGCTGTTGGAGTTAAATATGTAGATGAGTTTTATGAATTAAGTACTATTGATACAGGAGGTATATTAGATAAAGCAGTAGAATTGGGTATTGATGGAATAATGACACTTGCAACGGATATGCCAATGCGTTCAGTTGCAGCAGTTGGTGAGCGGTTGAATTTAACTACAATAACTCAAAAAACAGCTATAATGGCTACAGATAAGGCTAGGATGAGAGAACAACTTTCAAATTGTAATGTTCCAATACCTTTTTTTTCTTCTGTTTTAACATATGAAGAATTTGAAAAAGCAGTGAATTCTTTTCATGGAGATATTATAATCAAGCCTTCTGATAGTTCAGGTAGTAGAGGGGTTTATTTATTGAGGGACAGAAATGAATTAGAAAAGACGTATGAATATAGTAGAAAATTTTCTAAAACTGGTGAAGTTGTAGTTGAAGAATATATGAGTGGACCTGAAGTTAGTGTAGAGACAATTACTATTAAGGGGGTTACACATATTATAGCTATAACAGATAAAGAAACTAGTGGTCATCCATACTTTGTAGAGATGGGTCATTCAATACAATCATTATTATCTGAAGATATGAAGGAAGATATTAAAAAAGTTACTAAAGCAGCTATAACAGCCCTAGGAATTGATAATAGTTCAGCTCATACAGAGATTATTGTTACAAGTAAAGGTGCAAAAGTTGTTGAATTAGGTGCTAGACTCGGAGGCGATAATATTACAACTTCATTAGTACCACTAGCAACTGGCATAGATATGGTAGAAGCTTGCATTGATCTAGCATTGGGGAATAAGCCTAATATAAATAAAAGGTTTAACAAAGGTGCTGCGATTAGGTACTTTAATTCAAATAGTGGAACTTTATCAAAGGTTGAAGGTATAGAAAAAGTAAGAAATAATGAAGGTATACAAGGTATACTTATATCTAAGTCCATTGGTGATAAGATAAATAAAATAAGAAGTAGTGTAGACAGAATAGGATATGTTATTTCACAAGCTGAATCAACTGAAAAAGCAATAGATATTTGTAAGAAAACTATTAATGAAATTAAGATCATAATTGATTAATAAATTAAGGGGTAAATCAATGAAAAACATATGGATAATAAACCATTATTCAATGCCACCGGAATATGAGACTAGGGTTAGAAATAATATAATGGCTAAATATTTAATACAAAAGGGATATAAAGTAAAAATATTTGCTGCTAGTACTATACATAATACAGATATCAACCTTATTAAGGATAGAAAAAAGTTGTATATAAAAAAGACATATGATGGATTGGATTTTGTTCATATAAAAACATCAAATTATTCTGGTAATGGGATATCAAGAATAATTAATATGTTACAATTTCCATTAAGGCTACTTAAGGTATCAAAAAAAATTGGTGAAAAGCCAGATGTAATAATATGTGATTTAGAAGCAATTTTTGCTTGGTCACCATATTTAGTAGCCAAGAGGTTCAAATCAAAGTTTATATTGGAAGTTCGAGATCTGTGGCCAGAGTCTATAGTTGTTTATAAGAATATCTCAAAGAACAATCCAATTATTCGGATTTTATATAAAGTTGAAAAGTGGATTTATAAAAGGTCTGATAAACTTGTATTTTCTATGGAAGGTGGAAAAGATTATATTGTTAATAAAGGATGGAATAAGGACATGAACATGTCAAAAATACATTATATTAATAATGGTGTAGATCTCCAACAATTTAATTATAATAAGGAAAATTATATTACAAAAGATGTGGACTTGGATAATGAAGATACTTTTAAGGTAGTATATGCTGGTTCCATAAGACAAGCAAATAATGTTAGAAAAATAGTAGATGTGGCAGAGACAATCAAGAAAAAGGGCAATATAAATATAAAATTCTTAATATACGGAGATGGTTCTGATAAAGAAGTCTTAGAAAAATATTGCATGGAAGGTAATATTAATAATATCGTGTTTAAAGGACATTTAGAAAAGAATAAGATACCTTATATATTAAGTAAGTGTGATTTAAATATAATGCATTTTTCTCAAAGTAGTTTAAAAAAATATGGATCTAGTATGAACAAGATGTTTGACTATCTTGCAAGTGGAAAACCTTCTCTCTCTGATTGTGAATTTGGATATGATACTTTTAATGGGTACAAAGGTGGAGTATCAATAGATAATGCTAACTCAGAAGTTTTAGCTGAGAATATAATTAAATTTTATAACATGCCAAAAGAAGAGTATAATAATTATTGTAATAATGCTTTAAAAGCAGCAAAAGATTTTGATTTTAAAGTTTTAACTGATAAGTTAGAGAAGGTAATATTAGAAGATTAAAGTTAAAGGACGGTGTAGATATTGCAAATACCATTAATTAATCTAAAGAAGCAATATGAAACAATAAAGGAAGAGTCTGATAAAGATGTTTTAGAAGTATTAAATTCAGCTAATTACATAATGGGGCAAAATGTAAAAGGATTTGAGAAGGAATTCAGTGACTACTTAGGTGGAACAAATAGTATATCTGTAGGAAATGGTACTGATGCACTAATTATAGCTTTAAAGGCATTAGGTATAGGTGAAGGAGATGAAGTTATAACTACTACCTTCACATTTTTTGCAACAGCGGAAAGTATATCTTCAGTAGGGGCAACTCCAGTATTTGTAGATGTAAGGTTAGATACGTTTAATATGGATGTTACAAAAATAGAAGAAAAGATTACATCAAAAACAAAAGCAATTATGCCAGTTCATATTTTTGGTCAGCCAGCAGATATGGATGAAATAAATGAAATAGCTAAAAGATATAATTTAAAGGTTATAGAGGATGCATGCCAGGCAATTGGATCTGAGTATAAAGGGAAAAAAGTTGGAACTCTAGGAGATATAGCTTGTTTTTCATTCTTTCCTACAAAGAACTTAGGCTGCGCTGGTGATGGTGGAATGATAGTAACTAAGGATAAGAACTTGGAGGTTATATGTAGGGCACTTAGAACCCATGGTAGTGGCGAAAATGGGAATAAGGCCTATAATTTGCTTAATGATATAAAAGAAAACGTAGACGAAGATAAAAGCACGGACAATACAGTATATAATCCTCTTAAATACTACAATTATCTTGTGGGATATAACTCTAGGCTAGATGAGCTTCAAGCAGCTATATTAAGGATAAAACTAAGAAAACTTGATACTTGGAATGCAAAGAGAAGAGAAAATGCAAGCTTTTACAATGAAAGCTTAAAAGATACAGATTTAATAACACCTTATGAAGAGGGAAAATTAAAACATGTATACCATATGTACATACTTCAATCAGAAAAGAGAGAAGAAATAGTATCTCACTTAAAAGATAACGGAATAGCTACAGGAATCTACTATCCGGTACCTATTCATCTTCAAAAAGTTTATAAGAGCTTAGGGTATAAGGTTGGAGATATGCCAAATGGAGAGTATCTATCGGAAAGAACCTTTGCAATACCTATGTTTGCTGAATTAAGTAAAGAAGAAAAAAAATTTATTGTAGACACAATAAAAGAATTCAGATAGGAGAGTAGTTTATGAGGATTTCTGAAATAATTTCTAGAAGTAATGATAATTTTGATATTACAGATACTTTAAAAGAAGAAGAATTTGAATCTTTAGCACTAGCAAGCGCTGATTTGGATTTTTCATTTTGTACATTTATTGATAATGAAAAGTATGTTGATAATATTTCTAAAAGTGCAAGGATGATTGTTACAACAGATAAAATAGCCAAATTGATAAATGATAGAGGGATATGTATTAGTAAAAACCCTAGGATATCTTTCTTTAAACTTCACAATCATTTATCAAAAAAAGATTACTACACTAAGAAATATGATTTTAATAGCCAAATAGGCCATAACTGTAATATAAGCAAATTGGCACATATATCAGAGAAAAATGTGAAGATAGGTGATAACGTCACAATAGAAGAATTCGTAGCTATAAAAGAAAATACAGTAATAGGTGATAATTGTGTAATAAGAGCTGGGGCTATATTGAGTGGCGAAGGATTTGAATTTAAAAGAACTGAAAATAAAGAAATACTTTTTGCTAAACATTGTGGAAAGCTAATTGTAAAAGATAATGTTGAGATTCAATATAATACTTGTGTAGACAAAGCGGTTTATCCGTGGGATGAAACAATAATAGGGGAATATAGCAAGCTAGATAATTTAGTTCATATAGGACATGCAGCCAAGATTGGTGATAGATGCTTACTTGCAGCTAATTCACTTATAGGAGGAAGAACTGTTATAGGAGATGATACATGGGTTGGCGTAAGTTCTACAGTATCTAATGGCTTAATAATAGGAAAAGGTGCAAACTTAAATATAGGTTGCGTAGTAACAAAAGACGTAGAAGATGGAATGAGTGTAACAGGAAATTTTGCTATAGAGCATAAGAAATTTATTGAGTTTATAAAAACAATACGATAAATTTTATATAAATATATGAGTAGTTTTAAAAAGAAATAATAATTATAAAACAATAGGGGGATGAATAAATGAGCGAAATAAAAGAAGGTTTGTTAAAAAAGATCAATAATAAATCTGCTATAGTTGCAGTTGTAGGATTAGGCTATGTAGGTCTACCACTTGCAGTTGAAAAGGCTAAAGCAGGATACAAGACAATTGGCTTTGATATACAAGAATCAAAGGTGAAAATGGTGAATGAAGGGCATAACTATATAGGGGATGTTGTAGATTCAGATTTAGAAGTATTAGTTAAAGATGGATTGTTAGCAGCAACTTCAGATTTTTCCATGGTAAAAGATGCAGACTTTATAGCTATATGTGTACCAACTCCACTTGACCAATATCAACAACCAGATATTAGTTATGTAAGAGATTCTACTATAGCAATATCAAAATATTTTAAAAAGGGAGCTGTGGTAGTTTTAGAAAGTACTACATACCCAGGAACTACTGAAGAGCTTATATTACCAATATTAGAGGAAGGATCAGGCTTAAAATGTGAAGAAGACTTCTTTTTAGCATTTTCTCCAGAAAGAGTAGATCCAGGCAATAAGTTATATAAAACAAAGAATACTCCAAAGGTAGTAGGAGGAATAGGCAAAGATTCTACAGAGGTTGCAGCAGCAATGTACAGAGCGGTTTTAGAGGGTGATGTGTATGAGGTGTCATCACCAAAGGTAGCAGAAATGGAAAAGATACTTGAAAATACATATAGAAATATTAATATTGCACTAGCAAATGAAATGGCAATGATATGTGAAAAAATGGGGATAAATATTTGGGAAGTAATAGATGCTGCCAAAACAAAACCTTATGGATTCCAAGCCTTTTATCCAGGTCCAGGACTAGGCGGACACTGTATACCACTTGATCCATACTATTTAACTTGGAAGGCAAGAGAATACGATTATCATACAAAACTAATAGAAACTTCAGGAATAATAAACGACAGCATGCCTTATTATGTTATTGAAAGAGCATCAAAAATATTAAATAGATACAAAAAGTCTCTTAATGGTTCAAAAGTATTAATACTAGGTGTATCTTATAAGCAAGATATAGATGATTTTAGAGAAAGTCCTGCCTTAAAGGTTATAGAGAATTTTGAAAATGAAGGCTGCATAGTTGATTTTTATGATCCTTTTGTAGCTGAATATAAATTCAAAGGCAAAACTAAAGAAGGACTAAAAGAACTTAGTAAAGAAGTATTAAAAGATGCTGACTTAGTAGTAGTTACAACAGCACATACTAATGTTGATTATAATTTTGTGCAAGATAATGCTATAGTTATATTTGACACTAAAAATGCTATGAAAGCTGCTGAGAAGAGAGAAAATATAGAATTATTATAAAGGGGTGCTATAATGCTTAAATTTGCAATAATAGGTTGCGGAAGAATATCACATAAACACATCGAAGCACTAATTAATAACAATAAAGAAGCCGTTCTAGTATCAGTGTGTGATATTATAGAAGATAAAGCTATTGAAATAAAGAAACAATATGAAGATGTTATAAAAGAATCCAATGTGAAAGTGTATACAGACTATACAAAGATGTTAGAAAATGAAGAGATAGATGTAGTAGAAATATCCACTGAAAGCGGATACCATGCAAAACATGCTATGGATTGTTTAAATAAAGGTAAGAATGTGCTTATAGAAAAGCCTATGGCACTATCAGTGGAAGATGCAGATAATATTATAGCTTTAGCAAAGGAAAAGAATAAAAAGGTATGTATATCACATCAAAATAGATTCAATCCTCCTATTCAAAAGCTAAGAAGAGCCATAGAAGAAGGTAGGTTTGGAAAGATTATAAATGGAACTGCTAGGATACTATGGACAAGAGATAATAATTACTATAAACAAGCACCATGGAGAGGAACAAAGGCTTTAGATGGTGGAACTCTTATGAATCAATGTATACACAACATAGATTTACTTCAATGGATGATGGGATCAGAAGTTGAAAGAATACATGCTGAGAGAGATACATATTTAAGAAACATAGAAATGGAGGACTTCGGGGCTATACTTATGAGATTTAAGAATGGTGCTATAGGTATGGTAGAAGGAAGTGCTTGTGTTTATCCTAAAAACTTAGAGGAAACTTTAAGTATATTTGGAGAAAAAGGAACAGTTGTAATAGGTGGACTAGCTGTTAACGAAATAAAAACATGGCAGTTTGAAGATGAAAGAGATTATGACAAAGAAGATGAAAGCTCAAAAGTAGATAGTGTTTATGGAAAGGGCCATACTCCACTTTATAAAGATTTTATAGACGCTATAAATAATAATAGAGAGCCCTTGGTTAATGGAGAAGAAGGTAAAAAGGCTATGGAGATAATACTTAGCGCTTATGAGGGATAAAGTTATGAGTAATAATATTAATATTCTGCAGATATGTTCATACTATATAGGTTCCAAATTATATATGGAGTTATTTTCAAAACTTGATGAGATGAGTATGGAACAAACAGTATTTGTGCCTATATCAGATGATAAGTTTAAAGGTGCTAACATTAATTATAATATGAGAAATGCAAAGTATATTTATTCTAAAGATTTTACTAATTTAGATAGACTCATATATTATACAAAAGTCGATAAAATCTATAAAGATTGTATTAATAAAATCAATTTAGAAGAGATGAAAGTGATTCATGCTCATTCATTATTTATAAATGGTGGAGTAGCCCTTAGATTAAAAAAAGAAAAGGGAACTGATTATATTGTAGAGATTCAAAATACTGATATAAATAAATTTTTTAAATACATGAAACACTTGAAAAAGATAGGCATAGAAATATTAAAATATGCTTCGAAATTGGTTTTTTATTCACCATCTTACAGAGATTATATAATCAATAGGGTTGCACCAATTAATTTAAAAAGAGAATTACTTGATAAAAGTGTTGTAATACCAAGTGGGATAAATGACTTTTGGTTAAATAACATATATAAAGAGAAACCTAAGCCTAAGGATAACGAAATTAACCTAATATATGTAGGATCAATTGATAAGAATAAAAATATTGACACTACCATAGAAGCATGTAAAATGTTAATTGAAGAAGGCTATAAAATTAGTTATACAGTTATTGGAAGAATAGAAGACGAAAAATATAGGGCAATAATTGACAATAATACATTTATACAATATGTACCCCACAGTCCCAAAGAAGAGTTAATTACCTATATAAGAAATGCAGATATATTTATAATGCCTTCTAAACATGAAACTTTTGGACTTGTATATGCAGAAGCTATGTCCCAAGGGGTGCCAATAATTTATACAAAAGGACAAGGATTTGATGGACAATTTGAGTATGGTGAAGTTGGATATTCGGTTAAATATGATTCTTCAGAAGAAATTGTAAATAGAACAAAGGATATCTTGAATAATTATGAAAATATATCAATAAATTGTACATCTAAAGTTAATAAATTTAGTTGGGATAATATAGCTAATGAGTATATAATCATATATAAACAATTAGCTAAAAAGATGTAGAATAGCTATCATTAGTGATTTTGTTAATAGAAGTTAGACTATCTTTTCACTGTAAACTAGATAACAAGATAACTGAAGATATGGAGGCAAACATGAAACAATCGAAAATTGGGATCGTTATATTAAATTATATGACATATGAACTTACGATAAATTGTTTAAATAACTTAAATTCAATAGTAGCTGAAGATTTTTTTGTAGTAATTGTAGATAATTTATCTCCAAATAACTCATATGAAAAAATGGATAATTATATAAGTGAAAATAGATTTAAGTATGATATATTTTTATTAAAAACAGATAAAAATGGTGGATATTCATATGGAAATAATGTGGGTATTAAGAAAGCAGAAGAATTAAAAGCTGATTATATACTAATTATGAATAATGATATAGTTATAGAAGATTATAATGTTATAAATAAACTAGCTGATTATTTAAATGAGAATAGAAGTGTTGCTATGGTAGGTCCAGGAATTATTCAAAAAAAGAGTATGATAGAATTACCTTTAATATCAAAGAGAGTTACACCTTTTGTAGATATTGTAAAAAATGTCTTGTATCCTTGTAATATTATTTTATATAAAATATTAAGAAAAAGGATACAAAAGCACAAGGAACCTATAAAGGTTTATTCTTTATCTGGATGTTGCTTTATGATAAGAACTACTAGTTTAAAACAGGTTAATTATTTTGATGACAAATTATTTCTATATGGAGAAGAACTTATTTTAGGGGAAAAACTTTATAAAAATAACTTTGGTGTATATTTTATACCAACTTTGAATGTAGTTCATAATCATTCTATTACAATAAAGTCCATTTATGATTCTAAAAAGATTTCAGCAATGAAACAAGAAAGCTATAAGTATTACTTAGACCAATATCGAAAAGATATAGATAATAAAGTATCTTTTCTAATGGTATATTCTTATTTCTTTGTGGAAAAATTATATGACCCATTAATAGTATCAGTTAAAAAAATATTAAGATGATTGAGAATTGAGTCAGTTAAATTTTTAAGGAGTTTAGGAAATGGAAAATAAAAAATATAGTACAGTTATTAAAACATTATATTTAGTGGTGGTAGCTTCATTAAATATGGGAACATTTTTTGGAATTAAGATTGGAGAAAAACAACTAAGTATATCTTATTCAGAAGTATTTTTATTTATTTCATTAATAATCATTATGTTTAAATATAATAATTTATTTAAAATACCACTAGAAAAGTATTTATACTTGAAGCTTTTGGTGATAAGTTGGGTAATCATAGTAAGCTTTTGGTCCGTACAAGTTGGTCAAAATTTAGGAATTGCTAAATCACTTATAGTGGGTGTGTTATCCTTTATCCTTTTTTATAATATTTTTAACTATGATTATTACTTACCTCAAAAAGGATTGAGGGTATTTGGTTTAATACTTTCAGTTATAATGTTAGTAAATATAATAGTAAATATCGTTAATGGACCTCCAATAAGTACATATGCATATTATGCAATAAAAGAATTTGCCAAAACTCCATTAGGAAGAAGCAATAATTTATCCATATATTTAGAATTTTTATTATTATATGAGATAGTTTTAAAAGGCAGGAATTGGTATAAATATTGTATGCTATATCTTATTTCTATTTTTGCAACCCTTTCAAGAACAGGAATAATATTAACTTTTGGAGGGCTATTTTTAACATTCTTAATATCTAGAAATACTAAGGGCGAGAAAGACAATAGTCATAAAAATAAAAGCGATAAGAATAAGAAAATTTATTATTTATTATTTGCCATTGCTTTAATAGTAGCTATAACGTATATGTCAAAAAATATTAATCAGTTTACGAATTTCTCATCAGGTAATACTAGGTTAAATATTTGGAAACAACATATTGAGGTATTTGCAGAATCACCAATAGTAGGACGCGGTTACCAATTAACCGAGGAGTTTCCAGATGCTCATAATATAATAGTAACTATATTGAGTAGTTTTGGACTAGTGGGACTTTTATTATTTACGGTTTTATTGATACATGTAATTGCTAAAGTATTTAAAAACATTAAACATTATAACTCCATTGGTGCTTATAAAGAAAGTAGATTGAATGTAGCTTTTCTTGCGTCATTTACTATAATTTTTGTTCATTCATTTTTTGAACCGTATCTTTTATCGTCTACAACTCAAATTTTTATAAGTATTTTTATTGCAACAATATATACAGAACCATCCAGTTTAAAAGTAAAGATTAATGTTTAATTTTACTGAAAAACTATATTTATATATGTCTATTCGCAAACCTTAGTACTCTTAAGTACAGTATTGTAGTTCATAAATATTTATTATATATAAGTAAAAGAATTAATAAAAACAGATTCAACAGAAAAATATATTAAATATAAAAGTAGACTGGAGGAATTATGGGAAAGAATAAAGTGGTAAAATCTGCTAGTATAGTAATAATAATAACGATTTTAAGTAAGATTGTGGGATTCTTAAGGGATACGCTTATAGCTAAGGCCTTTGGTACTACTTTTCAAACTGATGCTTATAATATGGCAATTACAGTACCTAATGTTATGTTTGGTATATTCGGGCTTGCTATAACTACCACCTTTATACCTATGTTAAATGAAACTTATAGGGAGAAAGGCAGAAAAGAGATGTTTGACTTTGCTAATAATATAATGAATATACTTTTTGGTGTGTCTATTGTATTATGTGCTTTTGGGTGGATTTTTGCCCCTTCTTTGGTGCGATTAATAGCTCCAAAATTTGTTGGAAAGACTTACGATTTAACCGTAGCTCTTACTAGAATTAGTGTTATTAATATATTATTTATGTCTATGAATAGTGGATATGTGGCTATACTTCAGACATTAGAAGACTTTACAGCACCAGCACTAGTTGGGTTTATGCTTAATCTTCCTATAATAGGATATATATTAATGGGTAATGTTTCTATTGAAGGGCTTATGATAGCTACTGTAATAGGAGGGGCTATGCAAGTTTTAATTCAACTTCCATGGCTACTTAAACATAAATATAGGTATAAATTTTTTATTAATTTTAAGGATAAAAGAATAAAGAAGATGTTAACTCTCATACTTCCAATAGTTATAGGGGCTAGTGTGAATCAAATTAATGCTTTAGTAGATAAAACTATAGGCTCTGGGCTTCCAGAGGGTAGCATATCAGCGCTGAATTTTGCAGGTAAGGTAAATAATCTTGTTTATTCTGTGTTTGGAGCTGCTATAGTAACGGTTATGTATCCTACATTTGCAAGTGAAGCTAATGAAGGTAATATGAAAAAGTTTAAGATGTACATAAGTAAGTCTATAAATAATATAAATTTAATAATGATACCAGCAACAGTTGGGATTATAGTCTTAAGTACTCCTGTGGTTAAGTTCGTATTTGAAAGAGGGGAATTTAATCAAAGTTCAGTGACCATGACTACGACGGCTCTTACATTTTATTCTTTAGGGGTTATATTTTACGGCATGAGGGATATATTAAACAGAGCATTTTATTCCCTTCAAGATACTAGAACGCCTATGATTAATGGTGTTATAGGTGTGGTTATTAATATAGTGCTAAATTTAATTTTAGTACAGTTTATGGGTATAGGTGGACTAGCCCTTTCTACTTCTATATCAGCCTTTGTTTGTGCTATGCTTTTAATGTATAGCTTAAGAAAGAAACTAGGTAACTTTAATGGGAAGATAATACTTTCAAGTTCTATTAAGATAATTATTTCTTCCATTGTTATGGGGCTAGTGGCTAAATTTTCTTATGGATTCTTCATCTCAAGAATTGGAGAGATATCTTCACTATTTGCTACTATACTAATTAGTGCTACAATATATGTTATAATGATTACTCTTTTACGAGTTAAAGAATTCTTTGATGCGCTAAAGTTAATTAAAAGAAAACTAGATGGAAGACGGAAAAATGCAATTTAAAATGTTGGATTTTGCGTAAAAGTTATTTTTAAATAAAAGTAGGGTGGTGTTTATATGTCTATACTAATTACTGGAGGGGCAGGATATATTGGAAGTCACACTTCTGTGGAGCTATTAAATGCAGGGTATGACATTGTAATAGTAGATAATTTTTCTAATAGTAAGCCTGAGGTTTTAAATCGTATAAAGGAATTAACAGGAAAAGGGTTTAAATTTTATGAGGTGGATGTTTTAGATAAGGATGCCCTAAGTCAGGTATTTTCTGAAAATCATATTGAGGCTGTTATACATTTTGCAGGGCTTAAGTCTGTAGGTGAATCTGTAGCAATGCCTATAAATTATTATTATAACAATATTACAGGAAACTTGATTCTTGCTGAAGTTATGGCAAAACACAATGTAAAGAAAATAGTATTTAGTTCATCTGCAACGGTTTATGGAATGAATAATATTTCACCTTTAACAGAGGATTTACCGCTTAGCACAACTAATCCTTATGGAAGTACTAAGCTTATGGGTGAGCAAATATTTCAAGATATATATGTGTCTGACAATGAATGGAGTATTGCCCTTCTTAGATATTTCAATCCTATAGGTGCACATGAAAGTGGTAGAATTGGAGAGGATCCAAAAGGGATACCTAATAATATAATGCCATATATTACTCAAGTAGCTGTAGGTAAGAGGGAAAAGTTAAACGTCTTTGGTGATGACTATGATACTCATGATGGCACAGGGGTAAGGGATTATATCCATGTAGTTGACCTTGCAAAAGGGCATTTAAAGGCAGTAGAGAAGATTATGGGGACTAAGGGTGTAAAGATATATAATCTTGGTACAGGCATAGGATATAGTGTTTTAGACCTGGTTAAAAACTTTGAAGAAGCAACAGGGGTTAAAGTACCTTATGTTATAACAAAGAGAAGACCAGGGGATATAGCTGCATGCTTCTCAGATCCTACAAAAGCTCTTAAAGAGCTAAACTGGAAAACAGAAAAGACACTTAAAGATATGTGCAAAGACTCTTGGAAATGGCAATCAAATAACCCAAAAGGTTATTAAATCCAGATCAATATATGGAAGAAAGTGTATCCACCTCTGAGGTCCTCCCTTTTAATGGGAGCACCTCAGAGGTGGATACATTAATTGTAAAATGCATAAAATTTAAGGATGAGGTGTAAAGGTTATGGGGAAGTCTAAAGGAAAATCTCAAAAGGGTAAGATAATATTAGGTATATTTGCTATACTTTTTATTGTTATTTTCGTTCTTTATAAAAGCACTAACAAGATGAAGTATAAGGATATTAAATTGCCAGACAGTGAGCTTGGAATAAATGAAGAAATGATTACTAAAGAAAAAGACAAAAATATAACTAATATACTTTTGCTTGGGGTAGATGATGAAGAAAATGCATCTGATTCAATGATGGTTATTTCTATGAATAAGGATAAGGGAAATTTGAAGTTAACATCTATTATGAGGGATAGCTACATATTTTTTGGTGATGATAAGGTAAATAAGATAAATTATGCTTATCATTATGGTGGTCCAGAACTTTCTGTAAAGACCGTAAATGAGAATTATGATTTAGATATAAGAGATTATGTAAAGGTTGACTTTGATGGACTTGATAATATTATCGATGGTTTAGGTGGAATTGAAATGGATATAACATCTGAAGAAGTACCTCTTATAAAAGGTCTTAAAAAACATGGTAAGCAAACCCTCACAGGATCTCAAGCTGTGGATTATTCTAGGATCAGAAAAGTAGGCACTAATGATTATGGTAGAACAGATAGGCAAAGAAAAGTTATGCAAGAGATACTTGGAAAACTAAGCTCTATGTCAGTAACTCAGTATCCTAAATTAATATCTAGTTTTAGTGAATATGTTGAAACTAGCATTAGCACCACAGAACTTTTAGGCATGGCTTCAAAGGCGTCAGGTTTTAAGAATAGTAGTATGGAAGAACTTAGAATTCCTATAGATGGAACGCATAAGGATGAATACATCGACGATATATTTTATCTTAAGTGGGAAAGGGAAGAAAACGTTAAAGCAATTCATAACTTTATTTATGGTGAGTAGATAAATGTAGGAAGTTACTGGAAGCACCTCTGAGGCCCACCCATTATATGGGCGCACCTCAGAGGTGCTTCCTTTATTTGTCTTGAAACTGCATTATTTTTCTTTAATCTGTCAATAATTATGGATAAGAACAGTTAAGAAAAATGAAGAGGTGATGAAATGCCAGAACCAAAAAGAGTGTGGGTTCCTGATAGTAGTTATCATATAACTACTAGAGGAAACCGTAAAAGCGATATTTTTAAAGATTCAGCTGATTATAGTATGTATTTATTATTAATAAAGGATTGTTTAAATTATTATGAGGAGTTTTCTTATGAGATTATCTGCTATTGCTTAATGACAAATCATGTTCATTTAATTGTAAAGACAAATGAAAAGGAAGCATCTACCTTTATGAGAAGGCTCAATTCCATGTATGCTAAGTATTTTAACAAAAAATATGATTATAGAGGACATTTATATCAAGATAGATATTTTTCTAATTTAATACAAACCAAGGTTAAGTTATTAGAAATAAGCAGATATATTCACTTAAATCCTGTTAGAGCTAACATGGTTAGGCTTCCAGAAGATTATAATTACTCCTCTTATTCTATGTACATAGGAACTAAGGAGGAAAGGTTAATAAATAGTGATGATGTGTTAAGTAATAATATTTTATTGAATGATAGCAAGTTTTTTGATGAAGGTAAAGATGATGAAGTGATTCAAGATGTTGAAGATGTTGAAGATATTGAGGCCACTAAAGGTGTCGGAAGTCATAGAAGTATTGGAAATGATAGAGGTGGTGGAAGTATTGGGAGTATTGGAAGTGGCAGAAACGTTAAGTACAGAATGGAATATAAAGCTTTTGTAGAAAAGGCTTTAAGGAGGTAGTAAATTCTTTTAAGAAGGTTATGGAATTAATTGTAAGCACCTCTGGGGTGCATCCATAAAAAGGATGCACCCCAGAGGTGCAACCATAATATGGAATAGCCTTTGGGGTACAAATTTAAAATCCGTTTATTATTATTTGATTCTGTTTAATCGAGATTGATTTTATTTGATTGTCATTAAGTTGTGGTATACAAAGTCTGGAACATTCATTCCTGACAGTGGTGTTCCTTTTTTGTTGTATAGTCCGTGGTAGTCTGAACCACCAGTTATTATGAGGTTTTTTCTTGCCGCCACCTCTTCAAGTTCATCCTTGATTTCTTGGGTTATTGAAGGATGATAAATCTCTATACCATCTATAAGATTACTATTTATGAGTTCGTAGTATAAATCTTCATTTTTATTTTTTATTTTGATTGGATGAGCTAAAACTGCTATACCTTTGTTTCTTTTTATAAGATTTATGGTGCTTTCAAAATCATTATATTTAAATTCATCTGGCACATAGCAGATTCCATCTGGTCCAAAATACTTTTTTAGGCTAGTCATTATATCTTTAGCGTCTAAGTAGCCAAAGTTAGACAAAGTTTTCAAAAGTTTTGCTCTATATAAGGGGCCACCTTGACTTTGTCTGAAATATTCATCTTCTGGTATATCTATTCCGTTTGCCCTAAGTATTTTTATTTGCTTTTTTGATCTTTCATCAAAATAGTTTAAAAGATTTGATGAGTAATTATAAAGCTCTTTAGAATCTTTATCTATGTGATATCCTAATACATGGAGTTTTACTCCTTTTTCAACAGCTGTAAATTCAGCGGCTGGTATACACGGAATATTATATTTTTCACTTAGCTGTTTTTCTAAATTTAGCCCAAGGGTAGTGTCATGGTCTGTAATTGCAATAGCATTTAAATTAAGCTCCTTGCCTTTTATAAAAATATCTTCCATTGTTGAACTACCGTCTGAAAATGTAGAATGTAAGTGAAAATCAAAATTCATAAATATCACTTCCTAATATTAAATTTTCATTATCTCACTTAAAGGATTGTCCATTGAAGATTCTACGCCGTCTGGCATGTCATCCCATTTTGTGAAATAAGTTAATAAAAATCCTCCAGCGTATGCTAGAAGTGTTCCTATAATATAGTGTATCACACTGCCAGCTGGAATTAAAAGCATAAGAGGAAGTCCTGAAAGTCCTATACCTGTAGATGCAACGTTCATCATAGCAACGTAAGCTCCACCAACGGCAGAACCAAGACAAGCTGTTATAAAGGGTTTACCTAAAGGAAGAGTAACACCAAACATTAATGGTTCTCCAACTCCAAGAAGTCCTACAGGTAGGGCACTTGCTATAACAGTCTTAAGTTTCTTATTTTTAGTTTTTAGATATATTGCAACACAAGCACCAATTTGTCCAGCTCCTGCCATGGCAAGTATAGGTCTTAATAAATCAAGGCCTGAATCCTTTAACAAGCTTACTTCAACTGGGGTAAGTGCTCTATGAAGTCCTGTCATTACAAGGGGTAGGAAGGTAGCTGATAAAATAGCACCTGTTACGAATTTACCACGTTCAATTAATGTATTTACTATCCAAGTTAAGTTGTTAGATAAAAATTCTCCAAGTGGATGGAATATGTATAGACTTCCAACACCTATAATTAATAATACAAGTGTAGGTGTAACCATTAAATCTATAGCTGAAGGCATAACTTTTCTTAGCCTCTTCTCAAGTTTAGCACCTAAAGTACATGCTATCAAAACAGCTATAACACCACCAGCTTCTGGAACTAGGGCTTTGTTATTTATAATTATTTTACTAAGACCTGGGGCACTTAAAATACCTGCTATAGCTCCACCTAAGGTTGGGCTTCCACCAAATTCTTTAGCAGTATTCATACCTATCATAATATTCATATAAGTAAATACTGACTTACCTATAAGGTATAAGATATTAAAACTATTACCACCTATTAAACCAAGGTTTTGTAATACTTTTGCTACTCCATAAATAACACCGCAACCAACAAATCCAGGAATTAAAGGTATAAATATATTAGAAATCTTCCTTAAAAATAGTTTGAATGGTGTAGAGTTCTTTATTTTTAATTCTTCTTTTCTTAAGCTAGCTTCATCAACCTGTCCCACATCCATATTAGTTAAGGCTGAAAACTCAGTTACTACTTTGTTAACGTTGCCAGGACCTAATATGATTTGTAACTGACCAGCTTGCTCTACAAGTCCAAGAACACCTTCTATATTTTTAATAGCTTCTTTATTAACCAGTGAGTTATCGTTTACAGTTAGTCTTAATCTAGTCATACAATAAGCTATAGATGCGATGTTCTCTTTCCCGCCACAATATTGTAAGATGTTCGTCGAAATAATTTTAGCGTCAAATTTTACTTTGGCCATGAAAATCCCCCCTTATGTAATTAAGTTTTAATAAAATTCCGATGGAGTGAAAATATATTTAACCCCACGAATATTATAAAACCTAAGGTACAAGTTGTCAACGAATTATAATAACAATTAATTGGAAGCACCTCTGGGGTGCATCCAAAAAAAAGGATGCACCCCAGAGGTGCTTCCTTTTTTTGGTTCTATAATGAGGCTTTTATAGATTTTTTATAGTTAGTCTTGCATACTCTTCTAGCTCTTGGGGGGTAATGTTTGATAGAGCATCGTGTAAGTATAGTTTAAAGCTTCTATTTCCATCTTCCACTTTTAATCTTTTTTCAGCTATTTCTCCTGAGATGCCCATTAATAGTATTCCAAGGACGGTACTTAAAAGATAGTCATCACTATGGCCACTAAAGGTTGTGATTAGTGCGCCGGTGCTAGAGAGCCTGTACCTACTACTTTTTGGAGACGTGGTGTACCGTTTTTAATTTTTACTAGGGTTTTGCCGTCGGTTATTATATCTTCTTTACCTGTCATGGCTACTATCATATTTCTTTCTTTTGCAAGTTTTATGCAGCATTCTTCACCATCTGATTCATCTTCAAAGGAGTCTATACCTTTAGCCTTGGCTTCATAGCCTAGAATAGTTTTGATTTCACCTAAATTCCCTTTTAATATGGAAATGTGGACCTCGTCTAATACTCTTTTGATAGCTTCACCTCTAAAGGGGCTTGCTGATATTGCGGCAGGATCTAGCATAATAGGAACATTAAACTTATTAGCGGACTTGCCTATGTTCACCATAATATCTAGGTACTGACGGGTTATTGTTCCAAAGTTAAACATTACAGCATTTACTCCAGCGTGAGGGATTAGGTTATGAGACTCTACAATATCATCTGTAAGCACAGGGGAACCACCGGCATAAACGCAGCAGTCTACAAGGTCTAACACTGTAACATAGTTTGTCATAAATGTAATTAGGGGTTTATCCTCTGTATATTTTTTATTTAATAAGCTTTTTAAACTCTCTATGAGTTCCAAAATATCACCTCAATTATAGCTGAGGTAATTTTATTTGCATTATTACCTCAGCTGATTATTTAAATATATCTATTTATTTGTTCTAGAATAATTTATCCAATCACTACTATCTCTAATACTCTCATCCCACTTTGGGAAGGCCAATATCACTAAATCATAGATTCAAGATGTCTGATTTTCTTTCAAAGTAGTAGTAAAGATCTAATCTAAAGCAAAGGACTTGCTTTATAATTTACTTTAGAGCTATTTAATAATTTTCATGTTAGCCTTGGCTTTTATTTTATCTTCATTGTCCACTATAGTAGATAATACATCTATTAAATTAACTTTAAACTTATAGTGTCCTTCATCTTCCTTTGTAATTTCACTTGCAAGCTCACCAGCTACTCCCATAAGCATTATAGCTGTAGAAGCTGCTAATACGTAATCATTAGTAGCACCACAATAGGTAGCAACCATAGCACCTAGAATACAGCCAGTTCCTATAACCTTTGGAAGCCTGTCCGTACCATTTTCAATAACAACTATTCTTTCACCGTCCGTTATTATATCCTTTGGACCAGTCATTGCAACTACTAAGTTTCTTTTTCTTGCAAGTTTAATGCAGAATTCTTCTGCACCCTCAGGGTTTTCATTAGAATCAACACCTTTTGAGTTTGTCTTAAGACCAAGGCAAGCTTTAATTTCCCCAAGGTTTCCCTTTATTACAGAAACATTAAGTTCATCAAGCATTCTTTGGATAATCATAGTTCTAAAAGGTGTAATACTAGTTGCTACAGGGTCTATTACTATAGGAATTCCTCTTTCAGTAGCCCTTTTACCAGCTTCCATCATAGAGTGATACTGCTTTTCTGTTATAGTTCCTATGTTAAATATTAATGCATCTACATTACCGTATTCCACAACATCCGCAGCATCTATAGAATCATCTGTCATCACAGGGCTACCTCCAATGTAAGAGGTTACACTAGTAGAATCATTTGCAGTAACATAGTTTACCGCAAAATCCACAAGAGGGTTTTTCTCCTTTGTAAGTCTAATTAGGTCTATTGATTTATCTATATAGTTCATATGAAAATCTCCTTTATTTAATGTATTGAAATTAAATACTTATAGCATAGAGGTATAACCATATCCATATAAAGTTATAAATACATAAGTATATAAATAAATTTCAAAGCATAATATCAAAAGTGATGAAGATAATATTTCTTACATCACTATTGATAATGATAATAAATATCAATGACTTTGTCAATAAGGAGATGATACACTGGAATACTATCCATATTATGGGTGCACCTCTGGGGTGCATCCAAAAAAAGGGTGCACCTCTGGGGTGCACCCTTTTTTTGGTAGCTATTTATTCATCTAAGTTAACGTAAAAATCTTCTGCGTTTACTTCTTTTGTGAGCAGGCCTTTTTCTTGTAGCCATTTTATATTGTCTTCCCAAACTTTTTTATCTTGATGTAGGAAAGGTGAGGTGCTTGTCTCCATTATTGGGAGGAGTATATCCATACTTTCTTTTTCCACGGATTTGATAAGTGGAAAGTTATCTGCTTCTTGATGGTCTAGTAGTATTTGTAGTGATTTGTCTGGATTTTCTTTCATGAATTTGAAGCCTTTTTTAGATGCTTTCATGAATTTTTTTAGGGTTTCTGGCTTTTCTTTTAATGTGTCATCGCTGGTTACGAATATTTCTTCGTAGTAGTTTGGTACTCCATAATCTGCAGGACTAAGGTAATTTATTTCATGTCCTTCATGTCTTAAAACAGGCACTTCATGATTTATAAGGCCGCCTGTTGTTGCATCTACATTTTTAGTTATCATAGAGGATAATAATTCAAAACCTACATCAATTATTTTTACTGAGTCAGGATCTCCCCCGTCTTCTTTTACCATAGCCTTAACGTACTCTGTGTTTAGTGGATTCCCGGAAAAACCCACTGTTTTGCCTGAAAGGTCTTTTGGCGAATTTATCCCTTTTTCTTTTAGTGAAATAATAACATTTAACGGAGTTTTAACTATGGATCCTATGGATTTTACCTTTACATTTTCATTAGATCTAGCAATTACTACATCTGGTTGATAATAAATTCCTATTGTGGCCTTTCCAGCTGCAGGTAGGGCTAGGGAATCTGTAGGATTTGATGGGAATTTAACGTTTACTTTTAAGCCTTCTTCTTCATAGTAGCCATTTTCTATAGCGGCGTAGATAAAGGCGTGGATAGCGTTTGGATACCAATCAAGAACTAAATCAACTTCCTCTAAGTTTTTATCAGCAGCTTTGGCAGGGTTTTTCTTAGATGAATCATCCACCTTATTTGAATCTTTTACAGAACATGCAGTGAAAAATATACTGCATAAAAGTAATAGAGATATGTATCTTAGTTTTTTCATATTTCATTCCTCCAGTTTATAATTTTATTTTCTAGTATGTTAATTATTGCTACAAGAATCACTGCAGCTAGAGATAGAACTAATATAGGGGCGAAAACTCCTGCTCCATCTAGCTGTGTCATCATTCTTTTGCTGAAATATCCAAGGCCAGACTGTGCACCTAGCCATTCACTTATAGCAGCTCCTATAACACTTATTGGGACAGCTATTTTTAGTGAAGAAAAAAAGTAGGGAAGGGCATAGGGAATTTTTAATTTTATAAATATATCTTTTTTGCTAGCACCATAGGTTATTAAAAGTTCTTCCATATCTGTTCTTGTAGAACGCAGGCCGTCGTAAACATTAACGGTTATAGGAAAAAAGGTAATTAGTGTTGTTACTATAACTTTACTCCAAATGCTATATCCAAACCAAAGCACAAAAATAGGGGCAAGGGCAGTAACAGGAATAGTTTGAGTTACTACCATTATTGGATATATGGCCCTTTCAATTTTTTCATTTAGACTCATGGCTATGGCTAGGGATACACCAAGTATTATGGATATAAAAAGTCCTATCAAAGTTACAGATAATGTAGCTGGAAGATGGACTAAAAAAAGAACTTTTCTTAATTTAAAGGTTTTTTCTATTATTTTAGTAGGGGAGGGGAGTATGTACATTGCATTTATATATCTTGCAATCCCTTCCCAAATAAGTAGTAGGATAAAGCTTAGTAGTATGGATGATTTATATTTTTTCATAATAAAATCCTCTGTTTTAATTCATTAATTAAGTCTTCTTTTATGGATAATATTTCAGGGTCATTTAGCATGTGCCTGTTTCTAGGGTAAGGTAGTGGCACTTCTATTTCCTTTAATTTAGATATAGGTTTTTCAGACACAACAAAAACTTTATTCGACAAGAACAGTGCTTCTTCTACATCATGGGTTATGAATAATATGGTTTTGTGAAATGTTGTCCACTGATCTAAAAGCCATTCTTGTAAGGAAATTTTAGTTATAGCATCTAGGGCGCTAAAGGGCTCATCCAAAATCAAGATTTCTGATCCTGTAAGAAGTGTTCTTATAAATGACACCCTTTGCCTCATGCCACCAGATAAATCTCTTGGATATTTATCTTTGTAATTTTCAAGACCAAAGGTATTTAAATATTCTTCAGCCATACTCTTATCTTGCTTGTTTATTTCTAAAGGCAAAGCAGCATTTTCTAATATAGTCCTCCAAGGAAGCAAGGAGTCCTTTTGAGGCATGTACCCAATGTAACCATCCATAGTATTAATATTTTCTCCATTAATAAAAACACTGCCCTTTAGAGGTTTTTCTAATTTAGAGATTAATCTAAAGATAGTGCTTTTTCCACAGCCACTAGCACCAACGATGCTAACAAAATCACCCCTATTTATCTTAAAACTTAAACCTTCAATAATAAGATCAGATTGGTTTTCGTACTTAAAGCTTATGTTACAAAAATCAAGCATATAAAACTACATCTCCTTACATTTATTACCTCCACCTCTGGGGTGCAGCCAATTTTTACCTGCACCCCAGAGGTGCATCCATTTATTGGGTTAGGATTCTTTGTTGTATGACATGTCCCAAAACATATATTCATACTTACTTGTGGTTATGAATATTTCAGTTAACTTATTTAGGTCTTTAGCGTTCATATCTTTTGAAAGGATGTCCACTAAATCTATAATCCACTGAGTAGCTTCTTCGTATTCTTTTGAAATATAGCCTCTTACCCATTCACCGTAAAATTCATTTTCTGTAGCGCCAGGAATTTTACTTAAGTGTTTACCTATTTCAAGATAACTCCACATACAAGATAAAAGAGAGGTGGAAAGCTCGGCTAAACTTCCTACGTGTGAAACTGATAGCATGTAATGAGTGTAGGAAAGATTAGGTAAGGACTGCTTTGTGTTTTTAATTTCTTCTTTTGTTATGCCAAGTCTTTTCATATAAGACCTGTGTATGCTCATCTCTCCATTTAATATATTATCTACCATGCTAGAGAATCCTTGCATTACCTCTTCAGTATCTGCCTTAACTACACCTAAAGCGTAAATCTTTGCATAATCTAAAAGGTAAAGATAATCTTGAATCATATAAAATTTGAATTTATCTAAATCTAAGGTTCCATCACCTATACCTTTTATAAATGGGTGGCTATAATAGGATGTCCAAATTTCCTCAACGTTTTCATAAAGCCTTTCTGTAAATTTCATTTTATCTCCTCCTAAGTGCATATTTTAGAAACAAAAAGTGCCAACCTCTAAGAGATTGGCACTGATATTTCTAAATATTGCTAAGTGACAGCAAATATTTTAAATAAATACAAAGCCTCTCCCTACGCTGGCATTAACCAGATCAGGTTAGAAAGGTCTAAGAATCAAGTTCTTAATCTCAGCCAGCAACACCGGCCCCCTTGGACTATTATAAATTATATTCTATTTTACAATGTAATAATACTATAGAGATAGTATATAGTCAAATTTTAATCAAGATACATTACCATTTAATGGTTGCACCTCTGGGGTGCATCCACTTTTTGGATGCACCCCAGAGGTGCAACCATGTCCTTACAATTAGATTACTCTTCTTATTCTACCAATTTTGTACCAAGGTACATCCACAATTCTAATAAAGCTTCTTGTGTTTGGTGACTCTATCCATTTTCCGTCGCCTATGTACATGCCTACATGATTAAGGTCGCTAAAAAATAGCAGATCTCCTGGCTTTACGTTGGCTTTGGATACTTCTACTCCATTAGTTACTTGGTCCCAAGTGGTTCTACCTATACTTACACCTGCTTGTCTAAATCCCCATTGCATAAGTCCAGAACAGTCAAATGCTCTATAACCAGCATCTATGTATTTACCTGGTATATCGTATTTGCCTCTCCTAGCATCATCTGGAAATCTTAGTATTAGTGAATTTAGTGAAGCTGTTGTTAAAAATTCACCAGAGCCTCCCCACACATAAGGACTTCCAATTTGAGCTTTCATTGCGTTAAGGGCAATGTTATAGACATTTGCATGGCCAGCAGGATCTTTTACTTCAGTACCATTTACTTTTTTCACATAATCTTTATTTACATAACCAGTTTTACCGGCATATGTGACTTTGTACCATTCTCCTGCAGTACCTATAATATTACAAGTTTCTCCTGGTAATATATAAGCTAGAACTTGACTATCATCTGAGGTGCTTGGCTTACTTCTTAGTCTTAAATTAGTACTAATATTATAAATCATACCCATACCTAGGTTTTCTAACTTTTCACCAGGAATTGCTGGTGCTGTGGGATTTGTGGGTTTTGTAGGAGTAGCATCTGGAACATCACTTCCTAAAACCTTAGCATAGTCCTTATGAATATAACCAACCTTATTATCACATTCAATAAAGTACCAGTCGCCGGATTTGCTATTTATATTAAACTTTTGTCCACCTATTAAGTAAGAAACTACAGCTGAACTAGTGTTAGGTTCTTGTCTCATTCTTAAATTACTACTTACATTAATAACCTCACCCTTAGAAGAAATTGTTTCACTAGGCTTTTCAACTGGCTTAGGTTCTACTGGCTTTGTAGGAGCATCAGCATTAAGTTCCTTTACATAATCCTTATGAACATACCCAGTTTTGCCATTAAACTCAATAAGATACCAATCGGAAGTCTTACCTTTAATATCAAATTTTTCTCCGCCATTCAAATATCCAACAACAGAAGCTGAAGTACTAGCAGAAGATCTCATTCTTAAATTACTACTTACATTAATAACTTCACCCTTAGAAGAAGCTGTTTCACTAGGCTTTTCCACTGGTTTTTCAGAAGGCTTAGGTTCTACTGGCTTTGTAGGAGCATCAGCATTAAGTTCCTTTACATAATCCTTATGAACATACCCAGTTTTGCCATTAAACTCAATAAGATACCAATCGGAAGTCTTACCTTTAATATCAAATTTTTCTCCGCCATTCAAATATCCAACAACAGAAGCTGAAGTACTAGTAGAAGATCTCATTCTTAAATTACTACTTACATTAATAACTTCACCCTTAGAAGAAGCTGTTTCACTAGGCTTTTCCACTGGTTTTTCAGAAGGCTTAGGTTCTACCGGCTTTGTAGGAGCATCAGCATTAAGTTCCTTTACATAATCTTTATGAATAAAGCCAACCTTTCCATTAAACTCTATGCTATACCAATCTCCAGTTTTACCTTTTATGTTAAATTGTTGTCCACCTATTAAATATCCTACTATGGAATAATTAGTTCCGGCAGACTCTCTAATATTTAAATTACTACTTACATTAATAACCTCACCTTTAGAGGCAATAGATGCAACAGAGATTTTAGCAGTTGGTGCACTAGATGGCTTTTCAACAGCATAAACAGGCTTGTCTGCAAAATTAATACCGCCAATAATGCTAGCTGAAATGATAAATATTGATATTTTCTTTTTATTCACCTTTAAATTAACCCCCATTTCTTTAAATACTTAGATATGTATAAATAATTACAAAAACTTTAATATGATTTAATTATACATCATAATATTACACAATTTTAATATAGATTAATTATAGTTTGAGTCAAGTAAAAGTGGGCAACTATTTTGTTTAATTTATTATCCATTATTTTACATGAGATATTTATAATTTACCATGCCCATTTTTATTC
>NZ_PTIS01000021.1 GCF_002934235.1 Clostridium algidicarnis DSM 15099
TATATCCATGTCCTTAAAGAAGGGTGGACCTACTTAGCATCTGTGATGGACTTATATTCCAGAAGAATAGTAGGCTACGCCTATGGCAAGCATATGACCGCAGAATTAGCCGTTAAGGCGGTTGAAAATGCTTGTCTTAATGTTACTAATCCTAATGGTATAATACTTCATAGTGACCTTGGAACACAGTATACTAGCAAACAGTTTAAAAAGATAATTGCTGATAAGGGCTTAATTCACTCTTTTAGCCGTAAGGGTAATCCCTACGATAATGCTTGTATAGAGTCATTTCACTCTATTCTTAAGAAAGAGGAAGTATATGTACATAAATACCCTAACTTTGAATATGCACAAAGAGCTATCTTTGAATTTATTGAATCCTGGTATAATCGTAAGAGAATTCACGGTGCTTTAAACTATATGACCCCAGTAGAATTTGAAAATCTTAGAAAAGCAGCTTAGTAATATTGTACGACTTTTTGTGTCTAAGTTATTGACATAGGTCCAATTCCTCTGATATTTGAGATAGGTTTTTTCTTATTAAGTTTGATTACATTATTATTAATTAAATCTTTATTAAAAGATATAGTCTCTCTATACATAACAAGGCTCCTTTCTCTTCCATTATTAAATACCCTTTCTTAATTCATATAATCTCTATTGTTACACCAGCCTCTGCGATTCTTATATCAACATCAGCAACCTTTACTTCTTGAACTGAATTTGACTTTATAATTTCATTCATAGTTATACCTGTTTCATATTCTTTTAATATCTGTGACGGATTTACTATATCAATGTTTTCAATTACTTCTGCATGAGGCGGTTCTGCACTCATGCCCCCCTGAAGATTTCTTCCATCAATCATACATTGAAGATTATAAATTGGTATTGTTACCGTTCCATTATCAGCTTTTAAGTTTATACCTATATAATGATTTCCTTGAGCAACTTGAGGAATTCCGAGTGGGATTCCTATAATATTATCACCTTGCTCCAGTTTCTGCTTTGGTTTAAACGGTATCTCTACATTATCTAAAAGTATCTTTACAGTTAAAGTGCTCCCCATACTTGAATTACAACTTATAGATAAATTAACACTTAAATTTGTACTTGAAACTGCAGTAATGCCTAAATAGATTGGTTGAATTTCGCTGGTTGAAACTATAACCTCTTGTGAATTGGCATAATAAAGCATACTAGTTAACGCTTGAGCTACCTTGTTTCCCAGTTCATCTCTTACTGTGCTAATCATTGCTGTAAAATCACTTTGACCTCTAGATTTAGGCTGACCTAGCTCAACTTTTGTATTCCATCCACTTAATAAGTCTTGCTTTATTTTAATTACTTCCACTAACACATCTATATCAAACTCTTCATACTTTACTAAAACATAATCTCCTAGATTAACCTGTTGAAGACTTTTAAAGTTTTCATATTCCTTTGATTTACTAATCTCTATAAAGTCTACTTCTATGTTCACGTTAGCAATTCCCTTGGTCTTTACATACTCCTTTGCCATTATCCTTAAGGTAGGTTCATCAGCTGCATCTTTGAACTCAACTGGCTTTATGATATGAAAAGGTGGGTACTTTAAACTATCAAAATTAGGTATAGTTATATATTTTTCAGCTAGTGTTATACCATTGAAGCCTTTAGGATAAATCTTAGTAGCTAAGTCAGTGGTATCACTGGTAACCTTTATACCTCTAATATTTTTTCCATACTTAATTAACATACCTGTTTCTTTTCCAATTTGCTTTAGTATTTTAATATTATAATTATCCCTATATAATTCACCAGTTCCCCATCTTTCAATAATTTTAAATATTGCTTCTACTGGATTTAGTTCTATCATATATAATGTATTATTTATTAAAATATCACTGTCTACTGTATATCTTGATTCTAGATCACCAACTAAAGACTTTTCTAGAGCAGTTTTTACACTACATTTCACCGCTCTTTCATCTTCTATAAAATAAAAAGCCAAGTCATAAAAAATATGCTTAGCCCAAATCATAATTATTTTATTATTATCTTGCTTTTTCTCAACTTTATATATTCTAAACAGTTGATTATTTGCCTTTATAATATTGAAGTATTCTAGATGAACTGCTTTTTTAGATTTAACCGGATATTCTAAATATAAGCTGTATTCACCATTTAATTCATTAGTAATTTCTGCTTTAATAGCTTCATTTAATTTACCTAGTCCATTATTTTCAAATTCACCTTTTTTAGTTTTCTTATCATAAACATAAATCATTATAGCCACCGCCAATTAGGTAAAAGGACTATTTTGCTAACACTGCCTACCCAGCTTATCTTATTCTCTCCTATTTTTAGCTTTGGAAAATTTCCTTCCATTTTAAAGTTTAAATTATCTAAAGCTTCATTATAACAATCCTCTATATCACTGTTAATTATTATGCTATTATTAATTCCTTTTAATTTTATAAGTGTATCATTTATAAATAATTCAATGTTTCCACTACCATAAACAGTTATGATAGGGCTACTCTCTAGAGTACCCATATTATTTATAATACTATCTGTTTTCACTATTGTTATAACTTGATTACTAACTTCATATTTGAAAGGTTTGCAGTTAAACACTAATGGAAAGGCTCCAACAGATTTATATATAGGTTTAAAATCTATAGCGTTTACAACTTGTGCTATATACCTTTTATTTGCTTGATAACTAAATATAAGATTCGACTCACCACTACTAAAAAGCCATCCTTTTATTTCATCTATTTTATCTGTTAAATTTTCTCTTGACTTTAGAGTACATTCTACTAAGACAGTTATATCTTCATAGGTTTCTTCATCAAATTTTATACTTGAATCTCTCCCAGGAATAGGCACATAAGATACTCTACGTTTTGGTGAAGGAATTATAGGTCTTTTGGCAATAAAAATGCCATAATCTTTATAGCTATCCTTATTGGCAAAGCTAAAACTTAACATACTATTTACCCCCTCTTCCCATTACAGCTCTTTGTCTATAAAATTCAAGTTCATAAGCAAGTTGTTCGATATCTTTATCTGTGTTGTTTATGAAGTTTTCTATATGAAGTGATAGACCACCACTCCCTCCACCTTTAGCCTTTTCTATTGCCTTAGCCATTAAGCTATCCAATCTATCAATAGGCAGTACCGCCTCAGATCCGGCTTCTCCAACCCCTATAATACTAGGTCTATTAAAAATACCCCCACTCGCATACCAATCGACATTTAGGCGTGGAACACTTGGTGGTGTTAAGTTAAATTCTCCCTTTAAACTAAAGTGAGGTAGCTTAATTTTAGGTATTTTAATCTCTGGTAATCTTAGATTACTAAAAAATCCTTCAATTGCATTTATTGCATTACTCACAGCATTTTTAGCAGCATTTATCGGATTTACAATAGACTCTTTAATCTTATTCCATACTATTGCAGTTATATCTTTAATTCCGTTCCATGTACCTAATATTATCCCTTTAATAACTTCAAATCCTGTTTTTATAATTTCTCTAATTAAATCAACGGCTGATTTTATAACACTCTGTATTCCACTCCATAAATTAAAGGTGATATTTTTTATTCCTTCCCACACTCCATTCCAATCACCTTTGATTGCGCTAGTTATAATTTTTATAATGTCCTGTATAACCCTTAGTGTTGTATTTACTATAGTAGCCACCAAGTTAAAAGCAGTAGTTATTATATTTACAAAATCATCACCATACTTGATCCATATTTGATTTGCCAATGCAACAAAAGCTTGAAACATAGACTTTAAGCTTTCAATAACACCACCTATTAAAGTTTTAACTGCATTCCATACAATATTTACTGAATTTCTAAAGTCTTCATTATTTTTATATAAAACTACAAAAGTGGCTATAAGTCCTACTATTGCACCTATAATTATTCCAACCGGCCCTGTAATAGCAGTAAAAGCAGTTCCTAAGGCTCCGCTTGCGCCTCCTGCAGCACCAAGGGCTGTAGAAATAGAACCTAATGTTGAAAATAGTATACCACCAGCGGATATAAGCTTTCCTACAACACCTAAAACAGGTCCAATAGCAGCTGCAACAAGAGCAAGTTTTAAAATCATATCCTGCTGTGCTGGATTTAGTTCATTAAACTTTTCAATGATTGATATTATTGCTTGTATAAACTTCTCAACGGCAGGCATTGCATTATTTACTGCTTCAAATAACTTTTTGCCCAAGGGCTCTAAGGCTACAGCCATTTTGTTTTTTAACATCACAAACTGTTCAGCTGCATCTGCTGTATCTGTATAAACCTGTTCAATAGTTTCTGGACTTGACTTAAGACTGTTTATTAACTCATCTAAATTTAACCTTCCTTCTCTTATAGCTGATGCCATATCTGGACCTGCTCTCGCCCCAAACATCTCTAATGCCATGGCATTAGCTTCACCTGCAGTACCTGCTTCTTTGATTCTTGTTACCATCTCTTGAAGAGCCTTATTAGGTTCACTAATACCTTCTCTTGCCATCTTTCCAAGGGCAACTCTTAAAGATCCTACAACTAGCTCTGTATTAACCCCTTCCTTTTCAAACTTCCCCATCATTGCTGCGGAAGTTTCCCAATCAAAACCCATTTGTCTTAAAGGGCCACCAAACTGTGCCATAAGTTGTTGTAGTCTACTAACACCTATTCCTGTGCTTTGACTTACTTTAAAGGTGTAATCTAATGCTTTTCCATAGTCTTCTGTTTTTAGTCCAGCATCTTGAAACATTCTAGTAGAAGCGGGGATTAAAGTATTTATATCTTCTCCGGTTATTTTTGCAAGTCTTAACATCTGCGTAGAAAGATTTTGAAGGGATTCTCCTGAAAGACCTGTACGAGTATTTAAATCTGCTATTGCTTTACTTGCATCCCCCATAGTCGTATCTACAGTTGTATATACAGATTTAAAATCATCTTCTAAACCTTGAAGTGCTTCCCCTGTAGCCCCAGTGCCTATTCTTATTGAATCACTTGCTTCATCAAAATCACTAGCAAGCTTAAAAAGTCCTACTCCCGCCGCTGCTATAGGGGCTGTTACTGTTTTGCTTAAGGTGCTTCCAACACTTGAAAAGCCATCTCCTACTTTTTTCATTTTGCTTCCAATACCCTCAAGGTTTTTCCCCAATGTGGTAAATCCACTACTTTGAACCTGTATCTCCTTGTTTAATCCAGAGAGTTCATTTTCCATTTTGTTAAGTTCTGCTGTTGCATAATTGAGCTTAATTTTAAGGTTTTCAGTAGCCTTAGCATCTTCACCTTTTGTAGTTACACTTTCTTGATAACTCTTTTTTAGAGCCTCGACCTTAGACTTCTGAAGTTCCATCTGTTTATTTAAACTATCTGCCTTAAGCTTCAGTCCTTCTGTAGTCTTTCCATAATCGCCCATTTTAGAGCTTGTAGCAGCAAACTCACTCTGAACTACCTTTAGACTTCTTTGAATCTTAGAAACTCCTTCTTGAAATCCTCTATCATCAAGACCTACTCTAGCAACTACAGTATTTGAATCTCTCGCCATATCCCCTCACCCCCTCTCACGTTGAGTTTCTAAAACATAACATTATCTATATAATCAAACTCTTCTTTATCAGCAATTCCATTGACTTTCTTATATACTTTTAAAAGAGCTTGTAACTTCTTTGGTGTACTATTCCAAAACTGCTCCTCTGTCATCCTTAAAATATTAGTAGCTAAATAAAAAAGCCACTCCCAATCCCATCCACTAGAATCAGAGCAGCTTTCTATTCCCCCATATTTTCTTCACTTACCTCTGGCATAGCAGCACTTAATGCTTCATTAACAGCTGTACCTAACCTTTCCATATCACTTAAAGTAAGCATTTTCCCTACTTCTTTAAGTGTAACACTTTCATCTTCAGCTTTAATTGCTGAGTAAATAAGTGCCCTTATAGCTTTAATCTTTTTATTTTGCAAATCTTCAAAGGCTTGGTTGATATCACCGTATACCTCTTCTAACTCACAGAAGGTGTTCATATCAAATTTAAGTTCATATTCTTTATTACTAAGCTTAAACTTAATTCCTTTATTTTTAAGTTCTGATGCTCTCATGTTTTCAGCTCCTTTCAAAATTTCTAACGAGAAAAAGACCTACTAAATTGTAAGTCTTAAAATTAAAACTGATTTATAAATTGGAATTTGTCTGTGAATTTTGCTAAATATATCATTGGTTCAATTCAGGTTGAAATAGTAAGATGATTGATTGAATATTGTGTTTTGTTATTCTATTCCATCAAGATTCATTTCCCATTGATGATCATATAAAAACCTATGAGTTTCCTCGTCACTAGCAATCCACTCATTGTCATATCGACTATCAGCCCAAGATGTCTTTCCTACAGCACGTATGTGTAGTGATCCACCTGAAATTGTGTATATTCTTTCTTCGCTGGAATTTCTCCCCTCATAATATGTTCTCTTACTGAAACCTTCGTTCTGTTCTAATATTCTTTGTCTAACAGATGTTGTTAAGCGTGCCATCTTTTCCTCCCTTCATCCAATCCACGTGATTGAACAAATTACTATTTATCTATTGCTTTCATGCCATCTTTATTTCATAAATCTATTTTAACTCAACCAATTATATAAGTATAGAGTTTTTATACTTATCCTTTCCACATTTCTAATCCATCTATTTATTTTTAGAAATCAACTTTTTCTATGATGACACTGTAGGCTCTTTTGGAACAGCTGTAAACCATGAACTTATAGTTGTTGTATCTACATCCTTCATATCCTCATCAGCAATAAATCTGTAATTTCCATCAGCTTCTCTTGGATAAAATTTTCCCTTAAGCTTTGCACTTTGAGCCTTTGGCTTTTCAGCCTCCGTATCATATTCATCTGTAGCAAGTTCAAACTTACCTTTTAGAAGCCACACATACCTATACTTTCCATTGTTCTTCTTAGATTTAAAGCCTAGTGCTATAGTTGGTGCTATGTCATCCTTATTCTCAATAAGTACACCCTTTGCAACCTTTGCCCCCTGAAGCTTTGCTCTACTCTCTAAAGATAGCTGATTTACTTCAATCTCAACATCCACTCCTTCAAATGCAGTAATAATATCTTCCACTGCATCGTCCGAATAAATATTATCTGAATTTGACTTTGGTGAAAGCTTTGCACTTATTGCCCTTTCAAGTTTTATAGGTACATCATATGTTGTTGCCTCATTATCATCAGTTTTCAATATAGCTATGTGAATATCTTTAAGGCCTATTTGTCTAGCCATTTAAATCACTCTCCTCTAAATAATAAAATTTAAGACCTTTATGATAGATTTTTGTATCTTGTTCATAAAGATCTATTTCATTTAATCTTTTAAATCTAGCTTTAAGCAAAAGTTCTTTTATATTTTTAACTATATTTGCGTAATCACCCTTTGACCAAACATCTACTTGAACATAATGCGCCGTTAAGCTTTCCCTATCATCTTCATAATCTTCTCCACCTGAGAAATATTCATGAAAGGTTATATAGGTTTCACCCTTTCCAGAATACCTTTGAAAACACACAGGAATATTGAGAGGATTTAAGGCATCAATAATTAGTTTATTAATCAAACTCCTCAAGCCCCCTTTGCAATTCTTCTTTAATTACATTGTTAATTTCTTTTTTATTTTCAACAACAGAGTTTTCTGCCCAATGCTGTGCTGATTGTTTACTAGTCCCCCACTCCGAAAACTTGGAGTAAAAGAACTCTGAGTTATCACCCTTATTAGGACCTATATCAACAAAGTCTACTCCGTTTTCGTTTTCTATATCTGATATCTTTATGTTATCAGCCATGTGTTTTTTACTTAAACTTGACCTCGGAGCCTTTTTCTCCATGCTACTTTTAACCAAATCTCCTGCTTTATCAAGAGCATTTTTCTTAATTCTTTCTCCCTTTTCTCCAAGCTTATTTACTTTATCTATAAGCTCCTGCATTCCTTCAAGCTCCATTTTAGCCACTACTATCAACCTCCATAGCCTTGATTTCTATGAATTTATTTACATACTTTATGTTATCAATAGAAATTATATTGTACTGCTTATCCTTAAACAAAACCCTCATTGTAGTATCAATTTCATCAGTGTATCTTATAGTAAACTTTACAGTGTTTTCTGCCTGAACAGCTGCAGCTGCATAGTATTCCTTTCCACTTAAGTTAGTTACCGCTGCCCATACTGTTTTGTAATCTTGCCAATTCTCAACTTCAAATCCATTCTCATTAGTATTTGTAGAAAACTTTTGCAAAGTGGTTCTATGTCTTAATTCACCAATCTCCATAAAATCACCAGCTTTCTTTTCTAATATTAGCTAGTATTAATTTCATTACATTAATAGTTTCTGAAATACTACCACTTTCACTTTTCATGTAATAGTATGTTCCTTCTCTTTTTTCATACATATTTGCCACTGCATAAAGAACAGCTTGCTTTGCAGTTTTGGGTATTTGTTTAAATTCAGATAAAGGATATCTTAATATATCTTCACAGATTTCTTCAGCTGTAAGAATAAAATTAGTGATGAGCGTATCTTCCTCATCACTATCTATTCTCAGATATAACTTTGCTTCTTCAAGGGTCACTACCATACACTCATCACCTCCATTAACTAACTTTCATTTTTAAAATTTGTACTGTTTCTGGAAGAACTAATTTACCATCTACTCTTTCTTTAGCTACAAATCCAACCATTCCATTACCTGCAAATAATTCTTTAAGTTCTGCAAAGGAACGAGGGCCTCTATCACCAATGTTATAGTAGCTAAAGTCACCAAAGGCTATAACGGGTTTTCCTGCTGCAACTGTTGGAACATAAGCTGAAGTATAAACAGGATATCCAAGTAAACTATCGGGCTCTCCAACTTGATATGATGGCTGCCAGATATATGCGCCATTGCCATCCTTTAGTTTCCTAAGAATTGCTAATGTTTGATCATTGATTATAAATGTAGCACTTTTTCTATATGGACGCTTTAGTGTATAAATTAAATTGATTATCTCATCAGCTGTAATTGTAGTTGCACTTGCAGCTGTAACACCAATTTCACCTCCACCAGTTGCTGCAAAAATACCTAGTGGTTTTCCTACTCCATCTCCATTTAAAAAAGCATCTTCTTCTGCATTTGCAAGAGCCTTAGCAAACTTGTTTAAGATGTAACTTTCAAGATTAAACACATTATCATAAAGAAGTTCTTCTGTAACCTTAACTGCGACGTGTAGCTTATGTGCATCAAGATTGATTTGTTCAAACTTAGCATCTCCAAAAGTTAATGCTCCCCCTTCATCAATCCAAGCAGCTGCTGGGGTAGATGCCGCAATATTTATTTTTCTTTCAGCACCGGTCTTAATTGTAGTTGCAAGTTTTCTTATGATATTTTCTTCTGTTAAACCTTCAATTAGTCTAGTATCATACTCTGATGGAACAAGGTATCCTCCATCTGCATCAACACCTTCTTGAAGTATATTATTAATTCTTCTAAAATTAGAACGAAGAGCATTTAGCATAGAATCCTTGTACTCAGCTGTTGCAACTCCCGTTTTAGGGTTTTCATTTGTTTGTAGCTTTGCAGGACTACTTAAGATTGGGCTACTTGTAGGCTTTGACATTTCAGCATCAATTGCTGTTAGTCTACTTTCCCTTTCAATTTCCTTAGTTAAAGACATTATATTGTTTTCCATCTTTGTATAAATAGCATTATCTTCTTCTGAAAGCACATCACTTTCATTTCTTTTGTTATCAAGAAATGCCCTTGCATCTGCTACTGCCTTATTACGCTTTTCATATAATTCCATAAGTTTATTCATATTAAAATTCCTCCCTAAATAAATTTAAGACGCTCTTTTAGCGCCCCAATTGATGGTTTATTTTCATTTATTTTTATACCCTTTTTGACTATCATTTTATCAAGTAATGAATTAGTTACTGCTTTTCTGCTAAAAGCATAAGTAGTATCCTCACCTGACTTTTGCTTTTTATTATCTTTTAAAATCCCATCTGCAAAACCAAGTTCTAATGCTTTGTTTGCATTTAGCCATGTTTCTGCATCCATAAGATTAGATAATCTTACACGAGATAAAGAAGTCTTTATCTCATAAGCATTTATGATACTTTCTTTAACTTCTGAAAGCATATCAATTGCTTTTTTCATTTCCTCATCATCTCCAATTGCAACCGTAAGTGGATTATGAACCATCATAAGTGCAGTAGGTGCCATTAAGACATTTGTTCCTGCCATAGCAATAACACTTGCTGCTGATGCTGCAATACCATCAATCTTTACAGTTATGTTTCCTTTGTAATCCATAAGCATTGCATAAATCTGACTTGCAGCAATACAATCTCCGCCGGGAGAATTTAGCCAAACAACAATATCTCCTTGTGAAGAATCAAGTTCTGCTTTAAATGCTTTAGGTGTAATTTCATCACCGAACCAACTTTCTTCTGCAATTGCACCATTAAAATATAGTGTTCTAGTATCTGAATTTTCATCTTTTACCCAGTTCCAAAATTTTCTCACTTTGTTCCCTCCATTCCTAAATTATTTTTATTAGCAAATATTCCTGCGTCCTGTAGCTTTGTCATATTTCCATTAATCAAATATAAATCTCCACCTTCTTCAACTGATATACGGTCTAAGTTTTCAAGTTCTCTAATGTCATTTGCACTCATCCATCCATTTTGCCTTGCAGTTGCATATCCACTCATACGGCTTTGATAATCGCCCCTAAGGAGCCCATCTACATTGAATTTAATGAAATATTTCTTTTTATCACTAAGAGATAATAGTGAACGTATCATTGCTTGTTCCCACCTTGAAACCCAAGGATCTAATGTGTATTTTACAAACTCCAAAGATTGCTGTTCTATATTAGAAAAGCTAGATTTTTCAAGGTCACCAACCATATGTGGTGGAACTCTGAAAATTCTAGCTATCTCATTGATTTGAAATTTCCTTGTTTCAAGAAATTGTGCCTGTTCTGGAGATATTGTTATAGGTGTATATTTCATACCTTCCTCCAAAACAGCTACTTTACTTGAATTGCTACTTCCACCAAAGGTTGCGTTCCAACTTTCCCTAACCCTTGTAGGGTCTTTTAGCATACCAGGATGTTCTAGTACCCCACCCGGTGCAGCACCATTAGCAAAAAATTTAGCTCCATATTCCTCACAGGCAATAGCCATACCAATTGCATTTTTAGCCATTGCAATTGGAGAATATCCTATAAGTCCATCAAATCCAAGGCCAGGAATATGAAGTACATCAGAAGGATTCAAGTTTACTATGTTTCCTTTATTATTAGGAGCATCCTCTTTACTTATCATATAACTATAATAAAGCTTTCCCATCTCATCCCTATTTACACTCATACGATTTGGCATTAATGGATATAAAGCTACTACTTCACCTTTCCCATTTCTAATAATTTGTGCATAGGCATTTCCCCATAAAAGTAAATGAGTCATAAGGGTTTCCCTAAATACAAAGGAAGTCATCTCTGGATTTGGCTCATCATGTAATAGAAAATATAACGGACTATTTATCGCCTTTTCTTTCCCTCCATTATCAGTGTACTGATATAAATGAAGTGGTAATCCTGCCACAGCTTCAGCTAAAATTCTCACACAAGAATATACAGCAGTCATTTGCATTGCTGTTCTTTCAGTAACAGGTTTCCCAGAAGTTGTACTGCCTAAAAAGAAACCATATGCACTCCCCGCTGTTCTGTTTTTAGGCTTATCTCTTGATTTAAATATTCCAGATAAAATTCCCATAGCAATCACACTCCCCTCTAAAATAGACATAAGAAAAGCACCTACCGTTGTGGTAAATGCTTTTAACAATAAACACTGTTATTATGTAAAATTTTTATAGCCTTTTGCATTTTGACTAAACATCAACTTCAAGAATCTCATAATCAACATCATCATCTTCATCAATTGGATAGTCTCCAGGATTTGATAAATTCAAAATTTCCGCACCATCATGGTAGCAACTGCATAAGTATCCTGCATAATCTTCGGCTTCAGCTTCAGAATCAAACACTTCGTCCTGCTCTTCACTACTTCCATCAGAGTATTTCATTAAAATTTTAAACATTTTCATATAGATAACTCCTTTTCATAATTCTCTGTTTTACAATACCATTTCTTTGTCGCATTTTCAGCAGTTCTCATCGGAACTGATTACATTTTCAGTATGTTCTTCTATATCTTCATGTGCAGCATCATAATCTTTTATACCTTGAATCAGTTCAGCCTTAATTGCCTCAATTTCAGACTGAGGTAGTGCTTTTCCCTTGCTGAAGATCTTAATTAGTTTTTGAATGCCGATGGTTGCGAGAGCACCTACAGCAAGTGTAATTCCCACAACTGGCAACATTTCTTTTCTACCAGCACTTTTCCCAGCATCAATAAGTGCCTCTATAAGTTTCTCAGGACCTCCTGCTGCTTTGGCTGCTTTTGATAATTCTGCATAATTCCATGCCATTACTAATCCTCCTTTATTTCATCTGCATCGATTGCCTTTTTGATGGTATCCTTTATGACCTCGTCATGTTCTAACAAATGTTGATATTGTTCAATCTGCTTTTGGATGCCTTCAATTTCTTTTTCAGTTTGAACGATTAGAGACTTTTTTTGAAGTATAGTACGATTTAAAGTTTTGATATTTTCTTTCAAATGCTTTTCAAAGTCTTCCGGTAATACACGAACATCGGTTTCGCCTTTTTTATCGCAATAACTGATAACAGCACCGGCCACTAGTCCTGCGGCTAAAGTAGCTAAACCAACCGTTGGAGACATCGTTGCCACACTAGATGTAACCTTTGGTAAATATTTCGGTGTTGCCCTTAAAAAACGCTTCAATTCATCATCAGTAACAATATTTCCGTCTTTTCGTGATGCTTGAACTGCAGTTAACCGCCCATCACGAATCCACCTGCGCACAGTTTCTGGATTAGTTTCAAGCAAATCAGCAATCTGTTTAACACTGTATGTCTTCATATACACCATCCTTATACTACATTATAATGCTACATTTTTAGGTTTGTCAACAAAAAGTAGTATTATAATGTAGTATAAAAGTGTTTTATTATATAAATAATATTCCTCTGTCATCATAAACAGAAGTACCCTCCCCATTACCACAACGAATTGCTCTATCAAGGGCCATTATAGTTGCAACAGCACCATCTATCTTCTCCGTTGATTTTTCTTTATCTGCTTTAATATTTCCAGCTGGGTCAGTTCTAATAAAGATATTATCCATATTCCACCTTAAAACAGGGTGACCTCCATGTGCAAGTTTCTTCTCAAGTGTTAGTTTCATAAGTTCCTTTGTAGGTGGACTCATATCTTTAAACCCTTGTCCAAAAGGCACTACTGTGAATCCCATACCTTCAAGGTTTTGTACCATCTGAACTGCTCCCCATCTATCAAATCCTATTTCTCTGATATTAAACTTTTCACCAAGCTTTTCTATGAATTTTTCTATGAAACCATAGTGGACTACATTTCCTTCTGTTGTTTGTATATAACCTTGTCTTTCCCATACATCATAAGGAACATGGTCACGCTTTACACGAAGGTCTATTGTTTCTTCTGGTATCCAAAAATAAGGTAGTACACAAAATTTATCTTCTTCATCCAATGGTGGGAATACTAAAACAAAAGCTGTAATGTCCGTTGTACTTGAAAGGTCTAACCCTCCATAACAAACTCTCCCTTTTAAAGATTCTTCATCTACCTTAAAAGAACAGGCATCCCATTTATCCATAGGCATCCAACGGATAGCTTGTTTCACCCACTGATTAAGTCTAAGTTGCCTAAAAGAGTTTTCTTCAGCAGGGTTCTGCTTTGCAGATTCACAAGCAGCTTTTACTTTATCTATTCCAACAGTTATTCCTATAGAAGGATTTGCTTTCTTCCACACCTTAGGATCTGTCCAATCATCTGATTCATCTGCTCCATAAATTATAGGATAAAATGTATTATCTTTTTTTCTTCTCTCAATAATATCTTTTGCCTTTTGGTGGGTTTCATAACATATAGAATTTGTATCTGTTCCAGCTGTAGTAATTAAAAAATATAGTGGTTGCATTCTAGCATCACCAGAACCTTTAGTCATAACATCAAATAGTTTTCTATTTGGCTGTGTATGAAGTTCATCAAATACTACTCCATGAATATTAAAACCATGTTTAGAATAGGCTTCTGCTGATAACACTTGATAAAAGCTATTTGTAGGTGCATAAATTATTCTCTTTTGAGATGCTAAAATTTTAACTCTTTTACTAAGTGCAGGGCACATACGCACCATATCAGCAGCTATTTCAAATACTATAGACGCTTGCTGACGATCAGCTGCACAGCCATAAACTTCGGCCCTTTCTTCAAAATCACCACAACATAAAAGAAGTGCAACTGCGGCTGCAAGTTCTGACTTGCCTTGCTTTTTAGGGATTTCGATATAAGCGGTATTAAATTGTCTATAACCATTGGGTTTTAGTGTTCCAAAAATATCTCTTATAATCTTTTCCTGCCAATCTATAAGTTCAAATTTTTTACCTGACCATGTACCTTTTGTATGACAAAGGGCTTCAATAAAGGCAACAGCATAATCTGCGTGTTCTTTGCTGTATATGCTACCCTTTGCCTTAAACTTAGTTTTAGTGTACTTCTTTAATTTTCTCATAAGCTGTCACCTCCTTTCCTTAAATTTAAAAAAGACTACAATTAAGTAGCCTGTAACTAAGAACAACCCCTTTTAAGGGTTGCCCATTACTTTCCTGTAAAAATAAACCTTATATACTCTTCCTCATACTCTTCAATGAAAGCTATTAATTCATGAAATCCCATCTCCGATGCAATTTTATTCACCATAGAGAGGTCAAACATATTGGTAAGTGAAGTATCCCTAATAGCTAGTATTTGTTCTTTAATCTTATGCGTCATGTTACTCTACCTCAATTTTGCTACAGCTATCTTCACCATAAATAACGTTCAATCCACTACCATTATCCCATTTAACTAAAATACTACCTGCATCATCAACACCTTTTACTGTACCTTTTGTTCCTATTGGTGGTGCTTGGACATCATCCATCTTCACAAGTTCTATCCTTGTACCTATTGGGTATTGTTTTCTTAGCATTTCAACTCTTTCTTTACTTGGAAACTTCATTCTTAGTACCTCCCTTAAAAGCTGATGACCCAGAAAAATTCTGAAGGAGAATTTTACGTTCTTCTTTGTATTCTTCTCCAATGAAACCTAGGCGAAGAAGGAAACAGCGGAATGCGTATTTCTCATTTTCTACTTCCTTTTTCTTTGAACTAATGCGTTTCTGGTTTCTTGCCATTTCACAAATTGCAGTAACAAAATGGGTATAAGCTTTTACTGTATTACTGTCTTGCTCTCCATGAAACCAAGGAAACCTAATTCTTTCTTCAGCTTTCTCAATCGGCAAACTATCTGTAGCTAATGCCTTTTTAATAAGGTCTGCTTTTACTTCCACTAACTTTTCCAGGTTATCAAATGAGTCTTCCGTAAATAATTCAATTGACATTTCTACAACTAAACTATCTACTGTAGTTTCTAGCATTTCATTTTCAGCTACTGGTGCCTCTGAAATAAAACCTTCTTTCTCTAAAGCTTTAAGCAAAGCCTCAACTTTTTCTTTCTCTACTTGATCATCAAAAGATATGCAGCCATCTTTGCCTACAACAATATCTCCAACCTCGTAAGCCATACTAGGCATTCCTAGGTATCTTGGCCTACATTCTAATATTGCTGCAATGGCAACAACTAGTGACTTGCGCTCTTCTCCTGTTACATTAAATTTAACTTCCACTTTTAAGTACCTCCTTATTTTTTGGTACTTACATATATCACTCTAAAAGGTATAAGTATCAAGTCCTTTAACCAGAATAATGTGATTCTTAAGAAGTAACTTCCTCATCTTTAACCATCTCATTATAAGGCAACTTCTTACCATCTCTTATTAAAAACACACCTTCATCACTTGAAACCTGTTCGATGTATCTTTTTACAATAACATCACAGAATTTTTCATCAAGTTCAATGGTACAACAGATTCTATCAGTTTGCTCACAAGCTATAAGCGTTGAACCACTTCCACCAAATGGGTCTAAAACTATTGAGTTTGTTAAACTTGAATTTTGAATTGGATAAGCTATAAGAGCCACAGGTTTCATTGTTGGATGATCTGCATTTTTGCTTGGTCTATCAAATTCCCATATTGTTGTCTGTTTTCTATCTGAGTACCATTGATGTTTACCTGATTTCTTCCATCCAAATAAAACTGGTTCATGTTGCCACTGGTAAGGACTTCTGCCTAATACAAGACTTTGTTTCTTCCAAATGCATGTACCACTTAAATAAAATCCAGCATCTGCAAATGCTTTTCTAAAGTTAAATCCTTCTGTATCTGCATGAAAAACATATATAGATCCATCATTTGCAAGAACCTTTTCCATATTGCTAAGGCTATCAAAAAGGAAATTTAAAAAAGCATCTGCTGAAAGATTATCATTTTGTATCTTTCCTGCAGTGCCTTCGTATTTTACATTATAAGGTGGGTCTGTAACTATTAAGTTTGCCTTTTTCCCCTCCATCAATCTTTCATAGGTTTCTGATTTTGTGCTGTCTCCACAAATAAGTGTATGCCTTCCTAGAATCCACACATCGCCTTGCTTTGAGAATGTAGGCTTTTTCAATTCTTCATCAACATCAAAGTTATCTTCTTGAACATCTTCAGCAGAATTTAAAAGCATATTTAATTCAGCTGCCTCAAACCCTAAGAGGTCAACATCAAAATCTAGTTCCATTAAACTTTCAAGTTCTATAGATAATAAATCTTTATCCCATCCTGCATCTTCTGCAAGTCTATTATCTGCAATAATATAAGCTTTCTTTTGTGCCTCGGTTAAGTGGTCTACAAATACACAAGGTACAGTTTTCATTCCATCTTCTTTAGCTGCTAGAACTCTTCCATGACCTGCTATAATATTAAAAGCTCTATCGATTAAAATCGGATTTACAAAACCAAATTCTCTAAGGCTTGATTGTAATTTCTTTATTTGCTTTTCATTATGAGTTCTTGAATTATTGGCATATGGTACAAGTTTTGATATTTCTACTTGTTGCATTTCCTCAGTAAATTTATTTTCCCTATCCAAACTAATACCCCCTTTGTAATATTTTTATAAGTCCTTTATTTGCACCATCAACATCGCCTGCTACTACTTGCCCTTTTAAGGTTTTATATTGTTGCTTAGTTAATACATTTTTATTTTGATTAAGTTGCTTCATAAAAATTTGTTTCTCCATTTTTATCTTCCCTTTCTCCCCGATAAAAGTGCCTCCATAATGTCATCTTGAGGATCCCCAACAAATGCTGTAGTACAGTTTTGTTTAACAATATCAAAAATTTCATACCACAATAAATTAGCTTGCTTTAAAAAAGATTGGCTCATCTGTACAAAAGGACTTGCTATAGCTCCACCTGTTGTAGGGTGTTTTCCTAAAAGTCCATAAGTGCTTATGGCTTCCTCACATTGGATATACCTTGTAAATGCCTGAGCATAAGATTCTATAAGTCTTGGATTAATAAACTTCTCACATCCTCTATCTTTTAGCCACTTCCAAGTTTCAGCAAATAACAAATCTGCTCCAAGTAATTTACCATCTCTTTGCTTTGCACTAAGGTAGTCACTTGGTGATGGCATATCTCGACCATTTAAATTTTCAGCACCATCTAAATCACTAGCTTCCAGAATTGTTTCTGGCTGTAGGTTTGGTACTTCTAATATTTTTGCTGCTTTACCTTTTGTTATTTTATCTGAAAGAGGTATTTGCTTATCACCTGCACGAACTCGTCTGCCACCTCTATTTGTACCGTCCTTGGCCATATTTTCTACTCCTTTCTTAGCCCCAAGTGGTTAATACCCCCTTTGAACTGCGGTTTTTGTGCGTGTGACCCCCTGCCCGTTCCCCAGTGGGTTAGTTGTAGAGATCAAGACCGCCCCTCCCTGGTGCATCACCTTCTGTTCCACCTATCACCATCCCTTGCAGTAATAGCAGAGTGACAAGACTTACATAAAGCCATTAGATTACTCCTGTTATGTGTTCCTCCACGTGACAAGGGAAGTATGTGATGTACTTCCTCAGCCTTTGTTAGTCTTCCACCTCTTTCACATTCCTGACACAAAGGATACTGTGAGATGTAGCTATCACGGATTCTCTTCCACGCTCTACCATACCTACGGCGTGCAACTGGGTCACGACCATACTTCTCGTAGCGTTTGTTATCTATCTTTTCATGTTCCTCACAGAATCTACCCTCTGTTAAGTTAGGACAACTAGGAAAGGAACATGGTCTTTTAGGCTTTCTTGGCATTACATTCACCTCCAGTTTTTGGGCATAATAAAAACCCTGCAGGTGCAATCCCACAAGGCTCGTTTTATTTTTTCTCTATTATAATACTATCATAATGTCTTACTGTCTTTCTCTGTACTTTACTGTAATGTTTTAGGTACAACCACATAATTTAGTGCTTTCTTATGTACCTTAAATACATTATCAATACTGTAGTTCATATCAACGGCAATTTGCTCCCACTGCATAAAGCACAAGTAACGCTTTTCTAAAAGAGTTTGATACTCTGGGTTTTGAATTGCTTTTATGGTTCTTACAATCTCATGTTTCAAATCCACTAATTTATCAATGTCTTGGTTAATCTCTGCCTGCAAATCAATAATCTTTTCCACAGCGTTAGCCATAGTAGAAACTGCACGGTTCGGATTACGGGGCATATCCGATATCGTGGTTGTTGCTTTTGTAGCAAGGTCATTTAAGGATGCTACCTGTTCAATCTTGCTATTTATTCTTTGGTCAAGACGATATGCTTGACTTAAATATTCTTTAGCCCTCATACTCACTACACCTCATCCCTTAATTCTTTAATCAGCATATTTCCATCAATAGTTGTTAATTCCGAATACCACTTTGAACGAAAGAAGCGTTCCACATTAGATTTCACTTTATTCCCCTCAACGCTATAAGGGTATTTTTTTAGTGCCTTTAAAGCACTCCTATAATCCTTTACAGCTTGTAGAATTATAGCATTTGCCAGATTAGAAATTCCATCCTCGTTAGTAGTGGGTTGGACTTGCATATCATTTTTATACATAAGCAGTACCTCCGAATAAAAAATTTTTTTCCTTGGATTGACCCTAATTGTCTTAGCTTTACAGATTTGCCTTTACAGCATCAATTAAAGCTGATTGTATTTTTTCTTTTTTATTAAGGGATCTAATTATTTGCTCATCCATAGTTCCTTTAGCAATAATATGATGAATAACCACTGTTTCATTTTGCCCTTGTCTCCAAAGCCTCGCATTTGTTTGCTGGTAAAGTTCTAAACTCCAAGTAAGACCAAACCATATAAGAGTTGAACCTCCAGCTTGAAGATTAAGTCCATGTCCTGCAGATGCCGGATGAATTAAAGCTACTTCTATTTCTCCATTATTCCAATCCGTTATATCCTTTGAAGTTTGTATTTCACGAACCTTAAACTTCTTTTTAATTCTTTCTAAATCATGCTTAAACCAATAAGCTACAAGTACTGGTTTACCATTTGCCGATTCAATTAAATCTTCAAGAGCATCTAGCTTTCCATCATGTATTTCACAAACCCTTTTATCTTCACCATACACTGCACCATTGGCCATTTGGCAAAGTTTATTTGATAAAGCTGCAGCATTTACAGCATCTATTTCTTCACCCTTAATGGATAATACTAAATCCTTTTTTAAACTGTCATATAACTTTTGTTCTTTTTCAGAAAGAGTTATAAAAACTTCGTTTATGATGCACTCTGGCATTTTTAAGTAGTCAGTGCTTTTCATGGATATGGTGATATCTGAAATAAGACGATAAATTTCATCCTCTGCTCCAACTTTTGGTTTATAACTAAATATCATCTGATTATTTCTTTTATCTGGGTTAAAGAAATTATTTCTATACTGAGTTACAAATCTTCCTAACCTTTCACCCATATCAAGGATCCTAAACTCTGCCCATAAATCCATAAGTCCATTACTACTTGGAGTTCCTGTAAGTCCTACAATACGTTTTACCTTAGGTCTTACTTTTAATAAACCTTTAAACCTCTTTGCTCCATAGGACTTAAAGGAGGATAACTCATCAATCACAACCATATCATAGTCAAATGGCATACCACTTTGGTTTATAAGCCAATCCACATTTTCACGGTTTATGAGATAAATATTTACTTTTTGCATTAGTGCTGATTTTCTTTGTGTTTCACTACCTACAACTACTGAATAAGTAAGTCCATTAAGGTGCTCCCACTTTTGAATTTCAATAGGCCAGGTATCTCTAACAACTCTTAAAGGACCAATAACTAAAACCTTTGAGACTTCAAAGCTATCAAGGCAAAGGTCAAATATTGAGGTTAGAGTTATAACGGTTTTATCAACCGAGGCCCATATCAAGAAATACAGCAGTGATAGGTTTCTGATTTATATAATCAATTGCATATTGCTGATAATCATGTGGTATGAACTTCATTTGGCATCACCTCCAATCTTATCAAGAATCCATCCAATCTGTTCTATCTCATCAAGGACAAATACCTGAAATCCTAAGCCTCGAAGCAATTTATGTCTTGCAAGCTGAAGGGGTCTCGCCTTTTTCCCTGGAGCCTTTACCTCTACAAACCCAACCTTTCCATCTGGCAGTAATACCAAACGGTCCGGTATCCCGTCAAATCCAGGTGACGTGAACTTAGGACAGATGCCTCCATGCTTTTTAACTTCCATTACTAACTTCTTTTCTATAACTTTTTCTCTCATGCTAACCTCCATCAAAAATAACGTTATGCATGTCGTCAAGGTCATATCCTAAACTCTTCTTATAGGATATTTTATGTTTTTGCTATAGGGACTTTCTATATATGACCTTACTAGACCTGCATATCTATAAATTCATTACTTAAGAAAAGTTTGGTTTTTGACCTTTCTGACCTGCACATTATGCTATTTATTCAATAAAATCTGTGTTTTTAAGGCGAACTCCAATAATAAAAATACCTTTTGAATACTTTTTACGATTTAGACCTGCAACCTCAAGTGCAGCATAGAAGTCTGTGGTACTCCTCGTGTACTCTCCTGTTCTCAAACAATAAGCACGGTATTCTTGATAAAACTCTCCTGACTTTTGTTTATAGCTAGAGTCAAGTTCACAACACTCATCAAGAAATGCTCCAAGCCAGTCATTATTAGCACGATAGCTATTAATCGCATTTTCAACACATGATGGAAGCTTTAACTTAAAGTCATTTGCAATAACCTTCTTTGCACCTTCTATAATCCAAGCTAATACATAGGGGCCAGCATCTTGGACTAGGTAATCTGTATAGTTTTTAATATCACTATTACCCTCTATTTTTGCGTTAAAAGGAATAACAATTAATCTACGCCATGTACCTTCATCATTAGCACCTACCCTTGGCAGATGATTTGTATATAGTACAAGGGTGTGGCTTGGCACATACTTGAAGGGGTCCTTATACTTCTTCTCTGCCATAACCTCATCTGTAGAACATAGCTGCTTAATGACGGAAGTATTCAGCCGCATACCTTCTTCTAATTCAGCTGCTATTATAAGACGTTTACCTTTAAGTTCTGCCATCTCCGGTTTAACATTCCTCTTACACCCAACTGTCAATGCATCTGATGACATAGAACCACTATAGGTACCAAGGATTCTTGAGATAGTGTTCCAGAAAGTAGATTTACCGTTGCGACCTTCGCCATAAGAAATGATGAGAGCTTCTACATACACCTTCCCTATGGATGCAAGACCTACAATCTGCTGAACATAATCAATAAGTTCCTGGTCATCGCAGAAAAAGGTATCAAGTGCATCAAGCCACAGCTGCTTGCCGTTATCTCCTGGAGTAACCGAGGTCTGTTTTGTAATGTAATCCATGGCATCGGGTTTATGCATTCTTAAAAGCCCATCTTTTAAATGATAAGTTGCTCCCGGTGTATTAAGAAGAAACTCATCTTTATCTAAATCACTGACACTAATAGAAAGCATAGGCTTTGCAGCCTGTAAGGCACTCATTACATATTTCATGTCACGACGCTTCATAACAAACGTTCTGTATGATACTGCAGATAAATATTCACGATATGTATCTAACTGCTGACCTTGTAATGAATTTTCAAATTTCTTTCCTCCTGCCTTAACATCATCTATAGATACTCCAACTGCTACAACAGCATCCATCGCTCTTTGTACTTCATCTAAAGCATGTGCAAGCTGTAAATCCAAGAATTCCTCCATTGCCCCAACAGCCTGTTGTTTTGACTCCACCCAATATTCCCCATTAAAGCGAAGATAATCAGTGGCATCTGTATAACAAAGTTCATTTCCATATTCATGGGTAAGGATCTTTGCCTGACCTATATCAGAGAAATCTGAAGGTTTTAAGGACTTTCCTTTAAAGTCATCATTAAAATCCTCTGGGGCAACATAACCTTCTTGGTCTTGTACTTTTTCAGCAAACTTCACGGCGCTGTTCCATATAGTAGCAAGTTCCTCATCATCCATAGGAGGATCGCACTTCTTTGCCTCATCAAGAAAAATCTGATGCGCCTTTTCTATAGCACCATAACGTTTTGCCACTCTACCTGCAAAACGTGATAATGTACTGTTTCTCTTTCCTTCTGGAATAGAAGAAACTTCTGTTGTTTCATTATCTTCATCGCCTTTATCTACAGGTAATTCCTCTTCAATAGTCTCCCAGCCATCATGCCATATAACTTCATCGCAATCAGCACCAAATATAAAACGAGCTGCATCTAAGGCGTTATTATCAAAGAACGGAAATGTCTCCTGTATCCTTCTTTTCAGCTTCACATACTTTATGTTATCTGTGCATGGGCGAATAAGGAAATATATATGAAACCTTGGTCTTGCTGATTTGTCATCCTTCTGTTTCATATGATTACGGCTTGGTGCAATGGCATAAGAAACATCTGGTAGAAGTTCATCTATTCTTTCCGGAGTAATCCATTCATTTTCTTTTTCTGAATGGTCATTATCACAATCCATTACAACTACTACAGATTCTTTAAAGTTATCTGCACTACGATAATTATTTTTGTACTCTGCACAAACATGATCCATTTTAACTACTGCTTTTAATTCTTCTGCATTAGTTACCTCCACTCTGTTGGGGTAGCTACAGTTCTTGGTATTGCCTGTGCAATTTGCTGTATAAAATATTAACTTCATATGCTTTCCTCCTTTAAGTTCTCTGTGAAATAACGGATTGCCATACATCTTTGCTTGGCTTTTTGAATTTCTACTCTCATACCTTCTGATATTCTTTCTCCAAACACCCATAGTTCATTACACTTACCAAGTAAGACCATATTCATAAACATGGCTAATTCCCTTTCCTGTGGAATGTCATCATTCATAAACTGTGGAAAAAGCAAATGTGGAGCAATAGGAATACCATTCTTCTCTAATGTAAATCTACAAAAACCCCGAGCCTTTTTTACATTTACATCAACATCCCCTGAATAGGGTGAACAAACATATACAAGAGGTTTGAAGGCAGCATTTTTTTCTGCCCTCTCCTCTCTAATAATATTTGTAAGAGCCTCATAGGTTGTTGGGTCATAGTAACCTTGTGAGTTATATTTGTTTATGCACATAACCCTTACCTCCATAACTCGCTCTGATTTCTTTACTACACTCATTGTAATAGACAGATGTTCCGTATAAATCTTCATTCCTATCAGCAAATATTTGTAAAAGATCAACATTAACTTTACATCCACAAATAGGGCAGATACAGAATACATTTTCATCATTTATTTCCATGGACACTTTTATAGCATCATTTCTTTTTTCCTTAACATAAAACATTAAAATTTCCTCCTCTTATATGGATTTGTCCTTCATCTTAGTAACGTACCATTCAAGGTGATGCTTACGCTGCTCATAATCTGGTACTGCCACAAGCAAACCTATATCAACCTTTTGTAAGATTTCAAGCATATTGATTTGCTCATCACTAAGGTGTGGTCTAATACTTTTTCCTTTTTCTATGTTGTTAGCCAATCTAAATTGCTTTGCTGACATCCCAACTACAATGCGGTTAAGCATATCGCATTCATTAATAAAGTGGATTGTCAACACTTATTAGGACAACTTTTTCTCGGACAGAATTGCCTTGTATTCAATAGGACTAAGATATCCTAAAGAACTATGAACCCTAAATTTGTTATACCAGTTGACATAATCAAATAATGATGTTTCTAACTCTTCAAAGCTTTTAAATATTCTATTAAAAACAAATTCTGTCTTTATGATTTTAAAGGTAGCTTCGGCTACTGCATTATCATATGGACACCCTTTTTTACTCAGAGACCTGCTAATATTAAAGGTTTTCAGAAGATTATCTATCATAGAATTTTTAAACTCATTACCTCTATCAGTATGGAGTATACTTATATTATCTAGTGGATACTTCACATTGGCGAAAGCCTTGTAAACAATGTATTTATCTTTATTTGCGCCAGCAGAGTATCCGATAATCTCTCGATTATAAAGATCCAAAAGTATGCATATGTAGTTCCATTTTCCATTAACATTTACATATGTTAAATCACTTACAATAACATCTAGTTTTTCTTTATTTTTGAAGTCTCTTTTAAGAAGATTATTTATTTTTTCCTCATTGCACTTTGTCTTATGAACTTTATATTGCTTTAAAGTATACTTAGAAACCAGTGAGTACTTGCTCATTATTTTTCGTATTTTTCTTCTTGAAACAATGTAACCTATTTTGCTTAATTCAACCTTAATCTTTCTACTGCCGTAGTTATTTCGGCTCTTTTTAAAGATAGATATAATCTCATTATCTAATTTGCTATCGCAAGTTTTTTCAACTTTTTTATAGTAAATTAGACTTCTTGAGATGTTTAAGATTTTACACATGGCGCTGATACTGTATTTATGCTTATTAGCCTTAATTACATCTATTTTCGTCCCATTATCAGCGCCGCTTGCTTTAAAATATCATTTTCCATCTTTAGCCTTTGATTTTCCTTTTTAAGTTTAATAAGCTCATTTTCTTCATCAGATCTGTTATCCTTCGCTTTAAAAGAACCAGAAGAAGAATAGTCTTTTACCCACTTATTTACAGTAGACCTAGCAATGTTATACTCTTTAACAACTTCATTTATGTTTTTTCCACTATTTATAAGTTCTACAATTTGCTTTTTAAATTCTTCATTATACCTTTTATTTGTATTAGACATGATAAACCTCCAAATTAATTTAATTTATTCTATCATGTCCGAGTATTTTCTGTCTAAATTAGTGTAACCTATCCACACACAGCTACAAAAATCTGTTCCTATATACCAAAATGCGAAACGTGGCAGGGCTATCCACCTCCGACGCTCAAAAATCAAGTGATATGTTTCTGAAATGTCGCTATATGGATGAGCTGACTGGCGGCAAAGGCATTGTTTTTGCCACCGGCACGCCGGTATCCAATTCCATGACCGAGCTTTATACCATGCAGCGATATTTGCAGTACAGCACTTTACAAAAAAACGGACTTAACCACTTTGATTGTTGGGCAAGCACCTTTGGCGAAACGGTAACGGCAATAGAGCTTGCTCCTGAAGGCACCGGATATCGTGCAAGAACACGCTTTTCCAGGTTCTTTAATCTGCCGGAGCTGATAGCGATGTTTAAAGAAGTAGCGGATATTAAAACCGCTGACCAGTTAGATTTACCGACCCCAAAAGTGATTTATGAAACAGTTGCAGTAAAACCTACGGAGATTCAATCGGATATGGTAAAGGAGCTATCAAAGCGAGCTGCCGAAGTCCATGCGAATGAAGTTGACCCTTCCATCGACAATATGCTTAAAATTACCTCTGACGGTCGAAAACTTGGGCTAGACCAACGCATTATCAACCCACTCCTTCCCGATGATAAAGCAAGCAAAGTCAATGCCTGTGTAAATAACATCTACCGCATTTGGCAAGAAGGTTCTGTGGATAAGCTGACACAGCTTGTATTTTGCGACATCTCTACTCCAAAGGGAAAAATCATGTCACTGGACGAGCGAGCGGCAAAGGCAGGCTCACAAGCCATTAACGGTGTTGAGCTTGCAGCACTTGAGGACAGTCTTCCGGATAGTGCGACTAAACCTTTTGCTGTTTTTAATGTTTATGATGATATTCGTAACAAACTGGTGGAAATGGGAATGCCCAAACATCAGGTAGCCTTTATCCATGAGGCAAATACCGAAGTGCGTAAAAAAGAACTATTTGCAAAGGTACGCAGTGGCGATGTTCGTGTATTGCTTGGCAGTACCGCCAAATGCGGCGCAGGCACGAATATCCAAGACCGCCTTGTAGCTCTCCACGACCTTGACTGCCCGTGGCGTCCGGGGGATTTGACCCAGCGAGCAGGCAGAATTGAACGGCAAGGCAACCTAAACGAGGAAGTCGGGATCTATCGCTATGTAACCGAGGCAACCTTTGATGCGTACCTCTGGCAGACTGTAGAAAACAAGCAAAAATTCATCTCGCAAATTATGACCTCCAAAAGTCCCGTCCGTTCCTGTGAGGATGTAGATGAGGCAGCTCTCTCTTATGCAGAAATTAAGGCGCTTTGTGCAGGTAACCCCAAAATCAAGGAAAAGATGGATTTAGATATTGATGTATCAAGGCTAAAGTTATTAAAGGCAAACCACCAAAGCAGCCAGTACCGCCTTGAAGATAATTTACTGAAATACTTTCCTGAGAACATAGAAAGAAATAAAGGCTACATCAAAGGCTTCGAGCAGGATTTACAGATCCTTAAAGCGCATATTCCAAAAGATGGCGAATTTATGCCAATGGTCATTAAGCGCGATGCCTTAACTGATAAGGACAACGCAGGAGCAGCACTTTTAGAGGCCTGCAAAGAAGTAAAAGGCAGTGAATCCGTGGAAATCGGCAGCTACCGTGGCTTTTCCATGCATCTATCCTTTGACAGCTTTAACAGGGAGTTTCAACTCTCCCTAAAGGGAGCAATGAGCCACCCTGCTAAGCTCGGTATGGATTCTAGGGGTAATCTTATTCGTATAGACAACGTTCTTGCCGCTATGCCTGAACGCTTAAAAGCAGTGACGGATCAGCTCGAAAATCTTTACAATCAGCAAGCGGCTGCAAAGGCAGAGCTTGGCAAGCCATTCCCACAAGAACAGGAGCTAAAGGAGAAAACTGTACGGCTCTCTGCCCTAGATGCAGAGCTTAATATGGACGCTAGCGGTCATGCTCCAACTACTGATGCTCTATGCAAAAAAGACCGCCCCTCGATCTTAGACAGTTTAAAGCAGTCACCAAAAGCAGGAAAGGAGCAAAAGTTAAAACACGAGAAACAAATGGAGGCACGATAATGGCAAAACGAGTAAGAAATATTCAACTCCACTTCATGGTAACAGAACATGAACGCAGTTTTATAACAGAAAAAATGGAACAGCTCGGCACAAAAAATTTAGGAGCCTATCTTCGCAAGATGGCGGTGGACGGCTATGTAATACAGCTTGATTTATCCGATATACGAGAGCTGGTAAGTCTCCTTCGCCGCACCAGTAACAGCTTAAATCAACTCACGAAGCGAGTGCATGAAACAGGCAATATTTACGCCGATGACATTGAGGAATTAAGAAAAAGCTATGACAAGCTTTGGGAGACGGCAGACGAAATACTCTGCCGTATTTCTGCCATCTAAAATCCATATCATAGACAGACAGAAAAAGCTTTGGTACGCTTATCTCATAGAAATGGAGGTCGATTATATGCGAATACTGCTTAAAATATTGTTGTTTCCCATAACACTTATGGTATCTATCATTTTACTTGTATGCCAGTTTGTCTGTGTATTCAGCTCGATGCTGCTTTCGATTTTAGCATTTTTCTTGTTTGCGCTGGGCTTTGCTGCAATGGTATTCTTGGGAGATACAAATGAAGGATTAACAGCAATGTTCATTGCCTACCTCATCAGTCCCTATGGAATCCCCCTGCTCGCCGCTTGGCTCCTTGGTACGATGGGCGGAATAAATGAAAGGCTCAAATCTATTTGATACTAAGAGGGACAAAAGCATTTTGGTTATTCCTCCCCTAATTGACGCAAAGCAGGAGTATCCTCATAGAATAAGGGCAACCAAGTCGATTATCTCTGCTCTTATTTTTATACTGATGCTCCTGCTATTTTATTGTCTTTGCATTTTTTTTATTTGTTGGAGCGCAGCATTCGCTTTTCCCAGTAGGACTCTCACATCTGGGCTTATATCGCATTTGAAAAGTCCGTTTACAACAGCTAAAAACTCCATATCTATTAATTGATAGCCGAAATTTGTTTCAATCCTATTAGTCAATGAGTCTACAACATATTCCCAGAATTCCTTGCTCAGAAAATCTGTCCTTAACTCAATTAAATCTGTCTTATCACCTGTTGATTCGAAGATTCTTTCATAGTATGGATTTACAAGCCAATATGCTACTTGAAGTGGACGGTTTTTCTCTATAGAGTCATAGTCAGATATGATTTTATTTCCAATCATATCATTAAACATTGCACCGAAATGAGGATTTTCCTCCGACTTAATTAACATAGAATAATGTGTCTTATATCCTGATATAAAGCAGTGCATTTTATCAGTTTCGCTTTTACGTGATAGCATATGAACTAAGATACTTAGATCGAGTAGCAACTCATGAGCAAATATCTCAGCTGATATGCTGTTATTGAAAAGAGCCTTATAATTACCATGAGCAATGCGATTGCGAATTAGGTTGTTGAAATAATACATGAAATATTCAACTACTTCAGGATATGTATCGACTTGTATATCTTGTAAGTGTTGGATTTTTTCTTTAAGAACATCGTTTATATAAATTGCCATATTTGTAAACCGATTAAACGTAGTAGCATCTTTCAAAAAATCGCCGAACATTCCTTCGATTTGCAACGGAACAATGTGATTAAATATTATGAAATCATCGGATTGAAACAGCGTTATACTTTTAAGTAATACTTCTTTTCTTTCTATTAAGCAAACACTTTTTTCAAGTAACTTAGATAATTCATTTATTACATCATGCTCTAGTACAAATTTCCTTAGTGTATTTAGATATAGTTGGGGATTAGAATTCTTCTGAGTGTGCAATTCATCAATGGAGGGAATTTTATCTTTGGCAAGATTAAGTTCAGCCACTCGATCTTCGTCACTTTTAGTATATGAATGAAAATGCCAATTCTTGTGTAGGGCATCAATAGCTGTATACAGTTTCACTTTGAAAAACAAGGCATACGGTCTATCTAAATGATCCTCTGCAATTTCAAGAACCTCTCTATAAAACGAAAATTCAAGGGATGCATTCATTATAGTAATAGTATCTTTTGACAGCTTTAGAGCCAAGCCTTGAAGAATATCTTGGACACTTTGTGGTTCTCCTAAATTACAGAAACGGTTCAATTGCCTTTCCATGTGTTGTTTTGAGAACAATATCATTTCCTTCTGTGTTCTCAATTCATTGCACTCTCTATGACACTCTTGTAAAAGATTTTCTTCGGTCGCTAGATCCCTAACCAAAGAAAGAGTTGGCTTTTTTGATTCCACAGATGCTATTCGTCTTTTTATAGATAGCAGTTGGGTATTGATTAAATCAATTTTCACATCGGCTTTATTTAAAACAGTTCCATACAGTTGAATGAATATTTTATCATATTCTTCCTGAATTATAACAAGTTTATCATTTGGCAAATCTTTAATGCCGATTATTTTGCAAAGGGATATATAAAAATCATCTGGCATACTAATTTCGTTATTCTTTAGGACAGATTTAATGACTATATTAAGCAGTCTGTCATTTGCGCCATCAACACTACCAACAGCTTTATTGAAATAGAACTCCCCTAATTCCTGCATAGTAGATTTAGTAAATATTTCGGAATCAATACAGTCATACAAATCAAATTTTATGTATTGATATAGCTCTTGGCATATAGCATTTTCATTTTCTATCAGCACAATAATTCCCCTTTCGTTAAGCTTATATAAGACTATATTATCATAAACTATGTTCCAAATATAGTTTCAAATGTTAATTTCAAGGAGGTGTTATCCTGGCTACCACACGCTTAATTTCCATGCACCAAAACAAAGGCAAATCCATTGCCGATTGCCTTGCTGACCGCACCGATTATGCCAAAAATCCCGACAAAACAAACGAGGGTGAACACATCAGCTCTTATGAGTGCGACCCCAAAACCATACAAGGTGAATTTCTCCTTTCAAAGCGGCAGTATTCTGATATTACGGGCAGGCAGCAAGAGAATGATGTGATCGCCTATCAGATACGCCAGTCCTTTAAGCCGGGAGAAATATCGCCAGAGTTAGCAAACAAAATAGGCTATGAACTTGGCATGAGTTTTACCAAAGGAAACCATGCATTTATCGTGGCAACTCACATTGATAAGGCTCATATCCACAACCACATTATTTTCAATTCCACCTCCTTGGACTGTACAAAAAAGTTCAGGGATTTTTTAGGTTCAGGCAGAGCCGTCCGCAAAATATCTGATCGCCTTTGTCTCGAAAACAGACTGTCTATTATCGAAAATCCAAAGCGTGGGAAAAGCCATTATGGCAAGTGGTTAGGTGATAAGAAACAACTTTCCCACTCTGAAAGACTGCGTCAGATTATTGACGAAATCCTTGCAAAAAAGCCTGTGGACTTCACAGTGTTCTTAGAAGAAATAAAACAATCAGGTTATGAAATTAAACAAGGCAGCCATCTGTCCTTCAAGGGAGAGAATCAAAAGAAATTCATTCGCCTGCGCTCTCTCGGCAATGATTATTCAGAAGAAGAAATCAAGTCGATTATTAGTGGCGAGAAATCTCAAACTAATAAGAAGCGCTCCAGCCAAAAACCACAGCCTCGTGTTAATTTGCTTGTAGATATACAGGCAAAATTACAAGCCGGCAAAGGTGCAGGCTATGAGCAGTGGGCAAAGATTTTCAACCTCAAACAAATGGCGCAGACTATCAACTTCTTAACGGGAAATAACCTTCTTGCCTATGAGGATTTAGAGGAAAAATCACAGACTGCCACCAACAATTTCAATCTGCTTTCTGCGGAAATCAAGACCGCGGAAAAGCGAATGGCAGAAATAGCCATACTCAAAGCTCATATCATAAATTACGCAAAAACCCGTGATGCTTATACTGACTACCGCAAGGCAGGCTACTCAAAAAAATTCTATGAAGAAAACACTTCCGATCTGCTTTTACACAAGGCAGCAAAAGCGACTTTCGATGAGCTTGGTGTAAAAAAGCTGCCCACAGTTAAGGCTTTGCAGGCGGAATATGCCGAGCTACTTGCCAACAAGAAAAAAGCCTATGGATCATATCACAATGTAAAAAAAGAAATGCAGGAAGTGTTGATTGCGAAGGCTAATATTGACCGACTTTTACAAAGCGAAACATCTGAAAAGGAGAAAGAAAAACCTCTGGAACAGAGATAACCCACCCTATGGTTTTCAGCTCCCAAAGGGAGCGTAGCCACACAATTTATTGTGTGTTCAGTGGGGATTGGGGAAACTCCCCAACAAGCAAAATAGCAAGGTGTGTACCACCTTGCCCTGCTTGCCACGAATGTTTCAAAGAAAACAAACAGTACCCTCTCTCATATTCTTTCGCCATATTCCATCGTTTTTACAAAACAACATGCATTTATCTCAAAAACGTATGATTTTCTTTACCTATTTGTTATAAATTCTTGTAAATCTATGATATTTGATCTATAATGTAATGGTTATTACTATACTTGCAAAGCGAAGTCGGCGATGAATGAGGGATGGATATGAATATTAGTTATAAGAAATTATGGATTGAGCTTATTAAGCGAGATATTAAGAAAAGTGATTTGAGAAAACTAACCGGAATATCGGCAGGGACAATCACAAAGCTGAATAAAAACGAACCTGTTTCTATTGCCGTATTGCTATCAATTTGTGAAGTTTTACACTGTGACATCGGTGATATTTGTTCAGCCGTTTCAGGTGGCAGTGTTACAGAAGACAATTGAAATATTCAATAAGAACGGAGTAGAGATATGGGGAACGTAATATCTTCAACAGAGCAAATGATTGAAAAAATCAACGATGTCCTTAAAACGAAAAAAAATGCAGTAGTTAATATTGTAAATGACAAACTGACGCTGTCAGTTTTTGCATTACTTGAGCAAAATCTTAAAAACGTAAAGGAAATAAATTTTGTAATCAGGGACACTAAATTTGTGCCAGAGAAATCTGAAATATCTCATGAGTTTGAAATGGCTCCTGCCGATATTTTATACAATTCTTATGATATTGTTGAAAAAAATAAATTGAAACATTTTGCAAAAGCAAAAGCAATGCACGATTTTATCAAATCTAACGTTAATGTTAAGAGAGCAAACCCTAAAACTAAAATAGGTGGAAATATCATCATCATTGACGATGATTTCATGATACAAGGATCATCCTCTCTGGAGGTATCTCCAAAGAAAAAGAGCAATGGTTTCAGGAACATAAATTTTGACACAATGCTCAATGGAACAATGGACAAAGACCAAATACTCTCAGCCCTCAACATATTCAATCAAATCTGGTTTAACGATCAGGTTTCTTCGGACTATAAAGAAGAGTTGTTGCAGAGCTTGTCTTTTGTTTATAAAGAACACTCTCCTGAGTTTCTGTATTATTTTACCCTCAATGAACTTTTTGGATATCAAATAGACAGCGGTGTAGAAAGATTTGAAAGAGACAGTGAGCGGTTCAAAAAGACTGAAATATGGCAATCTCTTTATGATTTTCAAAAGGACTGTGTTGTATCTGCCATTCAAAAACTGCAAAAATACAGAGGCTGCATCATAGCCGATTCTGTTGGTTTAGGTAAAACCTTTGAAGCCCTCGCTGTTATAAAATACTTTGAAATTAAAATGGACAATGTTCTGGTTCTTACCCCTGCAAAACTGTATGATAATTGGAACTCTTTCAGAGGTACATACAAGGACAGTTTCCTGAATGAAATTTTTAATTACAGGATCATGTTCCACACAGATTTGTCCCGTTATAAAGGTATGTCTCAATCGGGACAAGACCTAAAGAGATTTGACTGGGGCAATTATGACCTTGTGGTCATTGATGAATCCCACAATTTTAGAAACAGAAATGATCGCTACGATGACAACGACCAATTGATTATGACAAGGTATGCCAGATTGATGCAGGACGTGATTAAAAGAGGCAAAAACAATACCAAAGTACTGCTCCTCTCCGCTACTCCTGTTAATAACAGTTTAGTAGACCTTAAAAATCAGATTAGCATTATAACGGGGGATAGGGATTTTGCTTTTCAGGATGAGGGAATCTCCAGCGTAGAGAACCTTCTTAGAAAGTCCTCTACCATTATAAATCAGTGGGAAACTACCCCCAACCATAACAAAAATGATTTGCTGGATACTCTTCCATCGGAATTCTATAAGCTGCTTGAGCTTATGACGATTTCCAGAAGCAGAAAGCATATTACCAGCTATTACGGAAACAGCAGTGTCGGGAAATTTCCTCACAAAAATAAGCCTGAAACTAGACGTCCTGAAATAGATAGTCAAGAAAAGCTCTTAAAGTTTGCTGACACAAATGAATTGTTAGAGTCGCTTGAATTATCGGTGTACACCCCTACAAAATACATTAAAAGCGAATACCAGAAGATATATGCTGAGAAATACAGCTTAAAAGGAAAGCGTGGCGGAAATATGGACTTTCAAACCCAGTCCAAAGGTATGATTATCATGCACCGTTTTAACCTCTTTAAGCGCCTTGAAAGCTCGGTCTATTCTTTTGCGGAAACCATCAGAAGATTGATGGAAAAGATAGATAGAACCATGGAGGTTCTCAATAAAGGTGGATTTGTCGATGAAGAAACAGGCACACCTGATGAAGAATATGAATACTTAGAAGGCAAATATGAAATCGAAGTTGCCCACTTGCGTGTTGCAGATTATCTGTACGATTTAGAGGGCGACAGAATCATTCTCGAAAAAATATACAATGATGCAAAGAGCATTTTAGACGAAAGTAGAGATTTAAAAATCCGCACCCTGCAAGATGAAATTATTAAAAAAGTATCTCAAACGCCTTATAACAGCGGCAACAAGAAGATTATCGTATTCACTGCCTTTTCGGATACGGCAGACTATATTTATCAGCAGATTGCCTCCGAGCTTAAAAAAGCCCACTTGAATACAGCTTGTGTTACAGGCAAAGGTGTAAAGACAACAAACAAAAATGTGGATAGTGATTTTAATTCTGTGCTCTGTGCCTTTTCTCCTAAGTCTAAAATGAAAAAAGAGCTTTCAGCGGACAAACAGATTGACATTCTGATTGGTACAGACTGTATTTCAGAAGGGCAAAACTTGCAGGATTGCGACACGGTTATCAATTTTGATATTCAATGGAATCCCGTTTCGCTAATTCAAAGATTTGGTCGTATCGACCGTATTGGCAGCACCAATGAATCTATTCAGATGATCAACTTCTTCCCTAACCTTGAGCTTAATGAATATTTAGGCTTAGAGCAGCGAGTAAAAGGAAAAATGACAACCCTGAACATTGTTTCCACCGGTGATGAGGATTTCTTGTCCCCTGAAATGAACGACTTCAACTTTAGAAAAAGGCAGCTGGAACGCTTAAAAGATGAAGTCATTGACATTGAAGATGCCAATGAAAATATCTCACTCACCGATTTAAACATGAACGAATACTTGTATGAATTATCCGATTATGTGAACAATACTCCGGCAATAAAGGGCGTGCCGAACGGAGTGTATTCTGTTTCTGACGGCGAAAAGCAAGGCGTTTTATTCTGCTTTAAGCACAGCAATTATGACGAAAAGCCAATGTCCGACAGCTCACTGTATCCTTATTATTTGCTTTACCTTGATAATAACGGTGAGGTGCTCTATGGAAATGGAAAAGCTCGTGAAGTCGTTAAGATATTCAGAAAGCTCTGCTATGGAAAAAACAAACCCGTCCATTCGTTGTTTAATCAGTTCTTTATAAAAACGAACAATACAAAGGATATGAAGATTTATTCCGAGCTTCTCAACAAGGCAGTTCACTCCATCAAAGGCGAAGAAGAAGAAAAAGCCTTCCAGGCCACTTTTGATTTTGGCGGATTCAATAATGCTTTTGCCGAGGAAACCACGGATGATTTTGAACTGATTTCATTTTTGGTGGTGGAATGATTATTATTTAATTCCCCAAAATGCTGGCAATTTTAAGGAGGTAGCTCTATGCCAATTTCTTTAACAAATATTCGAGTGAACAACTTTAGATCATTGGAAGATATTGATTTAACGATCAATAAAACCAATATTCTCATAGGACAGAATAATAGCGGAAAATCCAACTTGCTTAAAGCAATAAATATTGCTTTTGGTAATGCTCGAGATATTTCTGAATCTGATATTTTTATTTCATCAGAGGAAAGAATTACAAATACCAAAACAGCAATAATAGATATTCTATTAAAACCAGTAGATTTGGAAGGCAGTTTTCAAAAAACATTTTCTGATTTCTGGATTAGCGTATTTACAGATTCATGGATTACTCCCGATGAAACCAATGGGGATTTTGTTGGGATAAGAACAGTCCTTCAATACGATATAAGAAAAGATGACTATATCATTGTCAAAAAACCTATTCAAGAATGGAATGATTCTATTGAAACGTCTGTTGTTGGAGCAAAGAAAAACTTTGGAAACGATATGATGGATTCGTTGATATCTTTTTATATGGACGCTCATCGTGATGCTGTTGAAGATATCAAAAACAGAAAATCATTTTTTGGCAAAGCTACATCACAAAGTGATTTATCGGATCAGCTAACTTCCGAACTAGAAGGTCAGCTGAACCATATTAATTCAGAAATTGTTCGAAATATACCTGCACTGCAACAAACAAATAGAAGAATGTCTTCTATAGGTAAAACGATGGGTTCATCAACAGGTACTGTGGAAATTGAGCCGCTTGCAAGGAAAATATCTGATTTGCATAAAGGAATGGACATTGTATATAAAGACGGGGTAGCCGCTCAGTTTTCCATATCGCAACACGGAATGGGGACACGAAGTTGGATTTCATTTTTAACACTAGGGGCTTATGTAGATTGGCACAATGAAAAACTTAAGCAGGATGATGAAGATGCTGAAAATTATACAATGTTGACAATGGAAGAACCAGAGGCACATTTACACCCACAAGCTCAGCGTCAACTGTATTTTCAGATAAGTGAATTTGATGGGCAAAAAATAATTAGCACCCACTCTCCCAGCGTTCTTGCTCAAGCAGAGCTAGGGGATATTATTTACATCAACAAGCAACAAGGCAAAACAAATGCAAAACATTTTAATGTAAATCAATATACTCCAGAAGAATTGAATCGAATAGAGCGAGAAGTTATAAATACAAGAGGTGAGCTACTGTTCTCTAATGCTATCGTTCTATGTGAAGGTATAACTGAAGAACAAGCTCTGCCTGTATATTTCAAAGAATACTTTGGCGTGGAAGCCATTTGCTGTGGTGTAAACATTATCGGTATTGGTGGTCAAAATTACAAAACATTCCTAAATTTAATTAAAGATCTTGATATCCCTTGGTTTATTTTTAGCGATGGTGAAACAGCAACCATAAAGACTCTCAAAAAAGCCGTCGGTGTTGAAAATATTGAAGAATTGAACAGCATGTCAAATATTATTATTTTAGACAATGAAAATGATTACGAAAAATATTTAATATCTGATGGTTATACTGACATAATAATTTCCGCAATAAATGAGTGTGAAAATGATGAAGAATATTTTGCTAACCATATTCTGACTAAAAATCATACATCGTTGGGCAGAGAACGTACTAATGATCCTATGTGCGGAACTTGTCAACAACCTATATATAAGGACGTCTTAAGGGATTTCGATGGTGAAGGTGGATTGGAACGTGCATTATATGATTGTTGTACTGGGAAAAAAGCAAAAGCGAAATATGCTACATACGTGGCTGAAAAGATAGTGTCACAGCAAGACGTTACCAAGCGAATTCCATCAAAAATTAATACTTTTTTAAAAGAAATTGGATGTCTTTTAGATTTAACAGAAAAGGAGGATTACAGAACTAATGAAGTTATCGAATAAGCAAGAACAAATTGTTAAGCATGTGGAAGGCGCTATTCTAGTCAAAGCAGGACCGGGAAGTGGTAAAACACGAGTCCTCATAGAAAGGATTAAACATCTTCTTCTATCCAAAAAACGTTGCAAAATTTTAGCACTTACATTTAGTAACCTCGCTGCTGATGAAATGAAAAACAGACTTAAAGAAGATACTGCAATCAGTGATTTAGCTGAAAATGTCACTATTGGTACTATCCATTCTTTTTGTTTAGATTTAGTGCAAAACAGAGGCAACTTAATCGGCTTAGGAAGAGAACTGATGATTTTTGAAAGCAATTCAGATCAGCTTTCAATAATACGAGATGTTTTCTCCAGCGATCCTCAACTGATGGCAATATTAAAGTCTAAAGAAAAGCCTACAGCTTTTCTACAAAAATGCTTGTCTCTAATTTCTGAGAAAAAAAAGAAGTTTGTTTCGCCTGAAATGTGTGAAATAAACGAACCTTTTTCAGTAATTTATCGTGAATACAATGAACGTTTATTAAGCCAAAATGCTTTGGATTTTGATGATATATTGTTTTTTGCATATAAAATTCTTACTGAAAACCCATCTGTTGTTAACTTATATACCTCACTATATAAGTTTATATGTGTTGATGAAGCACAGGATTTAAATTTTGCACAATATCAAGTTATCAAAGCACTCTGTGGAGATAAGTGCAAAAATATAATGCTTGTAGGAGACGAAAATCAGTCGATATATGGGTTTAATGGATCGGATAGCACCCTAATGTCTGAAAAGTTTGTTAAGGACTTTAACCCTACTGTTTACTTGCTAAATGAAAACTATAGGTCTGCAAAAACAATTGTAAACTTTGCGAATAAATTAGGAAATTACGATAGCGTTTCCAATTATGTTTATTCCGGAGAATTAAAAGCATATTCTTTTTCGGATGAAAAAGATGAAGCTCAATTTGTATTAGATAGAATTAAGGAATTACTAGATAGTGGTCATCCAGACATAGAAAATGGTTTAAGTTATGATTCTTTTGCAGTTATTGCAAGAAACAAGTATGTGCTCTCACCTTTAGAAACTATTTTTTCAGAACTTAATATCCCGTTTGTTTATAAAAAAAGCTCAAATGGACTTGAGAACGAATCGGAATACATGAAAGCATTTGAATTAGGAATCAGAATATTATTAAACCCGAAAGATATTGTTCATTTGAGAGAATTGTGCAAAATTGCTGACCGAAAATCATCTGAAATTATTAGTGATGATAATTCATTAGCAATCCTAACCCAAGCTTTAGAAAATACGGTATTCATCGACTTACTCCCTTGTTTCCAATTGTTAAATAAAGAAGAATTGAATTTTCCCAAGGTTTTGATGCAACTTAAAGATCAACTTCCGAAAAGTATATCGGACGAAGAGAAATATTTAATTATTAACGATATTGAGCAATGGGAGAAGCATTGGAAAAAGTACTCCGGGCAAGTACAGCGAGAAAATAGAACACTACTCTCTTTTAGAAATTATATATCTCTTGGGAAAACTCAAGACACCTCTTCTTCCAAAGGAATTTCCTTGCTTACCGCACATATGTCTAAAGGTTTACAGTATGATGTAGTTTTCGTTATCGGACTGTCTGAAGGAACATTTCCTGACTATCGTGCAGTTAACGCCGGTGGTTCTGAAATGGAACAAGAAAAAAACAACATGTACGTTGCTGTGACAAGAGCAAAACGACTATGCTATCTTTCCTACCCCATAAGTAAAAAAATGCCTTGGGGTGATAATAAACGACAAGCTCCATCAAGATTCTTAAAAGATATTGATATTCTTGAATCTTAGATTTGTACTAGAGTTTCCTTTAAGCTATGAGGTGGTGGAATGATGTTTAACTTACCCGAAAAATATAAGGTGGGCAAAAAAATCCCAATGAAGGACTTTATCCCGAAGGAATTTAAGCCCGATGCAAAAAAGAAAATCAAAGAAAGTGTAAAAAGCGTCATCTTAAGCTATCAGATTATGGGCGAAGACATTCCCTCTTTGGTAAATGAAGAATACAATTTTCAAGTCATTCAATTTTATAACCTTGAGCTTGCGGATATCAAAAGGGCTGCCTTTATTGCGAACCTGTATCAGGAGATTATCAAATCGCCTTGTGTGATCCGGCTACATGATAGCAGCAATGAGACATACTCCTTTGCCCTAAAAAGACTGAATCAAAACGATAGTACGCAGATTGTGGTTACAGACAAGGTTCTTACAGCCGTCTACCCCATTGTTCTGCCCAGCACCGATAAAAATAATTTGCTAAGGGAGCTTGCCTATGGCAACGTCAAAAATAATGACAACAAAGGATCATTTTATTTTGAACTATACCTGCGAGCCTATATTTTGACAAATGACAAAGTGTATGCAGGTGCAAAATCTTTTTTATCTAAGCCAATATGGTACAGCTTGAGTAAGCAAAAAGAGGTTTACGCCCTCCTCTGTAACCTTGCAAGTAATAAAGAAAAGGTTCAAAAGGCTGTATCAAACAGTGAAAAAATGAAGCTGAATCAAGAAATCAGACAAGCTATAAGTGAATTAGATAAAATATAAACATGGAGGAAAAACAAATGGACTACCCAAAAGTACCACAAGAGATTAACAACATTGTCGAGGATAATGTAAAGCTATTAGCACAGATCTTCCCCTCTGCCGTTAAAGATGGGCAGGTTGACTTTGAGGCTTTAAAAGAAGAGCTTGGACAATTTGAAGAAGTGGACAAAGAAAAATACGAACTTACTTGGGCTGGCAAGCAGGATGCAAAGAAAAAAGCTCAAGAAGACGTTTATAATAGAACGCTTAACTATATCGAATCAGACAGCAAGAACCCTGAAACCACAGAAAACCTTTATATTGAGGGCGATAATCTTGAAGTTTTAAAGCTGCTACGCCAAAACTATTACGGCACCATTAAAATGATTTACATTGATCCACCATATAACACGGATGGAGATTTTGTTTATAACGATAAATTTAAAATCAGTGTAGAAGAAAGTGATATTTTGGAGGGCGCTCGTGATGAATCTGGTAATGCCTTGCAAAAGAACTCAAAATCATCTAACCGTTTCCATGCTAATTGGCTGAATATGATGTATCCACGATTAAGGGTAGCAAAGGATTTGTTGACCGATGATGGAGTAATTTTTATCAGTATTGATGAACATGAATACAGTAATCTAAAAAAGGTATGCGATGAGATTTTTGATGAAGCTAATTATTTTGGAGATATCACTTGGGAATCTACAACACAACCGATAAATGCTGGTTCAGCCAAGTTCGGTTTACAGAAAAAAACTGAGCCAATATTAATATATTCTAAAAACAAGAGTAATGTGCCAGGTTTTAATGTAGAAGAAGTTAATGGTGACTTATCATATCCCCATATCGGAAAGCTTGGTCCATGTAGATTTGAAATAATAGAGAAATCTGATGCTGGAAGTTATAATAGACCTACTATGAAATTCCAAATTCTCGGTCAGTATCCAAGAGAAGGGAAACGTTGGCAGATTGGGGAAGATACTGCTCGCCTTTTAGAAAAAGAAGGCAAAGTGGAAATAGTTGATGGAGTTGTTAAAAAAGCTATTTACCCAGAAGATGAGTTAGATAAAATACAATTCAAACCTTTTTGGTCGTTGTTTAGTGCCGCAGAATACGGAACTGCACAGACAGGAAAAGACGAGCTAAATACTATAATGGGGACTCCTGTTGGATTTGATACTGTAAAATCAATATCATTAATTAAAAAATTATTATTCCATATGGGCAAAGAATATACAGTTCTCGACTTTTTCTCTGGTTCCGCCACCACGGCGCATGCTGTTATGCAACTTAATTCTGAAGATGTTGGAAACCGGAAATTCATTATGGTTCAGCTTCCCGAGGAAACTGGTGAAAACGGTGATGCATACAGAGCAGGTTACAAAGATATATGCGAACTTGGTAAAGAACGCATCCGTCGTGCAGGTGAGAAAATCAAGCAAGAAATTGAAGCCGCCAATGCACAGCTTAAGATTGGCGAAGAACCAAGGCGAGTAACTGATATCGGCTTTAAAGTATTCCGCACAGCTGATACCAATATCAAATGGAATCTGTATGATGCGTTAGGACAGCTCGATACCAGTGCAATGACTCACACCTCTGACCTTGCTGACTTCACCATGGGCTTTAGCGACATTGATGTTGTATACGAAGTAATGCTCCGTCAAAAGGATGCGCCACTCTCCTCTACTTTTGAAACATTAACCGGCATTGGCAGCAGAACCTATTTGTATGGCAGTGCATATTTGGTTTGCCTTGAAACAGAAATTACTGAAAATTTAATTGATAAACTGGCTGCCCTTGATCCACTGCCTATTAAATTTATCTTTAGAGATTCTGCTTTTAAAGACGATATCAACCTGAAGGACGAAACATTTAGGAGACTGAAAAATCTCATTGAAAGAAATTCAGGTCTTGCAAAAAAAACATATACCGTAGAATTTATATAAGGAGGAAGTAGCCGTGGCAAAAAGAATTGCATTCCAATTCGATGATGAATTGGACTATCAGTTAAAAGCAATCAACTCCACTGTAGACTTGTTTAAGGGGCTTCCTCGTCAAACAGATGGAATCTATCGACCAAACCGCACCAAAAAGGTTGGCGAGGGCGATCCTGTAAGAAACCAAAGCATTGTAGCAGGCAGTAGGCTGCTACAAAACCTAAGACAAGTGCAGCTTGATAACAAGCTGTTTGCAGATAATGAGCTTGAAAACAACAACTTTACCATTGAGATGGAAACAGGCACAGGCAAAACCTATGTTTATCTGCGTTCCATTTTAGAGCTTTACAAAGAATATGACTTTAAGAAATTTATGATTGTTGTGCCCAGTATTGCAATCCGTAAAGGCGTGGAAAAATCCATTGATCAGTTAAAAGACCATTTCAAAAGACTCTATGATGTGGATTTGTCCAAGCACAGCTTTATTTATGACAGCAACAACCCCAAAATGGTCAGTTCAAGCCTTGTGGAAACCAATGATTTAAGCATTTGTGTCCTTAATATTCAAGCTTTCAATAAAGACAATAACAAAATCCGTAGCGAAGATGAATACGGACAGATTTTGTGGGAGGATATTAAGTACATAAAGCCCATTGTTATCATTGACGAACCACAAAAGATTGAGGGACAGAAAGGCAAGAAATCAAAGTCTTTACAAGCAATTGATGATATTGAGCCTTTATTTGTGCTGCGCTACTCGGCTACCCATAAGCAGCTATACAATCAAATTTACAAACTGGACTCCTATGCCGCCTACAAGAATGATTTGGTTAAGAAAATTACAGTAAAAACGGTAAACGGAGTTATTGAAAGAGATTACCCCTACATTCGCTATGTCGCTTTCACAAAGGACTTAAAGGCAAGGATCGAGATGTTCTCTCAAAAACAAGGGGATTCCATTCGCTTTAAAACCTTTGATGTATCGGCAAATACTTCTTTAGAGGAGTTATCCGGCGGTCTGGTGCAATATCGGAATATGCGTATAGCAGAAGAACCCCATAAGCTCAAACCTTTGAAAATTGCTACTACAGATGGCACTATAACCTTAGCCCTTGGCGAAAGCAACAATGGACTTGAGGATAGCGAAGCTACCCGTATTCAAATTCGCCTTGCCATCAGAAATCACTTTGAGAAGCAGTTTTCAATTTTAAAAAGCGGTAGAAAGATAAAAACCTTAACCTTGTTCTTTGTAGATGCTGTCAGCAAAGTTCGTGATAATACTCGTCCTGATGGACGTGGAGAATATCTGCGTATCTTTGATGAAGAGTATCAGAGTGCAATCAAAGGCTACGAAAAACAGCTTGCAAAGTATAAGGAGTATTTCCCTGAGCATCAAGATATTTTAAAAGTGCGTGAAGGTTACTTCGCTATCGACAAAAAGAATAATGAAGTTGAAATTGAAGATTGGGATGACAGCAAAAGCGAGTTAGATGTTAAGGCGAAATCCCAGGAAGATATCGACCGAGGTATCAGCTTAATTCTCGAAAGAAAAGACGAGCTTATTTCCTTTGAAGAACCACTTGGCTTCATCTTCTCTCATTCAGCACTTCGTGAAGGTTGGGATAATCCCAATGTCTTTACCCTTTGTACACTGAAAAACGGAAGCTCTGATATCGCAAAGAAGCAAGAAATCGGTCGTGGCTTAAGGCTGCCGGTTGATATTACCGGCAACCGTTGTTTAGATGCGGTCGTCAATGAACTGACTGTTATTGCAAACGACAGCTACGAGAATTTTTCAAGGGTACTCCAAGAGGACTTCAACCAAAACATGAACTTCAACAAGAATGAAGTAACTGCCGAAATCCTTACTGTTACACTTGAAAAAGCAGGTGTTCCGAAAGAAAAAATCACTGCGGAACTGGTGGACACCTTTAAGCAGGAACTAATGCGGAAAGGCATCTTTGACAGTAATAATATCCTCGGCAAAAACATGGAGCAAACATCCAAGCTCCTTGAAGGTCTTGTTTTTGAAAATGAAATACTAAATGAGCACGCTCTAATGCTGAAAGAAAATTTTGCAGAGTATATGGTGCAGAAAGGCTCTCAACGCATTGAAATTAAAAATGGTGATAATGAACCTTATGTGAATACAATCCGTGCCTTTGTATCCCAAGAAGAGTTTCAGCAAATCTACTTTGGTCTTAGCAGCAATTTGACTAAGCGCACGCTTTATAAATGCAATGTGGATAAAGATAAGTTTATTTCCGGCTGTATTGAAGAAATAAATGCCTATTTGCAATACTTTAAAGTTACCAAGGCAGTGAATATTGCTACCGGCAAGGCTGGATTTAACGATGCCCAAATGTTTGAAATGGAAAAGTCAGGTGATAAAACCTTTGATATCGATGTGGGCATGAAGGTTACTCCGAAAAGCGATTTTGAAGTCGTTAACTATATCATGCACCACACTATGCTGCCCCGTCTTGCCATTTTTAAGGTGCTGGCTGAAATTGAAAAACGGGATGCACTCAACTTCCAAGACATTCTTGATAGAGTAACTCAAAAGATTTTGGTGCGATTAAATGATGCCAAGGCAGCAAATATCTCTTCATATGAAGTCATTGACGGCTATGAGCTTGATGAGGGACAGATTTTCGCTACAGATACCATCAGCGAAGAAGATTTTAATGATGAATGGCGTATCTTTAAGTCTAACCCAAATAGAAAAAACGCCTTAAATGAATATTATAAGATGGATAGCAAAGGCGAAAAGGAATTTGCCGAAAAACTAGAAGCAAATGACAATGTTATCTTATTCACCAAACTGAAAAAAGGCGGTTTTGTAATAGACACCCCTTACGGACACTACTCTCCCGATTGGGCGGTTGTTTGTAGGAAAGATGGACTTGAAACAGGTGCCGTAGGCATTTACTTTATCGTAGAAACAAAGGCTGGAAAGCTTAAAAAAGACTTAACCGATGTTGAAGCAAATAAAATACGTTGTGGCGAGTTACACTTCAAGGCTGTATCTGAATTGGTTAAATTCAATTGGGTCAATAGCTACGAGGATTTTAAAACCAAGTTCGGTGTAAAAGAAAGTATGTAAGATAACCTGCCTGTTTGATAATAATAAGGAGCACATATGGTATGTTTAAGAGTAATGAGCTATATCACTTGTAAACTTCATACCAATGGCTCTAAAAGGAGTTTACTCAAGCAAAGTATATAGCCGAATTACGCATTGCCATAGAAAACGTCATATCCCCCAAAATAAAAACACCGTAACTCAGAGGAGGGTTATGGTGTTTTTTTGTCTTAAACTCAAAACAAGTTTTCTTGTTGTGTTTAATGCATCGAACCATTTTGGATCGGTGCGTTTTTTTATTCTTTTGAATTATAGGTTTTTTAGATTAAAATCCGGGCGTTCTCCGCCTTCTGTCCTTTCAATCAGATTTTTAAAAATTGAAAGGATGGACAAATATGAAAACCATAAATCTAAAGGATATTTACCCTTATTACTTCAAAGAAGATAAATTGATTGACGTGCCGGACGAGCTGGTACAGATATTTGAGGAATATGCCAAGGCAGAGGAAACCTATGAACGAACAAAGCGTCGTTATAAAGCTACATACTCCCTTGATCGTGGAGATGGCATTGAACGTGATATTCTCTTCGTTTCCCTCTCTCCTGATGAACTTTACGAACGCAAGTTGACGCAAGAACAGCTCCATGCAGCAATAGCATCATTGCCCGACAAGCAGGCAAAACGAATCTATGCCCATTTCTTCTTAGGCATGAGCAAAGCCGCAATCGCTCGTTCTGAGGGAGTCAGCAAAGTATCGGTATCAGAATCTATCGAAAGAGGCTTGTGCTCAATCGAAAAGTTTTTAAAAAAGTTTCTTTAACACCCCTTACTTTTGCCTGAATTTTGTCCTGATTAGTGAGATGTACTTTATATCCTCACACAATATTGTACCTTGACAACTAAATATACGGTATTTTGAGTACAGATCTTATGTGGCTGAAAAGCAAAGCAACATAATGGGCATCGCCATGATGGGTTCTGTAATGTTCTTGTAAGTTAATGAATGTCAAAACAGAGCATTGCACAGCCAGAGCGATAAAATGCAACCATTAGACCAATCGGTGGCTCGATTGGTGCGATGACACACATAAGTGATAATGATACTTTCTCACGACCTCCCACAGACTTGAGGGGGAGTTCCTGCGATATTTGTAGCCTCTTGAAGGGACAGGGCTAATCGGTATTGTGGGGCTATGATGTCAGCCAATGACAGCTCGAAATATCCCCCTTGCCTGGGTGCGTGGCAAATAAGGCGAATGAATAAAGACAATGCACACCACATTTTTGCACAATGCAATTTGTGGTGTGCTTATATTGCAAAGCGACAAACTTCTCATAATGATAATAAGTGCTTATAATCAATATAAGCACCTTACTTGGAGGTGATTGCAAATGGAAAATATCAAGAATGGATGGGTTATAATTAGCTATACAATAAATATTCGGACATGATATAATATAAAAATAAATGAAAGTAAGAGGTATATATCATGGGAAGAAAAGG
>NZ_PTIS01000022.1 GCF_002934235.1 Clostridium algidicarnis DSM 15099
TTAAGAATATATTACTTTCAAATCGCCTATATAAAGGTATAGAACTTGTAGGAAAGGCTGAGGAAATAAAAACCGATGTTCAATGTGAAAAGATTATGAATGCAGTTAATAGAATGGGGGATGGAGTAAACGATTATAAAAGATTAATTTTAACTCCTCAAAGAGATAAAGAATATCTTCTATATAATTTGTATGAGGATCAAGTTATATTTGGCATTCACGATACAGATGAAGTTTTGCAGTATGGGAGGTAAAAAGGTGAGTAAAATAGTTGTAGAAAATTTATCTTATAAATACAGAAAGACTAAAGCACTAAGCAATATTAACTTTGAGGTAACTGATGGATTAATTGGTGTTCTTGGAGCTAATGGTGCTGGGAAAAGCACTCTTATGAAGTTACTAACCACATTACTAAAAGTTAAGGATGGAGATATTAGTATTGATGGTACAAGCTATAAAAAGGGTATAGATAAAATCAGGGGTAATCTCGGTTATTTGCCACAAAATTTTATGGTTTATGAATCTTTAACAGGAAGAGAATTATTAGATATTTTAGCTACTATTAAAACAGATTATAACAAGGAAGAAAAAAACACACATATAGAAGACATAATTAGAGATTTTGATATGCAAGATTATATAGATAAAAAGATTAAAGAGTATTCAGGAGGTATGAAACAAAAGCTAGGCTTTGCCCAGGCAATAATTGGTGACCCAAAGATTATTATAATGGATGAACCTACTGTTGGGTTAGACCCAGAGCAAAGAAACATAATAAGAGACTTATTTCCTGCTATGTCTAGTGGAAGAATAGTTTTTGTTACTACGCATATTGTGGAGGACATAGAGAATTATTGTAATTACTTATTGGTATTAAATAAAGGCAGCCTAATTTTTAAAGGAAGTAAAGATAATTTTATTAATGAAGTAAAAGGATACTTATGGGAAGGTGTCCTTCCTATAAATGATGTTATAGTCCTAAAAAAGCAAGCTAAATTAATTAGTTCAATACCTAGTGGGGACAATATAAAGGTAAGGTATATCTCAAAAGAAGATTTAAAGTATAATGCCACCGCTATAGATATCTCATTACAAGATGCCTATATAATTCATTGCACACTATATGATGAGGCCTTAAAAAATGCTTAATTATTATAAAAAGCATATTAATAATATATTTAGCTTTAACATTTTTAATGCTTTATTTGCTTTAACAGCTGTTCTTAATGGGATGTTACTATTATCAGTTAAATTTAATCATATGAATTTTGGACACAACTCACCAGTAAATAACTTATTTTCAATTTGTGACTTTTATTTATTGATAATATATGTGATTTTAATTATATTTACTATAGGTTTGGATTTTAAAAATAGCATGAGTCATATTAGTCTTTCTGCAAGTAAAGGTAAAAGCAATGACTATGTGGTAAAGAAAGTAATAACCATAATAAGTAAGTATGCTCTATGCTATGCCATATCATTAATAAATATAATTTATTGTTTCAATAAAATTACAGATAAAAATAACCAAATACAATATCGCTTAGAGCTTTTAATAATGAGCTCTATTATAACCACTATTTTTGTTACTAGTATAACTATATTTTTCATTGTTTTAATAAAGGATATCCCTAAAACCATTATAGTTGTAACTTCACTTTATTTTGTCTTAGAGTATTTATGGAGAGGAAAAGTAACACAAAAATATGGGATATTGGCTCATAGATTTTATTGGGACTTCAAAAAGATGGGGTTTAATATTAGAGTGAAGCTAGTGTATTTAGCTATATCCATAATACTACTTATATTCTCTTACTTTTGGCTTGGAAGAGCATCAAAAGGTAATCATAATGGATTGTGATTAGAAATAGATGATATTCTCTTACTCTTATTATACTATACCTAGGAAGAGGTAACACATATTAATACTTTTTCTAATTTTTCAAAGACCTTGTCCCAGCTCATTTCTTTAATTTCATCTAAGATCTTTTCATCTATTTTATTAAGATTAAGTACTTTATAAATTTGAGTTTCTATAGCTTTACTTAATCTCTTTTCATACTCAAATAATTCATATTCATAAGGTGCATCAATGCTAAGCATCTTTGGCATTTGTACATACTCTATAACTCCACTATTATTTATATTTTCCCCTATCCAGGATTTAATGCCTGGTAGATCATTAACAACAACTCTTAGTCCAGAGGCCAATGCTTCGATAATAACTAAGGGTAAACCTTCATAAAAGGAAGGTAAAACAAAAATATCAGAGTTCCTAAAATAATTTGCAAGGTTCTCTTGAGGTATAGCTCCAGTGAAAGTTATATTATACTTACATTTCTCAGCTTGTTTTTTTATCTCAATAGCATCAAGTCCAGTTCCACCGCCAATTAAGGTGATATTTAGTTCATCCTTATTAAAACTTAAATTATTAAGTGATGATATAAGTGAAGAAAGTCCTTTAGAAAAACTAATCTTACCTGCATAAATTATTTCTAATCTTTTATTCTTTGAACATCCATTACCTATAGCTGAATTATTTAAATGTGTATATGTGCATTTATCTACATATTCTTTAGTATAAAATAAGTCTTTATTATAGCCACTTCCTATAATTTCTATATTCTTTTCATTTATACCCAAAATATTAGCTATTAAATTTTTGTTTTCTTCATTTAAAGCTAATATCTTATCTATTTTTCTGCAATTTTCTATAACGTACGGCTTAAACCTAGGATTTAGTTCTAATTGTCTCAAATCACTTCCATGACTTATGACCATCATTGGAAGGCTTGGATATAGATTTTTAATAAATGCAGTTAAAAGCCATAAATGATGACATATTATTATTTCAGGTTGAAACTCTTTTATAGCTTTGTCTATAACTTTTTTAAAGGCATATTTAAGGGCACTTAATTTAGCTTCATCAATCTCATCATATCTTGTAGAATCATAAGGCATGATATCACTCATGCCCACTACAGAAAAAGGTAGTGACTTTGTTTTAAAGTATACAGGATAGTAATTTTTATCTTCTATAAATGAAGGTTTAAAATTTTCATCAAATTGTATACCACAAATTAAAGCTTGAGCATACCCATGATTATGCCCTTCACTCATAATTTCTCTAGCATATATTCCACTTCCCGTTTTATCTGGTTTTTGTGATGTTATATGTAGGATTCTCTTTTTATTATATAAATTTCTATTGTTTTGCATGAATATCTTTCAAGTCCGTAGAACTTACTCCGTAAGCTTTCATGGTTTTGTTAATGTATCTCATGGTTTTTTCAACGGCTAACTCTACTGTATAGGTGTTGTTCTTACTTAAAAGCTTAGATAACATACCCCTATATATTAAAACATTCATTTCATTAATATCCTTTAGATCTTCTTCTTTTAAAAAGCCTTCTTCAGCTGAAGATTTTAATAATTTATAATCTCTTATATATATATTATCCTCCAGTAGCATAGGCAAAAACTTTTTAGATTCTTCTCCAAGCTCTTCTGGAAATATTGAATAGTAACTGTTAATAGACTCATTTACTGTATCTGAAGAAAATTCACTAAAAAATATTAAGTTATAAATTTCAGGTTTTAAATAAGAGTGGTAAGAAAAACATAACCAGACATTAAGGTAAGTTTCTAAAGAGTTTCTAGAATCTTTAGTGTAACTGTAAAGGTCTTTTGCATAGTCCTTTAAATATTTTAAAGAAGCAAAAAATAGAAGATGATTTAAGTTTTCAAAATAATTATATAAGGTTGCACTATTGTAACCAGCTAAATTAGCAACCTTTCTTATTGTTACAGCATACATACCTTCTTCTTCAATAATCTTATTTGTAGCTTCTAAAAAATAGCTTAGCATTCTTTTCTTTTGAACTTCTTTATTATCCATAATTATCTCCAATATAAGTATATTATTGTTCACATAAAATATTATAACATAAGTTAAGGTAATTGCTGAGTGTATTTAAATTTAAAGTATTTTAAAGGTAAGAGTAAAATTAATTAAAAGTATTGGCGAATAATAAATTTTAAATAAATGAAAACATGATATTAAAATATATTATAGTAACTTACATAGATATTGATAAATCCTATAGCTATGATTTGTTAAAACTATAACAGAGTTAGCGTTTTATATCATAATCGTGTTTACACAGTAATCATGATTATGATATAATTTATTTATACCATTCAGAAAACTCAGATTAATCTTAAAAATGTATAAACCTATAAGTTTCTTAGAAATTTCTAAAAGCATGTGTAATAAAAATCTTAATAAACAAAAAAATAATATTATATTATTAATCTTATTTGAGAGGAGAGTCTTTAATGAAATTAGAAATAGGTAATTTTCACGTTAGAGAAATCGTTTTCGGGGAAAAGACAGGTTATTCAAAGGGAATATTAACAATTAATAAAAAAGAGACTTTAGACTTTATAATGGAAGATGAGCATATAACAAAGGCAGATATTTATATAGTAAAACCTGGTGATAAGGTTAGGTTATGTCCTGTAAAGGAGGCCATTGAGCCTAGAGTTAAATTAAATGGTGATGCTTTGTTTCCAGGATATACAGGAGATCTTTCAAAGGCTGGAGATGGTAGAACTCATGCTTTAAAGGATTGTAGCATTTTGGTAGTAGGAAAGCATTGGGGTGGATTCCAAGATGGGTTAATTGATATGAGTGGTGAGGGAGCTAAATATACTTATTACTCTCAGCTTAAAAATATAGTTCTTGTAGCAGATACTGATGAAGATTTTGAGAAAAGAGAACAGCAAAAGAAGAATACAGCTTTGAGAAAGGCTGGACATAAATTAGCAGAATATATAGCAGAATGTGTAAAAGAACTAGAACCTGAGGATATAGAAACTTATGAATTGGACCCTATATCTAAAAGAAGCACAGAGGTACAAAGTTTACCTTCCATGGTTTTTGTAATGCAAGCACAATCTCAAATGGAAGATGGAGCATATAATGATTTAGTTTATGGATGGGATTCAAACCATATGGTCCCAACCTACATGCATCCAAATGAAATTTTAGATGGAGCGGTTATATCAGGTAGCTTTATGCCTTGTTCTTCAAAGTGGGCAACTTATGACTTTCAAAACAATCCTACAATAAAGAGATTATATAAAGAGCATGGTAAAACTATTAACTTCTTAGGAGTTATAATGTCTAATTTAAATGTTGCTTTAGAGCAAAAGGATAGATCCGCATTATTTGTGGCTCAAATAGCAAAATCTTTAGGTGCAGATGGCGCTATTGTTGCAGAAGAAGGATACGGAAATCCAGATGCAGACTTTGTAGCTTGTATTGTTGCTCTAGAGGATGCAGGGGTAAAAACTGTTGGAATAACTAATGAGTGTACTGGTAGAGATGGTAAGTCTCAACCACTCGTAACCTTAGATAAAAAGCTAGATGCCATAGTTTCTTGTGGTAATGTTTCAGAACTTATAGAGTTACCTCCTATGGAAACTGTTCTTGGAGAACTTGAAGCCCTTGGAAGAGATGGATTATCTGGAGGTTGGGCTAATGATGAGATTATAGGACCTTCTGTGAGAGATGATGGATCTATAGTTATGGAAAACAATGCAATGTTCTGTGGTGACCAAGTAGTTGGTTGGTCTACAAAAACTATGAGAGAATTTTAAGGAGGGGATACTATGAAGAAAGCAATTCTTTATATAAATCAATTTTTTGGACAAATAGGTGGAGAAGATAAAGCAGACTTTTCGCCAGTTATTAAAGAAGGCCTTGTAGGTCCTGCTATTGAACTTAATAAAAACCTAAATGCACAGGTTACTCACACTATAATATGTGGTGATAATTTCATGGGATCAAATACAGAAGAAGCGGTAAATATAATACTAGACTTCTTAAAAGATAAAGAGTTTGATATATTTATAGCAGGTCCTGCTTTTCAAGCAGGTAGATATGGAGCAGCTTGTGGAACCATATGTAAGGTTATAAAAGAAAAGTTTAATGTGCCTGTAATAAGCTCTATGCATGAAGAAAATCCTGGAGTTGAAATGTTTAAAAAGGACATGTATATATTAAAGGGCGGAAAAAGTGCAGCAAAAATGAGAAATGATATAAAAGCTATGGCAAGCCTTGGCAATAAGCTTCTTAACTCCGAAGAAGTTTTAGGCGCAGATAAAGAAGGTTATTACGAAAGAGGAATAAGACATCAAGTTTTTAGAGAAGACCAAAAGCCTGCTTCTGATAGAGTAGTAGAAATGCTAGTAAAAAAATTAAACAATGAGCCTTTTGAAACTGAGCTTAAGATTCCAGTTATGGATAGAGTTGCAATAGCTCCAGCTATAAAAGATCTAAGTAAATCTAATATAGCAGTTGTAAACACAGGTGGAATAGTTCCAATAGATAATCCAGATAGAATACAATCTGCTTCAGCAACAAGATGGGGTAGATATGATATTAAAGGAATAGATGACTTAAAAGGTGGAGTATATAAAACTATACATGCGGGGTTTGATCCTGCAGCTGCTGATGCTGATCCAGATGTAATAGTTCCAATTGATGCTCTAAGAGCTTATGAAAAAGAAAATAAGATAGGTAAGCTTCATGATTACTTTTATTCTACAGTAGGAACAGGAACCACCCAAGCAGAAGCTGCGAGAATGGCAAAGGAAATGATTCCTTACTTAAGAGAAGATAACGTGGATGGAATTATATTAGTTTCCACATGAGGAACTTGTACGCGTTGCGGTGCAACCATGGTTAAAGAATTCGAAAAAGAAGGATTTACAATAGTTCAAATGTGTAACTTAATTCCAGTTGCTACCACTGTAGGAGCAAACAGAATAGTTCCTACTATATCAATACCATATCCATTAGGACATCCAGCTACAACAAAAGAAGAACAATGGAAATTAAGATATCATAGAGTAGGGGTAGCATTAGATTCACTTACAACTGATATTAAAGATCAAACTGTTTTTAGAGTAAAGTTTTAGAGTAATTCCCTATAAATTGAGTTCCATGTTTACCCATGGGACTCTACTTATAAATATCTTAATTTATAGTTAGGTAGGTGGAATAAATGAAAAGCAGTACAAATGAGAGATCAAAGAAAAGAGGGCAACCCGTTTATTATATATCATTGATTATAACCTTTATAGTAGTTTTATGGGCTATTATATCAAAAGAGAGTTTTGCTAAGTCAGCGGACAATTTATTAAATTTCTTAACTAATAACTTTGGATGGGCATATTTATTATCTATGCTTATATTTGTAGGATTTGCAATGGTATTAGCCTTTAGTAAATATGGGAATATAAAACTTGGATCAGATGATTCAAAGCCAGAATATAGTACAGCATCATGGTTTGCTATGCTCTTTGGAGCCGGCATGGGAATTGGACTAGTATTTTGGGGAACAGCAGAACCTTTATCACACTTCGTAGCACCAAAAGGCTTAGAGCCAGGTTCCGTGGAAGCAGCTAGCTTTGCAATGAGAGCTTCTTTTATGCATTGGGGATTTCACCCTTGGGCTAATTATTCTATAATAGGATTAGCGCTAGCATATTTTCAATTTAGAAAGAATAAACCAGGATTAATAAGTAGCATATTTGAACCTTTAATAGGGGAAAAGAGAGTTAATGGACCCTTAGGAAAAGCTATAGATATATTTGCAGTACTTGCTACAGTAGCAGGGGTTGCAACCTCCTTAGGACTTGGTACGCTTCAAATAAATAGCGGACTTAAATATCTTTTTGGAGTACCAGAAACCCAGTTAGTTCAAGTGCTTATAATTGTAGTAATAACTATAATATTTATTTGGTCAGCTGTGAGTGGTATAGAAAAGGGAATAAAGCTCATTTCTGATGTAAACTTATACTTAGCCTTTGGACTTTTAATATTAGCACTTTTAATAGGACCTACTGTAAAGATTATAAATTCATTATCTAACGGATTAGGTGGTTATCTAGGGAACTTTTTTCAAGATAGTCTTCAAATTGAAGCATTTGGCGATAATTCTTGGCTTAACGGATGGAGAATATTTTATTGGGCTTGGTGGATAGCTTGGGCTCCTTTTGTTGGTACATTTATAGCTAGGATATCTAAAGGAAGAACCATAAGGGAATTCGTATTAGGAGTCATAGTTGCTCCATCCATAGCTTCCTTCGTATGGTTTTCAGTATTTGGAACTATGGGAATAAATTTAGGTATCGAAGGCGTTATGTCTATGGATGCTTTAAAAACTGTTGCAGCTTCACCAGAAACAGCATTCTTTGTAATAATGAGTAACTATAAATTAGGGGTTATACTATCTTTTATTGCAGTATTCTTATTAGGTACATTTTTTGTAACCTCTGCAAATTCAGCTACCTTTGTACTTGGTATGCTAACATCAAAGGGTGATTTAAATCCCTCAAATAGAAAAAAGATAGTGTGGGGATTAGTTCAATCATTACTTGCTACATCTTTATTAATTGCAGGAGGATTAAAATCCTTGCAGACAGCTTCAGTAGCCGCAGCCTTCCCATTTATATTTATAATGATTTTTGCCTGTATTTCCTTATGGAAGGCTCTTTCTGAAGAAAAGATATAAAAATAGAATATTATTTAACTAGTTAATTTATAAGGTTTTGGAAGTTCGCAATATAGATTTAAGAAGAGTATTTTTATGATGTATCTAGAAGTGGAGTTTATTCAATACCTTATACAAAAGAAGCTTGTAGCAATTGCTACAAGCCTCTTTTTGGTGGAGAGAAAGGGATTCGAACCCCCGGTACATTTTGTGTACACTTGTTTTCGAGACAAGCACCTTAAACCAACTCGGACATCTCTCCACAATAAGTATTTTTATACTACCCTAAAAGTATACTAAATATAAAAATATAAATCAATATAAATTAAACAATCATTTATTTCTTAGAGATTTAAAAAACTCTTTTAAAATTTCACTACATTCATTATTATAAAGCCAATTTACTTTTATATTAGAATTAATATATTGATTATTTACTAAGTTTAAAACAGAGCCACAAGCTCCAAGGTTTGGGTCAAAGGTACCTATATTAAGCTCTGACAATCTTGATTGAACAATAGCCCCAGCACACATTATACAAGGTTCTAAGGTTACAAACATACTACATCCATTTAGTCTCCAATTTCCAAGAGTTTTAGAAGCCTCGTTTATAGCAATGATTTCAGCATGGGCTAATGGGTTCTTCATAGTTTCTCTTAAATTATGGCCTCTTCCAATTATTTTGCCATCCTTTACTATAACTGCACCTATTGGAACTTCATCTATGGATAAAGCCTTTTTAGCCTCTTCTAAGGCTATATTTATAAATTCCATTTTAAGATCCCCTTACATTAGTATAAAAAATTTATACATTCAAAACTTTTAATTTGATATTTTGAAACAGTTTATCAAAAGCATAGGGGCATTCAAAGAATGCCCCTATAAACTCTTATTATAATTTATCATTATTTAAGTAAAGTCTCAATATAGGATTTCATATATTGAGGTAAATCGCTAGGTTTTCTACTGGATACTAAGTTTCTATCCACAACTACCATTTCATCACTCCATATTGCACCTGCATTTTCCATGTCGTCTTTTATATTAGGTGTACTTGTTACTTTGTATCCATTTAGGATGTCGGCAGAAATTGTAACCCACCCAGCATGGCATATTTGACCTATAACCTTTTGACTTTCGCTCATATGCTTAACTATACTAAGTGCATCATCACATACTCTTATTTTATCTGGTGCCCATCCCCCGGGGATAAGTAAACCATGAAATTCATCTACATTTATATCTTTAAATGAACAGTCAGAGATAGCAGGGACTCCATGTTTACCAGTGTATTTTTTGTTAGCTTCTTCACCAGCTATAACCACTTCAATTCCTTCTTCTCTTAACCTTAGAATAGGATACCATAATTCTAAATCTTCAAAGTCATCATGAATAAAACTCAAAACCTTTTTTACACAAGTCATTAAAATCCACCTCTCCTCAATTATATTATTTTAATTGTAACATTATTTTCAATTTAATAATGAATTGTAAACTACTATTATCACTTTGTTTACTAATTTGTAAAATTTAAAGCTTATAAATTATATTGATTTATGAAATAAGATAAAAAATAAATCCCTGTGGTCTACACAGGGTAATTTGTATAAGTTACGTAAATATACGTACCTTTTTTATTCTATTTTTATCTAACTCTTCAATAACAAACTTAGTTGTATCAAATTGTATGTTTTCTCCTCTATCTGGGAATCTTCCAAGCTGACCTATTATAAAGCCTCCTATAGAATCAAATTCTTCTGATTCCATGGATGTGCCTATAAGGTCATTAAGATCATCTAACCTAGCACTTCCAGATACTACATACTCATCTTCTTTAATTACATCAATCTCTTTATCATCTTCATCATCATATTCGTCTTCAATCTCTCCAACAATTTCTTCTACTAAGTCCTCAATGGTTACGATACCTACTGTACCACCGTATTCATCAAGCACGATATACATATGATTTCTGTCCTTTTTCATATCAGTAAAAAGATCTGTAATCCTTCTAAACTCATAGGTGTAATTAGGCTCTCTCATGTAGTCTTCAACGTTAAACTCTTCCTCTTTTTCTTTTAAAAGCAAGTCTTTTATGTATAACACACCTACGATATCATCGATAGATTCTCTGTATACAGGTATCCTAGAGAATTGTTCTCTTTTCAAGACTTCAAGGATCTCGTCATAAGTAGATTCAGTGCTTATAGATACAACATCTACTCTTTGAACCATTACATCCTTTGCCTGAAGATCTCCAAATTCGAAAACATTGTATATCATCTCTTTTTCTCCAACTTCAAGAACTCCCTCTTCCTCACCAACATCTACTAAAGTTTTTAATTCTTCTTCTGTTATGAAGGGTTGAGTTTTATCAGGGTTTCCACCTAATAGCTTTATAATCCCTGAAGATATAAATGTAAATACAGTTACTATAGGTCTGAGTATTATTATAATAAAACTTATAGGCTTATAAACCTTAAAAGAAACCTTTTCTGAATTTTGAGCAGCTAAGGATTTAGGGGTTATTTCTGCAAATATAAGAACTAATACGGTCATAGCAATAGTTGCTATTCCTACACCTTTTTGTCCAAATGCTTTTAATGCAATTGAGGTTGCTAGAGCAGAAGCTGCTATATTTGCTACGTTATTACCTACTAAAATGCTTCCTAATAGTTTATTAGGGCTTGCTATAAGTTTTTCTATTTTGTCAGCTCCCTTTACACCTTCTTCTACAAGGTGTTTTACTCTTATCTTACTAAAACTCATAAGAGCCGTTTCTGAAGCTGAGAAAAATGCTGATAATAATAAAAGCACAGTTAATAAAATTAAATGCCACGTGCTAGGGTCCAAAAGTACCACTCTCCTATAATAATTAATTTTTATATAATAAATAATTTTGTGATATCTTATATCCATTTAATATGTCTTTGGATACATAGATGAGATTAGAATAGTTATATATAATTTATACTTCTAATACTTTTCTGAAATGTCATAAAATTAAATAAATCTATCTTATTATATCACATTTAGCACTAATGTATTAACACAAATTACATACTATTTCAAGGCATTATCTTTTAAATAGCTCAAATATAAGATTTAGGTTAATATTTTATATTATATCTAGTTCTATCTTGGTATATCTAAGGAATCATACTTTAAAGTAAAGATTTAGAAAGTTGTAGGTAAATAAAAAAAGATTAGAAATTTAATAAATTAAAATTCTAATCTTTTTGGTACTCCCAACAGGAATCGAACCTGTATTTATCCCTTAGGAGGGGATCGTTATATCCATTAAACTATGAGAGCATATGTTATTGTATCACCCTAACATTTTATTATATAAATTGTATTATGTCAATTATAACTAAGCAAATAAATTTAAATTCATTAATTCATGAAAACTTAATACACTTTTTACGGATATTTATTATTAAAGTTTAAGATTGTGATATAATATGAGTATAGAGTTTACAGAATATTTTGTAAGGAGTGATTTAGATGTGTAATAATGAAGAAAAAACAAATACTACTCCTATTAATAAGGATAAAGAATCAAAAGAGGTAAAGTCCTCACCAAATTCAAAAGTATTTGTGGGAGCTAATGATGAAGTGGTCCCAAATTGTGAGGGAGAACCTTGTAATTTTGAAGTCAAAGAAAAAGATGAAAAGTAAATCAAATATTTAAATAATGTACATTTCAAGGATAACTTGCTCTAATAATTAGGACAAGTTATCCTTATTAAATTGAGAATGGTTATTTAAACTTTTTAGCTTTTATAGCCACTCTTGTTTTTTCTAGATAGTTTTGAGTTTCATTAAATCGCTTACTTGCGACTCCGGCAAATAATATATCTATTACATTAAGCTGTGCTATTCTAGAAGAGGTTGCCCCACTTCTTATATTTATTTCTGGAGATGATACATATAAATTAATATCGCATATATCACTTATAGAACTAGAGCCATATTTAGTTATACTAATAGTTGTTGCACCTGTACTTCTTGCTATATTTATGGCATGGTAAACATCCTTAGTTTCCCCAGAATATGATATTGCAACTGCAACATCACCTTTAGTAAGATTGGCAGCTGAAATAGTTTGAATATGCGTATCAGCATGAGCTGTAGCTAATTTATTTATCCTACAAAACTTTTGGAAGGCATCTAAGGCTATCACATAGGAAGCTCCTACTCCAAAAAACTCTATTCGCTTTGAATTATCTAGCGCTTCGATTGCTTCTTTTATGCTTTTTGTAGATATTATTTTACTGGTATTATCTATAGCTTTTTTATTATTATTACTTATGTTTTTTATAATAACATCTATATCATCACCATTTTCTATATCTGCATATTTGTCATCTTTACTGTTTACCTCAAGATAAGCCATATCACGAGTTATATCAATTTTAAAGTCTTTGAATCCACTATAACCAACCGCTCTACAAAATCTTACTATAGTAGCCTCGCTAGCTCCACATCTTTTAGACATGTTACCTATAGATAAATCAGAAATCTCTGAAGGATATTCTAGTATAAAATTAGCTACCTTTTTTTCTGTATCGCTAAGTCCATTCATTATTCCACGTATTTTTATAATACTCCCGGCCAATATAAAACCTTCTCTCAACTTAAACATTATGTTTAATTATTTTATTTAAAGGCATACTTATATATAAGTAGTTACTATATTACTTATATATTTTAGCATATAATTCAATGACTTTAAAATCATTATATCTTTAAATATATAAGTTATGTTAAAGATTTATTAAAGCCTTTAATAGGGGCAATCCTTATAGTATAATTTATATAAGCATATACTACTAGAGAATATAAAAATAAATTTGGAGGTGTAATTATGTTAGATGAATTAAAAAAGGTATTTCTTGCAGGAGTAGGTTCTGTTGCTTATACTTATGAAAAGTCTTCAAAGATTATTGAGGATATGGTTGAAAAGGGAAAGTTAAGTACGGAAGAAGGTAAAGAATTAAATGAAGAATTAAAAAGAGATATGCAAAGTTCAGGAGAAAAGTTAGTTTCAAAAGTTGATAGTGTAAAACCTTTAAATAAAAAGGATGTAGTTTGTATAATTGAAGAGCTAAATTTAGCACATCAAGAAGATTTAAATGAAGTTAAAGAAAAGATGCTAAAATTAGAAGCTAAAATAAGCCTTTTAGAAAACAAACAAGAGTAAAAACTTTAAGACACATATAATTAATGGTGGTTTTAAGTAAAGAGAGGGCTAAAATGGCTAAGAATTCCGCTAAACGTTTAAAAGAAATAGTAAAAGTTTCTGCTTTTTATGGATTTGGCTTTCTAGTTGATAATAAAATAAAAAGACAAGATAATTCACCTGAAAATTTAAGATTAGCTTGTGAAGATCTTGGACCAACATTTATAAAGCTTGGACAAATCTTAAGCACTAGACCAGATATTTTGCCTGCTGAATATATAAAGGAATTATCAAAGCTCCAAGATAATGTTTTACCCGAAAAGTTTAAAGATATAAATAAGGTTATAAAGAGCGAATTTGGTAAATCAATTGAGGAGCTATTCCTTAAATTTAACGAGATACCCTTAGCCTCAGCTTCGGTAGCACAAGTACATGAAGCGACACTAAAGGATGGGAGAGAAGTTATAGTAAAGGTACAAAGACCTGAGATATCAGATAAGATGGAGACGGATATTTCTATATTATCTAGGATATTTAATCTTACTAAGGCTAAATTTAAAGATACATTAATAGATCCTAGTGAAGCTTTAAATGAACTTCTTGATTCTACAAGGCTTGAACTAGACTTTAATATAGAAGCAGAAAATATAGAAAAATTTAGGAAGATTAATAAATCAGTTGCATGTATCTATGCACCCTTTGTAATAAGTGAATATAGTGGAAAAACTGTACTTACATTAGAAAAAATTAAGGGGTATAAAATTGATGATAAAAAAGGGCTTTTAGAACAAGGATATGATTTACCTGATATATCAAAGAAACTAGCTTTGAGTTTTCTTAAAAATATTTTCGAAGATGGTTTTTTTCATGCAGATCCTCATCCGGGGAATCTTTTAATCAGAGATGGAAAGATATGTTTTATAGACTTTGGTATAATCGGTAATTTAAACAAAACCTTAAGAGACTCGTTAAATGATGCTGTAGTAGCTGTTGCATATGAAGATATAAATAAACTCATATCTGTATTCATGTCTATAGGAATAAAAGATGGATTTGTAGACAGAAACCAACTTTATGAAGATATTGATTACCTCTTTGCTAATTATTTAAATACATCATTTGAAAATATAAATATGTCTTATATGCTCCAAGAAGTATTTGATGTTGCTAGACGCAATAACATTAAGCTACCAAAAGAGCTAACCCTTGTTATAAGGACATTTATAATATTAGAAGGGGTTATAGCTCAAATATCCCCTGAGATTAAGGTTTTAGATATTGCTATACCTTATGTAAAGTCACATAACTTAAATAAAGACATAGATTTAGATGAAGTTCTTTTAAATACACATATATTTTTAAAAAATAGTGTTAAGGTTCCAACAAAATTAATAGAGGTTTCAGATAATATATTAAGTGGAAGAACTAAAATTAAACTAGAACTTAAAAATTTAGATAAACCTTTAAATGAATTAAATAGAATGGTTAATAGGATGGTGTTTGGACTTGTAGTATCCGCTATGATTGTTGCTTCGTCCTTAGTATTAAATTCTAATATAGGACCTAAGGTATATGATGTTTCACTCATTGGTGTTATTGGATTTATAGTTGCTGGAATATCTGGGCTTTGGTTATTAATATCTATTTTAAAATCAGGAATGATGTAAGGTATGTGTACTGTTTGTGGAGTATTCCATACTAAGGATACGGAAAGACCCTTTGGAGAATCTTAGAAGTGTGGAGGAGTAATATATATTGTTTTTAGAAATTAAATTTGATTTTAGTAGGAGTGATTCTACTCCTACTAAAGTAAGTAATCTATTTAAGCTATACAAAAGCTTTGTTATCAAGTGATTCTTAGACTCAGGTGGAGTTTGCTTATAAGGAAATACGTCTCTCAACCAAAGTCTTAGAAGAAATTACTCAGGGGCGTAGTAGCCATCATCCCCCACCTTGAAGAGGAGAGGGGTATTACGGATGGTAGCCATGGGATAAATATATGAGTTTAATTAAGGTAAAAGTAACTTTATATTTCAATACCTCTTAAAATATAGTTCATTAAGCTATCTAACAGTTCTTCTATGTCGGGATCCTCTGCATTTAATAATTCATATATAGAGGCAGACATTAAAACCCCTAAGAATAGGTGAGCCATAAAAGCAGGATTTCCTTTTTTTAGAATTCCATTATCTATAGCTTCTTTTAAGTACCCCTCTAAGATAGATATATAATCACTTAATGAATCCCTGATTTCTACCTGCCTTATTTCTTGACCCCAAAGTTGACTCATAACGACTTTGAAGAAGTCTTTGTATTTATAGACAGATTGAAGTTGTATCTTACAAAGAGCTCTTAATTTTAATATGGGATTACTTTCCTTTTCCGTCTCTTCTATGATATCTTCTTTTATTATGTCCATACCAACTTTTATTATATAATTAAATATTTCTTCCTTGCTCTTAAAATGATAGTATAGTGTTCCCTTTGCTAGGCCTCCAGTAAGAGCAATATCTTCCATTGTAGCTCCTTCATAGCCCTTTTTAGAAAAGGTATCAACGGCAGCTTTAGAAATTATATTTTTAGTTTTATTCAAATCCATCACTCCAAGTCTATATGAGTATTTACTACCTATAATATATCATCCAACAACAATAAACAACCAATTTAAATATAATGTAATTGAATTTTCAGTTATATAGTCTTGCCTTCTTATTTTCCTTATTTTAAAGTATAATATGTATTATAGAATCAATAATATTATTATGAAATGTTATTGTATAATTTTTTGAAATATAATAGTTTAATAAAATGGAGAGATGAAATGATAAAATATTATAATCGTAATTCAAAGGAATATGAAGTGGAAAAGGTGGCAGGGGATAAGTATTTAAAGTGGAACTACTCTTCTCCAGTTGGACTCACTTTACTTGAGATGTTTATAAAAAAGAAACTATTTTCTAAAGTTTATGGAGGCTACTGTGATAGCTCTTTAAGTAAGAAAAAGATAAATAGTTTCATAAAAGAATTTAATATAGATATGAATTTATGTGAAAAGGGTCAAGAAGACTTTAATAACTTTAATGACTTTTTTATACGTAGATTAAAAAAAGAGGCTAGACCTATAGATGAAAATAGTAATATGCTAATTTCTCCTGGAGATGGTAGATTATTTGCTTATGACAACATAGATATGGATAACCTTGTGCAGGTAAAAGGATTAACCTATAGCTTACATGAGCTTATAGGAGATAAAGCCATTGCAGATAAGTATAATGGGGGACTGTGTTTGGTATTAAGACTGTGTCCTACAGACTATCATCGATTTCACTTTATTGACTCAGGAATATGTAGTGATAGTAAAAAGGTAAATGGAGATTACTACTCTGTAAATCCTATAGCCTTAGAAAAGATACCTAAGCTTTATTGTCAAAATAAAAGAGAATGGAGCTTATTTAAATCAGAAAACTTTGGTGATGTAATACTAGTTGAAGTAGGAGCTACCTGCGTTGGAACAATAGCACAAACTTATGACCCAAACCATGTTGTTAAAAAAGGTGATGAAAAGGGATACTTTAAGTTTGGAGGCTCTACTACAATTATGTTTATTAAGCCTAACACTGTAAAGATAGATGAAGATATATTGCGTGAAACATCATTAGGTTACGAAACAAAGGTTGTTATGGGAGAGACTATAGGTAAGAAAATAAGTATTTAAACCATCAGTAAAGATAATACTCAAAAAGAGAGAAAAGGCAAAAGCTTTTTCTCTCTTTTTATTGTACAAAATTATTCAATTAGCTTTAATAAAAGACTTATTATTGAAGCTATAAATCTAAAAATAAAAGTATTTTAATATATATTTTCATCTAACCTTTACATATTTAAGATTTCATTCTCTTTTATAGGTGTAGATTAAATTCAAGCTTGATTTTTAATTTAAAAAATAAAAGATTAATGGAGGTTTTAAAAATGGGGAAATATTATCCAAATGTAAATCCAGGTGAATTAGTACCAGGAGGATTTACCTATCCTAATAATGCTAAGCTACAAGGGGACTTCTTATACTTAAGAGATGCAAACAAAAATATGGTATCAGGTAGGCAAGTTGATGATGGTGATAGTATAACGGTGTTAGATGTTGGTTATAGTCATCAATTAGCATTAGTTCAATATCCAACATCAGCTGGAGTGAGACAAGGGTATGTTAATAATACACCTTCTGTAATTAAGTATAATGATGCTAATGCATGGGCTAACGGTTCAACCACAGAAATAGTTTATGATGAAAATGGTGGACAACTTGGATCATTAAGTCCTTATGAGTCAGCAACACCACTATATAAGAAAAATGGAATGACACATGTAGTTTATAACACAGATAAAGGCCCAAATACTAAATCAGGATATGTTAAATATGAAGGGGGTTCAGTAACAAAAATAACCATACCTAAACCATCAACATCAGGTGTATCCACAATATCATACGGGAAGAGTGGTAAAGAAAGAGACCTTACTGCTTATAAAATAGGAAATGGAAACAATTCATTAGTAATGGTATGTGAAGTTCATGGATTTGAGGATAACTTCCCTAAAGATGGACTTGAATTAGTTAATATAGGAAATGACTTAATTAGATCACTTGCAAGTAATGGAACAAAAGGATGGTCAGTATATGTAATACCAGCAGCAAATCCAGATGGACTAGCTGAAGGATATACTAATTATGGCCCAGGTAGATGTACTATAGTAGGGGGAGTAGACATAAATAGAGACTTTCCTATAGGGTTTACTCCACACGGTACTTCAAGAAATTGGACTGGAGATAAACCTCTTAGTGTTAATGAGTCTAAAAAATTAAGTGAATTTATACAAGGTATTAAAAATAAAACTTCAGGGAAAATGGTTGTTATAGACTTACACGGATGGGAAGGAGCAGCCATAGGTAATCCAGAAATAGGACAGTACTTTAGAAATCAATTTGGATTTGAGCAAAGAAGTGGATATGGAGAAGATAAAGGGTTCTTAATTGCATGGGCTAAATCAATAGGTGCAGATGCTGCATTAATAGAATTGCCAAAGAATACACATAGCCATAGTGATGTTATAAATGGAGGTTACTCACAAAAAATAATAAATGCAGTAAATGGAATACTTTCAAATAATCCTGGTGGTGGATCTACTGGTTCAGAAGTAAATCCTCCAAATTACAATTTATATATAGATGGAAAATACAATAGAACTTCCGCAATTGAATATGCTACTAATCCGGAATATAGTTCACCTGGTAGACAACATGATTATCCGGAAAATTGGCCTTCTTGGGCTGACTGGGAGACGCATACTAGAAAGCATAATAAAGATTTTGAAAGATTCGATAATTATTCTTGGTATCTACAAGGACATACTTCCGGATCAGATTGCGCAAATTTTATATCTCAAGTCCTTTTCGCTGGTGGAGTGAAGCAAACAAATGATTGGTATTTTAAGTGGGATTTGATACCAAGTGGTATGGCAATTCTAAAGGTAGCAAATTTTTCTGGTAGTTGGGTTAGACCTAAAGAACAGTTTGATTATTTAAAGAGTAAAGGTTATATTAATGGTGATTTAATAACATTAACTTCTGAAAGGGAAATGAAAGAAGCTGTTCAGAAATTTGGTATACAAGTTGGAGATCTTATGTATTTATCTAATGATAAAGAGAAATTTCATCATATAGTTGTTATCACTAAAATACATGATAATATAATATATTTCTCTGCACATTCAAATGATAGAATAAATGAAAAACTTACTGACAAAGATTTTTTTGTAGACGATGCTTTCATAGTAGCTAAAATTAAATAATATTATCAAAAATTTCACCCTAGTTAATATCTCAATAATTTTATTTTGAAGCATGTAAATGTTAATATTGTATTATTATAGAAAAGATGTTACGAATTATGTAGCATCTTTCTTATTTAATAAGTAATCTATAGTAATAAATATAAATTTACATGAAAAGTATACGGTTTAAGGATTATACTAACTATTATTTACTATTTTTATTAAGCGTAATTTGGTGTATCAATAAAAAACATTGATCCAGCAGCCCAAAATAATAGTAATCCTATAAAAATTGTTATTATATTAATAATAATAAACCTTTTAATCTCTTGTTTAGTCTTTGTTTTTGATATAAAACAAAGACTAAACATCAATAATATGTAAATTATAAATGAAATTAACCCAGTTATAATTCCTTTATTACTAGGATACCTAAATATTGGTGTGAAATTAACTTTACGATTAACCATATCTAATACAAGTAGTATAATAAATCCATAACAGAATGAAGTTATTATACTGACTCCATAAGCGACTTTTTTAATAATAATTCCCCCTTATTTTTAATTGAGCCTTCACGGAAACTTATTAAAGGCTGTTAATACTGATTACCTTTAAATGTAAGCGGTTAATAACTAGTCACATTAACAGCCTTTGGGAAGGTTTCCACATGGTAAAGGTAATTCCAATAAATCAAGATTTGGCATTTCTTCAAATAGATAAGTGAGATATTTCATAGGGATTAGCCCATTTTCTTTAGCTATTTCAATAATGCTATATTATTGCACTTGATTTAGCTCCACGTACTGTGTCAGAAAATAAAAAGTTTTTTATTACTGTAACAAAAGGCTCAATACTCCTTTCAGCACGGTTTCGTCTGCATGGATAGCTTCTCTATTCCTAGTCTTTCAAACTCTTTTTCTTGGCGATACAAAGGCATTGCATTAACATACTTTTGAGACATAATATATGCTACCGCTGATGGAAATGCTATACTTCCTGTTAATAACAGGCTCTGATACTTCTGATTTAAAAATAGGAGTTCCGTCGCTATATTTTTCACAGTCATGGCATGAATATACATATTGTGTACATGCTCTATGACTTTTACTTATGCAGGGATTATTTTTAATTATTTTCTTATATTTTTACCCATGATATGCATATGCTCACTGCATTCAGTGCATAACTGTCCATCCTGTGGAAGATAAGGTAGATTTGATAGCGTTTCAGCCTTTTTTTCTCTTATACTTAATTTCCTCTAACTCAGGTTCGGCAACACGTTCATTAGACTCATTTCCAGCTTCATCAAATAAGGATAGCTGATCATACTCACTTTTTTCACTTGAAGCTCCAAAACGCACATGCTTTGATAGAGTTATCTGCTCCATCATCTAGCCTATCTTATTTTCTAGTATTTTAATATGAGCTTATTGTGATTTACAAGTTTCCTCTAAGTTATTAATATATTCAGTTTGGTTTTTACTTTTATTCTCTATATTAACTATACATAAATTATACCATATCCTGGGTTAAAAAGTCACCTTAATTCTCTTGCAGTAACACTTTTAACTTGATTTTCATTTGTGGGACATTTAAATCTACTTTTTTCAAGGCGCTTATAATATAACCAAAATCCAGAGTGCTCCCAGTGCAATATTTTAATTTTATTTTTATTGCAAGATCCATATGAAAAAGCTACTCCTTTGTATAAAAAAGATGGTATGACTCACGTGGTTTATAATACAGGTAAAGGATCAAATACTAAATCAGGATATGTTAAATATGAAGGGGGATCTGGATTTACTGATTCTAACATTGAAATTCCAACCATTTCACACATTGAAGCAATTAAAGAACCCTATGGAATTAGTGGAAAGGGACGCTCGTTAAACGTTTGTAAAATAGGAAATGGTAGTAAGGTGTTATTTGCTGGTTTTGCGCTACACGGCTGGGAAGATAACAGGGATAATGATGGAGTTGCTTTAATTAAGATAGCAAACTCATTAATAACTAGATTACGAAATTATAAGTCACAAGATAATGGACTTCACGGATGGACTGTATATATTGCTCAATGTATGAATCCAGATGGAGTTATTGTTAGAGGAACTAAGGATGGACCAGGTAGATGTGCTTATAACTAGTAGAATTGATATGAATAGATGTTTTCCTTATAATTTTACGCTACAGTATAGTTCTAGAAATTACACTGGAGCAAATTCATTTGGTGCTCCAGAGGCTAAAGCTATAAAAGGTTACTTAGAAAAAATAAATTCATCTTCTACTGAAATGATAGTTTTAGATTTTCATGGTTGGATGAACTTTACTCAAGGTAATGCTGAAGTTGGAAGATACTTTGGGAATCAATTTGGATTTGGACATAATAATGGATATAGTTCAGGATTCTTTTCAAGTTGGGCTTCTACTTTGAAAAATACTAAAGCAGTACTAATAGAGTACCCAACTTCAACTCATAGTTATAGTGATGTGATTACTGGTAACTATATAGGTAAAACATTCAATGGTATAATAAATGTTTTGAAAAATAATTCAGGATCTTCTAGTGAATGGATTCAAAAAGGAGATAGCTGGTATTACTATGAAAATGGTTTAATGGTTACAGGCTGGAAAAGTATAAATGGATCATGGTATTACTTACAATCAAATGGTGTTATGGCTACAGGTTGGAATAGCATAAATGGTTCATGGTATTACTTAGAATCAAGTGGAGTTATGGCCACAGGGTGGAAGCAATTAGAAGGTAAAAGATACTATTTAAATATTAATGGATCTATGAAGATCGGTTGGTTGACATTGGACGGAAATGGATATTATTTTAATAGCTCAGGACATATGGCTATAGGGGAAACTATAATAGCTAACGAAGCGTATTATTTTGATAAGTTAGGAATGTTGTTGCTAACACCATCTAATTACGAAAAGTTGACTAATGAAGCACTAAATATTATGGCACCTTTTAAGATAGAAAGAGATGAGTTTAAATTAAATAAAGAATTCTATATACATGCTGGACCTGTTTATCTTAAGTATGAATTCGGAATTCAAGCTCAAATAGGATCAGGTGAAACAACTATAACTGTAAGTAATGGGAAGATAGAGAATATAGAATTTATGCAGAGCATGCTAAGTATAACAACTAAACTTTCTGCTATTGATATGATAAGTAAGAGTATTGGAGATATTTCAAGTATTGCAGAAGGCATTCTTAGTTATGTAGCTCTTTCAATTACTGATGGAACTATTAAGTTTGGGGTTAACTTAATAGAGAATACTATAGAAATTGAAGTTGCGAAAGAAATTCAGGAACCGGAATTTGAAAATAAAGGAATAAAACTATATATTAATTTAACCGTAGGTTTTGATGATGAAAAACCTCATGAAATATTGAAAAGCCTTGCAGTATCAGCTGAACCTGTGCTTTTTATGACAATGGTAATTATTTTAGGCGTAGTTGCAATGAAGTCTGGGGCTGTTGTTGCCGCTGGTGGAATTACGGTTGGGCTGTTGGTTTTAATTCTAACTAAAGTTATAGCTGTTTTTAAAGAAGATCAATCTAATCCTATATAAGGTATCCAGTCTATTATGTACTTTGAAGATAAATTTGATAAGAATAGAACTTAAACATTTAACTAGTAATTATGATTAAATGATATTAGATTTATTTTACTTCGCACATAGATAGGTTACATTAAAGTAAAAGCTAGTAGTTAAACCTATAAGTTTAACTACTAGCAAATAACTCAATAGCTTATGAAAAGATCTTTGAGTTTAATAGGCTTTTATTAACATTGTCTTTTAATATAGACTTAAAATAAATAAGTTCATCATTAGTTCTAAAAATACGTTTAGGAATAAATATTTGTATATCCCTGTTATTATAAAGATGTATATAATAATAATTTTCAACGATATTACTAACAAGGTTCCATGGAAGGTAAATATCAATATTGTCTTCATTTATGAATATTCCATCTTTGGTTAAGTCCCAAGAAATTTGAATATGTTTATTATCGTAGTTTTTCACACTGTTAACGATTCTAGATTTGTTATTTTTATACATAAACTTAGCTAATAGGATAATAGAAGTATAACCTATTAAAGATATAAAAATATTATTTATATCAAGTATTTTAAAAAAATAAAACATAAAGGCACAGGGAAGTATATAAATATATCCTGTTTTTATAAATATAAATAAACTTGAATTATATTTGTTATCTAATTTCCCATCAATAAACTCCTTTTTAGAAAATGTATATTCTAATTTCATTAGATAAGATCTCCTTTTATATAAAATTAATCTATTATTTTTTCAAATTTTTAGTTCTAGATTTAAGTTCTTTAAAAACATTTGAAGGTTTTCTAGCATATTTATAATTATTAAATTTTCCCCCTTGAATATTTTCTTTTAATATGGAATAAAAATTTTCTAAGTCATTATCGTCATTAAAAGCCCTACATTTAGAAATAAAGATTTTTTCATTTATAGGAGTGAAAATTTGTATATATTTTTTAGTATCAACTATTTTTATAATATGTGACCATTGAAAACTTAGTTTATTTTCATTTTGATGTATATAAATAATTTCTTCAGTAAAATCCCAAGAAAATGTAATATTCTTATTTGGAGCGATGTTGCTAATTTTTTTTCTTAATATATACCTTAAAAGTTTTCTTTTAATGATGTATTCCAATATAATGAATAACCACACACTCCCAAGTATTATACTCATAAGACTAAATTTTAAAAGTATTGAACCTAAAGTAAAGATGGGAATACCTATAAAAATACAATAGGTTCTGAGTAAAAAGTAATCAAAAGAATTATAAATGTTATCCACCTGACCATCTATAAATTCTTCTTTTGTAAGGGAATATTTTAATTTCATTATAACCCTCCTTATGAATTTATTGGTTGCATTTAAACTTATTTTTTAAGTAAAGAGAAAGAGATAGATTCTTCTCATTTTGACAAATGTTTATTAAATTCATTTATAAAGGCATTTTTATTATCTTCATTTTCAAATGCTATTTTAGGTATTGATATAATTTCCTTTGAATTATATATATGAAGATATTTGCCAGATTCAACTATCTTATCAAATAGTGACCAATACAAAATTATATCATAGTTAGTGGCAATAATTGATAGTCCAACTTCATTTATAGACAATAAGAATTCATTTACTTCATCTTCTAGTCCATAAGAAAGAATTTTTCTGGTTAATATCGGATCTAATGTAGTTGACACTATATATAATATAAGAAATGTAAAGATTCCTTCTTTCAATCCAAGGAAAATAAATGGTGAAAAGATTGCAATAAGAACTATATACCTATTTACTAAAGTACGTTTTTTAAAATTTTCAGAGCCTGAAGTATATTCTGATTTAGAATTTAGATATTCTTCTCTTAAAAGAGAATATTTTATGTCCATATGAATACCCCCTATTAGTAATGGATAGTGTTAACACTACCTTTGTTTTAGTTTACATCTTTCTTTGTTTAAATGTGTGCCAACTATACTTGATATTAATACGCTCATGCATTGACAAAACATTATAAATAACCCAAGGATCCCGACTCCATAATCATTTGGGTCAGTGTGCATAGGAAAAAAATGAGTACTTTTAATTGAAACTATAAAGAAGTATATTATATAAGGAATAAAAATTAAGGCTATATTGATCCATTTACCTTCTAAAAAGAAGTAAATTAGGCTTGTATATAGTATTGTTAAAAAAATAATCCCTACACTTAATAGTATAATATTAGTAAACAGCCAGTCATGATTTATTAATAACCGTAGATATAATTCCCCAATAATAGCAAAAACAATACTTAATAACTGAGTTATACTAATCTGTTTTAGAATTCTTAAACACTTATTATTAATTTTATTCATCTCCTTTAACTTATAATGGTTTTAAACATCTAAATAAAGCAAGATACACAATATATATCAGACTTTGATAAAGAAGTTGAGGGGTACTTAAAGTAATATGTTCTCTTGTGGAAATACAACTCATGTTATTATGATGTCTTCTTTATTTAATTTTATATACTTAAGTCTAAGGTAGAATTGATGAAACCCAGGACTGAAAGCTGCACAACAGCAAGAAAATATTAAGTATGAACATGCATCAAATAAACTATTATCAATATTTTTTGATGAATACGTTCCAAATATAACAAATGAAGAAATTATTGAACGTACAAAGGCCTTATTTAAGGGTTTTCTAACAATATTGTTTTTTATTTTGTTTTTAATACTTTTGAAAAGTAAATATATACAAAGAATATATATCATTAAACTTGCAATCATAACAATAATGTTAATTGGATTATTGAATTCATAATAAAAGGCGTTCATTGACACATAGAGAAAAAGTATGGAAATTGTTGAATATGAAATTGCGGTATATAAGTGGAGTAAAAAATCAAGTTTTTTAATAAGTACTATGAATATCAAAGAAATTATATCAAAAATAAAAATGATATAGCACATAATAACTTTAATATTATGTGGCATAGGAATAAAGAGTATACTTTTATCCGATGGCTACCATCCGTAACACCCCTATCCTCTTAAAGGTGGGGGATGACGGGTATTACGCCCCTGGATAAGTTCTTCTAAGACTCAGATGGAGAGATGTATTCCTTATAAGCAAACTCCACCTGAGTCTAAGAATCACTTGATAAAGAGTGTCTAAGCCGAAATATAAAAACAAGTTTGTGAAAAAGATAGTAGTCAAAATATGTTTTCTCATAAGTTTTACTTCTGGTAATGATAAGTAAATATTTAAAAAGTCATTTTCTTTATTCAAAAGAATCCTCCATTCTAAAGTGTATTTATTTAATTATAACTTAGGGATGAATATTTTACCAATAATCCTTGGATTTAAACATATTATTATGAGATAATAGTTAGAGGTGTAAGCGAAGTAGTATAATTAATTTTAAGGAGCGAGAATTTTAATATGTTTAAAAAGTTATATAATGATTTGGAAAAGCGTAGTAAATAAAAAGGTATCTTAGAATTCTTAAGCCTTTAATATTAATGTTATTCATGGGAAATTCATATATTAATATTAATATAATATATAAACTTAATTACAGAAGGGAGGAAATCATCTAGGTAATGCGTAGATGGTGAAGATTTGAATCCAGTAGCGTTTAATATATTTGGGATAGATTTAATGTGGTATGGAATAATAATATCCTGTGGAGTGATACTAGGGCTTATTATAATTTCTTACACGAGTAAGGTGAAAAATATTAGTTTTGATAATATAATAGATACATTTTTAATAGCTTTTCCAATTGCAATATTGGGTGCTAGAGCTTATTATGTGGCCTTTGAATTTGAAAGTTATAGAGGGGACATAGCATCCATGTTTAATTTAAGGCAAGGTGGTCTTGCTATACATGGGGGAGTTATATTTGGGGTGCTCGCAGCCTACTTATATTCTAAGAAAAAGAAGTTTGATTTTTTATCCATGATAGATGTAGTAGCTCCTTCACTTATACTAGCTCAAGGCATTGGAAGGTGGGGAAACTTTATTAATAAAGAGGCTCATGGAGGTCCTGTAACCTTTGAGTTTATAAGTAAGTTCCCAGGCTTTATTCAAAGAGGTATGAATATAGGTGGTATATATTATCATCCTACATTTTTATATGAATCAATATGGAATCTAATAGTATTTTTTATTCTTCTTATACTACTAAAAAGGAGAAAAGAAGAGGAAAAGGGTACTATAATAGCATATTATGCTGTTTTATACTCTTTAGGTAGATTCTTTATTGAAGGATTAAGGACAGATAGTCTTATGGTATTAGGACTTAGGACAGCTCAGATAGTAAGTTTACTTCTTATAATTGCTGGACTTGTAAGTATTTTCATTATAAAGAAAAGAGCAAATAATAAATAAAAAAGAAGACTTCTAAGAACTTATTCTTAGAAGTCTTCTTTTAGAGCGTATTAAAATTTATAGCTTTGAAGAAGATTTACATTAAATATAAACAAATATACAACTTAATAAAAGTGAAGTAAATCTATTTTTGTCTTTTTGAAAAAGATAAAATAATACATAAGGCTTATTTTAACATATTATCCCTAACTTAAAACTTAATTAGTGAATTTAAGCTTTCTGCTGCTACCTTAATATCTTCTTTTCCTAAGATATCTGAAGCTACTGCTATTCCATCGATATTTGAGGAGTCTAATAGGTGAATGTTTTTTCTAGTTATGCCACCTATAGCAACCACGGGAATAGACAGGGTTTCTTTTATTTCCTTTAGAATGTCAATAGAAACAGGCTTTGCATCTTGTTTAGTAGAGGTATTAAAAATAGCTCCAACACCTATATAATCTGCCCCTTCTTTTTCAGCTTTTATAGCCTGCGATAAGGTTGTAGCTGAAACTCCAAGGATTTTATCATTTCCTAAGATCTTTCTTGCAATAATGCAAGGCATATCTTTTTGACCAATATGGACACCAGAAGCATTAACTGCTAAAGCTATATCCATTCTGTCATTTATTATTAAGGGAATATTATATTTATCTGTAACCTTTTTTATATTTAAAGCAGTATTATAAAATTCTAAAGTTGTAAGATCCTTTTCTCTAAGCTGTACTAATGTAACGCCGCCTTTTATTGATTCTTCTACGGCGGTGTATAAATCTGTATTTTTAAGTAATTCCCTGTCTGTTACAAGGTAAAGCTTATAATTTACATCAGTCTTCATATATTTTCCCTCTCTTTGCTATTACTTCTTCAGATAAATTGTAAATTACATCAAGAATATTTACTTTAAGACTTCCAGACCCACCACATTTATCTAATCTTTCAAAGGCCATTTCACCTGCAATACCCATGGATACTACTCCAGCTAAAGCAGCAGCTAAATTATCTTTTCCAGATCCCAAATAAGAGCCAATTAATGAAGTGCACATACAGCCTGTGCCAGTAACTTTGGACATTATTTCATGGCCATTTTTTATACTATAAATGTGCTTACCGTCAGTTATAATATCAATCTCACCAGTTATAGCAATTATAGTATCTAATTTATTTGCAAAATCCATAGCAAGCTTTTTTGTTTTTATAAAATCATTTTCATTTGAGGATATGCTTTCTACGGAGTCTACTCCTTTAGTTTGTGTTTTTATTCCATACAATGTCTTTATTTCTGACAAGTTTCCTCTTATAACTGATAACTTTATTTCTTCCATTATTTTTTTAGCTATCTTTGTTCTATAAGGTGTAGCCCCTGCACCTACTGGATCTAAAACCACAGGAATATTTAATTCATTAGCCTTTTTTCCTGCTAAAATTATAGATTCTACAGTTCTGTTATTTAGGGTTCCTATATTTAAAACTAAGGAAGAAGCTATAGAAACCATATCTTCAACCTCATTTATATCATCTGCCATAACTGGTGATGCGCCTATTGCAAGGGTGATGTTAGCACAATCATTAACTGTAACATAGTTTGTTATATGATGAACCAAAGGAGATTTTCCCCGAAGTTTGGATAAAAGTTTTCCTATATCTTTAGGAGATTTTGTAAGGCTATTATCATAAGGTGCACATACACTCTCTTCAATATCATCATAAGGATGTTCTGTAATTAAACCTGCTTTTTTATATAATTCATAAAAGTGATTAGTGGGTCCAACACCATGACCTATATCTAATGAGTGTATAATGGCTTTTGTAATGTAATCCTTTGCTTTTGTAACTGAATCATGCATATTAAATCCAAGAGCTAAATTCGATGCTATAGCTGAAGATAAGGTACATCCGGTACCATGAGTATTTTTTGTAGGTATTCTCTCAGAATGAAAGTGGAAGAATTCTTCTCCGTCATATAAGATGTCTATAGCATCTCCAACCATATGACCTCCTTTTAAAAGAACATTTTTACAACCAAATTTATATATTTCCTTTGCGGCTTTTTCCATATCTTCAACTGTTTTTATTGAAGTAATTTCTGCATTAACTTCTCTAAGTATTTCTTCTGCTTCTGGGATGTTAGGCGTAATAATATCTGCTAAAGGTATTAGTTTAGTAATTAAGGTCTTTTTAGATTCGGGTTTTAATAATGAATATCCACTTTTAGATATCATTACAGGATCTAAAACAACATTAATAGGGTTATACTCTTTTAATTTTTCGCTTATAGCATTAATTGTATCAACTTTTGAAACCATGCCAATTTTAACGGAATCTACTTTAATATCTGTGAAAATTGCATCAATTTGTGATTTTATAATATTAGCATCTATATCTTGAACGTCAAAGACCCCAGTGGTATTTTGCACTGTTACAGCTGTAATAACGCTCATACCATAAACACCATTTGCACTAAAGGTTTTTAAATCTGCCTGTATACCTGCTCCACCAGAGCAGTCTGAGCCAGCTATAGTTAAAACATTTTTCATAACTTATTACCTCCTTAAAATATATAAATACAAAATAAAAAAGGTACAAACAGAAGCTTGTACCTTTTACGCCATTAGCAATAAAACAAAAGTAAACATCTTCCTACGCTGGTATTACCCATTTCAGGTTCATAGGGTGAAAGATTTAAGGTTCTTAGTCTCAGCCGACCAATTTCGGCACCCCTGTGTTATCTAATTATTCAATTTTTATAAATTCATTTTATCACTACATTATGTCTTATTCAACTAATTATGTTTAATCTTACGAATTAGAACCTCCAGTATTAAAGTATCTAGAAATTTCTCCTGCTAAGTTTTGTATAGGCATAGTTTGTAGATATATCTTACCAGGACCTGTTAACACAGTTAGAAATAGACCCTCACCACCAAAGAATACATTTTTCATTCCTTTAACTGTTTCCACATCAAAATTCACTGAACTTTCAAAAGCAGCAACATTCCCAGTATCTACCTTCATAACTTCACCTGGAGATAGGTCATATTCTTCTACATGTCCATCTAGTTCTAAAAATACCATTCCAGGGCCTGTTATCTTTTGTAATATGAAACCTTCTCCACCAAAGAATCCAGCCCCTAGCTTCTTTTTAAAGAATGCATCTACTGAAATAGAAGAATCTCCTGCCAAGAAAGAGCCCTTTTGACATATTATATATTCGTTAGCATAGAGTTGTTTTGCTACAATTTTACCAGGAAAAGAGGATGGGAAAGCAATAAGACCATTGTTTACTTTAGATGTAAAGGTATTTAAAAATACAGACTCACCAGAAAAGGCTCTAGCTATACCTTTAAAAATACCACCTTTTATGTTTGTATCCATAACAATGTTATCAGACATCCATCCCATAGCTCCAGATTCAGATAAAATGGTTTCATTAGCATCTAGCCTACATATTACAACGGGTAATGAGTTACCTTTAATTTCATAATTCATAAATTCGCTATCTATAAAGATAGCATTCACCTACCTTTTCTATATCTTTTATTTAATATATTATAACCTAGGTATATTATAAAGTAACTTAAAATATTAGAGATATTAATATATAATAAAAAGTATATAAGGATATAGTAAACTTAATAAAGGCAAAAATTATTAAATATGAAACTTACATAAGATACTTAACTCACATGATACTTAATATGCGATAAAATAATTAGCTTAATTGATACTTTTTATATTAAAACAAATTAATTTTGAAAACCTATTGAAATATGATGTGTTTGATAGTATAATAGCTGATGTAGCAATTAAATAAAATAAAACATATGTGGAGAGATGTCCGAGTGGCTTAAGGAGCACGCCTGGAAAGCGTGTGTAGGGGCAACTCTACCGAGGGTTCGAATCCCTCTCTCTCCGCCATTTTATTTTTGCCGTGCTAGATGGGGAGTTAGCGGTGCCCTATAACCTGCAATCCGCTACAGCAGGATTGAATTCCTCATTGCGGCTTCTATCTTGTAAGGTCTGCCCTGTAAAAGTGGCGTTGATAGTTGGGTCCCACGCAATGAAAGCCCATGAACCCCGTCAGATTCGGAAGAAAGCAGCGGTAAGTGGATACTTTCATGTGCCGTGGATTAACCTGACTTGAGTTAACTATACAGGTAACGCTTATGAGGTTAAGTCAAGGTGAGGTGCACGGTTTACATAGTTTATTAGAAAGGCTTTAAGGCCTTTTTTTATTTTGCCCTAAATTATAAAATATATTGATAAACAATAAAAAAGTATTGAAAAACATTTTAATAAGTGATAAGATCTAATTAGAAATTATATTTTGGAAGGTGATTTTATGAAGTATTATGGAAAAGGATCAATGTCTAGTGTTTTAAAGAAAACTCTAGATGTAATATTGATAGTAGGAGTAATTGCAACTATATTAATATTTAAAAGTGTGCTTTTAGGTAAGGTTTCCGAGGAGATATCCATGAGCAAAAAGGTGCTTATAACAGTGCTTCTTGCTGTTGGTATTTGCTGTGTGTTTTTAATCGTATTTAACCTAATAAAGGTATTAAATTCATTAGTTAATTCTAATCCCTTTGTTGTATCAAATGTAATTATTTTAAAAAGGGTTTCTATGCAATGTTTTGCTATAGCTTTTTGTTATATCATTAACTTTATATTCAACTCAAATTTAAAGGAATTTCAATTTATTTACGTTGATAACAAAGGAGTTCATACGGATATGGAGTTTATAATATTCATATTTGCAGGGTGCTTTATATATATATTATCTAAAGTATTTCAACAAGCTATAGATTATAAGGATGAAAATGACTTTACTGTATAAAAGGTTGTATGTGAGATGAAAATGACTTTAATTTAGAAAGAAATATGTTTAGGATGAAGATTATCTTAAATGTAAAAGATTAATAAAGATCAGTATATGAAAGGAGGGTACCTATGGCTATAGTTGTTAATTTAGATGTTATGATGGCTAAAAGGAAGATATCCTTACAGGATTTGGCTCAAAGGGTTGGTATAACTAATGCAAATCTATCCATTTTGAAAAATGATAGAGCAAGAGCTGTAAGATTCTCTACCCTTGAGGCTATATGTAGAGAGCTTAATTGTCAGCCAGGAGATATATTAGAATATGTAGAATAAGGAAATTTAATTATTATAAATAAGAGATATGTTAATTTTTAAATATTAGGTATAAATGAGGAGGAATATAATGGCTGGTATAGTGGCTTTAATAATTAATGAAGATAAGATTTTGTTAAGAAATCAAATTGGTACAACTATTTTAAGACTTCCTATAATAAATGTTGCTAAAGATGAAGATGAAAAAGGTTCATTAAATGAGTATTTAATATCAAATATAAGCAATGATGAAGAAGAATTACTTAAGATAGACCCTAATTTAGATATGCTTATGAATGGATTTTCATTGTATTTAGTAGATTATAGTAATAAATCATCTTCTTTAAAAGAAGAGTTACCAGAAGGTTTAGTGTGGGAAGATATAAGCATTTTAGATAAATTATGTGAAAGAGATGTTTTGATTATAAAGGTTATTGTAGAAAATTGTATAAAAGTTAAATATAGTTCCATAGGAATTTCTAGAATTGAAAATCGAATCAAAGATAGTGAAATAGGAAATAAATATTTAAGAAAGATAAATTTATCAATAGCTGATAAAAGGATAGATGAAGAGACTCCTATGAATTTAAAATTAAGAGCTCTGATGTTAAGTGTATTGGTAGGAATTATATACTTTATATTTTCTTTTCATAAAGGATACAAAACTTCATCTTACTTAGGTATATCTTATTTTATATTTGCATCTATAGTGTTAATATACTTTATTGCAATTAATGGTATAAAAAATAAAAATAGCTTATTTGGTTACTTTTTCATAGGTAGTAGTATGCTAGTAGCTCTAACCTTTGCTATTTATACAAATCCACTTATTAGAAGTTTAAATAGAATTTTCGTGCCATCTACACTAATAATGGGGTTTATGATTTTAAATTATAAAGATGTAGATTTTAACCTAGGGAATTTCATAAATGGATTTTTTAAAAGAATATTTACACATAGTTTTAAAAGCATTACAAAGGTTCCTGATGTTACGTTTAAATTATTAAAAGGAAAGACAATTAAAAAGGATAAAGGGGTATATAAGTCCATATTACAAGGGATACTTATATCTATACCTGTTATTTTGTTACTTGGAAGCTTATTGTCTGGAGCAGATAATGTATTTGGATATTATATTAAGAATCTAAATGAAGCCATTACATTATTTAGAATAGGAGATTCGTTTTGGCAGCTCATTTCTTCTATATTTGTAGCTGTTTATATATTTGGGCTTATTTGGAGTTTTAGATATAAATTTAGAGATGAATCTGACCAGTATTTTCAAAAGAAAACCATGGAACCAATAAAGATAATTACCTTGCTTATAATTATAAATATGCTTTACTTAGTTTTTACAAAGGTTCAAATAAGTTATTTATATGCTGGAGATGTGAAACTCTTACCGGGAGGGTTATCTTACTCTGAGTATGCAAGAAAAGGATTCTTTGAATTAGTTATTGTTACTATTATAAATATGGTTTTAATATCTTTTTTAAAGGCTAAAGTTATAGAAGAAGATGAAAAATTAAGTATTACATTAAATATTTTATATACACTTATAGTAGGATTTACACTAAATATGATGTTTTCAGCCTTTTATAAGATGAACATGTATGTGGAAGCCTTTGGATATACAAGGCTTAGGATACTTGTACAGCTATTCATAATACTTTTAGGCATAGTTATCATATTACAACTTATTTATATATGGATGAAGATTAGCATGTTTAAGCCAATTTTAGTTGTTGCTGTTGTGTTTTATCTATTTATAAATTTCTTTAATATAGATGCATTTATAGCAAGAAGGAATATTGAAGTGTATAAGGATAAAGGAATGAATGGAAGCTATCTTAACATGTTATCTTTTGATGCCTTAAAAGAAATGGATAAGGCTCTTGAAGATGGTGAGATAGATCAAATAACCTATAATAATTGGATTAAGGTTAATAAAGATAACGTGCACACTAATAATAAGTGGTATGAATATAATTATTATATAAAGGCCAGTAATAAAGGCCAGTAAATAATGTTCTTGTTAAGGCATTTTCAAAAGATAGGGGTAAATATACCAGCTACCTTTTGAAGATGCCTTTAAAATGTGGGTGGTATTATTTGTACTGTTAAAGGAAGATATTAATTTCACCTACTATATATACATAATTTAGACTAATCACTCCTATTTGTTGTATAATATTATTATAAGTGAAATGGTTATAAAAGAAGAGGTGAGGTTATTGGCATACACGGCATTGTATAGAGAATGGAGACCTAGAACTTTTAGTGATGTTGTAGGGCAAGATCATATTAGTATTACCCTTAAAAATCAAATAAAAGGTGATAGAATAGCTCATGCTTATTTGTTTTGTGGTACAAGAGGAACTGGAAAGACATCTACAGCGAAGATAATGGCTAAGGCTTTAAATTGCCTTGATTTAAAAGATGGGGAACCTTGCAATAAATGCGATATGTGCATTAAGATAAATAAGGGGCTTGCTATAGATGTGGTAGAACTTGATGCTGCTTCTAATAATAAAGTAGATAATATAAGGGATCTTATTGATGATGTTCAATATCCCCCACAAGAAGCTAAATACAAAGTTTACATAATGGATGAGGTTCATATGTTAACAGATGGTGCTGTAAATGCATTTCTAAAGACACTAGAAGAACCTCCTAAAAGAGTGGTATTTATATTAGCAACTACAGACCCACAAAAACTACCTATTACAATATTATCTAGATGCCAGAGATTTGATTTTAAAAGGATAAAATATGAAGAGATATCTTTAAGGCTCAGGAAAATAGTAAAGGAACAAGGGGTTTTTGCTGATGATGCTAGTTTAAATCTTATAGCTAAAATATCTGATGGAGCTATGAGAGATTCTTTAAGTATATTAGATCAAGCTATTTCCATGGGTAGTGGAAAGGTAGATTATGATGATTTAATTGCAATGTTAGGACTTGTTAGTAACGAAAACCTAATAACCCTTGCAGACTCTATTATAAATAAAGATATAGAAAAGGCCATAAGAACTATAGATGAGATAGTGTTAAGTGGTAAAGATGTCCATACGGCTATAAAGGATTTTATAAGTCATTTTAGAAATCTACTTATGATGAAGGTTAGTAATAGCCCTGAAGAAGTTTTGGATATGTCTAAAGAGAGTATTTCTAACTTAAAGCTTCAAGGGGATAAAATAAGAATAGAAGAGATAATGAGATGTATAAGGATATTGCAAGAGGCAGAAGAACAGTCCAAGTGGAGTAAACAATCCAGGGTTTATTTAGAACTTGCAGTGATAAAGATGTGCAAAATTGAATATGATACCTCAAAAGAGGTTATGTTAGCTAGGATAAATAAATTAGAAGAGGTAATAAAACAAGGGAAGATAACGGTTGAATGTGAAAGTATAACTGCTGAAAATCCATCTAATTCTAATAAACCAAAAGCTAAAGCTTCTAACTCTTTACAAAATAAAAGTTCTAATGTAAGACCAGTTGAAAAATTTAATGAAAATTCTACGCTTACTATAGATGTAGTTAAAAATTCATGGAAAGATATATTAGAAACCATAAAAAACAAAAGACATATGGTTATATATGCATCTTTATTAACAGGAGTTCCTGTAAGATGTAAAAATGGAGTAATAGAAATAGAGTATGGAAAGCAATATGCTTTTAATAAGCCAAGACTTGAAACTTTAGAGAATAGAAAAATAGTTGAAGATATATTTGCAGAAAACTTAAAAGAAGCGGTAAAGGTTAAGTATATAATAGAAGAAGAAATAAAAGAGGATGATAGTAGGGAAAAGATCCTAATAGATACATTTGGCAAGGAAAATGTAGAGATTATAGATGAATAGGCTATTTAAGTAATAAGCTATTGTAAAAATTCATTGTATAATATAAAATAAAGTTAGTTTTAAATAATTATTAAGTATAATCAATCACACTAATGAAATATAAAAATAAAATATTATTAAGTTATCAAGTGATTCTTAGACTCAGGTCGAGTTTACTTATAAGGAATACATCTCTCCATCTGAGTCTTAGAAGAACTTATCCAGGGGCGTAGCAGCCGTCATCCCCCACCTTGAAGAGGAGAGGGGTGTTACGGATGGTAGCCATCGGATAAACTTTTTAGGTAAAATTAAGGAGGTTTTCATAATGGCAAAAGGCGGATTCCCAGGAATGGGTGGAGGAAATATGAATAGCTTATTAAAGCAAGCACAAAAGTTACAACAACAAATGGAAGAGATGCAAAAGAGTTCAGAAACAAAGGAATTTGAAGTATCAGTTGGTGGTGGTGCAGTAGTTGCAAGAGCCAATGGTAAAAAGCAACTTATATCAATAGAAATAAAGCCAGAAGTAGTAGATCCAGAAGATGTAGAAATGCTTCAAGATTTGATACTAAGTGCTTGTAATGAAGTAATAAGTAAAGCAGAAGAAGATACAGCAGAAAGCATGAAAAAGTTAACTGGTGGACTTAACATACCTGGAATGTAACTATATTAGTAATTCTTTAAATTAATACAGTGTATTTGAAGATGTCTAAAGCTACTACTTTTAATATAGAGTAGTAGCTTTATTTTAGCATTATATAAAGGTAAATAAGGATGTGAATATAAAATGGAATCTTATCCAGTATCCATAGAAAAACTTATAGAAGAATTTGCAAAGCTACCTAGTGTTGGATATAAAACAGCTCAAAGGCTTACCCTGCACATTTTAAATCTTCCAAAAGAAGAGGTAGAAGCATTTGCGGAAGCTTTGGTTAAGGCAAGAGGAACTATAAAGTATTGTAAGGTTTGCGGTAATTATACAGATACCGACCCTTGTGCTATTTGTAGAAATCCAAATAGAGATAAAAGCATAGTATGTGTAGTAGAACAACCTAAGGATATAATGTCTTTAGAAAAGGTAAGAGAATTTAATGGCTTATATCATGTGTTACATGGCAACATATCACCTATGGCAGGAAGAGGGCCAAATGATATAAACTTAAAATCTTTAATTACTAGAATGAATGGAGAAGTAAAAGAAGTTATTGTAGCTACAAATCCTAACATAGAGGGGGAAGCTACAGCTATGTATATATCTAAAATATTGAAACCTTTAGAAGTTAAAGTAACAAGAATAGCTCATGGAATACCAGTAGGTGGAGATTTAGATTATGCAGATGAAGTTACATTGTCTAAAGCACTAGAAGGAAGAAGAGAGATATAAGATATCAAGTGGTTGTATATTTCAAAAATAAAGGTCTTGAAGATTAGGAGTAATTCATGGATGATATTCATGAATTACTCCTAATTTCTTTTAATAGTTCTATATATAAATTACAATCTATAATAAATAGAAATTTAAGATATGAAATTAATTTTATATCTCTTAGTATTTTAACAAAAAGAGATAAAGGTTAGAAGTTAATTAAAAGTTGTTATAAAAATATTATTTATGTCAATAATGAATGTAAGTAGTTATGTTTATTAAAGGGGTGTATTTATGAAGATTAATAAAAGAATATATACTAAAGAACAAATAGAAATAATTGAAGCCTTAGAGCAAACTATAAACGAGTTAGAAACTGCAAGATGTGTGTTCGAAAATGCTAATGATACTAAATTAATAGAAGTAGCTATATATTCAGAACAAGCTATAAAGGCCAAATATGAATATTTACTATTTCAAGCTCGAAAATTAGAGATAAAACTAGATGAAGAAATGTTTTATTTAAGATTAAAATCTATATGCTAAGTATTAGAGATAGTAATAATTAGATATATCTTTCAATAAAGTGGAAGATATTCTACTCTCATTTTAGTTAGAGAGTAGTTTATAGCTTATGTGTACAACTTATATAGTAGTGTTTTACGGAATATTTGCATTAATATAAAAGAAAACTATACCTAGTGTATCCATATAGACATGATGAAGAAAGAATTAGAAATGGTGATTATAGAGGAGCTAATTTAGTATAAAAGGCAATATGAAGGATATACAATGTTAGCATAGATGTTATTCTATAAAAGTTCCTTAGCGGCACAGAAAAACAAACACTTACTGCAAGGAATAAAGTTTCAAAAGTTCAAAACAAGAATGAAAAAACTTGTTGACAACTTACAAAACAAATGATATACTAATATAGTTGCTTCATTAAAGAAGCACATTGATCTTTGAAAATTGAACAGAAAAGA
>NZ_PTIS01000023.1 GCF_002934235.1 Clostridium algidicarnis DSM 15099
AAAGGTGAAGAAATGCTTGAGCCGTATGAGCGGGAAACTCTCACGTACGGTTCTTAGATGAGGGAAAGGGAGAAATCCCTTTTTCTTAATCGATTTTACATCAAGAGATTTCAATGATTTTTGCGAGAAAAATCATTTGCAGCAAAGCATGAGCCGTGCAGGTTGTCCATATGATAATGCGCCAATGGAGCGTTTTTATAATACACTTAAAAACGAATATTTCAACCTATATTCCTTTAATTCGCCAGATGAATTGGATCGGGGAATTTATGAATTTGTGTATGTAAAATACAATCACATTAGACCCCGCTCTTATAATGGAGGGCTTACGCCTTATGCAGCACGCTGTGCTGCATAAGGAAATTCTATACTGTAGTGTTACAATTTTGCTTGACTAGGACATACTATTTCATTAAATATAACTTCTTCAGCCATCAGATTTGCCATATTCATAAGTCTTACCCATTCAAGCTGATTGGTTTGTTTTAGTTCTTCGGTGATGTTATACTGCTTAATGTAGCTTTCCATTAGTTGGTCAAGCATTTCGTGTGCAGATATATCAATATTGTGAAGATACTCATTTAATTCTCCGTTTGCTGTTAGCGAAAACCAAAGTTCTCGTTTATTGTTTTTGATAAAGTTTTCGTGAAGTGAGCCATATTTACCAATGTTGTAATTGGTTTCATTTTCTAACTTCAAGTTAGGATATAAAATTCCGTTGATTTCAGTATAAGTAATGTTCGATTTTTTCATAGTATAAAACTCCTTTAATATCTATTTTGAATAGTCGCAAGTGGCTTTGAGGTGTGTGGATATGCAAAACTATTTCAAAACATTATTGGCTACATTTTGGCTACAAAAATTTTAGTAACCATATAAACAAGGTGTAAAAGCCGTTGTTTTACAAAGTTTTCTGTACTGAAATTAAGGATTTAGAGGGTATAGATGTCAAGAGCGTCCGAGTGGGAGTAATTATAAGAGAGCCCCAAGCCCTTATATAACAAGGGCTTGGGGCTCTTATATTTTTAAAAATCGTCTTCATGATTTTTATTAATCAATATTCCCAGTTCATAATCATTACAATAAAAAGCTGTACATAACCTTCTAGGATTACTAACAAAAGTTAAACTAATCTTGATAGTACAAATTACTCTTTCACTTGAATCATATCAACCATCTTTATAGAAAATTATATATTTTCTAATTTATTGTGGTCTAAAACAATAATTGTCTTTTTATCCCTTTTAATAAGTCCTTCTTTTTCTAACAACTTAAACTTGCGGGACAATGTTTCAGGAGTTGTTCCTAAAAACGCTGCAAGTTCCTTCATTTTCATAGGTAATACTACGCAATTTTCTTCTTTAACTTTTGAAAGGTTAATTAAATAGGTTGCTAAACGTTCTTCTACCTTTTCCATCACTAAAAACTGTGTTTGTTGTTCTAATTTTAATGATTTTTCTGCATTGATTTCTAATAGCTTTAAAGTAATTTGGGGATATTTCAATAATAGTTTCTGAAAGTCTGATTGCCGCAAGACACAGACTTCTGTTTGTTCTAGCGCTTCACCAAAAAGGGTATTATTATCAGCTCCAAATAATTGATTTTCACCTTCATATCCACCTGGTTCAACAACTCTTAATAATTGTTCTTTTCCAGTTACAGATAGTTGATATACTTTCATATTTCCACGAGCCACAATGATCAATTGAGCTTCTTCATCCGGAGAAAAAACCAGTTCTCCTTTTTCTACCAAGTGATGAGTTACTAATTCATTAATTTTCTTTTGATCTTCAATATTTAAATGATTAAAAAGTGGTACTAATGAAACACAAAGATGGTTATATGTCATGGAAATCCCCCCCTTTTAACATGCTAATGTTTAATTATCAACTGTATTATTCGAAATAGTTCTATATTAAGAATCTTTTTCAACTGCTTTTAAAACAAGATAGCCCATATCTTCTATTGCTTTTTTAATATCAGCAATAGAAGTTTTTTCTTTATCAAAATTGGCCTTGACTTTACTGGCGTTAAAAAGTACCTTTACACTTTGTTGATCTACACCATCAACACGTTTTACTGCACTCTCTATTTTTTGCATACAAGTTGGGCAAGCTAATGTTTCTAACGTAAAAATTGCTTTTGCCATTGATAACTCCTCCTTATTTAAATTTCTTCATAGATATGATCTGCTTGTTCTAACATATGATATGTTGCGACAAATGTGGGACAAACATCTGTGGGAATAGCATAATTATTTGTGAGTTTTCGTAATTCAGTAAATTCCAGATCTAAATTTATTGTATCTGTAATACTACTTTGTATTTTATCTTGAATAGCTGTATAAATTTTTTTAACACCAAAAACTTCTGGATGATGTTCTTTATGAGCACGCGTAATTGCAGTTGTATATAAATCTAAGATTTCCTGGTTTTCTTTGAAATATTTTAATACATTTGCCATAAATAATCCTTCTTTCTCTATTATACTACTTATTAGGCTGTTTTTAATATGGTTCATGTCTCTAGGTACTTATATATTGCTTTTGATATTTATATTATATATAATTTACTATGATAAAAACTTGATATCTATCAATTTTTTATCAAATCATCTTTTAGTGAATATTTTAATAAGCGCATACCGTTTAAAATAACAACTAAAATACTTAATTCATGGACAAGCATACCGATGGTCATGTTCATCCATTGACTGAAAATTAAACTTAACAATAAAATAATAACCACACCAATAGCAATCACAATATTTTCTTTCATGTTTCTTGCAGTGGCTTTACTTAAACCTAGTGCATGAGGTAGTAGACTGAAATTAGAGTTCATCAAAACAATATCAGAGGTTTCAATAGCAACATCAGTTCCATTTCCCATTGCAATGCCGACATCTGCTAAAGCTAGGGAAGGACTATCATTTACACCATCTCCAACAAAGGCAACAATTTGACCTTGTTTTTGTAATTGATCAATATAAGCGGATTTATCTTCTGGAAGCATATTCCCATGTGCCTCTGTTAGACCTAACTGTGTTGCGACTAAATTCACTGTTCCTTGATTATCCCCAGAAAGAACTATAAGATTTTTTACACCCATGGCTTTAAGTTTTTTTAAATCTTCTTTTACGCCTGTACGAATTTGATCACGAATTCCAAGCAAAAGTTTTAATTCATCATCTATGGCTGTTAAAACTAGGGAATCACCATTTTTTTCAAAGGTAGCAATATCAGTTACTATTTGTGGATTTAATAAGATTCCTTCATTTTTTATCAACGTTACATTTCCAACAATAACTCGATGTCCCTCAATGGTTGCAATGATACCACCACCTTTTATAACTTCAGTGTTGGTCACGAGACTTGTAGGAACCTCGCCAATACTTTCCAATATAGCTTTTGCCAAAGGATGATCTGATTCTTTTTCAATGTTAGCTAGATAACGAAAAGCATCTTTTGATTCTGTTCCATAAATTGATTGTTCTGCGACTTTTGGACTCCCCATTGTTAACGTTCCTGTTTTGTCAAATACAATTGTATCTACGTCACTGAAACTGTTAACTACTTCACTACCTTTTAGTAAAATTCCATTTTTAGCACCATTTCCGATGCCTGAAACATTTGAAACAGGAACTCCTATGACCAAAGCACCTGGACACCCTAATACTAAAATGGTAATAGAGAGTTCAAGATTACGAGTAATCACCCATACAAGAATTGCTAGTGCAAGAACAATAGGTGTATAGTATTTAGAAAATCCATCAATAAAACGTTCTGCCTCAGATTTTGAGTCTTGTGCTTCTTCTACTAATTCAATAATTTTTCCAAAGGTTGTATCTTCGCCAACTTTATCTGCTCGAATTTTCAGCGTTCCATTTTCTAAAATCGAACCTGCGAATACTTCACTCCCTTTTACTTTTGTTAAAGGAACAGATTCACCTGTGATGCTTGCTTCATTAATATAGCCATCTCCACTTAAAACAGTACCATCAACAGGAACCTTCGCCCCAGTTTTAACCAGTAGAATGTCTCCTTCCTCCACTTCCTCCACATCAACCTCTTTAAAACTACCATCGTTTAACTGAAGCAATGCATTTTCAGGTGCCATAGCTATTAGTTCTTTAATGGCTGATCTTGTTTGATTCAATGTTCGTTGCTCTAAATAAGCTCCAAACAGAAATAAAAATGTGACAATAGCTGATTCTTCATAGTTGTGAATCAAAAACGCTCCAAATACTGCAATAGTAACCAATAAATCAATGCTCACTACATGAACCTTCAGTGCTTGATATGCTTGTATTGCAATAGGCAAAACACCTATAACGGAGGCAATTACTAATGAACTTATTACTATATATGAGTTTTGTAGAATAAAGTGGCCTACCAGAGCTACTAAAAGTAAAAAACCATTTACTAACACAATTTGATTTTTCTTTCTCAAAATATATTTTTGCATGACGATTCTCCTCTCTCTCTTATTCTTGACATTATTATAGTGCTTTCAAAAAGAAAAAAACTTGATAGCTATCAAGTTTTAAAATCTCTTTTTATCTTTTTGTAAACTTTATTAAAACGGGTTCACCTTAATATATCTTAATTTATATTGGGAATGAGGAAGGGGTAAGTAATATATAGGTATAGGTGTAGCGTATTTATTAGATTTAAGATAAAATTAGTATATACACTTAAATAATATTATGATGGGATAATTTTAAGAGATAGGAGTGGTAGATTTGAAACCAATGAAGAAAACAAAATTATTGGAAAAGCTACGTTATCTTCCCTTAATTTTTATGGGGATATTCTTTGTATATTTTGCATTTAACTTTAGAGAATTATCAGTTAATGATATTTTAAATTATACGCCATCTAATTATTTTTTAGCAGGAGTTATAATGGTATCTTTTTTCGCAATAAAATCAATTTCTGTAGTTATCCCTCTTACACTTCTTTATATTAGTTCAAGCATCATATTTTCTTGGTATTGGGCTATTATAGTAAATCTAATAGGATTGTTTGTTAGTATGACTATTCCTTATTATATAGGAAAGTTTTCTGGAAAAGATGTAGTAGATAAATTAATGTCCAAATACCCTAAAATTAATAAAGTAAATGATATCAAAGTAAAAAACCAGTGGGCTTTTGTATTTATTGTAAAGATATTAGGGTTTATACCTAATGACGTAAGTAGTATAGCCTTAGGTTCATTGAATACAGATTATAAAGCATTTATTATATCTTCTGTACTGGCTAAGACTCCAATGATGTTAGCTAAAACTTTAATAGGAGCTAATATTAATCAACCAGGGAGCAAAGGATTCAAAGTAGCAATTTTAATTTCAATATTAGTTTTTATATTTACTGTGGTTATTTATTGGAAAAACAAAGATATAAACAAATAAAGAGTTAAAAACATCTAAAATAGACTAGTGATTTTATAAAAATTAAGAATAATATGAGTAAACAGGGTTAGTGTAATATATTAAGTGATTTATAAAATGTAAATTTTGTATGATTCTAATTTGTCTATACAAAATAGAAAGCCTATAATCCTCATTTAAAATGAGGATTATAGGCTTTTGTTTTATTTTAGACTTGACAATATAAGTTGTATACCATAATATAAATATAGGTAAGTACTTACTAACATTAGTAACAATCATGAAAAATAAGGAGGTGCTAAAGAAAATGAATAAAGAAGATAGAAGAAAACAAATATTAGATGCAGCCATGACGGTATTTACTGAGAAGGGCTTTAATGGAAGTACCACTTTGGAAATAGCAAAAGCAGCGAATATAGCGGAGGTGACATTGTTTAGATACTTTTCATCTAAACAGGAAATATTTTTAGAAGGCATTAAGCCTATTCTATTTAGTACTTTAGAAGAAACGATAAATGCTTCAAAAGAATTAAATGCTGAAGAAAAATTAGAATATATATTATATGAAAGGATTAGTTTGATATCAAATAACTACAAAACAGTTAAATTAATACTTACAGAAGCACCGCTTTTAGAGGAGCTAGGTAGTGAAAACTTTATGAGTAAAATACTACAGATTCTTGAAAGTATGCTTACTCAAATAGGTGTATCTATAAATGATAAAGGTTTTATCTTAAGAATATTAATGGGGTCAATATTATCATTTTTATATATGCCTGAAATGGATGAAGAAAACATTAAAAATTATGTTAGTAAAGTTGTGTCTATTATATTAAAAGAAACTAATAAATAAGGCAGGGTGTGACTTGTATGAATAAGTTATTTAAATGGATAGGTAATTTAATAGAGAAATGGTCTGTTAAGACACTATTAGTTACAATAGCACTATTTGCAATATTAATTGCTGGCGTGTCAAATGTTAGAATGGCAACAGGAAACGATACCTTGGTTAAAAATGATAATGAAGTATATATATCAAATAAGCAAATGGAAAATTCATTTGGTGGGGATGCAATTCTAGTTCTTTTTACAGATCATGCAAAAGGAAATTTATTATCATATGAAAATCTGCAAAAGATGTGGGATGTAGAGCAAAGATTTAAATATGAAGAAGATATCTTTTCTTTTATGAGTCCAGCAAGTATAGTTCATCAAATGACTCAAAGGCAAAGTATTGAAATAAAAAATCAGGTACTTACATTGAGTGATGGTTTAGATGAGATGAGTTCTAAGATGATAGACCTTGGGAATGAACTTAATTCAAAGGATATAAAGGATCCAAAAGAAATAGAAGAAAAGTTAAATGGGCTATCTGATTCCACAGAAGCATTTAATAAGCTTATTGCAGGTCAAGATAACCTTACAGAAGGTGCAAAACAGATTCAAGGGGGACTGTTTACTGCAGCGGATGGATTAGGCATAGCATCTAACCAACTAAAAGAACTAAGTGAGTTAACGGGTGAAAATGTAACACTAAAAGTGAAATTAATGGCTATATCAGAGAATATAAGTGCAAGCTCTAAAGGTATTAGGACCATGGGAGAAAAAACAACTAATGTTCAAGATGGAACTAAAAATACTTCTAAAGCACTAACAAATGTTAGTGACAAGTTAACAAAAGAGACCTCATCTATGAAAGAAGGTTTAACAGGTGGAATTTCTCCAGTTGAGTTAAAAGAAATGGCTGAAGGCTTTGTTGTTATGGGAGAGAAACTTGGAGATGTGTCTAAAGGGCTTAAGATATTTCATACTAAAAGCAATATGATGATAGCTGATATACCTGGGGACCAATCACAATTAGACAGTATATTATATGATGAAAACAATAAAATCAGATTAATGTTTTCTGATGTAGTTATAGATGATGAAAGTAGTTTAATGGTTGTAAAGCTCAAGGGGAACCTGGGAGATGAATATAAGGATCAAGTAGTTAAAGATTTAACCACAGTATTAGAAAATGAAGGGTTTAAGAATCTTTCTTATGTTGTATCTGGAAAACCAGTGCTAGATTCTTCACTTCGAACTGAGATGAAATCTAATATGAAGGTTATGGTTGTATTAGCAGTCTTAATAATGTTTATCGTCCTTGCCCTTGTATTTAAAGTTAAGTGGAGGATACTTAGCTTAGGCATTATTTTGGTATCTGTAATAACAACTTTGGGATTTATGGGAATTTTGAGTGTACCTATCACCATGGTATCCATGGCAGTTTTCCCTATATTAATAGGACTAGGTATTGATTACTCCATACAATTCCATAATAGATATGAAGAAGAAAAGTCAGTAAAAAGAACAATGAATCAAATGGGAAAACCAGTAGCTGTAGCTGTCTTTGCTACAGTACTAGGGTTTATATCCTTATATGCTTCACCAGTACCTATGATTCAGGAATTTGGTAAGATGTTAACTATAGGAGTAATAATAAGCTTTTTAGGAAGTATATTCTTACTTATGCCTATATTGAATTTGAGGCAAAAGATCAATAAAAAATATGAAATTAATACGGAGTCTAGTAAAAAGGAAATCGTAGAAAAGGAAACGCTATTAGATAGTATATTAAAAAATTCTACAAAGATAGTAATAAGATTTTCAATCCCAATATTGATTATTGTAATAGCTTTATCATTCACAGGATTTTTAGTCGACAAAAATGTGGGGGTGGAAACAGATATTGAGACCTTTATGCCACAAAATATGGAGGCTTTGAGAGATATACATTCTATTAGAGATAAGGTAGGTTCAACAGACCAAATGGCTATCTATATTAAAGATAGTAATATATTAACTGAGGAAAACATCGGTTGGATACAAGAAAAGACAAAGAATATTGAAGATAAGTATGGTGATATTGTAGTAGGAGTAAAATCTATAGATACATTAGTTAACAATATTTCATCGGAAAATAACTTAAGTTATGAAAACTATATAAATATAGTGGATACTTTGCCAAAGCAACAGGTAAGCATGTTTATAAATGATGATAAAACGGAATCTGTAATACTTTTAAATATAAAACATTTATCAACTGAAAGATTACAAGACTTTACAAAGCAGCTGAAAGACGACTCCAGTGATACAACTATGCAAATTCAAATTACCGGAAAGAGTGTTTTAGATGTGGAAATGGTAAATGGGTTGACAGCGGGAAGAGTTAAGATGACAATTATAGGTTTGGTACTGGTGTTTTTATCCCTTCTTCTAACATATAAAAACCTTATTAAGGCATTAATTCCAATAATTCCAGTGGCGTTAATAATAGGAATGTCCAGTGGCTTAATGTATCTGATAGGCATTAAGTACACGCCGATTACAGCAACTCTAGGAGCATTGGTTTTGGGTATGGGCACAGAGATGACAGTTATGCTACTTGAAAGATATATGGAAGAAAGAAAATCAGGAAAAGATAAATTAGAATCTATGATAACAACTGTCACTATGATAGGAAATGCTATTGTGGCATCAGGACTTACTACAGTAGGTGGATTTTCAGTACTAATGGCTTCTAGATTTATAATTCTAAGAGACTTTGGGTTAATGACTGTTATAAACATTACATTAGCTTTACTTAGTACATTTATAGTATTACCACCAATTATAATGCTATTAGATAGATTTATTTTAAACAAAGAGGAAATGAAAAATGTTTAAAAATTATCAGTAAATATTAAACTATTAAATTAGTATAAATCAATAATTAATCACAAAAGTATTAACATAGTGTAAACATAAGCATGAAAACTGAATAGAAGATAAAATTATTAAATTTAATTTTAAAAAAAGAAGTTCTTATTATAAAATAAGAACTTCTTTTTTTATATAATAAAGAGAAAAAACATTCATTATATAATATAATAAGTATATAAAATCAATTAAAGAACAACATATAGTATTTTAACTAATTAAAACATTCTCATAAATGAATTTTAAGATTCATAAATATATTAAAATGTATAATAAAAATAATAATGAAATACACTTTACATCATATTAATATTATGATATAAATATTTTTAACACAAAGTTAATATGAAATAAAAATCGACTTATGAATCTTCAAATAAATATATACTATATTAAGTGAGTTATTTTAATAATATTATGTAAATAATAAAATTGACAGAGAATTTGATATATGATAATATATATTTATCTAATTAAATGTTAACAGTTTAAGAATTATTCATAACTTCAGATAAAGGATATCCTTTACATTAATCAATTCAGTATTTTATCAAATTAACAAAACATTAATAAAGTAAGTAAAAGAACAGTAATTTACTAATAAACTTATTTATATAGGCTTTGTTTCAATTTCATTTATCAGAATCTTTCATATGTTTTTATTATTAAATATAATGTAGTTCTACATCAAGATAAATTCATTGTACCTAAAACAATATTTACGGGGAAACTTATAGGTACAGTGTTATTTAAATATAAGAAAATTAAAAAAATTAAGAGGGGGAACGTTTATGAAAAGAAATAAACTTCTTACTACAGTTGCTGGAGTAGCTACTTTAGCTATAACATTAACAGCCTGTGGTAATAAGGCTCCAGAACAAGTCGGAGAGACAAAGAAACCAGAAGGTGACTTAAATAATAAGGCAACTGAAGTTATAAAGGCTGAGGATCCTTCAAAAAATCCAGATGCAGCTAAGAATAGAAAAGACACCATAGTAATAGGTATAGATGCTCCAGATGGAATCTTTAACCCAGCATATCATGAAAGCGTATATGATAGATATGTAGCTGACTCTATGTTTGCATATATAGCTTATGTTAAACATGATGGAACACTTGAAGATGGATTAGGCTCAATCGCACTTTCAGAAGATGGATTAACTTATACAATAACTTTAAAAGATGGAGTTAAATGGAGTGACGGTACTCCAATTACAACTGATGACTTAGAATTTTCATTCTTTGTTAAGGCAGACAAAGCGTATGATGGACCATCAGACATTAGTGCTTTAAAGATAAAAGGATTGAGTGCTTACCATGATGGAACTTCAGATAAAATTGAAGGCATAGAAAAAGTTGATGCTAAAACTCTTAAAGTTACATTAGAAGAAGTTAATGCATCTGCTATATATGATATGGCATTTCAACCAATGCCTAAAGCATTCTACGGACAACATTATAAGCAAGGTGAAGGAGACAAGCTTCAAGCAGTTCATAGAACTCCAGAATTATTCTCCGGTCCATATAAATTAAAGGAATATAAAGAAGGACAAAGTGTAATATTGGAAGCTAATGAAAACTTCTTCCAAGGTAAGGCTAAAATTCCTAATTTAATATATAAAGTTACAAATAAAAATACTGCAATGCAGCTATTAGAGACTGGTGAAGTTGATATAAATGCTTTAACAGTTAGTACTGAGAACGTATCACAAATTAAATCTAAAGGATTCTTAGATCAACATATATACCCAACAAATGGATATGGATATATGGCATTTAACCATAGAAAAGAAGCTTTAAAAGATGTAAAAGTACGTCAAGCTATAGCACATGCTCTAAACAGAGAAGCTATTGTACAAAACGTTTATAAAGGATATGCAAATGTTATAAACATTCCTCAATCAAAAGTTTCATGGGCTTACACAGATGATGTTGATAAATATGAATTTGATAAAGAAAAAGCTAATTCATTATTAGATGAAGCAGGATGGAAAAAAGGCGCAGATGGAATGAGAGAAAAAGATGGGAATAAGCTTTCCATAAAATTCTTAGCATCTACACCAAATGAAGTTAATGATGCAATACTTGCTATTGCTAAGGGCGATTTTAAGGATGTTGGTATAGAATTTTTACCAGAACAAATGGACTTTAATACAGTAAGAGCTAAAGTAAAACAAAAAGATGGAGACTATGATATGTACTTCATGGCTTGGGGATTAACACCAGACCCAGATCCTACTACTATATTTAAAACTGGTGGATCACAAAACGAAATAGGATATTCTAATGCAAAAGTAGATGAGTTAATATCGAAGGGTTTAAAAGCTACTAAGCAAGAAGATAGAAAAGTAATATATCAAGAGATGTACAAAGAGTTAAATAGAGATCTTCCATACATCTTCGTTTATCAAAGAAGAGATATGTGGGTTGTTAACTCAAGAATTAAAAATGTAGATGTATCTCCTTATAGAGACTTCACTATTGATTTAGGTAAATATGAGATAGAGCAATAATTAAACTATTATGTGCCCGGAGTATTACCGGGCACATTTAGGATATATTATTTAGAATGGGGGATAAAAATGAGGCAATATATATTGAGAAGGCTTCTACAAATGATACCAGTAATAATAGGGGTATCTATAATTTTATTTACGGTATTTGCCTTGGCACCAGGGGATGCTGTAGACAATATTCAAAATCCTAAAATGACAGAAGAAAAGAAACAAGAGTTAAGAGTACAATACGGACTAGAAGGAAGTATACCAAAGCGTTACATAAATTGGGCTTCTAAAGCTATAAAATTTGACTTTGGAATGTCAGTAAAACATAAGATGCCAGTTAAGACTGTAATTAACACCTATGTTTGGAACTCATTTTACTTATCTATGTCTTCATTTATAGTAAGTGTAATAATTGCGGTACCACTAGGAGTAATTTCAGCTACTAAACAATACTCGGGATTTGATATGTTCTTTACGGTATTTGCATTAATCGGAATTTCAATACCGTCATTTTTCTTTGGTATGTTACTTATAAAATGGTTTGCGGTAGATTTAAGATTATTCCCAGTGTCAGGAATGACGGCACTTGGAGTATCAAAGACCTCAGGAGGACATATTTTAGATGTTATGCATCATATGTTCTTACCGTTTATAGTTTTATCTTTAGGAAGCGTTGCATCACTTATGAGGTATACAAGGACAAGTATGCTTGAAGTTATAAGACAGGACTATGTAAGAACAGCTAGATCTAAAGGACTTACTGAAAAGGTAGTTGTTTATAAGCATGCTCTTAGAAATGGTTTAATACCAGTTATAACTATATTAGGATTTTACCTTCCAAGTTTGTTCGGTGGAGCTATTATAACAGAGCAAATATTTGTTTGGCCTGGAATAGGTAAGGTTGCAATAGAAGCTATTAATGGAAGAGACTATCAATTATTGATGGGATTCGAAATGCTTTTAGCTATACTAACTTTAGTGGGTAATTTAATTGCGGATGTTACATATGCAATAGTAGACCCAAGAATCAGACTTAAGTAGGGGGTGGGGAAATGTCAGAGAATACTAAAAATAATAATAATATACCAGTAGTTGAAAAAAAGGAAAAGATTGAAACTCCTTTTAAAACTATATGGAAAAGATTAAGAAAAAACAAGCTTGCTATGGTAGGATTATTTATACTAGTAGCTATGGTTTTAGTCTGTGTATTTGGACCTTTCTTCACACAAGATCCAAACAAAGTAAACTATACAGATGGATTTTTAAAACCCTCTTCTAAGTACTGGTTTGGTACTGATACACTTGGAAGAGATATATTTGCAAGAACACTATCGGCAGGGAGAATATCTTTGTTTGTTGGTATTGCTTCTGTTATTATTCAAGTAGTAATAGGAAGTATACTAGGTGCAGTGGCAGGTTACTATGGTGGAATAGTAGATACTATTATAATGAGAATAGTTGATATATTTATGAGTATACCATCATTACCACTTCTCATAGTACTTGCGGCTATACTTTCAGATCTTGGTATAAGACCTGAAAGAAGAATATTCGTTGTTATGGCAGTTATAGGTCTTTTAAACTGGCCAGGACTTTGTCGTATGGTAAGAGGACAAATATTATCCCTTAGGGAACAAGAATATATGGAAGCTGCAGAAGCTCTAGGGCTTACTGATTCAAGAAAGATGTTTAAGCATCTTTTGCCAAATACAATACCTGTAATTATAGTATCTGCAACTCTTAGTTTAGGAGGAGCGATTCTATCAGAGTCAACACTAAGTTTCTTAGGACTTGGGGTTCAACCACCAACAGCATCTTGGGGTAATATGATACAGTCAGTTTATGATATGTATAATATTCAATATAGACCTTGGCTTTGGATGCCGCCAGGAATTGCTATATTTTTAACAGTTATGGCTATAAATTTATTTGGTGATGGTTTAAGAGACGCAATAGATCCTAAGTTAAAGAAATAGAGAGGTGATAGTGATGGCCAAAGATTTAGTAGAGTTTAAGAATTTAAAAACTTATTTTTATACAGAAGATGGCGTAGTTAAAGCGGTTAACGATGTTAGTTTTAAAATAAGAGAGGGAGAAACTGTAGGAATAGTTGGTGAATCAGGATGTGGTAAGTCAGTTACTTCAATGTCCTTGATGAGACTTATTCCAAGCCCTCCAGGAAAGATAGTAAGTGGAGACATATTGTTTGAAGGAAAGAGCATACTAGCTTTAAGTGAGGCAGAAATGAGAGAAATAAGAGGCAATAAAATGTCTGTTATATTCCAAGAACCTATGACCTCTTTAAACCCTGTATTCACTGTGGGCTTTCAAATATCTGAAGCAGTTATACTTCATCAAAAGTTGAGCAAAGAAGAAGCGAGACAAAAAGCTATTGAAATGGTAAAGCTTGTTGGTATTCCAAGAGCTGAAAAAATTGTAGATTCATACCCACATGAACTTAGTGGTGGTATGAGGCAAAGAGTAATGATAGCTATGGCATTATCTTGTAATCCAAAGTTACTTATTGCTGATGAGCCAACTACAGCTCTTGACGTTACAATTCAAGCTCAAATATTAGATCTTATGAGAAATATAAAAGAAAAGTTAAATACCTCAATAATGCTTATAACACATGACCTTGGTGTTATAGCTGAAATGGCAGATTATGTTGTAGTTATGTATGCTGGAAAAGTAGTAGAGGAAGCTGATGTTAAAACTTTATTTGCAAAACCTATGCATCCATATACTACAGGACTTTTAAAATCAAAGCCAGCTTTGAATCAAGAAGATAAAAGATTATATTCTATACCAGGACAAGTTCCTAATCCTATTGGAATGCCGGATAACTGTTACTTCTGCGAGAGATGTGAAAAAGCAATGGACATATGCAGAAAGAAGATTCCACCATTAGTTGAAATCGAGCCAGGACATAAAGTAGCATGTTGGCTTTATGAGGAGGAGAAATAGATGTCAGAAACAATTTTAAAGGTTGAAAACCTAAAGAAGTATTTCCCTATTAAAGCAGGAGTATTTTCGAAAACAGTTGGACAGGTAAAGGCAGTAGATAATGTTTCTTTTGAAATTAAAAAAGGTGAAACATTCGGACTAGTTGGTGAATCAGGATGTGGAAAAAGTACTACAGGTAGAACTATCCTTAGGTTATTAGAAAAAACTGATGGAAAAGTTATATTTGAAAATAAAGACCTTAATGAGCTTACAAAAAAGGAAATGAGAGGGTTAAGACCTAAAATGCAGATTATATTCCAAGATCCTTATAGCTCCTTAAATCCAAGAATGACTATAGGAGATATAGTTGGTGAGGCTATGCTTCAACATGGTCTTTGTTCAAAATCAGAAATTAGTGACAAGGTGGTAGAAACTTTAAAGATTTGTGGACTTGCTCCTTATCATATAAGAAGATATCCTCATGAATTTTCAGGGGGACAAAGACAAAGAATTGGTATAGCAAGAGCACTTATAATGAATCCTGAGTTTATAGTTGCAGATGAGCCAGTATCAGCTCTTGACGTTTCAATACAATCACAAATAATAAACTTAATGATGGACTCACAGGAGAAGAATGGTTTCTCATATTTATTTATATCTCATGACTTAAGTGTTGTTAAGCATATATCTCATAAAGTTGGAGTTATGTATTTAGGATCCTTAATAGAGGTTGCTCCTAAAACTAAATTATATGAAAATCCTCTTCACCCATATACCCAGGCACTGCTTTCAGCGGTACCTATACCAGACCCTACATTAAGAAGAGATAGAATAATATTAAAAGGGGATATCCCAAGTCCTGCAAATCCACCATCTGGATGTAAGTTCCATACAAGATGTCCTTATGCTATGGACGTATGCAGTAAAGAAATTCCTGAATTTAAAAATGTGGGAGATGAGCATTTTGTTGCTTGTCACCTTGTAAAATAACATATAAGATTTTAGAGCATCTATGGTTTAAATCCATAGATGCTTTTTCAAAATTTTAATACTTTAATATTATGTAGTATTTAATTATATATTGTGATAATATTAATATAAATTTAACTCTTAGGAGGAATTGAGATGTTTTTAAATAATAATCAAGAAGGTCTTGAGGGACTTACTTTTAGGCCTGACGAAGAACTAGAAAATGAACCAAAGATAAAGCAAGAAAAATTTTCAGCGAAGGATATATGGGCAATAATTTTAGCACAATACTCAATATTAATTCCTATAGCATTAATATCAAGTGCTATTTTTGGAGTACTACTTTTCTTAATAACAAGGCTTATGAGATAATATTTTAATGTATATAAACTAGAAATTTTAATTTAAAATTCTAGTTTTTTTATTTTTAGTAATAATAAGATTTACTGTTTAGATAGAATAAAAATTAAGTAAATGGTAGAATTTATTATAAGAAGAGTATTAATAAAGCTAGGAGTGAAATTTATGAATAAACCGCTAAGTTTAGATTTGAAAAATATTAAAGATTACATAGAAGATAAAGAAATAGAGGCTATAGAAAATGAAGTACAGCTTGCACATAAAACACTTCATAATGCCACAGGTCTTGGGTCAGAATTTTTAGGATGGCTTGATCTTCCGGTAAATTATGATAAAGAAGAGTTTAGGAGAATAAAAGAAGCTGCTAAAAAGATTAGAAAGAATTCAGAAGTTTTATTAGTAATAGGCATTGGGGGATCCTACCTTGGTGCTAGAGCTGCTATTGAAATGTTAAATCATAGTTTTTATAACATCTTAAATAATGATCAAAGAAATTCCCCAGCTATATTTTTTGTGGGTAACAATATAAGCTCTACATATATGCTAGATCTTTTAGAAGTTATAAAAGATAAGGATATTTCTATAAATATAATTTCAAAATCAGGAACCACCACAGAACCAGCTATTGCATTTAGAATATTTAAAGATCTTTTAGAAAAGAAATATGGAAAAGAAGAAGCAAGAGAAAGGATATTTGCTACCACAGATAAAGAAAAAGGTGCACTTAAATCTTTATCAGACAAAGAAGGGTATGAAACTTTTGTTATACCTGATAATGTAGGCGGTAGATTTTCTGTTTTAACTGCTGTAGGGCTACTGCCTATTGCAGCCTCTGGAGTAGACATAGATAGTATTATGAAGGGTTCAGAAAAGGCTATGGAAGACTTTGCTCATGATGACTTAAAGAAAAACAATTGTTATCAATATGCAGCAGTTAGAAATATTCTTTATAGAAAAGAAAAAAACATAGAAATCATGGTGAATTATGAACCATCTCTTCATTATTTTTCAGAGTGGTGGAAACAGCTATATGGGGAAAGTGAAGGTAAAGATAATAAAGGTATATTCCCGGCAGCAGTAGACTTTTCTACAGACTTACATTCTATGGGACAATACATTCAAGATGGTAGAAGAAACTTATTTGAAACTGTATTAAATGTAGAAAAACCAAGAAAAGAAATAATTATAGAAAAGAACAAAGAAGATATAGATGGATTAAACTTTTTAGCAGGAAAAACCATGAACTTCGTTAATAATAAAGCATTTCAAGGAACCCTTTTAGCCCATAGTGATGGAGGAGTACCTAATATAATAATAAATATTTCTGAAATGTCCCCATTTAACTTTGGATACATGGTTTATTTCTTTGAGAAGGCTTGTGCCATAAGTGGATATATATTAGGAATTAATCCCTTCAATCAGCCAGGTGTGGAAGCTTATAAGAAAAATATGTTCGCTCTATTAGGAAAACCTGGGTTTGAAGATTTAAAGGATGAACTTGAAAAGAGATTGGAAGATTAATGAGGATTATTGTGGATGGAGACTCCTGTCCGTCTAGAGATATAATAGAGAAGGCTGCAAAAGAGCTTTCAATAGAGATGGATATATTTTGTGATTTAAATCATCATATAACAAGTGATTATAGTAATGTTATATATATGGACAGTGGATTTCAAAGTGTAGACATGGCTATATTTAACCATGTGAAAAGCGAAGATATAGTTGTAACAGGAGACTTTGGTGTAGCCTCTATGGTTATAGGTAAAGATGCTTATGCTGTATCTCCAAAAGGTTATGTGTTTACTGAAAATAATATAGATAGATTGCTTTTTGAAAGACATATATCTCAAAAGATAAGAAGATCTGGAGGTAAGACTAAAGGGCCGAAGAAGAGATTGGAAGAAGATGACGTAAGGCTTTATAATAGTATTATAACTATTATCAAAGGATTTATTCTATAACTACCCGCTCTAATACTCACATCTTTTTCAAAGTGGGAGTAAAAAGCGGCTACGACCTTGGAACGATTTCTAAGCTTCAGCTGCAGTAAAACCCCAATCTATGCAAAAAGCCCTGTTTATGAAATCAAAATAAGGTTTATGAAGATAAGGTAAAGTTACCATATAAAGAATAAAATCTAAAGAACTAAAATAAAGATAAAAAAGATACCCAGCTATATATCAGCTGGGTATCTTTTTTTAATCTCCGGGCTTAAATCTTTTTGAGTGGTAACCTTCCATTGGTATTTCGGGTAGAAAGTTGGTATTGTCTATCATTTCAACTAGTGGAGCTCCATTAATATTATTTACATACAAATTCAAGCTTTTAAGAGTACCGTTATGAGGGTTGGTTTTTAGTAAGGTATCCAAATTATCGTCATTTATTTTCATAAAGTAGGGATAAATCCCTTCACCTCCTTTATTATTATTTTTACCATTAATTTTCTTCTTATACCGTCAAAAATCTTCCTTTACTCAAATAATTTGGTGAACGAATATAGTAATAAAAAGAAGGAATGTTATTACATAATATGGAATAGGAATATGTAGAAATGAAATTATATTTAACTAAAAGGAGAGAGTAATATGGAAATTAATTTTAATTTAAGTAGCCCTCAAAGAAAGGGTGAGAATATAGAAATTACTGTTGACTCAAAAAAAGAAAACTTATTATATAAATTTTTCATAGGATTAGATGGTATTTGGCATACTCTTCAAGATTTTAGTAAATCAGATACCTATAAGTGGATTCCAAAAAAAAATGGGAAATATGTATTAATGGTTCAGGGTAAAGATAAAGATAGCAAGAAATCTTTTGATTATGTGACTAGAGCAGATTACATAGTTGGAATAGAAGATGAGCATATTATAAAGGAGATATTACTTGATAAAGAGGAATATTTAATAGGAGATAAAATCAATTTATCTGTAGATGCCTATAAAAGCAATCTGCTTTTTAAATACTGGTTAAAAATTAATGATGGCTGGGAATTAATGAAGAATTATTCCCCACAAGACACATTAAGTTTTACAGCAAATACTCCAGGTTTTTATGATGTTTTAATAGAATGTAAAGAAGTAAACTCTAAAAATAACTTTGATGATTTTAAAAAGATTAGTTTTAATATAAAGAATATTGATCCTGTAGAAATAAAGGATTTTAAATGTGTAACCCCTGATATAATGGTAGGAGAAGAACTTATATTTAAGATAAATTCAAATAGCAATGAAGAAAGGATGCTCATTTATAAGTTTTTTAAAATAGATTCTAAGGGTAATATAAAGTGTATACAGGATTATTCCACCAAAAACATAGTTTCTTATATAGAAAATATAAAAGGAAAATATAAACTTCTTTGTTTTGTAAAAGATATGTATTCTAATAGAGAATATGACGATAGGGCAGTAATAAATTATGAAGTGGAACCTTATAAAAAGATAAAAATAAAAGAATTAATAGCAGATCTTAGTTCACCACAGCTATCAGGTACTGAGATAAGCTTTAAGACTATTGTAGAAGGAGGTAAAAATTTATTATACAGATTTATTGTAGAGGGAACTTATAGTGAAGATACTGGGTACTCAAGAGAAGATAGTTTGTTATGGAAGTGTAGTAAAGATGGTGACTATGTTATTAAAGCTATGGTAAAAGATATAAGCTTTGAAGATGAGTATGAAGATATAAAGGAAATGGAATATTCTATAAGTAAGAAAGCTAAAAATCCTGTAATAATAAAAGATGTATCTGTGGATAAAAAGAAAGATATTATAGTAAACAAGCCAGTAAAAATAAAAGTAAAGGCTGAAGGTGGGCTAGAATTAAAATATTCTTTTATAGTATATTTATTAGATAAAGAAGTAGAAACTATAGAATATGGAGATTGTAACTCAGTTAACTTTACCCCCATGGTTCCAGGAGAATATTGTATAGAGGTCAGAGTTAAAGATAAATACTCAAATAAAGAATATGATTGTCATTGGATTTTGACACTTAATGTAAATGAATATGTGAAAGGGAATATAGAATATGTTTTAATTAATCCTAAAGAATATTATATGGTAGGAGATACTATTGATTTAGAAGTTGTATCAGAAAATACTAAAGATACATTAATTAAGTATATATTAAAGGTGGATGGACATTTAATTGAGGAAACTAGCTTTGTTAAAAATAAGAAGTATATATTTAAACCTAAATGTAGGGGAAGTTACTTAATAGAAATTCAAGGAAAGAGTGTGTATTGCGAAAAAGGGTATGATAGTAAAAAGCAGGTTAAAATAAAGGTTCATGATGCCTTACCTGTTATGAATACTAAACTTTTTATAGATAATACTAATATTTATATAAATGAACCTGTAGTTTTAAGAGTTGAAAATGAAGGAGGAATAGATGTAAGCTATGAATTTTATATTATGGAACAAGGGGAATGGAGAAAAGCACAAAGTTACAGCAAAAAAGATTATTATGCCTTTATACCTTTTGTACAAGGAAAATATAAGATTTTAGTTTTAACTAAAAGTAATTACAAAAATTGCTCCTATGAGGATTATGATATTTTTGAGTTTGAGACCTATGAAGAAATGGCAACAGTTCAATCTTTAGTTGACTATGCTCTTTAAAAAAATTACAATAGAGATATGTATAATAAATAGGTGGTGATTTTTTGGAGATAAAGTCAGCGGAAAATGTAATGAAGCTTCAGCTAATGACTCAAATGATGAAAGGTGCATTTAAAGAAGACTCTATTGCTTTTCAAATGGTGTTAGAAACTATGGCTAAGGCTATGAGTGATGAACAGAGTAGTAATGATTTATTAGAATCTCTTGGGCTAGAAGAGGCGGATCTAAGTCAGTTAGGTTATATGAAGGGACAACGTTTAAATACAAAAGATTTTAAAGATGAATTTATTTCAAGCCCTATAGGTAAAGATTTAAGATCAAATAATATGATAATTGAAGAATCAATAAAAGAAGCATCTAAAAAATATGGGATAGATGAAAAACTAATAAGAGCCATAATAAAGCAAGAATCAAATTTTGATCCGAAGGCCAAGTCTTGGGCTGGTGCAATGGGCCTTATGCAACTTATGCCTGAAAATGTAAAGGAAGAAGGCGTAAAAAACCCTTATGATATAAAAGAAAATATATATGCAGGTACAAGACACTTTAAAAAGTACCTAGATCAATTTAAAACTTTGGAAATGGCATTATCAGCTTATAATGCAGGGCCGGGAACTATGGCTAGAAGAGGCGTAGATAGTATAGAAAAGGCAGATAGGCTTCCTCTAGAAACTCAGAACTATATTAAAAAGGTTATGGGATATTATAAGGCATAGTATAAAAGTGAGTATATATATATATTCACTTTTTTCAATAATAACTTTTTAATAGAAGAACTTATCCAGGGGCGTAGCAGCCGTCATCCCCACCTTGAAGAGGATAGGGGTGTTACGGATGGTAGCCATCGGATAAATAACAAAATAAAGTACAAATAATGAAGTTTAATTTAAATAAAGGATGGTATTATGGAAAGATTAGATAAGATACTTTCAAACCTAGGATATGGTAGCAGGAAGGACATAAAGTCTTTAATTAAAAAAGGAAATATTATGATAGATAAAGAGGTTGTAAAAGATAATAGTATTCAAATAGATCCAAACAAGTCTATTATTGAAATAAATGGACAGGAGATATTCTACAGAAAATATATATATCTTATGATGAATAAACCAAAGGATGTAATCTCAGCAACCTTTGATAAATATGATGAGACAGTAATAGATCTATTAGAACCTGATTACATAGCTTTTGACCCTTTTACAGTAGGAAGACTTGATAAAGATACAGTGGGACTTATTCTTATAACTAACGATGGGGAACTTAATCATAAATTAATATCTCCTAAGTGGAATGTGGAAAAGGTTTATTATGCAAAAATCAATAAAGAAGTAGATGAAAAAGATATAAAAAGGTTTGAAGAGGGAATGGTTATAGATGATGGATATAAATGTTTACCAGCAAAATTAAAAATAATATCTTCATCTAAAGAGGGCTCAGAAATAGAACTTACAATACAAGAAGGAAAATTTCATCAAGTAAAAAGGATGTTTGAAGCATTGGATAAAGCAGTTACTTATTTAAGAAGAACAAGGTTTGGACCTATTTTATTAGATGAAAATTTAAATGAGGGAGAATACCGAGAACTTTCTGACGAGGAGATAGAATCATTATATTCATGTGCTAAAAAATAGATAGAGATAAACAAAATTCTTTTAGCATTTATAAGATGTATAAGAGATCCTAATATATACAGCAAAAGGTATTATTCTTAATAAAACTATATATAAATTAAAATAATATTAAATGCATAGAATATAGAATGTTTAATGTGATAGTAAGATAAAAGTTACAATTTTATTTTAAAAACACCTTGCAATATTAAAAAAAGTTTAATATAATAGTTGTGCAAGGATGAATAAAAAGTATTAATAACCCCCTTTTTATTTATAAAAGCACAGCCTTTCCCCAAGGGTTGTGCTTTTGTTTTTTTAAAATATATTTAGACTTAAACTATGATTTTAAAATAAAATATAAACTTGTGGCTTATTTAGCGTATAAATGGTAGAATAGATATAAGAGCATAGGATATAAACTTATATTTGAAGGAACAGATTAAAAATAATAAATATCTGTTTATTGCTATAAATTAAAGAGAGAACATATAATCTTATTTTATTGTGCTTATATGTTATACTAGGATGGGTGACTTTGGCTTATTCTTTTGAGTTTATATTTTTTATATAAACTTTTTTTATTTACAGGAGGTAATTAATATGGAATTAAAAGAACTTTTAAACAAAGAGCAATATGAAGCGGCTACAACAATAGAAGGACCTTTGTTAATATTAGCAGGAGCAGGATCTGGTAAGACTAGAGTTTTGACATACAGGATAGCGCACATGGTAGAAGATTTAAATATATACCCATCTCAGATTTTGGCTATAACATTTACTAATAAAGCAGGTCAAGAAATGAGAGAAAGAGTGAAGTCTCTAATTGGAGAAACAGCAGACAATATGTGGATATCAACCTTCCACTCTAGCTGCGTTAGAATTTTAAGAAGAGAAATAGATAAGTTAGGATACAAAAAAAGTTTTACTATCTATGACAGCTATGACCAAAAGTCTTTGGTTAAACAATGCATGGAAGAATTAGATATTAATGATAAAGATATTACAGAAAATGAGATAATAAGCAAGATAGGGAAAGCTAAAGATAATCTAGTTACAGCATCAACTTATAAGAGAGAAAATGAAAGTAACTTTAGAGAAAATAAGATAGCTGAGATTTATGAACTTTATCAACGTAAATTAAAAAATAATAATGCTTTAGATTTCGATGATTTAATATTCAAAACTGTAGAGTTATTTAATTCATATCCTGATGTATTAGAGTTTTATCAAAAGAAGTTTAAATATATAATGGTAGATGAGTACCAAGATACAAATAAGTGTCAATACGAATTTGTAAGATTACTTGCTAAAGAAAGTAGAAATATTTGTGTAGTTGGTGATGATGATCAGTGTATTTATGAGTGGAGAGGTGCAGATATTAGAAATATCTTGGACTTTGAAAAGGATTATCCAGATGCTAAAGTTATAAAACTTGAAGAAAACTATAGATCTATGGAAAATATATTAGAAGCAGCTAACACAGTAATAAGCAATAATAGCGAGAGAAAAAACAAGGTTTTGAGAACTTCTAATGAAAAGGGAGAAAAACTTAAGGTATATAGGGCTTATTCTGATATGGATGAAGCACAGTTTATTTCATCTGAAATAAAGAGAATGATAAAAGAAGAAGAAAAGACTTATAAAGATTTTGCAATACTTTATAGAACTAATGCACAGTCACGTATATTTGAAGATATTTTTATGCGCGCAGATATACCTTATAGAATAATTGGTGGATTAAAGTTCTATGATAGAAAAGAAATAAAAGATATAATGGCTTATTTAAAATTTATAAACAACCCAGAAGATGAAGTAAGCTTAAGAAGAATAATAAATGTACCTAAAAGAAATATTGGAGATACAACATGTTCTAAGCTTCAGGAATTTTCTGTTTCTATAGAAGATGATTTATATAATGTTATGGTAGATGCTAAAAGTATACCAGGATTAACGCAAAGAAACATAAATGCTATACTTAAGTTTACAACTTTAATGGATGATCTTATTGATATGAAAGAGCAACTATCAGTTTCTAAGTTTATAGAGTATATCCTTAATGAAAGTGGTTATATTAAGGAATTAGAAAAAACTAATAATCCTGAGGATAAAAGTAGAGTAGAAAACTTAAAAGAATTGGTTTCAGCAGCTGTAGACTTTGAAAGAAGCTCAGAGGATAAAACCCTTTCAGCATTTTTAGAAAAGACTACTCTTGTATCAGATATAGATAATTTTGATAGAGAAGCAGATACATTGGTACTTATGACTGTTCATAGTGCAAAGGGATTGGAGTTTCCTGTAGTATTCATGGTGGGTATGGAAAACGGAATATTCCCTGGTAATGCATCTTTAAATGATCAAAAGGAAATGGAAGAGTCAAGGAGGCTTTGTTATGTTGGTATAACAAGAGCCAAAGAAAAGCTATATATGACATCAGCAGAAGTTAGAAGAGTATTTGGAAGAGCGGTTAGTTATAGTCAATCTGACTTTATAGATGAAATAAATCCAGAACTTGTAGAACATATTAAGGTGAAGACATTAAGAGAACCTAGAAAAAGAACAAAAGCAAAGGCGGAGTATAATCCTCATAGTTTAAGAGCAGATTATAGTGAGGAATCTTTTACTAAGGCATTAAATAGAATGGAAGAAAAGATACAAAAGGGTACCGGTGAATTACTTACAAAAAAAGAAGCAACCATTGGTAGGAAGATAGAGCATTCAAGATTTGGAGTAGGTACTATAATAAATACTCTAGAAGAAGAGGATGATTTAAAAATAACTATAGCATTTGATAATATGGGAGTAAAACAATTTATACTTAGTTTAACCCCTTTACAATTATTGTAATACGTTATAAGGAGTGAAGCTTTTGGATATGAATGAAAATAAAATTATAGACCTTATTGAAGAGCTTAATAGATATGCTTATGAGTATTATGTTCTTAATAATATTTCAATTAGTGATAAAGAATATGATAAAAAGTATGATGAATTAGTAAGACTTGAAAAAGAAACTGGAATCATACTCCCTTATTCTCCAACTCAAAGAGTTGGAGATATGGTTTTACCCCAATTTAATAAATATGTCCATAAAGCTTCTTTATGGAGCCTTGATAAAGCTCAAAGTATCGAAACATTAAAAGAATGGCATAAAAGGAACATAAAGATAGTAGAAAGTTATAATCAAACTGCAAGTATTCCCTTGCCAAAGTTAACCTATGTTTTAACCAAAAAATTTGATGGTCTTACTATTAATTGCACTTATAATGAAGATGGAGTATTAATTAAGGTAGCTACAAGAGGAACAGGAATTGTAGGGGAAGATGTTACAGCTCAAGCTAAAACAATAAAAAGCCTTCCGCTAAAGATACCTTATGATAGTACCATAGAAATCCATGGTGAGGCCGTAATGACTAGAAAGGCTTTTAATAAATATAATGAAAGCGCTAAGGTACCCCTAAAAAATTTAAGAAATGGTGCTGCAGGTGCTCTTAGAAATTTAAATGTTAAAGAAACTGAAAGACGGAATCTTTCTGCATTTTTTTATGATATAGGATATAACGAAGGAAGACCTTTTGAAACCTATGTTGATATGCTTAATTTTATTAGAGATATGGGGTTTTATTTAGATAGCTATATGAAAGTATGCAGTACTGTAGAAGAAATAGAAGAAGAAATAAAATACATAGATAATATACGATTAGATTTAGAATATGATATTGATGGTGTTGTAATTGCCATAAATGATATTAGAACAAGAGAACTTTTGGGGTATACTGTAAAGTTTCCAAAATGGGCTATAGCATTTAAATTTGAGGCAGAGGAAGCAACAACTAAACTTTTATCTGTGGAATGGAATATAGGAAGAAGTGGGAGAGTTAGTCCTACTGCATTGTTAGAACCTGTAGAGCTTGCTGGAGCAACAGTAAGACGTGCTACTTTAAATAATATGGACGATATAAATAGAAAAAAGGTTAGAATTGGATCCAATGTTCTTGTAAGAAGATCAAATGATGTTATACCTGAAATAATGGGGGTTACTTTAGAAAATACTAAAGATACCTTAGAAATTGTTCCGCCAACTAATTGTCCTTGGTGCAATAGTAAACTTATATTGGTAGGAGCTCATTATTTTTGTGAAAACAGTTTATCTTGCAAGCCACAAATGGTTAAAAGCTTAGTACATTATGCTAGCAGAGAGGCCATGAATATACAAGGATTTAGTGAAAAGACTGCAGAACAATTATTTGAAAAGTTGAATGTAAAGTCCATACCAGATTTATATAGAGTTAAGAAAGAAGAATTATTAACTTTGGAGGGATTTGCTAAGAAAAAGGCTCAAAATCTTTTAAATGCAATAGAAAGTAGTAAAGATTGTGATCTTTCAGCATTTATATATGCCTTAAGTATTCCAAACGTTGGAATAAAGACGGCAAAGGATTTAGTAAGTAAATTAAAAACTTTAGAAAATATAAGAAATGCAAGTTTTGAGGAACTTACTGCTGTAGAGGATGTAGGGGACATAGTTGCACAAAATATATTGAAGTTTTTTTCTGATGAAAAAATTAATGAAAGCATACAAGAATTATTTATGCTTGGTATTTCACCTAAATATGAAGAAAAAGATATAAAGGCTAACATTTTTGAAGATAAAACAATTGTAGTTACTGGGTCCTTAGAAAACTATACTAGGTTAAGTATAAAAGAAAAGCTAGAATCATTAGGTGCAACAGTATCTGGTAGTGTAAGTAAAAAAACTGATTATGTTATAGTTGGTGAAGAAGCTGGATCAAAATATGATAAGGCTAAAGAACTGAATTTAAAAATACTTACAGAAGAGGACTTTGAATCTATGCTAAAATAGAAAGTATTCTTTTACTGGAGGAATAAATATGAAAAAGGCAATAGATTATCTATGTTGGGGATTTGTAGCTATTACCATAGTAGTTATGACGCTTACTGTAATATCCACCTATCAATACATATATATAGCATACTTTAATAATTACTATATGGTAGAAGTGTTTTTAGCAATAACTATGTTACTTTGGTCTATAAAGTTTTTAACATGGGGTGAACTACCTAAAAGAAAACTATACTCTTTTTTCTGCTTTTTTGTAGCTTCGGCAGCTATATTTTTTAGAGTATCACAGGTATTTTAAGTTAAGAATCTTTGAAATAAACCATAAATAAGATAAGTGGAATATGAATTTTTACATATTAAATCTATTTAATAAGTTTAATGAAAAATGCCTTTTTCTGTATCTAGCTGAGATTAGATACAGAAAGAGGCATTTTATATGTAGATTTATTTAGAATATAGAAGAATTAAATTTTGCTTGTATCTTTGTTTTTGTCTTTATATTTACATTCATCTTTATTTGTATCATTATATTCATCAAATAATTTATTACAAGTTTCTTTATCTTTTTTTGACGCTATCATATATATATTTTGAGTCATTTTTTCCATAAGATAATTTTTATATTTTAATTGGGACAATATCTTATTAATCATGATAAAAGATAGTACACTAACAGATGATAAAATAATCATTGTGATGATACCTATAATTTCTATTGTAAGCAGCATTCATAAAACCTCCAAAGTTTAATTTTCATAACTTTTATAAATAATTATATCACACCACATACTCTATAGTACATATAATAATATAATAATAATATTTTGGAGTTAATATGGAACTGATATATAAAGTATATTATAAGTTAAATAAAAAATTAATAAACAATGAAAAAGAATATTTAAAATCTATAGATATAGATAAAATATATGATTCTATTATAAAAGAATGCTGGAAGTATTCTATTCAATATGAATTAATTCTTAAAAATAAATATGTTTTAGAAATTATGTTGTATGGAAAGAGATGCAATAGGTTATTAAAATTTCATAAAAGCACATATGTTACATATGAAGATTATTTAAGCTTTTTATATAAGTGTAATAATGTAAATATAGACAAGGCTTATTATATATCCACCGGTTTTTTTAAAAAAGAAGTTATCAATGCTAATCATTATGAAAAGTTGCCTTTTAAAATAATTTTAGAAGATAACGTTAGATTTATATCAAAACAAATGATGATGAATTCAAAACACAAAGATCGATTAAGCAGAAATTATATAAGGTTTTATGGATATATACCGGATTGAAATATGATTAAAAGTTATAAATTAGGTAATAATATATAATAGATTAATTATAATAAAGGTGTATATAGGAGCTAAATATTATGATAAAAAGAATATTCTTGTTTGTTTTTATAGCTATCACGTTAATATTTTCAGGATGTATCCAAAAAAAAGATGCACCTATTGAGGATGAGAGAGACAATGTAATTATAGGTATGCAATCCATTCCTAAAGGATTAGATTCTGAAGATACATATAATTCTAGAGAGGAAGACATAATTTGTGCTCTTTTCGATGGATTAGTTGAAAAAAATGATAATGGTGAGATAAAAGGTGCCCTTGCAAAAGAATGGAGTATAAGTGAAGATGGGCTTAGTTATATATTTATTCTAAAAGAGGACATAACATGGAGCGATGGAAAGCAGATTGAAGCAAAACATTTTGTAGAACTATTTAGACAAATACTTAGTCCAAGCGAAGACAGTAAAAATATTTCAGAGCTATATAGCATTTTTGGAGCAGAAGACTATAACAAGGGTAAAAAGCCTCAGGGAGAAGTAGCTATTATATCAACAGATAAGAAAACACTTCAAATAAGATTAAATTATAGAAATGACAAATTATTAGATACTCTTTCTAAGCCTAGATACAGACTTAGAAAAGACTTTGAAGTATTAAAATCATGGAAAGAAAATTATAAGCAGATAGTTTATACAGGAGCATATAAAATTACAGATTTAAAAGAAAAAGACGGAGAAAATACAATTGTTTTAAAAAAGAATAATAACTATCATGATAAAGACAGTATTTTGACTGAAGAAATTATTTTAGATAATGTAGCAAATTCAGAAATGGGTATGGCAAAGTTTGATACAAATCAAATAGATGTATTTTTTTCCCCACCTATAAGTGAAATAGATAGATTAAAGTCCACAGAAAATATTATATATATAACTCTTCAAGATTTTAATTCTATAATATTTAATTTTAAGAGTCCCTTTGCTTCGAAAATAGATTTTAGAAAAGCTATTGAAGAAGCTCTCCTAGCATCATTAGATGAAACTAAAGTTAGTGAAAAGTTTAATGTAAACCTTGCTAAAGGAGAAATATTTAATGATTCTAGTACAAAAGTAGTATTTTCAAATGAAAATAAAGATATTAATCTTAGATATGATCTGTTTTCTGCTAATAGTAAAATAAAGGATTTGGTAACTGAACAAAATAATAAAACTCTAAACATATTATGTGTAGATAATGAAAAAAATAAATTGTTAATGGAATCATTAAAAGATATCATAGAAAAAGAATTTAATATAAAAAGTACAATTTATTATTATAAAGATAAAGATATAGAAAATGAGTTAACTAAAGAAAACTATGATATGGCATTAGTAGAATATACTCATATTGGAACTAAAGAAAGTTTTTTGAGGTCTTGGTACAATACCCATGGTAAAGAAGTGAACTATAACAGCGAACTTTTAGATAAAGGTTTAATTAAGATAAAAGGTGAAAATAATAATCTAATAAAAGAAAATTTAATAAAGGGAATGGAATTAGAATTAAAAAAGGACTTACCCCTAATACCTATTGCTAATAACAATTTATTTATATGTAAAAACAATAACATTGAAGGTATATATATGGATGGAAATGAAAATATAATTATTAAAAATATAACTAAAAGTACAGATTTAAATGAAGAACTAAAAGAAAAAGAGTTTTAGATAAATAAAAGATTATCTAAAACTCTTTTTTAAAAATTACGAAACTAAGAAGATGCTTATTAACTGTTAGAGAGGTAAATCATGTAAAGTAAACATTGGAAATACTTTGTTGAATCAAATACTTGCTTATTTATAGTGAACTCATCTTTTTTAACATTATATTTTATATCCTTTATTATAACAGGGGCAACACCAGAGGTTTCAGGAGTAGGTAAAGTAGGAAGTTTAAAATAAATTTCATCTATTAAATCTTCTGATTTTAAAGTGTGATTTTTATATCTTTCTATACTATTTATATTAGGAGGTTCTGGCCAGCTACATACTATACCTGAATTTATAATATATTTTCTATAAATATATTCAAACTTAGCATTACTCTTTTCATCATTAGAAAATTTGTTTTTAAATACTAAAGCTAAAATATAAAAACAAATTTCATAAGAATTATAATCTATGTCTTTTTTAGAAGAATTTTTTAGTAAAACAAATTTTTCTTCATCACATAAATTAATTAATTCTTTGTAGATATCTTTACTAAAGTCTTCATATTTTGAAATTCCTGTAGTGTGATTAAAAAGTATAGAGGTAATAAAAATTAATGAAGTATTTGAGATAGAGGTTGAATTATTTAAATTTCCTAACTCATCATGGATTAAATCCATAATATCAATGGTTAAAAGTAAAACATCATTATTATTATCAAATTTTAAGTAAATATTTAGTAGAGATAATATGTTTATCTTTTCGTGAAGAGACACGTTGTAGATCTCGTCTTTATATCTTAAAATCATGTCTAAAATATCCTTAGAAAAATTATAATATTCATCTGAATCTTCAGTTTTAGAAATTATACTATAAATAGCATAACAATTCATCATTAAGATTTGGTTGGAATATTTAAACTTTTTATTTTTAATTTCAAAATTTAATTCTTTTGTTATTGGGTCTGAAATATCTTTCTTATCTACAAACAGCCCTTCTTCATTTCTAAGATAAGAAGAATAAAAGTTTAATTGATGTTTTACTAGATTAATGTAGATATTATATAAGCCATAAAGTTCTTTATCTAAATCCTTGAATTTTTCATAATAATTAGCAAGTTCTAATAAACATAAAGTTAAGTACCCATTACTAGATATATTAACTTCTTTTTTAAAACTATCTTCATCCCAAAATACATTGTTTTTGTGAGTTAAAAGTTTAATATTAGATCGTTTATAGATACATAAAAGTGGAGAACTTTCTTTAAATGTGTTAATATCGAAGTTGGAAAATGTTTTGATTTTAAGTTCTTTTAGGGGTATATTAATACCAAATTTAGAGTTTAAAACTATATGTTTTGTAGATTCTTTTGCAAAATAAAATAGTTGACTTTCTATCATTTCGTTTGATAAGTTATTTAGTCTTAAAAATGGACCGATATATTTCAAAATCTTCACCTCATAAAATAATCCTTATATAAAGGATATGTGATGAAAAGATAAAAAGTGCTAAATAATCTATAATTAAAGGAAAAATTTTATATATGATGGCTTATTTTATAGTCAGTAAAGATTAAATGAAAAATAAATGGTAACAATTAGGATGCGTAATATTGTAAATACTTTGTATCTAATATTTCAAAGAGAATATTTTAAGTTGAAAAGTTATAAAAGTGGAGGTAATAATGTGAGGATAGACGGAAGAAAAAACGATCAGATAAGACCGGTTAAGATTATAAGAAATTATACTAAATATGCTGAAGGATCAGTATTTATAGAGGTTGGAGATACTAAGGTTTTGTGTAATGCTTCAATTGAAGATAAAGTCCCTCCGTTTTTAAAAGGTAAGGGAGAAGGGTGGATAACCTGTGAGTATAATATGCTGCCAAGATCCACTGAAGTAAGAAAAATAAGAGATATATCTAGATTAAAAATAGATGGGAGAACTATGGAGATACAAAGACTTATAGGTAGAGCTTTAAGATCCGTAGTAGACCTTAAATTAATAGGTGAAAAGACTATATGGATAGATTGTGATGTTATTCAAGCAGATGGGGGAACTAGAACTACGGCTATTAATGGAGCATTTATAGCTATAGTAGACGCTATAAATAAAATACATAAGGAACGTCCATTTAAAGTTTATCCCATTAGAAACTTTTTAACAGCTGTAAGTGTAGGTATATTTGAGAATGAAAAAATATTAGATTTATGTTACAAAGAAGATTGTAAGGCAAATGTAGATATGAATGTTGTAATGACTGAAGAAGGTGAATTTGTTGAGATACAAGGAACAGGAGAGAAAAACCCATTTTCAAGAAAAGATTTAGATGAGTTGCTTCATTTAGCTGAAAAAGGATCAAAACAAATGATAAATATTCAAAAAGATATTTTAAAAATGGATTGTCTTTGGATAGGTACTGGTAAATAGTTTAGGTATATATTAAAAGATGTTAGTTTTATTTTTAGATAGGAGTAGATAAAGTGAAAGATATTATATTAGCAACTAATAATGAACATAAAGTAAAAGAGTTTAAAGATATATTAAAAAATCTACCTGTTAATATTTATTCATTAAAAGAAGTTAATGTAGAGGTAGATGTAGAAGAAACAGGTACTACATTTATAGAAAATTCTAAGATAAAGGTTCAATCTATATATTATATTTTAAAAGAGAAAAATAGAAAAGACTTTATTATATTAGCAGATGATTCTGGACTTATGGTAGAGTATTTAAATGGTGATCCAGGAATATATTCAGCAAGATATGCAGGAGAACATGGGAACTCAGAAGAAAACAATAAAAAGCTTTTATTAAAATTAAAAGGTGTACCATATGAAAATAGAAGAGCCAAATTCGTAAGTGCTATTGCATTAATGGACGATGAGGCTAGATTTACAGTGGTAGAAGGTGAGGCTTATGGATATATTATAGAGGATTATAGAGGTGGTAAAGGTTTTGGATATGATCCTTTATTCTATTTTCCAGGAAGAAATAAGACTTTTGCTGAAATGAGTGAAGAAGAAAAGAATGGGTTAAGTCATAGAGGTAAGGCTTTGAAAAAATTAAAAATAGAAATAGAAAAATTAGTAGAACTATAATTTATGTTGGATTTAGATTGTAGCTGTTAAAGGAGATGCAGAAAGTTTGTTAGTAGCAATTATAAGTGATACTCATAGAGACCATGAAGTATTAAATAAGATAATTCATAAAGTTAAGAATTGTGATTATATACTTCACCTTGGAGATAATATAGAGGATCTAAAATACATAGAGGATAGAGCTAATAATAAAAAGATAATATGTATGGGTGTTAAGGGAAATTGTGATTATTCGAATATTGTACCTAGTGAGAGAATTGTTGATATAGAGGGTCATAAGATATTTATGACTCATGGGCATAATTATGGAGTTAAAATTGATACCTGGAATATTAGGCGAAGAGCTTTTGAATTAAATTGTAAGATATGTTTATATGGTCATACTCATGTTTTTGGAATAAATGAAGAAAATGGTAGCTATTTAATAAACCCTGGCAGCCCATCAATTTCTAGAGATGGGAAGAGAGGCTTTGTTATTATGGAAATAAGGGGAGAAGATGTAAGACCATATTTTGTAGAAATTTAATAAAGTATACTTAGATTGGAAATTGTAGACTTGATATTACTAATTTAATTATATGAAAATATAGTTTCTAGTATAAAATTATATGCCTATAAGTATTAAGGTATAGCCATTCTATGCATATTTATATGTTATAAAAATAAAAATGAATAAAAAAACAATAAAAAACTATTGACGTATTAAAGTATATCGTGTAGAATAAATTATGTTGCGTGAGAACATACTTCTTTAAATGCAACGGGGTGTAGCGCAGATGGGAGCGCGCGTGGTTTGGGACCATGAGGTCGCAGGTTCAATCCCTGTCACCCCGACCATTTATGCGGGTATAACTCAATGGTAGAGTGCTAGCCTTCCAAGCTAGTTACGAGAGTTCGATTCTCTCTACCCGCTCCAATAGTTTCATGTAAATATGAAACTAATATGCGTCTTTAGCTCAGCTGGATAGAGCAACGCCCTTCTAAGGCGTGGGCCAGGGGTTCAAATCCCTTAAGACGCACCATTGTGGTGGACGTAGTTCAGTTGGTAGAGCGCCAGATTGTGGTTCTGGTTGTCGTGGGTTCGAGTCCCATCGTCCACCCCATAAAAAAGTGGGGTGTCGCCAAGCGGTAAGGCAATGGACTTTGACTCCATTATGCGTAGGTTCAAATCCTGCCATCCCAGCCAAACGGTTTACTAGCTCAGTT
>NZ_PTIS01000024.1 GCF_002934235.1 Clostridium algidicarnis DSM 15099
GAGGGGGTCATTGTTTTTTTAGGTTTAAAATAGAACAAACCCTTGCAATAGCAAGGATTGAAATAAATAAAACAACGATAGTGTTAACACTATCTTTTACAGTATGGGAGGTAGAAAATGAGTAAAATAGTTGTAGAAAATTTATCTTATATTCTCTTACTTTTGGCTGGGAAAGGATTAAAAAATGATTATACAAGTTAAAAAGCATTCCATTAAATTTTACTTTAGTGAAATGCTTTTATCTTTTATTTTAAAATTTATGTTGTTATGCTGTTTTCTTATTTCTATTAAATATACAAGAGTTTCCTTGAAGATCTCTGCATTTCCCACAAGAAATACATTTTGCCTTACTACTATCTTCCCCACTCCATCTATTTATTAAATCAGGTTCTCTCAAAAATGGTCTAGATAATGAAAAATATTGAATTTTAGTATTTTCTAATACATCTTCCATTAAATCAAGTGATCTATTCCCACCAACTAAAATTACTGGTATGTTTATTTCATCTGCTATCTTTGCAGCATATTTTCTAAAATATGATTCTTTTTCTAAATATTTAAGTCCCTTTTCTCTTAAAGTTTTATCTTCCTCTTTTGCTCCTACAACTCCACTGATTTCTATAGCATCAATTCCAAGCTCTTCTAATCTCTTGCATACATATTCACAGTCTTCAAAAGAAAAACCATCTTCTATAAAATCAGAACAATTAATTTTAATTAACACTTGGAAGTCTTTTCCAACCTTTTCTCTTACAGCTGCTAAAGTTTCAAATATAATTCTTGCCCTATTTTCAATATTTCCACCATACTCATCAGTTCTTTTATTATAATGAGGACTTAAGAACTGACTGTAAATATACCCATGTGCAGCATGAAATTGAACCCCATCAAAGCCTGAATTTTTAGCTCTTAAAGATGCATCTGCAAAGCTTTCGATAAGACCTTTTATTTCTTCTTTTGTGGCTTCTCTTGGCATAACCCCATATACACTATGGGCTACAGCTGATGGTGCTAATATAACTCTTTCACCTACATTGAAGTTCGTTTGAGATCCACCATATGCAATTTGAAGTATTATATTTGTGTCAAAGTTATGAATTCTTTTAGTAAGATCTTTATATTCTTCAATAAATGAATCATCATAAATGCCCATCATTCCAGGATTTGGTTGTTCATATTCTGTAACAAAAGCGTAGCCCGTTATTATAGTACCCACTCCGCCTTTAGCAAGATTTTCATATACATCATATAATTTTTCTGTGATATGACCTTTTTCGTCAGCCATCCCTTCCCATGTAGCAGATCTAAAAAACCTGTTTTTTAGATCCATATTTTTTAAAGTTGTATTATCAAATAAACTTTTCATTTAAAACACTCCTTATTATAATGAAGCCCTATATATATTAAGCACATCTTGCGCTTCTAAAACCTTGAAATCTCCAAGTTTTCCACGTACAGTAGCTTGATTTGCCATTTTTTCTAAGCTTTCTTCTTCAATTCCAACTTCTCTTAATGAAGAAGGGATTCCTAATGATACAAAATATTCTTTTGTTTTTTTGATGGCACTATGAGCAATTTCATATTTATCAAAGCTAGCATCAATTCCCCATACATTAACCCCATATTCAACAAATTTATCCACTGTATTATCATTTAGAGCATATTCCATCCAATGTGGTGTTAAAATTGCAAGACTTCCTTTATTTTTGCAAATTATCTTATATAGTTTATAACTTCTCTATTTCTTTTTGATGGTCCAAAGACACCATCATCCTCTTTATATCCTACTGACACTGCATAAAATGGCTCATATCCATCTGGTAATTTTAATTTTTTAACTTCCTCAGTAAGGGTAAAGAAAGATCTAACAAATCCTACCCATACAGTTCCAAGTCCTATGCTTTCACCTGCAATTAGCATATTTTCAATTGCTGCAGAACAATCAACTAAAGAAGATTGAACCTCTTTTTTACCTGACAGTATTATTAAAGTAGGTGCATTATAAAATATATTTCCTGCACTTTTTCCAACATTTACTATGCTCTTGTTGTCACTTTCTCTCATAACTTCTTTCGACTTATCACTTATAAAATTTATCATATCTCTATTTTGTATTACAGTAAAATGCCAAGATTGTGAGTTGTTTGCACTAGGTGCTTGTATACCTGCATCTAATAATGCTTGCAATTCTTCTTCACTAATTTGTTTTTCTTTATATTTTCTTGTACTCCTTCTATTCTTTATTGCTTTTAGTACTTCATTTTCCACCTTTATCTACCCCTTAGTTTTTATTTTTTTGTATACCTTACCAAAAAGACATAATTGATTCCATATTTAATGATTTTCATCAGCAATAGCCACATTGCTTTTTAATATGCTGTATGCTATTATCATACTATAATGGTTCCAAATCGCAAGTACGCACTTTTTCATCACTTAGTATACAAAATGATACTATGTGATTTTGAAAATATGGAGGTGACAAAATGTCTAATTTAAAAAATAAATATAACTGCTCAATGGAGCTAACCATGGACTTAATCGGTGGCAAGTGGAAAATTAGAATTCTTTGGTATCTAAATATGGGTACAAAAAGATTTTCTGAAATCAAAAGATTAATTCCTGATATTACTCCAAAGATGCTTACAACTCAACTTCGTGAGATGGAAAATGATGATTTGATAACAAGAAAGGTGTATCCACAAGTGCCTCCAAAAGTTGAATACTCTATAACAAAGTATGGTAGTAGCTTACAAAATACACTTGATGAAATGTGCAAGTGGGGAACCACTTATGCTAATAATCATGATATTAAACTATAGATTTTAGCTTTATAAAAGAAACTTTAGACCTTCGCATCATTTACTATTTAAATACGTTTTAAAACTACAAATAGTAAATATATAATTTAATACTATCCAAAATTATCAATAATATGCTTAAAAGCATTTCATTAATTTTTAATCTAATGAAATGCTTTTATTTAGTACTTTTATAAAACTTAGATGTGATTAAAAAGTCTTTATACCATCCCATACCCTTTTTGCAAGTACTGGTGATGCCATTTGCAAATGCCTTAGGACAATGTTTTGTGTCTCACCTTTTGCATGTACAAGACCAAATACAATATTATTTACTAAGTTATTTTTTCCAAGGGTTGAAAGAGATTCATATTTCTCTCCCGCTTGTGTAAAATCATCTGGATTTTCTATTTCAGAGCGCATAATTTCACCAGCCACATATCTTCCATTTCCACTAGATACCATAGATTTTGGTGAGAAGTTTTGTTGTTTATTAATTGGTATATTACGAAAATCTGGTCCTAATCTATGGCGCTGTGCATCTGAATAAACAAAAGCTCTTCCTTGAAGCATTTTATCATCAGAAAATTCTAGTCCTTCAACCAAATTTGATGGTGCAAATGCCAGTTTTTCTACTTGCTCAGCATAATTTTCTGGATTACGATTTAGAACCATCTTCCCTACAGGTAAAAGTGGGTACTGTGTTTCATCCCACACTTTAGTGTCATCTAGTGGATCAAAAGGAAGTGTTTTTTCATCCTCAGGATTCATAAGCTGTACACATAGCACATATTCTACTGCCTGCCCTTTTGCTATACTATCATATAAATCTCCACCAGCTATATCGGGATTTTTGCATGCTAATAATTCTGCTTCTTTTTGATCTATACATTCTTCGCCTGCTACTGGTATCCAGTGATATTTCACGTAATGCCTAATACCTTCTTCATTTACCCAGACATAAGTACTTACACCATATGCCCTAATATGTCGAAAACTTTTCACAGTTCCTAAATCTGAAAAAAGCCATATTAGTATGTTGGTTGCCTCTGGATACTTAGCAAACAGTGTCCAAAAGTTCTGAGGATCTGCCATGTTATTAACAGGAGATGGCGCAAGATGGCTAATAGCATCTGGAACCCGAATAGCATCACGCACAAAAAATACAGGTATATGATTACAAAGAAGATCAAAGTTACCTTCCTTTGTATAGAACTTAGTTGTAAGCCCACGTAAATTTCTAGATGTGTCTGGCGTTCCTTTATTACTTGCAGCCAAAGAAAACCTCACCGCCACTGGTACCTTTGTATCAGGTATTTGCAAGAACCCGGCTTTTGTATATTCCTTCATAGAACGAAGGGTAAGAAAATACCCAAAAGCACCATATCCTTTTGTATGAACTACCCGTGGTAGAGTTGTAGAATAAGCAAATTCCTCTAAGGTTTCATGCAAAATTGTATCTTGTACAAGCACCGGTCCCCTCTTTCCTACCGTTTGAGAATGTAATCCTTTATTTTCTTTATATGGTGATGGTGACTTTTTATGAGTTGACTCCGAAGTCATTGGCTTACAGCTATCTCTATCCAAATATATTCCCCCTTATAAATGTGCTCCCATAAGGAAAACACAATAATAATATAGTATATTCTTACTTACTATATATATTCATAAGGGTAATTACTTTGTATTTTATATATCTATAATTATATTTATATAGCATAATATACTAAAATTTAAACACTTACATCTTAAACTTTAGTATAATAAAATAAGACATGATGATACAAAATAACAAATATATAATCCACGTAATTTACACCATGTAGGACTAATTAATAGGAAGGAGCAGAATTTACATGCACAATATGAAGGAGAAATTTGCTGATGTGCTTATGGAAATGTTAGAGCTTAAAACTTTAGATAAAATCACCATAAAGGACATCGTTACAAAGTGCGGGGTTTCCCGTCAAGCATTCTATTATTACTTTAACGATATTTACGACATTGTTGAGTGGATTTTCCTTACGGCTGCTGAAAATATATTAAAAGAGTTCAGTGATATTGATTCATGGCAATTCGGATATCGCTCTTTAATGTTTTGGTCGAAAAATCACAAGGCATTAGTGATTAACTCCTATAAGTCCATACAACGGGAATATATTGAGAATTTTATGACCACGGTTCTATATAGGTATATTGTGAAGGTGGTAGAATCTCAGGCAGTTGACATGGATGTTACCCCTACTCAAAAAGAATTTATATCCAAATACTTTACTCTTGCCTTCGTTTCAATTTCCTTAGATTGGATTCGTCGTGGGATGATAGAGGAACCCGATGACATTGTTAATCAAATCGAAATTTTAGTAAAAGGCGATTTTCGAAAAGCCCTATTAAACTTTGAAGAATCAAATTTTCCTGAAGGTAAACCATAATCTTTTGACATTCACCCCTCTATGTTAAAGGATTCTTTACATTACCATCTGTGTATCCATTGTGCTATTTACGCTTCCCTTATATTATAGTAATAAATACAATATAAGGAGGTTAAATCTATGTATTATACAAACGGAAATTACTCAGCTTTTTGTAAACCACTAAAACCAGAGGGAATCGAAAAGAAAAGCGCTTATCTTATTGGTGGTGGACTTGCCTCTCTTTCTGCAGCTGCTTTTCTGATTAGAGATGGTCAGATGGATGGAAAGAAAATTTATATTTTAGAAGAATTATCCTTACCTGGCGGTGGCTGCGATGGAATAAAAGATGATAACCGAGGATACCTTGTCCGTGGTGGACGAGAAATGGAGGATCACTTTGAGTGCCTGTGGGATTTATTTAGATCCATCCCTTCCATTGAGACCGAGAACGCTTCTGTTTTAGATGAGTTCTATTGGCTAAACCAAGAGGATCCTAGTTCTTCCCCTCTTCGTGTTACAGAAAATATGGGTCAAGATGCTCATACCCTTCATAATTTCAATCTTTCAGACAAAGCTGTATTGGAAATTGCAGAGCTTGTAATGACCCCTGAACGAGATTTAGATGACAAACGTATTACAGATGTATTCGGAGATGAATTTCTAAAATCAAACTTTTGGATTTTCTGGCGTTCTATGTTTGCTTTTGAGGAATGGCACAGTGCAATTGAGATGCGCCGCTATTTAACCCGCTTTATCCATCATGTAAAAGGTGTATCAGATTTATCTTGTCTAAAGTTTTCTAAATACAATACCTATGACTCTTTAATTCTTCCACTTGTCAGTTATTTAGAATCTAAAAATGTTAATTTCCTTTATGACACTGAAGTTTCCAATGTAGAATTTGATATTAAATCAGATAAAAAGGTAGCTAAACGCATAGTCTGTACCACCTCTGGAAAAGACAGCAGTATTACAGTAAGTGAAAACGATTTAGTATTTGTTACCTTAGGTTGCAACACCGAACAATCTGGTTTAGGTGATGATGATCATCCAGCAGTTGTACCAGAGGGATTAGGAGCCTCTTGGGAACTTTGGAAAAACATCGCCTCTCAAGATAAAAGCTTTGGTAATCCTGAAAAATTCTGTGGAGATGTTCCAAGTTCAAATTGGGAATCCGCAACAATTACCTGTTTTGATGATAAAATCCCATCTTACATTGAAAAATTAACTGGAAGAGACCCTTCCAACGGTAAGATTGTTACTGGTGGACCTATTACAGCTAAAGATTCGTCATGGTTAATGAGCTGGACAGTGAGCAGACAACCTCATTTTAGAGTTCAACAACCTGGGGAGTTAGTCCTTTGGGTTTATGGTCTATTTTCAGATGTACCTGGGGATTATATAAAAAAAGCAATGAAAGATTGCACAGGCACAGAAATTACAGAAGAATGGCTTTACCATATTGGTGTTCCTACATCAGATATTCCAGAACTTGCTAAGCATTCACACTGTATCCCATGTATGATGCCTTATGTTACCTCTTACTTCATGGTTAGAAGTGCTGGCGATAGACCTTTCATTGTTCCAGAAAAAGCAAACAATTTTGCATTCATCGGAGAACACGTTGAAACACCCGGCGACACCGTCTTCACAACAGAATACGCAGTTCGCACAGGTATGGAAGCTGTTTACACACTACTTGATATTAAGCGTGGTGTACCAGAAGTATTTGCCTCTGCCTTTGATGCTCGTTATCTACTTCAAGCTGCCGCAAGTCTATTAGATGGGCGAAAACTTACCGATGTTCATATTCCGCTTCAAAAACGTATGGCGGAAAATAAACTACTTAAGGAAATCAGTGGTACAGTTGCAGAAGATCTTTTAAAGGAATGTAATTTGATTTAATTTAGATTTCCTTTAAATATAATACAATACAATGAAATTTCAATTACAAAAACACTATGATCATCCTCTTAACTAACAACAAAATATAATCTAAAAAGGAGCAATAAACATATTGCTCCTTTTTAAATTACTTCATAATATAGTCATTATAAAAGATGATATAACTCCTTTAGATTTAAAATTCTCAACACGCTCTCATCAATTCTCGCTTCACTAATTGTACCATTTTTTATTGCATCATAAATACCATTATAAGATTCCACAAAATCTTCAGGCATCAAGATAATATCAATACCTGCTAAGATTGTATTTATTGCACTTTCCTTCGATGAATATTTCTTAGTAATAGCTCCCATCTCCATTGCATCTGAAATAACTACACCTTTATAGCCAAGCTCTTTACGAAGTTTTCCCTCAATAATCTCATTTGATAATGAAGCTGGAAGCTTATCTCCGGTTATGTTCAGTGCAGTTATGTGAGAAATCATAACCATATCCGTTGTATCAATGGAATTTATAAAGGGCACTAGTTCACCTTTCTTTAATTCCTCCCAGGTTTTTTCAATGGACACCTCACCTGTGTGTGTATCACCTTTTGTGTCTCCATGTCCCGGGAAATGTTTTACACAGCTCATAATTCCTGCTTCATGCAGTCCTGAAATTTCTGCAAAGACCATTTTAGAAACTAAATCAGGATCATTCCCAAAAGAACGATTTCCTATTACTATGTTTTTAGGATTTGTGTTAATATCAGCAACTGGAGCAAAATCTAAATTAAATCCATATGATTTTAGGTATGATCCTATAGTGAGTCCAACATCTTTTGCCTTTCCACTATTTTTGGTTTCTCCAACTTTCTGCATACTTTCAAATTTAGGCACATCAAATTTTGGTGACTTTGCAATTCGTGATACAGTTCCACCTTCTTCATCAATACCTACAAACAATGGAATAGCACTTTGCTTTTGCATATCCGAAATAAATGTAGTTAACTGCGTAGGATTTAAAATGTTTTTACCAAATAATGCAACACCGCCTATAGGGTATTTCTTAAGAGTTTCTTGCATATTTGTGTCAAGTTCTACCGCTCCATTGTTTGTTGAATCATTGATTTGTTTAGATTTTAAATTAAGCTCCAAATCATCAGGTCGTATAATAAAAAGCTGCCCGATTTTCTCTTCAAGTGTCATGCCATGAAGTAACTTTTCTGCCTTAGATTCTGTTTGTGCTATAGATGATGAGTGATCATCACCTGCGTCAACTTTTGGTAAGGGCGATGAATCCTTAGAAGATGATTCCTCATTAATACTACACCCCGAAAGCATTAATAGCGTTAAAACAAGTAATCCATAAATGAACCTTTTCATATTATAAGCCCCCTTTTAAAGTTGAATGTAAAAATGCACTTCAAATAAATATTCTCCCTTATTTACAATATTATAACATATTGTAAATAATATTATCTTTTATGTTTATAGATTTTTATATCTTACCCTAATGAAATGCTTGTACATGATAATTTTCTGATCCGGTTGAATGCAAAACTAACTTCCGTTTGCTTTATTTTTGCATGATTAAGTTCCGCTGATAATTGCCCTAAATTTTTGATATCTTATTTTTTAAAAAGTGCAGGTTTTAGATGTACTTCATCTGCTGAGATATGTTTTAATGACAGTTTCTCTAACAGTGAGTTATCTAATAACATTTGGGCCAGTTTAAATGGTGTATTCCCATTTAAACTAGCTCTTGCTGTACTATTAATATGATTTATCATTAAGGTTATATCTTCTTGAGTACGATTATTAAATGATATTCCTTTAGGTATTACATACCTTATGTATTCATGGTTTTTTTCCACATGTGGCTTCTGATAAGAAGCCATAGGATTGCAGTAGAATATCTTAGTTCTTTGATTTCCTTCAGCATCTAATTCTAAAGCTTCAGGTTTTTTAAATTCTGAGCCGTTGTCTGTTAAAATAACAGGAAAGCATTTATTAAATACTTCATGTCCTAATAACGCATATAGCTTATCTATAACTTCCTTTACATCTACCTGGCTACAGCTTTCAATAATGAAAGCTAGCATTAATGAGCAATTCCTAAAAAGAAATGTTAGAAGAACTTTACCACTTCGTGTGCCGTGGACAGTATCCATCTCTACTACAGGAATATTAGGATTATCGTCAACAAATTTAACAAAGTTATCAAATGTTCTTCCAACTCTATCTGTAGATTCTTTAGTCACAGGTTGTTTATGTTTTTTTCTAGGTTTATATTTAACTTTCCTAGGCAAATCAATGCTTCTAGCAGTAAAAGCATTTTTATCAAAATAATAATATAAAGTTCTTTCACAGCAGTTTATTTCATTCTTATGATGGGTCAAAATATGGGATAGTGATTGTCCTTTAGAAATAAGTGGTGAAATTATATCATCTATCTTTTTCAAATCCTCTGAGGTTATATTCAAATCTTCTCTAGATGATGTTAATAAATCTCTATACTTTGAATCTGCAACTTTAGCTTTATAGTAGCTTTTTTCAGCCATACACGTAGTTACTGTGTTGCAACCATTACAAACATATGGGTAACGGTTAATCTTAGTACATTTCTTAGTGGAATATTCATTGCAAGTTCGATAACAATTTATAAAGCTACACTTCTTACATTGCTTACCACACCTATTATTACACAAGTTTGTCTTAGTGCAACTTCTCCAATGTTGGCATGGTTGCACATCATTTTCTTTTCTCTTACTTACTCTAAGAAATCTATTTCTTCTAATCTCTTTGGAGATAGTAGTTGGGTCTTTCTTAACTCTTTCAGCAATTTCTTTTAATGTATAATTTTGATCTAAACCATACTCAATTATAAGGCGATCTTCTATTATAAGGTGTTTTCCTTTGCATAACTCTTTATTTGACATAATTAATCCTCCTAATATGCTTAGGACAAATATCAAATTAATTATATCAAACACTTTGTAATACTAAATTCTGTTTATCAATAAAAACGGAACTTAACTTTTCAATTTACGATTTTCTGATCCAGTGTTATTGGAGCAAGTTAAATTAAACCATAAAAGTAAGTATTTCTAAAATCATTTGAATATTTGCTTTCTTTATTACATTTTTTACGTATAATAAAGATATACCTTAAAAAAGATTAAAAAGGGGAAGGGTAAAGGTAAGTACATAAAGGTAATCTGTAAATGTAGTATTAAAATAAATTATAAAAGGAGATTGTATACATGAAGAGCAAAAGATTAAAACAAATTATTTCAATGGCATTATGTGCAATTATTATTTCAGGGTTTGGAGGATTCAAAGTTATTAAGACTAATGCAAGTGAACTTACTAATATAGATTTAGTCTATTCAAATGCTTATAAAGCTACAATGAAAGCACAAGAGGATAATACTCAAAAATCTATTAATGATGCTAGATTAGCAATTGATGAGCTTAAAGCCATACTGCCAAATAGTAATGCAATTCCAACATGGTCAAGCTTAACTGACAAAATTCAGCATCCAAAGCTTGTAAAGATAGTAAACTCAATAAGTAAAGCACAAAAAGATCAAACTCAAAAATCCATTAATGAAGCCAGAGATACAATTGAAGATGAATTACCTTTAAAATGGAAGAATTCTTATAGTTCTGCATTAGATGTAGTTCAGCAATTTAAAATAAACCAGGTAGTAAAGGCCATAGATAAGGCAAAAATTACAAAGGATATAGAAGATATAGATATAGCCTGGATTTTTATAACTGAAATTAAGACCTCAAACAAAGCACCAATATATAATTGGGGTAAATCAATTGAAGATAGCTTTTATGAAGCTCTTATCTCCGGGGTTAATCCAACTACACCACCAGTAACTAAACCAGAACCTACTAAACCAGTTCAAAATGGATTAAGTAAAAGTGAAATAGAAAAAAGACTTCCTGGGCTTGGATTTTCATATAGTGAGAGTGACAGTGGACCTCGAATAAGATGTTATATTGAAGGAAATATGCGAGTAGCAATAAGTAATACCCGTTTAACACTTGGTATATCTAAAAACTCAGCAAGTACAATGAATAAAACAAAACAAATATTAAATATGGCATTGCCTACATCTGGAAATGAAGTTTATGGAATAATTTCAGCTCCATTTAACAGTCAAACAATTGAAAGAGATGGAAAAACAATTGAAATGATGTCTGATTCAGCAGGAATATCTATCGAGATTTTTTATTAAAATCTTAAATAAAAGATGAATTTATTAATACAACAGGTTCGGTTTAGATTTTTAAAACTAAAATAATAAAAAATCACTTGAGTTTTAAAATAGTTTAAAACTCAAGTGATTTTTTTATTTATAATATTAAGTTTATTGTTTCTTTTATATTAAACTATTAGTTATATTATAATTAATACTATTTAGTTAATTTTAAAAAAGGTTTTGTATATAATATTAAAAATATGAAAAAGGAATTTTTTTAATAAAAATAAATTATGCAGTTTTGTTATAGGTAAATATAGTAAGCCATAGAAATATGACAATATTGTAAATTAAGGAGGAAAATTATGAAAAAAAGTTACTGTATATAAAGTAAGTAGAAAATATTATATTTATAAAATTAGAAAATGTTGAGGACATTCCTATTTTTAAAGATGATTTAAAAAAAATTGTCAAATAAAACATTTCTGTAAAATTAAACGAGGGTTATATTGTAGTGAAAGCTGTCGGGGATAATTAATTATAATGCAACAACTATGAGAATAAAATAAAGGAGATTAGAGCTATGGATATATTAAAACAAATTGAAGAAATAGCTAAAAAGGGATATTCTATTGAATATATTGCAGTAGATCAACAACAGAATGGTAATGAAAAACAAATAAAGCAAGGTTTAATAAAAAAAATAACTTACACTGTTTATATAATAAGATTAAAGGATTCTGAAACAGTATATACTGAATCAAAAGATTGTATTGAAGATTGCTTAGAAGCAGGAATAAACTTTGTAAAGACAAAACTACTTGCTACGTATTTTAATTTATAATTTAATAAAGGATGAAAAATTTAAAAGGAGTTGTTAATATGGGAATAACAATAAGTTCAAAAAGATATAGTTGTGATATGGGATATGGTGGATTCGGTAGATTTAGGAAAGTGGTAGCAGAAAATATAAATGATGAATTTTATAATCATTATTCAGAGTTATCAAGCCAAGAAGCAATGTTTTCTTTCGGAATTGAGCGAGAAAAGTATTTTGAAAAATATGATGCAAAAACGAAAGAATATATAGAAAAAAAGATTTTAACTGTAGAAGTTGCTAATTTCTTATATCAAAGCGATTCTGATGGAGAAGTAAATAGAAAACAAGCAAAGCAAATATATGAACTCATAAAAGAATGTGATGATAATATAAGTTTTGGATATGTAGGGAGAACAGATTGTGCAAAAATGGCTGATCTTAAAAAGATTTTTTCAGATAAAACAAAAGTTGAATGGCGTTAAATATATAAATAATAAATATCACACTTCAACTATAATGTAAATTAAAATAGTAGGTACAATACCTACTGTTTTTTTTTATAAATTCATATGTAATTTATAATGGTATAACTATAGGATATGATTTGTTTTAGATACACCTCTAAATTTAATCTATTGCATAGGATCATTATTTATTTAAAATACATAAAAATGAGTTAATTTAATAGTTAATATATATAGTAGAATTAGTTGAGTATATCTATATTTAATTAAAAAAAATAAAAGAAAGTCTATTCTACGATTATAAAGTTTTATTTTCCATACTATATATATATAATTGGAATAAGATGTTTTTATAAAATAAAAAAAAGGAGTATGTAACTTATGAATAAAAAAATTGTTTCTGCAATTGCACTTGGAGTTTTATTTAGTAGCATTTTCCCAATTATTGCAAATGCACAACCTATATCAATTCAAAAGGAAGTAATTAGTAATTCTTTATTAAGAAATGATTTTATAAAGAATAGTATTTCTGAAAAATATCCCAAATTAAAAACTATAAATTCAGATGCATTAGTTAATCAAAAATTTTCAAAAGATATATATGATAGTTTAGATAGTATAATTTCTAAATTAAATAAAGCTATTAATAGTAGTGATATTGAGCAATTAAATATTGTTTTAGATGATTTTTTAAAACTCCACACCACAGTTGAATATGAAGATATTGTTTTACACAGTGAATATGACCAATTTGATTATATTTTCTTTAATTCAATTGCATTAATGTTTGAGCTTACAGATAGTAATCTCCCTTTAAGAAATGAAATGTTGAGCAAATTAATGGATAATATGTATCTTAGTTCAGCTAAAAAATTTAATACACTTGGTTATGGAAGCTTTATTAGTAGATATGGTCAATATACGTATAAATCATTATCCGAATATATAAAAGATGAAAGAACAGTTGAAATAATGCTTCATGGGTTTTGTATGTTAAATTCTATTGAAGACTATGGATATAGACCTATTGTGCCAGAGGATAAAGATACACCCTCTAAATCCTTTTTTCCAGAAGATCAATTACCTTCAATAATAAAACCTGATCTCGTGCCTCCACCACCTGAAATATCTCCGGAAGTTGAGATACCACCTATTAAACCTCCTGTTAAAAGACCTGCTGGGAATGGAGAATTTACAGATACTCCAAAAGATTACGAAGAGTTTGAGTTTGAATGATAAAGTAATCTTTTGGGCCTGAATGTAGTTGTGGGAAACGACGTGACTCTCTTGCTATTTTATATTCCATTCATAAGTTTCTAAATCGTGATTTACTGCCCAAACTTGTGCATGCCATGGATATTTTCTAGATACTTTACTTCCTTTAATTCTTACAGCATAAGCTTTTTTGTTAACTTTCTTAACGTTATTTAGTACCGAATAAATCGCTTTATCATATTCACACTTATTTCCAATACTATTACCTCCCCAAGCAATAATTACATCATCAACAATTTCAAGTAATGAATTTAAAAATTCATTGTTTTTATTCATAACTTCTTGGAACCTTGCTGAATTAATAAATGTCTTCACCTCTTTAGGATCAGTTGAATAATTTGGAAACAAGTTCATAATATAAACCTTACTATATTTATTTTCACAAAACTTAAGCACATTATTTATTGTATGATCTGATATATTTTCATCTGCCTTACTTGGGTTTTTCATTATTACAAGTATGCTCTTATCATTATTGATATGAATATAAGGTACACATAATAAGTATCTGAAGTTTTCAGACACTTCAATTGTAATTTTCTTAGTATCAATATATTTACGGTATTTATATATTTTTTCTTTACTCATTCTCAACCTCAACACCTTCCATACAATCAAAAAAGTATGTTTCACTTTTAATATTATTTACTAACTTGACATATTTAATTATGTTAATACATTCATTCCACAACAATCTTATGTCTAGAAAGTTTTAAAAAACTTTATATATTTTTTAATTATATTCATATTTTAAATTTATCAGTTAAAATTACTGTGTATATAACTTTTTAATATAATACCTTTTTCTGATGGCTTTTCTTTTGCAACTTATGTGTAACGCTTTTTCCTAAATCCTTCAAAAATTTCATATCCTATATTGCCAGCATATTTAAATCAGCTGTATCATAAAATAGCATTGTCACTTCCTCCTAAAGTTGTAAAAAATAAAAGATATTAATTTATTGTACAAAGATATTTAGAAGTTTTTTTCCTTTAAATTCTCCTGGTTTATTCGTTACGTAACAGCTGATAAAATGTAGTTTCAGGTATTATCTTAATATCTAAACCCTTTAAAATCATATCCTCAGCTTTTTTTTGTTTTGAACTTTTTCCTCCTTTAATAGATGCACAATAAGAATTGTCACCTAGAATCAGATAATTTGTATCCTTAGTAACTCCGTTTTTACATATACCACCAACATTTGCCACATACTGCATGGCAGTATGTCTATCAAATTTATCTAATTGTCCAGTAAACACACATCTTTTCTGATATAAGGGGTGCATTTCATCAAAAACATCTGTATCTAGCACAATATCTTTTGCTTAAGCGTAAAGCTTATGTTTAGAACTTACCTTTTCTACAATTTGGATGTTTAGTATTTCACAAATCTGTTTTTCACTGTATATTTCTATAGAACCCATTTTTTCACGTTGTTTTGCCCTTTCTAACCAAGGCTCCCAAATTTCATCAAAGGTATCTTGTGTACAAAAACGCTTATAAGTTACATCATTCATTATAAGACAATCGCTTGTTGAATAAAAAGCATTGTATACCCTACAATTCATATCTTCAAAAATGCATTCTAAGAGTCTTGGATGCGTATATTTTAATTTAGTCTTAATTGAAATTTTTTTATTACAAAACTGTTTTCCATCTTTAGTGCTTTTCTGAATTTGCTCTAAATATGCTTCACGATAATTTTCGCTAAGATGAGATAAACATTTTATTAATTCATAAGTCATTTGCACATCATTATCTGCTCTATGTTGCCCGGTATCAGTGATTTTAAAGTAATCGACTAATGTACCAAGTTTAAAGTTAGGAATATCATTAATCAAGCTTTTAGCCAGAGACACCGTATCAATTCTTTCATTTTCTATAGGTTTACCTAAATACTTTTCGCTATTATGATTTAAAAAACGATAGTCAAAAGAAACATTATGACCAACAAGTGGTAGCTTATTTGAAAAGTCAATAAATTCCTTGATAGCAATATCAGTTGATACTCCTAATGCAACGTCTTCATCTGATATTCCAGTTAATTGTTTGATAAAGGGTGGAATAGGAGTATCTTGTTTTATGAATGTATGAAAGGAATCCTGGATATCTCCGCCTTGGATTTTGACTGCCCCAATTTCTAAAATATTACAAAAGTCAATAGAAAAGCCAGTAGTTTCTATGTCTACAATAATATATTCATTTTCTGTAATAATTGATGTTTTATTATTCATAGTTTCTCTTTAGTGGTAGAGTGTACAATAAGTACCAAACACTCACTAAAACTCATCTCCTTTATATATTATATATCTCATTTATCCCATGGCTACCATCCGTAACACCCCTATCCTCTTCAAGGTGGGAGATGACGGCTGCTACGCCCCTTTATAAGTTCTTCTAAGACTCACTTGATAAAGTGCAAATCCACTTTATACGTTACAACTACTATAATGTTCCATAGTTAAACCATTAATATGTTAACTATAATTTCGACATATCTATATATAGTCCTTTAAAATATTAATTATATTTTTAAAATAACTATACCCTCAATCTTGTGAAAAAATATTCTATGATATTCTATTTTTAAATTATATTTATACTCTATAATATTTTATAACATATCTCTACATTTCCTCTTATTTTTATTGTTTCACATATAAATAATTAGAGTAGACGCACACTAAAAAGCACTTCATTAAATTTTAATCTAATGAAATGCTTTTACCTAATAATTTTCTTGGCCTCTGAAATATTTGTAGGAAATAAAGTTAGCCTTTTGCTACTCCACCTAAAATACGAGCAAATATGCTACTATAACTAACATTGTACTTAATAACGTTCCTAATAAGTAGTATTCTGAAAACTTCGGATCATCGGCAATCTTATTATACCTATAAGTGCTCCCGCATTTGGGTGTCCTCCCACTTCGTCTTCATTCATCGTTGGTTTATATCTATATAGCACTTTCTTAATTGTTATACTAACCGGTTTTATTATAATAAGTAAAACTAATATCCAAGAAAAGATACTTAGAACATCGGCTGGTAATCTATTTAAAATAGATTGAATGCAATAGATATAACTAATAGGTTCGGATAGAAGATATATGGTCAAAGTAGTAACCATAATTATAAGAATATGTATTATCTGATCAACAGAGTATGCTAATACATCTATTTTGTCACTTATTGTTATTTTATTTTTTATAAAGAACTTCATTAACTCAACTGTAAAATGAGCTATAGAAATAATAAAAGCCCATTTTAACAGTTGAAAACTAAATACTGGAATAATTACAAACATCATTGAAAACAAGTATATTACACTATGTTTCAATAGCTTTTTGAATGATTCATCCTTGTTTAGTGCTAATTCAGAGGACTGTAAGTAGAAATCACCTAATACATGACCAATTAAAAATAAAATTAACATAATCTTAGCCATTGGTTCCCCCCCTATCCTTACTTAAAAAAGTGTTAACTGTATCTATTGCAGATTTGTAAGAGTAGAACCGGGCATTACTTAGTGCTTTATTTACACTAGATTGGCCAATGTTAAGGATATTTGCCGCTTTATATTGATTCTTATCATTCGAAATATATGCGTAAATAATTTCTTTTTGCCGGTCTGTCCACTTGGATTTTAATGCAGTACAGACAGATAAGATAGAATTTAATAGTTCATCTATTTCAATATTATTTTCTTCTGAGCATATCATAATATTAGAATCTCTCTCCGTATATTGAAATCTTTTACTTTCAATCTCTTTAATCATTTTTCTTGCACGATGATATGCAGGCCCATCAATTTCTAATGAATTATCAAAATTAATATCTGTGCTAATCTCACCAATTCCAATACCAAAACGTAATTCAATGGGTGTCATTGCCATTTCAACCTCACAAATAATGTTCATAATATTATTTCTACTTTTAAGCAACCCCTGAAACTCGTCTCCTAAAGTAATGGTAAATTTAGATGCAATATCTTCTGAGTATTTAGTGTTGATATCTGCTAGCACATTCTTAAACTTGTGCTGTATAACTTTTCGATCTTTTATTTGTTTTGAATCTACAATATCGCCAATAATAGCAACATATTTATCAAGGAAAAATAAGGAAAACATCTAATCACCTCTCCTATATTATATCAAAACCAAAGATGCATTACAATATGAATCATTGCCTTTAATTCATTCAGACATACATCTTTGCATCCTCTCTTATTTTTATGGTTTCACATATAAATAATTAGAGTAGACGCACACTAAAATGCACTTCATTAAATTCTACTTTAATGAAGTGCATTTACTTGGTAATTTTCTGGCCCCTAGGGTAGTTAATTGTTAATTGTTTTTATTTATAAACTATTACTCTATCTTCTAAAGGTTTGAATTCTTTCTCACCTGGGTTGGATGTTGGTTTTCCAAATGGCATTTGTGCTCTCATTTCCCAACCTTCTGGTATATTCCATTCTTTTTTTACCTCTGCTTCTATAAGCTCATTATAGTGTTGAAGTGATGCACCATATCCATTTAATTCTAACGATGTCCAGATATTGAATTGATTCATTCCACTTGATTCCTTTGACCATATTGGGAAGTTATCCTTATATGTTGGAAATTCATTTTGCAAATATTCTACTGTATCGTTATCTTCAAAAAATAATATTGTTCCATAACCCGCATTAAATGAATTAATTTTTTCTTCAGTAGTAGAAAATTTATCTGCATCTACTATTTTTCTTAGTGATTCTTTAGTTATATCCCATAGTTTTGTATGATGCTTATCTAATAATAAAACTACTCTAGCAGTTTGTGAATTAAATGCTGATGGTGTATATTTTACTGCATGCTCTATTATCTCTTTAATTTTATCATCAGATACTACCTTCTCTTTACTAATTTCATAATATGTTCTTCTTCCTTCTATTGCTTCATAAAAATTCTTTGTCATTTTTATTCCTCCATTTTTTTAGTTTTTTTTCATTTCTATAATTAATATGTGAGATGTACTTTTTGATTTAATTATAATATCTTCTTCTACTATTTCTAATGCATCTTTATCATTTAACACTATATTATTAATTTCTGAACTTCCTTCTATTTGCACTAAATATGATTGTCTTCCTTCTCCTACTTTAAAATCTATTTCTTTATCTTTATGTAGTTCCAATACATAAATATTTGCATCTTGATTAATTTTTATTGGCGCATCGCCTTTGACACTTGATACTATTTGTAGCCATTTATTCTTTCTATCTTCCCACTTAAATCTATAGTCTCCGTAATTTGGAGTAAGTCCTTTTTCATCTGGAAGTAGCCATATTTGTAAGAATCTAGCTGTGGTATCTCCATAATTGTGTTCAGTATGAGAGATGCCTGTTCCAGCACTCATATATTGTACATGGCCCCTTGTGATAGTGTTTTTATTTCCTATTGTGTCTCCATGATTCAGTTCTCCATCTACAACATATGATAGTATTTCCATATCTCTATGAGGATGCATTTCAAATCCTGTATTAGCTTTAACTAAATCATCGTTTATTACTCTTAAAACTCCAAAATTCATATTGTCTCTATTATAGTAGTTTGCAAAAGAAAAATGAAAGATACTTTGTAGCCATCCTAAATCTGATCTACCCATGTTTTTATTGTCTAATTTTCTTAACATAGCTTCCTCCTTTCAAATTAACTAGTATTTTTATCTTATTATTATTTAGTACTTAGTTACTTTTAGTTACTTGGTATATTTACATTATTGCATGTAGGTTTTTATATGTCAAGTATAATTCAAAATTATTTTAAAATAAAAAAAATCCTCTACATAATGCAAAGGATTTTGAATCTAACTTTAATTATTCTATCCACTTTTCAGCCCATTTTTGAACTTCATCCATAACCCTACTCAAGTCTTTTCCTTTCTCTGTGAGTTCATACTCAATTCTTACCGGGGTTTCTGGATAAACTGTACGCAGTACTATTCCATGGTTTTCTAATTCTTTAAATCGTTCTGTGAGCATTCTTGCACTCATATTTGGTATAGCAGCAGATATATCAGAGAAACGTTTTTGGTCATTTAGTAAGGTTCTTATGATTAATCCAGTCCATCTTTTACCTAATAGTTCAAAAGCCTCTTCAAATTTTGGACATAAATGATAATTTTCCATGCAACTCACCCCATATATATATCATATCATAGCTGGTATAATAAAGTAAGTACATTGTTTAAATATACTTACTTGTATTGCAACTTGTTAATATAACTCATTGGCTCTAGATGCAATTAGAAAAAATAAAGTGACCCCCTTATTGCTTAAAGTATAAAAAGTACATATTCAGACATACTAAAATTCATAGGGAAGATTCCTTATATAAATTTGAGCTTTACATTATTATTTTAAAATTTAAAAACTATTATAATAAGGAAGATTAATTAAATCGCTCTCTTTCTTATAACATAACTATATAATATATAAAACCTTTTTATTTTTAAATAATTCTTCTATCTCTTTTGAAAAGAATTCTTTTATTTCGCTTATACTTTCTTTTTCATATACATACTTACCATATCCAAATTGTCCATATTTGAATTTACGCTCTTCCTCATTCATAGGTAATTCACTTTCAGGGAATACCTGAAGTATTCTATTTTTAGCTACTATTGTGTACCTATGAGATATTACCTCAAAGGTTACCGGGAATTTTAAGTTGCTTGGAAGCTTTTCACTTAACTCTAGTAATAAATCATGATAATCTTCTTTAAAGCTAGGATAAATAAATATTGGTGCAATTAAAAAACCAACAGGATACCCTGACTCTGCTACCTTTATAGCTGCTTCTATTCTTTTGTCACGAGAAGCAGTAAAATGTTCATATTTATCTATAACAAGAGAAGTGTTAATACTAAATCTTACTTCTGTATGTCCATTGTGTTCTAAGTTAAGCAATGATTCTATATCATTGTATTTTGTTACGAATCTAAATCTGGCATTTGTTTCTTTTCCAAAAAACTCTATAGCTTTCTTTAGTGAATTTGTATAAGGTTCCACAGGTATAGGGTCAGATGTAGCCGCTCCTTCAAATATAGTTATATCAGGTAACCTTTCGTTAATATATTTTTGAGCTTGATTTAAAATGTCATCTATATTAGTATGTACTTTTACAAAAGGCTTATCTCCTAACTGAGTATTCAAATAACAGTATTCACACTGTCCCATGCACCCTGACACTAAGGGAAGCTGATAGTGCGCAGATGGTTTACATGTTTGAAACTTCAAAGTCTTTTTAGTTCCAACTACCAAAGTCTTCTTACCTTCTCTATATTGAATAAATAAATCATTACCTGGAATATGCTCTTTTACTCTATTAGATGTCAAATTTATTATCTCAACATTATCATTATCTTTAAACATCGAAAAAATATTCTTGCCCATTTCATAATCTAAGGAATCTTTTTCAAATATAATTCTTTTAGGTCTAAACATATTCTCTCCTAAATAAATCACTCTATATTAAGTGATCTATTTTCTCCTTTCTGTTATAAATAAAATCTTTTTTCTTTGTATCTTATTGTTTCCTAAAGTTTATAGTTATATCCTAGAAATACTAAAATATATTAATAAAACCAACCTAAGTTTAAAAAGCACCCCATTAAATTTTACTCTAATGAAATGCTTGCCCCGGATAATTTTTGGGGTCCTAAAGTTGTTCGGTGAACAATATAATATTTTGCTATTTATTTCTTTTTTTGTCTATGTACATATTTGTATCAGCTCTTTTAAATACATCGTCAACGGTATTCAATGAGGTTTCACTAAAGGCATGTCCTATAGAAAGTTTAATTAGAAAGTTTTTATTTTCAGTATTATATATTGATATTATCGTATTGAGCTTTTTACATATATCAATAACATCAAATTCACTTGTGTCTTTTATAAGTATGCCAAATTCGTCTCCTCCTAATCTAGCTATAACTTTATTTTCATCAGATAAATTTAGAAGTAAATTAGAAGTATTCTTTATAAGTAAATCGCCCTTATCATGGCCAAATGAATCATTTATAACCTTTAAATTATCTAAGTCACAAATAATTAAACCTATTGGAGTGTTGTTTGTATTATTACATATTTTCAGTTGTTCATCAAAATAAGCTCTATTTCTAAGCCCTGTAAAAACATCATGAGATGTAAGATATTTTAGTTTTTCTTCTAACTCTACCTTTTGGCTAATATCTCTACAAATACCTTGCACACCAACAAGCTTACCACCTTCGTCATAAATTGGAATTGGATAGTCCTCCATCCATAGATAGTTACCATCTTTATGTTTCCATCGGGTTATAACTGATTTTGAGTAATCCATTTCACCTGACGCTTTTCTTTCTAATTTAAGTACGTCGTCAGGATGTGCATTTTCAAAAACATATAGAGGATTTTCATAATTTAAATCTAAACTATGACCTAATACAGCTTCTACAGATTTACTTAAATAAATAAATTTTCTTTCAGGCGAAACCTGGTAATAATATATTATATCCTTTGAATTATTTAAAATATTATCAATCATGTTTAATCTTTGTTCATTTACCTTACATTTTGAAATATCCATCATTGAATCATAGATACCTCCTTTTCCTTTATTTGAATTTAAAATAAAAGCGTAATTTATATGAAGGTATACTAATTAATCTTTTTAGGTCTATGATGCAATAGTTGCACATCATTTTCAGATTCTCACTGTGGAATATCTCTTTAATGTTAATTTGCACACATTATTTCCTTTAATCCTTACCTACACGCTTTACCATATTCATTATTTTCCATTTGTAACACCGATTTCCTAATCTTATTATACTAAATTTTCAGATGCTAGTGTTACAACTTTAGTATATCACATCACTTATTGTTATTATTCCTTGTGCTCTTATAAAGGGGTTGTATTTATAAAGGGCTTATAAGGGGCTTGTCTTTTATATTTATCTAAGTTTGGTTAAGATAACTTTTGCGATTTTTATTATGGAAATCATCTAAAAAAAGCATTTCATTAAATTTCACTCTAATGAAATGCTTATACCTGGGGATTTCATGGGCTCCAGTGGTGTTAGATGGAGACGGAGTTTCCCTCTTGATATTTACAATTGCTAATATTTCTGCTTAAGCGAAGTTTTCCATTTTATTCTACCCTGGGTTCCTTGTGAGGACATGCTTACTATTCGTTGGATCTTCGTTATCAAAAAATTTGTTATTTGCTTTTTCATTTCTATCATGTGCTTTTTCTGCGGCAGCCTTACCATCCTTTCTTTCCTGAGGCTTTAGCAAATACTGTCTTAATACTTGCAAACCTGTAGCTAAACCAAAAAATGCCATGTCCGATTTTGTCAATCCTGTTTTTTCTGCAAAGGCACAATCAATGTCATTTATGTATTTTCTAGTATTTTGGGAGATTTCCTGAACCCTATTAGTTTCAGCTTTAACTTTATCCAGATTAACAAACAACTTTTCTGATTCTATGTCTAATTCATCTATTTCGGATAAAAGCTGATCAAACTCATCAATGCCACTATTCATTTTCAATCCTCCTCAAAAATCTTGATAGTGTTAACACTATCCTTTTTACTCTCCACTCATTATAGGACCTGTGATTTTTGCAAATATTATTATGTCGTTGAAATTAAGTTTAAATACCACCTGAGAGTATGACTAATATATCTTGATACTTAGTGTATTTCTTTAATTTGATATGTTTTACCTTGGAATTCAACCTCGTCTTCAATACCTTTACCCAATAGTATTTTAACCAATGGTGGAAACTCATTCCTTCCAGGAAGGTAGTCTGCATTAATTATTTTAGTTTCATTGGTTTGTGGTATAAAAACAGTAACTCTATTTCCTAACGCTATATACATTTCATCTTCATCAGCACTATCACTATTTTTGATGGCCCCATAATCATTTTCATCATATGAATTTTCAGCTACAATACCTTGTTCATCACCTTGTATAATAGCATAAATATTTTCAATCATTATTTCTGCAATATCCTCTTCGCTTAAGCAATCAAGTATTAAACCGCCACCTACAGCATTTAATAATTGCAAAGAAGGCCTAACGTGTTCTGTTAGTGTAATTTGAATCCCTTCATCTTTAAAATACTTAATTCCATTAACGATTCCACCTAGAATCGTAGGATTTGATGAAAAATTATTACTATAAAAAATATCAGATATTTTACTACTAATATTATTACTTCCGATTATATCAAGTTTCTCAAAAGGATTTGTGCTAGTTCCATCAGAGGTATTTCTTCCAACCCACCAACACTTAGCTAGTGTATTTCTATAAAGACCAGCACGTGTTCCTCCTGAAAAGAAAAACCGTGATTTTATATTAGAAACAGCTTCTTTTTGAGTTTTAGGTTGTTTGCTATGATAATCCCATCTCCTCCTAACATAATTATAAAATACAGAATGACATAAACCTGCCCACAATCTCTCGTCACTTGCTTGTGATTCATTCAAAAACGAAAGATTTTTATATAGAATTTTGCAGTTGTTGAATTCAATGTCACCAATTGACATATCAGAATCAAGATCAGAAAGTTGAAAATCCGGCACTTCCTTATATTCTATAAATGGGTCACCGCCACATATTGTCCAAATCCACTTATTATCCTTTTCTGTAAAATATTTATTATATACCAAGTCAATATTATCTTTAAGAATATCTAATGCCTCTTTTTTCATGAAGTATAGTTTCATTTTAGATATCCTCCTCGTCTTCCATATTTTCAAATAACTCAGTAAACATAGATAATGCTTTGCTTAATGGTAATTCCATTGCCTCTTGAGCTAATTGAACCGATGTTTTCAATTCATCTTTTACCTCATCAATAAAGTTTAAGTCTCTTTTTTCATAAGCTTTACTTAAAGAGATATACCACTCTTTTCCTTGGTTTGCTTCTATCCCGGTTTCTTGTTTTAGTTCTTCAAATACATATACTAGGGCAGGGAAAACTATCATAGAGTTCAATATTGGTTGAAACTGAATCTTTTTACAAAAGCGTGAGTATGTATCATATTCTTGTGTACCCAAACCTATTTTAATTTGTGCTGAATCAATATTAACGTCCATAGGCTTTTCTTCAGTAGTCAATCGCTTATAAACCATGAAAATTGAACTTGCACTTGTTAATTCCTCATAATTTTTGATAATATCTAATGCCGGCAAATTCTTATATCCAATTATACTTCCTTTTGAGAAATCAAATGAAATACCAGCATAATCATCATTCCAATCTGAATTTATGAAATTGTTAATATTTTCTTTAGAAACAATCAATGCAATAATTTCTAATTTACCATATATTCTACCAACAGGAATATCTATACTTGATTGTTCTGTTATTGAATGAAGCGCTGTTCTAAATGCTGTGTTGGAACACTCAATATGGATTATATATTCTGCCTTACCATCAATAATTAGATTTCGAAGTCCTTCGTTATCTAGAGTGAAGTTAAATTCAAGTTTCAAATTGTTAACACCGTTCATCATATATTGAAGATCTACATCAAAAACAGATGAATTGTAATCATCTTTTTCTTCACTCAATACTGGGTAAGTGTATAATCGTTTAGTTATGTTCATATACATTTACCTCCATGGCATAATCTCTTGAGTCCACTAAAGAAAATTCAATCATTGCTTTTTCATTACCTTTTAGATTTAAGAAACTTATTCCAATGGAACTGCATTTTATATTTTCACAGGCAGAAATACCAGTAGCTGATTTGACTTGAAGTTTATTGGATTTACCATTTTCACCTACAGTAACTATTTCTATGTGACCAGATTGAACATCTCTTGACACTTCAAAAGATGCCCTGAACTTATCATTTGCAATTTTCATAATACGAATACTTTTTAATGCCTCATGGGTACCACCACTATATTTTTCATGAACAGTATCTCGACCACCTTGAGAGATGGTTCCTCTATGTGTATCTTTTTTTGTTCTTTGACGGTTGCCACCTAAAGTTCTTGTTGCTGTAAAGCCACCTTGTCCAATATTTCCTTGCGTATCTCTACTCTTTGATTGCCCTTCACCTTCGTTACCGTGAAACAGACCTTTGGGCTTACTTTGATATGTTGCTCTTGGTTGAATTAGGATATCGCCAATGGTGTTATGTAAATCTTCTTTTTTATTATCACCATGCTGGGTTGATGATGAAGATTCTTTTTGAAGAACGCTACTAAGTCCTTCTACTTCTATTTCTTCATCACTAGAATATTCGCCTAAACCTAGAATCATATCTCTAACCCACTGTTTCAACTCATCGTGATATTCTTTAGCTTGGGCTGGGTTTTTTGTATACCTACCTGGAACCCATTTATCATGTGAAGGAGTTTCCATTTCTCTGAAATACTCATTTAACTCTTTTCCTTGCATTTCCAAAAGACCGGAAAAAGAAATTAAACGAGATATATTTCCTATCGTTAACAATTTCATTCCAGAAGTTCGAGTAACAAGTACTTTTCTATTTAGCTTTTCTTGTGCATCAACGAGAACACTAAGTTTTAATGTGCCTAACCCATGAAAATCTTTTGTGAACACTTTGGTTTCAGGGTTAGATAAAACTTTGTAATAACAATAAGCTTGTCTTACTTTGGTCTTATAACATTCCATAAGTGCAGGCAAGTCAGTAACATTGATTTTCGTAGAGTTTACAGATACCACGAGTTTATTTTTATAAATTGCCATAATGAAATTTTCTAGTACTTCGCAAGTTACATCATCTTCCCATGTTGTTGCTGCATTAAAGCCATAGACAAAAACATCTGTACCCACTCCAGTTCTATTTTGCAGATTATTTAGTTCTACAATTGTTTCTACAGGTAAATTACCATTAGTATCACCATAATACCCAAATCCTGTGGTCATGGTATGAAGTGTATCTGTTTCATCTTCAGGGAATGAAATAAATCTTGAAACACCTTGAGCTGCTATTTCATTTTCAGCATTCAGCGTTCTATAAAAGACCAATCTATACTCCGAATTACAAAAGGGTGCATTTTTTCCTATTCCAAAAGCACCAGCTTTATCCCCAGTTTTAGTTGCACCACCATCAATTTTTGTTAATGCATTCCAACCATCATCACTATCTCCATAAGGATCAATTAATCCTGTGGTATTATAATCACTTATTCTAAGTACAAAAGTGTTTTGATTTTCTATTGCCTTTTTTGCTTTTTTTAGATACGCAATTGTTTTTTCACTTTTTCTATTCGACCAATAGTTATATGCTTTATGTAGTTTATTTTTATATATTTCGTAGCCAGGTATAGCATTTGATTGAATTCTATAACGTTCAAATTCTACAACCACTTCCGATGAAGAACTGTCTGGGGTAGCATCTAAAGAATTTTGACATATTTCTCTTGCTAAAGATTGAATTTCTATACCAGTAAATGTTTCAATACCAGCATCTGAAATACCTCTCGTTTGACCACACCCATTATTAGGGAAATTCCATGCAATATTCATTCTTCTCGCCTCAATGTAAATTTATTATTTTTTTCTCCTAAATCTTGAAACTTACCTTTACAACTTTTTAGTTCTTGCTCAAGGGCAGAGAATATTTCTTTGACATCTGTTTCGTCGTATTCATAGGTTGCCTCATTTGAACAATTGCTTAGTAATCTAATCATATCAATTATTTTATTTGTACGGGCCTCTGCAATTCTAAGAAACTTGTCATGTTTAGATTCTGGCATTATAAAAACCTCCCCAGAAAGTATTTTGTCTATATTGTAAGTATTTTCTGTATATTTGTCAATATATCTGTATTATTTTCAAATTATTATGAAATTATTATAATAATATTTATCAAACAAAAAACGCCCTGCATTTCCGCAAGGTGTTAACTTCTGTAACCTATTCTTTTATATTTCTACATCCACGCTTGTGCCTAACTTGAATTCCACCATGAATTTTTCCTAATAAATCGTTACCTTTTCAACCATTCACCTCACAAGGTATTCATCGTATTCTTCTATCTGCTCCACCTGCTCTGCAAGAAACTCCTACATCTCGACAATTCGCTGTTTCAAGCATTCTCTGCCATAGCATTCTGCTTTAGTTCTCTCAAACGGTCTATCTCATCAGCAAGGTCATTATAATCCTTTTTAGTATTGCTTCCACTTATACCATCATCCGCAAATACACCACTTAGCTGCCATTCTTCATTTTCTTTTATAAAATCGGCGTAATGCTCTATCTGTGCCTCGTAACTTGCTCATCGCTGTCGGTACTTACACGGCAGTACGCTACGACTCTGAGTTTTTACTTGTCTTCCATCTTTATCAAGGGGATGACGGTCCATATACATTCTTATCCCTCTTCACAACTATTGGCCTGCATTAGTAAGTATATCTTTTATGTATTCTAGTTTAAAGTAATTCACCTATTCCATTACATATTCTTTGAGCTTCTTCTTTAGCTTTTTTTAACCTAAAGCATTACTTCTAGCGGTTATCTTCTTTATTCTAGTTTTTATTTTAGCTATACTTTTAGAATGTACCCTAGTTTTAATACCTGCTTTGCTAGGATTCTTTCTGTACTTCTTTTACATTTTTCAAACATTACCATATCAGTGAAACTTCGATTAAAAAAGCATTTCATTAGATTTTACTTTAATGAAATGCTTGTACCTGGTAAATTCTTGAGTCCTGGGGTAGTTGAGTGGAACAACGTGCCCCTCTTGCTATTTGCGGTTACTAATATTTCTGTTTAAGGGCAGTTTTCCATTTTATTCTACCCTGGGTTCCTTGTGAGGACATGCTTTGCTGGGCTCACTTGCTCACCTTCCTTTACTCCTTCTATAACTTCCAATTAGAAGTGTACATTTTTATTTTATTTATTATTTTTCCTAATAAAATTGTTATAACAATTGCAAAAATTAATGGAAATAAATAGAATAGTGTGGAATTACTATAGCTAATAACAAAACCTCCATCATTACTAATTGTAAATAAAACATTTTGTAATGTAAGTCCTAATAATTTCAAATTAAATTCTGCATCTTTACCATTCTGAATTAATACATCTAAATTAGGTGTTTGAGCATCTAATAATCTCCTTATAACAAACATAGAAAATATTAAAGCTATAAAAAACAACACTATCATTGACGTTACTACTAAAAACTTTTTATAATATAACTTTTTCATAAAATTTATTACTCCTATACCTTAGAATTATTACTATACTAATGTTTTAATTTATTTACTATTTTCTAATAATTATTAATATTCCTCTACTGGTAATGAATAAGGATACGCTATAGTTCCATCTGGATATCTATAATATTCACTAGTTGAATTTCTAGGTTTTACTATAACTTGTGTTGAAATATCACTAGAGCCATTTATGATAGAAGGAGCTATTCCTTTTGTTACATTAAATCCTATCGCGGCTTTACTAGAAAACTTAATATCTATATAATCTCCATTATTGGTTGCTTTTTGAACTGCTTGTTTTTGCATATCTATAGTTGAATAAGCAGTGTAAAAATTAATAGTAGATGATACTACAATATAAAGAGCTGCTGAACAAATTAAAAATACTATTGCTGCTGTTATTGGATCAACTGAATATTTTTTACATTTCTTAAATTTTCTTTTATTCTATAAGTTATTTCATTATCAGATTTATTACATTTTAAACTATTTTCCATAATCCACCTCTCATACTTAATTAAAACATTAGTATATATATATTGTACATACTTTGTTTAACATTTACTACATATTTTTCATATTATTCTGTACTATATATTTCTCAGAATCTCAATTTTTTCTGTTACATATTTTCTTAAATCCATAGTAACTTATATTTTTATTATTACATCCTATAAAACATACGCTATTTCGTTAAATCATGTTTTAGCGAAATTATAAAATTTAACGGTTTTAAGCCATTTGAAAGACCTGGATTTTTTAAAATCCAGGTCTTTTTGTTTACTCATTATAAACTTTTGTAAAAAAAGATAGACTTCGCTATGATCATAACGAAATCATAATAAAATTGAATAAAATAAGTATCTATAATACAAGCAAGAAAAGTTTTATATCTATTTTTGATTTATAGCCTTCATTGTTACTCTATATACTAAATAAACTATAGCAAAAATTATTGCAATACCTGTAATCCCTATAATAATTATATCCAATATATCACCTCTACTTTATTGCTTTTAATTTAGCTATATCATAGCAATTTACTTTAGTAACTTCTTCTACTTCTTTTAATTCTGCAAGCCTAGATAATACATCGGTTTTAAATTCACTTAGATTTGCAGTTTGGTCATAAACTACCTCTAAGGTTTTATCTAATTTATCTATCTTATTTTCTATTTTATCTAATCTTTCATTTGTTTTAATTTGCCCTTGCTCTATTCTCTTTAGAATTTCTAATATTTGTTCATCCATGCTTATCACCCCTTATATTAACTATATTATATCCAATATAAAATCTTATTAATAGGGTCAATATTTTCTAATTTATTTTTTCAATATTTAAAGGTTTTTAAATGAATTTAAAGAATAGTATTATTACAGTATACTTATTGTAATATTATATTTGAGGTGTTCTTATGGAAGTATTAGAATTATTAGAATTATTAAAATTAGTTAATTCTGAATTAGAAAAAAATAAAAGTTTAACTTCAATAGCAAAAGTGCTTGGAGTAAATGAAAGTACTATAAGAAAAAAATTAAATAAACTTGGATATAAAAGAATAGGTAATCAATTCGTATTGAGTTCCGAAAATACTAGTAAGACTACTGGTACTATGTCAAGAAAAAGTACAAGTTAAATTTGAATTTTTAAATATTAACTTATTTTCTATATTGTATTAGCCAGCAGTTAGATATAATTTATTTAACCCTTCCTTATACACAATTTCATATTGGTTTGGTGATAGATATCCACAATGGCTATGTATCCTTACTGTATTATAAAATGCTTCTATATAATTAAAAACCAATCTATGTGCATGGTTATAATCTAATATCTTGAATCTATTTAACCACTCTCTTTTAATCAATGCATGAAATGACTCTATGCACGCATTATCCCATGGATAGGCCTTCTTGGAATAACTGTTTATAAAATTTTTAGTTGCTTCTTGATATGCAGCAGAAGTATATTGTATACCCCTATCGCTGTGCATAACTAAGGGGTTGTTTATATTTCGTGATGCTTTTGCTTTCTCAATTGCCTCAATGACACATTTTGACTCAAGAGTAGTGCTAAGGACCCATGATATGATCTTTCTTGAGTATAGATCCATTATGCTTGTTAAATATGCAAACCCATCATATGTCCAAATATAGGTGATGTCTGAGCACTGGACCTATGTCAATAACTTAGACACAAAAAGTCGTACAATATTACTAAGCTTCTTTTCTAAGATTTTCAAATTCTACTGGGGTCATATAGTTTAAAGCACCGTGAATTCTCTTACGATTATACCAGGATTCAATAAATTCAAAGATAGCTCTTTGTGCATATTCAAAGTTAGGGTATTTATGTACATATACTTCCTCTTTCTTAAGAATCGAGTGAAATGACTCTATACAAGCATTATCGTAGGGATTACCCTTACGGCTAAAAGAGTGAATTAAGCCCTTATCAGCAATTATCTTTTTAAACTGTTTGCTAGTATAATCGATTAAGAAAAAGGGATTTCTCCCTTTCCCTCATCTAAGAACCGTACGTGAGAGTTTCCCGCTCATACGGCTCAAGCATTTCTTCACCTTT
>NZ_PTIS01000025.1 GCF_002934235.1 Clostridium algidicarnis DSM 15099
CCCTTCCCATTCCGAACAGGATGGTTAAGCACTAAAGCGCTGATGGTACTACAAGGGAGGCCTTGTGGGAGAGTAAGTCGTCGCCGGGTGAAAACAAGGATCTTTAGCTCAGTTGGTTAGAGCAACCGGCTCATAACCGGTAGGTCCGGGGTTCGAGTCCCTGAAGGTCCACCAAACCTGGGGGTATAGCTCAGTTGGGAGAGCACCTGCCTTGCACGCAGGGGGTCAAGAGTTCGAGTCTCTTTATCTCCACCAAAAAGTCATGAACTTTAGTTCATGACTTTTTATTTTGTTTAAAAATAAAAAATGTAATATAAAAAATTCACTTAAAGTATATGTTTACAGAATATTAATTATGAATAAAGCTATAGTTATATTAGAATGTAAGATGGAAGGGATTGTGGATATGATTTATAGAATCAAACAATTTTTGTGGTATATAATATCTCCATTTAAACCAATAGACTATAACTTTTTAAAAAGTTATTTAGATAAAGAAGAGGTGAAGTTATTTAGTAGTTTAAAATCAGGAGAGAAACAACATTGCATAAGGGTTGCAAAGGCATCTTTACAATACATAAATAATGAAGAATCTAGTGAGATATGTAGTTCATTAGACAAGGCTTGGTTTATGAAAGTTTGCCTACTACATGATATAGGAAAGAAATTTGGAAGTCTATCTATTATAGATAAATCTTTACTAGTTATAATAAACAAACTATTTAAGGATAAGATGAATAAATATATGAATGTTAAGAAGATAGATGTATATTATAATCATCCTATAAAAGGATATGAATATCTAAAACAACTAAATAAATATGATGAAAGATTTTTATATTTAATTAAAAATCATCATAATTACAAGGTTAAGGGAGATGAAATGCTAAATATATTAGTACATTTTGATAACTTAAATTAAAAGAGGTGATATTTTGAATTCAAAGGATAGAAGACAATCAATTGAAAAAATTTTGTTAGAAGCAAATAATGCAAAAAAGGGGAGCGAACTTGCAGTAACATTTGGTGTTACAAGACAAGTTATAGTTAAGGATGTAGCATTACTAAGAGCTAGTGGTATTAATATAATAGCTACACCTGAAGGTTACATCATTCCTAAGATTCAGGTGGATTCTATTAGAAGAGTTATAGTGTTATCTCATACCAAAGATGAAATCGAAGAAGAGTTAAAAATTATAGTAAGGTTTGGTGGTGTAATAGAAGATGTAATAGTGGAACATCCCCTTTATGGTGAAATCAAAGCTATGCTTATGATAAAAACCTATGAAGACATAAAGAACTTTTTAAGTAGATTCAATTCATCTAATGCACAGCCATTATCAACACTTACATTTGGTGTGCATATACATACAATAACAGCAGAAAGTATTGAGATAATGGATAAGATAATGAGTGAGCTTAGGCATAGAGGGTTTTTAATATTAGATTAGAATAAGCTAAATTAGCTGTGAGAAAGGAGCAATATAATGAAAAGGAAGCATAAAATAATATTACCAATATTAATTTTAATTATTTTAATATTTGGTTTTATGGATGGCATAGTTAACTTTATTATTAATATAAAGTGGTTTAAAGAAGTAGGATATCTTTCAGTATATTTCAAAAAGATAACTGCTACATTAAAATTAATGGTGCCTATATTTTTAGTATGTTTTATAGGTATAATAATATATTATAGAAGTCTTAGAAAAGGTTTTATCAAAAATAAAAACATATCTCAAACAGATAAAAAGGCTACAAAGAAAGAAAATATAATTTTTTATAGCTTAAATATAATATTGTCATTTTTAATATCTTATATAACAGCTTCTAATTACTGGTATAGGATTGTTCAATTCAACAATTCCGTTGATTTTAATGTAAAGGATCCTTTGTTCAATAAGGATGTCTCTTTTTACATGTTCAAACTTCCACTTATTCAATCATTATTCAATGCTATGATGGCATTTTTAATAGTACTTTTAATTGTAACTTTTGTAGTTTATATAATTATGAGAACAAAAGATGGTGTTTATACTAAAAATTTTAAAAGACCTTTTTCAAAGGTTAAATTTATTAAAAGTGATATAACAAATTATGCAGGGAAGCAACTAGCAGTACTTTCAAGTATGTTTCTTATAATGATAGGTATATTTTATATTTTAAAGTCTTATTATTTAGTATATAGTTCAAAAGGTGTAGGTTTTGGAGCTAGTTTTACAGATGCTAGAGTTAGCCTGTACTTTTATCGAGCTATATCTGGAATAGCTATAGTATCTTCTATAGTTATTTTTGTAAGCATCATTAAGGGTAAGATAAAGCCTATAGTGATATCATTGATAGCTATGGCTGTAGTTATAATATTAGAAGGACTAACATCTACTCTAGTGCAACAATTTATGGTTAAATCAAACGAACTTGAATTTGAGAGACCGTATATTAAACAAAATATTGACTTTACACGAAAAGCATTTAATATAGATGATATTAAAGAGAGTATATTTGATGTAAAGGATGATCTCACTAAAGAAGATATAGATAAAAATAAAGATATTATTGATAATATAAAGGTTAATTCTTTTAATCCAGCTTTAGATTTTTATAATCAAGTTCAAATAATAAGATATTATTACAACTTTAAAGATATAGATGTAGATAGATATAATATAGATGACAAGTATAGTCAGGTGTTTATAGCTCCGCGTGAGATAGACTCTGACTCTATAGAACCAAATACATGGCTTAATAAGCATCTAGTGTATACTCATGGATATGGAGTCGTTATGAGTAGGGTAAATTCAGTTACAGCTGAAGGAAAGCCTAACTTTGTAATAAAAAATATACCACCTGAAAATAATAGTAATATAAAAATAGATAATCCTAGAATATATTTTGGAGAATCAACAGATTATTATGCTGTTGTAAATACAGAGCAAAGGGAATTTGACTATCCTAAAGGTGGAGAGAATGAAACAAATAAGTATGATGGAAATGCTGGAATAAATATGTCTTTTATAAATAGAATTTTATTTTCTATTAAAGAAAAGAGTATAAAGTTTATGATATCTAACGATATAAATGTAAACAGTAAGATATTAATCAATAGAAATATAATGGAAAGAGCAAAGACTATAGCTCCATTTTTGACCTATGATAAAGATCCTTATATAGTTATACAAGATGGTAAGTTATATTGGATATTAGATGCATATACTACATCTAATAAATATCCATTTTCAGAACCACATGATGATATAAATTATATAAGAAACTCTGTAAAAGTAGTTATAGATAGCTTTAATGGAGATATAAACTTTTATATATCAGATAAGAATGATCCTATAATACAAAGTTATTCTAAGATATTTAAAGGATTATTTAAAGATATAGATGATCTTCCAACCGAGTTTATTGAACACTTTAGATATCCAGAAGAAATATTTAACATTCAATGTAGTGCTTTAGGGAAATATCATATAAAAGATCCTGAAGTATTTTATAATGGAGAAGACTTATGGGAAATATCTAAAAACAAAAAGGAAACTAAAGATCAAAGCGATAATAAAGCCGAAGAAGAGAAAACCACTGAGGCATCATATATTGTTACAAAGCTCCCAAATGAAGAAAAAGAGGAAATGGTGCTTTTTGAGTATTTTAATATGAGAAGTAAGGAAAATATGGTAGCTTTATTTGGTGCTAGAATGGATGGTGACCAATATGGTAAATTAGTTTTATACAAATTTCCACCAACTAAAACCATATACAGTCCATACTTATTTAAGAATCAAATTAATCAAGACCCTAATATATCAAAAGAATTGTCATTGTGGAATACTGAAGGATCAAAGGTATACTATGGTGATACTGTAATAGTTCCTATAAAAAACTCTCTTTTATATATTGAGCCTTTATACCTTAAGGCTATTAGTAATAATAGTATACCTGAAATGAAAAAGGTAGTTGTGTATTACGGAGATAAGATGGTAATGGCTGAAAATATTGAAAAGGCTTTAGAACAAATTTTTAGTTATAAAGAAAGTGATAAGATAGATGATAAGAATACAACCACTGATGTTGAGATTATTAAAGAGGTTAGAGATTTATATTATAAGGCAGTAGATTCACAAAAAGAAGGGGACTGGGCTAAGTACGGAGAATATATGAAGGAATTAGAAAAGATTTTAAATGAAACAAGTAAATAATAATTGGGTAAGTAATAAGTAGTTTAAAAGTTATCTTCCTAGGTCAGAAAAATAGATTTAGGGAGATAACTTGAAATATTTTACTTTTACTTTATATGTAGGAGGATTAAGATGGATTATGATGTATTAGTTTTAGGTGGAGGAATAATTGGAAGTGCCGTGGCCTATGAACTATCGAAATATAATCTTAATATAGCACTTATTGAAAAGGATTATGATATAGCGGATGACGTTGCAATGGTTAATACAGATATAGTTTATGATGGAACTGAATGTAAAGATGGACTTATGGCAAAATTAGAAATGATGGGTAACAATATGATGGAGGAAGTAACATCAAAATTTAATGTGCCATTTATAAGAACAGGTTCATTAGTAATAGCTGAAGATGAAGAATCTATAAATACTATAGAAGATATTTATTTAAGAGCTAAAAAAAGAGGAATAGATAATGTTAATATAATAGATAAAAATCAGGTTTATAAAATAGAACCAAATTTAAATACAGTAGTTAAAAAGGCTCTTTATTCTAAAAGTGTAGGTATTATTAGCCCTTATGATTTAGCTATAGCATATGCTGAGGTAGCCTTTGATAATGGTGTAATATTTAGATTAGAAGAAGAAGTTTTAGATATACAAAAACTAGCTACAGGACTTAAAGTAACTACAAATAAAAATAAATTTACATGTAAAGTTGTAGTAAATACTATACCTAAAGATTTTTATCAAATAGATAATGAAAAACCTTATGATAAAGAAGAAAGTGAAATACTTACATATATGCTTTTAGATAATGAGTATAAGAACTATTTTTCAAATATAGTATTTTCATTAAAAGAAAGTGGAAAAGGTTATTCTTTACCCACATTTGGAGGAGGGCTTATTGCGGCATCTTTAACAAATGATGTTATTGATTTTAATACTACACTTAATGTTGTTTCAGAACTTGTAGGAGATATAGATAATGAAAATATAAAGACAATGTATCATTCAAAGTATTATAAAGATAATATAATTATAGATGATAGTGATATAAGTAAAGGTTATGTTAAAGTAATTGGAAGAAGTTATGCTGCAGTTACTATAGCACCTGCTATTGGAAAATTAATTTGTGAAAGCATAACTAATAGCTTAAAGAGCACAATTAAAAAGAACTTTGTAGATAAAAGAAGAGATTTTTATAAATTTAAGGAATTATCTTTAGAAGAAAAAGATCAAATAATAAAACTTGATAAAAGATATGGCAAAATGGTATGTATGTGCAATCAAATAACAGAAGGTGAGATAGTTGATAGTATAAGAAGACCACTAGGAGCAAGAACCATAGAAGGAATAAAAAGAAGGACAGGGGCTACCTTTGGAAATTGCCAAGGGGCCTATTGTTTAAGTAAGATAGTAAAGATATTATCAAGGGAAACAGATAAAAAGCTTACTGATATTCTTAAGGACTCTAAAAATTCTAAAATGCTTTTAGGAAGAATTAAAGAATTTAAAGAGATGTAGGAGGAGTATATTTTGATAGATAAAATTTTATGTAAAGAATGTGCAAAGGGCTGCATCTTAGATATATATAAAGATAACGGTAATATAGAAATAGAAGGTAATAAGTGTGATATAGGTAAGGAGTATGGAATAAAGAAGATTAAAGACAATAATGGAATATTGACCACACTTGTAAGAATAAAAGGATCTTCACAACATAATGTGGTTTCAGTTAAAAGTAGTGACGTTATAGATAAAGGATTATGGATTGAATGTTCAAAAGCTTTAAGTAGAATACATATAGGTCCACCTATAAATATAGGAGATATTATATGTAAAAATATCTTAAATACAGGTGTAGATATACTTTCTACGATAAATATAAAAAAGGATTAAATTATTAATGGTATAATATTGACATTATCTGATATAATAGATATAATGTATCAAATATATAAACTGTTGAAGAGGCTAGTATTAATATATTAGGTTGGTATTTTTAAAAGTAAACTCCGAATCTTTTTAGTTAATTTTAAAGATACATTAAGAGAATCAGTGTTAGGTGCAAACTGATACCTATATTTTAAGAATCCACCTTTGAGGGACTGTTACAAACAGTACGGGTTTTTCCGTTAAAGAATTTAAAGAGGATTAGTTTAATATTAAATTAATCAACTAGGGTGGCAACGCGGAGCTTTTCGTCCCTTATTGGATGAAGGCTCTTTTTTTATTTCCCAAAATTAATAAATAGATAAAATAATTAGAATTCAAATAAAGGAGTGTTATTATGTTAGATTTAAAAAGAATAAGAAATAATCCAAAAGATATTAAGAAGGCTCTAAATGACAGAGGTGAAAACTTTGATGTGTCTATTATAGATACTATTCTAGAGTTAGATGAGGAAAGAAGACAAATATTAATGGAGGTTGAGACATTAAAGGGAAAGAGAAATCAAGTATCTGCTTCAATACCACAGCTTAAAAAGTCAGGTGAAGATGTAGAGCTTATAATGAAGGAAATGAGAGATCTTGGAGATAAGATTAAAGAACTTGATGTTAAGGTTTCCGAAATAGATGAAAAGGTGAAATATATGATGCTTAGGATACCCAATATACCAAATCCTAAAGTACCAGATGGAAAGTCTGATGAAGATAATGTAGAGGTAAAAAGATGGTCAGATTCTACTAAGTTTAGTTTTGAACCTAAACCTCACTGGGACATAGCATCAAACCTTGATATTATTGATTTTGAAAGAGCAAGTAAGGTAACAGGTTCAAGGTTTGCTATATATAAAGGACTTGGTGCAAGACTTGAAAGAGCTGTAATAAATTACTTTTTAGATAAGCATATTTATGATAATGGATATACTGAAATACTCCCACCATTTATGGTTAATAGAGAAAGTATGACAGGTACAGGTCAACTTCCAAAGTTTGAAGAGGATGCATTTAAACTTTCTAATGAAGATTATTTTCTTATACCAACAGCAGAGGTTCCTGTAACTAATATGTATAGAGATGAGACTTTTAATGGAGATATATTACCTATAAAGTATTGTGCTTATAGTGCTTGCTTTAGAGCAGAGGCTGGATCTGCTGGAAGAGATACAAGAGGACTTATAAGACAACATCAATTTAATAAGGTAGAGCTAGTAAAGTTTTGTAAGCCAGAGAATTCTTATGAAGAACTTGATAAACTTATAGTTGATGCTGAATCAGTGCTTCAAGGTTTGAATCTTCCTTATAGAATGGTAAGAATATGTAAGGGTGATTTAGGGTTTACAGCTGCATTAAAATATGACCTAGAGGTTTGGATGCCAAGCTATAATAGATATGTAGAAATATCAAGCTGTAGTAATTTTGAAGACTTCCAAGCAAGAAGGGCTAATATTAAATACAAGGAAACTCCAAAGGATAAACCTAAGTTTGTTCATACAATTAATGGATCAGGCCTTGCCATTGGAAGGACTGTAGCTGCAATACTTGAAAATTTCCAAAGAGAAGATGGAACCGTAGAGATTCCAGAAGTATTAAGACCTTATATGGGTAAAGAAGAATTTATCAAGTAATTCTTAGACTATAAAAGTTAAAATAAATTAACGAAAATTTTAGCCGTGGTAAAGTAACTTTTGCCATGGCATTTTTATTTTATCCGCTTATAGTTATATATGGATATTATAAAAGGACTTTAGTGATGTATTTAGACAAAAGATAAATAATTTAAAACTAAATGTTGACATAATTAAACTTGGCTGATATAATAATTATTGTTGCAAGATGTGGAAAGATGGTCGAGTTGGTTTAAGGCACCGGTCTTGAAAACCGGCGTACGGGTGACCGTACCTAGGGTTCGAATCCCTATCTTTCCGCCATTTTTTATTTAATACAAAATAAAAATTTTTAGCTGCGTGGAGAAGTACTCAAGTGGCTAAAGAGGCGCCCCTGCTAAGGGCGTAGGTCGGGAAACCGGCGCGAGGGTTCGAATCCCTCCTTCTCCGCCAAAACACCTAACTTTTAAGTTAGGTGTTTTTTGTCGTATAAAGTCGTAAAATTAAGAACGAATGTTTGTTGATACTTAATTGTTTAAAGGATATAATTTAATTAATGGAATATAAGATAAAAACAATAGGAAAAGTAAAATTAAAGAATTATAAATATAAAATAGGGGTGAATTTATGAGCTTGAGATTCATTTATGGAAGGGCTGGTTGTGGTAAAAGCACATTTTGCCTAGATCAAATAAGAAATAAAATTGAAAAGAATACAGATAATAAACTTATATTACTAGTACCAGAGCAATTTTCATTTCAAGCTGAAAAGGATCTTTTAGATAGTATAGGTGAAAGAGCCTTATATAAAGCAGAAGTTTTAAGCTTTAAAAGAATGAGTAATAAGATATTAGATCAGGTTGGTGGGTCTGCTCATAAGAGAATGAATGATGCAGGAAAGAATATGCTTATATACAAGGTATTAGATGAAACTTCAGATAAGTTAAAGTTTTTCTATAAAGCTAGTAAACAACAAGGATTTGTAGATATACTTTCAGAACTTATCACAGAATTTAAGAAGTATAATGTAACACCTAATGTTATAAATGAATCTTTAAGTAAAATAGAAGATTTAGAGCTTAAAAATAAATTAGAAGATATTTCATCTATTTATGAAGGCTTTCAAGGATATCTTGAACCAGGATACTTAGATGCTGAAGATGAATTAACTATACTTTCTAGGAAGCTAGATGAAAGTGATTACTTTAATGATGTAGAAATATGGATAGATGAATTTACTACATTTACCCCACAACAATATAGCATAATAGAAAAGTTACTTCAAAAAGCTAAAAGAGTAAATGTATCTCTAAATTCAGATATGTTAAATGGCTATAATGATGTAGATAATACAGATGTATTTTCAATTACTAAGGTTACAGAAAAGAAGTTACTAAACATAATTGAAAGAAGTGGAGTAGGCTATGAAAAGCCTATAGATTTAAATAAAGAAGCTTGCCCGAGATTTTGTGAAAGTAAAGAACTTAGGCATATAGAAAAACACTTTTTTTCATTTCCTTATAAGTATTATAACTTACCGGTAGAGAAGTTAAGAATGTATAAGGCATTAAATACTTATGATGAAGTTGAAAAGGTAGCAAGAAGCATAGTAGCAGAAATACGTGATAAAGATTATAGGTTTAAGGATATAGCTGTTGTATGTAGAGAAATTGAAAGTTACGAAAGAATAGTATCTGTAATCTTTAAAGAATATAATATCCCATTTTTCTTAGATAAAAAAAGGGACGTTACAGATAATCCATTAGTTGTGCTTATAACATCGGCTTTTGATGTATTCATAAAGAATTGGTCCTATGAGTCTGTTTTTAGATACCTTAAAACGGGTATTGTAAAGATACAAAGAGAAGATATAGATTTATTAGAGAATTATGTATTAGCTTATGGCATAAGAGGATTTCATTGGGTTAATGATGAATTTTGGAGATTTGGCTTTGATAAGGATAAAGAAATAAGTGTATCTGATATAGAAAAGTTAAATAAAATAAATGAGATTAAAGATATGGTAAGAGAACCTTTATTAAAATTACAATCTTCAATTAAAGATGATAATAGTATATTTAATATTTGCAGTAACTTATATGAATTTTTAAATGAAATAGGAGCTTTAGATACTATAGAAGAGTGGTCAGAAAAGTTTTCAAAAGCTGGAGATCAAGAAAAGTCTGATGAATATGGTCAAATTACAGATATTGTAATACAGGTACTAGATCAAATGGTAGAAATTATGGGAAGAGAGAAAGTAAAACTAGATAAGTTTGTAACCATTTTAAACGTAGGATTCGAAAAACACAAGATGGGGTTAATACCCATATCCTTAGACGAGGTATTAGTTGGAGATATAGGTAGAGTTAAAAGTCATGAGGTTAAATCACTTTATATAATTGGAGTAAATGATGGGGTATTTCCTGGAAGCTCTAGAGAAGAGGGGATACTTTCAGATTTTGATCGGAATATGCTAAAAGACTATGGTATAGAACTTGCAGCTGATACTAAAACACAAGCCTTTGAAGAACAATTTTTAGTTTATACCTCCCTTAGTTTATCAAAGGAATATATTATGCTAACATATCCTATGGCTGATTTTGAGGGTAAGGCTTTAAGACCATCTATTATAATATCTAGAATGAAAAAGTTATTTCCAAAGCTTGTAGAGGAAAGTGACATTATTAAGGTTAATGAGGATAACTTTGAATATATAGTATCTCCACAGCCTACATTTAATAATCTTATATCTACATTAAGAAGGAATTTTGAAGGGGAAGAAACAGAAAAGATATGGTCTGAGGTGTATTATTGGTACAAAGATAAAGAGCAATGGAAAGACAAGATGTCTTCAGTATTTAAAGGACTTAAGTATAATAACCTAGTAGAAAAGGCAGATGAAAGTAAGATAAAAGCCCTATATATGAAACCTTTTAATTTTGATGTATCAAGAATAGAAAAGTATGCTGAATGCCCTTTTGCATATTATGTACAATATGGACTCAAGGCTAGAGATAGAAAGATATATGAGTTTTCAGCTCCTGACATAGGAAGCTTTATGCATGAGGTAATAGATAAATTTTCTGATAGGGTAAAAGAAGAAAATTTAAGCTTTAGAGAACTTGATATAGATTGGTCTAAAAGGGCTATTGATGAGCTAGTGGAAGAAACTATTGAAGAAAAGAACGCTATATTAAAAAGCTCTGCAAAGTACAAATATATGGCAGGTAGGATGAAAAGAATAATATCAAAGTCCATAATGGTAATTTCAGAACATATAAAAAGAAGTAGCTTTGATCCAATAGCTAATGAATTAAAATTTGGACTTGGACACAAGGATTTAAAGCCTATAGAAATTTTCTTACCATCAGGGGAGAAGGTTACGTTACAAGGCAGAATAGATAGGGTAGACGGCATGGGGTTAGATGATAAGGTATATATAAGAATCATCGATTACAAGACAGGAAACAAAGAGTTTTCGCTATCTGATGTGTATTATGGACTTCAGCTTCAACTTTTAGTATATCTTGAAGCCATATTAGAAAATGCAGATAAATTTGTAGAGTCAAATGCTCTTCCAGGTGCCATATTATATTTTAGAATAGATGATCCGATAGTAAAGGCGAGAAGAGGACTAGAGGAAAAAGACATTGAAAATCTTATATTAAAAAAGCTTAAAATGCGAGGCCTTTTATTAGCTGATGCTAAAGTAGTAAAGGAAATGGATAATGGTATAGATGGATATTCTCTAATAATTCCAGCTAGGATGAATAAAGATGGTTCACTTGGTAAGTCTTCTGCTATAACATTAGAACAATTTGATATATTAAGAGAATATGTAAAAGAAACCTTAGTTAGATTATGTGATGAAATGTTAAGTGGAAATATAAGCATATCACCTATAAAAAAGGATAAGTATACAAGTTGCAGTTACTGTAAGTTTTCAGCTATATGTCAGTTTGATTCAACTGTTAAAGGAAATAAATATGAAAACATAAATAAAAAGACTGATGAAGAGGCATTAGAACTTATATATAAAGCTGTATCTGATAGGTTACTTATTGAGGCTAAGGGAGGTAATGATGATGGGAGAAACTAAATGGACTAAGGAACAAGAAAGAGCCATTACTAAAAGGGGTTCTAATCTTTTAGTAGCAGCTGCTGCAGGCTCAGGAAAAACAGCAGTGTTAGTTGAAAGAATAATAAGGATGATAACGGATAAAGAAAATCCTGTAGATATAGATAAGCTTTTAGTAGTTACATTTACCAATGCTGCAGCATCTGAAATGAGAGAAAGAATTGGCGAGGCAATATCAAAAAAATTAGATAAAGAGCCTGATTTAAAGATATTGCAAAGGCAGCTTACCCTTTTAAACAGAGCCAATATAACAACAATGCATTCCTTTTGTCTTGATATAATAAAAAATAACTTTCATTATATAGATTTAGATCCAAACTTTCGTATTGCAGATGTAACAGAAGCGATTTTGCTAAAGCAAGAAGTTATGGAAGACTTATTTGAAGATAAATATGAAAAAGAGGATGAGGACTTTACAATTTTAATGGAATGTTACACCACAGGTAAGGATGATGTCTACCTTAAGTCTATAATAGATGATCTTTATGATTTTTCTATGAGTGGTCCTTGGCCTCACACATGGTTAAGAGAAAAGGCTGAAGATTTTAATATAGATGAAAGCTTTGATATAGGAACTTCACCTTGGGGTAAGGTTATAATTAATAATATAAATTTAGAATTAAAGGGTCTTAAGGAAAAGTTAATAGACGCATTAAATATATGTGAAACATCTATAGGCCTAGATCCATATAAAGAAACTATATTAGAAGACTTAGATATTATTGAAACTTTAATAATAGCATCAAAAGAAGGCTTTGAAGAAATTTATAAAGAAATCTTAAATCTTAAGTTTAAGACTATTAAAAGATGCTCAAAGGAAGCGGACAAAGAGTCCCAAAAGGTGGTTAAAGACTTAAGAGATGAAGTTAAAAAAAGGACAAAAAAGATAACGGAAGATTATTTTATAGATTCACCAGAAGATATTAAAGGTAGCTTAAAAGAAATGTACGTTGTTATGAAATCCTTAGTGGAAGTTACTATAGACTTTGATAATAGATACAAAGAAAAGAAAAGAGAAAGAGGTTTGCTTGACTTTAATGATTTAGAACACTTTTCCCTTGAAATATTAACAGCTGTAGATGAGGAGGGAAATGTAGAACCGTCTAGCGTAGCAAAGGAACTTAAGGTTAAGTTTTCTGAAGTATTAGTAGATGAATATCAAGATAGCAATAGTGTTCAAGAAACTATAATAAATATGGTCTCAAGAAAACATGATGATAATCCTAATGTATTTATGGTAGGAGATGTGAAACAAAGTATCTATAGGTTCAGGCAAGCAAAACCAGAACTCTTTATGGATAAGTATAGAAGTTATTCTATAGAAGAAGATAAAGGTGATGATAATAAAAAGATACTACTTTATAAAAACTTTAGAAGTAGACTTGAAGTTATAAATGCAGTAAATTATATCTTCAAAAAGATAATGTCAAAGGAAGTTGGAGAGCTTGATTATGATTCTAAAGAAGCTCTAAATTTAGGGGCAACTTTTGAAGATATAAAAGAACCCTACGTTATGGTAGGTGGAGATGTAGAGCTTAATATAATCGATAGAGGTGGTAAAGAGCTTACTGAGTCAGATGAAGATGAGGAAAGTTACAATACTAATGATGACTCCTTAGATGAAGAAGAACTAGATAAGATTCAGCTAGAGGCAAGGCTAGTTTCGAAAAAGATAAAGGCTTTAATAAACCCAGGTGATGGAGAAGTATTTAAGGTTTATGATAAAAATATAAAAGGATATAGACCTATAATGTGTAAAGATATAGTAATACTTATGCGGTCTACAGCAAATTTTGCGCCAACATTTGTAGAAGAACTTGGACTTGAAAGTATACCTGTATATGCAGATTCAGCAGCAGGGTATTTTCAAACTGTAGAAGTAAGAACTATAATGTCATTACTACAAGTAATAGATAATCCTCTTCAAGATATACCTATGATCTCAGTTTTAAGATCTCCCATATTTTCCTTTACTCCAGAAGAACTAATAGATCTTAGAATATATAATAGAGAAAAGTACTTTTATGAGTCTTTAAAAGAAATTGCAAATAGTGAAGAAGAGATTTTAAAAGAAGATAATCAATATAAATATGAAGAGAATTTAAAGTCAAAATGTAAATATGTGATTGAATCTATTGAAAAGTGGAGAGAAAGATCTATCCATGATTCTATAGATGAATTTATTTGGTATTTATATAGTGATACTTCTTATTATGGGTTTGTAAGGGCTATGCCTAATGGAGCTCAAAGGCAGGCTAATCTTAAGATACTATTCCAAAGAGCAAGGCAATATGAAAAGACTAGCTATAAGGGCTTATTTAACTTCATAAACTTTATAAATAAATTAAGAAAGACTAGTGGAGATATGGGAAGTGCTAAGATACTTAGTGAAAATGAAGATGTGGTTAGAATAATGAGTATCCATAAAAGTAAGGGTCTAGAGTTTCCAGTAGTTATACTTGCAGGCTGCGGAAAGAATTTTAATATGATGGATCTTAATAAGCCAATATTATTTCATGAGGAGCTTGGTTTTGGACCAGACTATATAGATGTCATAAAGCGTATTTCATACTCTACTATGGCTAAGCAATCTATAAGACGGAAGATAAAGCTTGAAACTTTATCAGAAGAAATGAGGATATTATATGTAGCCTTTACTAGAGCCAAAGAAAAATTAATAATAACAGGCTCTGTACCAAACATTGAAAAGTCAGCTCAAAAATGGTGTCATAGTGCCATGAATTCTGTAGAAAAGATAGCGCCTTTTGAAACTATAAAGGCAAAGACTTATTTAGATTGGATAGGAATGGCTATGGTAAAACATCCAAGTGGTAATGTATTAAGAGAAATAGCAGATATAGATATGGAAGACATAGACTTTAAGGATGAGTCCATGTGGAATATACAACTTTGGAACAAGGATATAATATTAGGGGACATAGAAGAAATAAAGGTTGAAGAAGATATAGAAGATATAGATCTTAAAGAAAATGAAAATATATATAAAGAAGAGATAGAAAGAAGACTTGGATATATATACCCTTATGCTTATTCATCCTCTATGCCTGCTAATATATCTGTTTCAGATCTAAAAAAGCAGTATTATGATGAAGAGATAAATAATAATGTTAGTAGCATATATAAAACAGAGACACTTAAAAAGCCTAAGTTCTTACAAGAAGATAAAGGTCTATCAGCATCAGAAAAGGGAACAGCTATGCATTCTGTAATGCAACATATAGATTTAGATAAGACACTCAACATACAAGATATAAAGACTCAATTAAATTATCTAGCCATAAAAGAATTTTTAACAAAAGAAGAAATAGAGTCAGTAAAACCACATAAGATATTAAAGTTTTTTGAAAGTGATTTAGGTAAAAGACTTTTAAAGGTATATAATGATTCTGGAAATGTTAAAAGAGAAATGGACTTTTATATGGATATACCAAGTACAATTATAAATAAAGACCTTCCAAAGCTATATGAAAATGAAAAAATAAGGCTTCAAGGTATAATTGATTGCTACTTTGAAGAGGAAGATGGATTAGTATTAATAGATTATAAGACAGATTATGTAGGTGAGGATGGGGTAGAACCTATAAAAGATAGATATAAAATTCAATTAAAGTATTATGAAGATGCTTTAGTTAAGATAACAGGAAAGAAAGTTAAAGAAAAGTATTTATATCTTTTTTATAATGAAGAAGTTGTAAAGTTAGATTAAGATATAGGATTAAGATATAATAGTTCAATGTGCAAATAACATGGCATATTGAACTATTATCTTTTTAAAATAAATATATAAATAAAAGCATGTACAAAGGTATAAATATAAGACTTGCAAGGTTTGAAAGTGTTCCCATTACAGTAGCATATTTGTAATCAACGTTGTAAGATTTAGAAACTATAGCAATCTGAGTCATAACAGGCATTGCAGATTCTATAATAAATACTTTAGCCATAAGTTCTGGAATAGGAAATAGCTTTATAATAGTAAAGGTTACTAAAGGGGATATTATAAATCTACCCATGAATATAAATAGTGAATCTTTACCTATATTAAAGTCATTATGATTTAGAGTACTTAAAGTCATACCAATAAATAAGGTTGATATAGGTGTAGTTAGATTTCCAAGGTACTTAAATCCATCTAAAAGAAAGCTAGGTAAACTTATATTAAAAAGTATAAGTAATACAGAGATTCCAAAGGCTATTAAAGGTGGAGAGAGAATACTCTTTAAGGAGCTTATATAAGAAAACTTTTTGTCACCTACAAGACCACTATCTTTTTTTATACTATGTACACCCACAGTCCAAAACATAAAAGTATTTACAATATAATATAAAAGTACATAAGGAATAGCCTCGTCCCCAAACAAAGATATATTAACAGGAAGACCTATAAATATTGTATTAGAAAGAAAAAACATAGTACTAAAAGTACCCCTTTTTTGATTAGGTACTTTTAAGATAAGTGCAAGTATTTTACTTAAAAAAAAGGTCAGTATCATAGAAATAAAGGGTATTAAAAGTCCTATGCTAGATGATGTTAAGTCTTCTTTAGTAAATGAAGTAGTAAGATTATATATCATAAAGCATGGTAGAGATAGCTTTATAACAAGTTTTGAAAATAAGATAGGGGTATCTTCATTAAACCAATTTCTTTTACTTAAATAAAAACCTATAAAAATCAAGAAGAATATAGTAAGAAGACTTTGTAAAGACTTAAGTATAATCATGGAAAACATCCTTCCTATTTTAAATTAAATTGTATCTTTAAGAATAGATATTAAGGAATCTTTGTCATTTAGCTCAGGTTTTTTAAAAACAATATCTAAAGCTTTATTAAGCATTATTCCTATATCCTTTCCAGATGGTACACCTAAAGATTTAATATCATTTCCAGTAACCTTCAAATCTTTTAAAGTTAAAGGTTCATTATTTTTAATAATATCATTAAATTGTTTATTTATACTTTTAATTTTACATATACCTTCTTTATGGTTTTCAGATTTAGCTATTATTTCTTCAAAATATAAATAATCAGAAAAGAGGTCCAATCCTAATTTGTTTATAAAAACCTTTATATCATATTTACTTAGAAGTTTATTATAGCAATTCTTATTCAAATTTAGATGTAAAATTAAATTCAATGTTTTATTATCTAATTTTAATTTATCTAGTATGGATCTAGTAATATCCTTATTATCTTTACACAAGTAATATATAAATAAACTGTATCTAATACCAAGATGGTGTTTAGAAATCTTTATTGAATTTATAAGGTTGTTTATATCATAAAAATCAGTACCAAAAAGGCTATATATCATAGATGTACTAGATAAATAGGTTATCCCCTTATCTGGGCTTTTAGATAAAAGTAGTTTAGATATTTCCTCGGTAATACGTTCCTTACTTACATTTTTTATAAGGTAGTTATTTTTTATTAATGCATCAAGCGTACTTTTATCTATTTCAAAGTTTAACTGTGAGCTAAATCTAATGGCTCTTAACATTCTAAGTGCATCTTCATTAAATCTTTTATTTGCATCACCTACAGAGGTTATATTTTTTAGGCTTAAATCCTTTCTTCCATTAAAGGGATCTACTAGTCCAAATGTGTGATTATAAGCCATAGAATTTATAGTAAAATCTCTTCTTGATAAATCCTCCTTTATAGAATTTACAAATTTAACGGAGGAAGGTCTCCTAAAGTCTTTATAGTCATCTTCTACTCTGTAAGTTGTAACTTCAAAATGCTCTTTTTCAATTATCACAGTTATGGTTCCATGTTTTAAGCCAGTGGGTATAGAGTTCTGGAAGATGTTCATTATATCAAAAGGCAGGGCATTAGTAGTTATGTCCCAATCTTTTGGAGTTATATTAAGTAGGGAATCTCTAACGGAACCTCCTACAATAAATGCTTCGAAGTTATTGTCTATTAGTTTATTTATTATAAAATCAACTTTTGAAGGTAGATTTATATACATATAAGTTATCACCTCTTAATATTCATAATATAGTAGTTAGAATTATAAAACAATAAAGTATGATATAATTATATAAGAATAATAGAGCGAGTTTATGATTTTTAACATGATTTACATTTACCCTATTAATTATAATTTAAAGTGAGGATGATTATAGTGGAAGTTAACAATATAAGTATAAGTGATTTTGAACCAGGAGCTAAGATAGAAGGCTACTACATGATTAGAGCAGTAGATACTAAGACAACTAATTCAAATAACAAGAAGTATCTAGATTTTAGTCTATGTGATAAAACAGGAGAAATAAATGCAAAGCTTTGGGAAGTGCCAGCTTTGAGTGAAGATAAATATAAAGGAAATACTGTTGTAAAAATAAAAGGTTCTATATTGTCTTGGCAAGGTGCTCTTCAACTTAAGATAGAAAGAATAAGAAATATTAATGATGAAGATAAGATAAATGTAGAGGATTTTGTTCAAGCAGCACCATTAAAACCAGAATTTATGTATGATGAGATACTAGGATATATAAATAACATGGAAGATAAAGATATTAAAGATATTGTAAAATATATCTTTGAAGAAAATAAGGAAAAGTTACAATACTATCCAGCTGCAAAGAAAAATCATCATGCCATAAGATCAGGACTCCTCTTTCATGTTATGACCATGATTCACATGGCAGAAAAGTTATCTGAAATATATACATTTTTAAATAAGGACTTATTATATGCAGGGGTTATACTTCATGATATGTCTAAAATTGAAGAGATGAATTCTAATGATTTTGGAATAGTTGACGAATATACAGTTGAAGGTCAGCTTTTAGGACATATAACACAAGGTGTTAAAAACATAGAAGTAGTAGCAGAAAAATTAGGTACAAATAAAGAAGTTTCTATGTTACTACAACACCTTGTACTGTCACACCATTATGAACCTGAATATGGGAGTCCAGTAAAACCCATGATAGCTGAGGCAGAAATGCTACATTATCTAGATATAGTAGATGCAAGAATGTATGATATTAAAAAGGTATTAAAAGATACGGAAAAGGGTAACTTCTCCGAAAGGTTATGGTCACTTGAAAATAGAAGAATATATAACCCGAAATTATAAAAAGTGTAACCAAAAGTTATAAAACGCATAAGCAAAGTTTAATATGAAAATAAAGTAACTAAAGCATACAAAAATTTTTATATAAAGGGGATATGATTATGTCAAAGGTAGTAGAAAAGTTTTTAAAATATGTAAAGTTTGAAACAAAGTCCGATGAAACTACAGGTAAAACTCCTAGCACAGAAGGACAAATTATACTTGCAAAAGAATTGTGTAAAGAGCTTCAACTTATGGGGATGAAAGAACCATCTGTAGACGATAATGGATATGTAATGGCAACATTACCTTCTAATTTGAATAAGGTTGTTCCAACTATAGGATTTATTGCTCATATGGATACTTCACCAGACATGTCAGGGAAAAGTGTAAAACCTCAAATTATTGAAGATTATAAAGGTGGAGACATAATTTTAAATAAAGACTTAAACATTATATTATCAAAAAAAGATTTTCCCGAGATAGAAAATTATATAGGTAAGACACTAATAACTACAGATGGAACCACTCTTTTAGGTGCAGATGATAAGGCAGGTATTGCAGAGATAATGGCAGCTATGGAATATTTAATAGATCATCCAGAAATAAAGCACGGAGAAATAAAGCTTGGATTTACTCCAGATGAAGAAATTGGTGAAGGTGCAGATCATTTTGATGTAGAAAGGTTTGCTGCGGATTTTGCTTACACTATAGATGGTGGTAAGATAGGTGAGCTTGAATATGAAAACTTTAATGCTGCAGGAGTTAAGGTAGTCATTAATGGAAGGAATATTCATCCAGGAAATGCTTATGGAAAAATGATAAATTCTATAACTATAGCTAGTGAATTCATGGCAATGCTACCTTCAAATGAGGTACCAGAAAAGACTAAAGGATATGAAGGTTTCTATCTTTTAACAAATATAACAGGAGAGGTAGAAAAGACTACATTAAGTTATATAATAAGAGATTTTGATAAAGATAACTTTGAAAAGAGAAAAGAGAATATAAAAAGTATAGGTAAAACTATAAATGATAAATATGGCATGGATATTATAGAAGTAAAGGTAAAGGATCAATACTATAATATGAAAGAAAAGATAGAGCCTGTAAAACATGTGGTAGATATAGCATTTAAGGCTATGGAACAGGTAGGAGTAACTCCTATCGTAATACCAATAAGAGGTGGAACAGATGGAGCAAGACTTTCATATATGGGACTTCCAACTCCTAATATATTTGCTGGTGGAGAAAACTTTCATGGTAAGTATGAGTTTATATGTAAAGAATCCATGGAAAAGGCAGTGGAAGTTATAATAAAGATAGTAGAACTTTATAGTGAAAAGTAATTAAGATATTAGATTTAGATAAGCTTTAATTATTAAAAGTTAGATGTAAGTTTAAAAGGTATTAATCTATAAATATGATTTATAGATTAATACCTTTTATTTTATAATGTTTTATAAAGATCTATTATTGCCAATAAAGAATAATGTAAGGATTCCAGGACCAGAGTGAGATCCTATGGCCTGGCCTACAAAGTTTATTTTAAACCCCTTAACTTTAAATTCTCTTTCGATTAAAGACTTTAGGAAAAGTGCATCATCTAAGCAATCACCATGGCTTATAAAAATTATTTGATCCTCAGGGTTCACAACTCTATCTTTGAAGGTATCAAACAAGGTTCTTATAGCTTTCTTTCTACCTTTTACTTTAGTAAAGGGTATAAGTTCTCCTAGATCATTTACGTAAAGTATAGGTTTAATATCAAGTATTGTTCCAACAAAAGCACTAGTAGGAGATATCCTCCCACCTCTTTTTAGGTGATTCAAGTCATCTACAGTAAAAAAGTGATTTACCTTAAGCTTGTTATCTTCAACCCAGGCTATGATTTCATCTTTAGAGCAGCCATTATTAAGCATTTCATATGCATGATAAACTATAAGACCTACCCCCAGTGAAGCTGAACGCGTATCTATAATGGTTATATCAGCATCAGGATATTTTTCTAATATCTCACTTTTAGCAATAAGCGAACTATTATATGTTCCACTTAAAGCAGAAGAAAATGCTAGGTAAATTATAGATTTATTTTCTTTTACATGCTTTTCAAATGCTTCAAAGAATCTGTATGAGTTTATTTGAGATGTAGTAGGCATTTCACCATTTCTTACACCATCATAGAAGGCTTTATAGCTTAAGGTTTGTCCGAAGTCTTCCACATAGTCATTTCCTTTAAAGTTAGAAACTAATCCTAGAAATGGCACCTTTGCATCCCTAATGTAGTCTAAAGGAAGATCACAACTAGAATCCGTAATTATAACTATATCCATATATAATCTCCTTGCTTAAATTATTTTGTAGTATGTTCTCTTATTTAAATAACGTATAATAAAAACTATTTTTACAGCCTATTTTACTATTATATCATTATAAATTAAGTCTAAACAAGTTTTATAAATACAATAGACCTAGATTATGTAAGTTTAAAAGTTAATTAATATATAATAATAAAGATCTTAACTTTCATATATATTTATATATGAAAACAGCTACCTATTGGATGCTAATAAACATAGCAAGCTAAAGGTAGCTATTTAATGTAAAAACCAATGTTTTATTTTAATAATTCTACAAGCTTTTCTTCTATGTATGATTTTAATTCCTTTTCACCTATAAACACATTGTCATCAATATCGCTAGGTTTTACTCTAAAGAAATTAATTACAAGTTTGTTTTCTTTTATGAAGTATTCATCTAAATGTAGTGGTGAGAAAACAACTTCTAAAGTATCATATTTGTTTTGAGGAACCTTTTCATTTAGTATATCTACAAGGTAATCTAAGTTTAATTTTTTTAATGGACTTATCATAAGATTTACATATTCTAAGTCTTCCATCATCCACATATTATTATTCCAGAATCTTTTTTCTTTTTTATTCCCATCTGATAGAATCTCTCTATTTTTTATAGCACTTAAAACCTTTCTTACAGACTCCTCATTAAATTCTTCATCGTAAGCTATTTTAAATGCATCCATTTTAGCTACATCATAAAAAAATACTTCAGCTACCTTTTCTCTCTCACTAGTTGCCTGCCAAAAATATAGCATAGCTTCTAATACATCAACATTCTTTTTAATAGTTTGTAACATTTATATATCCTCCTTCTAAAAACCTTATATAATAATATTTCTATAATGTTTTCTAAAAACCTTTAAATAATTAAATTTAATTATTTAATATGTTAAGAATAAGACTTAATTATTCAAAAGGTTAAAAATAACACTTAAAATATCTAATCTAAAAGTATATTAACTAACAAGGGTTTTGTTTAATCCACATAGAAATAGATAAATATAAGAGTTATCCACAACTTTATTTATTTTAACACTAATATTGTGAATGATTTTTTATTTTAAAAGAAAGGCCGTGAATAATTTATGAAAATTATGCACACATCTGACTGGCATTTAGGAAAATATTTAGATGGCATAAAAAATAGTAGGCTTGAAGAGCAAGAAAAGTTTCTAAATGAACTTATTAGTATAGTAGAAAAGGAAAGTATAGATATGATTATAATAGCTGGAGATATATATGATAATGGAAATCCTCCAGCTAAGGCAGAAAGATTATTATATGAATCACTAAAAAAACTTAGTAATAATGGTAAAAGGCCTATAATAATAATAGCGGGTAATCATGATAATCCTGAAAGACTTATGTCCATAAGCCCACTTGCTTTAGAATATGGAATAATTATAATAGGTACACCTAAAAACATAGTTGAAATAGGTAGATATGGTGTTTGTAATGTAGTGGATTCTGGAGAAGGATTTATAGAGATAGAGCTAAATGGTGAAAAGGCTGTAATAATAACATTAGCTTATCCTAGTGAAAAGAGACTTAATGAAGTATTTATATTTGAAGATGACGATAATGAGAGAATGGTTAGCTACTCAGAAAAGATAGGAGAAATTTTCAACAACCTTTCAAAAAATTATCGTGAAGATACTATAAACATAGCTACTTCACATATCTTTGTAAATGGTGGCATAACATCAGATTCTGAGCGGAGTATAGAACTTGGAGGTAGCCTTGCGGTAAGTGCCTTAAATTTGCCAAAGAAGGCTCAATATATAGCATTAGGACATCTGCATAGGCCTCAAAGAGTTGGAAATACAAGCAATGCTTATTATGCAGGATCTCCTATTCAATACAGCAAAAGTGAAGTTAATTATGCTAAATCTGTATATAAGGTAGAGGTAGTTCCTAAAAAGGAAGCTAAGGTTGAAAGAATACTTTTAAGTAATTATAAGCCTATTGAAATATGGAAGTTTGAAAGTATAGAAGAGGCTATTGAAAAGTGTAAAAATGAATCTAATAGAGATTGCTGGGTTTATATTAAGGTTAAAACAGATGAGTATATAAATCAGGAATATATAAAACTTATGAATGAATATAAGAAGGATATAATTGAAATAATTCCAGATATAAAGGAAAGAGAAGAAAGTGAAAACCCTACTGAAGATTTAAGAGAAAGGTCTATGAAAGAAAAGTTTAGTGACTTTTATCTAAAACAAAAAGGATATGATATAAGTGATGAACTTTTAGAATTATTTTTGTCTATCGTAAGTGAGGATGAAAAAGAAGATTAGGAGTGGTTATATGAAGCCTAGAAAACTCATAATAAAAGGGTTAAATAGTTTTGTAGAAGAACAAACAATTGATTTTGAAATATTAACAGCTAAAGGTTTATTTGGTATATTTGGACCTACAGGAAGTGGAAAATCTACTATATTGGATGCAATAACCCTAGCACTTTACGGTGATATATCAAGAGATTCAAAAGAATATATAAATAGTTTTTGTAATGGTGTAAGTGTTAGCTATGAGTTTGAAATTGGATCCGCTGGTTACAGAAAGATATATATAGCAGATAGAGTAGTAAATAAAGATAAAAATGGACTTTATAAATTAAAAACTTGTAGACTTTTAGAGAAAAATGGTGAAGGCTTAATACCAATTGCAGAAGGCGCAAGAGAGGTTAAAGCCAAGGTTGAAGAGATAATAGGTCTTAAATCAGAAGATTTCACAAGGTCTGTGGTACTTCCACAAGGACGGTTTAGTGATTTTTTAAAGTTATCTGGGGTAGACAGAAGGAATATGTTAGAGAGGATTTTTAATCTTAAAAAATATGGAATAGTATTGTCAGACAAGATTAAGAAAGAGAGAAAAATAAGAAATGAAGAATTAAGTGTACTAAACACTCGAATTGATTCTATAAATGTAAGAGGTGTATCTAAAGAAAATTACAAGTTAATAGAAGATGAAATAAACCTACTAAAAGCAAAGGAAGTTTCAATCAGAAATGAAAAGGAAAATATAGATAAGGAATATGAACACTATAATAATTTGTGGTCGCTAAAAAGTGAGCTTTTAAATTATGAAGATAAGCAAAAAGAATTATTAAAAGAAAAGTGTGTTATGGATGAAAAGTCCTGTAAGGTTGCTAAAGGTAGAAGAGCTAATTTGGTTAAGCCATTTATAGATGATTATATAGAAACAGAGGAATCATTACTAAACTTAAAAAAACAATATACATCTACAGAGTTAAGTTTAAAGGATTTAGAAAAAGACATAGAAAAATCTAAAAAGTCCTATGAAGAGGCACTTATATTAAAAGATAAAGAACTTCCAATACTTATAGAAAAAGAAACACAGGTTAAAAGGGCATTAGATCTAGAAAAGGTCATAGAAGATTTAAAAAGAGATAGAGATGAATTAAGATATAACTTTATTATTATACGAGATAAGTTAAACAAGTTAAATCTTCTAGAAGAAAAAACTAAAATAATAATTAGTGAAAGCAGTGCATCAATAAAGGATTTAGAAAATAAAATTGAGGACTGTAGGGTGGATCCAGAAATAAGGGCAAAGGTATTAAAAGGATCTATTATATATATGGAAAGGGTAAAAAAGGGAGAAGAAAAAGATAAGTTACAAAATAGATATAACAAAATTTATAAAGACCTAGCGAAATGTAAAGAAGAGAAGGTTTTATTAGAGGATATCATTATAAATATAGAAAAAGACATAAATGAAATAGAGCAAAAGTTAAAAGCTATAGAAAATAATTTTAGTAAAGATAAAGATAACAGCGTGGATCTTGAAAAAAAGGATACTTATCTTAGTATGGCAGTGACTCAGTATGAGGAAATAATAACTTCCACCAATAAAATTGAAGGTGATATTGAATCAATTAAGATAAGGAATGTACAAATAAGTTATAAAAAGGTGGACTTAGAAAATCAAAAGGAATTATTAAAGGTTAAATTAAATAAGGTTACTAAAGAAATTGAAAGTTTAAATAAAGAAAATTTAGCATATAGCATACTAGAAGATTTAAAGGAAGGTGACAGTTGTCCTGTATGTGGATCAACCCATCATATTAAGTACGCAGAAAGTAAGGATGAAAGTTTAATACTAGAAAGTAATAATTTAAAAGAAGGATATGAAGGTGAATTATTAAAGGTAGAAAATGATTTAAAAGATATAGAAAGTAATATAATTAAAAATCAGACACTTGAAGAGACTTATTTAGGTGAACTTAAAAAGTTGAAGTTTAGATTAGAATCTTTAAATTTAAATGATTTTATTGATTTAGAGGGAAAGGTACCATCATCAGAAGAGATTTATGAGTATTATGAAGATTTTAAAAAAGAGCATGAAAAGATTAAAGAATCTAGAGAGCTTCATGAAAAGGAAAAAGAAGGTTTAGAAGATGAATTAAAAGAAAAGAAAGATATTTTATCAATAAAGAAACTTAATTATGAAAAGATAAAATCAGAGCTAAATTCTGAAGAAAAGAGTTTAAGTAATATCAAAGAAGATATTGATGAAATTTTAGAAAATATAAAATCCTCAGATAGTATATTAAAAGATATAACAGAAGAAATTAACATAGAGGATTTCATGTTAGAAAGCAAAAGTATAACAGAAAAGGATAAGTTATTATCTAGATTTCAAAATGAAAATAAAGAGTTAAAGCAAAGATTGGATAAATATCAAAAGGAAAATGAGCAATATAAAAGGGATATAAACTCATTAAATATTGAAAAGGCTAAAATAGAAGAGGCAGGTAAAGAAAAGAAATCAATATTAGATAAATACGTTTCTGAAAGAGAAATACTTACAGATGGAAAGGATGCTAAAAGTTATATAAAAGAGATTATAGATAAAAAACAATTTATAATTACTGAGGAAGCTGATTTAAAAAGATTATTAGAAGAGTTAAATGTTAAGAAGATAAGCCTTAATGATAATTACATATCATTAAAGCAGAACATGATAAATCTCAAAGACAAAATGATAAAATGCCAAGATAACTTATTAAATGCATTAAAAGAAAACCAATTTGAATCAAAAGAAGAAGTAATAACATTTGTTTTAGATGAAACAAAAATTATTGCATTAGAAAATGAAATTGAAAATCACGAAAGATTGTTAAATGATGTACAATCAAATATCAAAAATATAAATTTAAAATTAAATGGAGAAGATATAAATAAAGAGTTTTTTGAAGAAGTTAAGTGTAAAAGAAGCTATTTAAGTGACAGATTAGAAGAATTAATAAAGTCTATAGCGTCAAAGGATCAAGTCCTAAAAGATATGAAAAGAGATTTAAAGGAACTTAAAAGGATACAAGAGGATCAGAAAGGTATGGCATATTTATGTAGTAACTTAGATGAACTTACAAAGCTTATAGAAGGGAATAAATTTGTTGAATACGTAGCACAAAGTCAGCTTAAATATATATGTATAGAAGCATCTAAAAGGCTTAAAGATATCACAAGGGGAAGATATGCTCTAGAGCTTGATGAGAATGGAGGATTCATAATGAGGGATGATTTTAATGGAGGTTATAGGAGATCTGCGAGTACACTATCTGGTGGAGAAACCTTTTTAACATCACTTGCTTTAGCTTTATCATTATCTTCGCAAATTCAGCTTAAAGGAAGTGCTCCTTTAGAATTCTTTTTCCTTGATGAAGGGTTTGGTAGCTTAGATAATTCATTAATAGATACAGTAATAAGTTCACTTGAGTCACTAAGGTCAGATAAATTATCCATAGGGCTTATAAGTCATGTAGAAGATCTTAAAAATAGAGTGCCTATAAAATTAATTGTAGATAATTATTCTGGTGGTAAAATGGGAAGCTTTGTTAAGATTGAATTAACATAAATAAATATTCATATATTCCCCCATAAATGCATAAATATCAATATGGTTTAGAATATTACATTAAGTCTGTCTATTAAGACTATTAAAAAAATGAATTGGTATGTTATTCTTATTAAACGTATAATTAGGGTATAAGATATGCATATTTTTAACAATCAAAGCATTTATTTATAAGTTATATAAAGGGGGAGTAATTATGGATTTATTATCTATAGTTAAAAGTATTAATGACGTTCTTTGGGGATATGTACTAATTTTCTTACTTTGTGGTACAGGAATATTTTTTACAATTAAACTTAAGTTTGTACAAGTTAGAAAGTTTAAAGAAGGTTGGAAAAGAGTATTTGGGGGATTAAATTTAAAAGGTGAAAGAGCAGGTAAAGATGGTATGTCATCTTTCCAAGCTTTAAGTACAGCTATAGCAGCTCAAGTTGGAACAGGAAACCTTGCAGGAGCAGCAACAGCTATAGTATCTGGTGGACCTGGAGCTATATTTTGGATGTGGGTAAGTGCTTTCTTTGGAATGGCAACTATATTTGCAGAAGCAACATTAGCTCAATTATACAAACAAAGAGTTGATGGAGAGATTACAGGAGGACCTGCATATTATATAAGTAAAGGTTTAAATAGTAAATTTTTAGCTGGATTCTTCTCAGTGGCTATAATATTTGCATTAGGATTTATGGGAAACATGGTTCAATCAAATTCTATAGGGGTAGCTTTTAATACTGCATTTGGATTAAATCCAGTTATAGTAGGTGTAGTAATTGCAGTAATTGCTGGATTTATATTTATAGGTGGAGTAGGCAGAATAGCATCTGTTACTGAAAAGGTTGTACCTTTAATGGCAGCATTTTACTTACTAGGTGGACTTATAATATTAGTTTTAAATTATGCTAACGTATTACCAGCATTTAAAATGATATTTGTTGGGGCATTTAAACCTGAAGCAGTTTTAGGTGGAGCTATAGGAGTTAGTGTTAAGCAAGCTGTTAGATACGGTGTTGCAAGAGGATTATTTTCTAATGAAGCTGGTATGGGATCCACACCTCATGCTCATGCTGTAGCAAAGGTTAATCATCCTGGAGAACAAGGTACAGTAGCTATAGTTAGTGTATTTTTAGATACATTCATAGTTCTTACTATGACAGCTTTAGTTATATTATCAACAGGTGCTCTAGATACAGGAGCTACAGGAATTGAACTTACACAAAATGCATTTTCCATGGGATTTAAGAGTTTAGGTAACTTTGGAAATGTGTTTATTGCTTTATGTTTATTATTCTTTGCATTTTCCACTATAATAGGTTGGTACTTCTTTGCAGAAGCAAACGTAAAGTATCTTTTTGGAAGTAAACATTTAAATATATTTAGAGTTTTAGTTCTAATATGCATAGTAGCTGGGTCTGCTTTAAAAGTTGATTTAGTTTGGGAACTTGCAGATACATTCAATGGACTTATGGTTATACCTAATCTTATAGCACTTATATTCTTGTCATCTAAGGTTAGTACTAGTTTAAAAGATTATGAGTCACTAAAATAATAATTTAAATTCAAAGGTAGCTACCGCATTTGGTAGCTACCTTTTTAAACGCATTAGAGATTTCATATTGCATGTATAAAAGGCAAAATATATTGATTTGTACATAGTTTTATGGTAATATAGTTTTGTTAGTTATATATAATAAATTTAAAATATGCGATAGTACCTCAACTGGATAGAGGACTCGGCTACGAACCGAGCTGCTGCGGGTTCAAGTCCTGCCTGTCGCACCAAGATAAAAAAACATGTGTAGGGATATGAACCTACACATGTTTTTTTTGCTTTATTAGGCCATTTCTAAAACAAGTCAAACATAACTTAATCAGAAAGAAACTTAAACAGAAAATATAATAGAGGTAATTGTTTACATGTAAATGGTAATATGTTACAACATACATTAAAAGAAAAACAACTGATGGATTATATGGATATTCAATGACTGAATAAAGTAATACTTATAAAGAATAAATTAACAAGGTAAGAAGTTAATATTAAGTTAACTTCTTACCTTATATAGGAGGAATTTATGAGAAAGATTAAAGCACTAATAAGATATAACTTTTTAAATTTGCACAGAATTTTCATCATAATTATTATGATGATATTATTCCTATTTGGCATCCAGCAACAGTTATGGGCTTCAAGGATATCTGGTGCATTTCACCTAAATCTTATTACATTTTTAAAGACCTCTTGGCTACCAATCAATTTAATATACATACCAATCTTGATAATAAATGAAATAATAAGTAGTAGCGATCAGGAGATATTTCATGTGCTTAATATTTCTAAAAAGGAAAGATTTTTAGGTAAGTTTTTCACAAGTGCAGTTATAAATTTAGCTATAATAATAGTTAATGTTCTAATATTAGTTGGAGTTGCAATTATAGCAAAAGCACCCCTTAAATATTCCTTGTATCTAATTTCTATGTTTTTATTAAATATATTTACTGGGCTTTTTTGTTGTAGTGCCATTGGCCTATTAATTGGTGAAACAATGTCAAAATTCAGATATAGAATTCTTTCTTATGTACTAATAATCTTATTTTTTCTAGGTACAAATAATTTCTTTAAAGAACCTAATATACTTACGCCAATTATGAAATTCGATCCATTATCAAGCACTTTTGAGTTGTTTTCTTTAGATAAACTAACGCTTTATCATTTTATGCTTTGGAATTTAATAGGCTTACTGGCAATGTATTTAATATATAACATTAAAGATTTACAATTTTTGAAGTTTAGAAATAAAATAATATTATGCTTTTTAATAGTTGCTATTTTTTCTTGCCTTTTTGTAGGTTCAAAGTATAATCCCGACAGGTATTTTATTCTAAAAGACAATATTAATGAAAACTACGAGAAAGAGTCTAATCTTAGTGAAGGATTTACAATTGAAAGTTATAATATGAAGTTGAAGTTAAAAGATAGAATTTTTAATGATTGTAATATGGACATTATAATTAATAATAAAAACTTAAATAAATTAAATTTAAGCTTATATCATAGTTTGAAGGTATCAAGTATAAATGTAAATGAAAAAGAGGTTGAATTCT
>NZ_PTIS01000026.1 GCF_002934235.1 Clostridium algidicarnis DSM 15099
AGTAAGTTTAATCTACTCAATTACATAATTCAAAAGAATTGCTGGTCTTTATATATCTTTTCTGTTCAATTTTCAAAGATCAATGTGCTTCTTTACCGAAGCGACTTTGTAAGTATATCATCTGTTTTCTTAGTTGTCAACAAGTTTTTTTCATTCTTGTTTTGAACTTTTGAAACTTTATTCCTTGCAGTAAGTATTTATTTTTCTGTGCCGCTAAGTAACTTTTATAGAATAACATCTATGCTAACATTGTATATTTAAATATCCTCCCTTTATAAGAAATTAGAATCCATATAATCATTATACCTATCTATTTCTTTAACATTGTAGTAAGGATACACTAGGTATAGTTTCCACATTACTATTGTTACTTTATACTATTATCTCTTATTTTTCACATAATTATACCTATTATATTGAACGCCTTTTAAGATTCAACTGCACTTAAAGCTAATTCCAAGACTATATATCGCTATTTATTGCAAAATAAGGTGGTGTTTTAAATTAAAACACCACCTTAAAACACATTCTATTATAATTATTACTATTACTTCTACTATAACTCATATTAAATACTAAATTACAACTTTCTAATTTTCCATTACCTCAAATATTCTTTTACCTACTTGAAACATTAAGAAAGAAATAAATAAGTTAGTTATTATTATTCCTATATACACTGAGTATTTGCCTAGATATGACAAGGTGCCTGATATAAAAACAGTGATAATTATAGTTGGTACAAGATATATAATTAAAGAAAAGAAATGCAAGAATCCCCTTAAAATATCATCTAACTTTCTAAATATAACAGTGTTAAAAGCATTCCCTGCATTATTCAAAAGAATAAAGCTTTCAGCAGCTATAAATCCTAATACTATCTCTAATATAGATCCTCTTAATAAAACCGCTAATACTATATATGCTATAAACAAGTCTAAGCCTGATTTATATAAAGAAGATATCATAGCTGAAAATAATTTCTTGCTACTAGAATCTGGGATTAAATAAATATAATGATTTTCTGTCTCTTGAAGCCATTTTCCACCTAAGGATGCAAAGAGTAATAATACGCCAAGTCCCCATGTATAAATTAAGATAATAGGAAGTTCACTACTCTTTTTAAAGATTAACCCTACAAAAATAGATGATGCTAATATAATTAATGATAAAATGTTAAATACGTGGAAGATACCTGTTCTTCTGTACTCCAACATATGTCTATCAAAAATAGCCAAAGAAAATTCTCTTTTAAAATTCACTTTCATCTTTTTCTTAATGAACCTATACTTTTTATTACTATTCCTTTCTCTTAAAGCTTCTTTTTGTGTAGACTTATTTCTTAAAGAAGTTGCTAATTCTAACTTTTGAGCGCCTTCTATAGCATTTTCATAAAAATAAATTTCATGATTATATATGTAGTATATAATGCCACCGCTTAATGCTAATAAAGCCACTACACTTATAAAGAAGTAAATACTTAAACCTTCAAATATAATCATAATAAATGTATCCATCCATCCTACTATAGGAATGTATCTCCAAAAGTCATTTGAAAAGTATCCAACCAAGTTATTTACTATTTGAGAAGTATCCTTTATACATATATAAATTGTTGGAATAAGTATACTTATGATAAGGGCCATAATTATCTTATTCTTATTATGATATATACCTTCATATTTAAATGATATATAAAAGAATAAAAGTCCAATTATCTTACAAACAAATATAATAAGTATATACATAAATATAAGTAACACACCTTGTGATATTGAAATTTTTGTCATTCTCACTAGGTTAGGTAATTGGTATAATAGAAAAAACACAGATAATAATGTGCTACCCGATGTTCTGATTAACCCATATATTAATACCTTTTGAGGCTTAAAAGGGGCTGTGAATATTAAATTTACATCACTCATTGAAAAGTTTAGGCCTATCTTTTTTGAAAGGCCACTATTTATATTAACCAAAAGCGTTATTAATATAATTGAATTAACTAAAATGAATATAACGTTAGCATCCATTTCAGTACTGCTAGACCCTTTATTTCCGAAAATAATAGAAGCAATTATAAATATAATAAGTACACTGTACAATATTAATGCTAATGGCTTTCGTATTGCCTTTTTTATGAAGTTCTTTATATTACATTTTATTAAATATAAAAGTGATTTCATATTATTCCCCCATTATCTCAAAGAATATTTCTTCAAGCTTTTCACCGTCTTTTAATTCACATCGGTTTTTAGAGAAGATACCTTTACCCTTTTTCATTATGAGTATCCTATCCCAAAGTCCTTCCATGGAATCAAGTAAATGGGTAGAAACTAAAAGTGATGCTCCATTATCTCGGAGTTCCTTCATTATTATTTTAACTTCTTTTATAGCCATAGGATCAAGACCTATCATAGGCTCATCAAACAATATTATCTTAGGCTTATGCAAAATAGCGCAACATATTGATACCTTTTGTTGCATTCCTTTTGAAAGTTCTCCTCCGAGCTTATCTCTTTTATCATCAAGATTAAGAAGTTTAAGAAGATTTTCCATATACTCCTCATAATCTTTAAGTCCATAAGCTTTAGCAATATAATGTAGATGCTCCTCAATTGTTAAAAGGGGGAAGAGGGCTGGCATCTCTGGTATATATCCTAGTATAGATTTCGCTTCTACACTTTTATTATTAAATCCATCTAATAAAATTTCGCCTTCATAATTTAAAAGTGCTGCTATAGCCTTTATAGTCGTGCTTTTACCTGCTCCATTCGGGCCTACTAAAACTGCAATCTCGCCCTTATTTACCAGTAAGTCCAAGTTGTCCACAGCAACTTCTTTGTGATATTTTTTAGTGAGTCCTCTTACTTCAATCAACTCATCATCCCCTAAAAATTAATATAATAAATTATATCACATTAAGACTTTAAATTTATTACATTACGGTTACATATACTTTATCGATACTTTTAATAAAGCTCTTTATTTATCTTAAAAAAGCTTATATGATCTTTCCACTGTCCATTTATATATAAGTAATCTTTATTTAATCCAATTTCCTGAAATCCTGAAGATTTAAGAACTGCTCTTGATCTATAATTATCTACTAAGGTGGAGGCTTCTATTCTATGAAGTTCCATGTCCCTAAATGCATAGTTTATTACTTTAACTACAGATTCTTTCATAAACCCTCTTCCTTCAAATTCTTTATCTATAGAGTAGCCTAAAAATGCACTTTTAAATATACCTTGAACAATGTTAGAAAGCTGTATCTTTCCTATAAAGGAACCTTCATTATAAATTCCAAGCGACAAGGATGTTCCATTTAAATATTGCTTATAGCTATCTATTAATATACCTTTTTGAACCTCTTTTGTATAAAAACTTTGATCCTTTAAATGTTCAAATCTTTTTAGATGTTCCTTGTTTCTAATGTTATAATCTAGCACATCCTTATAGTCTTCAGGTGTTAGTAATTTTAATATAACCCTTTTTCCCTTTAACATGAATATATTTTTAGATATTTGATTTATGTAACTATAAGAATTTATACCAAAGATGAATTCATCCTTAATTTTAGTGTTAGTTGTAGTTTTGTTTTGTAGTATCCCTTCTAATGTAAACCCCAGATCTACAAATGGCTTTGGATTAACATCTTCATTTATAATTATATTTAACTTATGCACATCATCCGACTTTAAAAAGAACTCTAAGATAAGCTTTAAAGATCTTAGTAATAAGGATTCCATTTCTTCTTTGTAAAAGTTTAACCTTATAATGCATGTCTTATTTGATAAGCTTTTATCTATTATAAAAAATCTGCCTAAACTTATACCTATATTATCTTTTATAATGTATTCTTCTTTAAAATTAACCTTTTCTATGATTACCATTTCTTTATCATTCATATTTTCAACCCCTTATCTTGTAAAACATCTTTAGTTTCTTTGTGTACTAAAACTAAAAATATGATAGATATTAATAAACTTAGTGGGATTAAATAAAAAGCTATTCTAGTTCCTAAATTATCATTGGCTATTCCAATTAATAGGTTTAACACCATGTTTATACTGGTAGCAAAGGTTATAATTACACCAGTTATATAAGAACTATTACCCTTAAAAACCTTGCTTAAAGTTCCTACTATGGTTGGGAATGCTATGGAAAGAAATAATCCTGCAATTGAAATAACCCCTACACCCTTTTCTCCAAGTAAAATACCTACTATATATATAATAAGCCCTATAATAAGGGATTTAAGAACTACATCTATATATCCAAACTTTTCTACTACAAATCCTCCAAGAAGCCTCCCCACTGTAAATACTGCAAAAAACATTGAAATATATATTGAACTTTTATTTTCGTTAAAATTAAAACTGGTTTCCATATAATTAACAAACCAATTACCTGTACCAACCTCCGCGAAAATATAAAACCCTAAAGCTAATATGTAGAATATAACCACCTTATTTGATAAAGCTTTAGTTAAAGATATGCTAGCTTCTTTTTCTTCATTATGTATATCTGGAATTTTAATAAACCGTGCAGCTATTAACATTAGTCCATATGCCATGGCTACAGCAAGGTATATACTTCTGAAGCTTACTCCTTTAAACATTAACTTTCCTGACCCCCACTGACCTAGAGATGATCCTAGTCCATAAGAAAAATGTACTAAGTTCATTATTAACGTCTGCATTGATATAAACATTATAGGAACTATAGTATTTATAGCTATACTTGTAAGGGCTAATCCAGAATTTATTAATACCATCCCTATTATAAATACTTTGTAATCTTTACTAAAAGATAATATTACTAAAGATAATATCATAACTAAAATTCCTATATTAATTACTTTTCTTTGTCCTATCTTTTCTGAAAGTGCTCCTCCTAAATAAGTGAAGGCTATATATCCTATTGACCCCATTGTGAGCATAAAACCTATTTTAGTATCATTTACAGAAAAGTTTTCTTTAAAGCTTGGTATAAAAACCCCCCTAGTATTTTCCGACACCGCAGCTAGTATCATAATCATAAACATAAAAATTAATGCTGTTATATTATTATTTCTATTTCTTTTATACACGACCCCACCTCATTCATTGTATTGTCTATACAGATATAAATATATATTAAATTTTAGGTGAATTCAATTATCTAATGTTAAATTATTGTAATAAAAAAGCAATTAGTTTAAACTAATTGCCTTTTTATTATATATTATATTACTTTGCTGCATTGGCTGCTATGTGGATAGCATCCCATACTCCTGCAAAAGGTGGTGCATAACATAAATCTAACATACCAAGCTCTTTAGTTGTCATGTTATTATGAATAGCTGCTGCAAATACATCCATCCTTAATGCTACTCCCTTTTCTCCTACAATTTGTACTCCTAATATTCTTTTATCCTTTTTCTCGTATACAAGCTTAATATAAAGAGGTGTAGAATTAGGATAATATCCAGGATGAGTGTTTGCTTTTACAAAAACCGTTTCATAGTCATATCCATAAGATTTAGCTTCTGCTTCAGTAATACCAGTTCTAGCTACATCTATGTCTAAAATCTTAATAGCTGAACTACCTAGTGTTCCAACATACCTTTCATGAGACCCTGTTACATTTTCACCTATTAATCTACCCATTTTATTTGCTGTGGTTGCTAATGCTATATAGACATTCTTTTCTAGCAATTTATGATATATTTCAGCGCAATCTCCTGCTGCATATATATCTCTTATATTAGTCATGCCTTCTCTATCTATAATAACAGAACCTTTTATTCCAAGGTTGATTCCAGATCCTTTAAGAAACTCAGTATTTGGAATTACACCTATCGCAATTATAACCATATCAGCATCGTAAGTACCCTTATCAGTTTTCACAGAAGATACGGATGTTTCTCCTATTAATTCCTCTACATTTTCCCCATAGTTCATTTTTACATGATTTCTCTTTAATTCCTCTTCTACCTTTTCACTTATCTCTTCGTCAAAGTTCGACAACATCCTATGGTTTTTCTCTATTATCCTTACATTTTTATTTAAATAGACCATGCTTTCAGCAATTTCCATGCTTATATATCCGCCGCCTACAATTACAACATTTTTAACCTGATCTTTATTTGCTATTTCTTTCATTTCTATAGCATCTTCAATAGTCTTTAATGTAAATACATTTTTAATATCTGCATTTTTAATTTTAGGCTTTATTGGGCTAGCTCCCGTTGCAATGAGTAACTTATCAAAGCTTTCTTCAAACTCCCTATTATTATCTAAGTCTCTTATTTTAACTACCTTTTCCATGCTATCTATACTTAAAACCTCATGCCTTAACTTAACCTTTATACCAGACTCTTGAAATTCCTCTGGAGTTCTTGCAATTAACTTTTTATAATCATCATTTAGACCTGATACAAAGTATGGCAACCCACATGCACCATAGGATACGAAATTACCCTTTTCAAAAACTACTATTTCCATATTAGGATCTACTCTTTTAGCCTTTGAAGCAGCACTCATTCCAGCAGCTACTCCTCCTATTACTACTAATTTACTCATTAGATCACCTCTTCTATTTTAATATAGTTATATATATTATACAGGTTACCCTATAACAATTCATCTTTATTACTATTAAATATTTATTATTAATAATAAATTCATATACTATTAAATGTTTCAAAAATCACCATCTATGTTGATATTTCATATATAATGTGATTATATTATTTTATAAGTTTTTTTTAGAAAGGATTACGATTATGAATAAACAAAATATAAATAAGATAAAATTATTCCTTATGGGCCTTGAAAATAGATTTTCAGAAAATAAAAGTATCTTTAAATCTCTACACATTAACTTTAAGGATGGACTTAAAGAATTTAAAGGTATAGGTACCTATGAAGAAGGTAATATAAAATATAACTTTTCAGGTAAAACACAAATATTATCAATAAGTTCTTTATTTAATGAGCTTTGTGAGGATCTTTCTAAATATGATTCAGTAACCATATCCTATATAGAAAGAGGCTCTCATATATTAATCACTGGTGACAATAAAAATGTAAAAATGACAAACAAAGAGGTAAATGAAGAAGAATCCTTAAATAATGACAATTCACAAGAAGGAAACTTAGGTCATATAAATGAAACCTCTACATTACTAAACAGAGATTACTATATAAAGGTTGGAAAAGCTGATGACCTTTTAAAAGAAATAGGAATCATGACTAAAGATGGTAAAATTAAAAATGATAAAATTAGGAAATATAATCAAATAGATCGATACGTAGAACTGCTAGAAGGAATATTAGACACCTTACCAGAAGACAATACAATAAATATTTTAGATTGTGGATGTGGTAAGTCTTATCTTACCTTTGTTTTAAACTACTACTTAACAGAGGTTAAAAAAAGAAAATGTTTCTTTATTGGACTTGACTATTCAAAAGGGGTTATTGAATCCTCAAAAGCTATGGCTGACCATCTAGGTTATAGAAATATGAAATTTATAGCATCTGATATAAAGGATTATGTACCTGACAGAAACATTAATGTAGTTATATCATTGCATGCCTGTGATACTGCTACAGATATGGCTTTAGCTTTTGGAATAAGAGTAAAATCAGATGTAATAATTGCTGTTCCTTGTTGTCATAGAGAGCTATTAAATCAGTATAGCTATGAACCCTTTAAACACATTTTAAAATATGGCCTATTAAAATCTAGAATGGCAGATGTGCTAACAGATGGCATGAGGTCCATGTTCCTTGAGGCAAAAGGCTATGATGTTTCTGTAGTAGAATATATATCACCACTAGAAACACCTAAAAACTTAATGATAAGAGCCTTAAAGACCGGAGACGAAAGGCAAAGTATTATGGACGATTACGAAAGTCTCATGAAATCACTAGGTGCAAAGCCAGCCCTTTTTAAAATGACAAATGAATCCTGGCTTAGTGACTAAATGTTATATACTAAAAGATTTAGCCTTTTACTTATCAAATTAACCTTGGGGGATATAATAAATGAGAAGATTTAATTTTAAAAACAGAATAATAACACTAACTATCCTAGCTGTAATATTTACATCTCTAGGATTTTATGGTGCCTATAAGCTTTGGGCAGCCCCTAAAAAGGAAACCAAGCAATGGGTAGTGCCCAATTTAAAGGACACCTCTCACAAATTTTTCACAGAGGAAGCCTTAATACAAAATATAGTACAAAAACAAGAAATGATAACCACTGAAGTAGAACTAAATCAGAAGACATCTATCGACGATAGTTGGGGAAGTGCTATGACATTCAAAAAGATTCAACACATATATTTTTATGGAAGAGGCATATTTGTAGTTAACCTTTCAAATATAACTAAAGATTCTATCTCTATAAATGGAAATAAATTAACTCTAACCGTACCTAAACCTTATATAAAGTCAATAAATATTGATGAAGAAAAAACTATATATGAGACTCCAGAAAAAGGAATATTCAGATTTGGAGAGGTAAAACTAACCCCTGAAGAATATGAAGTAATGATGACTGAAGCCAAAAATGGCATGAAAGAAAAATTATCTTCAGGAGAAATTTATGAGGATGCTGTGAAAAATTCAGAAGTATCCATATCTAAATTTGTACAATCTCTTTTTTCAGAAGATACTAAGAATAATTATATAATAAACGTAAAATTTGAAGAATAATATAGCAGCCTTTTCTAAACCAAATGGTTAGATTAGGCTGCTTTTATATTTCAAAATATTTTTGTGAGTCTTAGAATAACTATTTTATCATATCTTTTATAACCTCTCCTGCTATTATCATACCTGCAACAGGTGGTACAAAAGATATACTCCCTGGGACTTGCCTTTTACCTGCCCACATCTTAGATGAATCTCTTTCAGATACAGATTCCTTTTTATCTATTATAGATTCATCCACTGCTGGCTTTAACACCTCTTCTACTGAATATACTACCTTAAGGTGCTTAACGCCCTTTCTTCTAAGTTCTTTTCTCATAACTCTACATAATGGACAAATCTTTGTATCATATATATCAGCTACCTTAAATTCTGTTGGATCTAATTTATTTCCTGTCCCCATAGAACTTATTAGCTTTTTATTATTATTTTCACACCAAATAGCAACTTGGATTTTAGATGTTATGCTATCTATGGCATCTATAACATAATCCACGTCTTTTGTTATTATCTTATCCATATTATTAGAATCTATATATGTTCTAAGTGCCGTAACTTCACAATCTGGATTAATTTCAAGTATTCTTTCTTTCATTACATCAACTTTAGACCTTCCTACGGTTTTATAAGTTGCATGTATCTGCCTATTTAAATTTGTAATGCATATAATATCATCATCTACAAGTACAAGCTTTCCGACTCCGCCTCTTACAAGAGCTTCAACAGCAAAACTTCCTACTCCTCCTATACCTAAAATCACTACCTTTTTATTTTTAATCTTGTTTAAAGATTCTTCTCCAATTAAAAGCTCTGTCCTTGACATTGAATGTTTTGCCATGTTCTTATCCCCTTTAAAAATCTATTAAAAGTTTAGTTAAAACCTTATTAAAATCAAAAACATCTAAGCTTTAAGTTATATTTAAAGCTTAGATACCTTTTTATTATATTATAGTGAAACTAAATTTACTACAGTATATCTATCTTTAGTTCACAAATACTTAAATCTGCCTTATAATCATAATATATAAAATTTATAAATTGATGGAGGGTATAATATGACAATAGGAATAATAGCAGCAATGAGCGAAGAGCTTGAAATATTATTAAAGGACATGAACCTTTCAAGTAAGGTATGTAAGGCAAATATGGAATTTAATTATGGTACTATCTTCGGAAACAAGGTTGTAGCTGTAGTATGTGGAATAGGTAAGGTAAACTCTGCAATATGTGCTCAAATATTAATTACATATTATAATGTAGATAAAATAATTAATGTTGGTATTGCTGGAGGAATTGGGGAAGATATTTATCCTGGAGATATAGTGATTGGAGACTCCTTAGTACAACATGATGTTGATACCACAATGTTTGGAGATAGAATAGGCCAAATTCCAAGACTAGATACCTTTGACTTTAAATGCGACAAAGGTTTAGTGAACTTAGCTCATGAATCCTCAAAGGAAATAACAAATCACAAAACATTTATAGGAAGAATCGTAAGCGGAGACCAATTTATTGCTGACACTAAAAAGATACTTTGGCTAAAAGAAGAGTTTGGAGCCCTTGCCTGCGAGATGGAAGGCGCTAGTATAGCTCATGTATGCTACCTAAATTCTATTCCCTTCGTAGTAATAAGATCTATTTCAGATAATGCAAATAATGGAGCCCAGATGGATTATGAAAAGTTTAAACTTATAGCCGTAGAAAACTCTACAAATATGTTAAAACAAATAATAAAGTCTTTATAACAAAGGCTTACAAATAAATTTAAAACCTGCCTTATAAAAAGATACCCTATAGAGTACATTTTTATCAAATACACTCTATAGGGTATCTTATCTATTTAATAATATATTATTATTTAAAATATAATATGTGCTATTATTGATACTACTGGTAATGTAATAAGAGTTCTTTCTATAAATATTATAAATAACTCTTTAAAGTTTACAGGTATCTTTGACCCAAGTAAAAGTCCACCCACCTCTGACATATATATAAGCTGTGTTACGGATACAGCTGCAATTATAAATCTAGTCATATCACTTTGAATAGTAGCCGCTAATACTGAAGGTAAAAACATATCTGCAAATCCTACTATAAGAGTTTGAGATGCTGCTGTAGCCTCTGGTATTTGTAAGAGCTTTAAAACTGGTATAAAGGGCATACCTAACCATTGAAATATAGGAGTATACTCTGCTATTATAAGTGCAATTGTTCCAAATGCCATTACCATAGGTGTTACACCAATCCACATATCTAAAACATTTTTAGCTCCATCCACAAAAAATTTCTTTGGGCTGTTATTTTGTCCAGCTCTATCTACAGCCTTTTCTAATCCCCATTTAAATGAAGTATATCCTTTTGGTATTTCTTCACTACCATTATTATTTACCCCGCCATAATAATTATCAGATTTTCTTGATAGTGGTGGTATCCGAGGAGTTATTATAGCAGCCACTACCCCTGCAAGAGTTACTGTTAAATAAAAGGGTAGAAATAAATGTGCTAAATTAACTTGAGCTATAACAACTAAACTAAAAGTTATAGATACTGCTGAAAAGCTTGTACCTATTACAGCCGCTTCTCTTTCTGAATAGTATCCTTCTTCATATTGTTTGCTTGTAAGAAGTACTCCTATAGTTCCATCCCCAAGCCATGATGTTATACAATCTATAGCAGATCTCCCTGGTAAAGAGAAAATTGGTCTCATAACCTTAGTAAGTAAAGACCCAAAAAACTCTAGTAATCCAAAATCTAAAATAAGTGGAAGTAATAGTCCTGCAAATAAAAATACTGAAAATAAAATTGGGAGCAAACTATAAAGTAATAACCCTCCCGTATTTTCTGACCACAAAAATTCAGGTCCTATCTTAAAGTATGATGATATAACTAAAATACCACCCAATATCCTTGCTATAGTCCAGATAATATCTACATCAAAAAGACCTTTTAGATAAGCATTTTCTTTTATGCTCTTAGGTTTAAATATTTTTGTAACTAATGTGCCTATAAGACTAATAACTATTAACCCTAAAGTTATAGCCGGTAATATCTCTGATAACTTATTCATTATAACCTTAGCAAAAAAAGCTACAGGTATAGTAATTTCACCACCTAAATTTAAAGGTGTCATAAATAATATTATCCCCATTATTGAGGGTATTAAAAATTTAAAATAGCTGCTCTTGTTTGAACTTACTGGGGTTTTGCTTTCCATTATCTCTCTCCTTTTATAATTTATAGTTCCATTTGATAATTTTAATTTACTAACAAATGATAATGCATAATTATAAAAAAATCAACCTATTTATGTATAAATATTCATTGCCAGTTGTTATAATACCTAATAACCTTAATTTATTTTGAAATAATTCACCTTTTATAAATAATGGATTATAATTTTAAAGTTTTAAAATTATAATCCATCTTATTAAATGTTAAGTTACGTTTGATCTAATGATATTAAAACCGAATCAAACAAATTAATATTACACCTTTTATCTTGCCAGTGATTGCAATTAGAGCAGCTTTTGCTATTTTCTAATCCCATATTAGATTCTACATTACTTATTGTAGCTTCGTACCCAGGACAACAATTTGCTACATGCATCATTTGCATCATATTACTCATTAAGAGTCTCCTTTCTTCTTTAAGACTTAAACCTCTTCAAAAGATAACCAATAAATATAACAGTAAATTTAAATCTTTAACTTGTTATCTTTTAAACTCCACAGGCTTAATTATTGTTAATCATATTTTTTATAGGATCATATAAGCCTTTAAAGCACTTACCTCTAACAAAGTTAGAACAATTATCGCAGCTAGGAGAAAGGTGTCCTCCCATGCTCATAAGAGATAATCCATATCTTGGTTCATAACCAGGGCAATTTTCACCGATAACACTTTTAAGTTCATCTTTTCTCATAACAACACCTCTATAAAAGTAATGTGAATATTTCTATCTTACCCATATTAAAATTTTATATGTATATAGAAAACATCTATTTAATGCTAACCAAAAATAGCTCCTTGTAGTTAAATAGATTTAGATCATGTATTAATTCTTAACTATAACTATAAATATAAATATGAATATAAAAATAGAGGAAATAAATATGTCTTAGACATGCTTATTTCCTCTGAACACTTTAATGCATTTATTTAAAGGTTTTTATCTTTCATTTAATAACTTGTCCTTTGAATTAATCTTCCATTAAAATCATGGTACCATTAAATAATTAAATATGAAACATGGCTATATTTTTTTATTTTTATCATCTTTGAATACAAATAATTCTAGAACATGATTTATTAAAATTAAGATAATATATATATACTCTTATATTATGATAGGTATTTCAAATGGTTCTTATTATATATTTGTCTTGTAAAGGCCTTTTCAAAGTTTATTTTGAATATATCAAAGTTTCATTTTGAGTTTCTTTGTCAACTAAATATATTTGCATATCATTTATATCAACATCTTCAGGATTATATAATAGATTCCCAGCATAGAATTGAACATATTTCGAATCCTTATTATAATCATAATCTTTTAATTCGCCTAGTTCTTTAGGTGGAAAAGCTATTAAAGCTTTAAGTTCGTATGCATTAATATAGTTTCCTGATATTAGCTTTAAATTATATTTTTCTCTAATATCATAGGTATCTGAATTTTTTGTATCCTCAATATAAAAATCAATTAAAGAACCAAATTCAAAGTTTCCTAAACTTTCAATTGTAAAATCTAAGCCATCCAATGAAACCTTCTTATGAATATATTCATATCCATTCGTACTTTTATTTAACGGACTTGATAATTTAAACTTTATATCTCCAGTTAATAAATATTCTATTTTTATTTGATCACTTTTTCCCTTCCTTCCTGCAATAATAAATTTTTCAACAACTTCTAATTTATCCTTAGCTATTTCTTTTGATGATATATCTTGTGAACCAAAACCAAATCTAACACCATCATTATTTTGAGGTGCTGCTGTTAGGGAAAATTCTTTTCCTTCTATATTTGAACCATCCTTTGTTGTCATATAATATTTTGTTAGCAAATAATTCCCAAAATATTTAGTATACTCTATATCAATTATATAATTACCCACTTCCTTCGTTAAAGGAAAGTTTGAGGGTTCAGTTTCAGAAGTTTTTGTACATCCTAAGAAAAAGGTAGTTATTATTACACTTAATAATATTAGTATTATATTGTCTTTCTTTTTAAACATATTAAAAATCTTCCCTCCTTAAAATTAGCATTCTCATTATTTTAACATTAACCTTACATAAAGGAAATGAGTAGATGTCTCCTTATTTCTAATACTAAAAAAGAGACTATCTTAAAATAAAGTTTTCAGATAATCTTTTGAAAGTGTTATATTAAAAACGCTGTCTTCGTGTTATTTAACGACAATCATTTATAAAATGTTTACGTTGTGGTAATATATGTTTATTAAGAGTCCTTATCTTTTTCCTATGCGGCTTGATCCAAATGATTATGGAGGCGGTATTCTTTTGTTATTTGTAATCTTTTATCAATGCATAAACGTATTAATATCAAGTATAGTTGGCACATATTTAAACAAAGGTAGTGTTAACACTATCCATTACTAATAGGGGGTATTCATATGGAGATAAAATATTCTCTTTTAAGAGAAGAATATATAAATTCTAAGTTAGAATATATTTTAAAATCTAAAGATCTTAAAAAACGCATTTTAGTAGAAAGATATACATTTCCTGTTGTAATCTTAGTAGCACTTGTTTTCCTTATATTGAAGGAAGGAATCTTTACATTCCTCATATTATATATAGTGTCAACTACATCAGATATGCTATTCACCAAAAAGGCCATTTCTAATCGACTAGAATATCAATTAAATAATGAAGTAAATGAATTCTTATTATCGATAAATGAAGCTGGACTATCAATTACTTCAACTAACTATGATATGATTTTGTATTGGTCATTATTTGATAAGGTAGTTGAATCTAGTAAATATATACATCTATATAATTCAAAAGAAATTATATCAATACCTAAAATAGCATTTGAAAATGAAGATACTAAAAATGCTTTTATAAATGAATTTAATAAACATTTAATAAAATGAATTTAAATATTAAGACAAGTTGTAATATAAAATTGTAATTACCTTTTATTTTATATTTTAATAAGTATCTTTATGAGTTCATATACACCGTAATACCATCTATCTCCTTTTTTAATCCATTCACCAGAAGATCCTGGATTGTTCTTTAAAATATTTACTATACCATTGAATGTTTTACCTATATAGTTACCAGTAATCACATCACTATAACTATAGGTTGAAGTTGGGTACTCTATTAGTACTGCTTTAGTGTTTTTTAAAGTAGAAGCCCAACTTGAAAAGAATCCTGAACTATATCCATTATTATGTCCAAATCCAAATTGACTCCCAAAGTATCTTCCAATCTCAGCATTACCTTGAGTAAAGTTCATCCAACCATGAAAATCTAAAACTATCATTTCAGTAGAAGATGAATTTATTTTTTCTAAGTAACTTTTTATAGCTTTAGCCTCTTGAGCACCCAATGAATTTGATCCAGTGTAATTTCTAGAACTATACTGTGGCGTAAAATTATAAGGAAAACATCTATTCATATCAATTCTACTAGTTACAGCACATCTACCTGGTCCATCCTTAGTTCCTCTAACAATAACTCCATCTGGATTCATACATGGAGCAATATATACAGTCCATCCGTGAAGTCCATTATTTTGTGACTTATAATCTCCAAGTCTAGTTATTAATGAGTTTGCTATATCAACTAAAGCAAGTCCATCATTATCCCAGTTATCTTCCCAGCCGTGTATCGCAAAACCAGCAAATAATACCTTACTACCATTTCCTATTTTATAAACATTTAATGGACGTCCCTTCCCACTAATTCCATACTCTTCTTTAATTGCTTGAGGGTGTGAAATAGGTGGAATTTTAATGTTAGAATCAGTAAATCCAGATACTCCTTCATATTTAACATATCCTTGTCTAACTCCAGCTGATGTTGGATATTGAACTAATGCTAATTGTTTTGTATAACCTACATCTAATACTGTTATTCTATTACCGTTGTCAACTTGCCTACCTGATACCATGTTTTTGTTTGCATCTCTTAAATATAAGAAGTCTCCTTGTAACTTAGCATTATTAGGATAGGTGAATCCTCCTTGTACTATTTCACCTGGATTTACATTTGGATAATATTTCCCCATTTTTAAAACCTCCATTAATCTTTTATTTTTTAAATTAAAAATCAAGCTTGAATTTAATCTACACCTATAAAAGAGAAGGAAATCTTAAATATGTAAAGGTTAAATAAAAATATATATTAAAATACTTTTATTTTTAGATTTATAGCTTCAATAATAAGTCTTCTATTAAAGCTAATGGAATAATTTTGTACACTAAAAAGAGAGAAAAAGCAAAAGCTTTTTCTCTCTTTTTGATTATTATCTCTTTACTAATGGTTATTTACACATTAAAACTTATTAAAGTTACCATTATAAATTACATAACCTGATTTTGTGTTCTTTCCTTTATTAGTATTGTATACTACATGAAGTCTTCCACCTTTTCTATATAAGGGTGTTGCCTTTTCAAATGGATCTAGTGATCCAAGATATAAGCCATTTTCATCGTATACTGTTTCCTTTGTTGATCCATTAGAGTATTCATCTTTATAATAATATTCAATGCAATTAGTTGCATTAGTTACATAACCTCTTTTAACTCCAGAAGCTATAGAATATTCGGCTAAGACAAGTTGTTTTTCATAGCTTACATCTAAAACTGTTATATTATCCCCTATATCTACTCTTCGACCTGGTATTATATTTCCCATGGAATCTCTTACATAAAGGAAGTCTTTTATAACCTTGGCATTGTTCTTGTAGGAAAGGTTTAATTCTTTAGATTCTTCTAATTCAGGTTTTGAATTAGATTCTAAATTACCCTCTGCATTAGTTACTGCCTTAACTATAGCCTCTGCAATATCATTACCGTTATACTTGTCCATATCTTGCCTTGAATCTACAAATGAGCATTCTACTAATACACAAGGCATAGATGTATATCTTGGAACATATAAATTTGCTGTTTTTACACCTCTATTTATATAACCTAATCTAGAAATCTCATTACAAATATTAGTTGCAAAGCCCCTTTCTAAATCTTTATTACCACTTATATAACATTCTACACCTGTTCCACCTCCAGAATTAAAGTGTATACATAGATGAAGCTTTGAACCACTATTATTTGCTTCATTTACCCTAAATGCTAGAGATTTATTTACACTATCAAATCTTTTACCCCATGGAGTGCAATCTTTAGTTAAATATCCCCTAGATCTAAGTTTATCTTGTATTAAATTCCAAACTTCTTTAGTAAGATCATCTTCTTGCCTATATCCACCACTTCCGGTATCTGGTGGTGAATTATGCCCTGCATCACCACTTATTAAAGTACCTCTATCTAAAAACATAAAAATTCTCCTTCCTATTTGAATATATAATCTATTAATCTCTATTAGCTATTTTAAAAAACTATATATACTATATAATATATACATGTGCTACTAAAATTCTCTTAAAAGTTACTATAAATAATAGTAACTTATATTAATAAGGTGAGGAGGTTTCTTTTGTGAATATTTATTTAGAACTATTTTTATGTTTTGCTAAAATTGGCGCCTTTACATTAGGTGGAGGATATGCCATGGTTCCCTTAATTGAAAAAGAGGTAGTGGATAATAAGGGTTGGCTCGATAAACAAGAATTTATAGACTCTTTAGCTTTAGCTCAATCTGCCCCCGGACCTATAGCTGTAAACACTGCTGTATTTGTAGGATATAAAAGTGCAGGGTTTTTGGGAGCTATCTGTACAACTCTTGGAGCAATTTTACCATCTTTTTTAATAATATTAATTATTGCTCTGTTTTTTAGGGATATAAAAGATAATATATATGTAGAAAAAAGCTTTAAGGCAATAAGGCCTGCAATAGTAGCTTTAATTGCTGCCCCTCTTTATAGAATGGGGAAGAATGCTGGAATAAATAAAAGAAATATAATTATACCTATTTTAGTGGCAGTTCTAATTGCATTTTTTAATATAACTCCAATACTATTCATAGTCTTAGCTGCTATAGGTGGTATAGTTTATGGAAAAGTAAAGGAGGCAAACAAATGAACTTATATCTAAAATTGTTTATCACATTTTTTAAAATAGGACTTTTTAGTTTTGGTGGCGGATATGCTATGCTTCCTTTAATAAAGCAAGAGGTTGTTATAAATAATGCATGGCTTACTTTAAGTGAATTTACAGACATAATTGCAATATCTCAGGTAACTCCTGGTCCTATTGCAATAAACAGCGCTACCTACATAGGCTATACAGCAACTAATTCACCTTTTGGTTCCTTGCTTGCTACCTTAGGAGTTTCTCTTCCTTCATTTATAATAATGATGATAATATCTATTTTCTTTGTTAAATTTAAAGATAATAAATATGTAGATTACGCTTTCAAAGGTATAAGACCTACGGTAATTGGACTTATAGCTGCAGCTGCATTATTACTTGTAAATAAAAGCATATTTATAGATTTTAAAAGTATTATATTATTTTTAGGAGTATTTATAGCTTCCTTAAAAAAAGTGGATCCTATTTTACTAATAGCTATAGTAGCTATTATAGGTATCATTATTTATTAATATAACCTCCTTATAATTTTATTATAAGGAGGTTATAATTATTTATAGGTCGTATATTTCAGTATACTTTTTATTTAAGTATTCTATAAAGTATTTAGCTGTAAGTTCTTCTCCTGTTACCATCTTTATAAGATCTGCAGGTTTATAAACGGCTCCGTGCTTATGGATATTTTCACTTAACCATTTATGAATATCCTCAAAGTTACCTTTTTCAATTTCTTCATCCATATTTGGAATATCCTTTTTCATTTTATTTAAGAATTGAGCTCCATATATATTTCCCAGGGCATAACTTGGAAAATATCCAAAGCTTCCATCAGACCAATGCATATCTTGAAGGACTCCTTCTGCATCACAGCTTGCCTCTATTCCTAAGTACTCTTTATATTTTTCATTCCAAACTCTAGGTAAATCTTCTACTTTAATCTTTCCATTTACAAGAGCCTTTTCAATTTCATATCTTATTATTACATGTAAGCTATAAGTAAGCTCATCTGCTTCTGTTCTTATAAGGGATGGTTCTACTGTATTTAAACCCTTATAAAATTCTTCAAGTGAAATTCCTTCAAATTGTGGGAATCTCTTTTTAGCTTCAGGATAAAAGTACTTCCAAAAGGACTTACTTCTTCCTATAATATTTTCATAAAATCTTGATTGAGATTCATGTATCCCCATAGATGCACCCGTACCAAGACCTGTTCCATTTAATTCATCAGGTATATCTTGCTCATAAATAGCATGTCCACCTTCATGTATTGTACTAAATAACGCACTCCTAAATTCATTTGTTAAGTATTTAGTTGTGATTCTTACATCCTTATTTCCAAAATTTATAGTAAAGGGATGTACGCTTTCATCTATTCTTCCTGCATCAAAATCATAACCTAACTTTTCTACAACAAACTTACTAAATTCTTCTTGAGACTCTTTAGAGAATTCCTTTTTAAAGAAGTCATCTCTTGGTTTTACTTTGCTATTATTTATTTTTTCTAATAGTTCAACTATACCATCCCTAAGCTCACCAAAGATATTATCTAACTTTTCAACTGTGATACTTGGCTCATAAAAATCTAATAAAGTATCATATTTATTCTTATCATATCCCCAATAATTTATAAATTCATCTTTAAAGTCTACTACCTTTTGAAGATATGGTTTGAATATTTCAAAATCTGATTTATCTTTAGCCTCTTCCCAGGCTACCTCAGATTTAGATGCAAGGATTGTATATTCTTTATGTCTATCTGATGGTATCTTTTTAGTCTTTTCATATTCCTTTTTTAAGTTTTCTATCATGGAACTTGAAATATCATCAAGACCTTCTACTCCCTCAAAATAGTCGATAAACTCTTTTACCTTATCAGAAGTTGAAAGCTTATAAGATTCCCCTGATAGATATCCTATTACTTCTGATCTAGAATCTATAGCCTTTTTTGGTATTCCAACCCTCATGTCCCAGTAAACTAGTCCAATAGCTTGATTTAAGTGTTCTAAATCAAGCATATATTCTCTTACTTCATTCAACTTTTCCCCATGTTCTTTGTTCATTTTGTTACCCCCTTTTATTTAAAGTATATTACCTTATAAAAAATATAGTGTAACATTTAAGTTACCTAACATATATTCAATAAGAATTCACCTATTCCTTCTAATCAAATGTTAGAATAGACTCTGTTTCAGTACAGTATTTTGTTATCATACACTTTCCAAGGTTTCTTGGGCATTTAAGGCACATACAATCTAGAGCTCCGCCCTCACAATTATTGTTTAGATACTCAGGACAGACCTTACAATTATTTTCTATCATATTAAAACTCCTCATATTAAAAATATAAAAATTAAAAGTTAAATACTTTCATCTTCATATTGCTTTCTATATCTCTCCATAATTTCATTTAATATATCTGCTGTGGATGGAGGTGTATATGTTATTGCATTTGCTCCTGCTTTGACGGTTTCTAAAATAGTTTGATTTGTTGGCCCACCTGTTGCCATTATAGGGAAGTTTGGATACTTTTCTCTTATATTTCTTACTATCTTTGAAGTATCTTTTCCTCCTGAAACATTTATTATTGTAGCCCCAGATTCTATCCTTGACCTTATGTCTTCATATTCTGAAACTACAGTTACAATTATAGGTATATCTATAGTATCTCTAATCTTACTTATAACCTCATTTGGAGTAGGACTATTAACAACTATCCCCATAGCTCCTTTGAATTCTGCATCTAAAGCTAAATTGACTACCTTTTTACCTGTGGTTATACCACCACCAACTCCACAAAATACTGGAACATCTGCTGCTAATAATAATGCCTGTGTTATTACTGGTTGTGGAGTAAAGGGATATACTGCAATTACTGCATCAGCGTTGGTATTTCTTATAACTGCAACATCTGTACTAAATAAAAAAGACTTCAGCCTTTTGCCAAATATCTTAATACCTGTAGCTTCCCTTATAACAGTAGGTAACTCAATCATATGATTTCTTAACTGACCTTTAATTTCAGGAACTTGTTTTTCCATGATGATTCCTCCCATACTAAAATTATATTATATGAAAACATAAACATATATAAATCTAAATTTATTTATATTAATTTATGGTAGTTTGTATATATACTATATTATATATTGTGGACAAACTTATTTAAAGTACTTTTATTAGCTATACATTATATAATATACCACTTTCTTTATTTTAGGTTAATTTTTAATTAACTATTATAATATATTTAATTAAAAATAAATATTGCTTAACGTAACCATTATAAATTATACTGTAACTAGTTATTTAATAACTTATTTTTTAGGAGGACTTATGAAAAATGAAATTTATAAATCTTACATTATATCAATAATTATATTCAGTTCTTTTATAATTTTTGGATTTATTGTGGATACGCCCTCGAACATATTTCATGGTATATTAACTATAGTAATGAATTCTGATATATTAATAACCGATTACTTAGCTCTAGGTGGTGTTGGCGCATCTTTTGTTAACGCAGGACTTTTAACCCTTATGTGTATATTCATTTTAATTAAAACGGGTATAAAGCCTAATGGATCTACTATAATGGCTATTTGGCTTATGGCTGGCTTTGGTTTCTTTGGTAAAAACATAGCTAACATATGGCCTATAATATTTGGTGTATGGCTATACTCTAAATACCAAAAGGAGCCTTTTCTAAACTATACTCTAATAGCTCTTTTAGGAACTACACTAGCACCAACTGTGGGTCAATTAACCTTTTCAGGTTATCTTCCACCAGCCTTAGGTATAATTGTAGGAATTATTATAACTACATTTATAGGATTTATATTACCTCCACTTGCTTCCCATTGTATAAAGGTACATCAAGGTTATAATTTATATAATGTGGGCTTTGCAGCAGGTATCCTTGCAACCATACTTATGTCAATCTTTAGAGCCTTTGGCATAAACTTTGAAAGTAGGTTTATCTGGTACGAGGGTATAAATCCATACATACTTACATTTCTTATAATTATATTTTCTTTTATGATTATAATTGGCTTTATCTTAAACGGAAAAAGCTTCAAAAACGTATTAGAAATCACCAAATTTCCTGGAAGATTAGTAACAGACTTTTATTTGTTATTTGAATATGCTGCATTTATAAACATGGGAATTTTAGGTCTTATATTTACCTTATATGTAGTAATCATAGGTGGTGACTTAAATGGGCCAGTTATTGCCGGTATATTTACGATTTCAGGATTTGGTGCCTTTGGGAAACATATTAAAAATACTGCTCCTGTAGTATTAGGCGCTATTCTTGCAAGCTTATTAAACATATGGGATTTAAATTCTCCACAAATGATCTTGTCCACATTATTTTCAACAACACTGGCTCCTATCGCTGGTCAATTTGGTATCCTTTATGGTATGCTAGCAGGATTTTTGCATGTTTGTACTGTAATGAATACAGGATATCTTCATGGAGGTTTAAACTTATACAATAATGGTTTAGCTGGTGGCATTGTTGCTTTAGTGCTTGTACCTATAATAAACGCTTTTAGAAAGGAGCCTACGAAATGAAACATTTAATGTATAGAAACACTAAGATTGTGAATGAACTGATGAATTATTGTTATAAGCATGGTTCACAAAACATTAATATAAATGTTATTACAAATAATCAATGTACTGAATTTCATATTAAAGCTTTTGATATAAGCTTAAGTGAAAAAGATGTATTCTTACTTGAAAAGCTACTATCAGCTAAACGGTCCCATGAGTTAGAAGAGCATTACTGGATACTAGCTGGCGACAATGATACAGATCCTGAGCTTACACTTATAGGTATAATGACAGATACCTCAAGTGTTAAATATTCAAAAAATAATATTCTAGAGATCTATCTTGAAAGACTTGGATAAAACTAAATACCTTATCACTAAAAATAACTACCTCTTAAATAATTAAAATTATTTTAAGGGTAGTTAAATTGTTTTAGTCATCTATTCTATAATTTATTTTAACTTAAATATCACTATTCTAAGAAGGTTTATAATCCATGTGTTGGATAACCTTTTTAACGATTCTCTTACCTATTTCATCTTCAGGCATCTCACATATAGCATCTTCGATTTTAGTCCAATCTAACCATTCTACCTCATCAGATTTTTCTATTTCTCCTGACTCATACTTGGCCATAAAGGTAAGCATTATTATTTCATTTGATTCTAAGTAATCACTACCTAGATATTTAACTTCTCCAACGTTTATTCCTGTTTCTTCTTTAACTTCTCTTCTTACAGTTTCCTCTACCTTTTCTCCATTTGTAACATACCCTGATACTAAAACTTTTGAATTTTTAAATATGTAACTTTGTTTTAATAAAAGTATTTTGTCATCTTTTATAACTGCTGCTATAATACAGGGAGTTGGAGTATCAAAAAACATTTTATTATCCCTTTTACAATAAGGAACTGCTCCTTCATCCCAGCTATTCCTTTCTTCTAACTTAGAGCCACAAATAGGACAAAACTTATATATCATTTAAAAATCCCCCTTAGAATTAAAATTTACAGTAATATTTCTATTTTATTATTAAGCGTTATAAAGTTCTCTCCCAATAAACAATCATACGCCATTATGTCTACTCCTTTTGACTTTGCAAGTGTTAATGAATCTGCAAAAAGTTTATCCATTTTATCATTAGGTTTAAATGCCTTAGCATTCTCCATTTGAATTAAAAAAAGCACACCTGCTCCTTTGCCTGTTTTTTTCACTTCAATTAGTTCTAATAAGTGTTTAGTTCCTCTTTCTGTAGGAGCATCAGGAAACTTAGTTATACCAAACTCTTCTAATGTAACTCCTTTTACCTCTAAAAAGTATTCTGTATGAGATACCTCATCCATAAGTTTAAAGTCAAATCTACTGTTACCAAAGGTCTTTTCTCTTTTAATATCTGTATAATTTGAAAGGTCTTTTACTCTACCATTTTTTAAAGCTTCTTCTACAACCTTATTTGGTATTTGTGAATCTATGTTAATAAGTTTATCTCCCTTATAAGCAGCTATAAGATCATATAGTGTCTTTCTTGAAGGATTAAGTTCTTCTCTTAATATAACCTCAGTTCCAGGTATAAGTATTTCTTTGCATCTACCCGTATTAGGTACGTGAACCATAAGTTCTTCTCCTTCTAATTCTACATAAGCTTGAAATCTATTTGGCCTTCTTATAAATCTTGCTGTTTTTATATTTTTATCTATAATCATATCATTCCCCTTAGTATTTCATCAAAATCAAAGGTTATCCACCGTTTATGCCATATTTATATGAAAGTTGTCCAAACTATGCACATTATCCACAGGTTTTGTCCACAGAGTTGTTAGCATATTGAATACCATGTTTTGAGTACTATATAGTTATTCCTATATTTTAGTAAAGAATTCATAGCATTTTACCTTTCACATAATTGTCTAAAATCTTATAAATTCATTTATATTTTATGGCGAAAATTTTAAAATTCTAAAATCTATATGTGGTATATAATTTGTTTTTCATTTACTATATATGTACATTTAATTATTAATTAATTTTACTTATATAGTTATATTATATAGATGTATCTTTATATTTACAAATCTAAAATTCTTAACCTTCACCATATATCTACAAAATATATTAAGTTATGCACATTGTCCACAGTATTAATCCACAGTTTTTCATATTCTTGTGGGTTATTTCATTTATAATATCAAATTTTGCATTTAGCTGTGGATTAATGTCGAAATATCAAATATAATTTACTACTAGTTAAGTTTACATTTATGGTATATTAAAACAAAAAAGCTACCTATTAAAGGTAGCTTTTTTTATTTCTGTTAGTATTTAATCTATATTAATATAGATTAAATTTAATGGTGACTCCTAGGGGAATCGAACCCCTGATACCACCGTGAAAGGGTGGTGTCTTGACCGCTTGACCAAGGAGCCAAAAAAAATAATCCGGCGACGACTTACTCTCCCACAAGGCCTCCCTTGTAGTACCATCAGCGCTTTAGTGCTTAACCATCCTGTTCGGAATGGGAAGGGGTGTTACC
>NZ_PTIS01000027.1 GCF_002934235.1 Clostridium algidicarnis DSM 15099
CGTGAAATACCTTTATCCGCTTCCGCAGTTAATAAAAAGGGTACGAAATCTAAAGAATATAAGATACATATCGCGCCTATTCCTTATAGTGGAGCTGCGGTTACCTTGGGAAGAAAAGTAATACAAAAACTTTGTGGATTAAAAGGATTTAGAGATCTTAGTTACAATTAAGAATAAAAATGGGTAGGGTAAATTATAAATACCCCATGTAAAATAATGGATAATAGATTAAATAAAACAGTTGCCCACTTTTACTTGACTCAAACTAATTCAATTAAGCTTATACATTATATTGAATATGATGTTATAATTAACATATAAACAGTGTCATTTAAGACATGTAGAACAACTTAATATGAATGAAATAAATAGTGATTTTCAAATAAATCATAAACTGTGAGGTGGAGAAATGGATAAATTTCAAAGTGGCATTCTTGTAATTACTTTTGCTACATTGGCAATATATATATTACTTTTAATAGTAGATGTTGAAAGATCTTCAAAATGGTTAAAATGGTATCAACAAATGGATGTGGAGGAACAGAAAAAGTATGATCCACGAATTGCTATATGCCATTTGAAAAAGGTACTTATTACAGTTTCAGTGGTGGGTATATTTGGATCTTTGTTGTCTTGGTTTATTAAACCTGTGATTTCAATTATAACATTCGGAGTTATTATGGTTATGTTTGGTTTTTCTATTAGTTATATTGGAGCCAAGAACTGCTTAGTAATAGAAAAAAACGGTTTACCCGATGACTAGTTGAAATAACCATTTATGATACACGTCTTTCCTATTTTATGATACTATAAATACCTATATATCAAGTTTTTTATCATTATTTATAAATGAAACACCTACTCCATTTCATTACGTAGGTATAAGTTCGACTGGCCAAATATAAAATTTGGAGTCTCACTTAAATTTGAATTTGTAGAGGAGATAACAGAATGAAAATAGAAGGAATTGAAACGAAGCGTTTAAATCTTAGAAACTATGAAAAAACAGATGTAGATTTTATAATAAGTATATGGAATGACCCAGAAATGGGGAAATATATGCCAGACCCATCAATAGAAAATATGGAAGAAGAATACCGTAAGTCATATGAAACCTTAGAAGAAGATGAGGAATGTTGCTATTTGATTTCAGAATGTTTAGAAACAGGAGAACGTATCGGAACATGCAGTTTTGTAGTAAGTGAAGATGGTGCAAGCTATGATTTGGGCTATTGTGTGCATATGAAGTTTTGGAGAAATAGTTATGGAACAGAAATGGTGCAAGGAATGATTGATTATGCAAAAATTCGTGGTGCAGAAATAATTACAGCACCAGTTAATAAAAAAAATGTGGCTTCCAATGCTATTATGAGAAAGTTAGGTTTTAATATCATCGGTGAGTCAAAATTTAAGAAAATGGGTACTGACATTATCATGGAATCGTATTTATATAGTTTAGAGTTATAAAAATTATGGATTAATACTTACAAATTTAGCATTAAGTGATATAAATAATAATTTGAAAGTGGGTATATATGATGGTTAAAATACTGACAAGTAGATTTCCTAATGGGTTTCCCGATGATTTTAGTAAGTTATTGAGGAAATATATAAAAGCAGGTATGAACCTTGCTTTTGTGGCTTCTGAATTTGAAAATATATATGAGAAAACAGACTGGTATTGTAATCATTTTTTAAAGATGTTTTCCGATTGTGGTATAACTTTTGGTAGCGTAGATGTTATAGATAGCAGAATGTCAAGAGAAATTGCACAAGATACGGTTAAAAATGCAGATGTTTTATGGCTCGCAGGTGGTGATACACCTATCCAGTTTGCCTATTTAGGATCTTACGGGCTGATACCATATATCAGTAAACATAAAGGTGTGATTATTGGAATGAGTGCAGGTTCGATAAATATGGCAAAAGTGGCTGTGTGCACATTAACTTGCAAACATAGTAAACTTGAAATATATGAAGCACTCGGATTAGTTGAGTTTTCGGTTGAGCCACATTTTGATAAAGATAATATAAATGACGAGTTGCTTGTGCTTTCTGAAAAATATCAATTATATGGGATGTGTGATGACAGTGCTATCATATGCACGGAAGACAACACTTTGTACATCGGCGACATATTCTTGATAGATAACAGGTGTATAACTCGAGTTTTTTAAATCCAAATTTAAGGTTAAGCATTATAAATTGTAGATTTGTGAGGAGTCGATATATCGCTAAATGAATATAAAAATGAAGTTAGAGAATTTTTAATTAGAATGGGTTCATTAAACGGGGATAATCATCAGAAAATAACTTGGATAAATGAGGAATTTCAATTTAAGGTTAAGTATGTAGCAACTTTCATGTATTATATCATAACAGTAGATATATGAACGATAAATATTATTTAAAGTTTATGAAAAATGATAAAATGGGAGGAAATAAGTTGAAAAAAGAGTTTATCAAAAAGGTAATCACACTGATTATTATTATAGGATGTATTTTTTTAGTGCTAGGATTATTAAGTTTATTTGGGATAATTAATATGGAGGCAATGCCATGTGTATTGCTAGCAGCAGGTCTCTTTAATATATCAAATGCATATTACGTGTATGGTAAGAATAAAAAGTCAGCTGTTTTCTTAATTCTATCTGGATTATTTTCAATCTTTGTTTCTATATTTATAACACTTTTTTAGAATAGGCATAAGTATAATTTTTAGTAAGTGTATTTCGCGTTGTAAGACATGATGAAGCTAACTTATAGTGTAAATATATCGGAAAGTAACTGATAACTTGGATGAAAAATACTTATTTGATGAAGTAGTTTTAAATTATATCATAAAACATGAAGAATAAAGTTAAGTCACCTTAGTAAATTAAGGCGAACTATATGTTAAATTAAGAAAGGGGAAAAATATATGATGAAAGCACAAATTAATCTTATTACGATTTGGACAAATGATATAGATAAAATGAAAAACTTCTATAATCAAGTTCTCGGATTTAGAATTGAAAATGACCTTGGTAATTATGTTGAATTTGAAAACGATGGAGTAAGATTTGCTATTTGTAGGAGAGATGTTATGTATGTGTATAGTAGTGAATATAGGAAAGAGTCATTTGGACAGGGCTTTGAACTTGCTTTCCCATGTGAAAATCCTAAAGATGTTGATGAATCATTTAAGAAGTTAATCTCTAAAGGAGCAACTTCTATTTATGAACCACAAAATATGCCTTGGAATCAAAGAACAGCACTATTTGCAGACCCAGATGGAAATATACATGAAATTTTTGCAGAAATTAAATAATACGTAGTTTTCATAAATTATAAAGATGATTTAAAAGAATCAGATAAAATTATCTTACTTGAAATTTCTAAAAAAATAAGGAATTATAGAATAATTAAACGTTGGATTAAGCAGCGAGATAGAATTAAACCGAGTTTGAAAATAAAATATTACTTTTAGAAGCTTTTGGTGGAGAGGTAGCTCTTATAACAACATTTTTTAACCAATTAAAGCAGATGGGGTATTTCCAAAAATCAATGGAATCCTGCTTGGAACTTTTACAAAAATGGAAGAGAATAATCTTTTGAAGGGAGGATATGTAATGAATTTAAAATATAAAAAGTTTATTTATACTTTAGTTGGGGGGATTATCATCCTTTCATGTAGTTATAATTTTTACCAACATAATAAGATAAATGCTTATAAAAAACAATTAACTAATATAGTGAGAAATAATGTACAAGAATTTGCTAGTACTTTGGCTAATACAAATGATGAAGTTCTTTATGCTAGGCAATATGCAAGTATTGTTACTGCACAGCAAGCGTATTTTGTTTTAAGTGACAAGGGTGGTTTTACTTCAGATGAATGGTCTTCTAGTCTACCTGGGTTATTTCTTGAAATAAAACAGGTTATGATTAACGATAAATATAAGTTTAAAGAAGTATTTAAAGAATCAGAGGTGTCAGAATTAATGTTCAAGATATCAGATAACTTTGAAGATGGGGAGTCTATAAATAAGGTTTATAAATTATTAAGTGATTAAATATCAAATATTTATTAAGGTAAATAGGGAAGAATATTCAAATTACAAAACAAAAGAGGTGTGAAGCATAGATTTTATAGTAGATACATTATTTCAGATATTTTTTGCGTTTTTTTGGATATTTGCATTGTTGCTGCTTTTCATTAAAACCAAAAAGGACAAGAAAAATAAAGGCGGATTTTTAGTATTTTTAATATTAAGTCCCTTACTTATGATATGGACGCTTTATTCTTATAATTATGTATTGGAGCCACGTTTTCAAGATATTAAATATTATATTAATAAAGATTATCAGATTACTACTGGAAAGTGCAGTAGTTTGAATGATGGGGGGAAGGGAGTAACTTCATCATTTGTATTGGATGAAGAGACTTATTATTATAATAAAAGGCTTAATAAAATTTATAAGGGTAAAAGTTATAAGTTACACTATCTTCCTAATAGTAAATATGTTATTGAATCGGAAAGTTTGGAATAATCATGTAGATATAGGAGGTAGTAATATGAGAGCTGATAAAAGATAACTTATTTCATACAGTTTACAGGGTCCTTAAGCTATAAAAAGAAGAAGATTTTTGCTTAATACATAAATCATCTTCTTAATTTAGGATATAATTTAAAAAAAGTATTAATAATAGATGGGGCACTTGATTATCTAAGTAGTCTTTCTTCATTAGTTCCAAAGAGGATAGATTTTTGGCTTTGGATAAACTTTCCTGTGTTTTCATTTCTTCCTTGGAGGTGGTATCTGGCATCTTTCATACCAATGCTGTCAGCAGCCATTTTTGATAGTTTAAAAAGTTCTTTATCTCTGCATCTATTAATGATTAAGCTAAAGCGTGTATCCTTAAAGAAAGATAACATAGAAACGTCACCATGATTGTCTCCACCAACTATTAAGGGGGACTTGCCACCATGTTTTTTCACTAAAAACCTTTCGATGGTTTTGGTCTTTCCTTCACCTTGTGTTTGGTGATAATTTATTTTAAGTTCTGGTTTAATTAAATTATTATTATCAATTTCAAGCTGCATACCAAATACATTTTCCTTTGGAATACTGTATCCAAACTTTGGATTTGAAGCAAATTGTCTAACTACGTATAAATAAGAGGCCGAGCAGATATAAACATATATTCCATTATACATTAAGGTTTTATAAAGGTTTTGCATCTCTTTTATTGCTTTAACACCAGTATTGAAGGTAACGGATATAATGCCTGACTTACCCTTTAAAGCTAGAGGGCTTGTCCAAGTAGTTCTATTAATTTCATGTTTCAACCAGTAAATGATGGATTCTTCTGATAACCTCGAGACTTCATCACTTGTCATCTTAGAAAAAAGATACATGGACCAGGTGTAACCTGCAGCTAAATCAAAAGAACTTCCTATAGCGCTATAAAGATACCTAGTTTTAGCTATAAAGTCTTTATACTCTAAAGTTTCTTTAATATGCTCTAAGGATTTACTTCCATTTAACCCTTCATAATTATCATATAAGAATCTATAATCAGAATCTATGTCAGCACCAATTAATTCAATATTGATAGGATTTCCTTCGTTATTATTAAAATTCTCATTAAAGTTATCCTTTGGGATATCTTTTCTAATAATTTCATTAAACTCCTCTGGACTCATTTTAAATTTAAGGTGTATTAATTGATAGGCTAAAACAGCATCTTCAGTATCATTAATTATAGAAGTGTTATCCCAATCGAATACAGCATAAGGTCTTTTATTTTCATCGTAAATATTACTCTTATTACCATTAGTTTCTATAAGGGTTTTCAAAGATTCATAGTTCTCATAGGCAAAGTTACCTCTATTAAGGATAACTTCCTCTTTATTATATTGCTTATGGTGACTATCTTGTTTTGTGTTTTCATCACTTGTTTCAAAAGAACATTTAAATTCTTCTGTAAGGTTATTCATATTAAAATTTAACCAAGTTACATCAGCTTCTTTTTTTATATTACTCATTGGTGACCCTACCTTACTTAATAGATTAAAACAATATTTATTCTATATATAGAAACACTTAATTTTAAGCTTTTTAAAATACTGTTTAAAATAATTGTATCATATTAAGGGGGACAGGGCACTTGGAAGTTTTAATTTTTTGTATGATGACTAGCCCTTTTGTAGCAAAGAATTCTGTTGGTATTCAAATAAGGAATGATGATATGTAAGGCAAATACATAGCTTGTAAATGGAAATAAATAGTTAAAACTCTTGACGATAGTATGGAAAAATGCATATAATGATGTGATAGCTTTTAAGATATAAAATAGAATAATAAAAGATAAGAATAATAAATAAGGTTTGAAAGTTTAATATAAGCGCCAGGACTAAAGCTCCACCGACCAAATCATAGATTTTTGGATGGGTAAGGAATCTCCGCCTACGGTGGAGAAAGCTCCACCAACCAAATCGAAGATTTTTGGAAGAAATAAGGAATCTCCGCTTACAGCGGAGAAAGCTCCACCAACCAAATCTTAGATTTTTTGGATGGGTAAGGAATCTCCGCCTACGGTGGAGAAAGCTCCACCGACCAAATCATAGATTTGGGGTGTCGCTTTAGTTGACGAGGATGAGGATTATCGAGATTTCGGCGGGTGCCTCACGGTATAGCACTATCGTAAAAAATTATAAAACTAGAAAGTGATTTCTAGCACAACATAATTTAGGTGTTAAAACTTATCTATATTCAATTCTTTTTTGTTTCTAAAGCTAATCAATTAATAAGTATTAAAAAACTAAAACACGATGAATTACCTTAATTAAATTTTAAATTTTGATGTAGGACTTTTTTGTTATATCTTTATTTCTATTAAGGACTAAAGATGTAGTAAGGTCTTTTGTAATGCTTAAGATATTTATATTAGGATAAAATATTTACGAGCCATTATATTTTCAAAGAAATTTTAAAGTAATATTTAAAGGATTTATTTGTTGTGTAAAAAAACAAAACAGAAAAGGAGACAAAAAGATGTGTGGAATAGTAGGATTTGTTGGTAAAAAGGATGCTTCACCGATTTTAGTAGAGGGGCTTTCAAAATTAGAATATAGGGGGTATGACTCTGCTGGTGTGGCCATTTTAAAGGGAAGTTCAATTGAAGTTTTAAAGTGTAAGGGTAGATTAAAAAATTTAGAAGAAAAGTTAGCTAAAGATCCTATAAAAGGTAATATCGGAATAGGACATACAAGGTGGGCAACTCACGGAGAGCCTTCAGATGTTAACTCTCACCCTCATAGCAATAAAGACGAAAGTATAAGTGTAGTTCATAATGGGATAATAGAGAACTATTTAAATATAAAAGAATGGCTTATGTCAAAGGGATATGAATTTTTATCAGAAACAGATACAGAAGTAATACCAAATCTTGTGGATTATTATTATAATGGAGATATTTTAGATGCAGTTATGAAGGCAACAGCAAAGATGGAAGGAAGCTATGCTCTAGGAGTTATATGCACTAAGGAGCCTGACAGAATAATAGCAGTTAGAAAAGATAGCCCGTTAATAATTGGAGTAGGTAAGGGAGAGTACTTTATAGCTTCAGATATACCAGCAGTTTTAAACCATACTAGAGAAGTTTATCTATTAAATGATAAAGAGTTCGTGGTGCTCACAGATGAAGGTGTTGAAATCTTTGATGAAAATAAAGAAAAGATAGAAAAAGATATATTTCATGTAACTTGGAATGCTGATGCAGCAGAAAAAGGTGGATATGAAGACTTTATGTTAAAGGAAATCCATGAGCAGCCAAGAGCAATAAGAGATACTATGGCATCTAGAATAATAAAAGGAAAACCTATAGTTTTAGATAAGATAAAACTTACAAAAGAGGATTTAAAAAATTATAACAAGATATATATAGTAGCTTGCGGAACTGCATATCATGCAGGGGTAGTAGGTAAAACTGTTATAGAACGGTTAGCTAGAATTCCAGTAGAGGTTGATATCGCATCAGAATTTAGATATAGAGATCCGATAATGGATAAAAATACTTTAGTAATGATTATAAGTCAATCGGGAGAAACAGCAGATAGCTTAGCTGTACTAAGAGAGAGCAAGAAAAAAGATTGCCGTGTTATAGCTGTTACTAATGTTGTAGGAAGCTCAGTATCTAGAGAAGCAGATGATGTTTTATATACTCTAGCAGGACCAGAAATAGCAGTAGCATCAACAAAAGCTTACGTAACCCAGCTAGTAGCTATGTATATAATAGCTTTATACTTTGCAGAACTTAAAGAAACTACATCAAAAGAAGAAATAGAAATCATAAAAGAAGAGCTATTAAATCTTCCAGAAAAAGCTGAAAGGGTATTAGAAAATAAAGAAATACTTCAAAAGTTTGCAGCACAAAACTACATGCATAAAGATATGTTCTACCTAGGAAGAGGCCTTGACTATGCAGTTTCTATGGAAGGATCTTTAAAGCTTAAAGAAATAACCTACATCCATTCAGAAGCCTATGCAGGAGGAGAGCTTAAACACGGTCCAATAGCACTTATAGAAAAAGGCACCGTAGTAATATCCACCATAACTCAGATGGACCTAAAGGATAAAATGATAAGCAATATAAGAGAAGTAGTTACAAGAGGAGCAAAGACACTAGCTATAACCTTTGAAGGAAATGAAGAGGTAGAAAAATCCGTAGATTCAGCAATATATATACCAAAGACCCTAGATATATTATCCCCAATACTAAGCGTTATACCACTACAATTGATCTCATATTATGTGGCAAAACAAAAGGGTTGTGACGTAGATAAGCCTAGAAATTTAGCCAAGTCAGTAACTGTAGAATAGGGATATTAGGTGGTTTTGGAATTTGTTGTACTACAAATAAACTCACTCAAATAAAAACAAACTCGTTCAAATAGAAAAAATTCAATGGAAATATTTATTATGGATATACTATATTTTAGAGAATGTAGTATTGAAAATTAAAAACAAATATAAGAATGTAAAAGACTGCATGTTCTCATCTAAGGTGAGGGTGTGCAGTTTTTTGTTTTATTACGCTATCAAGTGATTCTTAGACTCAGGTGGAGTTTGCTTATAAGGAATACATCTCTATCTGAGTCTTAGAAGAACTTATCCAGGGGCGTAGCAGCCGTCATCTTCCACCTTAAGGAGGATAGAGGTGTTACGGATGGTAGCTATCGGATAAAAAGAAGGTAAAAGGAAGTTATTTGTAGAAAATATAAGTAATTAGTAATTTACTGGGTATCTAGGGTGTTAGAGGGGGACGAAGTTATCCTCTTGATTTAAAATCAAAGGCTCTAGTAATATTAAAATGTTTTGCTATATCAACACCTCTGATAAGAGTTTCATTTGTTAGTTGATTTAACCTTACAATTTGTATAAAATTAAGTTGTTTTTTCAAATTAGTTCCTCCTTGCCATAATATTGTATACAACTTTATTATACGAGAAGTTTTTTTATTCAAATCCTATTTTACCTCCTATACAGGAATCTCGGAGGTGGTTGAGGGGAACAAATTGAACATCTTTCTACAGGGTCAATTGGATCAGCAGTAAACCATGCACTAATTATAGTTGCATCCACACCTATAAATCTATAGTTTCCATCATACTTTCTTGGATAGATGTAATAGAGTCAATTGACTACTTCAACATCTCCACTATCTTTTATGTTTATGGTTTCAGATATAAATAATAGAGTAGAGGAACGCTAAAAAGAACCCCATTAAATTTTACTCTAATGGAGTGTTTGTACCTCGTAATTTTCTAAATCTCTGAGGTAGTTGAGAGGAAAAAGGTGACTCTATTGCTACTTACTATCCGATCGATGGATTTACTTATTAAATTTATAAACTATTTTTCTGATTCTATTTCCAACTTAAGAAATTTTTCAATATTAAGCTTTTTATTATTTGTATATAAATCAAAAATTCTATGTGCTGGTAATGAGAATAGTGTTATATCTTCAAGATTTAAATCTTGAAGAAACTTAATTGTTACTTTACCCAATTGTTTTATTTCTTTATCTTCACTAGGAAAAAGAAGCATATTTTTTACTGATGTAACCTCTTTTATCCTAATATACTCATTAAAAGCTAATTGATATAGGTATTGCTTTGTAACATCTTCAACCCCAGGATTACCGCTTAATATATCTTCATTTAACTCTATAGAATAATATTTAGCATCAGATATAATGAAAAAATCTTTTGTTATACTAATAATATCTGGAATTAAAGGTGCTGCTTTGTGCTCTTTGCCACTTAAAGTTGTCCATTTTGGTGGTGCAATTAGTTTCTTAACATTTTCATATTTATTATTTAGAACATACCCACATATTTTTTCCCATACCACATGAAAACTACGAGTTCCATAAAAACTAATTGTAAAATTATTAGTCTCCATCTTTTCATTAGATATAAAGGATGACATAGCCTTGAGTAGTAATTGTTTTCTATTTATAAATTGAACATTAAGTTCATTATTAATCCTTGAAATAATACTTTGAGGTGTGCCTAAGCTATCTTCATCCACCTCAAATATTATAGGTTCCAATCCCAAAAAATCAGTCAATCCTAAGTTATTTAGTTTTTTTGTACACTCATTTAAAATATACCTATGTAATTGTCTAAAATAGTCTTTTTCATCATCTTCAGAAGTGTTAGTATAATATTCTAAATAAATTGGTTCTCCTTCACTTATCAAAGGTTGTATCTCATCTATTGTTTTTAACCAATTTATTTCATTCTCGCCATTAATAATAGAGAAGTTCTTTTCATTAGAATATAGTCCATTTTCAAAATAATCATTTATCAAAAATATTATTACTGATAACATATTATAGATATTTTTAGAATCTATACTACCAATACTCTCAAGTTCATCTTCATTAAGCTTTTCACGCTTACTATATTCCCTAAACAATGCTAATAATTGCTTTGTAATTATTTTTTTATCATCGTTTTTTGCATATTTAGGAAGAGAAAATATAACTCTATCTTTAATTATAACTATACCTACAAATTCGAAAGAATATAGATTTTCTTTACTATTAGTTAAAATTCGTTTATCTAATAGTTCTTGAATAGTATTGTCATCTAAAAATAATTTGCTTTTTAAATCATTTTTATTATATTTTTTCAGTTCTCTAGAATATATCATTTTCATTCATTCTCCGTTGAGTATTTTTCTGACTCCTCGGCTACCGAACTAAGTGCACTTTCCTCATCAGATTCATTTGGTAAAGTACTAATGACATCAAAGTCAAATATCTCTTCGCTTTTGTTATATGCATCGATTATCTTTGAAAATGTATTTAATTCTGATTTGAATATCTTACCTTTTCTATGTTTAAGAACATCTTCAAACAAATACATAAGAAGTTTGCTCTTAAAAATCTCATCAATTGATGGAGAGTTTAATTCCTTTTCGCTTAAAAAGAATGGTCCAATTAATTTATCTTCATTTACACCTGATTCAGTTAATCCATTATTTATGTTAGTTCTGAGCATGTCCCATTTTATAGTACCATAAGGCTTTAAAGTTATTTCAGTATCTTTAATTTTTGAACTTTCTTCATTAATCCCTATATATTCAAAATTCCATCGTCTCTTAAAAGCTGAATCCATAGGTAATACCCCTTGGTCAGCACTGTTCATAGTTGCCCATATATACATGTTATTAGGTATTTTAATTGTAGCAACCTCATCAGATGCAAATCCACCTTCTTTTATTAAATAATCTCTCATATCTTCTGATGTTGATATTTCATACTCACTTGTTCCATTTGTATTTCTATCAAGCAATTGAAATATATCGCCAAAAACCGCTGCAACATTTGCACGATTGATTTCTTCAATTATTATCAAGTAATTCTCATCAATTCCACTTTTAACACTATTCTGTGCATTCATCCAAATACGCAAAAAAGGACCTGGCACAAATTTGTAAGATACATATTCCGTTCCATCTGTTCTAAATTTAGGCTTTGGTCTATAATTGCCAACAAATTGAGCATACGAATAGTTAGGATGGAAAGTTACTCTTTCATACCTATCCTCAAACACCGCCCTATTTTGCTCCAACTTATAACTTTTTCCTGTTCCGGGTGCACCAAAAAGAATACGATTATGTGGGTATTCAATTATTCTATCCTCATGGCTATTTTTGATTTCTTCTAGATAAGGTTCTTCCATAAGTGGCTTACTTAATTCTAAATTAGGTAGGAGTTGGAAGAGGTAGTCATATCTTTCTCCATCACTGTGCTTTTCAATAACCAAAGTTGTTATTTTAGGGAGTGCCATTTTTCTAAATATATTTTTAAAAATATCTTGATTAGATCTAATATAATACCTCGATGCATCAACAAATTTTGTCAGATGAAATTCAAACTCATCATTATCCATACCTTTAATTTGATTAAATTTATCATTCCAATAAGTATAGTTAATTTCACTATACTTATTGATAGATTGATAGACATATTCTATTTTAACCTGTTCAAGGAATAATATCATATTATCTTTTGTAAAAAAATATTTATTAGTACTATTGAAATTTTCAAAAAAGCTATTAAAGTTTGCACAATTATTTGCAGATCCCACATGTAACTTAGCCTCTCCTGCCCCATTATCAGATGCAAGCTTTAAATTTCTAAAAACAAAACTACTAGGTAAACTTTTAACAACCAACTGATCTACTTTCATCAATCTTCCCCCTATCATAATCAGAGTTTTCACGCAAACCTTTTATGCTTAAAAACTGGACTTCTCATGCTGAATATCAGCAACTTATTATTTTCAAGTGCTCTTTGAACATAAAATTTATAATTCTATAATCACCCTATATAAACTCAAGTTTTATATATTAGTTTACGTTACTACTCAATCAATTAAATTATAGTAAATATCTATTTTAATATATCAGGATAAGCTTTTAAAATTTGCTCTATTATATTAATTAACACGTCTACAACAATTGAATTTCCAGCTTGTTGGTACATAGATGTATCAGAAACAGTAATTTTAAAACTATCACAGAATCCCATAAGCCTTAAACATTCACGTGGCGTCAATTTTCTTAATCGTCCTTCTGTTGTAACATAATTATCAACACCTGCTCTATGCATTTTGTGCATTGTAGTAAGTAAAGGTCTTGCTATTTCTAAATCTGTTTTTGGATTTGAATAAAAGCCTTTTGTTCCTGAAGATAAAACATACTTTTTAACTTTTTCAGATAAAAAGTACTTTTCTAAATCTTGCATGGTTCTTTCCATGTCTTTATTCTCTTCAACAAAAACAAAATCTCCATGCCAATTAAATTGCTGGTTTTTTTTCTGACAAAGTTGTACATCACCATCAATTTGCGTATATCTCTTTGTAAGATTCTTTTCACTCGTTACAAAGTCTACCCCTTTCCTTGGTAAATAATATTTACCTGAAACATTGTCTATTAAAAAATCCTGCATTTTTTTATTTAATGGTATTGGGGTTGGAAACATAAATTGCTTTTTTAGTACTAAATCTTTTCTAAATCCTACAACAAATATTCTTTCACGATTTTGTGGTATTCCATAATCTTTCGCATTAAGAACATCTTGAAACCAAGTATAATCCAAATCTGTAAATACCTTCTTCATAGTTTCCCATGTTCTTCCATCATCATTACTTAAAACTGCTTTTACGTTTTCATATATAAAAACTTTAGGTCTTATCTCTTTAACTAGTCGAGCATATTCATAAAATAAAGTTCCTCTTGTATCTTCAAGTCCACGTTGTTTACCTACCAAACTAAATGATTGGCAAGGGCTGCCCCCAACAAATAAATCTACTTGGTTTTTATACTGTGTACCGTCAAGGAAGGAAACATTCCAATGAAAATCTTTTTCGTCAATGTTATAATTAGCCATATAACTCTGTCTCACTTTATTTTGACTTGCTCTACCTTCATATAAATTATCAATATATTTTTTCTTTTCTTCATAATTATCTATGGCCTCTAATTCTTTAGTTATATGAAATGAATTAATACGCTCATGGAACATAGAAAGGCTTTCAGCAACGCTTTTTACTCTCTTAATTATTTTTTTGAACTCAAGTTCCTCTGAAACAAGATATAATTCAACTAATTCTTTATAGACTACATCCCATGATATACCGTTCTTGCTTTGGAATAAAACATTTTTATGCATATTATTTAACAGCTCTACAGGGTTATCTTTTGTAAAATCGCTTATCATTTTAATAGCACCCTTTGCTGCTATAAAAATTTTATCAATGCCTACTTTTTCTTCAATTTGTTGTAGAAATTTATTATACTCTTTTATCCTTGTATTTTTAACCTTTTTGTCTTCAGAAACACTGAGTAATATTTCCTTTTCTAATTGCAAAAACCTTATATCTATGTTGGATATTCCTTTCTTCTCCATATCGAATGTCCTAACAACTTTATTAAAATCAGTAAGAAGTTCTTTTATATACTCCTCATCCTCAGGACCCCTTGCACTAATTTTCAATATTGTATTTTGAAGAGAATTTATCTCTTGTTCAATACTATTTATTTCTATAGCTACGTATTGCGATAATATATCAACATCACCATTGTCACAGGCAAAAACAATTTTATGTTCTAAATTCATTCTTTTTATTGCATGTTCAATTGCGCCTATTCCACTAAAAACAGTTGCTATTTTTATCATCTTAATTCTCCTCACTTCATTTTAGCCTTAGGCCTTATTCACTTGTATTAATCTCCATAACATCACCAATATCACATTGGAGAACTTTACATACCTTTACAATTGTATCAATAGAAACAGGTTTGTTTTTCCCCATTTTCGCTATTGCATTACTACTAATTTTAGCTGCTTCTTTGAGTTGGGTTTTGTTCATATTTTTATCTATCAAAATCTTCCAAAGTCTATTGTAATTTACGGCCACTTCATCTTCCCCTCTCAATTAAAGTTTACACGATAACTTTTCCATTTAAATAATACAATAAGTTCTTTAATTAATCAATATTATATTTATATATGTCAAGATAATATATCCATAAACAAATGTTTAAATGTTCAATTATCTTTTCCTTAAGTGAGATAAATATGCACATTAACCGGTAGAGTATAATTTTAGCAGGCAGAACTAGTATAAAAAACTATATAAATAAAAGGAGATGCAAAACATCTCCTAAGTACATAAATTACCCATTATAATTTTATTATCGAGACAAAACTGAATGGAGTTGAATTTATGTATAACATTAGTTTAAATGAAAATGCCTTAACGTTCAAGGGCATAGAGAAAAAAATATAAGATAGTTTGTGATGAAGACTACAATGTCTTAAAAAGTGTGTTGGAAGCTTTAGATGAAAAGCTACTTAAAGAAAGAGATATTAAAGTATATAGAAATAAGGGACTTAAAAAGACATTTTTAAGAACGATTATGGCGGATGTTCAATATTCAAGACGTGTCTATCAGTTTGAACTTGAAGATGTTAAAACAGCCACTAAGTTCCTTTTATGAAGAGGAAAGCTTTAACAAATTAAAAAAAAGTTTAAATAATTATATCGTAAGTTGTAATGAGTTAAATGAACATATTGAAGAATTCAAAGAGACTTATTCAGGGGTTATAAAAATATTTGGATTTATTTTATAGCAAGAGTGTAACCTTGTTCCCCTCAACTACCTAAATGCCAGAAAAATCACCAGGTACAAGCACTTTATTAAAGTAAAATTTAATGGGGTGCTTTTTAGCGTGCTCTTACTATTCATATTTTCTTTAGAATATTTTTGAATAGAATAAAGAATATCTTAATATTTGGGTTTTGTAAGGAATATGCATGAGGTTAACTATAAGTTGCCTTAAGCAATATATAGTTTACATTATGGAATGTGAGATGTATAATTTAATTATTAAGATAGAAGAAGGAGAAGTTTTGTGAAAAATAAAAAACTCAAGATTGCCAGAGTAGAATGCGATATGAGTCAAGAGGACTTAGCAGATATTGTTGGTGTCACACGTCAAACTATTGGTTTGATAGAGTCCGGTAATTATAATCCAACATTGAAACTTTGTATTGCAATATGCAAAGCTCTTAACAAAACATTAAATGACTTATTTTGGGAGGTGTCATAATGAAAAGCAAAAAGATAAAAGATGAACGTGTCTTACAATTAAATAACAAAATTCAAAGCGAAGCCTATATTATAGTGCTATTCCTTACGATTGTTTCTGTTTTTATTAAATCATATGTTATGGATATGCCGTTCTTACAGTATGCAGTTGAGATTGGTATTATTATTTTATCAACAGTTTACATTGCAATAAGGAGTATGGTAGTCGGATACGATTTTATGAATAATTCTAAAAGTGGAAAGGTATCAGCAGTGTCTATTATTTTAGTTTCAAGTCTTGCTATAAGTATTATGAATGGAATAAGAAACTATTCTCTATATAGCGATAAGTATACTGGAGTATTGGACGGACTTTTTATTTCAGTATTAGTGGTTACGTTTATATCTTCAACTATTTTCATTGCCGCTATATTTGTTATTTTATACTGTTTCAATATGAAAGGGCAGCAAAGGATTGAAAAAAAGCTTAATGAAGAAGATAAACAAAATTAATTGTTTGAATCAATCACTTTTATTTTAGTACAGAAATAAAGAGGGTGGAGGAGGGGTAAGTAAAAGTTAAATGGAGTTTATGGCATATAGAAATAGTGTTATATTGTTTCATTAAGTTACCTCTTTTGTATAAGTTTAATAATCTTTGATTTGCTAGAGTATTCTTAGAAATACTCTAGCATTTATCCGATGGCTACCATCCGTAACACCCCTATCCTCTTCAAGGTGGGGGATGACGGCTGCTACGCCTCTGGATAAGTTCTTCTAAGACCCAGATGGAGAGATGTATTCCTTATAAGCAAACTCCACCTATGTCTAAGAATCACTTGATAATTTATATATAAAACAAAACCAAGGAATTAAGTATTTATATATAACTTGTTATAATAGATGACTGTATTTGGTATAAGAAATAAAACATAGGATAGATGCTCAAAAATTTATTATGTAGACTTATGGAGTCCTTCAGTTTTACATTAGATCAACACTCTCATCTTTCCTTGATTTAATCGAAAATTCCCTCGTAAAATCCTCCCTCCTTTAAATGATAGTCTCTCATAATTTCTAAATACTCTCTATCTCTTTTAAAAGATGAATACCCAAGGATATAATCCAAATACCGTTCTTCTTGTAATATGATTTTATTAGGGCTTGATATCATAATCTCTCCAAAAGGATAAACAAAATCATTGATGAAGGCAATATGAATATTTTCATGATTAAAATACACTGATAAATGATGAGTTAAATAATCTTCTATTTCCATTTCCCTAGTCCATTCTAACTCTGTATTAGAAAGAACCATAACATCTATGTCACTTCGCTCCTTGTCCCAGCAGCTTTCATTGTAACTTCCAAAAGTACATAAGGCTATAACATCATAGAGCATATCAATATCTATTCCACTATCTTTAATTAATTTCATAATATCCTCCATTCTCTAAATCTACTTATTTATATTATAACCAAACTCATTAAAACCTGCACTATATTTCATGCTTTTAGTTTTTATGTTCCTGAGGGGCATACCATTGATGATACAGTGAAATGCTTGGCCTTGGTAATTTACTGTGCCTCTCTCGTATAGGTTTAATAATATAACTTAGGGTATATTGGGGTGATTCACATAAGTGGGATAATGCGGTATTATGATATAAGATACAATTATCTTATAATTACAAATAATACTAGAAGTGAAAACAAGCAACTAATTTGAAAATCTACTGTTGAATTCAGGAAGACAAAGTATTGCTTTAGGTAAGACTCTATACACTCTTACGTCTACTACTTTAGCTACCTTTGAGAAAAGGTATATAATTTGTATTATTAGGGAGGAGAAGTAATGCAAAACTTTACTGGAATTATCATAATTATGTTAGCTTATCTTTTAGCTTTGGGGTTTGGTGTTATCGGAATAATAGGGTTAAAAAAAGTGGGAAAAGAGTTTAGTAAGTCAAATTTTGATGTATCGGAGATGGAAAGAAAAAAACGGTTACCGTATTTAATATGTACATTAATTGGATACTTTCTTCCTGTAATTACTTCCATGATTTTAATATTAGTTTTGTTAAACATGGGGTAACATAGCAAATGTAAAGCTTAAGAAAGAAGAGTCACTTTCCTTTAAGATGTGGTATAATTTTCTTATATATAACTAATTGTTTTATGATAGGAGATATATATGAAAATTGCTATAATGGGAGCTTCGGATTCAGTTGAAAAGATATATAAAGTTCTTTCTACAGAACATAAGGATATAGAGTTTGTTAAATATGCAGAGGATGAGATAAAAAAACTTATTGATATGACAAGGGATATAGATTCTGAAATAGATGGTATCTTTTTGACTGGAATAGGTGTTTATTCTGAAATAACTTCAAAAGTAAGATTTGAAAAGCCGGTTGTGTATACAGAAAGAGGTATTATAGGTATCATTAAAGCTTTATTGGAGTTTTATGTGGAATGTGATGATACAAAGAATACAAGGATTGCTTTAGATATAATTGAAGAAAAAGATCTTATTGAGGTACTTAATGAGTTTAATATCCAGGTTAAAAGTTATGATATTCAAAAATATTTACCTTCTAAAAATGAAGGGGATTATCTTAAGTATTATTTAGAAAAATACCAGTCTGGAGATATTGATTGTATTTTCACTTCCTTTGGATATATATATAATTATTTTAAAAAGCATAATATTCCTGTTTATAGGATACAAGCAACGAATATTGATATTAAAAATCGATTCTTTAAGTTGAAAAATAGTGTTAGTTTAACAAAACGGGTGAAATTCTCCAACCCTCTACAGGTGTGGGATGAATAGCCCTTATTATTTTAGGTTTGATACATAAAATAATAACCTTTTGACATAATACTATTATGATTAATTATGAAAAGAGGTGATAAAATGCTAAAGGCTTATAAATTCAGACTATATCCAAATGAAGAACAAAAAACATACCTAGCCAAAACTTTTGGATGCACTAGGTTTATATATAATAAAATGTTAACTGAAAGAATTAAGTCATATGAAGAAAATAAAGACCTAGATATTAAGACAATGAAATACCCTACTCCAGCACAGTATAAGACCGAGTTTGAGTGGTTAAAAGAAGTTGATAGTTTAGCATTAGCTAATGCACAATTAAATTTAGATAAAGCTTATAAGAACTTTTTTAGAGATAGATCTGTTGGATTTCCGAGGTTCAAGAAGAAATCCAATACTAATAACTACACAACTAATAATCAAAATAGTACTGTATCCATTGAGAATAACCATATAAAAGTACCTAAACTGAAATCTATGATTAAGATAGAGCAACATAGAAAGTTCAATGGATTAATTAAGTCTTGCACTATATCACAAGTACCCAGTGGTAAGTATTTCATATCAATATTAATCGATACTGAGATTGCTCAGTTACCTAAAATAGATAATAAAATAGGTGTGGATCTAGGCATCAAGGAATTCGCAATAACCAGTGATGGGGTGTTTTTCAGTAATGCCAAATACTTAAAAAAATCAGAAAAAAGGTTAACTAAGCTTCAAAAGGATTTATCAAGAAAACAAAAAGGTAGTAACAACAGAAAGAAAGCAAGGTTGAAAGTTGCTAAATTGCATGAGAAAATATCAAACCAAAGGAAAGATATGATTCACAAAGTAAGTACTCAATTAATTAACGAAAACCAAGTTATAGTCATTGAGGACTTAAAGGTAAGTAATATGATAAAAAATCATAAATTAGCAAAATCAATAGCTGATGCTAGCTTCGCAGAGTTTAGAAGAATGCTTACATACAAAGCAAAATGGTATGGTAGAGAAATCATAATAGCACCATCAAATTATGCAAGTAGTCAGTTATGTTCTAACTGCGGTAATAAATCAAGTCAAACAAAGGACTTATCCTGCAGAATCTATATATGTCCAGTATGTGGAATGATAATGGAGAGAGATATAAATGCTGCTAAAAATCTACTAAAACTAGCAATATAATAAAAGATATATTGCCTAGAGAGGTCGGTGCGACCTTGATAGCTTGGGTAAACTTGTCTCATTAGAGATATTGACCAAGAAGCCATCCACTTTTATAAGTGGTGGTAGTTCACGAAAGAGTACCTCTGAAAAGCAGTGTAGTATCTATTTTTATGATGGTGAAAATGTAGTAGGACCCATCTTTAAGAAAAATCAAATCCAATATAAAAATTTAGTAAGCAATTTATTAATAATGAATACATAAGCTTTGTAACATTCATAAGAAGTTTGAAAGGAGGTATAATTTTGAATAAGGAAAGATTATTAAATAATTTAGTGGAAATGTTAAAAATTCATTCACCTTCAAAAAAAGAAGGAGAGTACGCAAAATATCTTGTGAATTTATTAAAAGACATGGGTGCTCTAATATACCTAGATAAAGGGTATCTAGAATATGGTGGGGACTGTCCTTCAATAGTAGCTAAGTTCCCTGGTAATATAGAAGGTGAGGGTGTAACTCTTGCTGCTCATATGGATGTGGTAGGGCCTAATTTAAATGTAAATCCAATAGTAGAGGGTAATATAATTAAAACAGATGGGACAACCACCTTAGGTGGAGATGATAAAGGTGGAATATCAAGTATTATTGAAGTCTTGAGAACTATTAAAGAGGAAAATATATCACATGAGGATATCTATATTGTTTTAACACCTTGTGAAGAAATCGGTATACTTGGAGCCAAGCATTTTGATTGGACAAAGATACCAGAAGATATGATGCCTGCAAAGAATATGATTGTTCTTGATAACTCTGGAAAGGCTGGGCTTATTGCACATACTGCCCCAAGTAAATATGATATTGAAATTTGCTTTAAAGGTAAAAAGGCTCATGCGGGCATAGAGCCTGAAAAGGGAATCAATGCTATAATGTTGGCAGCACATTCTTTGTCTCGTATGAATGTAGGAAGAATTGATGATTTAACAACATCCAACATTTCAAAAATAGATTCTGAGTTTCCATCAAATGTAGTTCCTGATGTCTGTAGGATTACTGGAGAGGTTAGAAGTCACTTTGAAGATAAAATTTTAGGGATTATTGAATCTTATAAAAAGATATGTGATGAATCCATTGAAAAATTTGGTGGTAGCTACAAGTTAGATTATAAGTGTGATTATCCTACATTAAAACCAAAGGATAATTTGATTTTTGCAAAACAATTTGCTAAAATATATGAAAAGTTAAATATTCCCTCTAAGCTTCAGGTTATTGGTGGAGGATCAGATAGTAATATATTTGCAAAACAAGGATTTAACTCAATTATTATTGGAGTTGGAATGAACAATGTACATACTGTTGAAGAATATTTAGAAATTGATGAACTAATAAATACAACAGAGGCCATTGTTAGATATATAAAAAAGGACTGATTAATAGATGGGTATGAGTAAAGAAATAATGAAGGCTAAAGTAATTTCTACAATTGAGGAAAATAAGGATTTGATTTTTGATATAGGTAGGAAGATCTATAAAAATCCTGAGCTTGGCTATAAAGAGTTTGAAACTACAAAACTTGTGAAAGAATTTTTTGAAAATGAATTAAATCTTAATGTGGTAGATGGTATTGCGTGTACTGGTTGTAGGGCTAAAATAAATGAGGAAAAGACTGGTCCAAGGGTTGCAGTTCTAGGTGAATTAGATGGCATAGTTTGCAATGCTCATAAGGATTCTTTAAGCTCAGGAGCTTCTCATACTTGTGGTCATAATATACAAATTGCAGGGATGATAGGTGTGGCAATTGGTCTTATAAAATCAGGTGTATATAAAGAACTAGATGGTAAGATTGATTTTATTGCAACACCAGCAGAAGAATTTATAGAGATAGATTACCGAAGCAAATTAAAGGAAGAGGGGATTATTCAATATTTTGGAGGGAAACAGGAATTAATAAGAAAAGGTGCCTTCGATGATGTTGATATGGCAGTTATGTTTCACGCTTTAGATGTTGGTGATAAAAAGGTATTAGTTGGGACTGTAAGCAACGGATTTATTGGAAAAGATATTAAGTTTATTGGTAGGGAAGCTCATGCGGGTAACTCGCCACATAAAGGGGTAAATGCACTTAATGCAGCTGTCCTTGCCATGAACAATATAAATGCTCAAAGGGAAACCTTTAAAGATAGTGATAGAGTAAGAATTCATCCGATTATAACAAAGGGTGGGGACATCGTAAATGTGGTACCTGCTGATGTTAGAATGGAATCATATACAAGGGCAAGAACTGTAGAGGCAATGATAGATGCAAATACAAAAGTTAATAGATCATTAATTGCTGGAGCTATGGCTGTAGGTGCTAATATTGAAATCAAAGAATTGCCAGGATACTTGCCGATTTTAAAACATCAAGAAATGGAAGATATATTATTTAAGAACCTAATAGAGCTTGGAATTACAAAAGATGATATAGTACAAGAAAGCGACTTTTCAGGTTCCTTCGATTTAGGTGATGTATCTCATATTATGCCAACCTTACACCCTATGTTCGGTGGAATAACAGGAGAGCTTCATTCAAAAGATTATTGTATAGTTAATGAAGAATATATTTATTTAGAGCCAGCTAAATCATTAGCTTTAACTATAGTAGACCTGCTTTTTGATGATGCAAAAGAGGCTAAAAGTATTCTTAATAATTTTGTTCCAGCCATGACAAAAGAGGAATATCTAAATTTCATGAATTCAAATGACAAGCTTATAAAAAGAGAGTTTTTAGATTAAATACAAGCTTTAGTTAATCATCATAATAATAATAGTACAAAGTCATAAGATAAAGATGTCTTATGGCTTTTTATTATGTTTTATATTTTGTGGTATAGAATACTTATTGATAATATGTTAGTAGTTTTAATTGATATTTCTAAACAAAATAATACACAAGGCAATAACCCTTAAAAGTTATAATTATTAAATATAGAGGTAGGGGGATAAGTAAATAAGAGGAATTTATAAGAGAAAAAAGAATAAGTATATTATACTAATAAAACAGTAAACTAGGTTTTTATAAATGTAGAAGTATTTGTAAGATAGGTCGAAATACATCAAGGAGGATATTCTAAAGTGGAATATATGGGAAATAAAGAATACTGGGATGAAAAATTTGTAAATAGGAGTAATGAACCATTACGTCCTGAAAAATCATTAGTTGAAAACATAGGATACTTTAAAAGAGGGCATGTTCTTGATATTGCATGTGGAGACGGTAGGAACACTTTGTTTTTAATTAAGAATAGCTTCAAAGTGACAGGGGTTGATTTCAGTAATGAAGCACTTTCACGATTGGAAATGTTCGCAAAAACAAATAATTACTATGTAAATATAAAGCAAATTGATTTAAGTAGATCCAATTCATTATATGATATTGGTATATTCGATAATATTTTAGTTAATCATTATAGATTAAGCAAAGAGCAACTTGCAGATATTGAAAATCATATATTTGATAATGGTATTTTATTTGTCTCTGGTTTTGGAGATAAGCACAAGGTTGACTCTAAAATCAGAAAAGAAGATTTAATTCAACAAAGTGATTTTGAAGATATAAACAAGTCATTTGAGTTAATTAAATATATTGAAAATCAAGATGATAGAGGATTTTTTGTTACTTATATTTTTCGTAAGAAAAAACGTTAAGAAGGAAACTTATGATGGAATAATGTTTGGAGCTAGTAACGATTTAAGAAATTTAGGCAAATTAGCAATCTATAATTTAGGGTTAGAAGAGGTAGTTAAAAATGCTCCTAAAAGATTATCGCTGAACGCTCTAGCGTATTTGGCACAAGATTATAAATAGAGATAATAAGAGACTATTATTTGAAGTATGCTTTACATAAAAATTGAACCTTAAACCTAACTATGTACCATAGACGTCTAAAAATTTTTATAGTAAAATGTTTATATTACTAGCCGCTACATAAAGATTGAGTAGGTTTTAGTGAAATAAAAGTGTATATTTATATATTTTAGATAGTGTTAACTAATCTATGAAAAAACAGATTAAAACTTTTTAGTTTTAAATTACACTTTGAAAAGTGAAAATGTGCTCTAAAATAATGAGGTATTACTTTTTCTTTCACCAGAACTTTTAAATTTATTCTGGAAAATTAAAAAAGAGCAACAAGAATACACCTTTTCAGACTGTTTACTTTTAACAAAATGCTGATAGGTGAAAATAATTTGATTATATCTATACAACTTGATTTTTTACTATAAGTTGTTGTGAAAGTTCAATTAACTTTTGCCATTTTCCTGGCATGGTAGAAATTCTTTCAAGCTCAGGGATGGGGTTTAATGGTTCAAAGT
>NZ_PTIS01000028.1 GCF_002934235.1 Clostridium algidicarnis DSM 15099
CCTTTTCTTCCCATGATATATACCTCTTACTTTCATTTATTTTTATATTATATCATGTCCGAATATTTATTGTATAGCTAATTATAACCCATCCACTTCTTCTTTTTTCACTGAAATGTTGAGTCTTCCTTCGTTAAGCGTAATCTCTACATCTTCTTTCTTTACTCCTGGAAGCTCTGCTTCAATTGTGTACTCTGTATCATTGTCCTGAATGTCAATCTTAAATGTATCTGCCGCTAAACTTCTTTGCAATGGCCAGCTACCTGTAAAAAAGTCATCAATCATGTTGGAAAAATCTTTAAAACCAGTATTCACTACATCATTACGCTTTCTGTTGAATGGAATTAATCCTGCCATAATAACCACTCCTTTACTTATTTTCATTCTCATTGTTATCACTCTCTGTCGTTGAGTGCTAACTCTAATTATTATATACACCACTTTTTAAAATCTGTCAATAGTTTTTTATTTTTTCACTAAAAAAAATCGCTCTATATAAAATGAAAAATATATTATTCATTTTATATAGAAAGTCATCCATTCTGTCAACTCCCCTACTGAAAGTCTATTCTATCAACTCAACCCCAAATTCCAGCACTTCCAACACCAACAACAAAAATGATTCCGCCCGTTTATTCACATAAAATAAACGAAGACGAAACCCTATAAACCTTATTACATCAACGCTTTAACTACACTTATTCATCTACTCTTGACATCAACGCTACCACCTCAACATGGCTCGAGAGGTGTTGATAGCTGTCAAAACGGTGTTTTAGTTATATTTTTACCTACTCTCGAACTTAGGAACATATCCACGCTCGTAAATGGAAACATATCCAAGATTGACTCTCGTTTATGGAAAAATATCAAAGTCAAATTTAAATAAAAAAATTCTCAAAAATATATTGACAAACGGAACATTCTGTGTTATATAATAGTTAGCACTCAATAGAAGAGCGCTAACAAAAAAATAAATTGAAAAGGAGTTGTTATTTATGGCTGGATTAGTACCTTTTAACAAAAAGAACAAAGAAATCTCTACAAACACTGGCTTTGAGGACTTCTACAACGTACTTGATGATTATTTTTCCAATGACTGGCCTTTTAAAAGAACCCTCACACATGACACTTTCAAAGTTGATGTCGAAGATAATGGCAATGAATACCTAATTGAGGCTGAAGTACCAGGTATAGATAAAAAAGACATCAATGTTGAACTTAACGATGGAAAACTTATGATTACTATTACTAGGGATGAAAACAGTGAATCAAAGAAAAAGAATTTCATCCACAGAGAGAGACGTTATAGTTCTATGAGTCGTTCAATTTATTTGGAAGATGCCAAGCCAGATGGTATTAAAGCAAAACTGGAAAATGGTTTACTTAAAGTTGTAGTTCCTAAAGAAGAAAAGCCAAACAACAGCATTACAATTGATGTTGAATAAGTCAAAATAAAGCACATCGGGTTATTCACCCATGTGCTTTATTTTTTATACTACTTAATTGCAATATCAAATGCATAAAAAATTAAAAAAACCTTTATAGACAGCGAATTACTCAATAATCCAGTGTTACCAACGGTTTGAAGCCATTCTCGGTAGGGCGTGTTTTCATCCCTTACCATTTTTCTGGTGAATCGTTGGTGTTTCTGCTCCAAGAGGATAGGGAACCAACGAAAACACCTTAAGCGGCTTGTAAAACTGCGAGTTCTTCCTGAAGGCGTTCTGCAGGTGTTGCATAATCCATTATTTTTCTCGGTCTGTCGTTGATCGTATTGGTTACTGCCAGTAAATGAGAATAGGACAGTGGACGCAAAGTGACTCCCTTTGGGATAAATTCTCGCAGCATACGGTTATGCCGTTCATTCGTTCCTTTTCATGTTCTGTCCGTACCTTATATCGTCGTTTTAAAAATGGTGAGTTTGATCAAAGTAAGTTACCCATGCAAGGGAAACGAAAACCAAACGGTCATCAAGAACGTCGTGGAAAACAAGCATTCAAACGAAATATCGCTGAGCGAGAAACGGATTATGCTTCTTTTGAAACAGAGTTCGGGCATCTAGAAGGCGATACGATTGTCGGTGTCAATCATAAAAGTGCCGTCATCACCCTCGTTGAACGCCTTTCAAAAGTCATTATTGCTTTGAAACCTGAAGGTCGTAAAGCAATCGATATTGAAAAAGCAACGAATACTTGGTTTCAATCGGTTCCTAAAAATCTCTTTAAATCGATTACTTTCGATTGTGGTAAAGAGTTCTCAAATTGGAAAAATATCAGTAATACGAATGATATAGCTATTTATTTCGCAGACCCAGGAACACCATCACAACGAGGTTTAAACGAACACTCAAATGGTCTCCTTCGAAAAGATGGCCTACCGAAAGAAATGGATTTCAATCAAGTCAATCAGGATTTCATCTCCTCTGTGGCTTCAAAAAGAAATCATATACCCAGAAAATCACTGAACTACCAGACACCATTGGAAGTCTTTTTGAGTTATGTAAATGAAGAGCAGTTGTCTCGCTTAATTTGACAAATAATAATATTAATACTGCATTTAATAGCTTCAGAGCCCTTGAAGCCAAGCGTTTGATTTCAAGAGGCGGTCAATAGGCTACTCGAGGGAGAAAAATAAAAAGTAATTGGAAACGATTGATAAAAAATCGCCAAAACATTGATATTTCGGAATATAAAACATGGCGAAGCTTCCGAGCACCAAAGTACCCTTATCTAACAGAAGCCATGGTCATTGATCGGCTTCTGAGCTATTCTGAACCATTAAAAGAAGCCTATCAAGTATTTCATGACATCACAAACGCTTTTAGAGAGAAGGATGCTGATTTATTTTTCGATATCATTAGATCAATGTCAGACAAGATAAATCCCGAATTCCGGCATGCCATTCAAAACCTAGAAAATCATGAAGTAGGCATTCGGAATGGCCTTATTTACCCTTATTCCAATGGAAAAATTGAAGCGAAAAACACCCACATCAAAACGTTAAAACGAGTCTCTTATGGCTTCAGATCTTATGACAATATGCGAACCAGAATTTTCTTAACGAACGGGTTAATCAAAATAAAATAACAAAAAAGTCCGTATCACAAGAAAAAGCTATTTCTTGTGATACGGACCATAATTGAGCCATCAGTCCTATTTGACAAAGAGCCGAAGAAGCCAACTAGACAAACGCGTCAATCAGCTTGATGATGGCGCCGGTGAAGAAGTAGAACGCGATCAAGTAGGTGACGGAAATGATGGCGGCTAACAAGTTCCCCGCCAAGGCAAACCCGATCACGACCCCCAGGATGCCCAAGGTGAGTCGCACCCAGAACCAGCTCCTCTGGCTATCCTTCAAGCGGAAGGCCAGGAAAATGTTCATGATGGAGTCGATGAGGAACCAAATCACAAACAACATCGGCAGGAACGTCACACTGACAGCCGGATTGAACACCAGATAAAGGCCAACCAGCAAGTCCAATACGCCAATCAGGATCAAGTACCAAGGATTACCGGGCAGCACCTTTTTCAGCTCAAAGTAGTACATCAGGGCTGAAACCCCCTGTACGATGGCAATCATCCCAAACATAAGCCCCATAGCAATCAAAGTGGTCAGCGGATTGTTGAGGGCGGTCCAGCCGGCAATAAAGAACAGCACTGCCAACAGCAGACTCCCCCAACCAAATCCATTCTCATTTTTCGTAATCAAAACAAGACTCCTTTCTAAATTCTATAATCATCTTCACTATTTACCTAAACATAAACACCTAATTTGTTAGCTTGACTTTTTATATCTTCTAATTGTTTACTTAAAGCAACCATAATATTATTATTAGCATTAATTAAATTAGAAACTCCTACAAATAGAAATAAATCATTAAAGGTGCACCCTCTTTTACATTCGATTAAAGTAGTATTTACAGATGCTTTATCAAATACTTTTGCATATATATCTATTTCTAAAACATCAACTTTTCCTGAATTACTTACTTTTTCCTCTGTTACTTTCAGATTAGTGTCTATGTAATACTCTAATGTTTGGAAACAAGCGTTAGTAAATAACTCCATTTTGTGTCCAGTGTCAAATAACGAATTAATATCCATAATGTACAACCTCTTTTCATGACTCTACTTTTAACACAGTGTATGCTTGTCGTAAACTTATTGAAATCAAAGACGAATGAGAAAATAGATCTCCTTTCTATTTGAATTTCTGCCAAATTTACTTATAGGGACATCTAGATTTCATTAACTACATATTTTGGTTATATAATATGTGGAGTCTGGCCAATAAGTCTAGCAAGTTCAGAGACACTTATACTCATTTGCTCACACAGTTCTTTAATCATTTTTGCCGTAGTCATACAGCACCTCCAAGTTAACGCTAAGAATATTATAAACCATTTGGTTGATAAACACAATAGTTATTAAAATATTATTATGTTAAATAGACAAAATAAAACCAACACCTCTACTGTAGAGTCATGGGCTAGTTACATCTGTTTTTCATATTTCCATTTCAATGCCAGATTTAAAGGCTATGATGAAGCGGTCTTCATAAACTGTAACGTTCTGGATTATCTTCCTCACAAGCTTATCGTCATATTCTAAGGTGCGGAATTTGTTCTTGCGGATAAATTCAATCAACTCATCGATTCGCTCGTTCTCGCCACTGAGGGAGGCATCTTCTACTAAAAGGGTCTGTCGCTTATCTCGCAGTTCATCAATCTCATCTGCTAGATGTTCATAATCTTGACCTTTATTAGCCAGCTTGATGAGTTCTTTTTGCTTTTCTTCAAGTAAGGTGTTTATCTCTGAAATTTTGTACTCTGTGGTGTCGCCAATTATCGCGTGGATGTTTTCTTCCAAGGTTCTTATCATGTTATCACCACCGGCAAGGAGTTTGTTAATGGCAGTCATAACCGCATCATATAAATCTCTTTCTTTTACCGTCCGGTTCTTGCACGTTTCAGGACCTTGCTCGATTCTCGTAACGCATCGCCATACAAACTCTTTTCTACCTCGTATATTCCAATATGTTCTCCTATAAATATCGCCACAGTCCCCGCAGAAGGTTACGGCACTCAAAGCGTATTTACTGCTATAGAGTCTTTTATTTTTATCTGCCCCTGTGTAAATATTATTCCTGCGATGAAGTTCTTCCTGAGCCTGTAAAAATAACTCTTTAGGAATAATCGCCTCATGGCTATTTTCAACATAATACTGGGGAAGATGACCTTCGTTCTTCACTCGTTTCTTGGTAAGAAAATCTACTGTGACGGTCTTTTGCAGAAGGGCATCTCCGATGTATTTTTCGTTTTGAAGGATCTTCTTAACCGATTCCGGTCGCCATCTTGGTTTTCCTGCTGCTGTTAAAATACCATCCTTTTCAAGGCCTCGACCAATGCCCACTAGACTCTGACCTTCAAGGTATTCTCGGTAGATGCGTTTGATAACCTCAGCTTCTTCGGGGACAATAATTAAATTTCCATCTTCGTCTTTGGTGTAGCCCATAAACCGTTTATGGTTGACCTGTACCTTTCCTTGTTGGTATCGGTATTGAAGTCCAAGTTTAACGTTTTGTGAAAGGCTCTGGCTTTCCTGTTGTGCCAAAGATGCCATAATAGTCAGCAAAACCTCACCTTTGGCATCCATGGTGTTGATATTCTCTTTTTCAAAGTAGACGGATATGTTCTTATCCTTGAGCTGTCTAATATATTGAAGGCAGTCTAGAGTGTTACGTGCAAATCGGCTGATGGATTTAGTAATAACCATGTCGATGTTACCATCCATACACTCTGCAATCATACGATTAAATTCGTCACGCTTTTTGGTGTTCGTCCCGGAGATACCATCATCTGCAAAGATGCCGGCAAACTCCCATTCAGTATTCTTCTTTATAAACTCTGTATAGTGTGCGACCTGAACCTCATAACTAGAATTTTGTTCTTCCGTTTCTGTAGAAACACGGCAATAGGCAGCAACACGAAGTTTCTTTATCTGTTCTTTTGCGGCTGTACTTCCTACTCTTTTACGAGCAGGAATAACCATTATATTTTTCTCTGTCACTTTATTCCTCGCTTTCTATCAGACTATATAAGTATTCTGCTCGTTCAAAAGGATCAACTGGCATCTTATTATCTGCCTTTCTCATTTTAAATCGTTCTTTGGGAGGGGAAGAGGTGAAAGCGGCAAGCTCTACCACTCGTCCTAAATCCTTTGCACGCTTATCTCTAACTTCTTCAGCTTTATCAAATATCTCTTTATCAATAATTGCTGGATACGTATCATTTCCAAGGTAGTTGACGTTTTTCAAAATGCGACCCATCACAGAGTGTGTCTTATCAATACCTGCCTGTTCGCCAGCCACTGTAAGGGATAGTCCTGATATGTATTTCTCAAAGAATACCTTTACTTGACTTGCTGCCTTTTCATCGACAGTAACCACTCCATCTTGAATTTTGTATCCATATGGAATATATGCCATTTATCTCACCACCTTTTCTTTCAGGGAAAGACCGCATTTCAAATTGAGTGTCAGCTCATCCCTGGAATTTACAATGATGTTCTCTACAAATTCTTCAAATAATTCTTCCGTGTAGTCACCCTTAAAGTTATCAGCTGACACGTAATCAATGAGGTCCTTAATCTCATTTGCTCGCAGAACACCACTCGTAGAGTTCGTTACCAGGTTTGTTTTTTCAGTTGAAAGATTTTTTATCTCACTATCTAAAACATTCCGTTCCTGATTAAAAAGAGCAGGCTCCAGGAAACCTTTGGCCATCAGTGTAATAAGGGTATTGCGTTCTTCCACGAGTTGCTCCATTCGCTTATCAATAGCGTCCATTCTTTCACGGTCGCTTTCTTCATCGATTTGGCTAATTGATTTGAAGAGTGGCTCTAGGATTAGTTTGTTACTGAAAGCAAGCTTATTCATCATGGTGGTAAATGTGGCTTTGATTTCCCCATCTCGCAAGAACAACATGGAGCAGCTCTCTTTGTCTTCGATATGACCGATGCAACTCCAAGCAATGTAACTCCTACCAACTGAGTAGTTTGTCTTTCTCCTAAAATTGCGACCACATTCACCACAGATGATTTTGCCACTTAGAGCATATCGGTTAAGATAAACGTTCTTTTTCATACCTTTACTTCTCGTCTTAGCTCTCTCATCAATGATGTCTTGCACCTTAGCAAAATCTTCTCTGCTAATAATAGGTTCATGATTGTCCTTGTAATAGTACTGGTCTTTTTCTCCTGTGTTTGGATGGCGATTATAGTTGCTATCAGTGTAGGTTTTTTGTAATAGGACATCTCCCATATATTTTTCGTTTCGAAGCATGTCTATCACCGTGCCTGCACTCCAGTGATTACCTCGTCTTGCAGGGATTTTGTCTTTGTTCAAACCTCTTGCTATAGTACCTCCACCTTTTCCTGAAAGGCACTCTGCAAAAATACGTTTTATGATTTCTGCTTCTTCTGGGACGATTACCATTTCACCATCTATATTGGTATATCCATAGGGTGGAGTACCTACATAACTACCGTTTTGAAATCTCTTTTGAATGGACCATGTTGAGTTTTGTGAAATAGATGCAGACTCTTCTGCGGCAAATCCTGAAAGAATAGAAAGCATCAGCTCACTTTCCATATCACCCGTATTTAGATTCTCTTTTTCAAAATAAATGTAAACACCGATATCAATCAGCTTTCTTACTAACTCTAGGCAATCTACTGTATTACGAGCAAAGCGGCTGATTGATTTGGTGATAATAAAATCTATCCGACCTTGCTTACAATCTCGTATCATGCGGAGCAGTTCAGTCCGTTTCTCCATCTTGGTGCCGGAGATCCCTTCGTCATAATAAAGACCAGCAAACTCCCATTCAGGATTAGACTTAATATAGCGCTCATAGTGTTCACGCTGTGCTTTAAGGCTTTCAAGTTGTTCATCACTATCGGTTGAGACTCTAGCATAGGCGGCAACCCTAAGTTTCGTATTAGGTAGTTGTCCTTGGGGCAGTTCATCTATTTTTGTTATCTTTTTCATCATCTCACCTCGCTTTCGCCCATTACATACATCACTCTAAAAGTTATTAATAGCAAGCTTTTTAGGACATAATCTCGGCTAAACGAGGAGAGAATTTCTGCCTGTTCAAGGCTGATATTTTGTGTAGTTCATCCGCTGTAATTTTGCCTTCTTTATATAGGTTTGCGACAATACTCTCGGCTATATGAAAGTCATATTCCTTTTGCAGTTCTTCCTCTGTCATCTGCTCGGTTTTGCCCTTTAATGGACAACCATCTTTTACTTCAAAAATATTCATAGAAAAACACCTCCTACCTAGTAGCCACGACAGGAGGTGAAATCTGATGATTTCTTTAATCTTTTTGATAAAAGTCACATTCATAGCCATCGGCGTCAAGAAGCAGCCCTTTTGCCCAAGGTGGCACTTGACTCATCTGTTTACATACTTCAGTAACCGCTATTTGAGGATTCGCTTCAATAATTACTTCATCATGGACATGAGCCACAATACGATAAGTACTAAGCATCTTCATTGAATACATTAAAATATCACGGGAGATGGCTTGAACAATATTCTCTACAAACTTAGGACCGTAACTTTCAAGACGCTCCCATTTCTTTGTTCCACCTACTCCTTCATAGGTAACAGACTCACCACCAAACTGATTCTCACCAATTCGAGGTTTTACATAGGCAAGCCTTCTGCCAGAGGGAAGAACGATAAAAAGCATGCCACTAAAACAATGAAACTCGATGCCATGGGTTTCTTGTGATTTGTTTTCCTTCACGCATTGTTTAGCCGCCCGATCTACATCCCACCAGAACTGTGTGATGTTGGGATTAGACATTCTCCAGGCATTCACAAGCGGTTTTAATTCTTCCTCTTCAAGCCCCATCTCTAATGCACCCATGGCTTTTAGCGCGCCAACAGAACCACCATATCCAAGTGCCAATTCAGCAATTTTACCCTTCTGTCTCAAGTGACCGTTCACACCATGCTTTTCAACGGGAACACTGAACATCTGGGAGGCAGATGCACAGTAGATATCGCCACCACTAGCAAATACATTTGTTCGCCATGTTTCGCCTGCAAGCCATGAAAGCACACGGGCCTCAATGGCTGAGAAGTCAGCCACAATAAACTTATGACCCACTCTAGGTACAAAGGCTGTACGAATCAGTTGTGAGAGAGTATCCGGTATATCTTCATAGAGCAGTTCCAGTGTTTCAACATCACCATTTCTGACAATATTTCTCGCCTCTTTTAAATCTGGCATATGATTTTGAGGGAGGTTTTGTAATTGCACAAGCCTTCCGGCAAAGCGTCCGGTTCTGTTTGCTCCATAAAACTGAAACATACCTCTGGCACGAGAATCACTACAGACCGCATTTTCCATTGCTGTATATTTCTTTACTGAGGATTTTGCCAGTTGCTGACGAAGTGAAAGAACTTCATTTAGTTCACCATCGGTTTCCTTAAGTTTCTCAGCGACAGCTTTTTTACCGAGAGTCTCCATCTCTAGACCATTTTCACAAAGCCAGCTTTTCATCTGTTGTACAGAGTTTGGGTTATCGAGATTTGTTATCTGCTGCATGGCAGTTAGTAGTTTTTCATGAGATATATCATCCATGGCGATGGCCTGTTTAACAAAATCCATATCCACCTTTATGCCTCGATCGTTGATTTCTTGGTCGAGATGATACTCATCCCAGATGTCCTCTGGTACTGGAAACTTGATCAATCTTTGTTGTATCTGTATTTCTGCCTCCACATCACGCTTGTTATATGCTTTAAACTGCTGCCATTTATCTCTTTCATCGGTTGGCAAATTACGAGTTCTACCGCCATTTGTTTTTGTTGGAGTACAGGGAACACAAAAGTAACGGATCAGGTCTTTACCCTCTGTCAGCTTTTGTTTTTCAAGCCCTAGCACTGCACCTACACCTTCTAAAGAAAGTGGTAAACCCATATAGGCAGACCAAACCATGGAACATTTCCATGAGAAAGGATTTAGATAAGTCCCAGTAGGGTAGCTTAAATAACGTGAAAGGCATACTCGCTCAAACTGAGCATTAAATGCCCACTTCGTAATGCTTTCATCGGTTAAGGCATCTAGGATTTCTTTTGGAATCCTTTCTCCATTCTTCAAATCGATGACCTTAACTTCACCACCGTCAATCGCATAACCAAACAGCATCACCTCAAAATCATCTGCTTCTACGTAACGATAAACACCACTCTTTTGTAGATTGGTAGATGAATAGGTTTCGATATCAATTTCTAAGTTTTTCATAGCTACCACCTTTCCTAAATGAAAAAGGTGGCAGAGGGAAGTCCTCCACCACCGTCAAGTTTATTGTTTTTATTAGGCAAGGAAGTCATCATCTACAAGAGTCGTAAAATCATCTACTGCAGAAGTCTTACCACCTAGAGGTTCTCCGTCTCTAATTTTTTGAATGTTACCAAGGCCACAAGCTACACCTTTATTACCATTTGAGTTGAAGGCATAGAAGTTAAGTGAAACCCTTCCATAACAACCGCTGTACACCTCACTGCGATCCATAATCGGCTTAACACTTTTATCTACAATCTGTGGCGCTGTCTTGCTATTTGCATTGATGAAGTAATGGCCTTTATAAGCCTCATCATCACGCTCTACATCTCCATCACGCAGTGGTAGTTTAATAGCAGCTTTATTAGGTTTCTTACCTCCAAACTTTGCGATACCTTCCTCTATGGCAGCATCAACTGCTGCATGGATAGCATTAATGGTTTCCTTGTCATCCTTTGGAATAAGGACGGATACGCTGTACTTTTCCGCACCACCATTAATGGATATAGGCTCCCAACCGTGGAAGTAAGAAAATCTTGAGTTTACACCTGTGATAACTTTTGTCTTGTTTTGCATATTTGCCATAATATTTAATCCTCCATAATTTCGTTAAATTCGTTTTTAGCATCTGCTACGTTCATTGCCGGTCTTTTATCTGAGTTTGGAACAAGAGTCGGCTTACCCGGTGGTTTGTAAATGAGGTCACCGAGGAGTTCCTCAAATTTGGATTTACCCATCAGTTTTTGCATCTCTGTCAGCGGAATAAGGCTCTTTCTGTAAATGTCCTTATATCCACCTGCCACGGCTTTTTCTGCAATGGCTCCTTCATCTTTGTACTTGCGAACCGAGCGACCTTCCACAACTTTAAAACCGTTCCACTCTTTACCGTGATTGACTGCTGCATCAGTGGCATAGGCTGTTATTTCATTCGCCCACTTGGTAAGGTCGGGAAGAATAAGTAAGATTTCTTCTATCTCAGCATCCGTCAGCAGAGGTGGCATCTTGAATTCTTTCTCTGCAAGTTTTAGCTTTTCTTCGGCTCTGGCCCGACATCTGTTTGCCGCTTTACAGAAGGTACACCATGGACCGGGGATGTATTCACCCTCACCGTTGAAGGCTTTGTCAGCTCTGGGCTTTAGTTCCTCTTCCGCCCAGCCCTTTAGTTCTTCCACCGGTATTGTCCAGGTGCTGACATTTTCTCTTCTAGGCTGAAAGATCGTCATGGACACTTCTTTAATGTCGTACAGGTGATCATAGATTCCAAGTGCTCCTAGGGCATAGAGCTTCATCTGTGGATTGTCCACTGCATCAACTAGCACACCCAGTCCATATTTAAAGTCTACGATGTGAAGTCTGTCATCTGAAATGATTACACAGTCTCCTGTCCCAAAACCATCTGGAACATAACAAGAGAAGTCAAGATGTTGTTCAATAAGAACGATAGGATCTGTGCAAGACTTTCTTGCAAGTTCCACCTGCTCCATAACGAAGTCAACGTAAGCATCTGTACATTCCTCCATCTCATCAGAGTTATACTCAGAGATAGGTCGCTGACTTCTCATATGAAGTGCCTTTTTTAGTTTGTGTTCACACAGGTCATGAGCCGCTGTGCCTTCTTTTGCTGCCTCACCACTTTGGTCTTCAAACTCCAGTTCAAGTCTTGCAGAGGGTAGGCAGTTGAGCCACCTGTGGGATGAGGATGCAGATAATATTGCATGATTACCCATTTCCAAGCTCCTCCGCATCTTTCAAGATGTCAGCGTAGTAAGCCTTGTCAACCGCACTTAACTTGTCTGCACCATACTTTTGAATGAGTCCTCGCACTTCGGCAGTAAACCCAATCTGGCTCTTTTCAGCAAGTACCATACGCACTTTTTCCAGTGGGATATCCGGATCGTTTGCTGGTTCTTATTCAGTGGCAGCTTTTGCACTTGGAGCAGGATCTCCTTCTGTCATTACATCGCAAACTGCCTGTATGCTGTCAGCAAGACTTCGCATATCATTGACCACTTCAAGCAGTAATTTTATTTTGCTCAAGGTCAGTTCCTCCTTTCGTCATTTCACAGATAGATAGTTCCTCGATGCTATCTCCAGGGATCACAATCGTTACACTCTGTTTACTCCCTAAAAGAAAGCGAAGAATTCGTTCCCTTACGGACACATTACGGTAGGTAACAAGTCCGCCTGTCTGTGGTTTCTTAGAAACACTAATTTTGAGATTGTGTTTCATATCCATCACCTCTTTCCAAAGGGCGATTTATTTGTTGCCCTCTACCTAGTAGCCACGGGAGGTAATAGAATCTGACGGTTTAGAAAAAAAGAATGCCTACCAAAGAGAAATACTCCTTGAAAGGCAATCTTACTAGTTCTTATTTCAAGAGTTCATTGACCCTTTTTTGTACCGAAATGTAGTCATAACCGGCATTTGTAAGTTTGTTTTTTCGATCTTGTCCGTTACCCCAATCGCCACGAATGACTTCCTTTGCGATGGCATCAATAGACTTTTTACTAGATAGCATTTCATTGACCTTTGATTGCACTGCCACATAATCATAGCCTGCATCCGTTAAGCGTTTCTTTCGTTCTTCACCATTACCCCACAACCCTTGAATGACTTCCTTGGCCAGCGTCTCAACCGATTTCTTTTCTGTAGGAGCAGGTATATTTTCTTCTTTACCAAGATGATTTAGCCCTACACTTTGGATAATCGTTTTGTAATCTTTATAGGCATAGTTCATATCCAAATTGCCTGAATAACCATTCAATTTACCTTTGCTTGTGTACTGCCAGATACCATGACGAAGTGTCGGTTCTTTACTCGACCACTGAGCGACCCAGAAATCATAAGGTGCTAGACGATCCAGTTCTGTCAAATCTTGAAACCAAGAACTTGACGCATAGATACCGGAATAGTAGCCAGCATTTTCTACGGTTTCACAAAAGCCTACCAAAGCATCGGTAATGGCTTTCTTGCCACTTGGTCGCTGGTGATAATTATCCTCTGTATCAATAAATACAGGGTAGGAGATGGTCTTGCCTTTGATAATTTCTAGGCATTTCTTCGCTTCTGCTACGCCTTTGGCATTAGTATTCGCACAGCTGTACCAGTAAACACCGATAGAAATACCTCTCTCGTGAAAGGCTTTGTAGTGTTGTTCAAAGGCATTATCTTTGTGTAAACTCACTCCTGTACCGTGACCGGTGTATCCTGCACGTAGAATGACAAAATCAACCTCTTTTGCAAGTTGGTCATAGTTTATCTGACTTGGTTTTTGCCACGTACTGATATCAATTCCTTTAGTTTTCATGATTATTCCTCCTTGTCGCTCTTGTTATGAAGCTGTTCTAATACATCTTTTAGTTTTTCTGGGATAGGTAGTCCAAGGTGAGCTGAATTTTCTAACAGCGAAATTCCCTCATTTGATAGATAGAAGAAAACAATCGCTGTTCTTAGTACGCTCCCATCACCAATTACATAAACGTCTAAAATATTGGCTACACCCACTAAAACAAAAATCAGCACTTTACGGCTGATTCCGATAAATCCCACTTCACTTGATAGGGTCTTATCAGCGATTGCACATAAGACACCTGTTAGATAGTCGATGACTACAAAGACTAGTAGCGCATATAAAAATCCGTCTGCTCCTCTAAAATCCTTATATATCAACGATTACATGGCATTATCTTCACTAAAATAGGTGAGAAAATTTCACGATTTAGTTCAGTAATTTTGTTAAATTCCACCTCGTCTATTAGCCCCATATTAAGCATCTTTTTAAAGATTTTTTCAGCCTGTGAATAGTTAAATTCTCCTTGCAGCTGATCATCAGATATTCTTGTAGATAAATTTTCCTCTTCTAAAATTGCATTGGATATTTTACTTGTCTTTTTATTTTCTATTTCTTTCATATGGCATTACCTCCTACTTAATAGCCACAGGAAGGGCTATAAATTGAGGTTTGAGAAAACATATCTAAAAAAAGGCATAAAAAAATGCCTGCAGGAGTTTTCCCACAGGCTTTTATACGTTAATCATATTTTATAAAGGCATTAATCACTAGTAAAGGGTGGAGAATATTAGATGTTTACTAAATCAGTAAAGTAATTATTCTGTTATTAATTTCAATCAGTCCTTCATCCTTCATGTTTTTTAATTCACGAAATAAAGAAGGCCTTTGAACACCAAGATGGTCTGCAAGTTGTTTTTTACTTATGGGAAGATAGATTGTTTTAGAATTTTGAATATTGGCTTGAGCAGACAGGTAGTTTGTGAGATTTTCTCTTAAAGATTTTTGGGTGTATATTGCAATTTTTCTATTAAGACCTTGTGAGTTAGAAGATAAAATTTTTATAAACTCTATTGCAAAAAGCTGATCTTTCAACAATGTGTCTACAGCAGATTTGGGGATATATATCAGACTAGTTTCCTCTATACTATAAATATTTAAAGGATATTTGTTATTATCACCAAACAAAAGATTAGCCCCTACTACACCACCACTAGTAAATTCAAATACAGTTGTTTCTGAACCATGACTAGTTAAAGAGTAAGCAACAAGCTTGCCTGATAGAATTACATCTATTCCAGAACAAACTTCGTTTTGGTCATGAACAGTTTTACCCTTATTATAAATTCTATTTTGAAGATTATAGGTTCCAATTACATTTTTTAAAAGCAAAGTATCCACATTTCTAAAGAGTGATATATTCTTTAATATATTAATCATAAGTTCCCCTTTTTATTTTAATTATAACAAAAAGAAACATAGGTGTCTATTGTATTTAGTTTTATGATGGTAAGATTGAAATATAAAATTTAATTTTAAAATAATAAAGGAGAGATTTAGAATGATAGAAAAAACATTTAATTTATCAAAAGGCAATGAAAAAGCAGTAGAAAAAGTTATATTCGATGAAAATATACATTATCTACACATGGTTTTTAATGAGAATGAAGGTTTACCAGAGCATTATTCAAACTCCAATGTCTATATGACTGTTATAAGAGGAGTTCTATCTATAGCTTTAGATGAACAAGAAGCTCATGAATACAGCTACAATACCTTATTAAAGATTCCAGAGGGGACAAAAATGAATGTAAAAAATCTTCATAAAGAAACACTAGAAATCATTGTTGTAAAAGCACCAGCACCAAAAGCTTAAAAGGAGGGCGATAAAAGTGGATATATTTACAATTATTTTATGGTTAATTACTCTTGTTTTTCTTTTCATATCCTTTAAAAAGGATGGTGCTAAAACGAAAAAGGCTTTAAAAATGGCGCTTAATATGGGAAAAGGTATGGCCATAAGCATTTTTTCTATTATTTTAGCAATAGGTCTAATCCTAACATTTTTACCCCCTACAGAAATTGCAAGCTTTGTAAGCAAGCAGTCTCTTTTTCTGGCAACTGTTGGTTCGGCTTTACTTGGAACAATTACCCTCGTTCCAGCATTTATAGCCTTTCCTTTGATAGGAACTTTAGTAGATGCAGGAGTAGGTACTGTCCCTTCAGTAGCTTTCTTGACTACTCTTACCATGGTTGGACTTGTTACATTTCCACTGGAAAAAAAGGAGTTTGGTACTAAATTCACCTTAGTTCGTAACGGCTTTAGCTTTGTTTTTGCAATAGTTATTGCACTTGTAATGGGGGTAATTATATGAACATAATTAAAAAAGCAAAAGATAATTTATTTTTTATACTAGTTCTTCTTGTATACCTTTTAATAAGTATTTTTAGGCCAACAATGGCCTTTGAGTCAGTCAAAAATAGTGCTTATTATATAAAAGAAATGTTAATAATAATGCCTGTAATTTTTGTTTTAACAGCCCTTTTAGATTTATGGGTTCCTAAGGATAAGATAATGCAACTTTTAGGAAAGGAAGCAAAGGGAAAAGGGTTAGTCTTATCATTTATAATTGGTAGCATTTCAGCAGGTCCTATTTATGCTGCCTTCCCAATGTCAATAATGCTTCATAAAAAAGGAGCTTCTATAAGAAATATTGTAGTTATTTTAAGCTCTTGGGCTGTAATTAAGATACCAATGCTTTTAAACGAGGCAAAATTCCTAGGTCCTAAGTTTATGATCATACGTTGGGTTCTAACTGTTTTAGCTATAATCATATTTTCTTGGATTGCTGATAAAATAATAAAAGATGAAGATATTCCGAATAAGGAAGAAGTAAAAGTTGGTATAGAAATTAATAAAAAGGCTTGTATTGGATGTAGCTTATGTGTTAAAACTTACCCTGAAGTATTTAAAATGGATGGGAAAAAAGCTTTTGTTAAGGATTATGATGAAGATACAGTAAATAAGGAAAAACTTAATGAAGCAGTAAAGGTTTGCCCAGTTAAGGCAATTGAAAGTGATTTATAGATCCATCAAATTAAAACCATGAATAAAGACCATGCCTAGATTTTAATCTAGACAGCATGGCCTTTATCATTGTGTAGTAAATAAATATTAATCATATTTTATAAAGGCATCAGTGAAGCCAGCTTTTTTAGCTTTTGCTAGTTGAGTTTCAGCATTAGCTTTAATGGAATAGGCCCCTATTTGGACTCTATAGAGTTTCTTTGTAGCAGGGGTACTAGTAGCAGGCTTACTTTCCTCAACTAATAGTTTCTTTACATCTGCCCTAAAGGTATCCATGGACTTACCATGCTTTGGAAACCAATTACTAGGATCACCATGATTACTTGCAATACCAAGTTTATATCCTTCATAGTGGCCAATGATATTCTTTTCAGTAAGCTTATATAACTTACAAAGATGCACACATAGCTCCACAGCTTCTTTATAAACCTTATTGAAATAAGAAGCATCCTTTAGGTTATCCTCGCAGATTTCAAAGCCAATGTGAGTATCATTTGCCTTGCCACCAGCATGCCAGCCTCTATGATTCCAAGGCAGAGTTTGATAAGTTGCAATAGAGCCATCAGCAAGTTTTCCAATAAAACCATGGACACAAACCTGCCTACCATCTGGGCGTGACTGATTCCAGTGGTTATTATATTGGTTCTTTCCTAAAAAGCCATCATCTGGACCAACATACCTTTTAATATTAGGATTATTGGCACCTGTAGAGTGAACCATAATTCCTTTTGGAGTGATTGTTTTTCCCGCCTTATAGCATTCATTATTTACAAAGATTAGTTTTCTTAATTTCATTACTCATTTCCTCCTTTATTATGCAATTGTGCTAAGATATCTTTTAATTTTTCAGGGATGGGAAGTCCTAATCTTGCAGCATTTTCAAGCATAGAAACTCCCTCATTAGAGCAGTAGAAAAAGATAATAGCAGTTCTTAAGACACTGCCATCGCCAATAAGATGAGCGTCTATGATATGGCCAATACCGACTAAGATAAAAATAAGCACCTTCTTAAAAATGCCTCTAAAGCCAACTTCACTAGATAAGCTTTTATCCACGATGGCACACATAACACCAGTGATATAGTCCGCCACCATTAAAGCAACTAAAGCATATAAAAACCCATCAAAGCCTCCTAAAAACCAACCCAGAAAACCACCGAAGGCAGCAAGGGCAAATTGTAGCCAGTTCCAAATTTCCTTCATTATAAGTACCTCCTTAAAATAATTTTTTATATAAAAAAGGAGCACCTGCATTGTTAGCAAGTACTCCTAAATTTTTATTATATTTGTTTGGGAAGAGCCTCCCACAGTCTTATATCTTCTTGACCTAAAGACCAGATGGCAAGCCCTCTAAGCCTCCACCGATAAGCTGCTTCATTTGCCCAGTACACAAGGCTATCCACATCCTGATAATAAAGAATGGAAAATCCGTCACCATCACCTAAGAAAATACGAGATATCCAGATGTTAATATCCCTTGGAATGATGGTGACACTGTAGTCCTTTCCGCACTGGATGGACGGCATCATATCCGAATGAAAAAAGTCATAATCAAGGGAGATACTTTCACTCCTTGTGGCTGATTCTTCAAGGTCTGCTGTTAAAGTAAACACTTGAAACTCATCATCCCAAGAACAGTTACTTCTTGATAACCGACCATAAGTTTTAAATGTTCCATCTGGCATAAGCACGTCAAAGCGTTCATAAGGCTCATAGGTCCAAGCATCGCCTAAGCGAAGCAACTGGCAATGGACTTTATTATCCGAACGAATACCTGCATACCCTGTCACATCCGAGCAAGTGGCTGTAAAGCGCAGTGAATTGGATGCAGAGGAATAGACCCGCACTTGATTGCCGCGCTTTCGAATTTCTAGAGTGTAAAAGCTTGGATTCGATCGAATGTTTGCGGCCGATGTTTTTGAAAAGCTGGTGGCATAACTACCTTTTAAAGTAGAACTTTCATACAGTTCAATACGCTGGTTATCATAATTAAAGCAACAATAAATCGTTCCAATAAAAACACCTGCCTTGCCACTAAAGGTCTCAGGAAAAATAATCTGCGCCCTTAAATGTATATCTGAAAAATTGTTGTAGTTCCATGCTAACTGACCCTTACCCTCCAGTTGGGAATAGGGTCTATTCATCGAACTGCTTGTATCTTGCCAAACACTCCATTCACCCGATAAAGTTGTCCAGTAGCTTTGGGGGAGAGGGTTATCATCTCTAAAATCCTCATACCACACAAGGGCAGAATCTGCTTTTCTTCTAAGCATCTCAAGCGTCAACTTAAAACCAGTTGCAGGCCCTACCATATCACCATTTACATCTTTGAAATGTCTAGGAGCAAGGGTATATTCTGCTTCACCAACTGTTGGCTCCTCAGAAAATGAAGAACAGACTCTAAATCCATAAAACTGTGCACCCTTTGCCCCAAGCGAAATGGTGATGGTATGTGTTCCTTGAGAAAGGCTCACTCCTTTTTTCAGCACCGCCCAGAAAGTCGTTCTCCAATAAGGCCACCACAGTCTGTTTTCAGAAAAATCTACTTCATTTCCATCAAGGGAGATATGAATACTATTCTTATCCCAAAAGGGAAAGCCTAGCTTTACTGCTACATCATAAGTACCTGCCTGAGCAAGCGTAAAATGATAGGTTGCCGCACCTTCATCCCACAGTGTTGTGACGCTATTAGAAACAGAAACAACACCGGAATAGTTATCTGGCATGGCATCATGATCCACATAAACAGTACCAAAGGCTGTCTTTTGTTGTTTGCCATAAGCCGTCACATACTGCCTGCCATTGTAAGTTTCTGATAAGAGCGGGTAGCTATAGCTTGTGGCATCTTTTCCTTCCATATAGTCGTACACATGAGGCAATGCCCAAGGCACTTTATTATCATCATCCCAATAAGCCACGATGGGAATAAACGGTTGAGGAGGAGCATCGTCTGTGAAATTATAGGCACCTGTCATCCAGTATTTTGCAGCATAGTAGGTGTGAGACGTTCCCCTATAGGCTTTTCCTAGGTTTTCTGGTGTATCATAGATTTGCCAGTTCCAGCCGTAAGCAGGCATCCCAAAGAAAATCTTATCGGGATTCATCACTGTAACGGCATAATCATAAATCCCTTCAAGCCAGCTCCTTGGAGATACAGGTCCCGGTGCAGAACCTGACCAAGCCATACCATAACTCATAATTGATGCGGTATCGCAATAAGGGTCTAGGTCACCATAAACGCACCAATTCTCACCGCCTACTGAACCATTCACGCTGGTCATACCGGGAAGGCAGATGTTCATCAGTTTGTTTGAATCATAGGCTTTAATAAAGTTGTAAATATTTTTGAACATGGTCGTTGACTCAGCATGAGTGGAATAGTCATCGCCTCTTTCTAGGTCAATATCAATACCATCGCACCAAGGATACTTTCTCATAATACGAATAAGCTCGGATAGAAATAGTTCCTGAGCACCATTCGTGTTATCTCTCAATGCTCTAAAAATACTATTTGCGCCATCATTGGCAATGGTAAGTAGCCATTTGATGTGACGATAACGGTTAATGTAGGGGAGCATACTGCTGATGGTGACACCACTCTCAACAATTTCACCCGTAGCTCGTACCTTAAAAGAAAAAAGACCGATGGTATCAATCCGGTCTCCATATTTCTCTAAAGCTTCATACATCCGTGCATTTCCCATAAAAGTCCACACCATGATTTTCTTGCCTTTTAGTCGTTCCATTAGAATGGTTCACCTCCGTCTTGCATTTCCTGCATGGTAAACAGCACCCTTGCAGATTTCCCTTTTTCAAGGGTCACTTTGTGCTTTGAGTCCCAGGCAGCACTGTATTGATAGAATCCCTCTTTGGGTTCGCTTGCTCCGTTTTTGGTACATGCTCGTGTAGAAGCTAGGAGCGCCAAATCAACATCTTTTCCAATGGTTCCAGGGAAGGAGACCTGTTGCCCTCCTATACCTTGGCTTAGTTTCACCGTTCCTGACGACATAGAAATCTTTGGATAGATATGAATATCAAGTCCTGCAGAGGTTTCACCAACATTAAATAAAATAATGGTTTCCTCTGAACGGACCACACCGTTAAACCAAACAGGATTCTTGATACTGCCATCTACTTTTAGTTTTTCTAACCTACTTTCTGTATGAGGCGCATAACCATTTAGAACAGGTCCTTCTTGTAACTGGATGTCCGTAAACCAAATCATGCCAGTGCAATCATAGAGGGTAGGTTTTATGCTTACACTCATGACACGCTTATTTTGTTTTTTATTTATGACTTCTGCTAACCTTATAAATTTAACCTTAGCCATCTAACGTCCACCTTATTTCACAGGGATGACCTACCCATCCCGTGACTACTGACCCTGCTTGTAAAAAGAGATCCGTAATATAAAAAGTGCCTGTGCAATTTGTGACACAGACACGGATGGTAATGGATTTTACTTTAGAAGAGTAGCTTTCTGGGAGTATCTTTTCTGATGTTCTTGAAAAATAGGCCACCAATCCACCTCCTTAATACAAATCAATAAACCTTGCTTCTGTCGTTCCATCTTCATATTCAATAACCACTTCAATGCCAACCTGTGAGTTGCTACTCAGCTTTTCAAGGTTTTCAGATGCGATTTGTGCCGAGAGCGTGTAGCTAGAACGATTCGCTGGATAGATGGTCTGAGCCATGCTCTTTGTCATATTGGCTACACCCATTGCTTTAAACGATGCAGTACCGCTCACACCGTTATCACCATCTACTTCAAAGCCTGAGTTAACCCAGTAAGCCATGCCATCATCACCACGAGAATTTCGCAGCAAATTAAAAGGCACCATTTCACGAATATCATTGTTTGTAACCATACTTGTGCCTTCAAGAGAATCTGCCACGTTATCCCACTGGCTTGCAGAACTACCCAGATTTTTAAGGGTAGTAGATAGTTCTAATACTGTATTCCATGGTTCTTGGTGCTAGTATATAATTGTGGACACGAAAAGTTGAACAAAGTAAAATATAATTAATAAGAAGGAGATGTTCAACAATGCCACAAAAAAGATACACAGAAGAATTTAAAAAACAGATTGTAGACTTGTACAATATGGGAAATAAATCCCTCACTGAATTAGAAGGTGAATATGGCGTATCAAAATCTACTATG
>NZ_PTIS01000029.1 GCF_002934235.1 Clostridium algidicarnis DSM 15099
TAACACCCCTTCCCATTCCGAACAGGATGGTTAAGCACTAAAGCGCTGATGGTACTACAAGGGAGGCCTTGTGGGAGAGTAAGTCGTCGCCGGGTATATCCTTCGGGATTACCAAAAATAATGTTCCGTGATAGCTCAACGGTGGAGCACTCGGCTGTTAACCGATAGGTTGGAGGTTCGAATCCTCTTCACGGAGCCAATTATATTTATAATAGTAAATTAAGATTAAAAGGATAAATGTTATCTAAACATTTATCCTTTATTTTTTGTTCAAAAATATAATTAATATGAATTATTATTAGATATGAGAATATTTAAAATATTTCGTATATTAAAAAGGATTAGAAGTAACTTCTATAGAATAATAATGTAAGAGAAGCATTTATAATATGATTCAAACTAAATTAGGGGGTCGTGCTGATGAAAGAGTATAAAACTAAGAATTTAAGGAATGTTGGAATAATAGGACATAGTGGTTCTGGAAAAACTACACTAGCTGAAGCGCTTCTATATTATACTAAAACTACAGATAGAATGGGAAAGATAGAAGAAGGAAATACTATAAGTGACTTCGACTTAGAAGAAAAGAAAAGAAAAATATCTATCTCATCTTCAATACTGCCTTTTCAATGGGAAGATACAAAGGTTAATTTAATTGATATACCAGGATACTTTGATTTTGTTGGAGAATCTATTCAAGGTATGAGAGCTGTTGATGTGGCTATGATAGTAACATCAGGGGTTTCAGGAATACAGGTGGGTACAGAAAAAGCGTGGAATTATGTTAATAAAATTAAACTTCCAAGAACCTTTTTTATAAATAAATTAGATAGAGAAAACAGCAATTTTGAAAGAGTTTTGAAAAGTTTAAAGGATGAGTTTGGAATTTCAGTAGTTCCAATACAATATCCAATAGGAAACGAAGATAATTTTAAAGGCGTGGTAAATGTAATATCTAGAAGGGCCAGAATATTTAATAAAGAGACTAATGAAATGGAAATATCAGAGATCCCAGAAGAATTAGTGGGCAAAGTAGATGAATGTAAAAAGATGATAATGGAAGCTGTAGCTGAAACTGATGAAGTTTTGCTTGATAAATACTTTAATGAAGGTTCATTAAGTGATGAAGAAATATATAAAGGACTTATAAAGGGTTGTGCTGATGGAGAAATAGCACCTGTTATGTGTGGAAGTGCACTTAAAAATATGGGCATGAGTACTTTGCTGGAAGATATAGTAGAATGTTTCCCATCTCCAGAATATGCAATACCTCAAAAAGCTAAGGATGTAAATTTAGATAAAGAGATATTTATAAAATTAAATGAAAATGATCCATTTTCAGCTATGGTATTTAAGACAGTGGCAGACCCATTTGTTGGTAAGTTATCTTTGTTTAGAGTCATAACGGGAAAGGTTAAGCAAGACACTACAGTATGGAATAGTAATAAAGAAAAATCAGAAAAACTAGGTTCTTTATATTTTATGAGAGGTAAAAATCAAGTTGCAGCAAAGGAAATAATAGCAGGGGACATAGGTGCTGTATCGAAACTTCAATTTACTAATACAGGAGATACCCTTTGTGATCAATCCTTTAAAATAATCTATGATAAATTTAACTTTCCAAAGCCTGTAATATCTATGGCTGTACTTCCAAAGGCTAAGGGAGATGAAGAAAAGATATCTTCAGGCCTTACAAAACTGTTGGAAGAAGACCCTACATTCACTATAAAAAGAGATACGGAAAATGCTGAAACCATAGTATCAGGAGTTGGTGAGACTCACTTAGAAATTATAATAAGTAAGCTTAAAAATAAATTTGGAGCAGAAGTTATATTAAGAGAACCTAAGATAGCATATAGGGAAACAATTAAAGGAAAATCAGATGTTCAAGGTAAACATAAAAAACAATCTGGAGGTCATGGACAATATGGTGACGTTAAAATAAGGTTCGAATCCAATAATGATGATGAAGACTTTAAATTTGTAGACCAGGTTGTAGGAGGATCTGTTCCTCGTAATTTTATACCAGCAGTAGAAAAAGGATTAAGAGAATGTTTAAATAAAGGCGTACTTGCAGGATATCCAGTTATAAAGTTGCAAGCTACATTATATGATGGTTCATATCACCCCGTAGACTCCTCAGAAATGGCATTTAAAATTGCAGCCTCCATGGCATATAAAAAAGGCCTGGAAAAAGCAAATCCTATTTTGCTTGAGCCTATAGTTTATGTTGAAGTCATGGTCCCAGATGAATATATGGGAGATATTATCGCAGATTTAAATAAAAAAAGAGGACGAGTTTTAGGTATGGAGTCAGAAGGAGGGCTTCAAAAGATTATGGCTGAAGTTCCTGAATCAGAAATGCTTAAATATGCCACAGATTTGAGATCTATGACCCAGGCAAAGGGAGATTTTATTATGAAATTTGAAAAATATGAAGAAGTTCCAGAATTAGAGGCAACAAAGGTTATAGAAAAATCAAAAGAAGTAAAGGAATAATAATTGTAAATATTAAGTTTTAGTTGAAATGTAAATTTAAATTAGGATTTGAAAACAACACTTTAATAAAAAGAGGTAACTAAAAAGGTTGCATAAATAAAAGAAGCTGCGTTCATATGAACACAGCTTCTTTTATTTATATTAATAATTTTGACAATATAATTCGAAGTATTCTTGTGGGTGATCACAAGATGGGCATACTTTAGGTGCTTCTTGTGATTCTATTATAAATCCACAATTAATGCACTTCCAGAATGTTTTTTCTTCTCTCTTAAATACCTTGTTTGTCTCTATGTTTTCTAACAATTTTCTATATCTCTTTTCATGTTCTGCTTCAACTTTTGCTATGTTTCTAAAGACTCTAGCTATTTCCTTAAAGCCTTCTTCATCAGCTACATTAGCAAATGAAGGATAAAGATCTGACCATTCTTCATTTTCACCTTCAGCTGCAGATAAAAGGTTTTCTTTAGTATTTCCAAGCATAACAGGATAACCAGCCCCATTTATTACGACTTGGTCGCCCTTTAAAGTTTCATTTAAGAATTTAAAGAATCTTTTAGCATGTTCTTTTTCATTTCTAGCAGTTTCAGCAAAAATCTCTGATATTTGTACATATCCTTCTTTTTTTGCTGTAGAAGAATAATAGTCATATCTAGTCCTAGCTTGACATTCACCAGCAAAAGCTTTTAATAAGTTTTCAGCTGTTTTAGTTCCTTTTAATGAATTCATATTAAATGACCTCCTGTATATTAAAATTTATATAAGTTCTGTATAACAAAAAGTTACGCAGAGAGTATACACCATATAACTTAAAAGTTAAGTAATGCTTAATCAATACATAGTATATCTACATTATATATTATGTGTAAATATAAATCTATTTAACCTTCAGACTTAATTGTAAATTATAAGTGAATAAAAATGTTAATCATGGACAAATTAAAGATATCATATAAATTTGTTATATAATAAATTACGTGATAATAAAATTATATCCATGTCAAAAGTATATCATAATGAAAAAGGATTAACAAACCAAATAGAAGATTCTTTAAAGTATTTTAACATATGGTATTCAAGAGGCAAAAATAAAGTAAAATATAAAAAGAGGTGAGTATTTGATGTCAGATTACAAGTTAGATATATCTGGATGTTTAGGATTAAATGAATACAGCAACATAAATGATTATATGGACATTGTGGAAATCAGTGATAAATTCACTATTTCATTAGAAGAAAACAATAAAAGTGAAACAGGAATAATATGTGCAATGCTAAAAGAAAAAGGATTTAATATAAATAAAAGCGAAATAAGAGATGATAATAAGGTATATATCTTTGCAAATAAAATAAAGAATTAATATAATATAAAGATAATCATTTTATATTATAAGTTAAATATTTTGCTTTTATGATATAATAATATTATTATATAAAGACACAGAATTTTCACAACTGTACAAGCATTTTAATTTATGGAGGGTTTTTATGAAGGAATACTTTATAGGTATCGATTTAGGTGGAACTAAAATAGCGGGAGTTATAACTGACTTGAAAGGGAATATTATAAAGGAAAACATCATTAAAACTATGGCTGAATATGGCGATAAAGCTATTGTTTTAAGAATAATAAACTTAATAGAGGATTTAATAATAAGTTCAGGAAAGACTTTAGAGGATATAAGAGCTGTGGGAATTGGTTCACCAGGACCCTTGGATCCTAAAAGGGGAATAATAATCACAACTCCTAATCTACCTTTTGAAAATTTTGATATTATAACACCAATAAAAGAAAAGTTTAATGTGCCGGTATTTTTAGATAATGATGCAAATGTGGCAGCTATTGGAGAATATACATTAGGCGCTGGAAAGAACACGAAAAATATGGTATATATTACTGTAAGTACTGGAATAGGTGGGGGGGCAATAATTAATGGTAAAATATATAGAGGAAATACCTTTAATGCATTAGAAATCGGGCATATGACATTATTACCTGATGGCCCTAAATGTAACTGTGGAAACTATGGATGTTTTGAAGCTCTAGCATCAGGAACGGCTATTTCTAAAAGAGCAGAAGAAGCAGTAGAAAGTGGCAGAGATACTTCACTTTTAAATTATTTTAAAATAACCTCCTACGAGGTATTTAAGGAAGCAGAAAAAGGTGATAGCGTATCAAGGCATATTATAGACTCAAGCTTAGAGTATCTAGGTATTGGTATTGCAAATATAATAACATTGTTTGATCCTGAGGTTATAATTTTAGGTGGTGGCGTAATGAAGGCAGGACAAATAATCTTTGATAGAATAAAAGAAGTTGTAGATCAAAGATGCTTTAAAAATATGGCTTCAGCCTGTAAGATAGTGCCCTCAGCTTTAGGAGAAAAATCAGGAGTCATAGGAGCTATAGCACTTGCCATGATGGAAACAGAATAAAAATTAAGTGAATTTAAAAAACTCTTAAAATTAATTTTAAGAGTTTTTATTTTTTTGTTTTTAATAATCTAATATAGTAATTTTACTTTAAGTATATAAAAAGGTTACTTGGTAATAATAAGATTGTAATATATCAAGGCAAAAAGAAAGGTGAGAGAGATATGGCTAAAAAAGGTATGAGAAGACCAGATCCAAAAGAACCTCATGGAACAGAAAGTAACAAGAAACAAAACTTCCCTAAAAATTCAGTAGAACCAGTTCCAGAAATTCAGGGAAAAGCAAAAACCGGTAATAAAAAGGCAAAACAACCAATAGATATTCATTAGATATAACATTATATATTTAAGATTAGTAAAGGAGGCGAGAAGATGACTAAAGATAGTCAACCTGATAATAAAGTTGCTCGTGCTGAAAAATGTAATAATCAGACTCCAATTACTTCAGAAACTGCAAAAAATAAAAATAAAACATCAAAAAAACAGTCCATAAAAAGCGATCTACAATAACATAGAATAAATATATTCCCTATTAGTGTAGGTATTGTAAGCTCTGCCCTTACAAATCTACAATAATATAGAATAAACATCTTCCTTTAATATATATAAATGATTAGTAAAATTATATAAAGGGAAGGGTTTTTTATATAACTACCTATCATTTTAATTATAAATGGTAGGTAGCTTTAATTCATTATGATATAATATTATTACATATGTTTATAAAATACACTCATAAAGAAAGGAAGTGGGCGATCTACTCTTTGTTTTAATAGAGGGGAAGATTGATAGTATGAAAGCGGAGATAATAGCGGTTGGCACAGAATTATTACTTGGAGATATATTAAATACAAATGCGCAATTTTTATCTAAAGAGTTAGCAATACTTGGCATAGAGGTATATCACCAAACAGTTATAGGCGATAATGGTGAAAGACTTTTAGAAGCCTTTGATGAAGCTTTTAAAAGATGTGATGTGGTTATAACTAGTGGGGGACTTGGACCTACAAAAGATGATATAACAAAGGAAATGGCAGCAAAGTATTTCGGTAAAGAATTAACATTAAATGAAGAAGAACTAAAAAATATAGAGAAATACTTTAATAAAACAGGGAAAAAGATGACTGAAAACAATAGAAAACAAGCTTACTTCCCAAAGGATGATATTATTTTAAAAAATAATAATGGTACAGCACCTGGAGCAATAATGAAGGGTGAAAATGGAGGAGTAATAATCGTATTACCAGGTCCACCAAAGGAATTAATACCTATGTTTAAGGAAAGCGTAGTTCCTTATTTAAGAAATACAACAGATAGTACATTATATTCTAAAGTTCTTAGATTGTTTGGAATAGGCGAATCTACTATGGAAGATGAAATAAAAGATATACTAGAAAGTCAAACTAATCCAACAGTAGCACCTTATGCTAAGGAATTGGATTTAATATTAAGAATTACTTCTAAGGCAAAGAATGAAGAAGAAGCAAAAAAACTTATAGAGCCTTTAGAAAAGCAAATTAGACAAAGGCTACCTCAGTATATTTATGGAGAAAATGACGATACATTAGAATCAGTAGTAGGCGAAAAGCTTATAAAAGAAAATCTTACAATATCTTCAGCAGAATCTTGTACTGGTGGAATGCTATCTGCAAGGTTAATTAATGTTCCTTCTATATCTAAGGTGTTTATTGAAGGTGCTGTAACTTATTCAAATCAGGCTAAAGTAAGCAGACTATCAGTAAAAAAAGAAACCTTAGAAAAGTATGGAGCTGTTAGTAAAGAGACAGCAATAGAAATGGCAGAAGGCATTGCGAAAACCGCTAATACAGATATCGGTATTTCAACTACAGGTATTGCAGGACCAGATGGTGGAACTAATGAAAAGCCTGTGGGACTTGTTTATATAGGTTTATATATTAAGGGAAATACTTTAGTAAAGGAACTTAATATAAAAGGAAACAGAGAAAAAGTAAGAACTAGAGCTACTATAGAGGCTTTAAATTTTTTAAGAATAGAATTAAATAAGCTATAATTAACAAAGTTGAACAAACAAGTTATAAATAATAAACAAGATTAAATAAGTTAAGTATAAATACGAAACCTATTTTATATTAACTGATTTTTAAATTCCCCCAGTTATAAACTGGAGGAATTTTAGGAATTGTATGAAAAAGGGAAGAGAAATTTAAACAAGTATTTAAATAACTCTTTAATGTAATTATGCTCAATATATTAGAATATATACATTAAGGAATAGTTTTAATTAACATAAATCTTTGAAAGTTAGGTGGTAATATTGAAACCTGTATTAAAGGCTAATATTTTTGCGCTGATAGTTGTCGTAGGACAAGTACTTGGAGGAATACTATTAGTACCAATATTTAAAGCTATGAATTTAACACTACCAACATTAATGATATTAACCCAATTAATATTTTTAATAGTTCCTGCAATAATATATTTCATTGTAACCAAGGAATCAATTAAAGATACATTAAAGTTAAATCCAATAGGATTTGAACAAATCCTTATACTTGTAGTTATAGTGCTATTAAGCTGGCCTGTAGCAGGATTTTTAGGTGGAGTCTCTAATATATTTTTTGAAAATTTAGTTGGAGAAGCCTTTGAACTTTTAGATGGACTTTCACTTCCATTTATGATATTCGTAATGGCTGTAATGCCTGCAATTTGTGAAGAAATAGCCATGAGGGGAATAGTACTTTCAGGTTATTCTAAAAAGAGCACACTAAAAGCAGCATTAATGAGTGGGTTTATATTTGGAATTATACATTTGAATCCTCAACAATTTTTATATGCATTTGCACTTGGAATATTATTTGCCTATATAGTTAGAATTACAAATTCCATATATGCAACTATGTTTTGTCACTTTATGTTTAATGGAACACAAGTAATATTATCTAAATTAGTTCTAGATATTCCAGGAGTTAAAGAAGCAAGCGAGGCTCTTGAAGCATCATCCAAGCTTGAGATGTTTAAAGCCCTCATTCCACTTGGAATAATAGCTATAATATCAATTATATTAATAGTGTTTTTATTAAAGCTATTAAAAAAGACTACAGATAACAAAATATCCTTAAATATTAACCAAAAGGGTCACTTTTATCAAAATTCAAATGAAAGTTCCATGGGGAACTTTGGGCAAGGTTTCAATGTAAATTATGGCGCCTTAGAATTATCAAATGAAACTATGATAAATATACCATTTATTATAATGGTGATATTTTATTGTGTATATGTGTACATTCAATATTTCTAAAAAAGCATTTTATAGATAAAATATTTATTAAGTCGAAAGTTAAATACCAAACTTCTTGCAAAGAAGCCACATCCCCTTGTGGGTGTGGTAGTTCACAAAGTTTTAGTCTAATCATAATATATCTAAACAAAAAAAGACTTTCAGATGTTTAACTGAAAGTCTTTTTTTCTTTAGATATGTTTATTTTACCTAACCTAATGTAGGAATTTGTTTTATCATGCATCATTTACAGAGTACATATTTTAACAACACTAATTGGTTTTGTTTAAGTGCTTAAAAAATAATGTAACACCTACTGTAGCTGCTATGGCTATTCCAAGGCCCACTCCTATGGTTAAACTTTTTTTGTTAATTATGCCTAAATCTTTTTTCTTGCTAGGGATAAAAATTACGTTTTCTTCCATATTATAGCCTCCTATGAATTATATATTAGGTTGTAACAGGTACGTAAAATGAGCTAATTACATTAAATGAACCTATTATAATTATGGGTAACATTTCTTTATTATATTCAACATATATTAAAGAAGTTCTTTATAATATTTTATCACATTTATCAGAAAAGTCACATAACTTTTGTAGCAAATTAATAATTTAGACATCAAGTGATTCTTAGACTCAGGTGGAGTTTGCTTATAAGGAATACATCTCTCCATCTGAATCTTAGAAGAACTTATCCAGGGGCGTAGCAGCCGTCAGCCCCCACCTTGAAGAGAATAGGGGTGTTAGGTCTGGTAGCCATGGGATAAAAGGCTAATAAATCTAGAAATATTTCAATTTAATTGTTTTATAGAATCAGATTTAATCCATCCCCTGCAGTTTATAGGGGAATTTGTATTTAAAGAAACCTCATACCAAGTAGAATTCAAAAATTCTGATTTAATTATGATATTAACTCTAAGCGATTTTTCCATGTAAATAATAAGAGGACTTTCAACGTAAGGGGCAATGTAAAGAGGTGTATTTTCCAAAGTTATACCTTCTTGAAACTCTGATGCACTGTACTTTATTTTAATATCTTTTAAATTAAATGGGTATTTGCCAGATTTTGAAGCCTTTCCTCTTAAAACATCATTTTGTTTACTTAAGATTAAAAGTTGTTTTCTTTGATTATCTAGCTTTTCAGTTAAATAATAGTACATTGCTAAAGAGGCCAAAAGTATTATTACTATTAAAAAGAATAAAAACAATAAGCTCACTCCTAAAACTTATATTGTTACCTTATATTTATACTCATAAAACACAGAAGTTTTACCATATGTTAAGAAATTTATATTAATTTTAGTATATAATTAACTTATAGAAAATACTTTTATTTTAAATACAGGTATTCATAAAATAATAGGCGGTGGAAAAATGGGTAAGATAGGAGTTGTATTTGCAGGTGGTGGAGGTAAAGGATCATACCAAGTAGGAGTTTGGAAGGCTTTAAAACAGCTTGGAATTGATAAACATATGGATGGTGTATCTGGAACTTCTATAGGAGCTTTAAATGGCGCTATGTTTTTGCAAGACAGTTATGAAAGTGCTGAAAATGTGTGGCTTAATATATCACAAGAAAAGATGCTTCCAGTGGATAAAAGACTTATATTAAGAAACCTTATAGTTATGGAGATATCTAGAAATAAGCTAGAAAATATACTTCAATGGGCTGATAGAGTGGAAAAGTACGGAACTGTAACAAGAGAAGGGCTTTTAGAAATAATCGATAAAAATATTGATTATGAGGTTATAAAAAAAGAAAAGCGGCCCTTTTATGTAACTTGCACAGGTGTACCAGATCTAGAAGCAAAATATTTTAAAGTAAATGGGTATGAAGAAGAGGATATAAAATTATTATTATCAGCAACTACATCCATACCCTTAGTTTTTAATAAGGTGTTAATAGATGGTAATTATTATGTGGATGGTGGTATGAAAGACAATATACCAATAAAGCCACTATACGATGAAGGATTTAGCACAATAATAGTGATATACTTCCATAAGGAATATAGAATAAATAAAGAAGAATATCCAAACTCTAATATAATAGAAATTTTACCATCAAAGGATCAAGGTGGATGGATAAGTGGTACATTAGATTTTACTAACTTTGGATCTATTGAAAGAATAATTGATGGGTACAAAGATACACTTAATATTTTTAAAGGCGTAATGGATGATTTTAAAGAAGGTGAAGATCTAGAGCTGTACCTAAAAAATAACATGGAAATCTTAGAAAAGAACTTAGAAGAAGGTTTAGAGTATGAAACTTCTATTGAAGATAACGTAAAAAGGATAAAGCACATGAGAGTAGTAGATAATAATCTTAAAAATGTTAGAAAACTTAGAAGAAGTAATAATAGCAAAGGGATTTTTCAAAAACTTAAAGAGATTACAATATCAAATAATCAGATTAAATAAGATTTTACAAAGGTTAAATGAAAGGAGGCGTAAATTTTTATATGAAACTTCAAGATAATAATGAAATAGATAGCCTAAGAGAAATAATTAATAAAAGTGACAATATAGTCTTTTTTGGTGGAGCAGGAGTATCTACAGAAAGCAATATACCAGACTTTAGATCAGAAAATGGACTTTATGGTAATGATACAAATAAGCTTTATAGCCCAGAGGAGATGTTAAGTCATAGATTCTTTTTAAATCATGAAGAGGAATTCTTTAAGTTTGTTAGAGAAAAGATGATATATCCAGATGCCAAACCAAACAAAGCTCATCTAGCACTTTCTAAACTAGAAAGTAAAGGGAAACTAAAAGCAATAATAACTCAAAACATTGATGGTTTACACCAAAAGGCTGGAAGCAAAAATGTTATTGAACTTCATGGATCTTTATATAAAAATTATTGTGTTAAGTGTAAAAGAAAGTATTCATTAGAATATGTTTTAAAAAGCAAAAGCATAGTTCCGCGTTGTAGCTATTGTGGTGGAACTGTAAGGCCGGATGTAGTACTTTACGAGGAGCCACTAAATAATGAATCTATGGAAAAAGCTATTTCCTTTATAACTAAGGCGGATACTTTGATTATAGGAGGAACTTCACTTGTGGTATATCCAGCAGCAGGACTTATCAGGTATTTTAAGGGGGGGAATTTAATATTAATTAATAAAACCCCAACTAAATATGATAACAAGTGCCATCTGGTTATAAAAGGAAGTATAGGAGATAGTTTAGATAAGGCTATTACTTAAAAGTTAATATAATACTAAGATGGAACATTAGGGATTGCAATATAAAAAGGTACAAGGTTTTAATGTGCTTTATAAGAAAAACACTTCCTAGTGTATCTACTTAAGATATATTTAGATATATATAGTAAATAGCTGAAAAGGGAATATAATTAACTTATGCGGTATATAATAACTATTCTAGTAAGATAATATCATGTTATTATAAATGAGCACTCGAGAGAGACGCAGAAGATTCATCAAAAGTTGACTACAATGTATAAGAAGATTTAAAATTCTAAAAAACTTGTTGACAACTAAAAAAACAGATGATATACTTACAAAGTACTTCAACACAGAAGTACATGATCTTTGAAAATTGAACAGAAAAGATATATAAAGACCAGCAATTCTTTTGAATTATGTAATTGAGTAGATTAAACTTACTTAGAGAATTCAGA
>NZ_PTIS01000030.1 GCF_002934235.1 Clostridium algidicarnis DSM 15099
ATAGAATACATGGATCATTAAACTACATGACACCTGTAGAATATAAATCAAAGATGTCCGAATAAAACTTGTTTTAAAAAGTATTGACAATCCAAGAACTTATCTGAAACTACAGTCGAAGCTACACTACCTCATGAATTGTATGCGACAACGACAACAAAATCATTTCATTATTTTATAAATGTGCTTTCGCAGATTATCGAAAAGCATGGTGCTGAAGTCCTGAATGAATTAAACCGTGTCGAGTAAGTGGCTGTATTTAAAATACCGATATTTTCCAATATTTTATTGGAGGTATGACTATGAATAGGAGTGGAAAAAAATGTGTGCTTTACCCTCGGGTAAGTACCGAAATGCAAGTTGATGGTTACAGCTTAGATGGACAGAAAAGTAGTTTAACACGTTTTGCGGATAGAGAAGAAATGGAGATCGTAAGCATATACGAAGATGCCGGTAAATCTGGTAAATCCATAGAAGGCAGGCCTGCTTTTAAGCAAATGCTATTTGATATTGAAAATGGTTTAGAGATTGATTATATATTGGTATACAAGCTATCCCGTTTTGGTAGAAATGCAGCCGATATTTTGAATTCATTAGAGCACGTTCAAGCCTTTGGCGTAAATTTAATCTGCATAGAGGAAGGAATTGATTCATCTCAAACAAGCGGAAAGCTTTTGATTTCTGTTCTGTCTGCCGTTGCTGAAATAGAACGTGAAAACATCATTGAGCAGACTATGAACGGACGAAAAGAAAAAGCTCGTCAAGGCGGCTGGAACGGCGGTTTTGCTCCTTACGGCTACTATCTCAAAGATAAGCAGCTTTTTATTCAAGAAGATGAAGCTGAAGCTGTACGCATTATCTTTGATAAATACCTGAATGAGAATATGGGATTTCATAAAATCGCCAACTATCTTAACTTGCAAGGTATTCAGAAAATAAAGCGGAATAACGGTACTCTCTCTGGGTGGGGTACACATTTTATCAGGATGATTATTGATAACCCTGTTTACTGTGGCAAAATCTCCTATGGCAGGCGTGTTCGTGAAAAAGTTAAAGGAAGTAAAAACGAATACAAGCAAATACCGCAGGAAAATTACATCATAGCCGAAGGTCAACATGAGGCGATTATAAGCGAAGAGCTATGGAATACTGCACATGAGAAAAGAGAACTGACAGGTGTTAAGTCCCCCTCCAAAATAGGTCGAGACAGAGCACACTTGTTAAGCGGTATTTTAAAGTGCCCTAAATGTGGCGGTCCAATGTACACCAACAAGCACGCATGGACGAACAAAGATGGTACTTATAAAGAGATTTATTATTATATGTGTAGCAAAGCCCGAACAGCACGAGGAAAAACCTGTGATTATAAAGCAATGCTCAAAAAAACTGACATCGAACCTCTTGTCATTGAAGCGATAAGAGAGCTGATTAAAAATCAGGATTTTGCAGGAGAAATCAAATCAAGGATTGGAAAAGAAATAGACACCTCCACTTTGAACAGAGAGCTAAAAAATTACGAATCCAAGCTAAGAGAGGTAGAACTGAATAAAACTCGCCTTGAAAATGAAATTGACAGTTTGCCTGAGGATGCTCGTTTCAGGGAACGTAAAATCCATGACATGACCCTCAGACTTGATGTACTGTATGACATTATCGTAGAGCTTGAAGAAAAAATTGAGGATGTTTTGCTGCGCCGTAAGGCCGTAGAGCAAGACGCTATTACTTTAGAAAACATCTATACGCTATTGGCAAACTTCGACAAAGTGTACGACAAAATCAGCGATGAAGAGAAAAAATCTCTAATTTCTTCGCTAATCAAAGAAATAGAGATTTTCCCATGTGATGAGGCTGAACTGCCCCTAAAGTCAATTTTGTTTAATTTTCCGGTTTATAAAGACGGTGAGGATGCCTGCGAATTCTTGTGGGACAAAAGTACGCACGTCTCAACGTGAGGCGTATTTGGGAACATGTCTACTAGTAGGCTCTTTTCTATTTTATATCCCTTTTCTTCCAAGAACTTAAGATCTTGTACTAATGTTTTTGGGTTGCAGGATACGTAGATTATTTCTTTTGCTTTAAAGTCTACTACGTATTGTAGTGCTTTTGGGTGTACTCCTGTTCTTGGGGGGTCTAGGATTATTATGTCTGGACTTTCTTTTAGGTCTTGGATGACTTTGGTTACGTCTCCTGCTATGAAGTTGCAGTTGCTTAGACCATTTAGCTTAGCATTTTCGTTGGCTGCGTTGGCTGCTTCTTCTATTATTTCTACTCCTATTACCTTTTTTGCTTTGGCTGCTGTGATTTGACCTATGGTTCCGGTGCCACAGTAAAGGTCAAATATTGTTTTGTTTTCTTCGTCTCCTAAAAACTCTCTTACTATGCTATATAGTTTTTCTGTTCCTTTTGAGTTTGTTTGAAAGAAGGCTAAAGGTGATATTTTAAATTTTAATCCTAGAATTTCTTCTGTTATATAGTCTTTTCCGTGTAGTATATTTACCTTATCTGCAATTACAGCATCGGATAGGGAGTCATTTACTGTATGTAATATTGAAACTAGTTTTCCTTTTAACTCTAATTCTAAAAGTTTTGATTTTAATTCTTCTAGATCAAAGTCAATTTGTGATGTTGCAACTAGGTTTACCATTATTTCTTGTGTATTATAGGCTTTTCTTATGATTAAGTTTCTAAGGTAACCTTCTCTTGACATTACTTTGTAGTGTGGGAATCCTTTTTCTCTGAAGTATTCTAAAACCATTTTCATGATTTTTCTGTAGTCTTCATCTACTAGCATGCAGCTATCTGTAGTTACTATTTTAAATGAACTGCCTTTAACGTGCATTCCAAGGCAAAGCTCTCCACCTTTTTCAAAGTCTCCAAAGGAAAATTCCATTTTATTTCTATATTCATATTGATTATCAGTGCCTACTATACCTTGAAATTCTCCCATAGGTACTTCATCGTTATTGAATAATTTTTTTACTGACTGCATTTTAAATTCTAACTGTTTTTCATATGGTACATGTTGACTTTGACATCCTCCACAGGTTCCAAAATGAGGACATGGAGCATCTATTTCATACTCTGCCTTTTCAGTTATTTCTATAAACTTTGCTTCTCCATGAGTTTTTCTCTTTTTTGTAAGTCTTGCTGATACCTTTTCTCCTGGAAATGCTCCTTTTACGTATATCTTCATATCTTCTAGTGTAGCTATTCCTTCTCCACCAAATCTTGTGTCCTCTATATTAAGCTCTAGTATATCGCCTTTTTTCATTTAACTGCTCCTCTTACTTGTATTAATCTTTTACTTTATCTATATGGTTATATAGTTTTATATTAGTCTATATAATTACATAGGTTATAGGTTTCTCAATAACTTTCCATTAATCTTATACTATCTTTGCATTACTTCTTTATTAATTTTATATTGCTTACTTTTCTACCTACAGTGTTGTTCATTTTAGTTTTTTCCATTATTGGTGAGTAGATTATATTTACTATTATATATATGATTACATATACACCCATTTTATCTACTACACGTAAGTTTATAAGTTTCATTATAAAATTAAATATCATAAGAAGAATAAATGATGCTCCCCCTATTACTATCTGATCTATAATGCTTGCTTGTATGCTATCAAAAAATGTTACTTCTTCTGTTTTAGTTTCGTCATTTTTTGGGGCTTTAGCGTTAGATTCGTAAGTTTCTTTTATTTCATATTCTTCATTTATATCTGATTCACTTTCATGAAGGTCTACGTTATTTTCTAAAGGAGTTTTTTCTATAGTGGTTTCTTTTGTTAGTAAGGTTTCTTCCACTGTTACTTCTTCTTTTATAAGTGGTATTTCATCTAAAACTACTTTTCCCTCTTCTAAATTTGTATCACCTATTATAAGTTCTTCTTTTTTTTCATTTGTTTTATTTTCTTCATTTTCTAACATAATTTTGTCTCCTTATCTTCATTTTTAATATTATAACATATAGGGTATCTTAAAAAAATAATAATCCAATGCAAAAATAGGTCTTCTTACTTGATTATTTTTTGAAAATACTTAGGTTTATTTATACGAAAATATTATTCCTATAGATACAGATTATACACTATATAGATACATTATGTGTAAACTTCATATTAATATTAATAGCTTTATGCTATAATATTCTCGGTATTTATACTATATTATGATTTTTTAAAATGCAATACTTGAAGGTTTAAGTTATGTTTAACTGCTGCTTTTTTAAGGTATAAATCAATTTTTATCAGGCTTGTAATTAAAAATATCTAATTAAATTAGGATGGTGTTACTGTGTGGAATTTAGTTTTTTTATGTTTTGCTGGATTTTTGGCTTCTTTTGTTGATTCTATTGCTGGTGGTGGTGGGCTTATAAGTGTTCCGGCATTTTTTATTGCTGGGTTTTCTCCTTATTTCGCTTTGGGCACAAATAAATTTGCTGCTACCACAGGTTCTTTTACTAGTTCTTTAAGGTTTGCTCGTTCTGGTAAGGTGAATTTTAAGGTTATAAAATACATAATTCCTTTTACTCTTATAGGTGCTGTTTTAGGAGTTAAAACTGTCCTTCTTATAAATCAAGACTTTCTCTATCCTTTAGTTATGGCATTAATATTATTTGTAGGAGCTTATAGTCTATTTTCAAAAAATCTTGGTATGGAAAATGGATTTACCAAGGTTACGAAGCTAAATTTAGCCCTTGGAATACTGCTTGGCTTTACTATAGGATTTTATGATGGTTTTTTTGGTCCTGGCACTGGGTCTTTTCTTATATTTGGTTTAATAAGCATATTTAAATTTGATTTTATAAGTGCTAGTGGCAATGCTAAATTTTTAAATTTTATAAGCAATGTAACTTCACTTGTAGTCTTTGCTATAGAGGGTAAGATAAATTATCTTTATGGCATACCTATAGCTATATTCATGGTATTTGGAGCAAACTTTGGTACAAAAGTTGCTCTTAATAAGGGAAGTAAGCTTATTAAACCAATATTTATAGTAATGTCTCTTGGTGTAGCCTTAAAGTTACTTATTGAAAATTATATATTGTAATTTTCTATATATATATATATAAACCAAAACAAAAGCTGACTTTTAAATTTAAGTCAGCTTTTACTTACCACCTACTAATATAATATTCTCTTATCTTCTATTCTCTTTGTAAACTTTATAGAATCAAAATGCTCTAAGATGGCTACTGCATATTTTCTGCTGGTATCTAGTACTGTTCTTGCTTCTGCTGCGCCTATGCTTTCATTTTCTTCTATATAAATTTTAATTATATCCTTAGCTTTTAGGTAATCTTCCTTTAGATACACTACATCTTCCATTACTTTTACTAATGAGCCTGTATCTATTAAGGATTCGTAGACCATCTTAAATGTCTTTTTATCCTTTTCTTTAGCTTCCATATCTGCATACTTTGGAGAATTATATCCTGAAGATTTAAAGGTTTTTATTATCCTATCTTTCATTTCCTTTTGTTCTTTTGTATATTCCATATTGAAACTTTCTAAGGCTACAAAGCTATCGTTAACTTTTATTGAGCCATGACTTTGCATGATTTCTAATATTTCATCATAGGTTTTTTGTTTTATTTCTCTGCCAAAGATTTTACCCTTTATCTCTTCTTTTGACATACCAAATTTAAGTGGATTTTGATTATGATACTTTTCTAATAAATCCATTAATTCTTTAAGTTTATTTTCATAATAACTTTTGTGAATGTATACATTTTTATCACTGGAATTAAGGCTTATTATTTTATTTTTATCTACAAGTTCTTTTAATATATCTTTTATATCTTCATGATTTTTACCTAGAGCTTTTAATATATCAAATTCCGTTGGATATTTTGAGCTTATAGCTAAAACTGTACTTTCAACTATATCTTTTGGGTCTCCACTTTCTTTGATTTTAAGTTCTTTTATATAATCTTCCTTAAACCTTTTAGCTTTAGTTGCTACTGGCTCTATAATAGATCCACCGGCTATAGTTACCATAGGTGAATAGGTTCTAAGTACGTATCTATCATTCCTTTGTACTGTTATAGGCCTTTCCAGCCTTAACTGAACATAAGCCTCTTCACCTGGCTTTATTTCTTCTTTGTCTAAAATTATTACTCTGCATAATATTTCATTAGTACCGTGATACAATCTTAGCCTTTGTCTGTTTTCTATAGGTTTTTGTGAATTTTTAAGATGATAAAGCTTACAATCTATAACCATGGAAGGCTCCATTATATGAGGTATTGACACTACATCGCCTCTACCAATATCTTCAACCTTTACATTTGTAATGTTAAGTGCACATCTTTGACCGGCCTCTCCTATCTTAACGTTTTCTTCATGAACTTGTATACTTCTTATTTTGCCTATAGCCATGGAAGGATAAATTTGTACTGTATCTCCTTCCTTTACTTTTCCACCTATTATAGTTCCTGTAACTACTGTTCCAAATCCACTTACAGAAAACACTCTGTCTACTGGTAGTCTAAAGTGACCTTCTGTATCTTTAGGCTCTACTTCCTCTGTTGCCTTTTCTATTTCTTCTATAAGGCTTTCTATACCCATTTTAGTTTTAGATGACACAGGTATTATAGGGGCCCCGTCTAAAAATGTACCTTTAAAATTATCTTCAACTTCATCTTTAACCATGCTTAGCCATTCTTCATCTACAAGGTCTGCTTTGGTTAATGCTATTATTCCTTTTTTCACATTTAGTAGTTGAAGTATTTCAAAGTGTTCCTTTGTTTGTGGCATAATTCCTTCATCTGCAGCTATTACTAAAATTACTAAATCTACTCCACTTACTCCTGCTAGCATATTTTTTATGAATTTTTCGTGACCTGGTACATCTATTATACCTGCTCTTTTTCCTGATGGAAGATCAAAAAAGGTGAATCCAAGGTTTATTGATATACCTCTATCCTTTTCTTCTTTTGTAGTGTCTGTTTCTCTTCCTGTTAAGGCTTTTATAAGTGTAGTTTTACCATGGTCTATATGACCTGCTGTTCCAATTATAATATGTTTCATTTTAAACCTCTCCCATGTTTTTAAAAGCTTTGGCTATTATATCTAGATCTTCTTCTAAAAGAGCCCTTACATCTATTATAATTTCTCCATTATAAACTCTTGCTATTATAGGAATAGTATTACTTCTTAGTTTTTCTTCTATAACCTCTACATGAATCTTATTGCTTTTTACTTTAAGTGCATAGCTTTCAATCTTTTCTGTAGGCATGGATCCTCCACCTACCATAGAAAAGTCTTTTTCTACACTAAAACTAAAGTGTTTTGGAGATCCCTGAAGTTTTCTTTTAAGCTTTTGTGCTCTTCTTTTTAGTTCTTCCGAGTTTAATAACATCATTCTTAATGTAGGTACTCTTTTTAATGCTTCCTTTTCATCTAGATAACAGGTTAAAGTACCCTCTAAGGCTGCTAATGTCATCTTATCTATTCTAAGTGCCCTTGTTAATTGATTTTTCTTTATTCTATCTATATATTTTTTCTTTCCTACAATTATTCCAGCTTGAGGGCCACCTAACATTTTATCTCCACTAAAGGTAACTACGTCAATTCCCTTTTTAATACTTTCTTGTACTGTAGGCTCATGGATGAATCCGTATTTAGATAGATCTAAAAGAACCCCACTTCCTATGTCCTCTATTATTGGCTTATCATACTTTATACCAAGTTCAACTAATTCTTCAATAGGTACCTCTTCTGTAAATCCCATTATCTTAAAGTTTGAAGTATGTACCTTTAATAAAACTCCAGTATTTTCATTTATATTGTCTTCATAATCATAAAGATGAGTTCTATTAGTAGTTCCAACTTCCATAAGCTTTGCCCTACTAAATTTCATTACCTCAGGTATTCTAAAAGAGCCTCCTATTTCAACTAACTGTCCTCTTGAAACTATGGCTTCTTTATCCTCACAAAGAGTGTTTAAAACTAACATTACAGCTGCTGCGTTATTATTAACTACTACCGCTGCCTCAGCTCCTGTGATCTTTTTTATAATCTCTTCTATGTGACTATATCTTGAGCCCCTTTTTCCCTCTATTAAATCATATTCAAGGTTATTATAATTTTTAGCTACGTCAATAACGTTTTCTAAGGCCTCGTCACATAATATAGACCTACCTAAATTAGTATGAATTACAATCCCTGCACCATTTACTACCTTCTTTAAATTAGGTTTACGCTTTCTTTCTAATGTTTTAGTGAAATAATTCATTATATCCTCTTTAGAAAAGTCTTCAATATCATCTTGAAGTATGGACTTTCTATAAAATTCTATAGTTTCTCTTAAAGATTCCATCACAACAACCCTCATATTATTCTCTAAAGCATTCAAAACTAAGCTTTCTTCAAGTAATTCATCCATCTTAGGTAATTTTCTTAATAAATCTTTGTTCATACGTCACCCCTCCTTTAACACATCTTTAAAATAACAGTTTAAAATTCCTAAACCACCATTACACCTATGATTTATATATACTTTTTGTTTATACAATACTAAGTATTTATTTAAATCTTATACTTTCTAGACTACTATTATATCTACTTCACCTTTAGGTAAGACTTCACCTATTATATTAGACTTTATATCTAGCTTATCTAGGTCTTTCATTATTTCTACTGCTGTCTCTTCCCTGCAGCTTACAAGAAGTCCTCCTGAGGTTTGAGGATCAAATAGTATATCCTCCATCCATGTATCCACATTTTGTAATTTGTATTTGCCTTTTATATACTCTCTATTTTTGTAACTTCCCTCTGGAACTAGTCCCATACTGGCATACTCTTTGGCTTCCTCTATATAAGGAACCTTGTCTTTATATACCTTTAAAGTTACCCCAGACCCTGCTGCCATCTCATATCCATGTCCCATAAGTCCAAAGCCTGTAATGTCAGTACATGCACTTATATCTTTACCCATAATAGCTTCTGCTGCATATTTATTAAGAGTTACCATAACCTTAACTGCCATGTCATAGGCCTTTTTACTGGCCATTTCTCCCTTTATTGCTGTGTTTAATATTCCAAGTCCTAAAGGCTTAGTTAATATTAAAACTTCTCCTTCTTTGCAGCCATAATTTTTCCACACCTTATCTGGGTGAACCGTTCCTGTAACAGATAGTCCAAATTTTGGTTCATCATCTTGCACTGAATGTCCTCCTACTACTACAGCACCTGATTCTAATACCTTATCTGCGCCACCTTTTAATATTTCCCCTAAAACTTCAATAGGAAGACAGTTAGGGAAACAAACTATGTTTAATGCCACTATGGGCTTTCCTCCCATTGCATAAACATCGCTTAATGAATTAGATGCAGCAATTTGCCCAAAGGTATAAGGGTCATCTACAACTGGTGTGAAAAAGTCTAAGGTTTGTATAGTTGCTATATCATCACTTAATTTATAAACTGCTGCATCGTCGCTAGTTTCTATACCTACGATTAAATTATCATCTTTCATCTTAGGTAATCTATCTAATATTTTCGAAAGGGTCTCCGGCCCTATTTTAGCTGCTCATCCTGAGGTTTTTGCGTATTGTGTAAGTTTAACGTCCATATAATATCACCGTTGCCAAAACCTTATAAAACTCTATAAAGCTTGTTTAATTCCCCATTCAACCTATCCCATTTTGTTAAAAACTACTTTGGTTTGATATAATAGTCCAGGGGCTTAACTTCCCATACAACGCATGGTACACCTCAGGCATAATTGTTTAGGTAATTATGCTGAATATCTACTAAGATTTATACTTGCATTATAATCTCTATTTATAATACAGCCACAATTCTCACAGATATAAGTTCTTTCTGATAGTGAAAGTTTAGCTTTTACATTTCCACACCCACTACAAGTCTTCGATGATGGATACCATTTATCAGCTTCAACAAATTCTATTCCATAAAACTCACATTTATATTGCATTTGCCTTTTAAATTCATATAAGCATTGCTCTGCAACAGCTTTTGATAAATGTTTATTTTTCATCATACCCTTGATATTAAGTGTTTCCATAACTACTCTTGATGGCTTGGTTTTCACTATCTTGTTAGTAGCTTGGTGCAGGTGATTAACCCTTATATTGGCTAATCTCCTATGAAGTAATCTTACTTGCTTTTCAAGTTTTGCAATGTTCTTGGTTTTGGCGTATTCCTTTCCTTTTTTATTTTTTTCATACTTATTCGAACACTGTCTTTGTTTTCTTTTCAAAGTCTTTTTTAACTTTTTAACTGCTTTTGTTTTGTTAATGTTTTTAAAAGTCATCCCATTTGAGCATATAGCTAAATCTTTTATTCCAACATCAATACCTATGCTCTCTTTAGTTAACTCTACCATTGGATTTTCCTTTTCTAACCCAACTGATATAAACCAGTACTTCCCATCAAAACTTATTCTTGGATTAGTATATTTACAATCTATAGGTATCGAACTCTTCTTTATAGCTATCCAACCTACTTTTTCAATTAGAACTGAACTTTCTTTAACTTTAAGTTTTGATGTATCATTATAAAATGAGGGTTTTGCTTTTCTTCTACTTTTAAATCTTGGTCTATCTGATAGACCTTTAAAGAACTTCTTGTAGGCTTCACAACCATCTTTAACAGCTTGTTTAGCCACATTATTTGATACTTCATTTAGCCAGTTTAAATCATCTTGTTTAAGTATTGTTATTTCTTTTCTCAACTCATTGTCAGATATAAACTTACCACCATGCTTATAATTTTCTTCTTGTCTTGCAAGTGTCCAATTATAAATAAATCTTGAAGTACCTACTGATTGCCATAGCTTTTGTTCTTGCTCTAAAATTGGATATAGCCTAACTTTCTTTCCCAGTATCACCTTTAAGCAACTCCTTAATCATTTTCTTAGCTTTATTGGCTCTTTTACCTTGTAATCTGAAACTAAAAACTGTAACAATTTGAATTAAATCCTCAACTAATTCCTGTTCTTCTGCCTTTTCAGTATTATCTATTATTTCAATAGTAGTCCCATACTTGTTACACAGATTTTCTATAATTTCAAAACCAAATCTTAACAATCTATCTTTATATAGAATTACTATTTTTTCAACTTCTGAATTAGTTATCATATCTATTAGTTGATTTAATCCTTTTTTATTGTAGTTTATCCCACTTCCTATGTCTTGTATAATTTCGAATTAATAACCTTTAGCAATCATATAGGTTTTAACATTTTCTATCTGTCTTGCTAAATCATCTTTTTGTTTATGGGAGCTAACTCTACAATATCCAATTACTTTTTTAGTTTTAGCTTCAATGCCTTTGATTCCTAAGAAATGATTAAGTTGTTCTTGTGAATAGTATCTATATCCACTTGGTGAAACATGATGTGGCTTGAATTCACCTTTTTTATCCCAATCTCTTAATGTCTGTGATGTTTTCCCTATTAATTTTGAAAACTCCCCAATAGAATAATATTTCATTTATATCACCTCTTGAACCCATTACAACATAAACATTATTTAAATTCAATACAGTTTTATAAACTTTTATAAAGTTTTAGTTACTGTTGTTAATTCTCTTAATTAATTAATTTTTTATTCTTCTTTATTATATATTATTTGACATAAAGTTTAAAGGTGGAGTGCGCTTTTGTTTGAGTCAAGTAAAAGTGGGCAACTATTTTGTTTAATTTATTATCCATTATTTTACATGAGGTATTTATAATTTACCATGCCCATTTTTATTCTTAATTGTAGCTAAGATCTCCAAATCCTTTTAATCCACAAAGTTTTTGTATTACTTTTCTTCCC
>NZ_PTIS01000031.1 GCF_002934235.1 Clostridium algidicarnis DSM 15099
CCGAGCGTTACCATTCACGCTAGTCACGATAGAGTTACCCCGAATGGATAGGGTAGTCTTTCGACAATATATTACGCGACTTCTTGTCGCACCTGGCTTCCTTGGTCGCTGTGAAGAATGATACCTTTTTCTGGCTTATGTCTTTTTAATGCGATTGTAAGCGTATTTATCGCCAGTTCGGTGGTAATATGATTTCCATTTAGTGTTGCCACTACGGAACGATCATATAAATCAATAATTGTACAGTTATAGCGAATTGTTCCATCTTTTTGAGGGAAATACGTGAAATCCGTACACCATATTTTATTTGGAACATCCACTTTAAAGTTTTGGTTCAAAAGATTTGGAAACGCCTTATGTACAATACCTTTTACATAATCAGGTTTCTTTCTACGAACGATGGAACGTAGGCGAAGTTCTTTCATATATTTGTAAACAGTTATGCAAGAATAATTAATATTACACTGTTCAAGATAATCATGCATCATCCGATAGCCGGGGACACCATTATTTTTATGATAAATTTCAACAATTTTTTGCTCTACCCTTGCTTTGTCTTCGTGATATTGATATTTCCTGTGGTTTAAGTAATTATAGTAAGCATTCGGATAAATGTTGAATCTTCTAAGAAGCCATCTCACGCCGAATTCCTTATTGTTTTTCTGGATGAACTGGTACTGAGCTAATCGATTTCCTTCGCAAAGAATGCATTTTCCTTTTGCGCTTCTGCAAGTTCTTTTCGTAGGCGTTTGATTTCTTCATAAGAATCGTTTTCTTCTTAGATTTTGGGATTTGTTTGGCATTCTTTGCGGCGCTGTTGTAACCAGTAGGTAATTGTACCTTGCCCAAGATGATATTCTTCGGTAAGGCTTTTCTTCGTCCGACCTTCTTCCAGATAGAGGCGGAGAACTTTTTCTTTGAGCTCAGGCTCATAATGATTGTTTGACATTAGCAACATCTCCTTGTATTAGTTTTATTTTATCAAACTATACACAGGTGTTACAACTTTATTATAGCAGGTCAGCATATAGATAATTGGGTAGAAATAGCATCTCTTAATTGAGGTGCTATTTTGATATATTACCACTAAATTATGCTAAATACTTGAAAATATCAATATATATTGTATAATATTTATTGATAGCTTAGGAGGAATTAAATATGAATAACAGTAAACTCCCTGAAAATTGGGTTTCGACAAAAGAAATTGCACAACACCTCGGTGTTACCGTTGAAACAATCCGTAATTGGATAAGAAAAGCAACAATTCCTTGCCACAAAGTGGGCAAATTATGGAAATTTAAAATAAGTGAAGTTGATGCTTGGGTGGTAAGCGGACAAGCAAGAGAGGATTAACATATGATTAACAATGAGCATAAACAATCTATAAAACAGTTTATAGAGTACTGGAAAGATAGAGGCTCAGAACGAGCAGAAAGTCAAAAATTTTGGCTAAATTTATTAGGAGATGTGTTGGGTGTAGCTAATCCAACTGAATATATCTCATTTGAAGACCCTGTCATGATGAATAACACAGGTTTTATTGATGGATATATTGATAGTACCAAAGTACTGATAGAACAAAAAGGTAAAAACAAAAATCTGAGAGATGGTATTAGACAATCAGATGGCAGTTTGTTATCTCCATTCCAACAGGCAAAACGCTATGTTGTTGATTTGCCTCGCTCTAAACATCCACGATTTATTATTACTTGTAATTTTAAAGAATTTCTTATATATGATATGGAAAAACCGCAGGGAGAACCACAATCTGTTTTGCTTGAAAACCTAGAAAAAGAATTATATAGACTTCAATTTTTAGTGGATAGTGAAAATGAACATATCAAAAAAGAAACCGAAGTTTCTATAAAATCCGGTGAATTAGTTGGGAATTTATATAACTTACTCATAAATCAATATAAGGACCCAACGAATCCTAAAACATTAGAAAGCCTTAATATGTTTTGTGTCCGAATTGTGTTTTGTTTGTATGCTGAGGATGCAGGGATATTTGGAAAGCATGGTAAATTTCATGATTACTTGGCATCTTTTCATATTAAAGATACAAGAAAAGCAATGATTGATTTGTTCAGAATATTAGATCAAAGACCAGAAGAACGTGACCCATATGAAGATGACATACTCGCCTCATTCCCTTATGTAAATGGTGGCTTGTTTGCTGATGAAAATATTGAAATTCCCCATTTGACTGAAGATATTGTCAATCTCATACTTAGAAATGCAAGTGAGGATTTTGACTGGAGCGAGATAAGCCCTACTATTTTTGGTGCGGTGTTTGAAAGTACCTTAAATCCAGAAACTCGCCATGCTGGTGGTATGCACTACACATCTATTCAAAATATACACAAGGTAATTGATAACTTATTTTTAAATGACTTGAAAGCAGAATTTAACACGATTCTTGAAACAAAAGTAGAAAAAACTAAAAATTTAAAATTAAGAAATTTTCAAGAAAAACTTGCAAGCCTTACATTTTTAGACCCTGCTTGCGGTTCTGGAAACTTTTTGACTGAAACATATCTATCGCTCAGAAAACTTGAAAATGAAATACTGCTCGCCTTATCTCATGGTCAAACTATGCTTGATTTAGAGGGAGTCATTCAAGTAAAAATCCATCAATTTTATGGAATAGAAATCAATGATTTTGCCACAATTGTTGCAAAAACTGCTCTTTGGATTGCCGAATCACAAATGATGAAGCAGACAGAGGAAATTGTGCATATGAATCTTAACTTCTTACCACTCAAGTCCTATGCGAATATTGTTTGTGCCAATGCACTTGATACTCCATGGGAAGATATTGTGCCTAAGCATAAATTGAACTATATTATGGGTAATCCACCATTTTTAGGTTTCACATATATGGATATAAAACAAAAGGAAAATATGCTTAAAATATTCCCTAAGACTAAAAACTTAGATTTTGTTTGTGCATGGTATAAAAAGGCAAATGATTTAATAAAAGGAAGTAGGATCGAGTGCGGATTTGTTTCCACAAATAGTATTACACAAGGAGAAACGGTATCTTCTTTTTGGAAATTTTTAGATTTTAAAATTAATTTTGCTTATAAAACATTTAACTGGACAAGTGAAGTAAGCCAAAAAGCTGCTGTACATTGTGTGATTATTGGGTTTGCAGACTTTAATAGAGTTGAAAAATTTTTGTACTTTTCTGATGATAATTTTGTAAAATGCAAAAATATTAACCCTTATTTAATTGATGGTGAAAACATAATAATAGAGAGCAGAAACAAACCCTTATATGAAGTAAATAAAATGATTTATGGAAACAAACCAGCTGATGGTGGTAATTTAATTATAGAAAACGATGACTACGAAGATTTTATTAAAAGAGAACCTAACGCTATAAAATTTATTAGACCACTACTTGGTGCAACTGAGTATATAAATAATAAAAAGCGTTGGTGTTTGTGGTTAAAAGATGCAAAACCAAACGAATTAACAAAACTTCCTCTTGTCTTAGATAGGGTAAAGAAATGTAAAGAAAGTCGATTATCTAGTATAGCCGCAGGAATAAGAAAATTTTCTGAAACTCCAACATTATTTGCTCAAATAACACAACCAGATTATGTGGATTTTATAATAATACCTCGTGTTTCTTCCGAAAGAAGAAAATATATCCCAATAGGATTTTTAGATTCCAATTTTATTGTATCTGATGCTGTTCAAATTGTTCCAAATGCTACAATTTACGATTTTGGTATTTTGACATCAAACGTGCATATGGCTTGGGTGAAAATCACTTGTGGAAGGTTAAAAAGTGACTATAGATACTCAAAGGATGTCGTCTATAATAACTTCCCTTGGTGTTCCCCAACAGACATACAAAAAGCTAAAATTGAACAAACCGCACAGGCAATTTTAGATGCAAGAGCTATGTATCCAGGAAGTTCCCTTGCTGACTTGTACAACGAGCTTACAATGCCCAAAGAATTAAGAAAAGCACATCAAGATAATGACAGAGCTGTTATGTCAGCCTATGGATTTACAACCAAAATGACCGAGTCTGAATGTGTGGCAGAGCTTATGAAGATGTATAAGGAGAAAGTGGAAAATAATGTTGTAAAATAAAACGATAGTGTCTGACTAAATTTGTAAATGTGATTTTGTATACCAATAGAAAATCGATGTGGATATATGGATATTTTGCAGACCAAGTCATGGAATCCGCTCAAGAACATATTCTCGATTAAATAAATATATCTAATCATATTATTAAAGAGGTGGAAAATAATGAAATTTAAAAATTGTCAGCTTATAATAAATAGCCAAACGCCACAAAGAAATGATATTCGAAAAATATATGAAATAGGATTGTCTTGTATAAAAGACTATGGTAGTGATTTATATGAAATTCATAAAGAATTTATTGAAGATAGATTCTTGTGGCTTTACTGCGAGTATGACAATTCTCAATTATATAATGAAACTGTACTTAATAAGGACAATGATGAAAAAGAAGCCAACCCCAGAACGAAATCTCAAGTTGAATTAAGAAAGCAGTTATTTATTTGTTATGATACGCATACTAATCTACTATATATGAATAATATAGATAAGCGAGGATTTGTTAAGTACTACATATCTGACACATTGCAAAAAGAAGTTATTATCAAAAACATCTTTGCGTCTCTGGAAGATTTTCAAAAAACAGTAAAACGGATAAAGTCTTTAAAATTCGTTCAAGAAGATAGTATAATGAACAGAATGCCGGACTCTATTTTTCAACAACACACTAATATTTATGGATTTGATTGTCCTTCAAAAGTTACAATGCAAGTAGAATATGGTGGTTCGCGCATAGGTGAATTGAAAAATGCTCTAAAAAACTTGCAAATAAAGAAAAATGCCGGTGAATTTGAAAGTATTATTTTGGTAGGATATGATGACCAAGATGTAGAAGCAAGTTTTGATTTTTCTTCTATAATGAAAGCTATTGAAATATTGGCAAATAAAAATGAGAATAGTAGATTTAATCAAGATGAGGTTAGAGATGCTTTTTTGGAAAAAATAAGGTGATGTTATGTACAAAAAGCATAAATGTACAACAACTATTACATTTGTATCAGTGTTTATTTTAACTTTTTTTCTTAATATTAATTTTGAAGATGTAGCATCAGATTGTATTTCTATTGTTTCCTTTGCGTTAGCTGTGTATGCTATTTGCATAAGTGCTTTAATAGGAAGCCCTTTGTTAGAATCATTACGCAGTAATATTGATGCTCAAATTAGCGATAGAACGCAGTTAGGGGTAATAAAAAATTATATAAGAATAGCTATCTTTATCTCTGTTATTACACTTGTTTTAGCTTGTATAAGTAAAATCAAAATAAATAGCAATATCATAATGTTGATTTTAAATAAGTTAAACTATTTAAATCCTCAACAACTATTTTCATCTCTATGCTTTGCCTTTTTCTCACTTAACTTTCTATTTATAATTTTTATATTTATGTTTATAATCAACCGACAAGTAGATTAAGTAAATACTATTGAAAATTGAGCTTTTCCCAAGCGCTGCGTGAAACACGATACCCTTTACCTACTCCCTTAGCAAGCAATGGAAAGGTATATACTTTCCGCTTGTTGGGAGCTCCCAAACCCCATAAAAAAGTCCACCTATTCTCAAAATTTCGAGGGTAGGTGGACTTGCTTTATCTATCGTAACCGATAGACTTTTTATTTTGCTTTTGTGGTAATAGTTGTTCTAAATTTCGTTGTACGGTCTGATATTGTTTTACGCTGTCCTTTAGCTCATAATACTGTTCATAAAGAGCTTTTTTCTTTGCATTAAGCTCTTTAAATTCAACCTGTAAATCCGATATTTTTGCAAGTTTTTTTACACCTAATTTATCAAAATATTTCTTTGCATTTTGATGTAAAATAATCTCTCCATAATGATTTTCTTTGAAGGTTTCCTTGTCTTTTGCCTTGCGATATTCATCATAAATCAGCACTGATATTTGAAATTTTATCAAATTTTTCTGTAATTTGATTTTCTAAATCTTCAAGGGAAGTGTTGCTGTTTTCCGTTAAGAAATTAAAAGATTTTGCCATTGTTTTAAGGTTTTGTTTGTTCGCCCAGTTTTCAAGACCTTTGCCCTTGCCGCTGTCAACTTTTATAAGATTTCCTATATCATCTTCAAATAAAACTGCATAGGATTTCGCCTTGCCCAAACGCTCCTTTAAAGCTGTTTCAGTATAGGCATTTCCAAGTGTTTTTCCTCTTGAAAATCGTTCGCCGCTCGGTGGTCTAAATGCAATATGTTTGCCAATTTTAACCTCAAAACCTTGTCTTTGCAATATTTGTAAAAATTCCTCAAAAGTCTTGCAGTGAGGTAGTATTTCATCAATGCTCTGTTTAATAAAGGCTTTCCAACTTGTACCCTTTTTTCGTTCTTGCCACTCGAAATAGTCAGCACCTTTCAGATTAGGATTTTCCACAATAGAAAGTTCGTTTTCTTTGCAAAACCTGTCGCTGATTTTTCGCACAGCTTCAGCAGAGTTTTTATAATTATTAAACTTTCCGTCGCAATCTAAGTTGGTGGAATTAAAACAGATATGATTATGAATATGAGCCTTTTCAATATGGGTAGCAACAATAAATTGATGTTTGCCCTTTGTAAACTCCATAGCCAAGTCATAGCCAATTTTATTGGCAAGTTCAGGTGTTATTTCATCTGGCTTAAAGGATTGCCTTATTTGATAAGCAAGCACACCCTTACCGCTTGTATTTGCTCTGCCGGTACGGTTAGTATAAAGATTTTTAGCAATAACAAATTCCTCACTTGCTGTATCAACACCACATTCATAACTGATGACATACTGCTTTTCATTGGTCTTATCGGGATTTATGTAATAATCATTTCTTGCAGATATACTTGCTAAAACAGATGCCCCATTGTTACCACGAATTGGAATTAACTTTGTTGTAGCCATCGCTAAACACCCTTTTTTGAAAGCTCTAAGATAACAGGAACAATATCATTTTTAAGCTGTCTGCAACTGCCTTGAAGCTCCTCTAAATCTTCTTTATAGAAATTTCCTGTACTGTTTACCCTCGTTGCAATTTGATTGATGTTATTTGAGATGTTCCCCATAAGTTTTAAAGGCTTTTGTAGAGCATCTAAATCAAGCTGTAACATATATCCATAGATAGCCATTCTACGTATATATTCACTTTTATTTTTAATATTCATAATTTCCATACGCTTTTTCCTGTATGGACTTTTCTTTTGCCATAGTTTCCCTCCTTAATTGCAATGACAGGAGAGTGCCACTCTCCTGTATTTTGCTGATAGGGATAAAGAATTACCACCTAAAATCTTTGTGATAGCCTTTTCTGTCAAGGTACTCTTGCCTTGCTTTTTCTTGTTCTGTTTGGGTTTTGGCAGTTTTATAAGTGGTATATAATTCTCTATCCATCAATCTATCAATCTTATTTTTTAATTCAATTTCGATTTCTTCCAAAACATCGTCATTTCCCAATAAATGATATTCTAACAGATTAAAAAACAACTCTTTTGATATTTGAACATTTTTCATATTGCAAACTCTTTTCTAAATATGATAGTGTTAACACTATCTTTGTTTTATTTATTTCAATCCTTGCTATTGCAAGGGTTTGTTCTATTTTAAACCTAAAAAAAACAATGACCCCCTCTTTTCTGATATAATTGTTGTAATCTACCCCAACAAAAATCTCCAAAAAGTAAGGTGTCATTGTGAGTACAATTATATCAATATTAGTTACATATAATCAACTATTACTTTCACAAATAAATGAATTACTTATTTTCATTGCGAAAAACATACCTTTAAAGGCTCCAAAATATGATATGACAAGTCCTAAATACAAGAAACTTACTGTAGATAAATTACCGATTATTAAGACATTTGAACATCTTGATTACAATCAACTTTTAAATGAATACAAACTTGCTAATGGTAAAGATAAAAAGCCAGTAAATCCTCGCGGAAAGAATCCAGTAGCACCTGATACTGTCTGCCCTCGCTGTGGTGCTCCGCACAATTATATCTACGATAATGCAGGTGGCCGTGGGCAGCTTTGCTGCAAGGTTTGTGATTTGCATTTTAGTAAAAACAAAGTTGATTTCAAGACCGCGCTCTTCATTTGCCCTTATTGCGGACATGCTCTAAGCAAAAAGAAAGACCGCAAGAACTTTTATGTCCATAAATGTGTTAATAAAAAATGTGATTTCTACCTAAACTCACTTGCAAAACTTTCATCAGAAGATCTAGAAGAATACAAGAAAGATAAACACAAATTCAAACTCCATTATATTTACCGCGAGTTTACTACTAATTATTTTGACGTTGATTTATCTTCTATGCCTAAAGGTGCCACTACCCTAAGATTCAGAAATTTTTCTTCTCATGTAATGGGACTTTGCCTAACATACAACGTTAATTTAGGACTATCTACACGCCATACCGCACGTGCGCTTTGGGAAATCCACGG
>NZ_PTIS01000032.1 GCF_002934235.1 Clostridium algidicarnis DSM 15099
TGGTATCTCGTTTGTCTACACTTAACTTATTACATCACTATAACAAGCCCAAGACTAACTAATGACTGGTTGCTAACCTTTGTCATGCAGGATTCCCACCTGCTATATAGTAATAAAGAAAGCTTCGCTCTCTTTATTGTTTACGCCCTTGCTTGGCGTACCTGGGTTCCTTGTGAGGACATGCCTTGCTGGACTCACTTGCTATCAAATAAATTTATAATGTCTATTGATGCATGATTTTTCATTTCTGTGTAGCGGATAAATGTATAAACCTTTAACTTTTTAAATCTTCTAAATAATATATCCTGGTGATTTGCTTTATAAAGATGGATAATAACATTTGTATCTAATGATGCCTCCATTACTCCATCCTCCCAATCAAATCGTCTAAACTATATTCTTCCTCAATCTCCTCCTGTGGTATATCTGCAACATCTTCTGCTTTTAACCCTAAATAATTTAAAGCCTTTTCTAAACTAGTAAACGGAATTAATTTTTCATTATAATTAGAAATTACCCACTGCAGATAATCTGGTGGTACATTTTTTACTTCAGCTGGTTTACATAAATCAACATTGCCGTTAATCGCGTTTAATAATCTTGAAGTTGTTTTTTCTGCTTTTTCTATCTTTAACCCATTACTCAAGCTACTATTTATTAAACCAAGCTTTTCTAATCTTATAAGAGCCATATCATAACTTACACTAAATTCAGTTTGTATTCTTGCAATATCTAATCCATTCCATTTATTTGCTTCTTTATCTTCTAATTCTAGTCTAATAAATTTTTCAACCTTATCTCGTGGCATCAATAAACATGCTGCAAAATAGTTTGCTTCAACCTCATAATCGTTTGTTTCATGAAAATCATCATCTTTAATTACTGTCAACCCAAGCTCAGACAAGTGCAATCTATGATGCCCAATTTCATGAGCTATAGTGAATATTTCTCTTGCCAATATAGATGATGAATTTGTAAAAATTATTCTTTCTGTATCTTTAATCAAAGCAAATCCTAAGAATGAGTCGCTCCCTATAGGATATCTAATAACTCTGTATCCTATTTTTCCAGCTGCCTCAAATATATTATTAAAGCCATAATCAGTTACTTTACATTCATCCCTAACTAAATCTGCCATTTTCTCAATGGAGAGCTGCTTTTTCTTATCCATCTATGTCTACCTGCCTTATACTATTATATAGGCTTCTATGAGCATAAAAAGTTTCTATCATGTCATTTATAAATTGGTACTTATCGTCACCAAGAACTTCTCTATTTTTTCTAAACATTGGTTGCTCTTCTTTATCTTCTACAGCTGATGTTATTTCCTCTACTTTAACTTCTAAAATGCCAGCAACAGTAGCAATACTAGCATATGAGATATCTATTAAACCCTTCTCAATCCTAGCATACTTTTGTCTAGTGCAATTCATTTTTTCTGCAACTTGCTCCTGTGTTAATCCTTTATATTCTCTTAAAGCCCTAATTCTTGCCCCTAAAATTGCATTCATGACAACACTCCCTTTCATCTATATCATATACTTTATTATATGCAAAGGTCAAGATTAATGTTCCACTTATGTAACATTGTCTATTATTATACCCTCAATATTCCGATTTATGCATTTCAATGTTACATTTATAAAACATTAAATCATTTTTCAAAACCTACTCTTGTTAAAATCATTATTTTGGTTATAAAACATAAATAAACCCACCAAGTCCAGTATACCATCCTAAATTTACTGAACCTCTATGGTATTACTATAGTCTAAATTCAATCATAAAATTAACATATAAGAATATATTTTAAACTATATAAGAAATTATTATTTATGGAGGGTTATTCAGTGATAACATGGATAAATATGATATGTATGATCTATGCTAACCAACTTATTGCAATAGTATGCACTTTATTTCAAAAGTAAATTCAACTCATTAAATAAGAATAATCTTGCAAAATGGGCAAGTTCATATTAATTAAATTTACCTATACGTCATAGGATCTTATCTAATAAGCATCTATATATTTTTTAAACAAATCTATAGATGCTACTTCTACCATTTTGTAATAGAGATATTTTCCTGTACTTCGTAGTGCTGGATATGGAAGAAGTTATCCTCTTGCCACAACATTTTATATAAGCTTGATTATCACAAAATTATCCCTCCAAAACCTCACATTAACATTTCCATCTTCATCCATGTTTATACCCCCTACATAGTAATTCATCTGCCCATTAAGTATGCAAAGATTAATAAAGTTCTACTAAATATTAAAAATAATAGTGATTTTGTTTTTAAAGTAAATTTACTATTACTAAACCTTACCTTTATTTTTATTACTAGTATATTTATAATATTTTATTTGTTTTTATATTTATTATTAATATTCTTTTTATTATTCTTATTGTTATTATTGTCTTATGTCCTTATAAGGGGGTTATATCTTTTTATAGGGGACTTATAAGGGGCTTGTTTTTTTCTATTTATTTAAGTGTGGTTAATATATTTTTGTGGTTTTTATTATGGAAATAAACTAAAAAAAGCATTTCATTAAGTTTTATTTTAATGAAATGCTTGTACCTGGTAATTTTCTGGACTCACTTGCTATTTTGGAATACGAAAGAAGGATGTCTCTTAGGACACCCTTCTCATCAATTGGGACTTTTTTAGTTTTACTTGGTGATACCCTCTCACCAAAACTCAAGCTTTGGAACTTTTTTTGTTTTACTTGGTGATATCCTCTCACCAAATCATCTTATACATAGTATAACCTAATTCATAAGGATGTAAAACATCCCTAATATAAATATATGCAATTTCTAGTTATTTAACCCTAGTTCCTTATGAAAATATTGTAATGATGAAAATGCTATAGTTTTTTCAGCTCTGTAATACCTTGGATCACTTGTCCACTTTTTGTAATTGTTAATAAACTTTTCAAATTGATTTGCAATCACTGCCTGCTTATTAATAAATTCAGAATACTCTTTGCTATCTATAATGGTGTCTCCACCAACAAATTTATCATCTGTTATTACTACAGCTTTTGTAAAATCCAAACCTGAATTATCCGAGCGAGGCGAATTTTTAAATATATAACAATATTTATGCTTTATATGAGTCCTAAAAGGTATAGCAAATTTAATATCATCAATTATGAAAAGTGCAATACAATATTGTCTTTTTTCCTTGCTCAATATTTCATTACAATGCTTGTAAGTATCATAAAATGACTGTGTTAAATGTTTTGGATTCTTATCTAACCTTATCATAACTTTCTCCTATATAGGAAAAAACCCTCCCAAGGGAGGTTTTTCTTTTATGGGACTTATTTTGTTTTACTTGGTGATACCCTTTCACCAATTCATCAATTGGGACTTATTTTGTTTTACTTGGTGATACCCTCTCACCAATTCATACTTCTATTATAACAGCTCTATTGTAAATAGTAAATACTCTAACCCCACATTGATTTTTTAATATTAGTATATGCATATTTAAAAAAATGGCGAATTGAATATATAAGTTTCTTTGCTTAAATAACCCGTTTATACATAATACCATCTGTCTTTTCAAAACTCATTCTCTTTGTATATCGTCACCCTCCCACAAAATTATCTCGCAAAAACCTATTTGAAGATCTTTATATTTAGCCACAATACCTATAACATCCAACTAATTTCTGCTTTAATTTCTTCATTAACACTTTAAACGCTAGCGTTCTATTATCCTTTAACCATTTTCCTAATATCTTAATACTTGCTTTAAATTTTTTAAAACTTTTCATTCGTTCAACTCTAAACACTCCATTCTTTCTAAAGCTGCAGTGTTAATGTACTATATTACTGTATACCATGCTACACCTTCGAACCACGGGAAAGCATATATATTCTAGCAATATCTAATATCTATGTTCTGACTTCTAATTCCCGAAAATCATCGTCCTTTCCATTTTACTCAACATTTCGTGGCTAATAGTTTCAGCATTCGCTTGCGGCCTAGTACCTTGTTTGTCTACACTTAACTTGTTACATCACCATAACAAGCCCGAGACTAACTAATGACTGGTTGCTAACCTTTATCCGATGGCTACCATCCGTAACACCCCTCTACTCTTCAAGGTGGGGGATGACGGCTGCTACGCCCCTGGATAAGTTCTTCTAAGACTTTGATGGAGAGATGTATTCCTTATAAGCAAACTCCACATGAGTCTAAGAATCACTTGATCATGCAGGGGTCACACCTGCTATATAGTAATAATGAAAGCTACGCTTTCATTATCTTTTACGCCCTTGCTTGGCGTACTCCGAGGTGTTAGATGGAGACGAAGTTTCCCTCTTGCTAATTGTCATTGCTAATATTTCTGCTTAAGCGCAGTTTTCCATTTTATTCTACCGGTAAGTAGGCTAGGGAATCACTTCCCTAGCCCCTCATAGAACCGTACGTGCGGA
>NZ_PTIS01000033.1 GCF_002934235.1 Clostridium algidicarnis DSM 15099
ATAGAATACATGGATCATTAAACTACATGACACCTGTAGAATATAAATCAAAGATGTCCGAATAAAACTTGTTTTAAAAAGTATTGACAATCCAAAGTTTCTGAAGATAAAAACAAAAAATATATTCATCGTGAAAGAAAATATGCTCAGATGTCACGAAGCATATTCCTTGCAGATGCAAATGAAGAAAGTGTTCAGGCAAAACTAGAAGAAGGTGTGTTGACAATTAAGGTACCTAAAAAGGAACAGGTCGACACCTCTAAACGCATCATGATCGAGTAGTGAAAGACAGTACATTAGCACACTGGCACAACAACATGCCGGTGTGCTAATGCTTTTTAATTGAGAAACAGTAGCGTAAGTTCATTGGTATAAACATCTGAATTAATATAGAATAAAATATAGGTGGAAATCAATGGTATTAAAGACGTAAGTGGTTACTTGAAGAAACAGTTTATGAATCAAATCAAAGCATTGCTTGAAGCTGAACGTGATCTTTAACGTAGGCATATAAAGTATGATAACAAAAACAAAGGAAACTAACTCTTTTTTATAAATGAAAAGCTGTTCCTAAAACTATTTTAAGCGACTATAGAGAGTTGGATATCAGGTGTGGGGTAAATTAATATTTTTCCTAGCTAATTGTATTATAACTTGACTTTTCAATATTCCTATCGCATTACTAGATACCAATCAAAGGATTGGAGGTAATGCAAATGACTAATGAGCAAAAAGAGAAAATTATTGAATTAAGGAAGTTAGGGATAGGCTATCGCAGCATTGAATTGTCTACACTTGATTGGACAACTCCTATGAGGGAGGTTATTGTTAAATTAAAGCAAGTAGGCGATTTTTTATGACAAGACTTCTGAAAGTTAGTAGTACCGGTCGATGATTAAGGCTGAGCCATTACCTTTGGAAAGTGAGGTATTATAAAAACAGCAATAAGATAAAATTCAATACGAAATTATCTTATTGCTGTTTTTGATTTATATTCCAAACTCTTTTTTAATATAAATTTCTTTATTTAGTGTAAGAGTTTATTTACCTTTAACTATTACTTCATCATTTTCAAGTACGATATCTACATTTTTTACGTCTGTATGATCTAAGTAGTAATCTGTGATTTTGTCGCGTACTTCTTGTTCAACAACACGACGTAACGGACGCGCACCCATTTGTTCGTCGTAGCCTTTATCAATTAACCAATCTTTGACATCTTGTGTAACGTCAATTGTGATTCCTTTTTTATCTAATGTTTTTTGAACATCTTCTAGTAATAAGTTCACAATGTCTTTTAATGCATCTTTACCTAAATGATTGAATTTAACGATACCATTGAAACGGTTAAGGAATTCAGGGCGGAAGTATTTTTTCATTTCATCCATAATATCATCAAACTCTTCATTTCCATCACCAAAGCCAGCATTAGAAGTACAAATAATAATTGTGTTTTTAAAGTTAATGACATTACCTTGACCATCTGTTAAGTTACCATCATCCATAACTTGTAGTAATAAAGTTAAGATTTGTGGATGCGCTTTTTCAATTTCATCAAATAAGATAACTGAGTACGGGTTACGTCTAACTTTCTCTGTTAATGTGTTTGAATTATCATCATAACCTACATAACCAGCAGTTGTTCCAATCATTTTAGATACAGCAGTTTGATCACTATATTCACTCATATCTAAGCGAATTAATGCATCTTTATTACCGAATAAATCAATTGCTAACTGCTTTGCAAGTTCTGTTTTACCTACACCTGTAGGACCTACGAAAAGGAAGCTACCAATTGGGCGGTTGCCCTCATCAAATCCAGCACGGTTACGACGAATTGCACGAGAGACAAGATCAACAGCTCTATCTTGACCAATAATTTTATCTTTTAAACGCTTATTAATATTTTTCAATCTTTCGATATCACTTGCATCCATTTGAGATACAGGGATACCAGTTAAACGTTCAATTGAATCTAAAACGTCTTTTACAGTAGCTTTAGTATTATGTGCAACATTGCTATTTTTTAGTTTATCTTCTAGTTCTTTAATTTCTTTTTGGATTTTGTCAGCTTCTTTATATTCTTCATTACTCACGGCTTTACTTTTATCATCTTGTAATTGTGCAATGCGCTTTTCAATTTCCACTTTATCTATTGCGGGACTTTGTGCTGACAAGTGAGCTGCAGTAATATCTAGTACGTCAATAGCTTTATCTGGCAATAAACGTTGAGGAATATATTGAATGGATAAATCTACACAAGCTTTTAATACATCATCTGGTAGTTCAACATGGTGATGTTCTTCAAATTTTTCACGTATACCCTTTAAAATATTAAAAGTGTCATCAGCACTTGGTTCATTAACAAGTACTTCATTAAAACGACGTGCTAATGCAGCATCTTTTAAAATATTATTCCGATATTCATCTTGTGTAGTTGCACCAATAACTGAAATGTCACCACGACTTAATGCAGGTTTAATAATATCTGATAGCCCTTTGCTACCAGAATCACTGCCAGTTGAACCTGAACCAATAATTTGATGGATTTCGTCAAAGAATAACACAATATTTTTCGCTTCTTTAACCGCTGCAACTAATTTTTGAATATTTTCTTCAAAAGCACCACGATATTGTGTACCAGCTTCTAAGGAAGAAATATCTATTGAGATGATTTCTTTATCTTTAATAGATGATGGTACATTGCCTTTAACTATAGCTTGTGCTAAACCTTCAACAATAGCTGTTTTACCTACACCAGCTTCACCAACTAAAATAGGATTGTTTTTAGTACGTCTACTTAAGACTTCAGCAGTTTCTTGGATTTCTTTATCACGACCAATTACTGGGTCTAATAAACCATCGCGTGCTTCTTGTGTTAAATTACGGCCAATTTGATCTAAATAATTACCTTCATCATTTTGTCTTTGAGAATTAGATTGTTGAAATGCATGCGCGTTTTGCTCAGCAGAATTCCCACCTTGCTGCTGTCGTAATTGTGCTAATTGTTCCGGAGAAACTTCTTTGCCATTGATATAATATCTTTTAGTACCACTATTGACAGATTCTTGCATATCTTGGAATATTCTTCTGAAAATTGAATCAAAATCATTATTGAAATATCCGTTATTCATACATATCACCCCTAAAAAATTTTAGAAATACTTAAGACAACAGTTAAATCATATATATTATAATGAACTAATTGTATAAAATGGTACAATAGAACAAAGTGTTCATGATATCCCTTTTTTTAATGAGATAAAATATCTCCTCTTTCATAAAGTAACACTTCATTCTAAGTATTATTTACAAGCATACTAAAAATACCTTGGAATGTCAACACTAAACTGTACAAATTATTTAGAGTGCATCAACTTATATTCAGTAGGTGTTAAATAATCTAATGATTCATGTATTCTAATATTATTAAACCAATGGACATAATCAAAAAGTGCAAGATCAAGTGCTTGTTGGTCAGGGAAATTGGTACCATTAATAAATTCTGTTTTGATTATTTTAAACATAGCTTCTGCTACTGCATTATCATAGGGGGATCCTTTTTCACTCAAGGATCTTTCGATCCCAAACGTTTGGAGTACAGCCTCAATTAATTGGTTTTTAAATTCATTTCCCCTATCTGTATGGAATAATTGGAGCTCGCTTAGATTGTATGGTACCGAAGCAAAGGCACGCTGAACTAGAGCTGCAGTTTTGTTCGGTCCAGAACTGTAATCAATAATTTCACGATTATATAAATCAACTAAAATGCAGGTATAATGCCATTTTAAATCAACACGAACATAAGTTAAATCACTAACAACGACCTTCAATGCTTCATCTTGTTCAAATTCTCGATTTAATACATTACCAATCTCAGATTCATTGCATTTTGCTTTTTGAGATTTATATTGTGCAATAGTATATTTTGAAACAATTCCTTGCTCTTTCATAATACGGCTAATTCGTTGGCGTGAGTTTGGAACAAAAACATCACATTGGAACAGAATATTATGTTCCTGGAACAAAAAAGAAGTTCGTCACATAGTTAGGAACAGCAATTAACCTATGTTGGTGCTAGTATATAATTGTGGACACGAAAAGTTGAACAAAGTAAAATATAATTAATAAGAAGGAGATGTTCAAAAATGCCACAAAAAAGATACACAAAAGAATTTAAAAAACAGATTGTAGACTTGTACAATATGGGAAATAAATCCCTCACTGAATTAGAAGGTGAATATGGCGTATCAAAATCTACTATG
>NZ_PTIS01000034.1 GCF_002934235.1 Clostridium algidicarnis DSM 15099
ATCCGGTGATTATGGCTTAGTGGTAACACCCCTTCCCATTCCGAACAGGATGGTTAAGCACTAAAGCGCTGATGGTACTACAAGGGAGGCCTTGTGGGAGAGTAAGTCGTCGCCGGGTGAAAACAAGGTTTACTAGCTCAGTTGGTAGAGCACATGACTTTTAATCATGGTGTCCGGGGTTCGATTCCCCGGTAAGCCACCAAAAGCACACTTATTTATAAGTGTGCTTTTATTTGGTTTAAATTTTATTTATCTTTTTAATAATGTTTTTTGTATTTATATATATGACTACTATTGATCCACAAAAAGATAACAGATATCTTATTGATGGTGAATGGTAGTACCAGGTGTAATTTGCTAAAATATAGGGCTGCGGATCATTGACAAAAGATATAATAAGGGATACATTAAGTACTAAGTGAATAAGATTAAGTAATGACTTAACGAGGGCGGAGGAGTCTTATGAAATTATTAAAGTTTAATTCAGTAAAGCTTTCTATTACTATCACAATTATGTATTCAATGTCACAGGTATTAGCTTCCTATGTATTGTCTCTTTTAGTAGTTGATTCAAAGGACGCTTTGATTAGAAATATTTTGATCATTCTAGGTGTTTATATGGCCAATGCATTATTACTGTATTTGGATCAGCGTTGTAAGTATGTTGCTAATTACTATTTGACTATGGATATAAATAGCAAGATTGATAGGTCAATTTCAAAGAAAACGTATTCAGATTTTATGTGTAAAGAATCTGGAGAACACGCATCGCTTTACGTAAATGATGTACCAAAAGTTTTAGAATTGGTTTTTGACAAGTATATTTCGTTAATTTCTAAAGGAACAATGACAGTTTTCATTGTAATTGCATTGTTCAAAATTCATTATTCGATGGTTATCATTGCATTAATATCATTAATAGTTATGACTTTTGTACCAATGTTATTTCAATCCACTTTATCAAGCTATATAATTAAAGTGCAACAGGAAAGAGAAAGATATTTGAATAAAACAAGAGAGTTAATGCAGGGATTTAATACATTTCTTGAAAATACGGCTTTCTCGGTATTTTTAAAGAAATCAAGAGATGCAAGCCATAAATATGCAAGCTGTGTAGTAAAAGTGAAAAGCTTTGCAGGTCTAATGAGTGGAGTTTTAACGCTTGTAAACTCATTAACAACAATATCAGCTTTAGCAATATTATCTTTTTTTGTAATTAAAGGTAAAGTGAGTTTTGGTAGTTATCTTGCAGTGCTAGGATTATTGCCGAGATTTGGTGATTCTGTAATGGAGTTCATGGCGGATAAAACCTTTTATAAATCAGGTAAGGAACTTTATCAAAAAAAGTTGGGTTATATTGATGAGCTGATTAATTATAATCATACCTATGAGATACCTATATTTATGTCAAATAATGCTTACAATAAAGATTCAATTGAAAAAGATAATGAGGATATAATTGAAGTAAGTGAGATCCAGTCAAAAGATATTTGCTTTAATTTTGATGGGAAAATGGTTAGAATTAATCAAAATATATATTTTGAAAATGGTAAGAAGTATGCTATTTTTGGAGAAAGCGGGTGCGGCAAATCAAGTTTGTTAAAGGCAATAATAGGAGAAATTAATGATTACCATGGTGATATAATGATTAATGGTAAGGTAAAAGAGAAGAATCTCATTTTGTTCTATGATATTGCCTATGTAAATCAAAATACCTATTTATTTAATGATACCATTAAAGATAATATACAAATGAATTTGTCTTTAAGTGATGGGGAAGTATTGGAGATTATGAAAGCAGTTAAGCTTGAAAGTTTAGATTTGAATTATATGATTACTGAGAATGGGAAAAACCTTTCTGGTGGTCAAAAACAACGGATTGCTTTAGCTAGGGCTATAGCTAGAAAAAAGAATGTAATAATTATGGATGAAGCAACAGCAAATCTTGACAAGGTAACTACTAGTTTCATTGAAAACTTTATTTTAGACATGGATTCAATGGTTATAATGATTTCACATCATTTAAGTGAGGAAATAAAAGAGCGACTAGATGGAGTTGTAGAGATTATATAGGATTTAGGAGGTATTAAGCAATGATATGTGATATAGAAAAGGCAAAGGCATTAGATTTTCTAAAATCTTTTAATTTAGAAATGGATGAGATAGAGGATACTAATTCATTAGCCTATAGAATAACTGATACTTATTATATTAATACAGTTAATTCTTACCTAAATGAAATTAAATTATACAAATCCGAAATTGATAAGTATATTAGCCCTGAGTACAATCTGTTTCTAAATTTATATTTTTACTTGGACGATAAAAAACAGATTAACAACATATATGATTATTTTAAAGAATTAGAGTCCATTACAAAATATGAATTTAAAAAGCTTGTTTTTAGTAACTTTAATATAGGATTTAATGATTATAACAACCAGGATGATTATAGTATTGTGGAGAGTGTAAATACTGATTCTAGAGGTAAATGGAACTTATTAAGTATGATTCAATCTACAAGTAAAACACTTATAGATATAAGAAAACTACTTGAAAAGTTATATCCGATTTTTAATAGGTATGAAGATGTTCTTATAGAAAGAAGTAAAGATAAAATGCAATCCATAATTAAAATGATAAAGGAGCAACCTAAAAGGTTTTATCGTGATATGCTTGATGAATATGTTTCTTCAAAGCTTATTGATTCTATAGATTTCGAGGATACAGAGCATTATGTTATTTACATGAATGCACATCTATTTATATCAGAGGTATTTGGAAACAAAAGAATTCTTGCTACAGGAATTTATCTTCCAGAGTATTTTAAACATAAAAATATAAATGACTCATTTAATAATGAAAGAAGACAACAAGTAATGAAATCTTTAGCCGACCCTAGTAGGTTTAAAATACTTACATTAATTCATTCTGGTGTAAATTCAAATAAAAAGATTGCAGAAGTTTTAGGTATTACACCGGCTGGAGTATCTTATCAAACAAATCAGCTTACATCAGTTGAACTACTTAAACATCAATCATCAGATATAGAGACTAAATTAATTGTTAATACAAAACTGATTGAAGATGTGTTTAATTATATATTATCCGATTTTGGCATATATAGAATTTAAAATGGATTAACATATTGTATTGTAAACGAAGACAGGACAAGGCTTACTTGAAGATTGAAAGAAAACTTTACCTAGTGTATCATTCTAAGGAATAAGGCTAAAATAATAGTAAATAGACGATATAATACTATAATCAGTGTAAATTAGATATAATGATAGCTGCTTACTTATAATATCATGTTATTATAAGTAAGCACTCGAGAGAGTTGCACAAGATTCACCAAAAGTTGACTACATAGTATAAGAACATTAAAGATTCTAAAAAACTTGTTGACAACTTACAAAAC
>NZ_PTIS01000035.1:0-1524 GCF_002934235.1 Clostridium algidicarnis DSM 15099
AGGTCAAGCTACAAAGGGCACATGGCGAATGCCTTGGCATCAAGAGCCGACGAAGGACGCGATAAGCTGCGATAAGCTTCGGGTAGCCGCAAATAGGCTGTGAACCGAAGATTTCCGAATGAGGAAACTCACATGGGTAAACCCCATGTATTGTATACTGAATAAATAGGTATATAAGGGTACACCCAGGGAACTGAAACATCTAAGTACCTGGAGGAAGAGAAAGAAAATTCGATTTCCTAAGTAGCGGCGAGCGAAAGGGAAAGAGCCCAAACCAGAAATTTATTTCTGGGGTTGTGGACAGATCATTAATATGGCGGTATTTTAGTCGAATACAACTGGAAAGTTGAGCCACAGCGTGTAATAGCCACGTAGACGAAAGAAGAAGGCCTAAGATCTGATCCAGAGTACCACGAGACACGTGAAACCTTGTGGGAAGCAGGGAGGACCACCTCCCAAGGCTAAATACTACTTGATGACCGATAGTGAAGAAGTACCGTGAGGGAAAGGTGAAAAGAACCCCGGAAGGGGAGTGAAATAGAACCTGAAACCGTGTGCCTACAACCGGTCAAAGCACCTTATGTGTGTGATGACGTGCTTTTTGTAGAACGAGCCAACGAGTTACGATATGTAGCGAGGTTAAGTACTTAAGGTACGGAGCCGAAGGGAAACCGAGTCTTAATAGGGCAAATAGTTGCATGTCGTAGACCCGAAACCGGGTGACCTATCCATGGCCAGGTTGAAGCAGAAGTAAAATTCTGTGGAGGACCGAACCAAATTGGTGTTGAAAAACCATGGGATGAGCTGTGGATAGCGGAGAAATTCCAATCGAACCCGGAGATAGCTGGTTCTCCTCGAAATAGCTTTAGGGCTAGCGTCGGATATGAGTAGTGGAGGTAGAGCACTGAATGGGCTAGGGGCCGTATAGGTTACCAAACTCTATCAAACTCCGAATGCCACATACTATTAGTCCGGCAGTCAGACTGCGAGTGATAAGGCCCGTAGTCAAAAGGGAAACAGCCCAGACCATCAGCTAAGGTCCCAAAGTATAGATTAAGTGGAAAAGGATGTGGGATTTCAAAGACAACTAGGATGTTGGCTTAGAAGCAGCCACTCATTAAAAGAGTGCGTAATAGCTCACTAGTCGAGAGATCCCGCGCCGAAGATGTTCGGGGCTAAAATCTATCACCGAAGCTATGGGTGTACATTTATGTACGCGGTAGAGGAGCGTCCTGTACTGGCTGAAGTCGTACCGAAAGGAGCGGTGGACGGTACAGGAGTGAGAATGTTGGCATAAGTAGCGAGAACTAGGTGAGAATCCTAGTGGTCGAAAATCTAAGGTTTCCTGGGGAAGGTTCGTCCGCCCAGGGTTAGTCGGGACCTAAGCCGAGGCCGAAAGGCGTAGGCGATGGACAATCGGTTGATATTCCGATACCACTATGTAGCGTTATTACCAATGGGGTGACGCAGGAGGATAAGATGTGCTAGCTATTGGATGCTAGTCTAAGCACTTAGGGAGTCTGG
>NZ_PTIS01000035.1:1651-3032 GCF_002934235.1 Clostridium algidicarnis DSM 15099
TGATGGGGAAGGTCATTTTGACCGAAGTATCTGATTCCACGCTGCCAAGAAAAGCCTCTAGGGAGCAAAGTAGTGCCCGTACCGCAAACCGACACAGGTAGATGAGGAGAGAATCCTAAGACCATCGGAAGAATTGCAGTTAAGGAACTCGGCAAATTGACCCCGTAACTTCGGGAGAAGGGGTGCCTACGCAAGTAGGCCGCAGAGAATAGGCCCAAGCAACTGTTTAGCAAAAACACAGGTCTCTGCTAAAGCGAAAGCTGAAGTATAGGGGCTGACGCCTGCCCGGTGCTGGAAGGTTAAGGGGAATGCTTAGCGCAAGCGAAGGCATGAACTTAAGCCCCAGTAAACGGCGGCCGTAACTATAACGGTCCTAAGGTAGCGAAATTCCTTGTCAGGTAAGTTCTGACCCGCACGAATGGCGTAATGACTTGGGCACTGTCTCAACTGCAAATCCGGCGAAATTGTAGTGCCAGTGAAGATGCTGGCTACCCGCGATTGGACGGAAAGACCCCGTAGAGCTTTACTGTAGCTTAGCATTGAATTTCGGTATTGTCTGTACAGGATAGGTGGGAGACTGAGAAACTGGGGCGTCAGCTTCAGTGGAGTCACCCTTGGGATACCACCCTGACAGTACTGAGGTTCTAACGGATACCCATGAAACTGGGTGCCGGACATTGTTAGGTGGGCAGTTTGACTGGGGCGGTCGCCTCCTAAAAAGTAACGGAGGCGCCCAAAGGTTCCCTCAGAACGGTCGGAAATCGTTCGAAGAGTGCAAAGGCAGAAGGGAGCCTGACTGCGACACCTACAAGTGGAGCAGGGACGAAAGTCGGGCTTAGTGATCCGGTGGTACCTCGTGGGAGGGCCATCGCTCAACGGATAAAAGCTACCTCGGGGATAACAGGCTGATCTCCCCCAAGAGTCCACATCGACGGGGAGGTTTGGCACCTCGATGTCGGCTCGTCGCATCCTGGGGCTGAAGTAGGTCCCAAGGGTTGGGCTGTTCGCCCATTAAAGCGGCACGCGAGCTGGGTTCAGAACGTCGTGAGACAGTTCGGTCCCTATCCGTCGCGGGCGTAGGAAATTTGAGAGGAGCTGTCCCTAGTACGAGAGGACCGGGATGGACTGACCTCTGGTGTACCAGTTGTCACGCCAGTGGCATTGCTGGGTAGCTATGTCGGGACGGGATAAACGCTGAAAGCATCTAAGCGTGAAGCCCACCTCAAGATTAGATTTCCCATAGCGTAAGCTAGTAAGACCCCTTGAAGAACACGAGGTTGATAGGTCAGAGGTGTAAGTGCAGTAATGTATTAAGCTGACTGATACTAATAGGTCGAGGGCTTGACCAAATTATTTTAAACCATATGCAGTTTTGAAAGAA
>NZ_PTIS01000036.1 GCF_002934235.1 Clostridium algidicarnis DSM 15099
AATCGATTAAGAAAAAGGGATTTCTCCCTTTCCCTCATCTAAGAACCGTACGTGAGAGTTTCCCGCTCATACGGCTCAAGCATTTCTTCACCTTTTCAGGCGGCAACAAGTGTATGCAGTTTTATCTTTCTTTGGTCAAAATAGTCCTTGTCTAAGAATGGTGTTTTTGAAATCTGAAGTTTTGGATGTCTAACGATTTTAATCCGCCTCAAATTAATTAGACTGTAATCGTCCGTCGTAAAAAGCCATCTTTTTACGTTTTTTTCGTGCCAATATTTATTTAACCGCCACCATTTGTTCTTGTTAGGGTGTCTGTGTTTTGCCCATTGCTGTAATAGGTGATAAAGGGTGTTATTAATATATGAAAAAGCTTTGCTAGCAACAACGTGTTTGTGATAATTCGTCCAACCTCTTATGACTTGATTAAGCCTTCGTATTAAATCAGATTGAGTGCTAGCTTTTCCCTCTTTCAGGATTATTGTGGAGCATCTTCTAATTATGTTTTTAATTGAGCTTTTAGAAGGTTTAACTATTAATTTCCCTTTGTATTTCTTAAATGTCCAGCCAAGAAAGTCAAATCCTTTGTCAATATGTGTAATCATAGTCTTTTCTTCTGATAGTGTGAGTCCTCTTGATTGAAGGAATTGACTAACAGTAGTTTTAAGTTCTTCGGCAACTTCTTTTGAGTTTGCAGTGATAACAAAGTCATCAGCATATCGAATCAGATTCACTTTAGTTTTGGCTCTATAGTGATTCTCTATTTTACCTTTTGAATTTCTGTGGTATTTGTCTTGAATCACTTTTTCTAGTCCATCTAATGTCATATTTGCATATATACTAGAGATAGCTCCACCTTGTGGCGAGCCTGTTTCTGTCGGAAATAGTTTTTCTTCATATATATATCCTGATTTTAGGAACTGCTTCATAATACTTTTATCCATTGATATATTTTCTTGTAACCATTCATGGTTGATGTTATCAAAGCAACCTTTAATATCACCTTCAAGTATCCATGTCGGAGAGCATTTTCTAGCTAATACACAAAATATTTGTTCACAAGCATCTTTTGCACTTCTTCCACGACGGAATCCAAAGGAAATAGAATCGCCCTTTGTTTCTGCGATTGGTTCAAGTGCTAGTGCGTATAAGGTTTGCATTGCTCTATCATACATTGTTGGTATACCTAATGGGCGTTTTTGATTTTTGCCTTTTTTTGCAATATATACTCGTCTTAAAGGTTTTGCTTTATAGTTTTTATCAGTGAGAGAAAGCACTGCTTTCATCTTTGAAGCAGAGGTAGACCATAGTTTCTTATCTACTCCTGGTGTATTTTTCCCCTTATTTGTTATTACTTTTCTTACAGCGTAAGCTTTAGCCGAAAAAGAGTGGGTTAATAGATATTGTAATCTTTTGGCTTTATTGTTATCTCCACTTACTGTTGCCTTAGCGATTCGGGTTTGTAGTCTATTAACATCGTTTTCAACTTGTTTCCAGTCAATAGTTTCCCATTGAAAGGCAAGTGATTTGGCGTCTTTTAGTCTCTCGGTTTTATCCGTCGTTGAATTACTAAAATTCATAAATATATAATCCTTTCCTGCTAAGAAATACCATAGGATAAGTCTGCACCCTTTCGGGTTAGGGCAAAGTTTGAGCCCCTATCTGTTTTCATTACAAAATCAACATTCGCTTTTTATCCTTTTCTTCTGCCCTCTATGTCGTTTCGCCCCTTGCGGTTAGATACCTCTTGGTAGAGGAACATATAGGGTTTACCAAGTTCCACGTAATATATAATTGTGAGTGCCTTAGGAGTCATCTTTAAACCGGGAGTTCTTTATCCATTCGCATTGGTTTGCCAGTCCGCCTTTGCTAGACTCCTCACCATTTTGGTCAAAGCGTTTCAGCCTATTTCGCTTTCTCCAGCGTAACGATTCCTACAATGATTCACTTTACGTTCTCCATAGCATTCTTACTCTAGCAGTTGTCCCAATTTAGGCTATTCGAACTTCCACATTGTCTCGTGAGCTTTCTAACCCGAGCGTTACCATTCACGCTAGTCACGATAGAGTTACCCCGAATGGATAGGGTAGTCTTTCGACAATATATTACGCGACTTCTTGTCGCACCTG
>NZ_PTIS01000037.1 GCF_002934235.1 Clostridium algidicarnis DSM 15099
GAATCCTGCATGACAAAGGTTAGCAACCAGTCATTAGTTAGTCTTGGGCTTGTTATAGTGATGTAATAAGTTAAGTGTAGACAAACGAGATACCAGGCCATAAGCAAATGCTGAAACTAATAGCCGCGAAATTTTGAGAAAACCGGAAAGGACGATAGTCTCGGGGTCCTAGAAGTCAGAATATGCGTAGTCGTTATTGCAAGAATACATATACTTTCCCGCGGTTCTAAGGTATAGCATGGTATACATCGGTATAGTACGTCAACTTGGGAGGACTCACTATTCTCTAAAATAGAGTATGGAAAACAATGTCTAATAAACAGAGGTATCCAAAAGGTAGTGAGTAGTCGGATTACATCATAGTACCAATGAAGTGAGTAATGACCATGGAGGGAAGGGTGTAACATATTATAGACCTATGAAAGGGAAACATAAATCTTACACAGAGGAGATAGAAAAAAAAATGTACACAAAACTTAATAGGATAGCAGAAATAGCTAGAAATAAACCTAAGGAAAAGTTTACTTCATTGATACATCTAGTTAATAAAGAGATGTTAATAATGTGTCACAATGAATTAAGTGGTAATAAAGCAACAGGTGTGGATAAAGTAACAAAGAAAGAATACGAAGCTAATTTAGAGGGAAATATTGATGACCTATTAAATAGAATGAAAGTTTTCAAATATAGACCGCAACCTGTAAGGCGAGTATACATAGAGAAAGCAGGCTCTAACAAGAAAAGACCGCTAGGTATACCAGCCTATGAAGACAAAATTGTTCAATTAACTATTAACAAAATCCTAAAAGCTATCTATGAGCAAGACTTTATGGATAACTCATTTGGATTTAGAGAAAATAGAAGTTGCCATGATGCACTTAAAATTCTAAATGTGTACCTATCAGAAAAGAATACAAATTATGTGGTTGATGCCGACATAAAAGGTTTCTTTGATAATGTAGACCACAAATGGATGATGAAATTCCTAGAGCACAGAATAGATGATAAGAATTTACTAAGATATATAGGTAGATTCTTAAAAGCTGGAATAATCGAGAATGGAAGATTTCATAAAGTATATGAAGGTACTCCGCAAGGAGGTATAATATCACCAACATTAGCCAATATCTATCTACATTATGTTTTAGATATATGGTTCAATAATTTTATTAGGAAAAGATGTAAAGGTGAAGCTTATATAGTTCGATATGCAGATGATTTTGTATGCTGTTTTCAATATGAAAACGAAGCGAAAGCATTTTATGAAGCATTAAAGAATAGACTAAATAAATTTAATCTAGAAATAGCTGAGGATAAAACTAAAATATTATATTTTGGTAAGAATGCATACTATGATAGGAAGTTTAAAAGATTATGAAAGTTAAAATCATATACTGATAAGACTTTTGATTTTCTAGGATTTACACACTATTGCAGTTGCAGAAGAAATGGAAGTTTTAGAGTTAAAAGAAAGACAAGTGCTAAGAAATTAAGGGCAAGTGCTAAAAGATTAAGTGAATGGCTAAGAAATAATAGAACAGTACCACTTACATTATTGATGAATAAACTAAAACAAAAGTTAGTTGGGTATTATAGATATTATGGAATTACTGATAACTTCGATAAATTAAATAGCTTTAGGGATCTGATAATAAGATTAACCTTTAAATGGCTAAATAGAAGAAGTCAGAGAAGAAGCTATAATTGGGGGACGTTTAATACACTGATTAAATATTTCAATATACCCAGAGCTAAGATATATGTAAATATATTTAAACTAAAAGAAGAAATTACATATATTCTGTAAATTATAATATGGGGAGCCGTATGCGGGAAATCCGCACGTACGGTTCTATGAGGGGCTAGGGAAGTGATTCCCTAGCCTACTTACCGGTAGAA
>NZ_PTIS01000039.1 GCF_002934235.1 Clostridium algidicarnis DSM 15099
CTTTAGATGAAAAGATACTTAAAGAAAGAGATATTAAAGTATATAGAAATAAGGGACTTAAAAAGACTTGTTTAAGAACGATTATGGGGGATGTTGAATATTCAAGACGTATCTATCAGTTTGAACTTGAAGATGGTAAAACAGCCACTAAGTTTCTTTTAGATGAGTATCTAGGCATGGACACTATAGGGAATGTATCTATAAATCTTGTAGAAACTATTTTAACCAACGTGTCAGAAGTATCTTTTAGAAAAACAGCTGAAAATATAAAAACAATGTGTAATCAGGAAATTAGTGCTCAAGGAGTTTGGAACATAGTTCAAATGGTTGGAGAAAAAATAAATGAACTAGAAAAGCGTAAGATTGAACTAAATGAAAAAGGTGCGTTGAAAGGCCAAAAGGAAGTACCAGTGCTATTTCAAGAGCAAGACGGGGTGTGGTTATCCATTCAGGGAAAGGATAGACCAAAGGGTAAGAATAGAAAAAAAGAACTTAAATTAGCAGTATCTTATACAGGATGGAAGTTGCGTCCAGGCAGTAAAAAAGAATATGTTGTTATTGATAAAACTGTTTGTGCAAGTTTTAATAGTTCTAGCCATTTTAAAAAGGTTGCGGAAGCAACCATTGCTGAAAAATATAATGTTGATGAAATAGAAACTAGGATATTAAATGGAGATGGCGCAAAGTGGATAAAAGCAAGCTGTGAAGATCAAGACATACACTTTCAACTGGATCCATTTCATATAAGCCAAGCAATTATTCGAAAAGTAAGTGATAAAAAAGAACAGAAAGTATTATTGAAGTTATTTAGGCAAGGAAAAGTTGATGAAGGATTAGAATTAATTGTTAACATGATGATAGAAAATAATAAAGATGAAGTTGTTTTTAAAAAGCTTACAGAGCTATATGACTATTTTGTGCATAATAAAGAGGGGCTAGTTCCATATAAATTAAGAGACAATATAACTATGCCTACGGCACCCGAAGGGGTAGAATATAGGCAATTAGGGACTATGGAACATAATATTTGCGATGTTTTAGCGCATAGAATGAAAGGCAGGAAAATGAGTTGGTCTATTCAGGGAGCAGATAACTTATCTAAAATTTTAGCAGAAAAGTTTAGCAATAGATTATTTAGTACCTTGGATAAAATCTATAAAAACATTATACCGAAGGGCGTTATAGATACTGTAATTCGTGAAATACCTTTATCCGCTTCCGCGGTTAATAAAAAGGGTACGAAATCTAAAGAATATAAGATACATACCGC
>NZ_PTIS01000040.1 GCF_002934235.1 Clostridium algidicarnis DSM 15099
AATGGATAATTTATGTATTGGGGAGATGTTTTTGCATCTCCTTTTATTTATATAGTTTTTTATACTAGTTCTGCCTACTAAAATTATACTCTAACTTATAATCAATTTACTTCTTAATTAAAGTCATGCTACCTTTTAGTACCTCACCTATAAATATCTAAAATGACAACAATACAAAAGCTACTCAATAGCTTTTGTATTGAGTAGCTTTATTTACAACTTTAATTCATTAATTTAATATAAATACTTAATAGTTTCATTATTCTTTAGTTAATAATTTTTATTATTTGCTTATGTTAGGAAATTAAACATTCTAAGAACCTCATAATAATCATCACTTTTATATCCAATTGCTTTAGAACTAAGTAGCTCTACTCTTGGATAAAATGAATTTTTATAAGCTATTTCATGGTTTTGATAGGCTATTTCTACATCGAATGTTTCAGGAAGTTCAACCTTACATAAGCTATAATCTGATTTTAAAGTAGATGTTACTATAGATTTTATCTCTTTAATAGCTTTTCTAGGATGTATGCTAATCACCGATTTTCCTATGCCTTCTTTTACTGAAAATGTAGCTATCTTTGGATTCACATCTCTTACTTCGTTTGAAAGCCCTTTATCACCACTTACAAAAACCACTGGCACGCCATGTAGAGCAGCCGCATATGAATTAATCAAAAATTCACTTACATAAACTCCATTTATCTTTATATACTCTAAACTTGTATCCATAGTATGAGCTAGGGGGCTGTCCCCACTTCCTGCTCTAGAATGATATCCTATAAATAAAGCTGCATCAAAACTACTATCCAACCCGCTTACCATACACATAGGGTCTCCTGACCATCCACTTTGTAACGTCACATACTCTGGAAGCTCGTTTATATCAATATTCCTTGCACTATCATGAGCATCTTTCACATAAATTTCAGTAGCACCAGCCTCAAATGCTCCTTCTGCAGCTGCTCTCACCTCCTTTGTCATTTGCTGAGCAAAACTTTCAAAGTCACTATGACCTTTTTCTGTTTCACTCCAGCTAGTAACACCAGTTATACCCTCAATATCAGCACTAATATAAATTTTCATAATGCATCCCCCTTTATTTTACAGGTAGTGTTAACACTACCTTTGTTTTATTTATTTCAATCCTTGCTATTGCAAGGGTTTGTTCTATTTTAAACCTAAAAAAACAATGACCCCCTCTTTTCTGATATAATTGTTGT
>NZ_PTIS01000041.1 GCF_002934235.1 Clostridium algidicarnis DSM 15099
TGGATGGGTTATAATTAGCTATACAATAAATATTCGGACATGATATAATATAAAAATAAATGAAAGTAAGAGGTATATATCATGGGAAGAAAAGGTAAGAATTATACAGAAGAATTTAAAAAGCAAATTGTAGCTCTTAATAATAGTGGTAAGTCCGCAGGAACAATAGCTAAAGAGTATGATGTTGCTAGATCTACAATTAGTAAATGGATATCAGACTATAGTAATACAGGTTCATTTAAGGCCAATGATAACCGAAGCGACTCTGAAAATGAGTTGTTAAGATTAAAAAAAGAAAATGCTAGATTAGAGATGGAAAATGATATTTTAAAGCAAGCAGCGCTGATAATGGCACGAAAATAGAGATTATACTAGCTAATAAGCATAAATACACTATCAGCGCAATGTGCAGAGCACTAAATATTCCAAGAGCATTAGTTTACTATAAAAAGAAAACACGTAAACATAACACTGATTTAGAAAACAAGGTTATTAAAATATTTAAAGACAGCAAGAATAATTATGGTACAAGAAAAATAAAAGCAATTTTAGAAAGTGAAAGCATTACAGCTTCAAGAGCTAAAATAGGTAGCATAATGAAAACCTATGGATTAGTATCAAATTATACCATTAAGCAATTCAAGGTACATAAATCTAAATGCAACAATGATAAAGTAGAAAATATAGTTAATAGAGAATTCAAAAATAGAGATAATTTAGATGTTGTAGTAAGCGATTTAACTTACGTTAATGTAGCCGGTAAATGGAACTACATATGCCTACTTATAGACCTACATAACAGAGGAATAATAAGTTACTCAGCCGGTAAACACAAGGATGCACAGCTTGTTTATGATGCTTTTTTAAAAGCCAGCTGTAACTTGAGTAATATAAACATATTCCATACTGATAGGGGAAATGAGTTTAAAAATAAGATTATAGATGAAATCTTAGAAACATTCAACATAAAAAGATCTCTTAGCGAAAAGGGGTGTCCCTATGATAACGCTGTTGCAGAAGCAACATATAAAATAATAAAAACTGAATTTGCATATAACAGGGTATTTAGTAGCTTTGAAGAATTAGAAATGGAATTATTTAATTATGTAAATTGGTATAATAATCATAGAATACATGGATCATTAAACTACATGACACCTGTAGAATATAAATCAAAGATGTCCGAATAAAACTTGTTTTAAAAAGTATTGACAATCCAA
>NZ_PTIS01000042.1 GCF_002934235.1 Clostridium algidicarnis DSM 15099
CCCTTCCCATTCCGAACAGGATGGTTAAGCACTAAAGCGCTGATGGTACTACAAGGGAGGCCTTGTGGGAGAGTAAGTCGTCGCCGGGTGAAAACAAGGATCTTTAGCTCAGTTGGTTAGAGCAACCGGCTCATAACCGGTAGGTCCGGGGTTCGAGTCCCTGAAGGTCCACCAAACCTGGGGGTATAGCTCAGTTGGGAGAGCACCTGCCTTGCACGCAGGGGGTCAAGAGTTCGAGTCTCTTTATCTCCACCAAAAAAACTACAGACTTAAGTTTGTAGTTTTTTTTGGTTAAAAATTAATTTTAATAAAAATCATTAGTTTATCTTATTTTCTATAAGTGTAAGATGAATAGATTTTATTACCTTAGGTTTTATCATAAAATAATGATATCTTGACAAAATGGTATTAATGGTAAATTATTTAAAAATTATATATAATCTAAATGAAGATATAATGGCAAATACCAAGTGATAAGTATTTTATGTTGATATTAATCAATATTGAGATTATTTAGTTATCCAAAATAGATAATAAAGTAAGCGTTAATTGAGTATCAAGGAATTCACAATAACAATAGAAAAAGATCAAGGTTGAAAACTTTTAAACTGCATGAAAAGATATAGAAAAAAGAACATGAATAGTATAAGTAAAATATAAAAAAGTTATGATTTATAAGAAAAAACACAAATAATATAGATTAACCCTACCGGGTGTGTCTAACTATAATAAAATAAACATAATGGAGATATGATGAGCTATAAACATATAACTTCGTATAACAGGGTTTAAGTGTGAATAAATAAATATTTATGATGTTATAATTACTACGTTGTCTTGTTGAACACAACTTATAAGAAGGTTGTTAATAAAGATAATTAACTTTATATAATTATGATCTTTGAAAATTGAACAGAAAAGATATATAAAGACCAGCAATTCTTTTGAATTATGTAATTGAGTAGATTAAACTTACTTAGAGAATTCAGATTCAGATATTCTGAAAATGGAAACTCACTCAGCAAAGCTGAGGAGTAAAAGTCTACGCCAAATCGAAGATTTGGAGTATACTTTTAAATTGAGAGTTTGATCCTGGCTCAGGACGAACGCTGGCGGCGTGCTTAACACATGCAAGTCGAGCGAAGCTATTCCTTCGGGGAT